>DLHT01000017.1:0-35175 GCA_002483365.1 Cellvibrio sp. UBA7661
GTTTTTCTACGGCTTCGTTATAGGCACAAAACAAGGAGTTAAAAATGAACAATATCGTAACTTGCAGTTCCCTTGATGAAGTTCGTTCAAATATCGATGCTATCGACCAAAAAATTGTTAACCTAATTGCTCAGCGTGGCGGCTTTGTTATGCAAGCCGCTCGCTTCAAAAAGACAACCGAAGACGTTAAAGCGCCCCAGAGAGTCGAGCAAGTAATTTCAAAAGTACGCGCTCTTGCAGTTGAATCAGCAGCAAATCCCGACGTTACTGAAGCCGTTTATCGTGCAATGATTGCTGCTTTCATAAATGCCGAGCTTGTAGAGCATTCATCTCTTGCAAGTAAAACGGTAAAATCATAAGTGCAGCATGTACATTGCATATTTTGTAATTCACAATTTTTAATTTTACTGCGCAAAATATTCTATAATCCACAATGTAAGTTCTGCCGGTTAATATGGTGTTAATCGTAATAGGAAATTGAGATCGTGCATCAGTATCTTGAGTCAACAGAATACATAGATTGGAAAGTGCCAGAGGTTTCGGCTAAAGCGAAGTTGCTGGCCGATGGTGCTGGAAGTGCTGAGATTATCGCAGAAAGGTGCTTTATCTTCGTCCGGGATCAGATAAAGCATAGTTGGGATTATCAGTGCGGCCCTGTGACATGTAAGGCATCCGACGTTTTGAGACACGGAACGGGTTACTGCTATGCGAAGAGCCACCTGCTCGCGGCACTATTGCGTGCGAACGGTATTCCCGCCGGACTGTGTTATCAACGTCTGACCATTAACAATGATAAGCCGCCGTTTTGTTTGCACGGTTTAAATGCGGTGTACTTTGAAAATCATGGGTGGTACCGAATTGATGCCAGAGGAAACAAGGAGGGCGTATCGGCTGACTTTTGTCCTCCGATTGAGAAATTAGCATTCTCAATAATCTCTGATGGTGAGGCAGATCTTCCAGAGATATGGGCAGAACCTATAGCGCCTGTTGTTGAGGTGCTTTTATCAAAAAAGACTTATCGTGAGGTGGCGGATAATCTGCCGGATATTCAGTTGACCAGGGGCAACAAAACAGCGCACGCGACAAGTGGGTGAATACGGCAAGCATCCCGGGTTACCCATCAACTTCGTGTTGCTTCACAGTGAAGGGAGGAGAGTTCATGATCAATGTCCAAATATATCGGTACAACCCTGAACAAGATGCTTCGCCTTACATGCAGTCTCTATCGCTCCCTAAAGAGTTTCGCAATCGAATGGTTCTGGATGCTTTGGAATATCTTCGAGAAAGAGATACAAGCTTGGCATATCGACGCTCATGTCGCGAGGGGGTTTGTGGTTCAGACGGAATGAATATTAATGGCAAGAACTGGCTGGCCTGTATAAAACCTGTTGGGGAAGCTATCGGCACCTCTAACACGCTGATTATCAGACCTCTCCCTGGTATGCCTGTCATTCGCGATCTTGTTGTAGATCAAACCCTGTTTTTCGAACAATATAAGCGTGTGAGACCTTGGCTTATTAACGAGGATGTTCCGCCTGCAATCGAAAGGATGCAGTCCCCGGAGGAGCGGGAACAGCTTGATGGATTGTATGAATGTATACTCTGTGGATGTTGTACATCGCAATGCCCTTCCTGGTGGTGGAATCCTGAAAAATATTTGGGGCCGTCTGCCTTATTACAATCGTTACGATTTCTTCTTGATAGTCGTGATCAAGCGCGAGATGGGCGATTAAGTGATCTTGATGATCCATTTAGTCTCTTCCGCTGTCGAAGTATCGGAAACTGTTCTTGGGTATGCCCTAAGGGGCTTAATCCTATGGCTGCAATTGGCAGAATTCGGCGTGAATTAATGCGTGAACCCATTTGATGAAATAAAAAATGACATGCCAGATTATTTTCCTGCCGAATTATTTCTTGCGTGCAGGTCATAAGCGAAAATGTCTTGTGTTTATCCATAATAAAAAGTTGATACCAAATACATCCCTTTAAAAAATTATTATAAAAACGGCGAAATCATGATTGGGTTAACGTGACTTTTTGCGAGTATCACGTTGGCTTCATCTTAATTATTAAACCTGACTTTAGGGAAACACCATGAAGGCAATTAGTTATACCTTTTTGTGCTTATTATTGTTATCTGCACCATCGTTTGCTCAAACAGTTGAATCAAGGGTTGTTGAAAGCGGAGGCAGCGGTAAATATAGCGCTATCATGCTTAAAGACGCTTCATTACCTACTCACACGATTTTCAGGCCAAACAATATCGATAAATTTACCGGCAGAAAAAGCTTGCCGTTAATTGTGTGGGGGAATGGTGCTTGTTTTGACTCCCCTTGGGAGCACGTCAATTTTTTAAATGAAATTGCATCACAAGGGTATGTGGTGATTGCGACGGGTTTTATCCCGAAAGAAACCGGTGAGCAAGTTAAAGAGCGATCAACATCAGCAAAATTGCGTGCTGCAATTGATTGGGCTGTTGCACAGAACACTAATAAAAGCAGCAACTACTTCAAGAAAATCGACACTAAAAATATCGCTGTAGCAGGTATGTCATGCGGTGGCTTGCAAGCATTGGAAGTGGCAGATGATCCTAGAATTAAAACGTTGGTAGTAGCGAACAGCGGAATTTTCATTGATGCTGTGCGTGGCAATGCAATGCCGATGATGCCGCAGCTAATAAAAGATGATCTTAAAAAAATCCATACCCCAACACTTTACCTGCTCGGTGGCCCTTCCGATATCGCCTATAAAAACGGCATGGATGATGTAGAAAAAATTAACCATGTTCCGGTATTTGTCGGCAATTTGGATGTAGGGCATGGCGGCACCTATGCCCAACCGTTCGGTGGGGATTTCGCCAAAGTGGCAACCGAGTGGTTTAACTGGCAGTTGAAAGGTGACAAAAAAGCGAAGAAATTCTTTACCGGCAATCCACCGGGTATTTCCAGCATGCAAGGGTGGACATTCGCCAAAAAGAATATGCGATAACCTGTCGCACCTTATATAAAAAACAGTTTTTTTCTCGATAAAACATAAACGTTTTGTCTGTTTTAAAAAATAGTCAACGTATCAAGGGAATTGCTATGAAGAATGTTCATTTATCTTTTTTACAGATCAAAACGTTAATGACGGTGTTAATGCTGGTGTGGGGGTTGATGGCTTGTTCCCAAAAACCTTCACTCACAGTTTCGCTTGTGCCTGTTGTTCCCGAGTCCATGGCGTTGAGTGATTTGGCAGATATAGATTGGTATTTGCCAAGTGGTAACAGTGGTGAGGCTTTGGCAAAAGGCGAGATTATTTCTTACGACCGCAAAGCCGGTGCTGGTTATATCAAAGGTGTCACTGCCCAGCTTGCAGATGAACAAACACTCGGGTTTACGGGCGTTACTACTTATTCATGGAAGGGCGGCGAACGTTTTAAAAATACCACCAGCGCGCCAGTTGCCATCAGTATGTTATTTGCGGCAACAACAACGCCGGGTAACTTTACGGTATCTGCCACAATTCCACAGGATAATGTTTATCTTGTTATCCACGGAAGTTGTATTGGTATTGTTGCAAACGTCGAGGCAAAACTGGAACAACAAGTCGCCCAACGAGAATTACACTGCGAAAGTGATGATGATTTAAAAGATCAGCCGTGGACTTATCAAGTACAAGTGCAGAATGCAAAGGGGAAAGAGGTGGTGCTTGTTATTAGCAATCTTGATGCTGAATATAATTTACCGGGGTTGACCATCAGTGCGGTGATGATGAGTAGCCAGCCATTAATTACACCTAATCACGCCAAATGAGACATTGCATCATTTGATTGGGTTTTTTCTATCTATCAGCGCTGATTGCGCGCACCTACCATCTGCGGGATAATGCTGGTTGCTTAACCAGTGTTGTCCCGTGCGCTATGACCAATGCCTTTTTATTGACCCGCCAGTGGCGCGATACCCGTGAGGGTGTGGTGCTGGATTTATGGTGGGCGACAGAAACGGGCAGTTGTTGGACTCAAATAACGGGCCAGACGGTGGTGTTCTTTGTATTGCGCGAGCAGACTCAGCTCATCCAGCAATTGCTTAAAACTTTACGCCACTGGCATATGGCAGAAGTTGAATTAAAAAACTTTCATAACAAAACAGTGAATGCACTGTATTTCCGCCAGCACCGTATTGCGCGCGATGCGCAGATTATTTTGCAGCAACAAGACATTCCTTTCTGGGAAGCAGATATTCGCCCGCCTGAACGGTTTTTAATGGAGCGTTTTATTACTGCTGCTGCACAAATCGATTTTCCTGTAAACCCATTTCCTATTATCAATCCAAAGCTGGCTCCGGTGGAGGATGCTCTGTGGCGGCCTGCATTAAAAATGTTGTCGCTCGATATCGAAACATCGATGGATGCGAAGCAGCTTTATTCAATTGGTGTCTGGTGCGATGCAGGGAAGAAGGTATTTATGGTGGGAGAGGGCGTTAATACTGAAACGGTGATTTTTTGTGCCGATGCCAAACACTGTTTGTTAGTTTTTTTTGAATTTTTCCGCACAGCTGATCCGGATATTGTGATTGGTTGGAGTGTCGTACAGTTTGATTTACTGGTGCTGGAAAACATCTGCAAAAGCCTGAATATGGAGCTGCAGTTAGGGCGCGCAAACCAAAGCATTCATTGGCGACATGATGATGCCGATACTGGTCGCAGTTATGTAGTGATCCCCGGACGGGTTGCACTGGATGGTATCGAGTTATTAAAAGCAGCGAATTATCGTTATGACAGTTATTCATTGCAGAATATTGCGGAAGAATTATTGGGCGAGGGAAAGTTAATTAGCGGTAACGATCGCGCTGATGACATTACTTATTTATTTAACCATGACAAGCTTGCGCTAGCGGACTATAACCTGCGCGACTGTGAGTTGGTGTGGAAAATTTTCCAGCAACAACAATTGTTGAATTTTGCGATGGAGCGCAGCCAGCTGACAGGCTTGCTGTTAGACCGTATTGGCGGTTCGGTGGCGGCATTTGAATATTTATATTTGCCACGCTTGCACCGGCGCGGTTATATCGCGCCCAACCTGGGTGAACTGGAATCGGATATTTATAGCCCGGGTGGTTATGTCATGGATTCCCGTCCGGGCATTTATGACAATGTATTAGTGCTGGATTTTAAAAGTCTGTATCCGAGCATTATGCGTACGTTTTTAATTGATCCTTGTGCGTTTTGGTTGGCGCAACACCAACAATTGCCTGCAGAGCAAATTGTGCCGGGTTTTAATGGTGCTTATTTTGCGCGTGAATGGCATATCCTGCCCAATATTATTGAGCAGTTATCGGCTGCGCGAGACCGCGCCAAACAGCATAAAAATGCACCGCTATCCCACGCCATCAAAATTATTATGAATTCATTTTATGGTGTGCTGGGTTCGACCGGCTGCCGCTTTTTTGATCCTCGCGTCAGCAGTTCAATTACGATGCGCGGGCATGACATTATCCAGCGCAGCCGCGATTGGATTGAGCAGCAAGGTTATGCGGTAATTTATGGCGATACTGACTCGCTGTTTGTGTGGTTGGAAAATAATTGTGTTGGAAAAAAGCCAAAAGACACAGCCCAATGTAATGCCATTGGCAAACGCCTTGCGAAAGAATTAAACCAGTGGTGGCAGAAAACCTTACTGGATGAGTTTGCGATTAACAGCGCGCTGGAAATCCAATATGAGACACATTATTTACGTTTTTTAATGCCGACGATGCGGGGATCGGAGTTGGGGACTAAAAAACGTTATGCCGGTTTGGTAGAGAATAATGGCAAGCGTGAAATGGTATTTAAAGGGCTGGAAAATGTCCGTACCGATTGGACACAGATCGCCAAAGATTTTCAGGCGGAGCTGTACCGCAAAGTTTTTGCCGGTGAAGACTATCTGGATTTTGTGCGCACCACTAACGATGAAGTCTTGGCTGGCAAGCGCGATCTGCAGTTGATTTATCGCAAACGCTTGCGTCGCCATTTACATGAGTATCAAAAAAATGTGCCGCCGCATGTGCAAGCCGCACGCAAGTATGTGCAACTGACGGGTGAATCGCTTCGCCGCGGCGATTGGATCAGTTATGTGATTACCAGTAATGGCCCGGAACCGGTCGGCCGTTATGACGTGGATATGAACATGCGCCAAAGCCCGATCGATTATCAACACTATGTGGATAAACAATTAACGCCGGTTGCAGACAGTATTTTGCATTTTATGAATGAGTCGTTGGGGCAATTAGTCGATCAGCAGATGTCCTTATTTCAACAGTTGTGATTGGCGAGCGCTTCGGGCTATAGTCCCTGTCCTTTTATTATTGACAGGTAACCCCATGGCCGATATCGATGATGTGTTGGATTTGTTACGCGATTACAACGAACCCGTACCGGTTCCGCTGGATTTGCCCGATGAAGACAAGCTGGTCGAAATTGAAGAAGAGATTCTGTTGCCAATCCCGCGTGATGTGCGCACTTTTCTGCTAGAGGCAAGCGACGTTGTATACGGTTCACTGGAGCCTGTTACCGCTGCCGATCCCAACTCCCACACCTATTTGCCGGAAGTGACGGCTACCGCATGGGCGATGGGCGTGCCGCGCCATTTATTGCCTATCTGTGAAGACAATGGCAGTTATTACTGCGCCGAGCCGGATGGCGAGATTTTGTTCTGGCGCGATGGCGACATGACCGATGAGAGCTGGCCCTCGATTTGGCATTGGATCCGCGATGTGTGGCTGGAATCCTGATTGTTAGGCACGCATTCCTGAATGCCGGTAGATGTCGATAAGCTGCAATAAGTCACGAAAATGGATTTTGGTGACAGAGCCCCTGGTTTTGTTGGGCTACACTGAATCTCCCGGCTGGATTTTTTGAGCCGTTTTTTCCTGTTACGAATCGTGGTGTTTGCTGTGTGTAAAACCTGGTTGTCATTTACCTCCCTGATACTGGCGCTGGCCAGTGTTGGCGTATGGGCGGATGTGAAGACCGATATCGCCACCGACAAAAGCGTGGGTGAGCCGACGCGTGAGGCAGCTCAGGAATCGAGTCTTGCTGACTTTGAGGCCCATGTCCGGCGGATTGCCGAGAAAACCGCAGCAGAAGAAAAAGCGCGCAAAGAGCAGGAGCGTTTGGAGGCCGAGGCCGCTGCCAGTAAACAACCTGCACAACCCTTCAAGTTTTTTAAGTATCGCAAAGATGGGGCGGTTGCCTATTCAGACCGTCAGCCGCGCAAGGCCGACTATGAAGTGATCGTGTATAACTCCTGTTATGCCTGTAACCCGCTATCGCGCGTGGACTGGCGTGCAACACGCTTGTATATGACCGAGTTTACTTACTCCATCAGTCAGGCCGCTCGCAAACACGGGGTTGATCCTTCGCTGGTGCGTGCGGTGATCCATGCAGAATCCAACTTCAATCCTCTTGCCCGTTCGCGCAAAGGTGCTATGGGGTTGATGCAGTTGATGCCGGGTACCGCCAAAGATATGGGCGTGCGTGATACATCGAACGCGGCGCAGAATATTGAGGGTGGAGTGAAGTATCTGGCGTGGCTGCTGGAACGGTTTGATGGCAACATCACACTGGCAACCGCGGCTTACAATGCGGGCCCCGGTGCGGTCGAGCGCTACAAAGGTGTACCGCCCTATGAAGAAACCAAGACCTATGTGTTTCGGGTAAACATCCTGCACCAGCGCTACAAAACCCAGTTGGCTCTGGCGCGCAATTAATTTATTCCTGTTTGATTTCATCTCATCTCATCTCATCTCATCTCATCTCATCCCGTCCCATTTCAATTCATCCCATCCCAGCTTTCCGGTGATTGGTTAAGTGATTTAGCCGTTGTATTGCCTGAATCTATGCCAATTGGCATCTGCTAATAACTTATTATTCTAATTTATGCGCCAAATTTAGCTTAAAAAATCAACGCTTTTGCCGCTATAGATTCTAGCCCTTGGTCTTTCTATCGATGGCAACTCACTGGTTTTGGCAAAAACGGATGGCACTATGATTATTTCTAACGCCTTTATCGGCATGGCCGCACAGCGGGAATATCGTGAAGAACGCAGCATGAAAGAGTCGCTGGAGTTCTGGTTGGATCAACCCGCCGCGCCGCCTGCGGTGCCCTCGGCCGCACCCCAATCGCAGGCTGAGCCTGATGTTGCTGTGGATTTATCCGCTGCAGGTTCGCTCCTCGCCATGCATCGACAGCGCGAAACATTGGATTTAACGGTAGAGATGGATTGGCGTTCGCGTTTGAACATGATGATTCTGGCAGCGATGTACAAATCGATTACCGGTCATGACATGCAGATAGTTGAACCTGCATCGGTGCAAGCGGTGGCGGGCGGTAACGTCCAAACGTTGAATGTGGATACCTCTGCGCCAGGTCAAGCTGTGGTGCGCAGCAGTGGCCCGGGAATTGTCTACCAGCGGCAGGAGCGCTATCAGGAACAAGAACGTATGCAATTCAAAGCGGCGGGAATTGTTCGCACCCAGGATGGCCGTGAAATCGCGTTCACGGTGGATATGTCGATGAACCGCGAATTTGTACAGGAATCTTCTCTGGCGATTCAGGCCGGCAGCCAAAAAATCGATCCTCTTGTTATCAATTTTGATGGGAAGGGCGCAAGTCTTAGCCAAACACGTTTTGCATTTGATCTGGATTCCGATGGCAGCGCAGAACAAATTGCCAGTTTACGCCCCGGCAGTGGCTACCTGGCGTTGGATCGTAATGGCGATGGTGTGATTAATAATGGCACTGAATTATTTGGCCCCAGTAGCGGGCGTGGTTTTGCCGAACTTGCTGCGTACGATGAAGATGGCAATTATTTTATTGACGAAGGCGACAGTATTTACCACCAGTTGCGCATCTGGTCTACCAATGAAGATGGATCAACACAGTTAGTCGGCTTGGGTGATAAAAATATTGGTGCGATATTTTTAGGCCACGTTTCTTCATCGTTCCAATTGAAAGATGAAAAAAATAATTCGCTCGGTGAAGTCGCCAATTCCGGAATTTATTTAACAGAAGATGGAAAGGTGGGTGTTATGCAAGAAATTAATTTAACGGTTTGATTTTTTATCAAATTTGTATACGAGTACAACAGGAGTGGATTATCTGGGAATCGTCATACCCGCAATGGCGAGTATGACGAAAATTCTTATTAAAACGCGCCCAAGGTGCTGGTTGCATTACTGGTATTCAATAGATTGTTGCCGCCGCTTTCCCATACAACACCTAGCGTTGCATTATTTTCCTGACGTTTTACACATTTCCATTCGAGCGCTGTGTTCGCGGGCAATGTGATATTACCAGTCCAGGTTGGGTAGCTGGTCGGATTGAGTTTGATCGCCGATGCAAGGTTCCAATTACCCAGCGCGACGTGGTTACCAACAACGTACACACTTTGCCCTGTGTAAGTCGTGCCATTTTGGCAGGTGAATGCCACATTGACTGTCGCTGCGTTTGAACTTTGCGCGCTGCTTGAGCTGGCGGGTGTACTTGAGTTTGCAGGTGTTGAACTCGCGGCAACACTACTGGCTGCTGCACTCGAACTTGCAACAGAACTGCTGGTGTTATTGCGGGTAACGCTGTATTGCAAACTCGCATCATTGAACGTAATGGTGTAAGTGCCTGCGGTTGTTACAGCAATATCATTACCTGCGGCATCGGCAATCAAATCGCTGTTGTTGTTGCCCCAATTATTAACCCAATTGCCATAGGCGTCGAATTTAAAACGATCAGTGCTGTTGCCTGCAAATGTTACGCTGCCAGCCCAAGTGCCGGCAGAGCAGGTCATATCGGTGCTGCCCCAATTGTTAAACGTACCGCGCAATTTCATTGAAGAATAAACACAGTTGTTGCCAACCACATCGCCATTTTTCGCTTTTATATGAATAGCTGCTGCGGCTTTTGCGCCAACAGTAAATGTTGCAGTACCGTTGGCTGCAACGGTAATACTCGCGTCGGTGCAGGTGCCATTTACGTAATCGCCGGTGATTACGTTGCAATAGCTACCGGCGGCCATTCCCGTTTGCAATGTCACGTTGATCGAACTGTTTTCACCATTAACAACGACAAAGCCTGAACTGCCGCGACCGAATGCAATAGCATTTGCACCGTTGTCCCACCAGTTAGAAACATAAAATGCATCTTTAGTCGCGTTGCGGAAACCAACCATATTGGCAATTTCGCGATTGCGGTGCTCACACAGCCAGCCGTTATTGCATGCACTTGCAGCGGTGCTTGGTGGACCTTGATCGTGGTCTGTCCAATCGTAACTGGACATCACTTGTGTGTAGCCGTAAGGGAAGGCGAGCATGAACACATGCGCAATATTATTCACATTCATGCCATCTTTGTGCGTCACAATATTGCTGGTGTTTTGACGTTGATTGTCATGGTTGGCAACAAAAGTCACTGCATCACTGCTCGCAAGCCATCCACTCCACACACCGATATTGCGTAAATCTTTTAAGGGCGCACGGCCTTTAAAATAATGTCCGAGCGTGTTACTGAAATTAAATTCAGTGACGTCGCTGATGTAAGTGTATTGCGATGGAGTGATAGGTTCGTTAGCCGCTCCAATAACTTCCTGGAAAATATACGGATTGCCATTTAAGCGGCTAATGATGTTGGCGATATCGGCACTCGGCATATGTTTCGCTGCATCGATACGGAAACCTGCTACACCCAGGCTCAATAAATCATTCATATAAGCTGCAATTTTTGCGCGCACATAATCTGATTCAGTTTTTAAATCGTTTAAGCCAACCAAATCGCAATTCTGTACTTGCCAGGCGTTCGTGTAATCAATATTGGTGGTGCAGGTGTGAAAATCATTTGCACTGTAAGGTACTTCAGGGAAATTACGCCCACCTGCAGCCATGTGGTTAATCACGGCATCGACATAAATATCCACACCGACCGCTTTACAGCGTGACACCATGCTTGCAAATTCTGCACGTGTGCCTGAACGGCCTTCGATGGAATAGCTGACGGGTTGATAACGCGTCCACCAGGCATTTCCTGTAACGGATTTTTGTGGAGGAGAAACTTGTACGGCCGCATAACCTTTCGGGCCTAAAACGTTTTCGCACTCTGAGGCGATGTCATTCCATTTCCATTCAAATAAATGGACAAATGTTGTCTGAGCTTGGGCTGAAATTGAAATTAATGGAAATAGCAGTGAAGCAAACAAAAGTTTGGGGAGTGTTTTCATAGTGGATACCGAAGTTTTGATGATTATCTTTATTAGGTTTATATGCATGTAGTCACATGCAACAACAACTTCCACCATCAGAATACGGTAATTTTTTTTACGAAATATTTTGAATACGTATGCAAGGTTAAAATTAATTAGTTATATAAATGCATACGCCTTAAAAACAATAAGCCCCATAAGGGGCTCATTGCAGTGGTCAAAACAAATGATAAGCCTGTTGTTATGTTGCGGCTTTATAGCATTAGTTAGCGCTTAATGTTTTGCTTTTGAGCTCACCTGCAACTGTGCTGGATACACGGTTTTTCAAGATGACGGTGTCACCCTTTTGCAGCGAGCTCAACGACATCACACGACCTTTCTCGGTAGCCACCTTTGCGCCTTTGATAACAGTAAAGGTTTTGGTAACGCCTTCTTCAGTGGTGACGGTGATAGTGCTTTCTGCTGCATCTACTGCCTTCACAACGCCCGGCACTTTTTTATACGAAGAGAATGACTCAGCGCTCACCATGTCGGACAACGTTGTCATTAAAAGCAAAGAAAAAACAAGAGTAGATTTTGAAGCGAATGATTTTGTCATGATAAAACCCTCAGGAAGTAAGATTAACCAGAATGTTTAACTGCACCCACGAAAGAATTATAGGCATCAAAAATTTCAAAGTGTTACTTTTTGTTACTTTTTCTCAGATTGTTTTTTCACAAGAACAGGAAAAATTATCGTTTTTATTCATATAGTGAATATTAAATTAATTTAAAATCATTTAATGTTATTAAAAGTATTATTTTGGGTCATTTTTCTTAATTTGTATGACTTACTGTATTTTTTTGGTGTTTTTGCGTTGCAGCCAAACAGGGCACAAAAGGCAACGTTGTCATTTTGATGTTCTTTTTTGGTGCCAGGAAGAAGTGATGGGGCAAAAACAATAAAACCCGCTTTCCGTGGGGATAAGCGGGTTTTATTGCGTGTGTTTTGAGGAATCTATTGGTTGAACAGGAATTCCATCAGAGCGTTTTGGGCGTGCATACGGTTCTCTGCCTCTTCCCATACAACCGAGTCAGGTGCATCGAGTATGTCGGCTGACACTTCTTTGCCACGATAAGCGGGCAAGCAATGCATAAAGATCGCATCGGATTTAGCGAGCGCCATCAGTTCTTTATTGACTTGATAGCCCATAAAGATTTTCTCGCGCTGTTTCTTCTCGTCTTCTTGCCCCATTGATGCCCAGGTGTCAGTCACCACCAAATCAGCATCAGCAACCGCCACACGTGGGTCATTGCCCAGAGTTACGCGATGTTGGTAGGGAGTAACAAACTCGTCTTCTGGTTCAAAGCCTTTTGGTGTAGCAATGCGCAATTCAAAATCACACAACTCTGCTGCCTGAATATAGGTGTTGCACATGTTATTGCCATCACCCACCCAAGCGACCGTTTTACCGGCGAGAGAGCCGCGTTTTTCCACGTAAGTCTGAATGTCAGCCAGCAGCTGGCAAGGATGGTATTCATCGGTCAGGCCATTGATCACCGGCACACGTGAGTATTCGGCAAAACGTTCAACAATGTGGTGGCCAAAGGTTCTGATCATGACCATATCGACCATGCTGGCGATACAACGTGCAGCGTCTTCGATCGGTTCACCGCGCCCTAATTGGGAGTCTTTGGTAGACAGGAAAATTGCGTGACCACCCAGTTTGGCAACGCCGGATTCAAATGAAACCCGGGTGCGGGTAGAGTTTTTTTCAAAGATCATCGCCAGCACTTTGTTGTTAAAAATCTCAGGGGCTTCGCCCTTGCGCAACATGGCTTTGAGTTCGATAGCGCGTGCAATAATCTGCTGCAGTTCAGCGCGGTTAATATCTGTGAGGGTTAGGAAATGTCTCGGTGCCTTTTGGGGAACCATAATCATTGCTCTTTTATTGCAGTGCGCGCTTTATTGCGCGCACTTGTTTAAAACTCTGTTATTAGCTGTACAACCTTGCTCACCAGTTCATCTGCTTCGGCATCAGTGAGGATAAAGGTTGGCAGCAAACGGATAGTGTTTACCGCTGTCACGTTAATCAACACGCCCAAATCGCGGCCTTTTTGTACCAACTCGGGGCAGGGGGCGTTCAGCTCAATGCCGATCATCAAACCTTTGCCACGGATATCAACCACTTTAGGGTTGTCTGCGAGTGCGGTTTTGAAATCGCTCAGCAATTTATCGCCCAGCTTTTTAGCGCGCTCAATCAGGTTGCTTGATTGGAGCGTTTTGATGACTGCAATACCCGCACTGCATGCGAGCGGATTGCCGCCAAAAGTGGTGCCGTGGTTGCCCGGTTGCAGTACTTCAGCAGCTTTGCTGCGCGCAAGGCAGGCACCAATTGGCATGCCATTACCCAATCCTTTTGCGGTTGTTACAACATCGGGCAGCAGGCCATTGTGCTGATAGGCAAAGAAAGTACCGGTACGACCATTGCCAGTCTGGATTTCATCCAGCATCAACAATAAGTCGTGTTGGTCGGCGATGGTGCGCAACTGGTTCAGATAGTCTGCGGCAGGAACCCGCACACCGCCTTCGCCCTGGACTGGTTCAACCAGAATGGCAACGATGTTTTTATGTTCAGCAATGGCTGATTTAACCGCTTCAACATCGTTATAAGGAACTCGCACAAAACCTTCTACCAATGGCTCAAAACCAATTTGTACTTTGGTATTGCCGGTGGCGCTGAGGGTGGCCATTGTCCGGCCATGGAAACTGTTGCCCATGACGATAATGGTGGGCGTCTTCACACCTTTATCATTGCCATATTTACGTGCGATTTTGATCGCCGCTTCATTGGCTTCTGCACCGGAGTTGGAGAAGAACACCTTATCCATGCCCGATGCTTTGATGAGTAAATCCGCCAGCTGCTGTTGCTGGGGAATATTGTATAAATTGGACACGTGCAAAAGCGTGGCCGCCTGTTCAGAAATAGCCTTGGTAACCGCAGGATGTGCATGGCCCAAGCCGCAAACGGCGATGCCGCTGATGGCGTCCAGATAGGATTTGCCACTGTCATCCCATACTCGGCTGCCCTCGCCCTTGGTCAGGGTCAGGGTTCTGGTGCCGTAAGTATTCATGAGCGTGGACATGATGTTCTCCAATAAAAAGACGCCAAAAAATAACGCCAAATAGATGACGCGAGAGCGTCGCTAATTTCATAGGTGCTGCGTGAAAAAATGAATCTATCAATGCCGATCAGCGATAGGCTCGTGATTGGTTAACCGGGGGGATTTTTCACTCAATTAACACAGGGTGTCGCTTGGACAATGTTTTTTGCCCAAGGTCGATACGGCATAAAATAGGCATCAAATATATAAGTTATTGCGATTATTGGCAAATTTGGCCGGACTTCGCGCCATTAACGGCTGGAAAAACCATTTCCCTGCACAAATTCCTTGGCAAAAATAATGTCGTTTTGCAGATGGAATCCGCTGTCTGGGGGTTGGATAAAAAATCCTTCGAACAGACGCACGCCTTGCATCCATAAGCTGGACAGATTGTGCGAGTTTTCTATTTGGGTGGCGATGACTTTAATGCCATGACTGGTTGCTTTACTGACTAGTTGCTCCAGTAGTTTGGAGTTGGTGCCTTTGTTGGTGAGCTTGGGCGATAAGCGCAGGTAGCGGGTTGTCAGTTGGTCAAGCATAGGGATGATGTCTTCATTCTCACCGGCCCGGGTGATGCAGATACTGCAGCGTATGTTTTCCAGTGCTTTGGCAATTTCCTGTGTTTGGTGAAAGTGATTGAGTACCCAGTTTTCTTCCAGCATGAAAACCAGGCGGCCGTCGCCGCGCAGGCGCGACGAGCGCAACACATTGGCAGCAAAAGAAAAGAAAGTACTTTGTTGCAAGGTTTCTTCTGCCAGATGAATAAACAGTGTTGCCTGTTCACGTGTGGCACTGTTTTCAGCAATGGCGCTGACGGCTTGCTGTAGCACCCAGCGATCCAGCTCCAGCCTGCGTCCGGGTTGGGTAATCCGATTGAGGAAGTGCCCTGCAGGAATGGGGTCACCTTCTTCATTGCGCAGCCGGGTGAGTACAGAAAAGTGCTCTATCTGGGCATCTTCAAGGCTGATGATCGGCTGGAATGCCAAGGTCAGGTCACGGCTGAACACGATGTGGGAAAAATCGGGCAAGTTTTTATCGGTGGTTGTTGTGGTCGTTGCGGATGCTGCGGTACCAACAATTGCTGCACCACTGATGCTAGCCTCAAACGCTTGCTCTGCCCTGAGCAGCGCATTGTTGGCTGTGCCCAGTGCGGGGTTGAGTGCTGCTATACCCAGTTTGATATCCAATGAGAGCGACTTGCCCTTGATAAGGTAGGGCTGGGAACTCAAATGGCGGGTAAATTGTTCGCCGCGTTGGCGATGGAATTCCTGGCTGCGTCTTCCGGCCAGCACACAGGCCACCATGTTGGAAAGATCCATCCACTGTTCGTCACTGCCGACGATATCTGTGAGGCGGTGGCAGAATTGGTCGTGTAGTTCAGCAAAGTCCACAGGGCCAAGCTGTTTGGCCAGCTCTTCCAGTTTGTCGATGCTGAAGTAATAGAGGGCGCTGGTTTGGTTGCCCAAATTACTGGTATGTAATTCTTCCTCCAGCACTGTAAAAAAGTAGCTGCGGTTGATCTGCTGGGGTTGTTGGTTTTGACGGGTTACCCGTGCGACCCGGTTTTTCAAGGCCGAGGTGTCCGCCAGTGCTTGTTGGCTGACGCGTATCAGGTCAGCCGCCTCAAAGGGTTTGGTCAGCAAGGCGTTAATGCCCAATGCTTTGATGCTTTTATGGAGGCTGGCATCGGTATCGGCAGTGACAAAAATAATCGGAAGCAATAAAAATTCCGGATCCTGCCGTAGTAACACCGCCAGCTCCATGCCATTCATATCGGGCATGTGCATGTCCAATATCACCAGATCAGGCTTGAAGCGCGCTGCGTGTTGCAAGCTGTGCAGCGGCTGGTTGACCGCTAACACCTCCATCCCCGCATAACGCAGGATTTCCGCTTGTAGCCCGGTGATATCGGGGTCGTCATCGACCAGCATCACCCGTGGCGTTTTGGTGTTTTCGCTGATGATATGCACCAGCTTTTCTACCAAAAAGTTGAAATCGAGCGGCTTGGTCAAGTAATCCGTACTGCCAGCGCGCAGGGCGCGTAACTTGGCATTCACATCGGTGCGGCCAGACATCAGAATGATCGGGACAGTTGCGGTGAGGAGCGCCTTGATCTGGTGAAGGCTGGTGATGGCTTTGAGCCCGGCGCGCTCAAAATCAGGGTCCATCAATATGGCTGATGGTGAGTCCAGATAAAGCCGCTGCATGCAGGATTGGGGGTTATCAAAGTACTCGACTGTAAATCCGGCCTTGCGTAGATACGCATTACAGAGCGCAGCCACCACCCGGTCAGGGTCGATAACAAAAATGGTCTTGTCTTGTGCTTCCGGGTAGGGCGCGGCCCGGTCATTCAGCGGCAGCGGATCTTTGCGGGCATTGCCGCTGGCAGCGATCGCCATGGCGCGGCTGAGTTGCTGGATATGCTCTTGCAATTGGGTGTGTTCCAGCCCGCCAAAACTGCGCCCCAGTGCATTAAGGTCAGTGATAAACGTGTCCAGCTGTTGGGCAGTGTGATGCAGATCCGGGAAGCCATAGTGGGTACTGGCCTCGGCGAGTTTGCGCGCAAATTGCTGCAGGACCGTAATGCCTTGCTCTGTCCAGTTGAGATGGCGCAAATGGCTCCAGATTTCTTCAAGGCGGCGTGCGCGTTCTGGCAGGCTGGCGACAAATTGCTGGCGTAGTTGTTCTAACTGGTTGCGAAATTCTTGTTGCATAGAATCATCCTGATGCTCACTTCTTGAGTATAGAAGCTGTTCACCAAAGTGCAGATTTTGAAACGACTCACCCGCCTGTGGCGTAAAAAATCGTTTTAGTGCATGAGATTGTGTGTGTTTTTCAGCAGAATGTCGGGCATGTTTCATGCCGACTTTTCGCTGGTATTTCTCTTTAACTTATACGCAGATGGTTTCTTTATGGGTTTCTGGTTTGGAAAAAAGTGTTCGGGTTTGATGACAAAGCGGTTGTTGACGACAAAATCGGTGATGGCGTCATCGGTGCTTGCACCATTAATGATCGCGTCGCCGCTGCAGGCTGCACCTGAGATATTGGAAACATTGTTGGTATCGGGTGAGCGCACAGGCACCTCCGGATTACATGAACAAGTCATGTTCAAAACCGATGAAAATTTCATGCCGGGTGCGCGTCTTGATCCTGCTGAATTATTGCAACACCTCCCGGGCGTGCAGGTGGATTCCCGCAGTAACTATGCGCAAGACACCCGTATCAGTCTGCGGGGTTTCGGTGCTCGCTCTGCATTTGGTGTGCGCGGTATTGATTTATTGGTGGATGGCGTCCCCTTGTCCACACCGGACGGGCAAGGGCAATTATCCAGCAGCCTGCTGGATAGCATCGAGCGCGTAGAGGTGTTGCGCGGGCCGATTGCCTCGCTCTATGGCAACGGCGCAGGCGGTGTTATTGCATTGCAGACAGCCGTGCCCGAATACAACAACATCAGTGCCAGTGTGATTGTGGGTGATCCCGGGTTGCAGCGGCAACTGCTGCAAGGTGAGTGGCAGCACAACAATGTGGCTGCGCGGGTGCAGTTTGCCAACACGGATATCGATGGCGAGCGTCCGCATTCACGTGCAGAGCGCAAGCAGGCAGGCGCGCAGGTTTTTTATCGCACTGACAGCGGAATTGATGTGTTGGTCAAACACGATTACAGCGATGATCCGCTGCTGCAAGATCCACTCGGGTTAACACCGGCCCAGTGGCGCAATGATCCCTGGCAATTAAATCCCGCCGCCGAAACCTTCGATACACGCAAATCGGTTGCGCATCAGCAGACTTCTATCAGCCTGCGCGACAACACAGGCACGCGCCGCTGGCAGGCATCGCTCTGGCAAGGCGAGCGCGATATTGTCCAATACCTGGGTTTTAGTGGCGATGCCATTACCGGCAGTGGTGGCGTGGTGGATTTAGCGCGCGATTTTTCTGGTGCGAGCGGCACTTTTACGCAAAGCCTTGATGTATTGGCGATGCCTGTTGATATCAGTGTGGGTGCTGAATTAGCGCAGATGCAAGATCATCGGCGCGGTTATGTAAACAATAATGGCGAAGCCGGTGATTTGCGCCGCAACGACAAAGGTGATCTGGATAGCCGCGATATTTATGCGCTGGTGCAAATGCATCCCTTTGAAACAGTAATGCTGTATGCCGGTGCACGTCACACGAGTCTGGACATTGATGTGCAGGATTTTTTTACGGTGTCGTCACCGACCGGAACCATAGAAAATCCGGATGATTCCGGTGCGCGACAATATCGCGAACATTCGTATGCAATCGGCGTTAATTACACGGTTGTAAATGCGTGGGAAATATTTGCCAGCAGCGGGCGCGGTTATGAAACGCCCACCTTGACCGAGATGGCCTATAAAACCAACGCAACCGGATTGAACACTGAGCTTGATGCGGCGATTAATCGCCAGCACGAATGGGGCATCCGCTATCGCCCAAGTGCTTTGGGTGAGGTAACGCTCACGCAGTTTTTAATCGAAACCGATAATGAAATTGTGGTTGACCAATCACTTAACGGGCGCACCAGTTTTCGCAATGCCGCCGCAACTGAACGCGATGGTATAGAGCTGCTGGCGCGCTACCCGCTTGGCGAGCAAATTTTAGTGCAATTCAGCGCACAACAATTGGATGCCGAATATTCCGCGGGGCAATGGCAAGGTAAAACATTGCCGGGTGTGGCCGCCCGCCAATATCAGCTGGGCGTACAATGGCGGCCATGGGTAAATGATGCATTGATTGCAGGGTTGCAAGCGCAAGAGCGTGCGCGCATTTTTACGGCGGACAATAACCAGGTCTACGCACCTGCATACACCACCTTTGATTTCACTTTGCAAGGTGTTTACTCACTGCAGCAGATGTCATTGCCAAAAACCGACATTGAATGGTGGATCAAATTGGCGAATATTACCGATGAAAATTATGTAGGCTCGGTAGTCGTTAACCAAAGTAATGGCCGCGCTTTTGAACCAGCATTGGGGCGTAACTTTGTTGCCGGTATCAAGTTTGGCTACAAGTTTTAAAAATTTTTTAAAAAAGTTGGTTTAAAAAGTTTTTAAAAAAATCACTTTCAAAAATAATGTTCACACAGGTTTCGCCCTTGGCCGATATTGATCTTGATAGTTTGCCCGTACTGCCGCTCACCGGTTTGCGCGAGGATTTTTTTGCTGCACTGGCACACACTCCACTGCTGTTAGAGGCGGAGCCGGGTGCGGGTAAATCCACGCTTGCACCGCTGTGGGTGTTGGCCAATACAGCGCCCGACCAACAAGTGTGGTTGGTGCAACCGCGCGTACTGGCGGCGCAAGCATTGGCACAGTGGCTTGCCCAATTACTGGGTGAAACACCGGGGCAGCAGGTGGGTTATCAGGTTCCTTACGATTCACGTATGGGCAACAATACCCGGTTGGTGTTGATGACACCGGGGGTTTTATTGCAACACTTATTGCAAAATCCAACATTGGATGGCGTTGCTTGTGTGATGCTCGATGAAATTCACGAGCGTAGTGTCAATCAGGATATTGCCTGGGTGTTTTTGCAAGAAGTGCAGATCCTGCGCGATGATTTGCAGCTAGTGTTGATGAGTGCAACACCTGACCCGGCATTACAGAAGCAAATCGCCAACCGTTTATTTGCCCCCGGCCGCTGTTTTCCAGTGAGCGTCCAGTATCAACCCGCAAAACAATCAAACAACGGCTACCCCGAAAAACTGGAAGAACAACTGCTGCGTGTATTGCTTACACAAGCGGATTGGCAATCACAATGTGTGTTGGTTTTTTTGCCTGGTTGGCGTGAAATTGAAAATTGCGCAGCGTTAATTTCCCGGCAATTTCCTGCGCAAAAAATATGTCGCCTCCACAGCCGTGTGCCTATGAATGAACAAACAGCGGCGTTGGATGAAGCGCAAGGCGCGAGGTTGATTCTTGCAACCAATATTGCAGAGACATCATTAACCATCGCCGATGTAACCCTGGTGATTGATTCCGGTTTGGCGCGCCGTGCTGATTACGAACAGCGCACCGGTGTCACGCGTTTGCGCACCGCGCGCATCAGCATGGCGAGTGCAGAGCAGCGTCGCGGTCGTGCCGGGCGCGTGCAAGCGGGCCACTGCGTTCGCCTGTGGTCGCAAGACCAACCTCTAGCCGCTGCCGATTTACCGGAAATCCGCGCGACCGATTATTTACCGCTGGCGCTGCGCATAGCGCATTGGGGAAGCCCTGTTGCCGATTTACCCTGGCTGGAGGCACCTAATGCATTGGCAATGAATTTTGCGCAGCAGCAATTACAAAAAATGCAGCTGTTAGATCAATCAGGGGCAATTACTGCAGCAGGAAAAGCAGTCAGCGCCTTGGGAACCCATCCGCGTATTGCTGCGTTTTTATTACTGCATCAACAGGTGATCAGTGAGCCTGCGTTATTGCTTGCACTTGCGTTGCATTTTGAATTTGCAGCTGAACAGGATTTTGCCTCTTTGATTGATGATGCAGCACGCGAGCTTGCGCGCAATCGCCAATGGCAGCAGCAACAAAAACGCTGGTTGCAGGTGTTGTCGCTACAAAAAAATAACAGCGAATTAATGCCGCTGTATGTTGCCCAGGCATTCAGTGATCGCATTGGGTTTAAACAAGATTCCGGTCGCTACCGCTTGAACTCTGGCATGAGTGTAGAAAGCCAGGGCAAACTGGAATCCCAATGGGCTGTATTTCCCGTCATCAACACCCGCCCGAAAAGCCACTCCGGTATTGGTATCGCTTTGCAATTAACATCAGCGCAACAGCGGCAGCTCAGTCAATCGCAATCAGAATTGGTGTTTAAACAGCAGCGCTGGCAAGAACATATTTGCTGGGTGATGGGCGGTGTAGTGATTGATGAAGAATGGAATCCTATATCCGCAACTGATATAGCACCGAAGTTGCTGCAACAGATTCGTGCAATCGTTGCGTCAAAAGGGCTCGACCATTTGGCATGGAGCGATAAAGCAAGGGCGCTACTTGAGCGTGCGCGCTTGGTGAATTTGCATCAGCTGCATGAGTTACCTGCGGTAGATGATGAGTATCTTGCAACTCATCTTGAGCAATGGTTATTGCCATTTTTAAATGAATCAACCCGCCTGGAGCAGCTGCCTTTATTTGAAGCGCTGGAATTTTATATCGGCTTTGATGGCTGCCAAAAGATCGCACAACTCTTGCCGGAAAAAATTGAATTGCCCAGTGGGCGTAGTGTGTCAGTGAGCTTTAGCAGCGATGGCAGCGCACAAGTGTCCGCCAAGTTGCAGGAGTTTTTTGGGTGTGAGCAATTGCAATTAGGCGGTGGAAAAATTCCCCTGAAAATACATTTGTTATCTCCCAATGGCAGCCCGCTCGCCATCACCACCAATTTGCAAACCTTTTGGCAGCAGGCCTACCCGGACGTGCGCAAAGAAATGCGCGGCCGCTACCCTCGTCACCCCTGGCCCGATAATCCGCTGGAGCATGAAGCCACCGCGCTCACTAAAAAGAAATTGGCGCAGCAGCAAGGTCAATAATCCAGAGTTTGTCTGAATATTGTGTTGGGTTGGCATTCTTATCCAATAATTAATCTATAAATTTATATCCACATTCAAAAAAGAAATTAAAACTTCTTTTTTGACGACAACCCGTGAATTGTCAAATCCCTGTCTATACTGCTAGTCACCATGCCATTTATGAATGACATCGACTGATATGGGATTTTTCGTCCTGACTATCGAGGGACCAATTCGCTATGAAAACACTATCGGCTACCGTTTTACTCCTGCTATTCACCGCAAGCGCACAGGCAAATATAGAGGATTCCAATCCACCCGCGTATGAATGGGCTGCCGCCCTCACATTAGAAACCGTGAATAATCTGGATGGTGGGGTTAAAAAAGGTTCGCGCGAACTGGCTAACCTTGATCTGACATTGGCGATAGATACTGAAGCTGCCGGTTGGTGGGGAAGCGGTGAATGGTTTGTTTATGTACTGGGTAACGCTGGAAAAAATCCTTCTGATTATGTGGGTGATGTGCAAGGCATATCCAATATCGCCACCGATGAAGCGCTAAAAATTTACGAATTTTGGTATCAACACAGTTTTGTTGATGAAAGTGTAGAAGTACTTTTTGGATTACACGATTACAATTCCACTTTTTATTCACTGGAGTCTGCCGGTCTTTTTACCCACCCATCATTCGGCATTGGTTCAGATACCTCACAAGTTGGCCCTTCCATTTTTTCCACAACGGCTACTGCATTGCATTTTACTTTTACGGGCGAGAATCAATATTTGCTTGCCGCAATTTATGACGGTATTCCCGGTGATCCCAATAACCCACGCGGTACCCATATTCAATTCAATAGCGGCGATGGCTTGTTCAGTGCAGTCGAATGGGGTTGGGCAAATAGCAACAGCGACAAGCTCGCATTAGGCGCATGGCAACACACCGCTGAAGTTGAAAACCCGGTGGATGGCAACATCAACGATGACAACACCGGCATTTATATTATTGGTGAAAAAAATATTAATAATGTTGCCGCTGTCTTTGTGCAATTAGGGCAGGCAGACGACCAATTTAACCAACTGGAGTATTACGCGGGTACCGGTATTACTTTCAATAGTTTTTGGCTGGATGATGATGGGTTAGGGCTTGCTGTCGCCCATGCGCGCAATGGCGATCCATATCTCGCCGCCAATACAGAACTACAGCGTGCAGAAACGGCGTGGGAGCTAACCTATTTTGCGCCGGTGATCGATCATTTAAGTGCACAAGCAAGTGTGTATTACATCCAGAATCCATCCATGGATAAAACAATAAGTGATGCATTGGCGTTAGGTGCACGTGTTTACATTGAGTTTTAGCGGAGCATTCCATCATTTTTTACTGAGGGTACGGAAAAGGAAAAACCTCATGAATATCAGGCAATCAATAACCTGGGTTGTCGCTGTGTTTATTGTGCTCATAGGAGTCAATACCTATGTTGGTTTTAACTCCAGCCAAAAACTGGGGGTGTTGCTGGATTATATTTCCGGCACCGCTTGAGAGCGGCAGTTAATACCTTGAATATCAACTATGAAAATAATATGGAAGTAAATGTGGAAAAAATGTGAAAGCAAAGATCAAGCTTGTTAATGGGCCATTTTGGAGCATGGAAGCGGGTTTTTATCATGCCATCCGTGGCTTGTTGTCCGGCTGAAAGATGTTATGAAATTTGCAAACGGTAACCCACCCCGTAAACAGAGTGAATCATATCCTCTTTGCAAATAGGCTGTAATTTTTTGCGCAGTTTGGTGATGTGTGAATCCATTGTGCGATCGCTCACAACCCGATGATCGGTGTAGGCATTTTTTAATAATAAATCGCGCGAGATAACACGCTGTTTGTTTAGTAACAAAGTTTCCAAAATGCGAAATTCAATACTGGTCAGCTCTACACATTGCTCACCTACACAGGCATATTGCCGCTCTTTGTCCAGGCGTAAACCTTCTTCGTGCTGCTCATCTGTTTTGCTGCTGCGGCGCAGTACCGCTTTTACGCGTGCAACAACTTCGCGTGGGCTAAAAGGTTTGCATATGTAATCATCTGCCCCCAATTCCAACCCAATCAAGCGATCAATTTCTTCAACTTTTGCCGTTGTCATAATGATCGGCACCTGGGATGTTTTACGCACCTCCTGGCAAATGCTTAATCCATCGCGCTTGGGCAGCATCAGATCAAGCAGTATAAGATCCCATTTTTCAGTGAGAATTTTTTGCAAAGCTTGTTCGCCATCACTGATCAAGGTGGTGTTGTAATTTTCACTGGCCAGATAATCTTGCAAAATTTCACCCAGATCAATTTCATCTTCCACAATTAAAATATTCATACACTATCCTGTAAAGGTAAATAAACAGAAACTTTCAAACCGCCGAGTTCACTGTTGGTGATAGTAATCTTGCCTTCGTGTGCATCGGCAATGTTGCGACAAATGCTTAAGCCTAATCCTGCCCCGCCTGTTTCACGGCTGCGTGATGATTCGGCACGATATAAACGTTCAAACAATTTTTCGTGTAGTTCGGGTGAAACACCGGGTGATGAATCTTCAATAGTAAACACGGCATTGCCTTGCTCAGACAATAAGTTCACCCGGATGTTTCCGGGGGCTTCGGTGTAATTGATACTGTTATTGAATAAATTTAAAAATAATTGGTGTAGCCGCTCCGGATCTGCAAATACCATGAGCGGATTGTTGGGGAGTTGTGTATCAAGTTGCAGTCCAGTCTGTTGTAATTTTTCATGCAGCGAAGCACTGATTTCTTCGATGATTTCCCGTAAGTCGCAGGTTTTTTTGCGGTAGCTCATAGCGCCAATATCAGTGAGTGACAATTGATACAAATCATTAATCAGATTGGCCAGTCGCGCAGCGTGTTTTTGCAGCCGTGTAATTGCTTTTGCATCAAACTTGCGTACACCGTCTTCAAGTGCTTCAAGATCAGCTTTAAGTACGGCGAGCGGTGTGCGCAATTCGTGGGAAATATCAGCTACCCAGCGTTTACGTGCTTGTTCTGTTTGGTCCAGTGTGTGCGCCAGGTGATTTAAGTTTTCGGCTAGATTGGCAATTTCATCTTGTCCTTTGATTGCGAGACGTTGGTGATATTCGCCTTTGCTTAAATCCTGTACGTGGCGGGCTAATTTTTTAACGCGTTGCGTCAATAAATAAGAGAGTGGAATTGCACAGGCAAGTGCAATCGCCAGAGCGACTATTGCCATCAACAGAAAATGTTTTTGTTGGCGTTTGGCAAATTCGCTGTCACGCAAATCGCGCAGGGCGGGGTTCATTGGTGTGCCCAAATAGCCAATGCGTTCTTTTTTACCTTCAATGGTTGTGAATAAATCGCTAAAAAAATAGCTTTCATTGCGCCATTTTTTTCCACTGATAATGTTTTTGTTTTTATCGAGCAAAATAAAACGCCGGTAAGGTTGGTGCCGTAAAAAATCGTCTGTTTCCGGTTCGTTGCGGCGCTGTTGCCGGCGTTCTTCTTGTGTATCCCTGCGGATGAAATCCGGATTGCTGTCTTTGTCTTCATCAAAACGGTTGTCGAATTCGGGAAGAAATGGAAATGGAATAGGGCGCTCAAGCCGTTGACGTAAACTGGCACTGTTTTGCCACACAAATAATTCCCAATAAAAAGGGTTGAGCGTGAACATCGCCCAGTTTCCGTTATTTGAGTAATGGCGCTCCAAGGCCCTGATCAAACGCGCATTGCGTGCGGCCTCTTTTTCTTCCATGTAATGGTTAAAGCTGCGCTCAAAACTTAAACGTGAATATAAAAATAATCCGCCTGTCAGCAATACTGCAAAGCAGGCAAACACTAAAAAAACCTGAACTCGTAAATTGAATTTCACTGTACTGATACAACCTTGGGCGTGAGGGTAAGCAGGATTGCGTTGTAACAGCATATGCAAAAACCGTTATTTGGCAATCGTACGAGATTGGCCTGTCGCCACTGGCTGGGGTAAAATGGGAATACTTGAGCAAAATACTCGGATATATCCGCTCTTGCCCTGTCCCCCCCTGTCGTAACGAATAGCCTTGTCGAGGTAGAGAAAGATGGATGTGTTAGAAACGATCAAACAGCAAATCAGCGAAAATGCCGTGATCCTTTATATGAAAGGCTCGCCCAATGCGCCTCAATGTGGTTTTTCCCAGCGCGCTTCCCAGGCATTGATGGCATGCGGCCAGCGCTTTGCCTATGTCGATATCCTGAGCAATCCGGACATCCGCTCCGAATTGCCCAAGTACGCCAACTGGCCAACCTTTCCGCAATTGTGGGTTAAGGGTGAGCTGATTGGTGGTTGCGATATCATCACTGAAATGCACGAAAAGGGTGAGTTGAAGTCTTTGATTGACGCCGCAGTTGCCGGCTAAGCCTTTGGCACCGGCAGTCTCAGGCTGTGGGTGCTGCGCATGATGGGTTTGCCACCAATCTTACTGGTTGATGGCAAACACCAGCAGAATTCCTGCACCTATCACACTGATAATACACAGCGATAAACCAATCACACGCTGGCGTGCCCTGCGTTGTTCATCGTTTTGGGATTGCAGTTGATGGGCGCGCCACGCGATGTCTTTGGATTTGACCAACTTATTGCGGATTTGGAGCAGGGCATGGATATCATTGTCTATATCGGCTTCCTGCCGTGTGCTATCTGGCTGGTTGCGTTCCTGCTCAAGTGATTTAAGTTGTTGATCCAATTGGATCAGCTTGCGGTCAAGCGCGGCAGATACCTGACGAATTTGCATAAATAAGAGCTCTTTGTGGCTGCCGGACAACCTTAGCAGAACCCATTGGCTTTGTCCTTGTTGTGTTTTGCCTGAGCACGGAGCGGATGTGGTTGCTATAATCCGCGCGCTTATTGTGTGTCTGACGCAGTAGTATCTGTGTCCAGTATTTTCATTTCCCGGTGCGAGTAATTATTTTGGATAAACACAGCCCACCCGAATTCCACTCTTCTTTTTATCGTCCACGCTTTTGGCCAACCTGGATGCTGCTGGCGTTCTTCCGTATTTGCGCTTTGCTACCGGTACCGGTCAATTTTGCGATAGGCCGTTTTATTGGTTTGCTCTTTTATTATTTGGCTCCATCGCGCCGCCGTATTGCGCAGACTAACATTGGGTTGTGCTTCCCTGAGCTGGATGCAAAAGCACAACATAAAATGGTGCGCGATGTGATCCGCAATTGCGGTATCAGCATCATGGAATCGGCGATGTCTTTGTGGGGGCAAAAAGACAAGCTGCGCGATCGTCATACAGTAGAAGGCCTGGAACATATCGCTGCGGCAAAAGCAGCGGGGCGTGGGGCGCTGTTGGTGGGATGTCATTTCACAACCATGGATCCGGCTGGGCGTGTTTATGCCTATCACGCGGATGCGCATATGTTGTATCGCAAAGACCCTAACCCGCTATTGGCTTATGAGCTGATCAAAGCGCGCGAAAAATACCTGACCTCGGCGATTGTCTACAGCGATACCCGTCAGTTGATTAAAAAACTGCGTCAGGGTGAGGCAGTCTGGTATGCGCCTGATCAGGATTACGGGAAAGACCAAAGCGTCTTCGCCCCGTTTTTTGGTATCCCTGCGGCGACTGTATTGGGAACCGCACGTATTGCCCAGCTGGGGCGCGCAGTGGTTTTACCCTATGCGCATTATCGTGAGGATAATGGACACTATCGTTTGGTATTTGGTGCACCACTGGAAAACTTTCCCAGCGGTGACGATGTGGAAGATGCAACGCGCATCAACAAGATTATTGAGGATATGGTGCGTGTAAAACCCGAGCAGTATTTGTGGGTACATCGCCGCTTCAAAACCCGTCCGGCAGGAGAGCCAGGATTTTATAAAAAGAAACGCTGACGTTTTGTTGATGAATAATTGTCGGCAATACTGAATAAATGCATTTCATTTAATCTACATTAATTACGCCTATGCTATAAAGCCGCCCCCGCGGAACCATTAAAAACCTTGAAGCTTCAGGAGATAAACACCGATGTTGAGAATGTTTAAAGTTCAAGGTAACGCGCTGCGTGAAGATAAGCAGCAAGATGAAAATACCCCTTTGGCACTCAGCAGTGCGCTGTGGATTGACGCACGTGAACCCAGTGACGAAGAACGCGAAGAGCTTAATACCTTTCTGCGTGCCGAGTTACCCGAAACCGATGATGTTGAAGAGATTGAATTCTCTGCCCGCTATTTTCAGGATGGTGTGGGAATTCATGTCCACTCGCTGTTTTTGGCACCGGGAGACTCTGGTCGCCATAGCACCTCAACCGTAGCATTTATCCTTCAAGACAAACGTTTGATTTCAGTGCGCGATGGCGATCTGGCGGACTTCCGTTTGCTGCGTATGCGTGCGCGTGCCGGGCAGGTGCATGTGACATCCCCGCAAGATTTGTTGGTGACCATGTTCGAGCAGAAAGTGGAGAATCTCGCTGATGCCTTGGAAGACATCCACCGCAAACTGGAAGAAGTCAGCCATATGGTCTTGGAGGATGAAAATGCAGAGCTGGAGGAGGCGATCGACAGACTGGCGAAGCTTGAAGACAGCAACGGAAAAATCCGTCTGTGCTTGATGGATACCCAACGTTCCATCTCGTTTTTACAACGCCATCTGCGCGAATCATTTGATCTGCAGGAAACTGCACGTGAGATTAAGCGCGATGTGGACACGCTTATGTCGCACACCGCTTTCCTGTTCGACAAGATCAACTTCCTGATGGACTCTACCCAGGGTTTCATCAATATCGAACAAAACCAGATTATTAAAATATTCTCGATCGCGGCGATGGTGTTTCTGCCTCCAACGGTGGTGGCCAGTGCTTACGGTATGAACTTTGAGTTCATACCTCATATCCATTGGAAATACGGATTTGCCGTGGCTCTTTCACTGATGGTTCTCTCCGCAGTTTTGCCTTACTGGTATTTCAAACGCAAAGACTGGTTGTAATAACGTGAGTAAAAAAGACGAATCCGTCAGGGGTTTGAGCTTTTCACGAGGGACAGTGTTATAGCGAGTGGTTCAGGGCGGCGGATGCGGCTCTGCATCAGGCAAAACATCTCGGGCGTAATACTACGGTTGTATTTGATAGCACACTTCAGGATGTGTTGGTTCTGCACAAACACCCGGGCGACCGGCGGGCAACATCGCCTGTTTAATTTATTCCTCCACCCATTCCCAGCGTAAGGGTTGGCCAAAATCATCCAGAATTACTTTTTTTCGAGGGCGAGGTTTTTTGGGCTTGAGTGCCAACTGGGGCTTTTTACGCGCCTCTATGGCAGCGACCACCTCGGGTAATGGAGTGCGATCTTCGTGGCTGGAGCCTTCAAAGATGCTGACCAAGGGCCCGTTAGCATCCGCGCGGCCACTCAGTCCACGAGGGACTTCACTAACTTGTCCGCCTTTATGCAAAAACTCCTGGACTTGTTGTTCCAGTTCCTGATGCAGTTGGCGGCGGGTTTTGGTGGGTGTGATCATGTTGTACAAATATTGGATTGGACAAACCCGCAATAGCGGGACGATTCGCCAGCATACCAGTGCCCCCAAGCCAAGGGCAATCCGCTGAAGCCTTTAACCTCGCATCACCGGCTCGCTTTAGGTAAACTGCGCGCCTTTCCGGCTTTTTCTATCTCATCTGCATCTTAAATGGTCGCCGCATGACCCAAGCAAGTCTAAAAATCACTGAAATTTTCTATTCGCTCCAGGGGGAATCAAATACCGTTGGGTTGCCAACTGTATTTATCCGGCTCACTGGCTGTCCACTGCGCTGTGGTTATTGCGATTCTGAATACGCCTTTTACGGTGGGGAGCGCTTGTCACTCGCTGAAATTCTCGCCAAAGTTGCTACCTATAACGCACGCTATATCTGTGTCACTGGTGGCGAACCTCTTGCCCAGCGCGAATGCCTGACTTTGTTAACGGCATTATGTGACGTTGGTTACAAAGTATCTCTGGAAACCAGTGGCGCTTTACCTGTAGACGATGTTGATCCACGCGTGGTTAAAGTGATGGATTTAAAAACACCCGGTTCCGGTGAAGTGGGGCGCAATCGTTGGGAGAATATCCCGCTGTTGGGTGAGCAGGACCAGATTAAATTTGTGATTTGCGATCGTGCCGATTATGAATGGGCACGCTTCAAACTGGACGAATATAAGCTATCTGCCAAGGTGGCTGAAGTGCTGTTTTCCCCCAGCTTTGGTCAAGTAGAGCCATTAGCTTTGGCTGAATGGATTCTGGCGGATAACTTACCGGTGCGTTTCCAGTTACAACTGCACAAGCTTCTGTGGAATGACTCTCCCGGCCATTAATGGCTATCCTTTTCATCTGCGTTTTTCTTTTTTTATTCATGGTTGGTTGTTATGTCGCAAAAAAAAGCAGTCGTGCTTGTCTCCGGCGGTTTGGATTCCACCACGGTGTTGGCTATTGCCCGCAGTGAAGGTTATGCCTGCTATTCCATGAGTTTTGATTATGGCCAACGTCACAAGTCTGAATTATTCGCAGCAGAGCGCACGGCTAAAGCCTTGGGTGCTGTTGAACATAAAGTGATTAAACTGGATTTGCGCTCAATCGGTGGCTCTGCACTGACAGATGACGCGATTGATGTGCCTGAAGAAGAGACGGGCGGTATTCCGGTAACCTATGTACCGGCGCGCAACACAGTATTTTTATCGATTGCCCTGGGTTGGGCAGAAGTATTGGCGTGTGACGATATTTTTATTGGCGTGAATGCGGTGGATTTTTCCGGCTATCCGGATTGTCGTCCGGAATATATCGCGGCTTATGAAAAGATGGCCAATCTGGCAACCCGCGCGGGTGCTGAAGGTAATAAATTACACATCCGCACTCCATTGATTCACTTGAGCAAAGCGGAAATTATCCGGCAAGGTATTGCATTAGGTGTTGATTACGGACTGACAGTTTCCTGCTATCAGGCAAACGATGCGGGAGAGGCTTGCGGAAAATGTGATAGTTGTCGTTTGCGCAAGCAGGGTTTTATCCAGGCCGGTGTTGCCGACCCAACACATTACCAGCACTGATTTTTATCATTGATACGCAGCGCAATATCCGCGCTCCAATAGCTGCTGTTCAAATTCCTCAATCGGCATTGGTCTTCCAAAAAAGTATCCCTGGAACATGGTGCAGCCATTTTGTTCCAGGAAGCTTTTTTGTGCTTCTGTTTCAACTCCTTCGGCGATGACTTGCAGGTTCATATTTTGCGCCATGGCAATTATGGTGCGGGTAATAATGGCATCGTTAGGGTCAATCGCAATATCGCGCACAAATGTTTGGTCAATTTTTAATTGATCCAGTGGCAGACGTTTTAAATAGGACAGGGATGAGTAGCCAATACCAAAGTCGTCCATTGAAAAACCAATTCCGTTATCTTGCAGTTGCTGCATTTTTTCGATGCTTTGATCGACATTTTTCAGTAGAGAACTTTCAGTCAACTCTAATTTCAGTAAATGTGGATTAATATTGCTGTTGCTGACAATAGCAAGCACATCATCTACAAAACCCGGCTGGTTAAATTGGATTGGGCTTACATTGACAGCAATGCTTAACTGGCAAAATGCTTGATGTAAGCTCCATTGTTGCAACTGCTCGCAGGCTTGACGAATGACTTGCTTGCCAATAGATACAATTAAGCCCGTCTGTTCTGCAACAGGAATAAAATCAGCAGGTGAAATCATGCCGTTATGCGGATGTCGCCAACGCAGCAACAGCTCTGCACCCAAGGCTTTGCCATGCATATCAATTTGTACTTGATAGTAGGGAATCAGTTGTTGTTTTGATTCATGCGCTGTGCGTAAATCAGTTTCAATAGCAGCACGTTTTTCCAAATGTGATTGCATGTTCGGGTCAAAAAAGCGGATGGCATTTCTACCGCTGTCTTTAGCTTGATACATGGCTACATCAGCATGACGCAACAGATCGTCAATTGTGCGCACTTGGCCTTTAAATAAGTTGACACCAATACTGATGGTGCAGTGATAAACCGATTGTTGTAACGGGTAGGGTAAATTGATCAGGTCATGTAATTCTTCTGCGCGTTTTTTCGCTTCCAGTGCTGCGGTTTCAGCGTCTTCACCCAAGTTATCAAACACCACAACAAATTCATCGCCACCCAAACGTGCAGCTAAATCTGTTGTACGGATAATACTGGCAATGCGCTCTGCCACTTGTACCAATAGCTGGTCGCCGATGTGATGGCCGCGGGTATCGTTAAGCATTTTAAAGTGATCAATATCGATAAACAAAAGCGCGCCATGCTGACCCGTGCGCGCACTTTGCGCCGTTAATAATCGCAAGCGATCTTGCAGCATACGTCTATTTGGCAGGCGTGTTAATGGATCAAAAAATGCGAGGTTATAGATTTTTTCCTGATCTTGTGCGCGTCGCAACTCACCGCTAATACGGTCAGCAAAAATTAATAATAGCGAGCTGATTTGCGGGGATATGGGTAATGGATGTTCTGCAAGCAGCACCAATACACCGAAGGGTGCTCCTTGTGCATTGCGTATACCTACCCCGAGATAACTCTCAATATTGAGTTCCCGCAATAACGCATCATCGGGATAGCGCGCACTTGCGCCACTGCTCATAAAACAAAAATTTTCTTCAAAGACATCGTTGCATGGAGTGCCTTTTAGTGCATAGCGAATGTTAGGTTGCAACTGGCCGTTTTTCAGATAGGTGTGTGTAACTGCTTCGTTGGGATTTTCACTGTCAATCAAACTGATCGCTGCATGGCCTGCGCCAATGGCATCGGCGAGTGCCTGCAGTATAGTGACAAAAAAATCCGGTGTGGATGCTGCATCTGCCGCGGCAGCGGTTAACGCTAAATCAAGGCCTTTACGCTCAGTAATATCTTGTAAACTGCCTTGGATGCTAATGTCTTGCGTATCATCTAATGTATCGCCTTGTAATTGCAGCCACAATTTTTGCCCGTCAACCTCAATACGCACTTCTTGTGTCAGTGGTTTATGATAGCGAAGGCTGTCAGCAAGGGCATTGCTCAAGCTTTCCCGATCCTCGCTATAGATAAACTGGTTGATAAAATCGGTCATGGTGGAGTTGAGATATTCATCGGGAAAACCAAATAATTCTTTCACTGAATTATTGAAATGGCACTCATCTGTATCCGGATTCCAGCTCCAATATGCAATGCGCGCCATTAGTTGTGCGCTTTCCAAACGCTGCTCACTTTGGCGCAAGGCATATTCAACTTGTTTGCGCTCTGCCAGTTCTTGCTCAGCTTGCAAGAGCGCTTTGCGCTGTGGTCCCAAATCAATATCAAGACAATACATTTCTTTGTGGTCGGGGGTGTCAATTAGTACATGATTTGAGTACACCCACACTTCGTTTCCATTGGCATTCTGCAGAGCCAGTTCACCAGAGGGTATGGCAATATCTTTTTCGTGCCAGTCTTCAATTGCTTGATAAACACCTTCGCGCATAAAACCGGGGATAATCAAATCCTCCAGTTTTTTCCCCATTGCATTGGAGGCACTAAAACCATAAAGATCTTCACTCGCTTTGTTCCAGAAAATCACTTCATGAAAACGGTTGTAACCTTGTACTGCAATGTTGCGTGTGGTTTCAAAAATATTACGGAAGCGCTGCTCATTGGCGAGATCAGCTTGGTGGATGTTAATGCGTTTGGTGATGTCGCGTGCAAGGCAAATAAACCTGTCATCCTCCCGGCGATTCCCCGCGTGTTTGGCAATCGATAACTCATACCAGAATGTGTCATCACCTTGGGTAATCCGGATGCTTTTGCCTTGCGATATTCCCCAGTGATCAGCTTCATTAAGGGCATGCATCCAGACAGATACGGACGAGGACGGTAATGTTTCCGAGAGATTTTTCCCCAGCAGCTCTTCTGTTGTCAGATTGTGATGCGGGCCGCTGCCATTAAAGGAAAGCACATGACCCTGACGGTCAATTTCAAACAATAAATCCGGAATTGCGTGAAGAAGGGCTTCGAGATGCAATTTTTGTTTTTCTTGCGCCTCATTCGATTCACCTAATTGATGTGTTGTATTAACTATTTCGGTATGTGCTGCTGTGATCATCAGACCTAAAATAGTCATGCTGACCGTGTAAATCCAAATGATCCAATAGCTGAGCTGCTGCGATGGTAGTGAAAAAGGGCCGAGCTGGTGGACGCTGGACCAGATCGCAAGAAAACTGAAGCCAATAGTTGTCAATGCACAACCTAACAAACCAAAAGAGAGTGCTGCCCAAGCTACGCAAACAAAGCTGGTGAATACAATCGGCAAATGCCAGTTACCTTCAAACAACTCACCTTCAAAATTGTTAAATGGAAAACAACCTAATCCTACAATCAGGCTGACAGCGAGAATAATGACAAAATCCAGTTTGCGTTCGGCTACACGATTGAGATTGGTGCGATTGATATTGATCAGTAGAGGGGTAATAAGAAATACGCCAAGGCTATCGCCCATCCACCAAATTAACGCAGTATATAAGCCTGCGTTGAGCGACTCCTGGTTGTAGTGGTTGAGTGTAAAGCCACCGATGGCGGCTGACACCAACATGCCCAAGGCTCCTAATAATAAAAACCAGATGGTATTACTGCGATTGAGTTTCGTGAGATCACACTGGGCACGGCGCAAAAGCCATGTGCCTAGCAGAGGCGCCAATGTGTTGCCTGCGGCCAGAATCAGATTGGTGATGATATTTGCCCCACTGTATGTTTGCAGGGCGAATGCAGCTAAAAATACAGCAGGCCACAGGCGTGGCGACCAGCGATAAAAAGCAGCCAGAGCAATTCCGCCGGGCAACCAAAAAAGGGTAACCCGATCACTTTCAAAAGGCACGCAGAGGCCTAGCCAGCCGGTAAGGCTGTAAGCCAAAAAAATGATCAGTAACTGAGCGAGCCTGGGTAAATTGGGCTGCGATATTCCTTCCCCGTGCGAAGCAAAAAGCATGCGATTGTCTCGTAATCGACTAGGGCAACCAATCCTGGATGGCCCGATACAAACCTGTTGTTATTTCTAAGGGGGTAGCGAGCCGACTTAAAGGATAGGTTAAATTTGGCGCCGTTGTTACAAAAGTTTTACTGGAGTACCAAAAGCCTTTCACAATATTCTTTGTATCGAACACGCTGTTGATAAAGCTACCAAAAAGCTTCTTTAATAACCAATAATTCTTTGGAGGCTCTAGCGTAAGCAAGAATTCGTAAAAAAATACTTGTCTTTTCAGTCCAAAACATTATTATACGCGCCTCGCATTTAGGGTCGTTAGCTCAGTCGGTAGAG
>DLHT01000017.1:35269-293646 GCA_002483365.1 Cellvibrio sp. UBA7661
GTTCGAATCCAGCACGACCCACCACATTGAAATAAAAAAGGGCGCTTAATAAAGCGCCCTTTTTTATTGCACCAAATAACTGATTCTTGCAAAGCTCCAGATTTAACAGCCAACCCATCGTTTTCTCTGTGATAAAATTTGGCGCAAATTTATGACTCGCCCAAGCGAGTTGGTTTTAGTGAGGCGATGTATGTCCGAGTTTCTGAATCTTGCTGTGCGCGATCTTGCTGCCGAAGATCTCGTCAAACAACATCTGGCGCGTGTCTGGAGTGCACCTCAATATACTCCTGAGCAAGAGGCAGAATATAAATCGCGTATCAAAGCATTGCTCAAGCAGCATAATGCCGTATTGGTTGCTCATTATTACACCGATCCCTTGATACAGGCGCTTGCTGAAGAGACAGGTGGCTGTGTGTCTGACTCTTTGGAAATGGCCCGTTTTGGCAAAAATCACTCTGCGGACACTCTTATTGTTGCAGGTGTTAAATTCATGGGTGAGACAGCCAAAATCCTTACACCTGAAAAGCGTGTGCTTATGCCGACCCTTGAAGCGACTTGTTCGCTGGATTTGGGTTGCCCTATCGATGAGTTTTCTGCGTTTTGCGACCAGCATCCTGACCGTACTGTGGTGGTTTATGCCAATACCTCTGCCGCAGTGAAAGCACGTGCTGACTGGGTCGTGACTTCCAGTATTGCTTTGGATGTGGTTGATTATTTGGATCGACAAGGTAAAAAAATTCTGTGGGCACCTGATAAGCATCTTGGTGCTTATGTTCAGCAAAAAACCGGCGCTGATGTTCTACTGTGGGATGGTGCCTGCATTGTTCACGAAGAGTTTAAGGCGAAAGGTGTAGAGGATCTTAAAATTCTTTACCCAGGTGCTGCTGTGCTGGTGCATCCCGAGTCACCCAAGGCGGTAGTGGAATTGGCTGACGTGGTTGGATCGACGTCGCAGCTGATCAAAGCGGCGCAAACTTTACCCAATCGTGAGTTCATTGTGGCAACGGACCAAGGCATTTTCTACAAAATGCAGCAGGTCAATCCTGATAAGACTTTCCATATCGCCCCCACGGCGGGAAGTGGTGCAACTTGCCGTTCGTGTGCTAACTGCCCTTGGATGGCAATGAATGTGTTGGATAATCTGGCAAGTGTGTTTGATCGGGCAGATAACGAAATCCATGTTGACCTGGACTTGGGTAAACGAGCGATGATTCCATTGCAGCGAATGTTGGATTTTAAAAAATAAGTGTCGGCAATGGTGTTTAATAGTGTTTTGCTTGTTTCGTCTGGCACCACTCAGTACCATGTCGCCTTTCGTTATACAGTCACCCCATTCCTCAATTTTTAAGCGCTACTTTAAGTTCACTAGCTAACGGAGCCCCCAGATGATTCAAGGCAGTATGGTTGCCCTGGTAACACCGATGAATGCAGATAATTCTCTCGATTGGGCGAGCTTGCATAAATTGGTGGACTGGCATCTGGAGCAAGGCACACATGCAATCGTTGCTGTGGGGACTACCGGTGAATCGCCAACGCTGAATGTTGATGAGCATTTGGCTGTCATCAAAAAAGTGGTTGATCAAGTAAATGGCCGTATTCCGGTAATCGCCGGTACGGGTGCTAACTCTACTGCAGAAGCGGTTGAGTTGACTCAAGCGGCAAAAGATATAGGTGCGGATGCTTGCCTGCTGGTGACGCCTTATTACAACAAGCCGACTCAGGAAGGCTTGGTATTGCACCATACTCATATCGCGCGCGCAGTTGCTATCCCACAAGTCCTTTACAACGTACCCGGTCGTACCGGGGTGGATATGAAGCCGGAAACAGTACTGCGTTTGGCCAAGGTGCCTAACATCGTTGGAATCAAAGAGGCAACGGGCGATCTTGAGCGCGCTAAAGTGCTGATCGAGCAAGCCCCGTCCAGCTTTGCAATTATTTCGGGTGATGATGCAACCGCAGCTGATTTAATTCTTTTGGGGGGTAAAGGGGATATTTCTGTCACGGCGAATGTCGTACCTGCTGCCATTGCACGTATGTGCGAATTGGCTCTGGCAGGTAATGCAAGTGAAGCGCTTGCAATTAATGAGCGTTTACTGCCTTTGCATACGGCTATGTTTGTTGAATCCAACCCGATTCCGGTGAAGTGGGCCCTTGAGCATATGGGGATGATCCAATCGGGTATTCGCCTGCCGCTGACACGTTTGTCAGAGCAGTATCACCAACAGCTTAAATCAGCGATGCAACTCGCCGGGGTCTGATAACCTCTGGGTTGCATGTTGTCACGAGATGATTAATGAGTCCGACTAACGCAATGACCATAACAAAAAAACCATTATTGACTATTAATTTCAAGCGCCCATTATGGGTTCTGCTAGTTGCCACTTTAGGGTTTTCCCTGTCAGGGTGCGGCACGTTTTTTGGCGATGAAGGCGTTTTTCGTAATCGCGAAGGTGATTATTTGAAAGCCGATAATATTCCTCCGCTTGTGTTGCCCGCCGGGACAAAATCAGAAACCATGGGAGAGTTGTATCCAATCCCACCAATTACTGCGACTGATTTTGGTTTTGATCCGAGTGCAGATGACTATGAAGTGCCACGGCCTATGCCCTTGTCTGCAAACCTGGGGCAAGAAAACGTCAAAATTCAACGTGTAGGTAATGAAAGTTGGATTTTACTGAATGCGGCACCTGGCGAAGTTTGGCCACGAATTCGTAATTTCCTGAATGTGAATACCTTGGCCGTTAGTAAAGCGGATATTGGTAAAGGCATCATTGAGACCAGCTGGTTACAATTTAAGACTGACTTATCAACCTATGATCGTTATCGCTTGCAGATCGATCAAGGTGTGCAGCCCGAGACTACTGAAATCCACATTACCCACATGAGTGTTCCTGTCGCGGAAAAACCAGCACCCACTCTGGGTTGGCCGCGCCGTTCAGTTAATCCTGATCGTGAAAAGTGGATGTTGGATGAACTTGCAGCAACTCTGGCGAGCGAAACGGCTGAAGGTGGCACATCATTACTCGCACAGGCGATTGGGGGCTCGGTAAAAGCAAATCTAGGTGTGTCAGGCAATGAGCCGTTGATGACCATCAAGCTGGATCGTCAGCGCACCTTTGCAACTCTGACCTATGCAGCCAAACGCGATGGCTTCTCTACGTTCGATCAAGATATCGATGCGGGTATCTACTATGTTCATTACATAAATCCGGAAGATGCTAAGCCGGGTTGGCTCAAACGTTTGTTCCGTATTGGTTTGGAGCCTAAAACCCCAACCACTCCTTACTCGTTGGAGCAAATCAAAACCAATATGTTGACTGGGGATGCTTTTGAAAAGGCGCCTCGCTCTGATCGTGACGAAGAAAAAACATTGCCTGATGCGCCGGGTTATTTGATTGTTGTAACCGGAAGCAGCAACAATTTTGTTGTCCGCGTCCGCGATCCTTATGGAAAACGTTTGACTCCCCATGAGGCTCGTGAGTTGTTAACTGTGCTGCGTAGAAACCTGATCTAAATGGGAAGTTCCCTGCGCTTTGCATCCCTTGGGAGTGGCAGCCGCGGTAATTCAACCCTAATCGAGTGGGCCGCAGGGACGTTGTTGATTGATTGTGGCTTCAGCGTCAAAGAAGCCAATCAACGGCTTGAGCGATTAGGGAAGTGTGCAGAAGATCTGACGGCGATATTGGTAACCCATGAGCATACTGACCACATAAAAGGTGTCGCAGCTATGGCTCGGCGCTATCGTTTGCCGGTCTATATGACACCGGGAACCTGGCAGAGTAGGGATTTGGGTGAGTTACCTGATTTGCGACTAATTGAGGCCTATACTCCTTTTTTGCTCAATGATTTGCAGGTCGTTCCTGTTGCTGTCCCCCATGATGCACGCGAACCTGCGCAATTTGTTTTTGAATATGAAGGGTTACGATTGGGGGTGCTAACGGATTTGGGAAGTATTACCTCCCACGTAGAAACGCATTACCAGGATTTGGATGCGATGGTGCTTGAAGCTAATCATGATCCTTTTATGTTGGCCTCCGGACCATATCCACCATCGTTAAAACAACGTGTTGGCGGGCTCTGGGGGCACTTGAGCAATCAGCAAGCTGCCGGGTTTTTACAGCGGCTCAATTGTGCGCGGCTGCAGCATTTGGTCGTAGCGCACATCAGCCAACAAAATAATTCGCTGGAGCTGGCGCAAGCTGCTCTGGAGTCGGTTACGGCAGAAGTCAAACAAGTGACTTTTGCCTGCCAAAACCAGGGTTTTGACTGGTTGTCGGTTACTTAACTACAAGTTTAATTCTTTACTTTCGAATAGCAGGCCTATCAATGGAAAAGCGCGAACAACTCTACGCTGGCAAAGCCAAGTCCATCTATAAAACTGACGATCCTGATCTGTTGATCATGTTGTTTCGCAACGATACGTCTGCCTTTGATGGCAAGCGCATTGAACAATTGGATCGCAAAGGCATGGTGAACAATAAGTTCAATGCATTCATCATGGGTAAGTTACAAGAAGCGGGTATACCCACGCATTTCGTCAAGTTGGTATCTGATACCGAATCCTTGGTGAAAACGATGGAAATGATTCCGGTGGAGTGCGTTGTGCGCAATCTCGCAGCAGGCTCTTTAGTGCGTCGCCTAGGGGTTCAGGAAGGCATGGATTTGAATCCACCTACGTTTGAGCTCTTTCTTAAAAACGATGCCCTGGGCGACCCAATGGTCAATGAATCCCACGTGCAGTCATTTGGTTGGGCAACACCTGAACAATTGGCACGGATGAAAGAGCTGACCTTCAAAATCAACGCTGTACTTAAGGATTTGTTTGCAGCAGGCAACATGCTGTTGGTTGATTTCAAAGTGGAATTTGGTCTGCATAAAGGTGAAGTAATCCTTGGTGATGAGTTTTCACCGGACGGTTGCCGTTTATGGGATAAAGATACACGTGAAAAGCTGGATAAAGACCGTTTCCGTCAAAATCTGGGCAATGTGGTCGAGTCTTACGAAATGGTTGGTCAGCGTCTTGGTTTGACATTCTAAGAATGCGATCCAAACATTAAAAAAGGGGGCGCAGAGCCCCCTTTTTATTTGTGTGTTTAGTTGTATGTTTTGCTGACAACCACTTCTTCACAGAGGTGGTAGATGATTTTTGTCTAATTCTATCTATACTCAGCAATATTCGTGAGTGAATTATCACGCGCAACAATGCATAGATGAATAAACAGCAAGTTAATTATGGAGAACTCACAGTGAATGAACGCCGCGTTTTTGAGCGTACATCAACCTCTGTCCGGGTTGAAATGTCGCACCCCAGCTTTGGAACAATCATTGGATTTGCTAAAGATATTTCCGATGGTGGCGCGCAAGTCCAAATAGAAAATCAGGTCTGTCCACCTGTGGGAACTGAGGTTTCAGTAAAGTTTAAAAAAGCCGTTGGTGCTATCAATGCAGACCCGGTACGTATGCGCGTGGTGCACCAACTCCGTAATACCATTGGTTTGATGTTTGTTCGGGGCGCTAGTTAAAGCGCCCGGGTTTTTCATAAGCATTGTGTCGGCAATGCCAGTTCAAGCTTTTGATTGTTCAGGTTTTGTGAGAGTTGTTTTAAGTCTTTGCAGCCCATTTGTGGATTGTTTGTTACATCCAAGTGTTTTAAATGTAACAAATGCAATAGCGGTGCCGCGTTGTTGATTTTGTTATTTCCCAACATTAATTTCTCCAAACGTCCTAATTGGCCGATGGTTTCTATGGCAACTAACTGATTGTTGGCCAAATTAAGTTCTTTTAATGCAAAAAATGTTTCTAATCCTGAAAGTGATGTAATGCCTGCATCGCTGCAGTCTAATCGTTTCAAATCTTCCGCTTTGGTGATGTGTTGATCGTAAATAGTTTGTTCAACACAATCGTGCAATTTAGCATCTGCTAATTGGTAGTTTTTGAATATTGAGGGTGGTGTGTAAACAACATTTTCATTCACACTCACTGAATAGTTTTTACAACCCGTAATTAAAAAACTGACGATAAGACCACAAAAAGCAAAAGGAAATTTGTTATACATAGCGAGTTTTCTCAGGTTGAATTAATAAGTGCTGAATGTAAGCACTTTAATAAGGTTCGGGCTGTACAGCAATCATTGGATTTGAAATTCAGTATTTATTCAGTTCCGCTATTTAACAATTCCCCTTAATTAACAATTCCACTTAAGTAGTTATCTGTTAAATTGACATGATGTTTTTTTATTTTTGTTTTACAGGAGAGTCCAACATGAAATATATCCTCGCATTATTATTTTCCATGAGCTTGATTGCGTGTACCACTACAGATCCTTATACCGGTGAACAAAAGACCAGTAAGACTGTTAAAGGTGCCGGTATTGGCGCTGTTGCGGGGGCAGTGTTAGGTGCTGCTACTGGCGACAATAAAAAAGATCGTCGTGACCGCGCGTTAAAAGGTGCTGTTCTTGGTGGGGTGATTGGTGGCGGTGTCGGTAATTATATGGATCGCCAGGAGGCCAAACTGCGTGCTGAATTACAAGGCACTGGTGTACAGGTTCAGCGCGATGGCAATAACCTGACATTGATTATGCCCGGAAATATTACGTTTTCATCCAATAGTGCGGATATTCGCTCTGACTTTTTCGATGTGCTCAACTCAGTTGCAAAAGTGTTGGCCGAGTTTAACCAAACCTCCATTCGCGTAACCGGACATACAGACTCTACAGGTGGCGACAAAATTAACCAGCCGTTGAGCGAACGCCGCGCCGACAGTGTAGCCATGTATTTGCGTAGTCAGAAAGTGAGTAGCGCACGTATTCAATCTTATGGCTATGGTTCACGTTACCCGTTAGCTAGCAACGATACTCCAAGTGGCCGCGAACAAAACCGCCGTGTTGAGCTGGAATTGATTCCTAACGAATAAACGTTATTTGGGTTACCTGAAGCCGCCAAGCATTGCTTGGCGGCTTTTTTATTATCTTAAATTTCATAGGGTTAATAGGGGTGTGCTAATTTTTTAGCACATTTTACTTGACCATTTGAGCGGTGGTGCTATTTTATTAGCATGGTGCTAAAAAATTAGCAGCGACGACGGGTAAGTCTCTGGCAACCCGAAAATCAGGCAGAGCACATTTTTTATTAATGGTGATAACAATGACTTTAGATGATCTGGATAAAAGCGCTGCCGCGCAACTGAGTCGACGTGAGCGGCAAATAATGGATGCATTGTTTGAAGCGGGTGAACTGTCAGCGCAGGATGTCCGTGCGGCAATTCCTGATGCGCCAAGTTATTCGGCAGTACGTGCGTTATTGGCCAAGTTGGTAGAGAAAAAGATCGTTGATTTTCGCGAGGATGGCCCCCGTTATATTTATTTTCCGGTAATCGCTGCAGAAGAGGCGCGGGCATCGGCGCTACAAAAGTTACTAAAAACATTTTTTGGTGGTTCAACTACGGCAGCGGTCAATGCGCTACTTGGCATGAACCGGGAAAAGTTGAGTGAAACAGAAGTTCAGCAACTGCAAAGAGCGATTGAGGATGCCGCGCGCGATTCCCAATCATCTCAGCAATGAGCTCGGGATTTAATAAAAAATCAAACAGTTAGATAAACGCATGGGCAGGTGGTAAATGAATACCCAACTGATGACCAGTTTTATTATTTCCGGACTAATAAAGCCGACTATTTTATTGCTCGTCATTAGCGCGTTGTGGTGGCTATTACGCAAACGCTCCGCATCATTGCAACATTTTGTGCTGAGTCTTGGTGTAATCAGTGTGTTTTTGTTGGTGTTGCTCACGTTTGGATTAAGCGACACATCAATTTCGTTGTTCCCTTCTTTAGCGTCGGCTTTTCAGTTACCTACGTCCTGGTTGGATGCGATTAATACGTGGTTAAGCAACCACTCATCCCCTCGTGAATTACTGTTTGCGACGGCAATTTATGTATTGCCCGCGAGCACTATTCTGTTTTATTTACTCCTGGGTATCGCTGGGCTTTGGTGGCAAACACGGCGAGCGGAGCCAGCTAAGTCACCGGAATTGATTGCACAGTTAAATATGTTGCGTGAATTGGTAGGTATACAACGCAATGTTCGTTTGGTGATGGATCGCGATATTGATTCTCCACAAACTTGGGGGCTTTTCCGCCCGGTTATTATGCTGCCGCGTGCAGCACTATTGTGGGGTGAAGATAAACAAATCAGTGCGCTTATTCATGAGCTCGGACATATTGCACGTTGGGATTGGCTGACATTGTTATTGGTGAAAATAACCTGCGCATGCTTCTGGTTTTTAGTGCCCATCTGGTGGGTTGCCAATCAAATTTATCAGCAAGCTGAAATCGCATGTGATGATTATATTTTTAAACTGCGCGATAAACATCTTGTGTATGCCAAAAATTTATTAGCAATTGCCAGTGCAGATGAATCAGCCGATTCATCGGAGAGTTTACGTATGCGTGGTCAGTCTCCTGTGTATTGGCGCATTATGGCATTGCTTGACCAGCAGCGGTCACATCAACCAGTGGCGATGGAAACGGCTCAGTACTGGACTATTTGTAGTGTATTAGTGTTGGTGTTTTGGGCGAGCGTGCAGTTGCTGCCTCTGCAGGAACAATTGCGTCAGCGGGGTGATTTTTTGTTAGAAATCCAGTGGCCTGAGCTCACAAAAAATGAACCGGTTGAGAGTAATAAATCTGTTATTGTCGAGCCATTTAGTTGGGAATTGCTCCAGCGGATTAAACCGGCGCTGCAAGAATATCCCCAATGGGATGATGACCGACTGGAGGTTACTCGTGTACATGTCAGCAAACCTGTAAAAAAAGAGTTTTCGGATGGTTTATCGCTGGAGCAAATGCGCCCCGATATTCCCCGTATTCAGATACAAGGTTATTTGCCCGTAGATTTGGTAACGCCGGAATATCCTGCGGTGGCGCTTCAAAAAGGAATAGAAGGTTGGGTACAAGTAGAATTTTCTATAGGTACCGAAGGTGAAATTATTGAGCCGCGAATTATTGCTCGATCCCCATCAGCAATTTTTGATCGCAATGTACTGGGGGCGATTAAAAAATCCCGTTATCGCCCGCAGATTATTGATGGTCAAGCAGTCATTGTTCAAGGTGTTACAGAGACATACCATTTTCAACTGATTCCCGCATCGTCTTTCTCCCGACGATAAATTTTTTGTGACGACTAATTTTATTCGTCGATAAATTTCACGCTGTATTTCCCTGCTGTTTTTAATGGCCCTTACTCGGGCAGGGCCATGTTTTGCCCGAACATTGAGGATGTCATCATGAGTAAAGCAATAACCGTTAATCCATTAAATAAAGTCGCTTCTGGCGATGAGCAAATACATATACTTGCGCGCATTTTCACGGGGTTACCTTTGGGTGTGTTTATGACAGCTTGCCTTCTTTGGATGATGCAGGCATTGGTCAATAACGAACAGCCAGTGGAAATAGTAGACGATACTCCGAAAATTCCGGTTGTTGTTATGGCAGGTCCTCCAAGAATTGATACCAGAATCGATGAGCCACCTGTGCGTCCTGTTGAGGTAGAGCAGCCACCGAAAATCGCGATGGTTGAACCTATCGAGATTGATCCCGGTTCAACCGCGATCAATCTGGGCGGTCCTATGGTGATAGAGCAACCACCTATCAGTGCTGGAATAGCCGGTACAGGTCAAATGATTCCTTTCATTAAAGTGCCGCCGCAATATCCGCAATCGGCGTTGGCAAAAGGTGTAGAGGGTTATGTGGATGTCATGTTTGATGTAACGGAATTAGGTACCACTGATAATATTCGCGTTATTGGTTTTCATCCATCGAGCGTTTTTAACCGCAGCGTCTTAAAGGCAATTAAAAACTGGAAATACAAACCCAATGTGGTGGATGGTAATCCAGTCAGAACACCGGATGTGCGTGATCGCGTGACTTTTAAACTGGAAAAATAGTTGCGCTTACAAGGGCACAGTAGATAATAGCTGCTCTATTTACTGTGCCCTTGGTTGTTATGTCCAGCTCATCCAATATCGCTATTTTATGCAATGACTTACTACTCAACTCTGCTCGCACTGCATGGGTTAAATCACTGGCCTCGCAGCTGCAAATCCCTTTGTTACGTGATCAATCGCCAGACTCAATCACCAGTGCTGAATTCGTATTGCTCGTTGATGAAACGCGTGTGGCGTTGCAACAAACTGGACGCAAGGCACCTGGACCTATTCTGGTGGAATTTACAGCGGGTTCGGTTGATCATCGCCGGAAATTTGGTGGTGGCAAAGGGCAGATGATTGCCAAAGCAGTCGGCATTAAATCGGGCTGCTACCCACATGTATTGGATGCAACAGCCGGTTTGGGTAAAGACAGTTTTGTGTTGGCGAGTTTGGGTTGTCCCGTTACGCTGCTTGAGCGTTCACCCATTGTGCAAGTGTTATTGCAAGACGGATTAATGCGTGCATTGGCGTATGCGCGTGAGCAAGATCCTGAATTGTTAGTGGTGCTACAGCGTATGCAATTGATTACGCAGGATAGTGGCGCGTATTTGGCCTCACTGGATGCATCGGCACTTCCCGATGTGATTTATCTTGATCCGATGTTTCCCGAACGAAATAAAAGCGCCGACGTTAAAAAAGAAATGGCCGCATTTCACGATATTGTTGGTAAAGATGAAGATGCCGATTCACTTTTACCACTGGCGCTTGAGCGTGTGAATTATCGGGTAGTGGTCAAGCGCCCGCGCAAAGCTCCGTTTTTAAATAATCAAACTCCCTCATACCAATTGGAAGGAAAATCCAGCCGTTACGATATTTATACGATTAAAAAATTACCCGAGCATCTCAATAGTTAATGTCGGTCAGATAATTTTTGAGTAACGGATGGGTGATACCGTGTTCTGCTGTTTTTGCAGGTATTCATCAAATACCATACAAATTCGGCGAATTAACAAGCGGCCTTTGTTGTGGACATGAATGCCGCTGTTATCAATGCTTAATAATCCATCTTCACGCATTGATTGCAGCTGCGTAATTTCTTTTTGAAAATGCATTTTTGGATCAATTTCAAATTCACGTATGACATCTGCAAAAGCCAACTCAAAATGGCAAATCAATTGGTTGATCACGAAGCGCCGCACTATATCTTCCTGGTTCAAACTAAAACCTTTCATAATAGGCAGCAAGCCCATATCCATTTTTTGTTGATAGGTGGTTAAATCTTTTGCATTTTGTACGTACACATTATCAATCATGCTGATGGATGACACACCCAAGGCTAATAAATCGCAATTGCCATGGGTTGAATATCCCTGAAAGTTTCGCTGCAATTTCCCTTGTCGCTGTGCAATGGCAAGCGGATCATTGGGTTTGGCAAAGTGGTCCATACCGATATACACGTAGCCTGCAGCTTGCAGGGTCTCAATCGCGAGCTGCAACATCTCTAATTTTTCAGTAGATGATGGCAGATCGCTTTCGTTAATCATCTTTTGGCTTTTAAACAAATGTGGCATGTGCGCGTAGTTAAATAGCGATAAGCGATCTGGTTCCAAGCCAATTACTTGCTGCAAAGTATCGTGTAACGATTGTTGGTTCTGTAGTGGCAGTCCGTAAATCAAATCCATACTGACGGATTGGTATTGTTGCTCGCGTATGGTGTGCATCAGAGCGGCGACTTGTTCATAGGTGTTAAAACGGTTAACAGCGTTTTGTACGTCCTGGTCAAAATCCTGTACACCCATACTGATCCGGTTAAATCCCAGCTTACGTAAGTGGCGCAATCTATCCGGAGCGATTTGCCCCGGATGAATTTCAATTGAAAATTCAGCTGATTCATCATCAGCAAATGTAAATAAACGGCGGCTCGCATTCATGAGTAGCGACATTTCATCATCGCTAATAAAAGTTGGTGTGCCTCCGCCCCAGTGTAGTTGCTGCACTTGTTTTCCGGGTTCAAATAAATCGGCATAAAGCGACAGCTCCTGAATCATGCGTTGCACGTAGGGAAGGGCGCGGCTTTTATTATGCGTGACGACTTTGTTGCAACCGCAGTAGTAACAAAGGCTTTCACAAAATGGAATGTGGAAATACAGCGACAGTGGCCGATGCGCGAGATTGCTGCGCACAATTGCACGGAACAAGGCAGACTGGCTGAATGCTTCACGGAATTGTGGCGCGGTAGGGTAGGAGGTATAACGCGGCCCTGCCAAATCGTAGCGTTGGATAAGTGCCGAATCCCATTCAAGTGGTTGTTCAAAGTTGCGCATAACGCCTACCTGTTAGTGTGGAGTCGTTATAGTAAAAACCGGCGCAGTTAAACGAATTGACATGGATCAAGCCTATAATGGCTAATCTGGTTAATCCTGTAATCATTCTTAACCTGAACGATGATGGTGTGTATGTCTAACAGCAAGTTTGATTCTCAAGACACATGTTGTCTTGCAGAAAAGTTCGATGAAATTGCCGATGCACTCGCCGGCCCTGGCTTTATTATTCTGGACGGTGCATTTCCCGATACGCTCACCAATGGGCTTATCGAACTTATCAATACCAAAGATGCCCAGCTGAAAAGGGCAGGGGTTGGCCGCAATGAGGATTTCCAGCTCAACGATACTGTGCGTGGTGATGCCATAGAGTGGTTGGAGCCGGGTGATCCCAGTGTCACAGAGTTTTTATCCATTATGGATAAACTGCGCAGCGCTCTTAACCAGCGTTTGTTTCTTGGGTTATGTGATTATGAGGCGCATTTTGCGCGTTATAACCCCGGTGCTTTTTATAAGAAACACAGCGATGCATTTCGCGGAAAACCGGGCCGCAAGGTTTCCAGCGTATTTTATTTAAATGTGGATTGGGATTTTGCAGCAGGCGGCGAATTGGTGCTCTATGATGAAGCAGGCAAGGACGAGTTAGTTCGTGTTGCACCAGAATGCGGCAGGCTGGTGCTGTTTCTGAGTGAAGAATTTCCCCATGAAGTCCTCCCCGCGAGCCGCCAACGCCAGAGTATTGCGGGTTGGTTTAAGGTAAGCCCCTAAGTTTTTTGTTCACAGGAAAATATTTCAGCCTACGGCAATCAAATTTTTAGGTGGCCAATCCCTTGGCGAGTGATAAACGACGGCTAAAACTCTGCGTAATAGGTGAAATCGCTGGATTGTTTTCATCGTTGCCCGATTGGAAGGGCTGGGATAAAAGAAATAGCATAAGAATGTTTGGGAGCGGTTAAGTTAGTTGGCAATGCTTTTGCAGGATTCGGGTTGTAGCTCGCTGAAAGTCTTCCGGGAGCGGAGCAATGGAACCAGGGACGAATTTCAGCGGGCGCTATAACAACAAGATAATCAGACCCGATGCTCAGAGAAACTCCTCTCTACAGAGACAATAAAGCGAGGCCGCGCATGCTTAAGGAAGTCACCATGAGTGAAATGAAAATTGATTGGCAGAATTACCATTCTGGCAATTTTTACGACGAATTGATTAGCTCGCCCGGTAACCCCCGTCCTGAAACCAAACATCTTGCGCAGTATCTGGCCTCACTTTCCGGCGAAGAATTGCAAGAGCGAAAACTCTCTGCTGAACTTGCGATTAAAACCATGGGTATTTCGTTTACGGTGTATAGCGATGCAGGCAATATCGACCGTGAATGGCCATTCGATATTATCCCGCGCATCATTCCGCAACGTGAATGGCAAAAAACCGAACGCGGTTTGATCCAGCGATTGACGGCGTTGAATTTATTTATCAACGATATTTATAACGACCAAAAAATTATCAAAGATAAGGTTGTACCTTCTTATTTATTTGAAGACTCAGTCAACTTCCGTAAAGAATGCATCGGTATGAAACCGGCATACGGTGTGTGGTCACATATTTGTGGCAGCGATTTAATCCGCGATAACAAAGGCGAATTTTTTGTATTGGAAGACAACCTGCGTGTGCCTTCCGGTGTGTCTTACATGTTGGAAAACCGCAAAGTCACCAAGCGGGTTTTTCCGGAATTATTTGAAAACCATAACATCGTTCCCGTCACCGATTATCCCAATCAATTATTCGACACACTTGCATCGCTCTCGCCGCGTAAATCAGACCGCCCGGAAATTGTGGTGCTCACGCCTGGTATTTATAACTCTGCTTATTTTGAACATTCATACCTTGCGCAACAAATGGGCGTGGAATTGGTTGAAGGTAATGACTTGGTTGTTGATAGCGATGACTGCGTTTATATGCGCAGTATTGATGGTTTGAAACGTGTGGATGTTATTTATCGTCGTATTGATGATTTATTCCTTGATCCTGAAATGTTTCATCCTGATTCGGTATTGGGTGTGCGCGGGTTAATGCGTGCATGGCTAAAAGGCAATGTCGCACTGGCTAATGCACCGGGTGCGGGTGTGGCAGATGACAAAGTCATCTATACCTACGTGCCTGACATGATCAAATATTATTTGGGTGAAGAGCCCATCCTGCCGAATGTTCCCAGTTATTTATGTGTGGATAAAAAACAGTGCGATTACGTGTTGCAAAATCTCGATAAGTTAGTCGTGAAGCCTGCAAACGAATCGGGCGGTTACGGTATGATTATCGGCCCACAGGCGAGCAAAAAAGAATTGGAAGAATTTGCGCTGCGTATAAAAGCGAATCCACGCAACTATATGGCACAGCCACTGATTTCATTATCGACTGCGCCTATTCTCACAGAAGGTAATGCCGAGCCGCGCCATATCGATTTGCGTCCGTTTGTGTTGCAAGGCAAAGATCACTGCGTAACACCAGGCGGCTTAACACGCGTGGCAATGCGCAAAGATTCTTATGTCGTAAACTCATCGCAAGGCGGTGGCAGTAAAGATACCTGGATTGTGGTGGAGGACTAATTATGTTGTCCCGTGTAGCTGAGCGCATTTATTGGTTGGGGCGTTACATGGAACGCTGCGAAAATACGGCGCGCCTTGTAAATGTAAACTCGAATTTATTATTGGATTTGCCGAGCGGTGTGCGGGTGGGTTGGGGGTCGTTGATCGATATCAGCGGCACCGGCAGTTATTTTAAAAAAGATACTTTAAGTGCAGATGAAAAAACCGTTGTACATTTTATACTGGCGGACAAAGACAACCCTGCATCCTTAATTAACTCATTGAGTTTTGCGCGCGAAAATTCGCGCATCACACGTGAAATCATGCCCATGGAAGCATGGGAATTAATTAATGATTTGTATCACTACATTCGCGACCGCGCCGAAAAAGTTACCTCGCGCCGCGACCGCAATATCATCCTGCTGCATGTTATCAGCAGCGTGCAACAATTTACCGGCCTATTGGCGGGCTGCATGAGCCACAACAACGCCTACGATCTCATCCGTATCGGGCGAAATCTCGAACGCGCCGACATGAGTACACGCATCGTCGATGTCGGCTTGGTGAATTTATTGCCACATTTGTCGATTGGTGGAACGGAAGTATTAGAGCCTTACGACAACATCCTTTGGATGAGTGTGCTGCGTTCTTTAAGCGCATACCAAATGTATCGCCAACATGTGCGTGACCGGGTAAATGCCAATGCAGTGGTGGGTTTTTTACTGCAAAACGAAGATTTTCCGCGCGCCGTATCCCACTGCCTAAAACAGTTGGAGCAGTGTTTGTGGGCGTTGCCGAATAGCGAAAAAGTATTGGCCGCCATTGTGAATATCCAGCACAAATTGGACGAAGCGGATTTGGACAAGTTATTGCAATCCGGTTTGCATGAGTACATTGATGAGTTGCAATTGGAAATTGGTAACTTGCATTTCAAAATTGCAGAAACCTGGTTTCTTCCCAGTGTAATGGTGCAATCACAAGAGCAAAAATCGGCGTGATTGTTTATTTGGAAGAGTAATTTTTTGATACATGATGCTGTCTTGCGTGTTGTCTCTCTGAGACCTCTGGCCCGTTATGCGGGCCTTTTTTATTATGGCTGTTAGCTAGTTGTTGAAGCCGTTATCTAATGCAACAACTTTTTTCGTCAATAAAAAAGGGCGCATTTTAGTGCGCCCTTTAACCTGACTAAATCTGGTTTATTTAATCATCAATACTGCATCAGGCTTTTTGCCTTTGGCTGGAATGAGTGATCTGGCTGTTGCCATAGAGTCAGAACATTCTGGCTTGAAGTTCGCAACATTTTTATTGGTTGCTTTTGGCACTTCTTCGGTCAGTATTTCCACCGTGTTGCCGTCATCATCAAGGTCGCCAACGTCGGGCAATTTGAGCGTCAGCTTATTGTTGGTCACGTAAGCTTCAACACTGATTGTATTTAATGTTCCAAGCTTAAAGGTATTTTTCTCTACGTGAGTAAAATCAAATCCGGAATCAATCCAGTAACAATTTCCCCATTCATCGTAGGTATCGCCCGCGTAATCATAAAAGGTGCCTTTTCCGTCGCTTGCGATATGCAAATAAAGCTCGTCGCGCACACCCGGAGAAACCTCTTCCGACAGGTCCCACAATCCGGCAATCGCGGCTGTACCATATTGCGTGTTGCCGAATACGTTACCGCCTCCATTACCGCTTCCACTACCACCGCCGCCACAAGCTGCCAATAAAAACAGGCTGCCATAAACCATTTTTTTCATAATCCCAAGCTCCATCCCAAGCTCCATTAATGAGCGGTGAAATCCAACATAAGTCCTATGCAAGGTTGCCGCAGAGGCGAGCAAAGATGCGGGCGCGATCTTAGCATAATGGCTGATAATCCCCAGCGTTTGGATAAGCTTGGAAAGGTCTGTTTTTGCAAAAAATAGATGTTGGTTTTTCCAAGCAGGTTGTCTATTTCCAGTTAGTCAGCCTGCCTTCATCCGCATCCAATAAGTGCCCAAAAAGCTGGATAAGGTTATATAAATGGTTTGCAGGGTGAAAATAACTTTCAGCCTCATGAAAAAATCATCGGGCTGTTTCAATTGGTTACACGAGAGTATTTGTTTGGTAGCAGCATCTTATCGTGGATATTTACAAAACTTGACAACGTTGTCCATTGGGCGTAGTTTGAGATGTTCAAGTACTCAGTTCTGAGTGTTTTCTTGTTAGTTGGTTATCGATGTTTGTTGGAATGCTTTTGTTGGAATAGCTGTTGGGAACTACAGCGCTGGGTTACAACAAGGGAATAATAAAAAATCTAACGAATAACGGGTTAATCACTGAATAGTCCGCTGATCATTATTTTATTTGAGTGAAAACTCAGAGCGATATCCTATTGCCTGAAAAAAAATAGGATCGCGCAACATAATTAATGCATTACGCCTGCTGCAGTATTGTTAAGCCCTTTTCTCTTAGAGCGGGATTCCGTTGGTATTTTTTGCTGATGTTGGAATCACCGTTGTTTTGCGATTGTGTGAATCAAGTGAAATAAAAATTACCCCGATCACAGGGGAGGGCGTTTTATTGCCCGAAGAAAATAAAATCAATCACGAGGGGAAAATAATGAAAATAATTTCAAAGTTGATGTTGATGTCGTCAGCGGGATTATTGTGGTCAACGACAGCCCAAGCTTACGACTGTAGCCAATTGGCGCAGTATGTAAATGGCTCCGCTTATACAACGGGTGCGCTGGTAAAAAATGTCAATAAGGCCTACCGCTGTACCGTGAGTGGTTGGTGTTCAATTGGCGGCCCTTATGAGCCGGGTGTAGGTTGGGCGGCAAGTAATGCATGGGCTGATTTGGGTTCATGCGATTCGGTCGTGACCTCAAGTAGTGTTGCACCTTCCAGTGTGTCATCCAGCAGCGTGGCACCATCAAGCGTATCGTCAAGCAGTGTTGCTCCTTCCAGTAAATCGAGCAGTGTTGCGCCTTCCAGTATTTCATCGAGCAGCTCTTCGGTTTCAACCGGTGTGTGTGCGGGCATTAATGTTTACCCGAACTGGACCCAAAAAGATTGGTCCGGTAATCCTTCATATGCTGCGGGCGGTGATCAAATGCAACACCAGGGTGTTGCGTATAAAGCAAATTGGTGGACGCAAAGTGTTCCGGGTAGCGATGGCTCCTGGGCATTTGTGCAAAATTGTACGGGCACAGGTAGCAGCTCGGTTGCGCCATCAAGCGTGTCATCGGTGAGCAGCAGTCGCTCCAGTGCATCATCGTTGAATAGCATTTCAAGTTCTTCCAGTTCAATTATTCCGTCTTCTTCATCTGTGCCTTCTTCTTCATCCGCTCCCTCCAGTGTGAGCAGCGCGAGCAGTAGCAGTGTGAGCGTGGCGATTACCGGTTATTTTCCGGTGCGCGCAAATCCCGTGAGTTTGAAAGTAAAAGGTTGGCCAAGTGATTTGGCGATGGGTTCTTTCACCGATAACAACACCGCATCCAACGATGCGCTTGCTGCATCCGGTGTGGATTCTGTTTTCAATAACGAAGGTAATGGCACTGGCGACCGTGGACAAGTGATTGCACCCAATGTTACCAACAATACCATTGTGCAAGCGCGTGATATTGAACGCGTAGGCGGTGGTTCTGTGTTGCCGGTGATTGGTGTTGCCACAGCTGATGCAACCGATATTGGTGCGGACGATATTTTAAATTCTGCCAATATGGTTAAGCATTTCCAAAATCTGATTCGCGTTGCAGCAACCTTGCAGGCGAGTAAAGATTCATCGCATCCGAACCCCGGTGCAATCGTGCTTAACGCTGGTTTATTAGCGCAGTGGCAAGCGAACCAAAATGGCAGTTTTAAAACTGCATTTGGTAGCCAGGGGGCATGGGTGGCGATTGATGTTAAACAAGCGGTGAAAGATGCGTTAACCAATGATGCGAACTTTGTTATCGGCAGCCAATCTTTATCGGCCATTTATAATTTGAATAATGTGAAAGCCGAAGTGGATAGCGCGTTGCAAAACAACATCACCGGTTGGGTGCAAGCACACAATTTGTTGATTAAACGTTTGAGTCCGGATGTCTCTTTCGGTTGGGTTGCGGGTGTATCAAGCCCTGGCAATAACACCTGGGTGCATACCGATTTTGATGGCTTGCAAGATGTCTGGAATGCAGCGGCTTTCTCTGTATCCACCTTTGCCAATAGCATCGGTGCTTACACCACGAATAGTTATCGCCCGGATTTCTTCGCGTTCGATACCTCGGCTGACGATGGTTTGTCACCTTCTGCGCGCGGTGCTTATGCTTACGGTGCAAGACAATGGGAAAATTATTTGAATTACGTGCGTCAGGTGACTGATTCATTATCAGTTCCGGCAATGCTGTGGCAAATTCCTGGTAGTCACTTAGCGAGCGTGAGTGAATCTACTGGCAGTTACAATCTGGCAAATGATTCAGGCACCGCCGGTACCTATTTCATGGGCGATAAAAGTATTGGAAAAACCATTAGCAATGTGCGCAGTGATGTGTTGAGCATTCCGCTTAATTCATCGGTGTACACAGGTGCAAGCAGTGTGAATGCCTTGTTACAGCAAACGCCGTACGACTGGGGTATTTCCGGTTTGCGCCGCGCCGCATACAGCAACGTGTTTGCGATTATGTGGGGTAGCAAAACCGGCGTAGGTGTTGTTCCAACTGCAAACAGTGCAACCGATAACGGTTGGTTGAAAAATAAAATTGCTGCCAATAAAGCCAATGGTGGTATGCCATTGTACGGCTCAGGTGAATTAACCACTGCAAGTGCGATCACCACCATTGCGCAGTTGAACAGCGATTTGGCGAGCGTTGAAAACGCCATGAATAATCAGGCGTTCCTTTACACCACACCATCCAATGGCAAAGAACCTTCCAGCATTTACAAGTGGGCGGATTTCTTGATGGCGTTAAATGCAATGCACAACGTAGGTGTAGGGCCAACCAAATATTGGTTAATTGATCCAACAAAAGATGATGCAACCAATATCAAATACGCCAAGGTGGCAATTGCAGCGTTCCTTTCACAAAGTATGAAAGAAACTATCCAATACGATGCGTGTGATGAAAATAACTGGTCGATCAATACCGGTGATCCAGTGAACTATCCGATCTCTGCATCATGCGGTCAACTGCAACAAGATTATGCATCCTACGGCCAAGACCCAATTACCGGCCGCGACAATCCATACTCTTGCCCACGCAATCCAAAAATGGAAATCACCGCGAACACCAATGCAAAATGGTACGGCGCTCCAGGTCCATTATTCACTGCGCCTGATCGCGTGTTGGCGAAGAAAGGTTTGCTCGTGAATGGTAGTGTGGGTTACTGGGATTACAGCGCATGGTTCCCTGCAGTCACCACCGTGGATAAATCTGCGCAGGCTTATTTGCGTGAAGAAGGTAAAGTGTATGACGGCCAAAAAGCCGGTAAGTTTGTGTGGAATGGCAGTGCAGGTAAGAGCATTGAAGGTTGTGGTTGGTGGGGGCGCGGTGTTATTCAAACCACTGGTCGGTTGAACTTTGGTAAGTTGAACCACTTCCTCGGCCGCAGCCATGTTGATCCTGCTTATGCTGGCCAAGTGATCGACGGTGTCCCAGTAACTCCGGCACCTGCACAACCGCTGTACGCCGATATGGATCTTTGCTCTAACCCGCAATTGGTGTGTTCATCAACCGAGCACGGTGAAATTAAATGGATCGCCGGTTTGTTCTTCTGGATGAACGAAGTGCAAGGCTACAACGATCCGGCGTACAACTGGGATTACTATGCACGCTTGAAAGCTTACGTTGATGGCGGATTAAAAGGCGATGCATTTATCAACGAGATTTCCGGCATTGTAAACCGCGGCTGTCCGGCAGCTACTTGCCCAATCAGCGGCGCAGTAGATGGCTTGGCTGACAGAAAAGCCAACTTCGTGAAAGTGCTGCAAATCATGGGCTTGAATCCGCAATAAGATTAAAGCCTGCAACAATAAAAAACCCGGCTCACAAGGCCGGGTTTTTTGTTTATCATCAGCTGGGTTATCGAACAAAGGCGCAATAAATTGTGCATTTTTATTACGCTGTCGATATTAAAACGTAATGCCAGTACTCACATAAAAATTCCAGTAGTGCGCTTTGGTATCGCCAGGTTCACCAAATAATTGGTAGTCCACACCCACACCGAGCAGTAAATTTTCCTGAATTCGCAAGCCCACTTCGCCGTTGGCTTCAAACATTGCTTCCCAATCATTTAAATCAGGGTTTTTGAATTTAAATTTACCAATTCCCGCGCCCACACTGCCCAGTAAATATAAGCCGGAATCATAGGCGTAGGGGTCATAATTAATTCCACCAAAACCAACGGAATAAGTTTCCACTTTTACATCCGGTATCGCTTGCTCCAGCTGCGTTACATTTTGGCTTGCGGCAATATAAACCGGCATCTGCGGTAATATCAGCTTTACGCCCAAGCTCCGCTCAAAATCCATTTCGTATTTATCGTACTCGCTATATTCAAACTCATCTTCATCCGCAATGATCTTTCCCCAAGGTGCAAATTTAAATTGCACCACCATCGGCAAATCATCCTGCGCATGGCTTAAGTTAGTGGTTAGGCCTAATATCAGTATGGATAAAAAACGTTTCATTGTTTTCCTTGAATAATGAGTTATAGATTAAGTTGCAGTAGTGCTCAGCTTATAGGTATGCGTGTTGTCATTGATAAATCTTAAGATTACAAGCCTTGAATAACATCTTCCGGAATGCGTTGCACATCGACGGATACGGATAATTGTGGAGATAGACCGCCACCAAAAATAACGCCTTTGAGTGGTGTTACGTCGGAGTAGTCGCGCCCCCACGCGGTGGTGATATGTTGTGAGCCAGTCAGGGTGTTGTTGGTTGGGTCAAACTCATACCAGCCTTCGCCCGGCGAATACACCGCGAACCAGGCGTGTGTTGCATCGGCACCTACTAATTTTTCCTGGCCTGGTGGTGGTAGTGTTTCCAAATAACCACTGACATAACGCGCGGGGTAGCCCAATGAGCGCAAGCAACCAATCGCGAGGTGCGCAAAATCCTGACACACGCCGCGCTTGTGTTTGAGTACATCGGCAAGCGGTGTTGCAACGTCAGAAAATTGCGGGTCGTAAACAAATTCGCTAAAAATCCGCTGCGTTAATTCCAATACTGCCGATAAAAAAGGCCGGTCATTGGCAAAAGAAGGTGCTGCATAATCGGCAAGGTCGGCATGTTGCTGCACCATGGGTGAATCCAGCATAAATTCACGTGCGCTTAGTGTTTCCCAGTCTTTGCTATTTTGCAGTAAATATTTTACGTAGGCGCAAGGGGTTCCAAAATCCAGATTGATATTGTGGGTGTTTTCTTTAATCAACAATTCACTGGTGATACTGACATCCAATTCACTATGGTCTTTTTCAATCGCAAATTGTAAAAAATGATTGCCAAAATAATCGGTATGTTGGGTATGCCCACTGACTTTGGGTGAAATAGTAATTTTTATATCTTCAACACGCTGGCGCTCGGTTGCGCGCGGCAACACATACGCAAGGTTGTAACAATGGCTCACCGGCAATGAATAGTGGTAGCGGGTGTTATGTTGGATACGGTATTTCATAGTCGGTGCGCTTTATCATTCGATTATGTTTAAAATCTGAGTTCGTTTAAAGATCAAAGTGCGTTTAAAGATCAGAGTGCGTTTAAAGGTGATCTTGCCATTCAGTATTTTTCACCAGCAATTGCGGCCCTTCGGTGTGATCAAAATACCGATGGCCTATGGTTTTTGCAGCGTTAGTAAGCAAATACTGCAGGCGCGATAACAATTGATCCAGATCGCTGCGAATACCATCTGTTGTTTTTGCCAGAGTTTTGATGTCGCTTAATTTCAGTGCGGTAGTCGCTTCCAACAATAGTTTGTGCTCTGCACTCAACGTATCGCGGTCTTCCGGCAATTCAGAAAAATGTTGCTCAAGCTGGTTTAGCTGATAAATCAACGAACGCGGATTTTTGTTGTTGAGCATAATCATTTCCAGCCCCTGATCGATATGAATGCCATTTTGGTAGCGGCGGCGATAAGGGATTAATGCTTCACCACAGAGTAATGTTGATTCGATAAGACTTTCCTGATCAGGCTCATCAAAACGTGGCGTCAGCAAGGCGCGTAAGCTGCTGATAATTTGCAGTGCGCGTTCAAGTCGGCGGCCGATTTCAATAAAGTGCCAGCCGTTGCCGCGCGTCATGCTTTCATGGATCAAACCGGCGAAGGCAAGCAGGGTAGTGATCAGGGGCACAAGTGCTTCTTCCGGTGCAGAGAGTGCGCCGGGTTCCAATGCAATTTTTAAATTTTCCAATTCATCGCCAATATCGTTAATCACGCGTTGGGTATCGCTGGATAATTGTTCTTTCACTTGCTCCGCAGAATTGATCATGGCGATCAAATTATTTGCCACGCTGCCCAAGCGCTGTTGATCCAGCAAAATTGCGATCATTTCCGGCTCGGGATTTTTTAATAAATTGTGCTGAAGGCTAGTAAAGCCGGGGTAAGTTGATGTTACATGGGTGATGGCACTTAGCAGTGTACACTGCACTGCATCGGGTAATTTTTCCGTGCGGTTGAGCTGGATAAATACCGTGCGCAATAAGCGTAATGCCGATTCGGCGCGCTCCGCGTAACGCCCCATCCAAAATAGATTTTCGACTACACGGCTGGGCAATGCATTGCCCGATTCCAGTGTGGGTTGTACATCTACCGGGCGCAAAGTGATTTGCTTTTCCGGTTCGGAGGCGAGTACCCAGGTGTCTTTGGAAACCGAGCCGCGTTGATTGGAAATAATGTTTTTATCGCTATCCAAATTAATACGGGTAAGGCCGCCGGGCATCACCGCGTAGGAACTTTCGCTTGCCACCGCAAAGGTGCGTAATACCGAAGGGCGCGGCACAATTTTCCCTTGGTGCCATGTGGGGGTTTGTGCACCGGCAACGTATTCTTGCGCAGCAAATTGATAAGGGTTTTTACGAATGCGGTTTTGCCAGGCTTGTAATTTGGTTTCATCCAAATCGGCACCGTAGGCTTCATACAAACCCGGGCGACGATAGGTAGGTTTAATCAGTAAATTTTTTAAATTGGCGCACACATATTCCAAATCATCCGGATTGCCACACCACCAGGTTTTTACCGATGGCAACTGCAAATCGCGACCAAAGAGCGCGCGCGAAATCGCCGGTAAGTAACGCAATAGCGCAGGGTTCTCAAGCACACTTGAACCGAGTGGATTAGCAATTGCAACGCGCCCCATACGCGCAACTTCCAACAAACCGGGCACGCCCAAACGTGAATCGCCTTTTAATTCAACAGGGTCACAATAAATATCATCCACGCGGCGCAAAATGACATCGACGCGTTTTAAACCATCGAGAGCTTTCATCCATACATAGCCGTTGCGCACACTTAAATCGCTGCCTTGCACTAATTGGAATCCCAAATAATTGGCGAGATAGGCGTGTTCAAAATACGCTTCGTTGTAGGTGCCGGGTGTGAGTACAACAATACGTGCAATGCCGCCGTTAGGATTTAATTCTTGTAACCGTTGGCGCAGCCGTGAAAAAAATAATGAAAGCCGGTGGACATGACTGTCGCGAAATAAACTGGGAAACACGCGGTTCATTACCGTGCGGTTTTCCAGCGCATAACCGGCACCTGAAGGTGCCTGGGTGCGGTCAGCCATCACCCGCATATGGCCATCGGGCGCGCGCACTAAATCTACGCCGTGTAAAATCAGTTGATGTGGGCCAGATAAATTGACGTTATGGCAGGGCCGTAAAAATCCCTGATGTGAAAATAACAATTCCGGCGGTATAACCCCTTGGCGAATTAATTTTCGCTCGCCGTAAATATCTTGCAGCAATAAATTAAAAAGCTCGGCGCGTTCAATCAAACCGGTTTCAATCTGATTCCATTCATCGCTATTGATTAATAAGGGGATTGGATTGAGTTGCCAGCTTTGGTTTGCATCCGGTTCATCGTAAATTTTATAGGTTGCACCATCATCGCGCAAAATGCGGCGCGCTTTTTTTTGCCGCTCTTCAATGGTGTCTTGTCCAAGAGATTCAAAACTGTGTAACAAGTAACGCCAGTAGGGACGAATGCGACCTTCTGTATCGTAGGCTTCATCAACGCCCTGTTGTGGCGAGGGATAATTAAATGCCCCCTGATTGGTATCGAGCCGTGTTTCCATAAGCGTGGAATTCATGATGTAGGTTCTTGTCGTTATGGTGTTTGTTTTTCATTTTAACCCGATTTTATCCCTGTAAGGTTTTTTGAGTGTAAATCCCTCTCATAGTTCATACAGCAACATAAGAGAGGGATGTGAAATTAACTGCGCAAATCAAGCGTATGTGGATATTCGTCAGCGGGTTCCTCGGGCGGTGGTGCCATTGGGCGCGGCGGATATTTGTTTTCAAAAAAATCGCGCAGAATTTTACCGGCCGGTGTAATCGGTAAAGCGCCGGGCGTATGGTTGATATCAAAAAAGCGGTTGCCGCGACGCGATTCTGCTTCATTCGCATTGACCGGGAACCGATCATAACTGCGGCCACCGGGGTGGCTCACGTGATAGGTACAGCCACCGATGCTTTTGCCATTCCAGGTATCAATTAAGTCAAATACCAACGGCGAATGTATGCCAATAGTAGGGTGCAGCGCAGACGGTGGTTGCCATGCGCGATAACGCACACCGCCAACATATTCGCCGTGTTTTCCGGTTGCGTTCAGGCATACGCGCCGACCGTTGCAGGCAAGTACATATCGGCCCGGAGTGAGCCCGCTGACTTTTACTTGCAAGCGTTCGACAGAGGAATCCACATAGCGTGATGTACCGAAGCTGCTGATCTCTTCACCCAGTACGTGCCAGGGCTCTATCGCCCAACGCAATTCTATTTCGATATCATCAAGTTGTACGCGGCCGTAATGGGGGAAGCGGAATTCTTCAAATGCTGCGAGCCATTCCAATTGGAACGGATAGCCATGTTCATTTAAATCGTTTACGACATCACGCAGGTCTTCCCACACATAGTGCGGCAACATAAATTTATCGTGCAGTAATGTTCCCCAGCGCACCAACGGTTGCTTGTACGGATTTTTCCAGAAGCGGCTGATCAAGCAGCGCAATAATAAAATTTGCACCAGCGACATACGCGCGTGCGGCGGCATTTCAAAGCCGCGAAATTCCAGAATGCCTTGCCGCCCACTCGCACTACCGGGTGAATACAATTTATCGATACAAAATTCCGCGCGATGGGTGTTGCCGGTAATATCGATCAATAAATTGCGCATCAATCTATCGACTAACCAAGGCTGCTCGACAATGCCGTCCGGCATTTTTTTGAATGCAATTTCCAGCTCGTACAACATTTCATCGCGCCCTTCATCAACGCGCGGTGACTGGCTGGTAGGGCCGATAAATAATCCGGAAAATAAATACGATAGCCCCGGATGATGTTGCCAATAAGTGACAAGGCTGCGCAATAAATCCGGGCGGCGCAGGAACGGGCTATTTGCGGGTGATGAACCACCAAAGGTGACATGATTGCCGCCGCCTGTGCCTGAGTGGCGGCCATCCAGCATAAATTTTTCGGTGCCTAACCGGCATTGCCGCGCATCTTCATACAAGGCTTCGGTATTGGTTACCAATTCCTGCCAGCTTTCGACCGGATGGATATTAACTTCAATTACACCCGGATCAGGTGTGATTAAAAATTTCTTTAACCGATAGTCTTTCGGTGGTTCGTAACCTTCCAACACGACCGGCATGTTTAACGCGGCAGCGGTATCTTCGATCGCTTCAATTAGCGCAACATAATGTTCAAGGTAAGTGAGCGGTGGTAAAAATAAATGCAAACGCCCATCGCGTACTTCAAAACAGAGCGCGGTGCGGATGACATAACCAGCTTCAATGTAAGCAGGTTTCGTTAGCGGCTCGCCACGCAACGCCGCTTTTTGTTCAGCCACTTTTTGCGCAATAGACGATTTGAGTGCGCTGGTTGATGCGCTGGTCAAGTTTGTCATTAATGCAGTCTGCTGTTGGCCGCTCGCTGCCAGTGGTTCACGTTCTGCCAGCGGATCATTTTCCGGTTGATAGCGCTCGTATTCGTGCTTGGGAAATTCCAGCGAATTTAACGGCAAACGCAATCCGAGTGGTGAATCGCCGGGGGTTAACATTAATTGGTCATTGCGCATTTTCCAGCGGCCGGTTAACCAATTCCGGTGCAAATAATTCCATTCAATCGGCAACACATAACCCGCTTCGGTATTGAGGCCGCGTGTTAACAGTTTTGCAATACGGCGACGCTCAAGGTCATCTTTTAAATCGGCTTTTAACAAATTAATGTCGGGCGGCATTGTTTGTTCTGCCCATAAGTAATAGAGCACGTCTTCATAGGCGGGAATTAAATGTTCAACGTTGACGGCAATTTTTTCGCACAGTGCCTGTGCAAATTTTTTTGCATCGACATGGGTGAGGCCGTAATTTTTATCAAAACGGGCGAGCAAGTGCGGGTTGCGCCACAGCGCTTGTCCATCAGTGCGCCAGAAACATCCCAAGGCCCAACGCGGGACTTCTTCACCGGGATACCATTTGCCTTGCCCGTAATGCAGTAGTCCATTGGGTGCGAATGTATTGCGCATGCGCAGCAATAAATCTTTGGCGAGTTTTAATTTGTCGGCACCCAATGCACCGGTATTCCACTGCTCGGATTCCATATCATCGATGGAGACAAAGGTGGGTTCACCGCCGGTGGTTAAACGCACATCCTGATCAATTAATTCTTTATCAACTGCTGCACCGAGCGCATTAATAGTTTGCCATTGATCTTCGGTATAAGGTTTGGTTACTCGCGGGTCTTCCAAAATACGGAAGACTTCATTGCTGTAAGAAAATTCTACTTCGCACTTACTGGTTGCACCGGTAATAGGAGCGGCAGAAATAGGATCGGGCGTGCAAGCGAGAGGAATGTGACCTTCTGTCGCCAGTAAACCTGATGTTGGGTCAAGGCCAATCCAACCTGCGCCGGGAATATAAATTTCCGTCCACGCATGCAAATCAGTGAAATCGTGTTCGGGACCACTGGGGCCATCAAGCGCTTTGATATCGGCGGTTAACTGCACTAAATATCCCGATGCAAAACGCGCGGCATAACCCAAATGACGAAAAATTTGCACGAGTAACCAGGCGCTATCGCGACAGGAACCTTTGGCGAGCGTAAGTGTTTCTTCGCAACTTTGTATTCCTGGTTCCAGCCGTACACCATAACCAATCATCTGCTGCACCAGCTGGTTGGTGCTCACCATAAAATCGTTGACTGCCCAAGGCTCTTTACTGAGTTCACGATGGCGGATGTCGGTTTTGAGTTTATCCACCATCGCCATTAATTGCGGGCCGCTTTCAGTGACTTCCAAATACGGAATTAACTCGCGCTGTAATTGGGTGTCGTATTTGAAGGGAATATGTTGTGCATATTCTTCGACGAAAAAATCGAACGGATTGATGGAGGTCATATCGGCAATGACTTCAACCTCGATGCTTAATTTTTTACATTGCTCAGGGAACACAAGCCGCGCCTGAAAATTGCCGAAGGGATCTTGCTGCCAGTTAATGAAGTGATTAGCGGGCTCTACTGTTAATGAGTAGCTGTGGATTTTGGTGCGGCTGTGGGGCGCCGGGCGCAAACGCAATACATGGGGATACAGGCTGGTGAGGCGATCAAACTCGTAATGGGTTGTATGGTGGATGGCAACACGAATAGCCATAAATACATCCTTCCTGCGTTATGCGGTTTATGGTTCATACTGGTGCATTCAAGTGTGCATCAGCTTGGGAAAAGGGCAAGTCACTGCCAGTGATTAAGTGAGCCTCTCTGTTTAGTCACCAGAGTCTGCGACTATCATCTACAGCCGTTATGACGCTGTTGGGATGCAATCTGCAAAAGTGATGCGCCCGCTCCCGTTACTGCATGGTTACTGCATATTAGTAAGGCAATAACTGCACCATAAGTGTCCTCCATCGCCAGTACAAAAAAATAAAGCGCCTGTATGGATCAGATACAGGCGCTTTATTTATCGCTAATGGGTTGAATTGCGTTGCGGAGATTTAGCCTTTAGGCGGCGATGGCAATTGTAAGAAGGCTTCGACAATCAAGCGGTCCCAGGATTTGGTGAGCTCGCGCAGGTATTGGTTATCCGCTTCAAAAATAGTGTGTTGCATAACGCCACTGTCGGTAGCGTAGGTCATCAACTCAATCGGTGGGCCAACGGTCAGGTTGGACTTCATTGTCGAGTCCATCGATACCAGCGCGCAGAGTGCGGCGGTATCCAACGTTGTTTCGGGTTTGAGGATCCGGTCCAGAATCGGCTTACCGTATTTGCTCTCGCCAATTTGCAGGTAGGGTGTTTGGTTGGAGGTGGTAATGTGGTTGCCTTGTGGATAGATCAGCATCACTGCCGGTGTCTCCAAGCCGATTTGGCCGCCCAACAGGAAGCTTGCTTCAAAGCTCACATTGGTATTGTGCTGGGCGTGCTTTTCCTGAATAGCGATACTGATCTCGCCTACATAATCTGCGGCCTCGTGAATACTCTCAACGGTGGCGAGGCTGACATCGGCACCGTCTTTAATATCCTTGCGGATTCGTGCAATAACGGATTGTGTTGTAGCCAGATTGCCCGCTGAATTGATCACCAGTTGGCGATCGCCCTGAATACCAAATTGGTACATCTTGCTGTAAGTGCTGACCTGGTCAACACCGGCGTTGGTGCGTGAATCCGAGCAGAAAATCAGGCCGGCATCGACTTTGATGGCAACACAATAGGTCATGGTTTATTCCAGTGGATATCCATCTGAGGGAAGGGAATGGTAATCCCGTTCTCATCAAAAGCAATTTTGATTTTTTCGGTCAGCTCAAATTTCACTGCCCAGTAATCTTCAGTTTTTACCCAGGGGCGCACAAAAAAATTCACGCTGCTCGGGCCTAGCTCACCGACGGCAATCAGGGGTTCCGGATCGGCCAGGACACGCGGGTCGGCTTTGATGATTGCATCCATTACATCGCGGGCAAGGCGTATATCATCGGCGTAACCAATACTGAAAACCATATCGATACGGCGGGTGGCGCGCTTGGAGTAATTGATGATGTTGCTGCTGTAAATTGCTCCATTGGGGATGATGACTTCTTTGTTGTCGCCGGTGTGCATGGTAGTAGAAAAAATGCCGATTTTTTCGATAACCCCGGCAACGCCCGCTGCTTCAACAAAATCGCCGCCTTTGAACGGACGGAAAATCAACAGCATAAAACCTGCCGCAAAATTCTGCAGTGAACCTTGCAATGCCAAGCCAATCGCCAAACCGGCAGCACCCAGTACAGCAATAACGGAATTGGTATTTACGCCCAGTTGGTCAAGTGCTGCAACAATCACAAATACCAGCAAGAGCGCATTGACGAGCGATTGGATAAACTCAACCAGAATGGAATCCAGCTTGGTGCGGCCAAGCACTTTCCCAAGCACGCGGGAAATAATTTTGGCAACTAATTGGCCAATCAAAAATATGAGCAGCGCGATAAGGATTTTAATGCTCCAGGGAGCAACAAACTTATCGTAGAAAGTGATCATCTGGGCTTGATCAATACCGAACATATTTATCTCCTCTCGTTGCTGTCAATCAATCGGCGATCAGGCAACACTGCCGGTAGTCCGTACACGTTTGCTGCCTTTGGGCGTGGATTCTTTTTTAGCCTGCATACGCTGTTTGAGTTGCGCGTCGATGTAATTTTTTCCGGCAATCAAAAAGCCAACCACAATAAAAGCACCTGGCGGCAGCAGGGCAAAAATGACATTGGGATAACTGGCTCCAAAAATATTTAATTGCCAGTTGCGCGCCGATTCACCAAAAATTAAATGCATGTCAGCAAACAAGTGGCCTGTACCCAGCAGCTCACGCACAGCGCCAACGGCAATTAATACCAACATAAAACCCATGCCCATCATAAAACCGTCAACTGCGGCGGGCAGCAATTTATTTTTGCTGGCGAATGCATCGGCGCGGCCAAGCACAGCACAGTTAGTGACGATCAGGGGGATAAAAATACCCAGTATCAAATACAGCTCATAGGTAAATGCTTTCATCAATAACTCGGTGCAGGTCACTGCCGAGGCAATAATCATGACAAACGCAGGCAGGCGGATTGCATCACTCACTTGATGGCGGATCAGTGAAACCACGATATTGGAAATCATCAATACGATCAGTGTGGCCAAGCCCAAACCTAATGCATTCACAACGGTTGAGCTAACGGCGAGCAGTGGGCACAGACCGAGTAATTGCACCAGCGCAGCATTGTTGCTCCACAAGCCTTTTTGGGTAATTTCTTTGTAATTTACGCCATTACTCATGCTGTTCACCTGTAGTTGGCTGTGTATCACTAAATAAACTGTCGTGGTTTGCAGCCGCAAATTCCAACACATGTTTTACTTGTCCGACCACTGCACGCGGGGTGATGGTTGCTCCGGCAAATTGATCAAACGCACCGCCGTCTTTTTTAACTTTCCATTCTTCAATCACTGGAAACATCAGGCTTTTGCCATTAAAACTTAAAATCCATTGGTGTTTTTTCAAATCAATTTTATCGCCAAGGCCGGGCGTTTCCTTGTGTTTGATAATGCGTACACCTGCAACGCTGCCATCGCGATTTACACCCACAATCATTTCAATATCGCCTGAGTAACCGTCGGGGGCAACGGCGGGCACAATCAATGCGGTGATGTCGCCATTGCGGCGTGCGCGATAAATTCTGGCGGTGCTACTGACATGCAAATCGGCCAATGCAGACTCAGGTATTGCGATAGTGTCATTGAGCAAATCATTGTCGTGATCTTGTACGGGAATAACTTCAAACAGCGCACGTTGTTGTGCAGCACGCTCGGCATTTGCAATGCGCTCTTTGGTGCCTAAATTGGTGAGCGCCAAGGTACCTGCAGTTGCCAATGCAAATGCGGCGAGCAATAAACTGTTTTTGCTAATGGATTGGCCGAGCATTAGTGACCTCCATCTTGCTTGTTGGAATCGGTAGCGCGGCGCGGCTTTTTGTGGCCGTAAGTGCGTGGAGTGGTGTAGTAGTCGATAAACGGCGCGGCAAAATTCAACAATAAAACGGCAAAGCCGACACCATCCGGATAGCTACTACCCCAGGTGCGAATTACGTAAACCAATACGCCAATCAGTGCACCGTAAATAATACGCCCGCGTGTACTAACGGCAGAACTTACCGGGTCAGTGACGATAAAAAATGCACCCAGCATGGTGGCACCGGAGAGCAAATGATAAATAGGTGAGCCGCCGGAATTAGAGCTGCCTGAGTCGTAAAACAGTGCCGCCATCAATGCCAGCGCCAGCAGCATCGACAGCGGTGCATGCCAGGTAAAGGCTTTTTTGTAGAGCAGGTAAAGCCCGCCAATCAAGAACGCAATGTTGACCCATTCCCAGCCCGCACCAGCCCAGCGCCCTTCGCTAAATACCGGTTGCTGTTGATAAAGGTCATCCAGCGTAAGCCCTGTGTTTTGTTTCATGATGTCCAGCACGGTCGCTGAGCTGTACCCATCAATCTGGGTACCCAAAAACACTTTATCGAGTGCAGCCACAAGGCTGGGCAAGGTTTGGCCATCACCCAGCATAGTCACTGGCGTTGCCCATTGCGTCATTTGCAGTGGGAATGAAATCAGCAGGAGTACGTAAGCAACCATCGCCGGATTAAACGGGTTAAAACCCATGCCGCCATAAAGTTGCTTTGCCAATACTATGGCGATAAAACTCGCGCTGACTACCAGCCACCAGGGGCAATAGGGCGGCAGCGATACACCGATCAATACGCCTGTCACCAAGGCGCTGCAATCGCGCAAGTAGAACATGATCGGGCGGCTGCGCAGTTTCATCACCAGGGCTTCAAAGGCAACACAACACAAGCTTGCCAAAAGCACGTTGATGATCACGCCTATCCCAAAGAAATGGGTGAGCGCCGCGATACCGGGAAATGTGGCGTACACCACCAGACGCATCAAGCGGCCGGTGCGGTTAGCCCCATGTGTATGGGGCGATGTGATATTCAGTAGTGCCATGCTTTTATCTCATTACACTGTGCCGCAGAGCATGCACTAGGCCAGTTCGCTCAGTTTTTCTTCCAGCTTGGTGACACCTGCGCGGAAGGCTTCAATATTCGGGTCGTTTTCTGCTTCGGCTTTGGCCAGGCGCTCACGGGCTTTTTGCAACCGCCCTTGTAATGACTGGACTTGCTCAGCGCGTTTTTCTTCATCGCTCATGTTGGCCATGGCTGCTGCTTTTGCTTTGGCCTTTTCAATCGCCGCTTGCGCTGCATTTTGCTCGGCGGTTTCTGCGGGCACAGTTGCAGCAGGTGGTTCGTCTTTCAGGCCTAGCGCAGTCAATTCCGCCAAGGCTTCAGCGACTTTCTGTTGGAGCTTATCCAGCCCTTGTTGCAGTGCATCGGCATTGGCGCTGCCTTCGGCTTTGGCCGCTGCGGTTTTTTCTTCCGCTTTGGCCAGTCGGGCGCGCAGCGATTCAAGGTTCGCACGCGCTTTCTCTTCCGGTGACATTGTCAATTTGGCTTGCGCGCGCGCGATAGCGGCTGCGACAGGATCATCGGCGGCAGGCGATGCAGGTGCAGCTGTCGATGCGCTTGGTGCGTCGGCACCCACCTGTGCTACCGGTGGGTTTACTCCCGCACTAAAATCCGCCAGCTTTTTCTCGGCCTCGGCTACTTTTAGCTCTGCTTGTTTGATGCGCGCCTGTTGTTTAACCAACTGTTCTTCGGTTATCGGCTTGTTGACATCTTTGGACACCAGGGGTTTTTGGGCAAATTCCAAGGCGTTTTGCGCGGCGGCAAGCATGCGCTCCAGCTTGGCTTTTTGCTCTTCTGGTGATGCTTGCACTGCGCCCGCCTTGGCAACTGCAGCGCTGATGACATCCCCCGAAGGGGCAGATTGAGGAGCCGATGTTGCAGTCTCTGCCGCTTTTTCCGCCAGTTTTTTCTTGGCTTCTTCGGCTGCCTTTTGGCGCGCCAAACGCTTGGCTTCTTTTTCAGCCTCTTCTTTGGCGATACGTGCCTGACGGAACTCAAAGCGTTGGCGTGAGCGGTCGGACTTTTCTTTTTCTATTTCATGTATACGGATGCTGCCTTTCGCAGCGCGATAGTACTGCACCAGCGGGATAGTACTGGGGCAAACGTAAGAACAAGCGCCGCATTCGATACAGTCAAATAAGTTATGCGATTCCAGCCGATCAAAATCTTCCGCTTGCGCGTACCAGAATAGCTGTTGTGGCAATAAGTTGACCGGGCAGGCTTCTGCACACAATCCACAACGGATACACGCCTGCGCTGGCTCGGGTGCGGGTAGCTCCTGCTTGCTGGGGGCGAGGATGCAGTTAGTGGTTTTGATCACCGGCGCATCCAGATCGAGCAGGGTAAAGCCCATCATCGGCCCGCCCATGATCACACGCGAGGCGCGGTTGGCATCAAAGCCGTGTTGCTCTAACAAATAGCGGATGGGAGTGCCGATTAAGGCATCGATATTGCGTTGGGTGTCCAGCGCTTCGCCCACCACGGTGGTAATCCGTGAAACCAAAGGTTCACCAAAGCGCACAGCGCGCCAGGCGGCGACGGCGGTACCTACGTTGACGCAGATCACCCCTATATCAGCCGAGTGATGGCCACTGGGAATCTCGCGCCCGGTCAGGATCTGGATGAGTTGTTTGGCTCCCCCGGAAGGGTATTTAGTGGGGAACACCACAACCTGGATATTGGCTGCTTCTGGATATTGGGCAAGAGCGCCAGCCACTGCCGCTTTTACCGCCGCAATCGCTTTGGGCTTGTTGTCTTCAATACCGATCAACAGGTTTTTAGGGTGATGGAGAATATGGCTAAGCAGCAGGGTGCCAGACACCAGCTCATTCGCACGGACTTGCATTAGCATATCGTCCGCGGTGATATAGGGCTCGCATTCGGCACCGTTGAGGATCAGGGTATCGATGACCTGCGTGGATTTGGGGGCGAGTTTGACCGCTGTTGGAAAGCCCGCTCCGCCCAGACCTGCTACACCAGCGGCGCGGATTTTATCGAGCAATTGCAAGCGATCCAGCTGCAGGTAATTATCGCATTCGGTCAGTTCAACCCACTCATCGAGGCCATCGGATTGAATTACTATCGATTCACTGCTCATGCCTGAGGGATGGGCAATTGCACGGCTCTCAATGGCGATGACGGTGCCCGATGTCGAGGCGTGGGTGTTGGCACTGAAGGTGCCATCTGCTGCACCGATCAGTTGCCCGGTAAGTACACGATCGCCCACTTGTACTACAGGTTGCGCCGGGGTGCCGATGTGTTGATTCAACGGAATGACCAATACCGGTGGAATAGGCAATTGCCCCAGCGGCAGTTGCAGGGATTGCTCTTTATGCTCGGGGGGGTGGATACCGCCGGGAAGTTCCCAGACTTTGATCAAGCTTGTCATTTATGCGAGTTTCTCGTCGTCGATACGGTAGTCATCAAGGCGTATCAGGCTGCTTTTTCGCCGTTGGGTTCGCCATCGGAGCTCCCGTTGGCATGTGCAGCTCCGCGTCCACGGTCAGAGGCGATCAAATTGACTTCCTGGGCAACTACGTGGAACACCGGGGTCTGATTGGTGGCGGGTAATTCCCACTTCCAGGTTGTCAGATCAGTTTGTACGGGAATCATGTCGATACAGTCTACCGGGCATGGCTCAACGCACAGATCACAGCCGGTACATTCATCGGCGATGACGGTATGCATATGCTTGGCCGCACCGAGAATCGCATCCATCGGGCACGCCTGAATACACTTGGTGCAGCCGATGCATTCGTCTTCACGGATAAACGCAACACGTTTTACATCCAGATGCTCACCGTGCTCGGCATCGAGTGAAGGTGCTTCTACATCCAGCAAATCGGCAAGGGCATTGATGGTGGCTTGTCCGCCAGGAGGACATTTGTTGATGGCTTCGCCGTTCGCAATCGCCTGGGCGTAAGGGCGGCAGCCGGGGTGGCCGCATTGACCGCATTGGGTTTGCGGTAACAACGCATCGATCTGTTCAACAATCGGGTCGCCTTCAACTTTGAATTTGACGGCCGCGAAGCCCAGTACTGCACCAAACATGGCCGATAAGCCACCCAGTGCAATCAAGGCGCTGAGGATAGGATTCTGGAAAATAAATTCGATCATGTGAGTGCCAGGTGTAGGTGTTATTGCAGGCTGACCAGCCCGCCAAAGCCCATGAACGCCAGGGCCATCAGGCCTGCGGTAATCATGCCAATTGCAGCGCCTTTAAACGGCACAGGCACATCGGCAACCGCAAGGCGTTCGCGCATCGCCGAAAATAAAATCAATACCATGGCAAAACCCAGTGCGCCGCCGAAGCCGTACATGGTCGATTCAAAAAAGCTGTGCGCTTTTTGGGTGTTCAGCAAAGCAACGCCCAATACGGCGCAGTTCACGGTGATTAACGGCAAGAAAACGCCCAGTACGCGGTACAACAGTGGGCTGGTTTTTTCCATAAACATTTTGACGAATTGGACTACTGCCGCGATCACCAGAATAAACGCGATGGTGCGCAAATATTGCAGTTCCAATGGTGCAAGCACCCAGGTATCAACCAGATAGGTGCAGATTGAGGCGAGCGTCATTACAAACGTTGTCGCGCCCGCCATACCAATGGCGCTCTCCAACTTGTTGGATACACCCATAAACGGACAAAGGCCGAGGAATTGTGCCAGCACAAAGTTATTCACCAACACGGTGCTGAGCAGAATAATGGCTAATTCGCTGAAACTCATGGTGATTGTCCGATAAAGGAAAACTGCTGGATAAAGGGGGGTAAAGTTGGGTGCGTATTATCGACAAGCAGAGGGGGATTCTCAATAAAAATGACATAAAGCCTTATGGGCTTTATCTATATCCTTATTCGATTCCCCCGATTTACGCTGCCCATGACCTCCATAAATAAAAAGGTCATAGGCAGATGCTTACATAACGCGTTGACCCGGTTTGGCTCCGCTGTGGGGTTCCAGCAAATACAATTCATTACCGCCGGGGCCTGCAGCCAGTACCATGCCTTCACTCATGCCAAATTTCATTTTGCGCGGCTTGAGGTTGGCAACCACCACCGTCAGTTTTCCAACCAAATCTTCCGGTTTGTAAGCGCTCTTGATGCCTGAGAACACATTGCGTGTTTCACCACCAATATCCAAGGTCAGACGCAATAATTTATCGGAACCTTCCACATGCTCGGCATTGGCGATCAGTGCGATGCGTAAATCTACTTTGGCGAAATCATCAAACTCGATTTCTGCTGCGATAGGTTCTGCTGCCGATGTTTGCGCAGGCGCTGCTGCAGTTTTGGTTGGAGCAGCGGCGGCCAATGCTTCTTTGCCTGCTTCAATCATCGCATCGACCTTGTCTTTTTCTACACGTGTCAGCAGCGGTTTGAACTCGTTAATTTTCTCACCGGAGCGGAAGCTTACTGGTGCATTCCAGCTCAAGGTTTCCCCGAGGAATTGCTCTGCATCTTTGGTTAATGCGGGCAACACGGGCTTCAAATACGTGAGCAACGCGCGGAACATGTTAATCCCGAGGGTGCAGACTGCTTGTGTCTGCGCTTCGGCTCCCGCTTGCTTGGCCAGCTTCCAGGGTTCTTGTGTCGCGATGTATTCGTTAGCCGCATCGGCCAGCGCCATAATTTCACGCATTGCTTTGCTGTAATCGCGGGATTCATAGTAATTGGCGATAGTTTCACCGGCATCGACAAATTGTTGCCACAGTGTTTTATCGGCAATTTCATTTGCTAAAACACCGCCCGCATTGTGAATGAATTTCGCTGTGCGGCTGGCAATGTTAACCACTTTGCCCACCAGATCTGAATTCACGCGCTGAATAAAATCTTCCAGATTTAAATCAATATCGTCCACGTTGCTGGTGAGTTTGGCTGCAAAGTAGTAACGCAAATATTCCGGATTCAAATGGTCGAGATAAGTGCGCGCATTAATAAACGTACCGCGCGATTTACTCATCTTGGTGCCGTTCACGGTGAGGAATCCGTGTACGCAAACTTTGGTGGGCGTGCGCAAATTGGCCGAGTGCAACATCGCTGGCCAGAAAAGCGCATGGAAATTCACAATATCTTTGCCGATAAAGTGATAGACCTCGGCGGTGGAATCCGGCTTCCAGTATTCCTGCCAGTCCTTGCCTTGTTTGTCCAAAAGATTTTTCAAGCTGGCGATATACCCGATAGGAGCATCCAACCAGACGTAAAAATATTTGCCGGGCTCACCGGGAATTTCAAAACCGAAGTAGGGCGCATCGCGGGATATATCCCATTCCTGCAAACCAGCATCCAGCCACTCGGCCATTTTGTTGGCCACTTCATCTTGCAGATGGCCAGCGCGGGTCCAGTGTTTCAGGAAATCGCTGAACACAGGTAAGGTGAAAAAAAAGTGTTCGGAATCTTTGGCAACCGGTGTTGCGCCGGAGATCGCCGATTTGGGGTTAATCAAATCCATCGGTGAATAGGTCGCACCGCACTTCTCGCAGTTATCGCCGTATTGGTCTTCGGTTTTACATTTCGGGCAGGTGCCTTTGATGTAGCGGTCAGCGAGGAACAGTTGTTTTTCCGGGTCATAAGCCTGGGTGATCGCGCGGGTGGCGATGTGACCATTGGCCTTCAGGCGAGTGTAAATCAGGTTGGCCAGCTCGCGATTTTCCTCGGAATGGGTGGAGTGATAATTATCAAAACCAATGTTAAACGCAGCAAAATCTGCTTCATGTTCAGCTTTTACGTTGGCGATTTGTTGCTCTGCAGAATGACCGAGCTGCTCGGCTTTGAGCATGATTGCCGTGCCGTGGGCATCGTCTGCACACACATAGGTACAATCAACACCGCGCATTTTCTGGAAACGCACCCAAATGTCGGTCTGGATATACTCCACCAAATGGCCGAGGTGGATCGAGCCGTTGGCATAAGGCAGGGCGCTGGTAACGAGAATCTTGCGTGATTGGGTCATCGAAGTAAAACCTGTCAAATTCAGTTGGGCTGTGGCCGGAGCCGCGAAAAAAGGTGGCGAACTATAGCATTTTTCGCTGTGGCTTTCAGTCGCTTGGTGTGATTGGTTGTTTATTCGTTAACCTGCTGCTATTAATAGTGGGTCGCGTTTAGATGCGGCATTGGGTATCTAAACCATTGGCTGATGACCATCAGGCTATTTATTCACGGCTATTTGCCAGAGCAATACAATTAATAAAAGGATAAGGCTATGGAAAACAACGAAGTACCAAAAGAAGCACCGCAAACCGAAACGCCCGGCACAGAGGTTGCCATCAGCGCATCACAAGACGCTAAAAATCTGGTGCTGCTGTTGTGGTTGGGTACATTATTTTTTGGATTTATTCCGGGTTTGTTGATGTATTTGTTGAAGAAAGATGATGCTTATGTGCTTGATCAAAGTAAGGAGTCCCTCAACTGGTCTATTACCGCGTTGATTGCGTATGTAGCGGGAATGATCCTGACGATTATTTTGGTGGGAGTATTAGTCATTGCCGCTGTGGGCATTTGCCATCTCGTGTTTTGCATCATGGGAATTATTGCTGCAACCAACGGCAAAACCTTCCGTGTTCCTTTTGCACTGCGTTTGATTAAATAAAGTGTTGAGAGTTTTCTGAAAAGGGCAGCGCGGCTGCCCTTTTTATTGTTAACGCATTTTTTCCATGCAAATTTTAATCTTGATCATACGGCTTGTAATCAATCGCCGTAATGTAAAACAGTTCCTCTCCCTCTGGTTTTTTTAACACAATTTCATCATCCAGCCGTTTGCCAAGCATGGCTTTGGCGAGCGGTGAATCCATGCTGAGTTTTTGTTTTGTTACATCAAATTCATCGGGCCCGACAATCTGGTAGGTTTGTTCATTTCCGTCTTCATCTTCCAGTGTTACCCACGCGCCAAAAAACACTTTGCTGCGATCATCCGGTAGCCTGTCAACGACGGTTAGCACTTCCATGCGTTTGGATAAAAAGCGTACCCGCGAATCAATTTCGCGCAGGCGGCGCTTACCATAAATGTAATCGCCATTTTCACTGCGGTCACCGTTTTTCGCAGCTTCGTGTACGACTTGCGTGACTTGCGGGCGTTCTATTTTCCATAATTGTGTGACTTCATCTTTCATGCGTTTGAATCCCGCAGCAGTGATGTAAGTAGAACCTTTGGGGGATGGTGGTCGCCAGCGTCCCATTATTTTTCTCCAAATACGTTTAAATAAAAGGCAAGCTCTGCTGTCAGTGCCTGTTGAATCGTCTGTGCCTGACGAAAGCCATGAGCTTCTTCTGGAAAGGTAATATATTCAGTATAAATTCCTTTGGATTGTAGTGCGTTTACCATAGCTTCTGCTTGTGATGGCGGAACCACTTTATCTTGTAAACCTTGTAAAAAAATCACTGGGCAATTCAGTTTTTCAATGTGACGAATAGGTGAACGTTCACTATAGATAGGTTGTTCCTGTGGGTAAATCCCAACCAATGAATCCAGATAATGGGCTTCAAATCTATGCGTATCTTTTGCCAGGGCTTCAAGATCGCCAATACCATAGAGGCTTGCACCTGCTTTAAACGTATCGCTAAAGGTCAGTGCTGCAAGCACGGTATAGCCGCCAGCACTGGAGCCGCGAATAGCGACTTTGTTTTTATCGATTTTATTTTGTGTAATTAAATAATCCACACCGCTACAGACATCAATGACATCGGTAATACCCCAATTACGTTTTAAGCGATCGCGATACTGGCGGCCATAGCCCGTGCTGCCACGATAATTTACGTCCAGTACGGCAAAGCCACGGCTGGTCCAAAATTGGATTTTTAAATTCAAGCCGGTTTCTGTTGCGCCTGTGGGGCCGCCGTGGCACATCACCAGCAATGGTGGTGGCAGAGTGTGATCTTCTGTTACCTGCGGATTGGTCGGGGCATAGAAAAATGCCTGAGCTGTTTCGTTGTCGCGCGTGGGAAATTCTATTGCTTGTGCATGGGCGATATATTCAGCTGCTATCGCTGTTTCACTTTTACTAATGGCAGAAATAGTGTTGCTGTTGCAGCAGTAAAGTTGTGAACCTTGTGTTGCGCTGGATGCAAGAAAGTAAGCCTTGTTATCGCAGCAGTGAATTGCCGTTATATCGCGAAACTCGGAATCAACTTTTGTGAACTGTTTGGTGAGCGTATCGATAATAGCTAAATACCAACAGCCCATTTGGTTGTAGCAGCAAAAAATCTCGCCGCTGTTTAAAAAACCATAAGTACTCATGCCAAACACCCATTGTGGCGTGGCGAACTCGGCAGTTAACGGATAAATAGATTCTGCACTGGCTCCATTCCAACGATAAATATTCCACCAGTTGCTGCGGTCTGACACAAAAAATAATTCGCCGGTTGGCGACCATTGTGGTTGAAAAATAGATTCGGTTTTACTTCCTGCAATAATCTGTTCTTGCACAATACTGCCATGTGCATCAAGTTGTGTCAGAACGCACTCAGTTCCATCCCACGGCATTTGTGGGTGGAACCAACGTAAATAACTCAGGGTGTTTCCATCCGGTGACACACGTGGATTGGAATAAAAATCTGCTCCTTGCGCGATTGTGTTAATCGCCAGAGATTGCAAATGTATGGCAACAATTTCTGCGCGTGGATGATGCGGGTTTTCTGTGTAATCTTCACGTACGGCCAGTAGTTTTTTGCGCTTGTGATCAAGGCAAAAATCGGCGTAGCGAAAGGCACCTTCAGGCGTGATGGGGCGCGATTGTTTTGTGTTTATATCGTATTGATAAAGACGTTGATCGCTGTCTTGCACATAAAAAATATCGGTTTCGGTGGCAAGATAAGAAGCCCCTCCATATTCCTGAGCCCTGGTGCGCACACTCAGCGGTGCAGCAAAAATATCCATGCGTGTGCCTTCGCTTTCACACACCAGCGCGTTGCGCCCCTTTTCTTGCGGGCGTGTTTCCAGCCAATACAAGCGCTTGCCCACTGCTTGTGGATCGCTGATGCGAATTCCCTGTGCAGTGAGCAATTCAGGTGTGATGGGAGAAGGCCAGTGGCCGTATTGCTTTGTATTCATAACTGTTTGCTTGTTTGGATCGCTCAACTTGCGGAGGTATGAGTTCACAAGACACGCCGTGAATACATCCATGTAGGCTCGAATCGGCATCCATGCCTCATACGGTCTTGTAAACCCATACCCCCCACAGGCATCACTATGTAAGTTAGAAAGGAATTTTTGTTTTGTTTGTAAATCCGCATTAATCTACGCATTTAATCCCACAATGCAATGTCAAATTATGCCGGATTTTACCCCCGAACAATTGCGTCAATATCTACCACCTTTTAACTCATCTACGAAAGAGGTGTGGTGGATAGGGTTTAGTGGTGGATTGGATTCGACGGTGTTGCTGCACGCGCTTGCACAATTGCAGTTGCCTGTATCCCTGCATGCATTGCACATTAATCACCAGATTTCGCCCAATGCAGACGATTGGCAGCATCAGTGTGAGCAATTTTGCAAACAGTTAGGCTTACCCTTTACTGCTGAAAAAGTGCAGGTAAAAAATGACGGAAAAGGTGTTGAAGACGCCGCACGTGAAGCGCGTTACCGGGTGTTTTTGCAGTATGTACAACAAGGTGAATATTTATTAACCGCGCATCACAGTAATGATCAGGCGGAAACACTCTTGTTGCGATTGATGCGCGGCACGGGGCCGCGCGGTTTAGCCGCAATTGTCAGTGAACGGTGTCTGGATACGGGTGGGAAATTAATTCGTCCTCTACTGCATTTTTCGCGTGACGATCTGGAAGCTTATGCTCGCGCACAGCAATTGACCTGGGTTGAAGATGAAAGTAATCAGGATGATCGCTATGACCGCAATTTTTTGCGCAATCAGATTATGCCGTTGTTGTATACGCGATGGCCTGCATTTATGCGCAAGTGGCAACAGACAGCTGACTTATGCGCGCAACAGGAATCTCTGTTAGACGAGTTTGCGCAACAGGATCTGGTGCAAGCAAATCCACGCACAGAGCGAGTGGGGCAGAGTGTTGATCTTGCCTGGTTAAAAACACTTTCGGTTGCCCGTCGACAACATTTGCTACGTTATTGGTTGCGTAGCCAGCGATGCGAAGTTCCCGAAAGCGCGCATTGGCAACAACTTGAAAATCAGCTTTTTTTATCGCGTGAAGATGCCAGTGTAAAAATCACCTGGAGCCAACATGCATTGTGCCCTTATCAGGATCGTTTGTTTTTGCTACCTGCCGTGCTGCCTGTATTGACGTTTCAATTGCTCCCGCCATCGGCAGTAAAAGAAGCAAACGGACTTTATTTGCGTGCAGATTTACCGGATATACAAATTCGCTACCGCACCGGTGGCGAGCGTTGCAAACCTCATGGCCGGGCGCACTCACAAACATTAAAAAAGTTATTGCAGGAATACGCATTGGAGCCTTGGTTGCGCGATCAAATTCCTTTGGTTTACAACGGTGATAATTTGGTTGCTGTTGGCGATTTATGGATTTGCGAAGGTTACCTTGCAGATACAGAAAAGCCAGGGATGCAATTGCGATGGCGGTGATAAAAAAACACATATGAGTCACAATAAAAAAACGGGAGGTGGTTAGCCTCCCGTTTTTTATTGCGATCAACTTTTAATTAGCATTAGAACAGGTAAACCGCTCCGGCCGCTTCTGCACTGTTGTCGTTTTGATCCAAGGCACCATCGGGCAAGCTCGATGTGCTGCTTGAGCTGCTAGAGGTTGACGCGGCAGATGAATAACCACGACCAGCTTCGCGATGTGCACCGACAGCCATAGTTTTACCATCTGCAGACAAGTCTACGTTCATGCCAAAACGGTCATCGCTATCAGTGTTGCTTGCTTTCACATAACTTTGTTGTGTCCAAACACTGTTATTGCGCTTGAAGACAAATACCGCACCGGCACGTTGGGCGCTGTTATCACCTTGGTCACCGTTGATACCTTTGGCGTTACTTGATTCGCGGAAGGAGCCTACCGCGAGCAGGGTGCCGTCTTTGGAAATACTGACATTACCGCCAAATTGGCCGCCGCCAAGTACTTCAATGCTGCGGTCATTTGCCAAGGAAACGCCCTCATGCAGGGTAAGGGTGGAAGGCTTGATAAACGCCTCCTGAATCCAATTACTGCCTGAGCGTGTAAACACATAAGTAGCGCCGGTATTGGCGTATTCAATTGTTTGAGCGGTATCGCCGTTGATGCCAGTCGCTTTGCTTGCATCACCCGGTGTGCCGACTACCAGCGTATTGCCATCGCCTGATAAATCAATGCTGCTTCCAAATGCAGTGTTGATGAAGGTGGTGCTGGGTTTTAAATAGGCTTCTTGTGCCCAGACATTATCGCTACGTTTGAACACATAGGCGGCACCATTTTTAATGAGGCCACGTACAGCATATTTGCCTGCTTCTTTACACTCTGGTTCGATCACATAACCTGAATCGGCGAGGTAATAGCAAGTGTCGTTGGACTGGGTTCCGTTAACGCCGGTTGCGTTGCTGTCTTCACCTGTCGCGCCTATGGCCATAGTGTTGCCGTCAGTAGAGAGGGCGATGCTGGCAGCAAACATGTCGCCAGCTTGGGCATTGGAGTTTTTGATGTACGCCTGTTGCAGCCAGCCATCTTCGAGGCGGATGAACACATGGACAGAGCCAGAGTTTGCTCCACCGTTATAAGAGCTGGAGGAATTTTTGGAGCTGCTGCTGGACGAGCTGGTGCTACTGCTGGACGAGCTGGTACTGCTCGTTGATGAGGCACTGGATGGATAAAATTCAAAACAGGCAGGATTTGAAGATCCAGCATAGTGAATGATCCCGCTGGAGGGGCTTTCATCCAGCGTGGTACCTACCGCCAATGTCTTGCCATCACCAGAGAGGGCAAGGCTCTCACCAAAACGCGCGCCTTCCTGTATCAAACTGGATTTTACGTAAGCTTCCTGAGTCCAGTTTTGATTGGTACGAGTGAATACATACACTGCACCCATGTCGTAATTGTTCGCTGTGATCAGGTCATCCGATGGGTCAGAAGAAGCTCCGTAACGGGTAGTTTCGTAGTTGTTCTGGTTACAGTTAATGCCGATTGATGGGCTGTCTTCCAACAATGCCGATACTGCCAGGGTATTACCGTCATCTGACAGAGCCACTTTGTAGCCGAAACGGTCATTGATCAGCATGCGATAAGGGTTGATATTGGGTTGTTCAGTGTTGGATGCTTTCAGGTAAGCCTGCTGTACCCACACGCCATTCTCTTTAATGAAGATATAAACTGCACCGGAGTTACTGCTGTCATTGCTGTCTTGGTTGCCGTTTACCCCGATTGCTTTGCTGTCTTCAGCCGGTGCGCCTACCGCAAGTGTGGTTCCATCAGCCGACAGGGCGATGCTCCAACCGAAGAAATCGTTGGCTTCGGTGTTGGATGCTTTCACATAACCAATCGCTTTGATCATTTCAGTAGCAGTGAATGTCAGGTTCGATTTCTCGCAACCTTCTGCATTACAAGCTTCTACGTAGTAGTAATTGTTGACCCAATCGTGGACATGTACACCTATGTCATCCGTTGCCTGCGTGCTGGTCAGGTTGCCACCAATCTGCACAACCCCACCGGTTGCCGCATCGTGTTTGAACAGTTTGTAATAGGTTGCACCGGCAACTGCATTCCATTGGAAGGTCAGGACTTTAGCTTTTTGGGCTTCTACCTTCACGCTTGGCCATTCACCTGAGCCATTGGCAGGTATGGATGCCGCCGTGTAGCTGCTGCGCGCAGAAGACAAGCTAACCGATGATGAGCTTGCTGAAGATTTTTTATCGCTGCCACCGCCGCAGCCAGCCAGAATAAATGAGCCTGCTATTAAGGAGAGGAGCAAGGTGGTGCGCTTTAGCAGCGGCGAAAAACGATCGATATTCATTCAGCAAATTCCTGAGGTTTAAAACTGGTCGGTGATTCTGTGTGTCGCGGCGCTTGGTGTCAATCAAATGCCAGCAATATTAGGGTCTTGGGTGTCCATAGCGGTTTACCCTTCATCCCGATGGGCAGCCTAAAGACCGCCAAATCCATAGATTGGTTCAGTGATGAAGTAGTGAATTTCCAAGCGCAGGATAATCTATTCAAAAGTCAGTCATGAAACTGTGAGCAATTGTGATACTTGGCGTTGGGTTTAAACGTGAAATGATGTTGAAGGTGCGCCCGATTGGGGGCGGGCGCAGTCTTTGCCGCTATTTAAAGTGTTTTCAGATACTCCACCAATGCCATTCGTTGATGGTCGGAGATGGGTTGCAGCAGGCGCATTTGGGGTTTGCCCTGCGCATCTTCCACTGGGCGATTATTGGCATCCAACACGAAGACAGGCGTGATACCAGCGGCGTACTCATGTCCTTTATTGGAATTGCTGGGCAGGCTGGTATCGAATACGAATAAGCCCGGATACTGCGCGGGATCGCGCTGGATAATCCCCACCTTTACCGCATCCAGCTCGCGTGCACCCAAGGTGAAACGGTTAGAGCGGCAGGTTTTGCCGCTGGCAATTTCATCATCGCTACAACTAGGCATAAAGAGCTCATAGAGACTGGGAACAGAACCGTTGTGCAAGTAAGGCGCAGTTGCCCATATTCCATTGAGTGGCCGTGCTTTGTAGGCGGCGAGCGTAGATGGGTTGTTTTTATTGACGGTTTCGAAATCCAGATGCCGCTTTGTGTTTTTGATCGGGTTATCTGAAATGGAGCCTATCAGGTCATATAGCTTTTCTGCCCAGCGGCGGAGAAAGAGTTTGTCGTGATCAGGCTCGAGCAACACCCCTTCTACTGCATTGCTTAAGGCAGGTAACACCGAGCCTGTCTGCTGGTAACGCGGTGAGTTGGGTTTGAGCTTGTTGATTCTGTCGCCTTCAAAATACCCCATCTTGCCTGCGTAATTGAGCGCATTCATCGCCATATACGGGTCGGTTCCGATCGTCTGCAAACTGGCAAATTGTGCGGTGATACGGCGTTTGGAATCAGTGCGGTCGATAGCTTCATGGCAGGTGTGGCACTGGTACTCCACAAACACCTGCGCACCTTCCCGTGCGAGTGATTGATCAATTGCAGGTAATACATTCTGTTTCGCCAGCTCTTCCCAGCTGGGTGACCAGAGGCTCTCCAGATGGCGCTCCATACGCGTCAGGTTTCGTACGACAACCGAGGAGCGATATCCGACATCGCCTTGTTGTTTCTTCAGATCAAACTGTGCAAACACGCCCAAGGCTTCGCCTGTATTGCGACCTAATGGGCCAGCCAACTCATTATCACCAACGCCATTCCACTGCACAAAATCATGCTGTGGTGTGTCCCACAAATAGGGATAACTCACCGGCGCATTGGCCGGGTTGTAATTGTCGGAGCTCTGTGGAGTGAGATGCGCAAGAATGCGATTGTAGATGCGGCCAAACGCATCCAGTCGTCCATAGCCGTAAGCGACAGACTGGTCACCGTGACGTGGTTCATTGATGCGGTTGTAGGAGGCGATTTGTGTGGCGGTATTGGCGAGCTTGCTGCGGAAATTTTCTTTTTCATCGGGATATTTCCCCTGCAAAACCTGTTTGGCTAAACGCTCAAATTTGTCTGGTTGATCAAGGCTGGTTTGCAGCGCTAATGCCAGCTCTTTCAGCATGAGCTCCATGTCAGCGAGTGTGCCGCCACCATCAATACGGATCGCAACGCCGCGATAATTCACTTGGCTGGTATGGCAAGCGGCGCAGGTAAAACCCACGTATTTTTCATTTGCATGATCATCTTTAACCCAGCCCACAGGTAATCCATCAGGATTCGAAACACTGGGCTTTTGCGGCAAATAACGCAGGCGATTCATATTGGCATCGCTGCGGAATAATAATTCGCTGTCAGCGACTTCCAGGTGCAGAAAAATATCGTAAGGGATCAGGTTGGAACCTTGGGAGACATTATAAAACCAGAGGCTATCTGCGCCGCTCCAGTTTTGTTCCGGATACACAACGCGCGAAGCGCTATCGCCATAACTATCTTGCGATTCAATCTGCGCATGGCGGTCGCTATCGACAAGTACACCTTGCGATACATAAGTACAGCCAGACAGCGTGGTAATAATAAGTGTTGTTGCAATAAGTAACGAAGCAGGCAAAAAACCTGGGCGATTGACAGTCATGATGAATCCTTGCTGCAGCTAAATGACTAACAACAGGCGCAATTTGCCTGTTAATTCGATTAAAAAATGGCCAAAAATATTATTTTGGTTAAGCAGTGAAAATTAAGGAACTATTTAAGGAACTATTCAGAAAGCCCATAGCCTTAGCTGTGAACTTTAGCAGAATGTGCTTTCACCGGCATCGTTTGTAAAAACAGCAAAACCTGTCACTGCTGTTTACCGAATGGTGGCAAGAAAGTAACAAATTGTTCCCGAATCTAGCCGATAGTGTTTGATCAATAGCTTTTGCTTGAACTGTCATAAATTGTGCGTAGACTGCCGCCTCGCCGCAGCAGAGGGACTTTTTACGGAACCGGGTGGCGAATAATCAATCAGTGAGTGATGTGTTTGTCACAGCAACTCCATAATAAAAAACGCAGCGGAACCTTTTATGTTGATGAATTCTGTGTTTGTGGATACGCCATTAAACAATCGCCTTGGACAAAGCGTTCATTTAGGTGTTTGTCACTTCCACTATCAAGGGCGCGATTACGTGTTTGTTGTCGCACCTACCCAGCAAGCGTCCAGTTTTGTCGGAAAAAACGCTGAGCCTTTTGCGTTTCAATTGCGTGAAAAATTCGGACTTGATCCGCGCCGCTTCGAATTAATTGAAGTTCGTGAATCTGTAGATGCTACGCATTTATATCGGTGGCGTTTTGAATGGGTAGGTAACTCGCCTCTATCCGCTCGCAGCGAAGAAATTAACTCCCCGGGTTTGCGCGCTGCGCTATTCGAGTTATTGGAGCCTGCTGCAGTTGCTGCAACAGCATAAACTTATTTGTCGTTTATGCTGTTGTCGCCATCAGTATTAACCGTATTGTTGTGCTGTTCTTCTAATTGCACCGCATTGATTTCCGGATGATGTGCTTTCTTCTCATTACGCCAGAACCATTTGCGCGGCGGCTGAGTGAATTTTTCCAGCTGTAATTGTTTGTGATGGCTATCGGTAAACCAATAATAATCGTGAATGCTTTTGGGTTTAAACCAACCGCGTACCTCGACGATATGTTCAACAGCTAATTTGGGCATACCCAGTTTGCGATCCAGATTGAAACTCTGATTCCAATGCACCAACAAATCCCGCTTGGCAGTTGCCACTGCCAATTCTTCGCTATCGGCGTTGATGAATTTACAGCTAATAAAGCCGATTACTGGTTCAGGTGTATCGCTGTAATTTTCAAAAAAAATATTTTCGCCTGAGAGTACAACTTTGTAATACGTCATAATTTACTTTCTAACTCAGTCTTAAGTACCAACTATTTTCGTTGGAGTATATCGCTAATCCAATTCGGCATCTGTAACGATTTGGGTGGGTGTAACAATCGGTAACTTTTCAAACAATTTGCTGAAGTGTTGCTGCACTCGCGCGATATTCATGGCTGAAATTCCGCTGGAAAAACCAAACCAGACATAAAGACCATTCAGATTTTTAAACATAGAGGGAAGATATTTTGGCCCGGCAATCACACCTTCCTGATAGCGTTCATACAAGAGTGGCAAGTCGTCCAGAGTAACTTTGCCGACAAACAGCATAGGGATAATTTCCGGTATCCCGGATTGGATCGCGCTGCGGATAAAATTCACGTTTTCGACAAACCCTTTTACATAGGAAATATCTTTAGTGAATACCGACCCGCCCGTCAGGGTTCCACCGCGAAAGACACGTTGGGTTACGCGGTAGCTGTCGTGTTCGCTGATGCCTCGTTCCAGAAAATGACGGTACACCTCGCAAAAATCAGCGCCTTGCTCGGCTAAATCCACAGCTACCACACGGTCACTGATTCGCCGTGCACGCTGGGGAAAGGAACTGAAAGTCAGTGTTTCCAGCAGTACCGCCATACCTTCTTGAATAGCGGTAATCCTCGGTGAACCTACGCTCAACCAGGTTGCCCAGGGTTGCTCGCGGCCGTTCAGTGTTGTGCCTATGTGTACCCATCCTTCATGAACTTCCAGGACTTGTATATCCAGCTCTGAAAAAACAGCGCGACGATTGATTTTGATGCAGTCACCACCTGCAGAGGCGTCAGACACAATATCGTCGCTGATTTGTACGCGCACCTCACCTTCACCAAAATAATCTGCCATACGTGCGCTCAGCATAGTGACGGCATCTTCGGCGTTAATGTGATTGGTGTAAGGGCGATTTAAATGCTCAACAGCGGGCAGTGAAAAAATTTGGCAAAGGCGCTCACCCATTTGGCGTAGCGTTTTCCGGTCACCGCGTAAATTATCGCTGGCTGAACCATAGAGTTGGCGACTGAACTGTCCAAACCGGTCGGTGCCGCGCGCACGCAATAACTCGATGACGATTTGGTATTGGTCAATGGTTGCTTGCAGGATTTTTCCCAATGCGTCATCGCGCCCTAATTGTCTGCGCACATCCGCTTTTAATTCTTTTAGCAATTGGTTGACGGTATCTGGCTCAAATGCCAATTTTTGACGCTGATAAAAATCATCACCCAGTGCGGGTAATTCTTTGCCTTGCTGTGCGCGGAATTGTTGTTCAATACTCGCTGGCCATTTAATAGCATCAAGGATGCGAATTGGCTTTTGCAGGGATATCAAGCGCGTCGATAACTGCTTTAAACGCTCCAGATAGAGTGGGTCGGTCATAACAAGGCTGCTGCTGCTAGGTGCAAGTAAGGTCGCAATATTGACGCATAAACAGTGCCAAGGATACTTGCTTGCCGCGGCGCTGGCCTATTAATAGGGGCGACATTCTAGCTGGTTGCCGACTATTTGTGGCTAGATTTATCTGGTGAAATAATGTGCTAATTCAGCCTTGTAAAAGAGGCTCTTTTGTTTTCTATGGTGTCCCGTGGCAAGAATCGCCAGAATGTGCGTGTCCGGCCCTGTTACAGAGGAATAGCTATGCCGTTTGTTGCTTTGGAAATGCTTCATCAACTTCATGATGGATACCGCAAGGCGGTGCGTGTGGCGGGGCAAGATTTGTTGCTGCTGCAAGAAAATGGCAAAACGCAGTTGATTGTTAATAGCTGTCCTCATGCGGGTGCATCGATGACTTATGCCACGTTCAGTAATAATTGCCTGCGTTGCCCGATGCATGGCATTGAGTTTGACTTGGCATCTGGCCGTTCGCCTAACCCTGCATGCACTCAGGCACTGCAATTTATTCCATTGGTTTATGAAGGTAACAGGATTGGTATTGATGTGCGTTAACCTCCATACGTTAATCTCAATAAGCGATGAAGTACGAATGAATCGAATGAGCAAAAATAATTAATCAGTAATCAAAAAGGACAATATATGTTGCGTTTATTGTTTAAATCAGTGGTGGTGCTTGTATTAATAGTCGGTATCGGTAATTACCTGGTGTATTTAAAAACAGGCCAAATGCCGCTGGGCGATATGCATGAACAGCTGGGGGATAATTGGTTTGCTGATTTGCGAGCATCTTTTTCAACTGAGCAATTCACTAACGATGCCAAACAAGCAGTTAATGATATTGCCAGCCAATATGGCGGGCAGGAACAAGCTGCACCGACAACCGTCTATAAATGGACTGATGCAGACGGACAAGTTCATTTTGGGGATAAGCCACAAAATGCCAATGCCGAGCAAGTAGAAGTCAAAATACAAAATGCGATATCAGCTCCGGTGGAAACTCAATCCGATAAAGGGGCTGATGCGGTAAATCCACAAGCAATTAATCAACAGCCTATGGGTAATTCTGCGCTCGATAAAGCCCGCGCGGCCGCTGAAGCGATGCAGCAGCGAATTCAACAACAAGAACAAGCGCAGTAGAGTGTTTAACACGGGTTTCTGATGAAAATTGTATGGCGTACTAGCGCAACCATAATCAAGTGGCTGTTGCTGCTACTTGTTGCGTATCAGTTATGGATTTTTGCGCACGTATTGCTGTGGAAGTGGGTAAACCCTGCTGAAACCAGCTTTATGGATATTCGCCTTGAAGAATTGCGTGAAAAAAATCCCAACGCGAAATTGAAACATCAATGGGTGGATTACCCGAAAAATCTCCACTCATTTAAAGCGTGCGGTGGTTGCTGCGGAGGATGATCGTTTTATGGAGCATCACGGATTTGATTTCCGGGGAATTGAGAATGCCTTGAAAAAAAATGAGCGCCGCGGCAAATCGGTTGCAGGTGGTTCATCGATTACCCAGCAGCTCGCTAAAAATTTGTTCTTATCGCCATCCCGCTCCTATCTGCGCAAAGCAGAGGAAGCGGTGATCGCATTGATGATCGAGCTGGTGTGGGATAAGCGCCGTATTCTTGAGGTTTATTTGAATGTGGTGGAGTGGGGCAACGGCGTATTTGGCGTCGAGGCTGCAGCGCGCCATTATTATCAGTTGTCGGCCGCCCAGATAGGGCCTTCAGCCGCAGCGCGTATGGCGGTGATGTTGCCTAATCCTCGCAAGTATGAAAAAGCCATGCCCGCGTGGGTGGCGCGCCACGCTTCCCGCGTGCAAGCCCGTATGCATCACTCCCGTATTCCTTGATCTTGCTTGAAATCCTGCGTCATATCCTTATCTCTGCCAAAGCTGTGCGTTTACCAAGGTCTTACGTTTGTCAGATCTGCAGGTTGCCGCAGCGACGCGGTTCTCGCCGCCAGCCTTTTACGTTACAATCGCGACCCTTTTGGGGTCTCGGCATCCTGTAGTTGATGACTTTTTGAACTGAGGTGATAGACGTGCCTATCTACGAATACCAATGTGAATCCTGCAACCATGAATTGGAAGCGCTGCAAAAGCTGAGCGATGCTCCTTTGGTAGACTGCCCTGCTTGCGGCAAGGCGAGTTTGAAAAAGCAAATCTCCGCGGCCGGTTTCCGCTTGGCGGGCGGAGGTTGGTATGAGACCGATTTCAAATCGGGCAAGAAAAAGAATCTCGCAGGTGAAGGCAGTTCCGGTGCTTCATCTGCATCAAGCTCCAATGTGACTTCGTCTAGCTGAGTCGTCGAGCTAATCCATTTACTGTCGATAAATAACGGGAAAAACCTATGCGCAGCCAATATTGTGGCGCTTTAAATGCCTCTCATATAAACCAGGAAGTCACCCTCTGCGGATGGGTAGACGGCCGTCGTGATCACGGTGGTGTGATCTTTATCGACCTGCGCGACCGCGAAGGTGTGGTGCAAGTGGTGTTTGACCCGGATGGCAAGGAAAACTTTGCACTTGCAGATAAAGTACGCGGTGAATATGTGTTGCAAGTGACTGGTAAGGTCCGTGCGCGCGCCGCCGCAACGGTGAACCCGAACATGCCTACCGGCGAAATCGAAGTTTATGGTGCGGCATTGACCATCCTCAACGAAGCTAAAACCATTCCGTTTCCGCTCGATGGTTTCACCAATGTAGGCGAAGAAACTCGCCTGAAATACCGCTTCCTGGATTTGCGTCGCGCTGAAATGCAGAAAAACCTGCGCTTCCGCAGCAAAGTAACCAGCGCAATCCGCAATTATCTGGATCGCAACGGCTTCCTTGATGTAGAAACCCCGATCCTGACCCGCGCAACACCAGAAGGTGCGCGCGATTATCTGGTGCCTTCACGTACCCATGACGGTAAATTCTTCGCACTGCCGCAATCCCCGCAATTGTTTAAGCAATTGCTGATGGTTGCCGGTTACGACCGTTACTACCAAATCGCAAAATGTTTCCGCGACGAAGACCTGCGCGCTGATCGCCAGCCGGAATTTACCCAAATCGATATCGAAACTTCCTTTATGAGCCAAGAGCAAATTATGGAAGTGACCGAAGGTATGTTCCGTGAATTGTTCAAAGATTTGCTGAACATTGAATTTGCTGAAATCAAACACATGCCATTCTCTGAGGCGATTGCCAAATACGGTTCAGACAAGCCTGACATGCGTATCCCACTGCAATTGGTGGATATCAAAGATCTGGTGACAGAAGTTGATTTCAAAGTATTTGCTGGTCCAGCGAATGATCCAAAATCACGCGTTACCGCATTGAAAGTGCCCGGCGGCAACGAGAAGCTGACCCGTAAACAAATTGACGATTACACCAAGTTTGTTGGCATCTACGGTGCAAAAGGCTTGGCTTACATCAAAGTCAACGACAAGTCTGATTTGGAAGAAGGCTTGCAATCACCGATTGTGAAAAACCTGCCGGTTCCCGTTCGTGCTGCGATTCTTGAGCGCGTTGGTGCAGAAAACGGCGATTTGATTTTCTTCGGCGCAGACAAGCATAAAATCGTTACCGAAGCACTGGGTGCGCTGCGCTGCAAGCTGGGTGCAGATTTGAATCTGTATACATGTGAGTGGGCACCTTTGTGGGTTGTTGATTTCCCGATGTTTGAAGATGACGACAAAGGCGGCTGGACTTCAATCCACCATCCATTCACGTCGCCAAGCTGTACACCGGAGCAATTGATTGCGAGCCCGGGCGATGCTTTGTCGCGCGCTTACGATTTGGTATTGAACGGTACTGAATTGGGTGGCGGCTCTGTGCGTATTCACTCACCCGAAATGCAACAAGCGGTATTCCAAATTCTTGGTATCAGCCCTGAAGAGCAGCGCGAAAAGTTCGGCTTCCTGTTGGATGCGCTGAGCTACGGTGCACCACCACACGGTGGTTTGGCGTTTGGTCTGGATCGCTTGATTATGTTGATGGTAGGCGCGAGCTCTATCCGCGATGTAATCGCCTTCCCGAAAACCCAAAGTGCAGCCTGCGTAATGACTGATGCGCCTGGTACTGTGGATGAAATGCAACTGCGTGAGCTGCACATTCGTTTGCGCAATCAAAAGAAAACCGTTGATGTGACCGAAGAGTCACCCGAATACGGCATGTAATACTTAGGTATTGAAAAGGGTGGGCAATTGCCCACCTTTTTTGTTTCTGACTTTTGTCTTTTTATTGTTACAAAGCATCTGAATGGGAGCTATCAATGGCCGGACATTCCAAATGGGCTAACATGAAACACCGCAAAGCGCGTCAAGACGCCAAGCGGACTAAAATTTTCACCAAAATCATCCGCGAACTGACGGTCGCCGCAAAGGGTGGCGCCAGCCCAGCCGATAACCCGCGGTTGCGTGCGGCAGTGGAAAAGGCCTATTTAAATAATCTCAAAAAAGATGTGGTTGAGCGCGCGATTGCGCGTGGTGCTGGCACCAACGAATCCGATGCTTACGAAGAGCTCACCTATGAAGGTTATGGTGTAAATGGCGTTGCATTTATCGTTGAATGTATGACCGACAACCGCAATCGCACTGCGGGTGATGTGCGTCACGCGTTTGATAAAAAAGGCGGTAACCTCGGCACCAGTGGTTCGGTCTCTTATCTGTTTGCCCGCAAAGGCCAAATCAGTTTTGCGCCGGGCATTAATGAAGATGCCTTAATGGAAGCGGCGTTGGAAGCGGGCGCAGATGATGTGGTTATCAATGATGATGGATCCGCTGATGTGATGACCGCCTTCGAAGACTTCTTCCGGGTAAAAGATGCTTTGGCGGCAGCCGGATTAAAAGAATCCGAATCTGAAATCACCCAAATTCCATCGCTTACCGTTAGCCTCGATAAAGACGCCGCCGAAAAAATCCTCGCATTAATTGATGCGCTTGAAGATTTGGACGATGTGCAAAACGTCTACACCAATGCCGATATAGCGGACGATATTATGGAGCAGATTGGTTAACAGGATTTTTCACACCAATTTTCCTCATGTCATATTCCTGTCGTATACAAAATCACAGGAATAGATGAGTTTGGGTTCCCCCAAACTCTTCGAGGTATAGGCAGTATGGATATGCAAATTAATAAGCACTTTCTCAGGCAAGAGCGTGAAAAGCGCGCATGGAGCCAAAGTCATTTAGCCGACGTGGCTGATTTAAGTATGCGCACGGTGCAACGTATTGAGCACAGTGGTGTTGCGTCTATGGAATTTGCAAAGGCGCTGGCAGCCGCCCTGGACTTGGAGCTTGCTGCGCTAGTGCAATCATCACCGGCCATTACTCCACACCGTCCGATGTCTTATCGCCTATTTGCGGCTATTGGCACGGTGCTGGTAGGTGTGATTGCTGTTGGTTGGTGGTCAACGGCAGCGGCGCAGCAGGTCAAGCTCAGTCTTTCGATAGAAGCGCCCAACGGTACTTACTCTGATTTCAAGCTGTTAAATACCATTGGCGAGCAGAGCGAAATGCAATTGGATAATCAGTTCCGGGTTCTGGTTAATTCTCGCCGTCAAGGTGAGTACCTGTTGCTTGAAGCTGACATATACCATTTTGTGGAAGCAGAATACCAACTGATGGCATCCCCATCCCTTCTGATTGAAGATCAGGAGCCTTCATCCTTACACCTTGAATTTCCCAATGGCGACAAGGTGAAGTTGCTGGTTATGGCTGATTATTAAGCGTCACCATTTTTAGATTGGATTGGCAGTTGTTCGCAGACCCACAGCGACTGCCTCCTGCGCCTGCACATCTGTAAATCCCTCTTGCTTCACCCTGAATCACGTGCAACACTGCCACCAATACAACTGTATATAGATACAACTATGGCACTCATTCTCGGTATCGACCCCGGTTCCCGTAAAACAGGTTTTGGCATTATCAATGTCATTGGTAGTAAGTACGAATACCTGACCAGCGGGGTGATTCGCATGAAGGATTCGGATGAGTTGCCCGCCCGTTTAAAAGTGATTTTTGATTCCCTGACCCAGATTATCGAACAATATTGCCCGCAAGAAATGGCAATTGAGCAAGTATTCATGGCTAAGAATGCGGCATCCGCACTAAAACTTGGTCAGGCGCGAGGCGCGGCGATAGTGGCTGCAACAGCGCAAAATGTGCCTGTGTCGGAATATGAGGCGCGCAAGGTGAAGCAATCGGTGGTGGGGAATGGTGCAGCGGATAAATTGCAGGTTCAGCATATGGTAAAAACCTTGTTGCGTCTTCCTGCATCACCGCAAGAGGATGCCGCTGACGCACTGGCGGTTGCTCTTTGCCATGCCAATACGCGTGACCATTTAATCAGGATGGCGGGCTCTTCGAGTTTTCGCCGCGGCCGTATAGTGTAATTTCCGTAACCTAAACAACAAAGAGACTGGTTATGATTGGACGTTTGCGTGGGTTGTTGGTAGAAAAGCAACCTCCTTATTTATTGTTGGATGTGAACGGGGTTGGTTATGAGGTGCAGGCACCCATGACCACGTTTTATCGTCTGCCTGCTTTAGGGAATGAAGTTGTGCTGCATACCCATCTATCGATTACGGAAAATTTGCATCAACTATTTGGGTTCGCTGAGCAGCGCGATCGCTCGTTATTCCGCACATTGATCAAAGTGAATGGTGTTGGTCCCAAGCTTGCGATTGCAATCTTATCGGGTATGGAGGCTGACGATATTGCCCGCTGTGTGCGGGACGATAACATTAACGCCCTGACCAAAGTCCCGGGCATAGGTAAAAAAACTGCCGAGCGATTGGTAATTGAATTGCGTGATCGTCTGAAAAATTGGGATATGCCACAAGGTGATATGTTGGCGCACAGTGAAATCCAAAGCATTGCAACTGATAACGATGTATTCGCAGAAGCAGAAAGCGCCCTCATTGCGTTAGGTTACAAACCGGCAGAAGCGGCAAAAATGGTATCGCTGGCTAATAAACAAAAACCCGATGCGAAAAGCGAAGAGCTAATTCGTATCGCTCTTCGTAGCATTGCCGGTTAGTTTTTAAAGGGTTTACTTGATGATAGAAACGGATCGACTGATTGCTCCTGCTGCTAAAGAGCGCGAAGATCATCTTGATCGTACTGTGCGCCCTAAATACCTTGCTGATTATGTTGGCCAGCCAGCGGTATGCGAACAGATGGAGATTTTTATTGGTGCCGCTAAAAAGCGTGGCGAAGCACTTGATCACACATTAGTGTTTGGCCCCCCTGGGTTAGGCAAAACCACACTGGCCAATATTATTGCCAATGAAATGAATGTTTCGCTTAAGAGCACATCCGGTCCTGTGTTGGAAAAAGCGGGGGATTTGGCTGCGCTGCTCACGAATCTTGAGCCTGGTGATGTTCTATTTATCGATGAGATCCATCGTCTTAGTCCGGTCGTGGAAGAAATTTTGTATCCGGCAATGGAAGATTTCCAGCTGGATATCATGATCGGTGAAGGGCCTGCTGCGCGTTCGATCAAACTTGATTTGCCGCAATTTACCCTTGTTGGCGCAACAACCCGTGCAGGCTTGTTGACATCACCTCTGCGTGACCGTTTTGGTATTGTTCAGCGTCTTGAGTTTTATAATGTTGCCGATCTCACCCATATCGTTGCTCGTTCAGCGGCTTTGCTGGGAGTGAGAATGGACTACGAAGGTGCAGGTGAGGTTGCCAAACGATCGCGTGGAACTCCTCGTATCGCTAATCGTTTGTTACGCCGTGTGCGTGATTATGCCGAAATAAAAGGTGATGGTGCGGTCACTGCAACTATGGCAGATGCTGCATTAAACATGCTGAATGTGGATGAGCGTGGTTTCGATCACATGGATCGCCGCTTATTGATGGCGATGCTGCACAATTTTGATGGTGGGCCTGTGGGGGTGGAAAGTTTGGCTGCAGCCATCAGTGAAGATCGTGGAACGATTGAAGATGTAATCGAGCCCTATTTGATACAGCAAGGTTTTATGGCGCGCACCCCGCGTGGCCGTATTTTGACCAACAATGCTTATTTATATTTTGGGATACCTGTCCCCAAGCGATTACAAGATCCGACGGAATAAATAGTTGTATGAGCGTATTTAGCAGCCCGGTAAGGGTTTATATCGAGGACACTGATGCTGGAGGGATTGTTTACTATGTAAATTATCTCAAATTCATGGAGCGTAGTCGTACAGAATTTTTGCGCAGTTTCGGCTATGATAAGCCCGCAATTCTGGATGGTGGTTTATTGTTGGTCGTTCATTCGGCGCAGATCAATTACCGTCGTCCTGCGCGTTTGGATGATTTGCTCAATGTAACTACGCAAATTCACAGATTGGCGCGAACTTATATCGAATTTCAGCAGCGGGTACTGCGTGGAGAAGAGTTGATGTGTGAAGGGATAATTCGTATCGCCTGTGTTGATAACGAATCTATGAAACCTAACGCTCTTCCGGCCAGCATGCATCAGCAATTGAATCAATTCTGTCATTCTTAAAACTGAGAGTTAAACAAGTTTATGCCTGCTACAGATAATAGTCTGTCAATTTCTCATCTCATTCTCAATGCCAGCTTTCTAGTACAATTAGTGATGCTGATTCTCGTATTAGCCTCAGTGATTTCGTGGGCGATGATTTTTCAACGTGAGCGCTATCAACGAAAAGCGACAGGTGCATTTAATTACTTTGAAAAGCAGTTTTGGTCGGGGATTGACTTAAACCAGTTGTACCGTCAAGGCAACAGTCGCAACGAGATGGTCGAGGGTATTGAGAGTATTTTTCGCGCTGGTTTCAAAGAGTTTACTCGCCTGCGTCAAACAGCAGGAGCTGATTCAGATGCGGTAATGGAAGGTTCCCAGCGGGCAATGCGCGTTGCATTAGCGCGCGAACAAGAAAAGTTAGAAGAAAACTTACCATTTCTTGCGAGTGTTGCATCAGTAAGTCCCTACATCGGTCTTTTCGGAACTGTGTGGGGCATCATGGTGTCATTCCTGAATATTGCTAATGCTGGCCAGCCAAGCCTTGCAACAGTAGCACCAGGTATTGCAGAAGCGTTGATTGCAACTGCGATGGGGCTTTTTGCTGCAATTCCAGCGGTGCTTGCCTATAACAAATTCTCAGCACGTGCGGAAAGCTTACTGGCAAACTACCAGACGTTTGCCGAAGAATTTTCAGCAATTTTGCACCGCCAGGTTCACAGCAAATAACGCTGTTTTACGGTCACTGAAAAAACAGGTTAATAGCTATGTCTGGATTTGGTTCTCCAATCAAAAAGAAACTGAAAGCTGAAATTAATGTTGTGCCATTAATTGATGTGATGTTGGTTCTTTTGATCGTATTTATGATTGCTGCACCCATGATGACCCAAGGGATCAAAGTGGAATTACCACAAGCTGCTTCTGAGCCTGTTGAAAGCAAAGAAGACGAACCTATTACGGTATCAGTTAAAGCTGATGGTACTTATTATATTGATCTTGGGGGGGATGCTGAGGCTCCGCGTCCCCTCGCTGAGATCAAATCGATAGTGAGTAAAGTGCTGAAAGAAAAACCTAACACTCCAGTATTTGTGCAAGGCGACAAAAAAGTCGATTACGGTGTTGTGGTCACTCTCATGGGAGAACTTAAACAGGCTGGTGCACCTTCCGTAGGCTTGATTACGGAGCCAGCGCGCTAACCTATATGAAGTTTGAACAATCTCTATCACTTCCTTTATTTCTTAGCGTGTTTTTTCACGTTTTGTTGTTGGTGTTATTTTTAGGTAACTGGGATTTCTTCAAAAAAGAAGAAGAACCTTATAAGCCACATTATGTTACGGCAACATTGGTCGACATGAAGCCGAAGGCTAAAGCCCAGCCGCAACAAACGAAAGAACAGGTGTTGGACTCCAAAGCTTACGAAGATTTAAAGAACAATAAGAAGCAGGAAGAACAGCGCCGTAAGGAAGCTGAAGCTTTAGTTCAAAAGAAAAAAGAACAAGAAACAAAAGCTGCCGAGGCAGAAAAGCAAAAGCAGCAAAAAATCAAAGAAGAGCAGGCAAAAATAGCTAAAGCCAAGGCAGAAAAAGAGGCGGCAGAAAAGAAGCGTAAAGCTGAAGAAGAGGCTAAGCAAAAAGCTGAAGCTGCCAAAAAGACTAAGCGGGAGCAAGAAGCTCAAGAAGAGCAACGCCGAATACAAGCTGCCTTACAAAAGGAAGAAAAGCACATCAGTGAATCGAATGATGACGTGAATACCAAAAGTTATGAGGAAATGCTCATAGAAAGGGTCCAACAAAATTGGAGTCGCCCCCCTTCAGCGAGACGGGGAATGGAGGTAACGTTGGAGGTGAATATGCTTCCAACCGGTGTGGTAACGGGATTGCGAATTATCAAAAGTAGCGGTGATCCAGCGTTTGATCGTTCTGCTGAACAAGCTGTAAGACGCGTAGATAGATTTACTGAAGCAATGCAGATTCCACCAGATATATTCGAAAAATATTTTCGTGTGTTTAGGTTTACATTCAGCCCAGAGGATTTAAGGTCGTGAAGCGATATTTATTGTTATGTTTAATTTTTGTCACGGGAATGGCCCAGGCACAGTTAAACCTTAAGGTAACCAAAGGTGTAGATAATCCCACAAAGATTGCTGTGGTGCCTTTTGCATGGACAGGTGGGGCGCTTCCTGAGGATTTGGCAAAAATCATCGGTAACGATTTGGAGTTCTCTGGCCAATTTGAAGCAACTGCACCTGAGCGTATGTTGTCTTTTCCTCGCTCTGAGGCTGAAGTTCATTATCGTGATTGGAAAGCATTGGGTTCTGAATACTTGGTGATTGGATCTATCACCCAGCAGGCTGGTCGTTATTATGCGAGTTATGAGCTCTTTGATGTGGTTCAACAAAAGCGTGTCTTTGCCAAACTCACCGTTGATGGCTCAGCGACGCAATTGCGCGATATGGCACACCACATCAGTGATAAGGTATATGAAACAATCACAGGTGTTCGTGGCATTTTTTCAACTAAGTTGATTTATGTTGAGGCATTTAAACGTCCGCAAAAATACCGATTGATGCTCTCTGATATCGATGGCTTTCGTCCCCGCATGTTGCTTGAATCCCGTTATCCATTGTTGTCGCCTGTATGGTCTCCAAATGGGCAGCGCGTAGCTTATGTGTCATTCGAATCTGATAATAAGCCTGCAATCTATATTCAGGATATTGCGACTGGTAGACGTCAGCAGATGACTAATTTCCGTGGTTTAAATGGTGCTCCAGCGTGGTCTCCGGACGGACAAAAGCTGGCGATGGCGCTATCGAAGGATGGTAATCCTGAAATTTATGTGATGAATGTATTGACTCGTCAATTGACCCGTGTGACCAATCATTTTGCTATTGACCATGAGCCAACTTGGTCAGCAGACGGCGCATCACTGTTTTTTACCTCAGATAGAGGTGGTAAGCCGCAAATTTACCAGGTGCACTTGTCCTCCATGCAACAAGAGCGCGTAACGTTTGATGGCGATTATAATGCTCGTGCTCGGGTTTCACCGGATGGTAAAAGTCTGGTTATGTTGAATAAACGTCCCGGAACTACTCATCATATCGCTGCACAAGATATAAAATCTGGCAATTTACGCATTTTGTCCGAGACAAATTTGGACGAATCGCCTACTATAGCGCCCAATGGCGCTATGCTGATGTATGCGACTCGTTCTGGTGGTAAAGGAGTGTTGGCAGCCGTGTCCCTCGATGCGCGTGTCAAAATCCTCCAGCCTCCAAAACAAGGTGATGTGCGGGAACCCGCATGGTCGCCATTCTTTAACTAAATCCCGTAAAACAGATCAAAACTTCATTGGAGTTACACACACATGATCACCAAGGCACTCAAACAAGGTCTTACTCTGGCTGTTGTTATGTCTTTTTTGGTTGGCTGTTCAAGCAGCGATAACAAAGGCACTGAACCTACAACTACCGGTAGCGCTGTTACCGATACATCTAGTTCAGAAGCAACCCTGTCAAACGTTGTTTACTTTGATTTCGATCAATACGCTTTGACCGCTGAAAGCCGTGCTGTTTTGTTGGCGCATGCTGACAAACTGAAAGGCGCTTCAGTTGCTGTGCGTTTAGAAGGTCACGCTGACGAGCGCGGTTCACGCGAGTACAACATGGCTCTGGGTGAAAAACGTGCCAACGCTGTTCGCGATTTCCTTGTAACTCAAGGAGTTAACGGTTCATCTTTGGAAGTTATTAGCTTCGGCGAAGAACAACCAGTTGCTACCGGTAGCGATGAAGCTTCTTGGTCTCAAAACCGTCGCGTAGAAGTTAAGTACTAAGAGTCTGACCCGTATGCTGAAAAATCTGCTTGCTGCCACGTTAATTGTTGCAGCTCCAGCGTTGCAGGCACAAGTACGGGTTGTTGAGTCTTCACCTCAGGGCGTTCGTCCTGGGGTGGCTCAATCTGAATTGCCTGTATCTGCTGAATCTGATGTTTACTCTCAAATACGAGCTTTACAAGAAGAAGTTGCTACACTACGAGGTCTTCTTGAGGAGCAATCCTACGAATTAAAACAATTAAAACAATTACAGTTAGATAACTATATAGATCTTGATCGGCGCTTGTCGGGCGCAAGTGGATCACATATAGCGTCCGATACTCGAACCAATATTTCCCCGTCATCAATAAGTTCAGCACCCACTGATTCATCTAAATCTGGATCACCTTTATCTGCATCTTTAACAGAAAGCGATACATATAAGGCTGCTTACGATCTCTTGAATCAAAAAGATTTTGACGGTGCAGTGGCTGCATTCAACATACATCTAGAGCGTTTTCCTAATGGTGACTTTGCCAGCAATAGTCATTATTGGTTAGGTAAAATTGCAATGCTGAAAAAAGATTATCCGCAGGCGAGATCTTGGTTCACTGAGCTTATTGCTAACTTTCCTAGCGCCGCAAAAGTACCAGATGCGCAGCTGGATCTTGGAAAGGTGTACTTTCTGATGGGTGACAAAGCCAAAGCGAAATTATTGCTGAATGACGTTGCAGCAGGCAACTCAGATGCTGCGCGCTTAGCGCAAAAGTTTATTGCCGATAATTTTTAATTGTTTTCAAAAATATTTTTTCCCTTTATCAGGGGGCTGAATAAAAGGTTCCCTCTTTTAACTTCAACTTGACTGGCCACTTGTTGTAATTTATTCCTTTGGTTGAGTTAGCCATTCCAGTTTTATAGTCCCTTCATTTACATCTGCTTTTTAGCTTCTGTCGAGTTTTTACTTGTTAAAGTTTTTTCTTAAATGACGATAATATTTTGATTGTCATGCTTCATTCAGATAATGTGAAGTAAGCTGTGTGCTTTTACTTGACTAATAATTTATTTATTGAGGTTTGCGATATGAGGCTTCTACAAAAAAAACTCAGCATAAGACTTTTCATCGGTTTGCTTGCTTTTTTTTGCGGGTTTGTAATCGCAGCTGAAAAACAGACTGCATCAAGTTATAAATTGGATTATCTAGTCACTTTTTTGCCTGAAAAAGAAGGCGCAAAAGTTGTCATCCGTATAGATAATGGGGAGCTTCTGCAAAAACTGCGGTTTAATAATGCAGCTGGTTTTTATTCAGATATTCGTGCCAATGGAAAATTAACACTTAAAGATTCACAGGTGTATTGGGATTTGCCGGCGCGCAATGCAACACTTAGCTACTTTGTGAAGTTGACACATGAACGTTCTGCTGGAAGGTATGATGCCCTTATGACAGAAAATTGGGCATTATTTCGTGGAGACGATTTGATTCCTCCAGTAGAAACAACCGAAGCACCTGGTGCACAAGCAGTTGCAGAGTTGGAATTTATTTTGCCAAAAACGTGGAAAAACATTGAAACTGGTTGGGCTCGAAAAAAAGATAATGTATTCATAATTGATAATCCTGAGCGTTTGTTTGATAGACCCACAGGCTGGATGATTGCTGGAAAAATTGGTACTCGACGAGCAACAATTAAAAAAACGGGAATTGCGATTAGTGCTCCAGTAGGTGAAGGGATGCGTCGGATGGATGCATTGACGTTTTTTAATTTTGTCTGGCCTGAATTACACAATGCTTTCGAAAAAACGCCCACTAAATTACTAGTTGTTGGAGCGGGTGATCCAATGTGGCGGGGGGGATTATCGGCATCAAACTCTTTGTTTTTACATACGGATCGCCCCTTGGTTAGCGAAAATGGAACCAGTCCTTTATTGCATGAATTAACGCACATGGTTACGCGTATTAGTGGTAAGGAAACTGAAACGGCAAATGATGATTGGATAGCAGAAGGGTTAGCTGAATTTTATTCATTTGAGCTGCTGTATCGAGCCCATGGTATGACAACAGCTCGTAGAACTAAAATCATCAAAGGACTGGAAAAGTGGGGCTCAGAAGTTAAACACCTACGAAAAAGTAAATCTACTGGTGCTGTTACAGCCCGCGCAGTAGTGCTTCTGGATGAATTGGATAAAGAAATTCGCAAACGCACCAAGAAGCAATACTCTATAGATGACGTTACTAGAGAGCTTATGAAAATTCGTAAAGTCTCATTAACAGATTTGCAGAATATTACAGAGAAACTTATTGGTGCCAAAGCTGATGCACTGAATTCGCCATTATTAAAATAATGGCAAATTCAGTTAAATGTTTCGCGCAACAATTATGCCGCCCCAAAGCAAGTTGCGATCACCTGCACCCCGTTTAATTTCAGAGCTGTGGCCGCGTAACACATAGCTAATTCGATAACCTTGTTTAAATGCAAAGGTATAACCGAGCCAGGCCTCAACTAATATTGGGCGAAGTTCGTGATGTTCATAACTTACAAGGCTATCGCGGAATTGCCCTTGGAGGAAGGCGTTGTAAGAGCGAGCTTTTATTGCAATGCCCGTCCAAAAATAGCGTTCGCTAACTGACTGCGCATTACTGGAATAGGATGATTTTTCTCCGTAACTTGCGAGTTCTGGATTGAACGATGACCAGGGACTATGAATTTGACCAGCGCGCATACTTAAGCTCCAACTGGTCTCTGTCAGATATCCAACAGATGCCTGCAAGGTACTTTTGATTTCAAGATTGTCCGAACCATTGTCAAAATATTGCTGCCGGGCAATCAGGTAGCGACCGGTTAACTCTCCGCCTTCACTGATTTGATTATTCCAGCCTTTTGCTTCTTTACCTGCTGTACCTTGATGGGCAATATTTTGTAGCTCCCCAACAAGTCCAGTTCCTAAAAAACCTACAGTCAGCGTGCTTTTCCACGCTAAATTATCGACCAGATCGACTTGTTCCCGGGAGCTGGATAGATATATCAAGCTTGCATAAGGGCGATCATCGGTATTGGCTTTTTCTAGGGTTATGTCCTCGGGAGTGAATCCAAAAAGCCCTATTTCGCGGCTGTAGGCTTCTTGAGTACTGATGGAGTGATGTTGAAAACCAAGCCACCTATCGATTAGGGCTAAGGGCTTATTAAGAGATATCACTGCATTTCGCACGCTCTCGCCGGTTTGTGTGAAATTGAGGCCGTAAGTGTAATCCTGGTCGCGATGGCCCGGCACTAGAATGTCATTATCGAAAGCAATAGCCCAACTTCTTGAGCCAATTCTGCGATTGTCATACCAATACAAGTTTGGTCTTTTTTCGTTTTCTATTGATGCGGCAAGTTGCAACCATTCGGGTTCCTTCTGCGCAAGATAATCTTTCGTTTCGGCTGATGCGCTGTTGCTAAGAAATAGTCCAGCAATCAAAGCCCAAATTACTGCATGGATAAATTGCGCCCCTCTGATGGAGTTTGATGTGTTTTTCTGCAGAAACTGAACTATTTGAGTTTTCGTCATGTGGTAACTCCTTCATTTGTCGCTACCTGTTTTCTCATATTCTGATGGCATCAATATAAAAATAAATGACCGGTCGTCTTTTATTTAATGCAAAATTCAGGCGAATAAAGACCCATAAAAGTGATAATTACTCATCGCTTTGCATTTAAAAGTGACTGGTCATCTTATTTTTATAAGGCAGAAATACCGGCTATGGTATTTCTGATGATGTGGTGTTTACGTCTTTGGTTTATTGAACAGCTCAGGCAATACTGTCAAAAATGCATCGAGCGGCTCGCGGCATCTGGATGCTTTCATGCGCATTAAGGTGCCTTCCCATGCATTGAATAGAAACTCTGCTAACACGGGTGATGGAAGGTGACTCTTCAGCCCATCTTGAAGCCGGGCTTCCTCTAGAACATCTTCAATAGCTTGCGTACTATTACGCAGCATCTGCCGCACCTTAATACGAATTGCCTCACTGGATTCGGCCATTTCCTGACACATATTCCCCAGAAAACAGCCTCCATTGAGGTTTTCTTCGCAGCCGCCAATATTCTCTACAAAAAAACGCGTAAGACGTTCTTTGGGGCAAATACTGCGGTCACTGAGTAAATGACGATTCTGAACCATGCGCTCTTCGGCTACTTTCTCCAAGGCTTCAATTGCAAAGTCTTCTTTACTTTTGAAATAGGTATAGAAAGAGCCTTTAGGCACATTGGCGGCATTGACAATATCCTGAATGCTGGTGCCGTTGTAACCGCGGGTAGCCATTACTTTAAGCCCTTCATCGAGGAGATGATCTTTTTTCAGTTCACGTTTACTCATGATGTAAATATATGACCAGTCGTCTTGTTTTTCAATGGGTAGTTTAGTTTATATGATTATAAGAAGTGGATTTTTTGCTCTATAGCTATGGTGGTATGAGGATGGACAGGCAAAATTTATCCCTGGATATAACACCGCCAGCACCTCATCAATATTATTAATATAGAAAGACATAGGATTTATTGTGAGTTTTTCAAATGCTTGAGTAAGCGTGCTTTCAATGATGAAGGTAAGTTTTTAATTGTAAGTACATCATTTGTCGCATCGTACTCAATTTCCCGCCCCAAACACTCGGAAGCAAAGCTCATGCTTAAAGAATCATTTCTGCCGCTGATACGGACGTAGCTGCGGACCTGTCCTGCATGAGGAATAAACTCTGGCTTGATGTCTGGTTTGTTGTTTTCCAGATATCGGATAAAGCGCTCAGGTTCGTAGCTTTTCACTTCTGCGGCTAATGTGTGGGAAAGGTCTGTAATAGCGACCGTTTTTCCTGCTTTATTCTGTTCCAAACAGTAATCAGCGACTTTGGTGCGGGTTATTTTTGCGCTGGTTTCATCCAGCGTCTGACTAAAGTCATCAACGACCTTCAGGAAGTCTGCGGTTTCCTGCTTGATATCTTGCTTGTCAGTAAAAGCGATGAAATGAGTAAAGGCATCGGCAACATCTTTATCACCGCGTGCGCGCATCAGTGTGAGATAGGTTGATGAGTCACCGCTCGTCCAGTCATTTAGCTGAATTTTTGCTGCAAGCGTAAAGCCACTGGTATCCAGAAATAGCGAGTCATCAAGCGATAACTCACCGTCGAGATACAAGCCACTTTGATGTTCAACCAAATAAACACTGAGCGTATCACCAATTTCCAGTTTTTCTTCCACAAAGAACACATAGGCATCTAATAAGGATTCGGCTTTCTCCAGCGCTTGCTGGAATTGCTGCATCGCCTTATGGGTAAAGCTTAAGAAACCCAAGCGTTCTTCCCTGCAATCCCGCAACCAGGATGGGAGCGGAAACTCGCCGAGGTCATCAGAGAAGCGTCCATAACTCTTGCCACCTTTACGAATGAATTGCGTCTTTAATTCATACGCCAGCTCGTCCAATTTACCACCGGGGGAAAACGGTTCACTTTTAAGTTGCAATTCAAAAGCGCTACCGGGTGAGTGACGATAAATACGGTGTGCAATGATGGACGTTAAAGCCATGGTTGATTGCTTTCCTAATGATAAGTGGCGTTGGGCGGGACGCGAAAGGCGGCTATTATAGGCGCCACTTTCTATTTGCAAATACTCTTTTAGGAAACTATCAATGGATATCCAACGCTTTAACCCGAGCCCCCGCTGGTCTGATGCGACGATTTATCGCGGTATCGCGCATTTTGTTGAAGTACCCAATGACACCGCTTGCGATATGGAATCGCAAATTGCACAAATTTTACAGCAGGCAGAAGTTACTCTGGGGGCGATTCGCAGTGATAAATCCCGCATATTGTCAGCCACTATTTATATCACCCACCAAGATAATGTGGCTGTGCTAAACAGTGTCTGGACTGACTGGTTGCCAGCGGGTTGTGCACCATCGAGGGCATGTGTAAAAGTAGAGTTGCTGGACCCGGCTATGCTGGTTGAAATTGCATTTGTTGCTGCGGTCAATTAACACGACTTATCACAACAGTGTGAGCTTATCTTGCCTATACTCCTCCTATTGTTTTGTGTTTAGCCTTGTTTCTGGAGGAAGTATTGATGGCAACCCCTATCGACCAATATCTAAATATCCTCGCCAAAAAGGACGGTTCTGATTTATACCTGAGCACAGGTGCGCCGCCGTGCGCAAAATTTCAAGGTGTATTAAAGCCACTTGCTACTGAGGCTTTTAAGCCGGGCGAAATAGAGTCCATCGCCAATGCGATTATGGATGAAGAGCAGCGCGCAGTATTTGCGCACGAATTGGAAATGAATTTGGCGATTTCCATTCACGGTGTGGGTCGCTTTCGCATCAATATTTTTAAACAGCGCAATGAAGTGGCGATAGTTGCACGCAATATCAAAACTGATATTCCACAATTTGATGCGCTGGGGCTGCCCGATATTTTAAAAGATGTGATTATGACCAAGCGCGGCTTGGTTCTGTTTGTTGGTGGTACGGGCTCAGGTAAATCGACATCACTTGCAGCGCTGATTGATCATCGCAACTCATCGAGTGGCGGTCACATTATTACGATTGAAGATCCTGTGGAATTTGTACACAAACATAAGCGCAGTGTTATCAATCAACGCGAAGTCGGTGTTGATACGCGTAGTTATAAAGCCGCCCTCAAAAATACCCTGCGCCAAGCTCCTGATGTGATTTTGATTGGCGAAATTCGTGATCGCGAAACCATGGAGCATGCATTGGAGTTTGCAGAAACCGGGCACTTGGCTATTTCAACTCTGCATGCAAACAATGCTAATCAGGCGTTGGAGCGCATTGTCAATTTATTTCCCGAAGAGCGACGTCCGCAATTGTTAATGGGGCTTTCGCAAAATTTACGTGCATTTGTGTCGCAACGACTCTTGCCAACTGTAGATGGAAAACGCTGCGCCGCTGTTGAGGTGTTGTTGGGTACCAAAACCATTCAAGAGTTGATATTAAAAGGACGTTTTACTGAAATTAAAGAGATAATGGAAAAGTCTGAAAACCTTGGCATGCAAACATTTGATGGAGCGATTTTTAAATTGTTTATGGCAGGCAAGGTGAGCTTTGATGATGCTATTGCCAATGCTGATTCGCCCAATAATTTACGCTTGCGAATCAAGTTGGCGACTGATGGTGTTGCAGTGCCCAAAAGTGAAACCGTTGTTGAATCATCACCGCAACCGGTATCCAACGTATCGGCAACCAGTTTTGGTGAATTGAGCTTACAAAAAATTGATGATGAAGAAAATCCATAAAGACAGCAGTAAATTTTATGAGCGTAAAAAGTGTTGAGCAACTCTTAAATCCTCAATCCATTGCTGTGATTGGTGCGTCGAATCAGCCTAATCGCCCCGGTAATGCGGTGATGCGTAATTTATTGCAAGGGCAATTTGATGGCCCCATTATGCCTGTTACACCGCACTATAAATCGGTGAATGGTGTATTAGCTTATCGCTCAATTGATGAATTACCTATAGTTCCTGATCTTGCGATCATTTGTACACGCGCCACACGTGTACCTGCCATTATTTCGCAACTGGGACGCAAAGGTACGCGTAATGCGATTGTCATTGCTGCAGGCTTGGATAATTTATTTACCGCGCAAGGCACCAATTTACAAGAGCAAATGCTTGCCATTGCCAAAGAGTGGGGTGTGCGAATTTTGGGGCCTGATTCGCTTGGTATTATTATTCCTGCGTTAGGGTTGAATGCGAGTTATGCGCATATCAATGCTTTACCAGGAAAAATTGCAGTGGTATCACAATCGTCTGCGGTTTGCGTTACTTTATTGGATTGGGCGCGTCGTCGTCGTATTGGTTTTTCGCAATTCATTTCACTCGGCGAAGGAATTGATATCGACTTCGATGAAATTCTTGATTACCTCGGACGCGATTCGCAGACATCGGCGATCTTGTTGTACATAGACGCAATTCACAATGGACGTGCGTTTATGTCTGCCGCTCGTGCAGCTTCTTTTAATAAACCTATTTTGGTTATCAAAGCGGGAATTTATGCAGAGAGTAGTGCGCTTACATCGCGATTACCTCCTGAGAAAATAGGTAATGATGCAGTATACGATGCGGCATTTCGGCGTGCAGGTATGTTGCGTGTAGGTGATTTACGTGAGCTTCTGGCAGCGGTAGAAACACTGGCTAATGGTAAGCCTATTTACAGCGAGCAATTGGTGATTATTGCTAACGGCAATGGTCCTTGTGCAATGGCAGTTGATGCACTTTTGCAGCGTGGAGGGCGTTTGGCAACGCTTGATGAAAGTGTCGTTGCGCAGCTGCAACCTTTAATTCATGGTGGTGGTCGAGCTACCAACCCAATCAATTTGTTGGGTGATGCATCACCGGAAACCTATCAAAAAGTGATTCAGGTATTGTTGCAGAGCAACAGCATTGAAAATATTTTGATCATGCAGGCCCCTTCAGCGTTAACTCCTGGTGAAATTTATGCAGATGCAATAATTAATACCTATAAAAATTATAATGGACGAAAACCCAATATTTTTGCTAATTGGATGGGAGAGGATGCTGCACAAAATGCACGTTTGCGTTTTGCTGATGCCAATATTGCTTCTTTCCGTACTCCAGAGGGAGCGGTAGGGGCTTTTATGCACATGGTGCAATATCGGCGCAACCAAAAACTCTTGTCTGAAACTCCTGAATCAATTAGCGATAAAGTTCCTTATCAGCCGCATACTGCACAAACTATTATTGCGAAAGCATTGGACGAAAATCGCAATCAACTCACTTCCATTGAGGCTTTGGCGTTATTAAAGGATTACGGCATTAAAACGCAAAATGAATCGATCGATATGCCTGGCTCGCAGCGTAAAGGCGCTTATCCTTTACGTGTGCAAGTACAAATAGATCCGGTGTTTGGCCCTGTGATTTTATTGGGTGAAGCGGCCAGCCATTGGAGTATACGCCGCAATGCAGTAGTTGCTTTACCTCCGTTAAATATGGCATTGGCTCGCTACATGGTAATACAGGCGCTTGCTGAAGGAAAAATTCGCGAGCGTGAATTATATGTGCCATTGGATATGCCCTCATTGTGTTTGTTCTTGACGCAAATTAGCCAGATTGTGATTGATCATCAGGCCGTTCATAATTTGCTGATTAATCCTGTGCTTGCGGCTGGTGAAGATATTCACGTATTGGATGTGAGTATTGATATTTCTGCTGAAAAAAATAGTTGCCCACTGGCGATTCGCCCGTATCCGAAAGAGTTGGAAGAGACGTTCGTATTGCGCGATCAACGCAAGATATTACTGCGGCCTATTCGCCCGGAAGATGAATTAAATTTGCAGGTGTTTGATAATTCGCAAAGTAAAGAAGATCGGTACAAACGTTATTTCGCCGAGCTACCCCAGTTTTCTCACGAACAAATGGCGCGTTTGGCGCAAATAGATTACGCGCGCGAAATGGCATTTATTGCAGTCGCCAATGATGACCAACAGGAAAAAATATTGGGCGTGGTGCGTGTGCAGATTGATCCTGATAATACCCAGGCTGAATTTGCCATGGCGGTGCGCAGTGAATTAAAGGGTATAGGGCTGGGTGGGCGCTTGTTGCAGAAAATGATTGATTATTGCCGTGCGCAAGGAACACCCACATTAATAGGCTGCACAATGCTGGAAAATTCCGGCATGGCTAATCTCGCCAGAAAATTGGGTTTTTCTGTAAGATTTAATCGGGAAGATGGCTTGATTGATATGTCCCTTAATTTACATGAAACCGACAACACCCATCCGTGAAAATGTTTTTTTTATAGTTTTGCCAGCGCTTTGATATGGGCAAGAGCACAGCGGCCCAAGCCTAACAGATCGTAACCGCCTTCCAATGTGGAGATAATCCCTTTGCATTGTTCGTGTTGCGGATTGGTTTTGCTTTTATCCATTAATTGACGAAGCTGCTGCGTAATCCAAAAATAATCTTGTTCGAATAAACTGATAGATGACATATCGTCATCGATGTAAGCATCAAAACCTGCAGAAATAAAAATCATTTGCGGCTTGAAGTTTTCCAGCGCGGGAAACCATTGTGCGCTGATTGCATCGCGAAACTCCTGGCTGCGACAGGTCGCGGGTAATGGAGTATTGATGATGTTTTTTGGCACATCATCAATGTTAGTGTGAGGGTAAAAGGGATATTGGAAGCTGGAGCAGAATAACACCCGAGGCTCATTTAAAAAAATATCCTGTGTTCCATTGCCATGGTGCACATCAAAATCCACTATCGCCACTCGTTCCAGTCCATATTCATGAATAGCGTGTGCAGCAGCAACGGCAACATTATTGAAAATGCAAAAACCCATCGCCCGGTTATGTTCTGCATGATGGCCAGGTGGACGAACATTGCAAAAAACTGCATCTGTTTCGCCGCGCATGACCATATCTACACCCATGACTGCAGCGCCTGCTGCATATCGCGCGGCTATTAATGTTTTGGGTGAAAGATAGACATCATCTGCATAAAAAATTGCACCGGTTTTTGGCGTTGCCGCAGTAATTTGCTGGATGTATTCGGCAGTGTGAACACGTTGTAATTGTGCGTCGGTAACTTCAATGGCATCACGTTGGTACAGTAATGCATCGATACCACTGGCTAATAATTGATTTGCAATAGCATCAATACGCGCAGGACATTCCGGATGCCCATCGGGCATGTGATGGTCATGACAAGCGGGGTGACTGATTAAGGTGGCAAGCATGCGTTAATTATCCTTTGCTGTGAGGGCCACTATAAACGGTTTGGTGATGTTGTGTGAATTGACCTATTAGTGCGCCCAATAAAAACCCGCATCACTGCGGGTTTTTTTACTACAACCGAAAACGTGGGATCAGTTTTTCTCACGGGCGATGGCACGGTATGCAATATCTTTACGATAGAACATGCCTTTCCAGCTAATCTGCTGCGCTAATTGATAAGCGCGTTGCTGTGCTTCCTGCACGCTATTGCCCAGTGCCGTTGCACAGAGTACGCGGCCGCCGTTAGTCACTGTGTTGCCATCTTTTTCAGCGGTGCCGGCGTGGAATACTTTTTCGCCCGCCACTTCCTGAGTTGGCAAGCCGGAAATAATATCGCCTTTGTCATAAGCCTCGGGGTAGCCGCCAGCGGCCAGTACTACACCAACCGATGCGCGTGGATCCCAATTAGCCGTAGTGTTATGCAAATCGCCCTTGAGTGCTGCTAAACACAGCTCTACCAAGTCCGATTGCAAACGCAGCATTATGGGTTGGGTTTCCGGGTCACCAAAACGGCAGTTGTACTCAATCACTTTGGGTGTGCCCGAGGCGTCAATCATCAAACCCGCGTACAAAAAGCCAACGTAGGTGTTGCCTTCGGCAGCCATGCCATTCACGGTGGGGTAAATGATTTCTTTCATCACTCGGTCATGAACCGCTTGCGTGACAACAGGGGCGGGCGAATAAGCACCCATTCCGCCGGTATTGGGGCCGGTATCGCCATCGCCAACACGTTTGTGATCCTGGCTGGTTGCCATGGGCAATACATTTTTGCCATCGACCATCACGATAAAGCTGGCTTCTTCACCCGCTAAAAATTCTTCAATCACCACGCGGCAACCGGCATCACCAAAGGCATTGCCTGATAGCATATCGCGCACGGCGTCTTCGGCTTGTTGCAGGGTTTCGGCAACGATTACCCCTTTGCCCGCCGCGAGGCCGTCAGCTTTAATCACAATCGGAGCGCCTTTTTCACGCAGGTAGGCGAGGGCAGGTTCTACTTCGACAAAATTTTGGTAATCGGCGGTAGGAATTTTGTGACGGGCAAGAAAGTCTTTGGTGAACGCTTTTGAGCCTTCTAATTGTGCCGCGCCTTTGCTTGGGCCAAAACACAATAAATTGCGCTCCTGGAAATAATCCACCACACCGGCAACCAGTGGCACTTCGGGGCCAACAATGGTTAAGCCGACATTGTTTTGTTCAGCAAAATTAGCGAGTGCTTCAAAATTCAAAACGTCGATGGCGACATTTTGCAATTTTGCTTCCAGCGCTGTGCCGGCATTGCCTGGAGCAACAAATACTGTTTCGACTTGCGCGTTTTGTGCAGCTTTCCAGGCGAGCGCATGTTCGCGGCCGCCGCTGCCAATAATTAATACGTTCATAAAATTAATATCTTTTTAAGTTGTTCATGTAGGTTGGGGTGAGGAGTGAACTCCAACATGACCCTGTAGCTGTAACCAATGTTGGGGTTCGCAAGCTCACCGCCAACCTACAAAAGCAATATCGCAATTGATTAATAATCTGGTTATTAATGACGGAAGTGACGCATACCGGTAAATACCATTGCCATGCTGTGTTCGTCAGCGGCGGCGATCACTTCTTCATCGCGCATTGAACCGCCGGGTTGAATCACGGCAGCTATACCGACTTTGGCGGCGTTATCTATACCATCACGGAAGGGGAAGAAGGCATCGGATGCCATAACCGAACCAGCCACTTGCAGGCCAGCGTGCTCAGCTTTAATCGCAGCGATACGGGCAGAGTTAACACGGCTCATTTGGCCTGCGCCTACACCAATGGTGCGATTGTCTTTTGCATAAATAATCGCGTTGGATTTAACAAACTTGGCCACTTTCCAGGCGAATAATAAATCGCGAATTTCTGCTTCAGTGGGAGCGCGTTTGGTGACGATTTTAAGATCGTCAGCGGCGATAACGCCCATGTCACGATCTTGCACTAGCAGGCCACCGTTGACACGTTTGTAATCCAAGCCGCCGATGCGCTCGTTGCCCCAGTCACCACAGGCCAATACGCGCACGTTTTGTTTTGCTTTGGTAATTTCCAGCGCTTCTGCTGAAATGCTGGGTGCAATAATCACTTCAACAAATTGACGGGACACAATCGCTTCGGCAGTTTTTGCATCCAACTCGCGGTTAAAAGCAATAATGCCACCAAAAGCGGATTCAGTATCGGTCGCGTAAGCCAGCTCGTAAGCTTCCAGAATATTGGCGGCAACACCTACACCACAGGGGTTGGCGTGTTTAACAATTACGCATGCAGGTTCATCAAAAGATTTAACGGTTTCCAGTGCCGCATCGGTATCTGCCACGTTGTTAAATGACAGCTCTTTACCTTGCAATTGTTTTGCAGTGGCAACGCTGGCTTCCTGCGCATTTTTTTCAACGTAGAAAGCGGCTTTTTGATGCGGGTTTTCACCGTAGCGCATTTCTTGCGCTTTAATGAACTGAGTATTAAAGGTGCGTGGGAAATCAGCACTGCCACCTTCAACCATACGGCCAAAATAATTCGCGATGGCGCCATCGTAAGCAGCAGTGTGTTCGTAGGCTTTAATCGCCAAATCAAAACGGGTTTTTAACGAGGTGCAGCCGTTGTTGGCTTGCATCTCAGCGAGAATCGTTGCGTAGTCAGCCGCGTTAACCACGATGTTGACGTGTGCGTGGTTTTTCGCTGCGGCGCGCACCATAGTCGGGCCGCCGATATCAATATTTTCTACCGCATCTTCCAGCGAACAATCTTTATTCGCGACGGTTTTTTCGAAGGGGTAGAGGTTGACCACTACCATGTCGATAGCATTAATACCGTGTTCGCGCATGATCGCTTCATCTGTACCGCGACGCCCCAAAATGCCACCGTGAACTTTCGGGTGCAGGGTTTTAACGCGGCCATCCATCATTTCGGGAAAACCGGTGTAGTCAGAGACTTCAATAGCAGGGATCTTGTTGTCGGTCAGCAATTTAAAGGTGCCGCCGGTGGATAAAATTTCCACGCCTTGGGCGTGCAGCGCTTGGGCGAATTCAACAATGCCGGTTTTATCCGAGACACTGATAAGGGCGCGTTTTACGGCAACAAGATCAGAAGTAGACATACACAATTCCTGTAGATGTGAAAGTTGTAGATGTGAAAGTTAAAGCGGAAAACGGGTGTACAAAAAAATAAGAATTGCTAAAAAGCAAAAGGGGTGGAAACGAATTACCACCCCCTTTTTTATGTGCCATGCGGCGCTGGAGAAATTACAGCAGGCCGTATTGCTTCAATTTTTTACGCAGAGTGCCACGGTTCAAACCCAATACTTGCGCAGCGCGTGTTTGGTTATGACGGGTGTACTTCAATACGATTTCAAGCATCGGGGCTTCTACTTCAGCGAGAACCATTTCATACACATTACTAACGTCTTGGCCGTCGAGGTGTTTGAAGTAGTTTTCTACTGCTTGCTCTACGCAGCCGCGCAGCGATTGAGCCTGGGTTGGTTGTTGTGGAGCAGCTTGTGCTGGAGTTACATCAGCAAAGAAAGTTGCGGTATTCATGCGGCTTTTTCCTCTTTCGTAAGCAGCTGTTCAAAGAAATTTTGAATGCTGGTTTGTTGTTCTTCTGCATTATCTATAGCGTTAAAGGTTTTGCGAAATACTTCGCTGCCTGGGACTGTCTGCAAATACCAACTCGCATGTTTGCGTGCGATACGCGGCCCCATAAACTCACCATAAAAACGGTATAGCTCACACAGATGGGTACATAAAATATCCCTGATTTCTGTCAGGGATGGTTCGGGTAATTGCTCACCGGTACGCAGGTAATGCGCAATTTCCCGGAAGATCCAGGGACGGCCTTGCGCGGCGCGCCCAATCATCACTGCTGCTGCACCTGTGTGATCCAACACAGTTTTGGCTTTTTGCGGTGAATCTATATCGCCATTGGCAAATACCGGAATTTTCACAGCATTCACTACACTGGCGATGGTGTCGTACTCGGCCTCACCCAGAAAAGCGTCAGCGCGGGTGCGACCGTGAAGTGCAAGTGCTTGTATGCCTGCATCTTCAGCGATGCGTGCAATACGCACAGCATTGCGTTCTTCATGGCTCCAGCCAGTGCGAAATTTCAAGGTGACAGGAATCTCCACCGATTTCACTACTGCCTGCAAAATCTCTGTTACCAGTTGTTCGTCTTTTAACAGTGCCGAACCTGCGGCTTTTTTGCATACTTTTTTAGCGGGGCAACCCATATTGATATCGATAATCTGGGCACCATTAGCGGCGTTGAGGCGCGCGGCTTCAGCCATCATCTCCGGGTCGCCACCGGCAATTTGCACTGCAATCGGCTCGATTTCACCCGTGTGGTCCATCCGTAAGCTGCTTTTGCGGCTACTCCACAGGGTGGAGTCAGCTGTTAGCATTTCCGATATCACCAACCCTGCACCTAAAGATCGACACAATTGCCGAAATGGTCGATCAGTAACGCCTGCCATGGGCGCGAGAATAACCTGACTGTCGATGCAATAGGAGCCAATAGTAAACACGTGATTGGGTGTCGTGGTTGTGGCAATGACCGGCTAAAAAAGTGCACAAAATTTGTGCTGCAGCCCTGCTTAAAAGGGTCGCCATAATACCCGTTTGGGCAGGTGTTGGGAATGTAAAAAATACAAAAAATGGTGTTTTTTTGAGCGATAAAAAAGCGTTTTTTAGTCTGTTTGTATTGCAAAAAATAATTATTTGGGGCAGAGGAGGGGGATTTATTGGTTAACTGGATCGTAAAGGTAGGTTTCGTAGTCACGAGCCAGGTGTTTGATCGATGGATTTTCCATTTTGATGATATTGCGCTCTTTCAATTTTGCCTGTTGTAGAGGTTGTATATGGCGCTTGCGCCATAGGTCATCAAAAGAGCTGTCTTTAAAAGCGATATCCAGTCCTTTTTGGATGCGGTTAAGTGCTGCCTGACTGTTTTTATGGGCAAAGAAAAACTTGGGTAGAGGATAATAGAGTGCCATGTAGGCATCGCTGCTAAGTCCCAGGCTACTTTGGTGTTGGGCTTCGAAATAATATTCCAGTGGGCCGCGGCAAAAGAAATCGATCCTGCCGGCTTTGGTCATGCGAAAAAGGTTAACAACACTACTACTTTCGACTACCGCAAGGTTGTTGTGGCGCAATACTTTGGCATCACTCCAGCCAATACCGACACCAAAATCATAGTGTTTAAGTTGATGTATACGTGTGAGGTTTTTGGTTTGTTCTTTTAGCTCGTCGCGCATAAAACAAATCCGGTAACTGAGCGCGCCCCGATCCAGTGGAAAGGGAATGTAGATCAGTTTTTCTTGTTCAGCTAGCTCATCCTCGTAGCTCATTTGCAGAACCAGATTGGGGTAGTTGTCATGGCTGAGCATAACCAGCGTGCGGGCGCGGTTCATTGGCGGGATACCGCGCAGTTCATAAGGGCCATATTCCTTGGTGGTTTTATCCAGTGCCAGTTTCAGTATTTCAACTTCGTGCAATATCCGTTCTTTGCTGTTTAGTTCCGGGAGCTTATGGGTGATAACCAGAGGAGGTATAGATGTAGCCAGTTCTGGTGGTTGTGTGTTTGCGCAGGTGCCGAGTGGGATCAGGCAAAGGAGGCTCGCCGCGATGTATCGCTGGCCAAAAGAGGTGTAGCGCTTCAGGAGCGGCGATATGTACCTACTGATAAAAGCGGATTCCATATTCTGTATCCCACGGGGTTGCAGCCAGTGTGGCTGCCTTGGAAGTCCTATTCTTTATGGTTGGTTGCTGACAATTTGGATGTAGTAATTCACGGCTTCAGCGCCGGGATCTACCAAGTCTAGACTGATATAAACTTTTTGGTTTTGTGGCATCAACTGTTGTCCGGCCATTTCTCCCCCTAGGTATTCCTTGGGCGTAAAGCGACGTGCCGCAACATGGTTTTCATTGATGTCAGTGAACACCAGTTCCAGGTCGGGGAAAGGTTGTTCAAAAGGGGCGTTATTGATGATTAATACGTCCACTTCCAGCGCATCGGGAACCTCTTTGTTCGTCCGCACAGAAAGGTTGGAGGTGATGATCCGGCTAGTATCAACCAATGTAGGTACCTGACATCCAATATACGGGCACAAAAATACGTAGCCTGTGCGATAGGGTTCGACACGGCTGAAGTAATCAAATTTAAACCAACCCACTTGTACTATCAGTGCTATCAAGGCGAGACAACTGAGTGTCGGCCATAGCTTGCTTTGGTACCAGCGGCGCATGCGTTTGGCAGTGAACTCAATAGGTGCTGGCATGATGTTCATTAATAACGCCGAGCGTGAGTTGTCATATGCGCGTATCTTGGGTTGTGTTTTTACTTGGCGTTTTGACGTTTCTTCTTCTTTGGGCGGTGGATTTTCGTCCGGCTCCGCAAACAGTTTGGGGTCGGGTGTGGTCGAGGTATTGTGATTTGCCGGTGCAGTGAAACCTTGGTGGCTGGGGATATTAGCCAGTTCGTCGCTCAGTATTAAGTCATCATCAGATCGGGTTTGTTGTGGTGCATCTTCGGGTTCACCTACCAGGCTAAATACCAGACCGGGATTGGTGGTTGGTGAGCGGTTTGCCGAGGGCTCGGCTTGCATAGCCATGCTACTGGCCAGTTCGTCATCTGCCAGTTGTTCTTCAGTTTTGGGTTTAATGACAGCTAGTTGAGGTGTGTCATCTTCCTCATCTTCAATCAGCATTTCCGCCCAGGATTCATCGGCAGTGCTGTTGGTATCCTCTTCCGGGTCTTTATCGCGTAACTTGCGTTCGAACAGGGAAACCTCTGGTTTGGGCGCCATGTCTATATCCATAAAGCCATCGAATTCGTAGCTCTTGGTGTCCGATTTCGTGTCATCCATGTCATCGCTGATAAGAATATCGTCTGTTTGATCCAGAGAGGATTTGTCGATCACCCGTATAACCGGTTGTGGTTTGATGGCTGTTTTGGGTGTTGGGGTGGCCGGCGGTTGTGATTGGGTTGCCGTTTTTGTGGTCGGGGTAGTTACCAAATATTCCTGAGCTTTGAATACATGCAAACAAGAGCCACAGCGGACGGCACCTTTTGCGGATTGCAGTTGGCTTTGGGTGATACGAAATGCAGTTCCGCACTTGGGGCAGCGAGTAATCATTGGGTTGCTGGGCGATGTCATAGTTGATTTGCTCTTAACACCTGAGGTTTGAAAAGCCCGGATGCCTTTTTATCAGTATTTTACAGTTTAAGGTTTGCAGCTCAATGTGTTGCAGTGTAACCAGCGGGAAGCTCAGGGTAAATTCCAGCGACAATGCGGATTTAGGCTCCGCATCGGCAATGCCAACTGGCTCACTTTCTTAATTGACTTTTGTAGCTGTTAATCTTACCCACTCCTCATGCTCTGCAATCGGGTCGAATATAAACCAGGGTTCATAGGCCGCCATGACAGTTTTGGCTTGAACGGAAAGTATCCCTGACAGGCACAATTTCCCGCCTTTTTTGGTCATAGCACTGAGTGATGGGGCCAGCTCAGCCAATGGGCCTGCAAGGATATTCGCAAGCATGACATCGACTTGAGGATTTGGGCAGTCCGGCGGCAGATATACAGGCATGGCATCGGCAGGCAAATTGTTGCGTTTGGCATTTTCGGTGGTGGCGAGCAGCGCCTGTGGGTCTATATCGACACCGATCACTTGTTTTGCACCTAACAAAAGCGTTGCTATGCCGAGGATTCCCGAACCGCACCCATAGTCGATAACCGTTTTGCCGGTGAAGTCCTGCTGGTCGATCCACTGCATACATAAGAAAGTGGTGGGGTGAGTGCCGGTGCCAAAGGCAAGGCCAGGGTCAAGCATCAGGTTCACTTTGTCTGGTTCAGGCGGTGTTTGCCAGCTTGGGCAAATCCACAGGCGCTCTCCACAGCGGATAGCGTGGTAGTTACTCATCCATTCCCGCTCCCAATCCTTATCTTCCAGTTGTTCCCAGGAGTGTTCAGGCAGTGGGTTGCCGAAACGGCGTTCGGCGAGTGCGATAGTGTTTGCAGTGTCGATTTCTGCATCAAACAAACCGGTCATTTTTACACTGTCCCATAGCGGGGTTTCTCCCAATCCTGGCTCAAGGATGGGTTGATCGGCATTGTCTTGCAGTGTTACTGATGCAGCACCGCAGGCGAGCAAAGAGTCTTCAAGCGAGCTGACGTAACGGCGTGGAGTGATGATTTTCAATTGCAGCCAAGGCATAGGAACTCTGCTGTTAATAAAAGAAATATTGGATTTAATGTGATGCAGATTAAAGCAAAAAGGGCGCGATCAATCGCGCCCTTTCGGTCCACTGGCACATTTTATTCGGCCAGTTTCTTTTCCAGATAATGGATGTTCACGCCACCTTTGCGGAATTCGGTGTCGCGTACCAACATCTGTTGCAATGGAATGTTGGTGCGAATGCCATCCACAATGGTTTCATCCAGTGCATTGCGCATACGGTTCAAGGCAATTTCGCGCGTATCACCGTAGGTGATGATTTTAGCGATCATTGAGTCGTAGTTTGGCGGCACTGTATAGCCGTTATACAGGTGTGAATCTACACGCACACCCAAACCGCCGGGAGCGTGGAAGCCTTTTACCAAGCCGGGGCAGGGCATAAAGGTTTTTGGGTCTTCAGCGTTAATCCGGCATTCAAATGAATGGCCGCGAATAATGACATCGGATTGTTTGATCGATAGAGGCAGGCCTGAGCAGACGCGGATTTGCTCTTTGATCAAGTCGATACCGGTCACCATTTCAGACACCGGATGCTCAACCTGGATACGGGTGTTCATCTCGATAAAATAGAAACGGCCATCTTCGTACAAAAACTCAAAAGTGCCCGCGCCTTTGTATTTGATATCGATACACGCTTTTACACAGGCAGCATAGGTTTGCTCGCGAACTTCCTGAGGAATCCCGGGGGCCGGCGCTTCTTCCAATACTTTTTGGTGGCGGCGTTGCAAGGAGCAGTCGCGGTCACCCAAATGGATTGCATTGCCCTGGCCGTCAGAAAGGATTTGCACTTCTACGTGACGTGGGTTCTGCAGAAATTTTTCCATGTATACAGTGCCATCACCAAATGCCGCTTTGGCTTCGCCTTGGGTTACATGGATAGAGTTGATCAATGCAGCTTCGGTGTGCACTACGCGCATACCGCGACCGCCGCCGCCTGCCGCGGCCTTGATGATAATCGGATAGCCGATACGCTTGGCGATTTTCAGGCATTCTTCCGGATCATCCGGCAGTGGACCATCGGAGCCTGGAACGGTAGGAACTCCCGCTTTTTTCATTGCTTTGATTGCTTCTACCTTGTCTCCCATCATGCGGATAACGTCAGGATCCGGGCCGATGAAAGTAAAGCCACTTTTTTGCACTCGCTCAGCAAAATCAGCATTTTCAGCAAGAAAACCGTAACCCGGGTGAACGGCTTCGGCATCGGTAATTTCCATGGCGGCGATAATGGCCGGTACATTCAGGTAGCTTTTGGGTGATGGATTAGGGCCGATACAAACGGACTCATCCGCCAGACGTACGTGTTTCAAATCGCGGTCAATCTGTGAGTGCACGGCAACAGTCTTGATGCCCAGCTCCTTACAGGCGCGCAATACGCGCAACGCGATTTCGCCACGGTTGGCGATCAAAATTTTATCGAACATAACTCTGTTCCTCAGCGATTAGTGATTGGATTGTCGCTGCGACAACCGCAATAGTTGATTAAGCAATGGTCACTAAAGGCTGATCGAATTCAACAGGGTTACCATCTTCAACCAGAATCGCCTCGATAACACCAGCTTTGTCGGCTTCGATCTGGTTCATCATTTTCATGGCTTCGATGATACAAATAACGTCACCAACCTTAACGTGTTTGCCAACTTCAATAAATGAAGGTGAGCCTGGGCTTGGTGAGCGGTAGAAGGTGCCAACCATAGGTGATTTCACTACGTGGCCAGACACAACAGGTGCGGCAGCGGGAGCTGCAGCTGGGGTGGCGGCAGGTGCAGCCATTGGAGCGGCAGGTGCAGCGGGTGCTGCAAAAGCAGGTGCTGGTGCGTTGAAGTATTGAGTGGTGCCGCTATTGCGTGCAATACGAACAGATTCTTCGCCTTCTTTGATTTCCAGTTCGCCGATGTTGGATTCTTCCAACAGCTCGATCAGTTTTTTAATTTTGCGAATATCCATAAAGTCCTCTCTGCAGCAAGGTATGTGGTGGTTGGTGATGGCCGCATTGGCCACATGAATGAAAACTACTTAACTAATTTGAATGCAGCTTGTAATGCCAGGTCATAACTGGTGGCACCAAAACCGCAGATGACGCCTTGGGCAACATCTGAAAAATAAGAGTGATGGCGAAACGCCTCACGCTTGTGGACGTTTGACAGGTGTACTTCGATAAAAGGAATGTCCACACCCAGCAGGGCATCGCGCAGTGCGACACTGGTGTGTGTAAAAGCGGCAGGGTTGATGATAATGAAGTCGACCCCTTCTTTGCGCGCATCATGGATACGGTCAATTAGTTCGTATTCAGCGTTGCTTTGCAGGGTTTGCAAATGATGGCCTGCTGCTTGCGCGGTTTGAGCCAAATTGCGGTTGATGTCTTCGAGGGTGGTAGCGCCATAGATGCCTGGTTCGCGCAACCCAAGAAGATTCAGGTTGGGGCCATGAAGTACCAAAATGGTTGCCATTAACACTAATCCTGCGGTGATTTTCTGGTTTTATGCTGTGACTGGCGGGGAAATGCCTGGTTCAGCTTGCCGGGGATTTCAAAGTGTGGGGAGTTTGCCGCAAAAATGTAGGTCTGTCCACGATAACGGCGAAATTTTATTAATATGACAGAAAATGCCTGCAAGATTGCAGAAGTTAGTCGTTAGGGTTGTAAAAATAGGCACGGAAATAGCTGTTTTGTTCGATTATCCCGACATCTTGCCCTCATGTTGGCAGCAAGATGGGGGAACTTGAGATAAAAAGCATCAAAAATGAATCATCTTCTGCAAAAATCGTCGAAATGCTATTTTATTTCGCCCTGCATTGCGTTTGCCAGTATTTCCGGTGTCAGTAATTGGGGTAAAACAGCGGCTCTTTCATTGCTTCCAGCGGGAAACCACAGATATAAAGGAACACCGCTGCGACCATATTCTTGCAAAAGTTCGGTGATTTTCGGGTCGGTATTTGTCCAATCGCCTTTAAATGTTGCCACATTGAGCGCGTCAAATAGTTGCTCGGCGGCATCGGTGTGCAGTGCGATGCGTTCATTGGCCAGGCAGGTAAGGCACCAATCTGCAGTAAGATTGATGAATACCGGGCGGCCGTCTGCACGCGCTTGGGCGACTGATTCGGGCGAATAAGATTGCCAGCGATCAGTTGCGAGTGTGCCTTGATTGCTATTTGAGCTCTGCCAAACCAGAACAACTGCCAATATCCAGCTAGTTGCAATACCCAAACGGCGGATTGATTGCCAAATACCAGTGGTGGAGCGTGCCAGTAACCAGCAGCCGAACGCAATTGCGACCGCCCCTACACAGAGTGCGGCCATGCCGCTGACGCTTGTCTGGCGGCCAAAAACCCACAATAACCAGATGGCGCTCAAGTACAGCGGAAAGGCCAAAAATTGCTTGAGATTATCCATCCATACCCCGGGTTTCGGGAGCCGGGTGGCTAATGCAGGTAAATAGCAGAGTAGCAGCAAGGGCAGAGCCATGCCGAAACCCAGTGCCGCAAAGACGGCGATGCATAAGATTGCAGGTTGGGTAAGCGCAAAGCCCAAAGCGGCTCCCATAAACGGTGCGGTGCAGGGGCTTGCGACAACTGCGGCGAGAACTCCGGTAAAGAAGGAGCCGCCAAGACCTGATTTTTGGGTCAAGTTTTGTCCGGCACCCATTAGACTGGTGCCGATATTAATGACTCCTGACATGCTCAGTCCCATCACAAAAAACAAATAGGCGAGCGCGGCGATCAATTCCGGCGACTGCAGCTGGAAGCCCCAGCCGATAGCTTCACCTCCTTTGCGGGCAAGCAATAACGCAATCGCAAACCCTACAAAACAGAGCACAATGCCTGCTGTATAAGCCCAGCCATGGATCGCCAGTCGCTTTCGGTCAGCTGCAGCCAGGCTCATCACTTTAATAGACAGCACTGGAAATACACAGGGCATTAAATTCAGGATAATCCCTCCCAGCATCGCCAGAATCATGGCCTGTACAATCCAGCCAGACCCGGCTTCTGGCTCAGGCATGTTTGCAGAAGGTGTTGTGGTTGGAGGCGCGACGGCTGGCGACCCGGTTGCTGGAGATGCGGCCGTTTGCTCCATTACCAATGCATTAGTGGGATCTACTGAGAGTGTTTTTTTCTGCGGAGGATAGCAAAGGCCGGCATCGGCACAGCCCTGATATTCGATATTCAAGGCAAAAGGGGTGGCGATAGTATCCAAGTCAAAACTAACGGTCACTCCGTGGTAGTGCACCATGGTCTCACGTTCGAACAGCTCGTCATACTTCATTTTCCCGGGGGTATATACAGGTGTGAGCGCAATCTCCTGATCTGTTTTGAACTTGAAGCGCTCCTCATAGAGGTAGTAAGCCTCTGCAATAGACCAATGCAGTAAAAGCTTTCCGTTTTCGATGGTGTAGCTCGGAATGAACGCTTGTCCGACAGGTAAAAATTCGTCCTGGGCGACCAGTTGGTTGCTCAGCGTGGAAGGCGATTGGTTAAAACTCTGGTTCTTAGGGGCAAAAGGGTCATCTGCTGCGTTTATGGAAAGACTGATGGCTAGCAAACCGGCAGGAAGCAGCAAAAAAAGGCGTGAAAAAAGGTGTGAAAGTATCATGATTTTTCTGGGTCTAATTGATAAGGCCGGGATGTCGGCGCGACTGAGTTACAGTAACATACGCGGCCTATGGACACTGGGCAATGCCTATCATTCCCTTGATCTGTGAATTTATCTTTTTTTACCTGCAGTGTTTACTGTCAAACACAATCAGTTCCTGAATATATCTTGTTGCTTATTTAAGAGAAGAGAGTTGCCACTATGTTGACGGTTGTTGGTCGCCTTGGATTATTGATGGTGATGGCGTTTAGCTTGAGCGGCTGCCAAACACCATTTTGGATGAATCAGAAAAAAGCACCGGCACCTGCTCCCGCTCCGGTGGTGCAGAAGCCTCAGGTGACTACCAAAGAACAGCAGGTTGTGAAGATGTTGATCCTCAACGGTGAATACACGCTATCGCAAGATCAGTTGCTGACACCGAAAAATGACAATGCCTATGATTACTTTCGGGCGGCGCTCAAATTGGATCCGAACAATCAACGGGCGAAAGGTGGTTTGCAAGGTATTGTCATGCGCTATGTGGATTTGGCCCGTCAGGCTGCAGCGCGAGGAAATTATTCGCAAGCGACTACTATGCTGAATAACGCGCGTATTGTTGATCCGTCGAATTTATTGATTAAAGAAGTGTCCAGCGCGCTGACTGAGCAAATCAAGGCGGCTCCTCCGGTAGAGCCTTATCGTGGTGGTGCGAATGATTTTTTGTTGGATGCCAGTTTGTTAGGCAAGGATGATCCGCGCATACTTGCCAAGCTCGCCGAAATCGCTAATAAGCTCAAAGCCAGCAATAGTTTGGCAATTATTATTGCCCGGACCGATGTGGAAGGGCGTTGGATTTACCAAAAAATGCGCGATGCAGTTCCAGGATATCGCGTACGTGGGGATATAAAACTGGGTAGCCCGGCGCGCGTACAACTGACTCCGGCTGCGCACTGATGATGCGTTTTCTATACACGGTTGTTTTTTATTGTCTGCTTCCCGTTATTTTGTTGCGCTTACTGTGGCGTTCGGTTTCTGCGCCGGCTTATGCCCGGCGTTGGGCCGAGCGTTTTGCATTCTTCCCCGCGCTGGCCACCTCTAAAAAAATAATCTGGTTACACACAGTATCGGTAGGGGAATTTTTGGCAGCATTGCCGATGATCCGCCGTTTGCAATCCAATCCTGCGATTCAATTAGTGATTACCACAACAACGCCCACCGGTTCCGAGCGTGTGCGTTCGGTCTTGGGTGATTCAGTTTTCCACGTGTATGCGCCTTATGATTTACCTGATGTTGTTGCACGTTTCTTGTGTCGCATCAATCCTTCAGTGTATTTAGTAATGGAAACCGAACTCTGGCCAAATACCTTGGCGGCGTGTGCCAAACGTAACATTCCGGCGTTGCTGATTAATGGACGCCTGTCTGCGAGGTCGGCGCGGGGTTATGACCGTCTTTCTCAGTTAACCGCTCCCATGCTGCAACATATTTCTACTGCGTTGATTCAAAATCACATCGATGCGCAACGTTTTATTGAATTGGGCTTGCCGCAATCCAATATTGTGGTGACAGGTAATATTAAATTCGATTTAACGTTGAGTGATGAATTAAAAAACCAAGCGCAATTATTGAAATCCTCGCTTTCAAATAACGGCCAACGGTTGATTTGGATTGCAGCTAGTACTCACCAAGGTGAAGATGAAATTATCCTTGATGCCTTTGCCCAGCTGCGTGAACACAAAGCCCAATCAGGTGAAAAAACATTACTTGTTCCTCCGTTATTGATTTTGGTTCCGCGGCATCCCGAGCGGTTTACGCGAGTGGGTCAGCTTTGCACTAGTCGCGGTTTTAACACAGTTCGCCGCAGCAGTGGCGTATTTACAGCAGATATGGACATTTTGTTGGGCGATACCATGGGCGAGTTACTCCTGCTGTTTGGTGCGAGTGATATTGCGTTTGTAGGTGGTAGTTTAGTTCCCAATGGCGGGCACAATTTTATCGAGCCAGCTGCATGGGGATTACCTTTGCTAAGCGGTGAGCATGTCTTTAATTTTGCAGAGGTATCCCAGTTGATGATTCAGGCCGATGCGCTGCAAATAACAGGCAATGCAAATGAATTGGCGCACGCCGTGATGGCTCTAATGCAAGATGCCGCCCTGCGAAATAATCGCGGTGAAAATGCATTGCGCGTAGCACAGGAAAATCGCGGTGCGCTGGATAAAACGCTTGCAGTGATTGAACGCTATTTGCAGTAAATATTATTGGGATTCAAAAACAAAAATGCCGGGTTAATTGCCCGGCATTTTTGTTTTTTCTATCGTGTTAAGCGATGTTTAGTTTTCGTATTGGCTACGGCTCACTAAAGAATCGTCGAGCAACCACTTGTCGATTTCCTGCACATCAGCGGGTGTCAACATGCCAGCGACTTCACGCAATTTGATAGTGTCAATCACGTAGTCATAAAGCGCGTTGGAATAATCGCGGCGCGCTTGATAAAGGTTGCGCTGTGCGAGTAACACTTCAACCAGGTTGCGTGTACCCACCTCATAGCCCGATTGCGTTGCTTCCAATGCGGACTGGTTGGAAATAATTGCCTGCTTGCGTGCTTGTACTGCGGCAACGTCAGTTTCAACAGACAAATGCAACGCACGGGTATTTTGGATTACGCTACGTTGCGTGCTGTTATATTGCTCCTGCGCTTGATTGTATTGTGCGTATGCTTGACGGCTGCGCCCCGTTGTTGCGCCGCCGCTGAATATCGGCACGTCCAGGCGCAAGTTGACAGAAGTGCCATCGGTGCTCCCGTCTTGTGGAATGCCGGTGCGGACGCCATCCGAATCATAATCAGAATAACCCAGGGAGGCCCCAAGGGTTGGCAAATGGTTTGAGCGGTTAGCTTTGGCGTTTTGCAAGGATGCATCAGCCTGTAGCTTGGAGGCTTTCAGGTTGTAATTGTTTTTGAGCGAGAACTCTACCCACTCTGCGCGATTGGCGGGTGTTGGTGTGACAACCGGAAATTTGGCTGACAAAGGGGCAACTTTGTCTTCCGGCTTGCCGGTCAATACTTCAAGGGCCTCATAATTGATACCCAGATTACCCCGCGCTTCCAGTGTTGAGGCTCTGGCGCTGTCAAACGCGGCTTGAGCTTCATGGACTTCGGTGATTGCCGTCAAGCCCACTTCGAAGCGTTGTTTGGTTTGTTCGAGTTGTTTTGCCAATGCTTTTTCTTCCGCAATGGTAGCTTCCAATGTTTCAATCGAGCGCAGCACATTGAAGTAGGCTTCTGCGGTACGAACAATCAGGCTTTGCTGGTCAGCACCGAATTGTGCTTCTGCTTGCTCGCTTAATTTGCTTCCCTGTTTGTACACATACCAGGCAGACATATCAAATAGCGGCTGATTTAAAGTGACATCCCAACCAGTGGAGTCGATGTCGGTCTTTGCTGTCGTGTTGTTAAGACGATTTACCGAATCCTCGTCGGTGTTACCGTATTGCGCTTTAGCGTTAATTTGCGGAAGCAGGCCAGAGCGACCGATGGTTTTGTTTTGCAATCCTGCTTCATATTTGGCTTTGTCTGCTTTTAGTTGGGAGTCGTTTTGCAAAGCAAGTTCATAAACGTCCAACAGGCTGTTGGCGCTGGCAGTTAACGGTGCCAGAGAAAAAAGGCTGATGAGCAAGTAAAGCTTGGTCTTTTTCATAAAAGGTTTCCAAAGTCCAGAGTTGAGAATTCCAGTTCAACATCCGGCAGATGAGCGCCTGATGTTTATGGCCGCGAGGGCCTTATTAAATAGCAGTGTGCGTGGAGTGTAGCCGCTTGCTGCGATGGGGTCGAGAAGTGCGCGGAGGTTCACTGGTTAAAAAGGGTAAAACGCACCCGGGTTTGCGTGAAGTTACAAATGTAAGCTCAGCCGCATATTTACCTTTCTAGATCCTTATATACATCCGCATCATATCTGCCCACACAGCTTTAGACGCGCGTGTCCATCTTATAGATTCATCCTGCAAAAAAATGTCAGTGACTGTAACAGCTGCTTTTGGTCATTGTGCACTTATGGGTACTTGTCGTGTGAGTTTGGTTGGAAGTAAGTCCTGATATTGGTAGTTTTGCAAAAACTGTTGATTTTTTAGCCTATCCTGCATTTGTTTGATTGCTTCATCAAAATGCAACTTCTATCATGCGCGCCTAATTCAAGACGGGTTTATTTATCGCTGGCGCTCAGTCGCAGGTGCTCCTTCCCGCAGGATTTCTTTAACTTTATATAAAAGGTCTTATATGTCGATGTCCCTGGAAGTTGTCCTGATCATCTTTGCAGTGCTCGCGCTGCTGGGGGTGGTCTTCGAAGAAGTTATTCATATCAACAAAGCGAAAACCACGCTGTTCTTTGGCAGCCTTTCCTGGCTTGTCATGTTTATGTTTTCCGGTGGGCATGAACAACAAGACGTGATGCTGGACAAGTTAGATCACAATCTGTTGGAGATCGCGACGCTCTGGTTGTTCTTGATGGCAACCATGACATTCGTTGCTTATCTGAATGCCAAAGGAATTGTTCAGTCCGTTGTCCAGCGTTTGTGCCCGGCGCAAATGAGTACTCGTAGTCTGATGATTTTGGTGGCTTTGTTTGCGATGACGCTATCAATGATTTGCGATAACGTTACGGCGACCTTGGTTACGCTTGGGCTGGTGCATGCGTTTGATGTTGAGCAGAAAACCCGTATCAAGCTGGCTGTTTTGGTGGTGTTCGCTGTGAACTCCGGTGGTGTTGCGCTGATCACGGGCGATGTCACCACACTGATGATCTTCTTGTCTGGCCATGTGACTATGCCGCAACTTTTATTGTTATGGGTTCCGGCTATCGTGGGTGTAATGGTTTTGGCTGCATTGATGTTCCCTGGAGTGTCGGGACAAGTGACTACTGAAAAGAATGCTCGCACTTTCACAGGTATGGATTGGGCGATTGTAGGGACGTTTTTCAGTACTATCGCGTGCACGATGTTGTTCAATTTTTTCTTTGGTGTACCACCGGTGCTGACATTCTTGGTGGGTTTGTCGATCATGTTCTTTATAGGCCATTTCATGAATCTGGATCCGGAAGAAACCCAAATTCTTGAGTATGTCCGTCAGATCGAATACGAAACCCTGTTGTTCTTCCTCGGTATTTTGTTGTTGGTGGGCATGTTGAAAGAAATCGGTACATTGGATTTATTGACCAATTTCTACGCACAAATTGCACCGCAATACGCGAACTATTTGATGGGACTTTTCTCTGCACTGATCGATAACGTACCCCTGACGGCTGCATTGCTGAAGTCTGAGCCGGTTTTACCAACAGCCGAATGGTTGGCTTTAACCTACAGTGTAGGTGTAGGTGGCTCGTTGTTGGCAATTGGTTCTGCAGCAGGGATTATTGCCATGAGCAAAGTGAAAGGGCTGACTTTCGGTGCCTTCTTGCGCTACACCCCTCTGGTATTGATTGCCTATACCTGCGGTTATGCGGTGGCGTTAACACTGGCAAGTTTGGTATTCCCAAACTAGCGGCTAACCAGTGTGTTCAGGCTTTACAAAAACCGGGTTTTTACCCGGTTTTTGTGTTTATGAAGGCCGGAATTTACAGACAATTTATAATTGTCGTGTTGGTTTGCTGTCAGCATGCGCGCATTCTTTATTTACGTTTTTTAACTATTAATTTGGAGTCGCCATGTCTGCATTAGAGATAGCCAAGCTCGACCTTATGTATGTCGGGGTAATTATTTTCACGGGGTTACTGGGTGGGGTAATTGCCAAGAAAATTAAAGTACCCGATATCGTCCTCTTTCTATTAATCGGTATCGGCCTTGGCCCAACTATCGGTGGTCTTTTGCACGTACCTGCTGATTCCACCATGAACCAGATAATCCTCACCATTGGCGCTTGTTATTTGCTGTTTGAAGGCGGGGCGACTTTGCGCTTTGCGGTACTGAAGGAAATCTGGATTACCTTACTGGTCATTGCGTCTATCGGCGTGTTGATCACCGGTGCAATCATGACGGTTGCCGGTGTATGGATGGGCATTCCACTTGCAATTGCATTGGTCTTGGCTGCACTTACCGCATCGACGGACCCCGCGACACTGGTGCCAATCTTTAAACAAGTACCGATTCGCGATCGGGTATCCCAGACTGTAATGAGCGAATCAGCACTTAATGACGCCATGGGTGCTATTGCGACTTTTGCAGTAGTTGCATATGTCATGGGAACTGGCGAGGGGTTTAGTTTGACCCATTCTTTGGCTGAATTGGCGTATGAAGCTTGTGCCGGGGTGGTGCTAGGGGCCGTTGTTGGGTATAGCGCAGCGTTTCTGATGGCGCACAACACCTTCGGTATTTTCCGCGAGGTTACCCCATTTGTAATCATCTTGGCGGTTATCACGGTATTCCTATTGGCTGATGGTATGGGCGCTTCTGGTTTTATGGCAGTGTTTACCTGCGGGGTAATGATTGGCAACAAAGAGTCTTTCAGCTTGCCATTGGACCACCACGAACATGAATATTTAGAAGATTATGTTGGTAATACCGCGCTGTTAATGCGTATGTTTATTTTTATCCTGCTGGGTTCACAGGTCGATTTCCATTTGTTAAAAGAATACTTGGGCGTTGGTCTTGCACTGCTATTTATCTTTATCTTTATCGCCCGACCCGTCACCGTATTGTTGTGTGCAGGCCCTGATCGTCGTGCCAAGTGGACTTGGAAAGAATTGGTTTTTATGAGTTGGACGCGGGAAACCGGTGTTATCCCTGCAGCATTGGTGGGGATTCTGGCGGGTATGAAAGTACCCGGCATAGATGTTGTCGGTGCAATTACGTTCATTTTTATCTTGGGGACTATTCTGATTCAGGCACCTACAACAGCGCTATTAGCGGGTAAATTGGGCTTGTTGAAATCCCAGGAAAAATCCGAATAAGTACACGATGTATTAATCCAAAACGCCCGCAGGTAAACCCGCGGGCGTTTTTTTATGCAGTGAATATGATCAGCCTTAATCCAAAAGGTTTCTTTACTCGATCTTGCAACTTGAATAGACTGCCCACTTTCTTGTCGGGGTGCTGGTGCGATGTACTGGCTGAGATATACCCGCCGACCTGATCCGGTTAGTACCGGCGTAGGGAACGAGAGCCTCCTGTTTTAGCATGTCTTCATGCGTGGTCTTTTCTCTCCTTTCCGTGCCATTACCGATTAATGAATAACGGAAATCTAATGAATTCGCCTATTCAAACTGCCGCTCATACTCCTGGCATATCGACACCTATTGCATTAACCATCGCTGGTAGTGACAGCGGCGGCGGTGCAGGTATTCAGGCCGATTTAAAAACGTTTTCGGCCTTGGGGGTGTTTGGTGCAAGTGTAATTGCCTCCCTTACAGCCCAAAATACTTTGGGAGTGCAGGGTGTATTTCCTGTGCCTCCGGTATTTGTCCAGCAACAAATTCAATCAGTGCTCAGTGATTTATCGGTTGGTGCGATCAAAAGCGGCATGTTGGCTACGGCCGATATCATTGCTGCAGTAGCGGAGTCACTGAGTGCTTACTCCCACATCCCATTCGTTCTGGATCCGGTGATGGTTGCCACCAGCGGTGATCGATTATTGGCCGAAGATGCAATCCATACGTTGATTGAAAAACTGATTCCTTTGGCGAGTGTTGTCACGCCGAATTTGCATGAAGCGGCTGTATTATTAAATGAACCGGTTGCAACCAGTCTTGAACAAATGCAACTACAAGGCGAAAAAATTATCGCCTTGGGTGCGCGCGCAGTATTGATGAAAGGTGGACATACTAACAGTGAACAGGCGACCGATTTATTGGTGACGGCTGCGGGTGTGAGTGCATTTTCAATGCCGCGCTTAAATACAAAAAATACCCACGGCACAGGTTGTACCCTGGCATCTGCAATTGCGGCAGGATTAGCAAAAAAATTATCGCTTCATGATGCGGTAAATGAAGCAAAACACTATCTACACAATGCATTACTGCATTCAGAAAAATTACACATAGGGCAGGGTTCTGGTCCTGTACATCATTTTTATTCTTTTTATTAGGCAAGGGGCTCTACTATGAATACCAGCGTCGAAAAAATTCTTAGCCAAACTGCTGAAGTTGATAAAGCATCGGTGCAGCCATTTACTGGCTCAAGAAAAATCTATGTGCAAGGTTCACGTCCGGATATTCGTGTGCCCATGCGTGAGATTACCCTTGCTGATACGCCCACCGATTTTGGTGGCGAAAAAAATCCACCTGTACGTGTATATGATACGTCAGGTCCTTATACCGATCCTGATGCCACTATCGATTTGCGTACGGGGTTAGGTGATGTGCGTAGCGCGTGGATTGAAGAGCGCAACGATACTGAAATTTTGCAAGACAGCCATTCCGAATTTACCAAACAACGTTTGAGTGACAACAGCCTGGATCATTTGCGTTTTAATTTGACTCGCCAGCCGCGCCGCGCAAAACCGGGGATGAATGTATCGCAAATGCATTACGCCAAAAAAGGCATTATCACTCCTGAAATGGAATACATCGCCATTCGTGAAAACATGGCGTTGGCTCAAGCGCGTGAGTTAGGTGTACTTAAGGAGCAGCACCCGGGTATGAGCTTTGGTGCAAGTATCCCGGATGAAATCACGCCCGAATTTGTGCGCAGTGAAGTGGCGCGCGGACGTGCGATCATTCCGGCGAACATCAATCACCCGGAAGTGGAGCCGATGATTATCGGGCGCAATTTTTTAGTGAAAATTAATGGCAATATCGGCAATTCTGCTTTGGGTTCGTCGATCGAAGAGGAAGTGGAAAAACTTACCTGGGGTGCGCGCTGGGGCGCTGATACGGTCATGGATTTATCTACCGGTAAAAATATCCATGAAACGCGCGAATGGATTATTCGCAATTCTCATGTGCCGATTGGTACTGTGCCGATTTATCAAGCATTGGAAAAAGTAAATGGCGTTGCGGAAAATCTCACTTGGGAAATTTTTCGCGATACATTGATCGAACAAGCAGAGCAAGGCGTAGATTATTTTACTATCCATGCAGGTGTATTACTGCGTTATGTTCCGCTCACTGCCAAGCGTGTAACCGGCATTGTGTCGCGCGGTGGTTCTATTATGGCGAAGTGGTGTCTTGCGCATCACAAAGAAAATTTCCTCTACACTCACTTTGAAGACATTTGCGAAATCATGAAGGCTTACGATGTGAGCTTTTCATTGGGTGATGGTTTGCGCCCTGGTTCAATTGCCGATGCAAACGACGAGGCGCAATTTGGTGAATTGGAGACCTTGGGTGAGTTAACCAAAATCGCTTGGAAACATGACGTACAGTGCATGATTGAAGGCCCAGGACATGTGCCTATGCATATGATCAAAGAAAATATGGAAAAACAATTGGAAGTGTGTGACGAAGCACCTTTCTACACCCTTGGGCCGCTGACTACCGATATCGCTCCCGGTTACGATCACATTACTTCGGGTATTGGTGCCGCCATGATTGGTTGGTACGGCTGTGCCATGCTGTGTTATGTCACTCCAAAAGAGCATTTGGGGCTGCCAAACAAAGATGATGTGAAAGAGGGAATCATCACTTACAAAATTGCAGCGCACGCAGCAGATTTGGCAAAAGGCCATCCCGGTGCACAACTGCGTGACAATGCGTTATCCAAAGCGCGTTTTGAATTCCGTTGGGAAGATCAATTTAATTTGGGTTTGGATCCAGATACCGCACGCGCTTATCACGATGAAACCTTACCGAAAGATTCGGCCAAGGTCGCGCATTTCTGTTCTATGTGCGGCCCGAAATTTTGCTCTATGAAAATTACCCAGGAAGTGCGCGATTATGCTGCGCAACAAGGTGTTAATGTAGAAGGCATTAATGAGGATCAGCTGGTCCGTATGATTGATGTTGAAGCGGAAATGCAGCAAAAATCCAAAGAGTTTATGGAGCAAGGTGCCGAGTTGTACCATAAGGTGTAATTTTTCTTCCCAGCCTCCCTTTGAAAAAGGGAGGCGTTTAACAGGATTTATCATGATCGAAAAGCCTCAATTCACACGTGCGGATGTTGAAATTATTCGCCGGGAAGAAATGTACAAACGTTTTTTTCGTGTTGAAAAAGTATTTCTCAAACACAAATTATTTGATGGTGGTTGGGGGCAGGAAATTGGGCGCGAACTGTTTGTACGCGGTGAGGCTGTAGCAGTTGTGCTTTACGATCCTGTACGCGATTTGATTGGTATGGTGGAACAATTTCGTGTTGGCGCTTTGGACGAGCCTAATGGCCCATGGTGTTATGAAGTGGTGGCCGGCATGCTTGAGCCAGGTGAGTCGCCGGAAGAGGTTGCACGGCGCGAGCTTATGGAAGAGGCGAATGTTGAACCTTATGCGCTGGAATATATCTGCAATTACTTATCAAGCCCCGGCGGATGCAATGAAAAATTACATTTATATTGTGGCTTGTGCGATCTACAACAAGCAGGCGGTGTGTATGGATTACCGGAAGAAGGAGAAGATATTCGTGTGCACGTATTTCCTGCGGAAGATGTTTTTACCGTGTTGTTAGATGGAGCATTTAATAACGCTGCTGCATTAATTTGTCTGCAGTGGTTGCAATTAAATCGGACCCGATTACAAAATCAAGCTGTGCACGAATAAATTTTTCCAACCATTGACTTAGCTACAACTCTGGCTAACACTTCCATTACCAGTATGGTTTTACATTAACGCGCAGGCTTGTGTTTCTTTTCTCTATTTATCCGTTATGGCACGGTTTTTTAGGGAATTTTTATAATCCTTTTTGGGAAAACCCAAGGCTTTTATGTTCACATTGCGTACCGCCAAAGCTCAACCCGAATACGTTACCTACAAAGAGCGTTATAAGGTGGATTTGCCGTTGCAGATGGCCGAATGTGAGGCCAACTATTTGCGCTTGACCAAATTATTGGCATTGAATCATTCTGCTGAATTGCATAATCCGTCGCTGCATGAATTCCGCTTCATGGTGGCGCGTGGTGAACAACATTGGCTGCATGTGTTGCGTATTATCGAACGTTCGCCTTACACAACTACTTTGGAACTTAGTCGTGAAGCGGTAGGGTTCAGCTCAGATTGGTTGGCAATGCCGCGCTTGACCTTGCGGATGTACCATGATGCAAAACTTGCTGAGGTGTTGGCGTGGGAGGGACACAAGCGTTTGCGTCCGCGCTATGAATACCCCAATCAAGCGATGTATCACAGCGATGAAAAATATCAACTTAACCGTTTCCTTGGTGAGTGGTTAAAAGTGTGCCTTGAACATGGGCACAGTATGGATTCCCACATTTGTTTTGAATAAAACCCTTCCGGGTTAATTCCCGATTTCTTCACAAAATTTGCAACTATTGCGCATTTTTCCACAGTCACAGGGTGGCATAAAGCATCATTAGCGTATATCGTTGCGATTGAAACTTATCCATTTTGACATCCAAGTCAACGCCGTAAGAGTGAAGTCACTCTACAAATCAACCACAGAACCCGACTATCGAGGGACGAGAGCCGACAGTGCGTCTGATTCAGATAACCGATTGCCATTTGGGTTCGCAACATAGCGAAACCCTTCTGGGGTTAAATACCGACCAGAGCCTAGAGGATGTGCTTCAGCTTATCCAAAAGGTAGAGTCTGGCTTTGATCATTTAGTATGCACCGGTGATGTGGCCAGCGAAGGCCACGTCGATTGCTATCGCCGTTTCGCCCAAACTATCCGCCGCTTTTTTCCTCAGCCGCTAAGCTGGCTTGCAGGCAATCACGATTCAGCAGATATCATGTCTTCCAATCAGGATACATTGGGAATTCAGGGGCGCTTGGTCGATTTGGGGCATTGGTTGTTAGTGTTGCTGGATTCGAGTGTACCGGGACAAGTTTATGGCCAGCTTGGCGCAAGCGAATTGGATTTTTTGGAACATGTCCTGCAAAACCAAGCGGACAAACACGTTATTGTTGCGTTGCATCACCAACCAGTACCGGTCGGTAGTGTCTGGATTGACCAATACGTTGTTCGCAATGCCGATGCATTATTCAATTTGGTTGAAACTTGCCCGCAAGTCAAAATGGTGATTTGGGGACACGTCCATCAGGAATTCAGTGCGCGACGCAACCATCTTGCACTTTATGCAACTCCATCCACCTGTGTTCAATTCAAACCTTTATGTGATGATTTCACTGTGGATACCCAAATGCCGGGTTATCGTTGGTTTGAGTTAAACGATGACGGCACTTATGCGACAGGTGTAGTGCGCGTTACCGATAAACAATACGTTATTGATTATAAATCTGCAGGCTATTGATCGCTCATGGCTGCACTGCTGTATATCCACGGGTTTCTTAGCTCTCCTCTTTCTTTTAAAGCACAGCAAACAGCGCGTTGGCTGTCATCCGTTCATCCTGACATTGCGTTTTATTGCCCCCAATTACCCCCTTATCCGGCACAAACCCAATATCAACTAGAGCAACTGGTGGAAAGCCTTTTGCCGCAACCTGTTTATGTAATGGGCAGCTCATTGGGGGGATTTTGGGCAACCTGGTTAGCAGAAAAATATAACTTGAAAGCCGTGCTGATTAACCCAGCCGTGCGGCCGCAGGATTTTATGCCCGCCTATTTAGAGGTTGACCTGAAAAGTTATCACACGGATGATAGCTACCGTTTACATGCTGGGCATATCACTGAAATTATTGCAGCCGATATACCCGTAACGCGCCCAGCCAATTATTGGTTGTTATTGCAGACCGGCGATGAAACTCTGGATTATCGTCAGGCAGTGCAAAAATATGCCGGCTGCAAGCAAACAATAGAAGAGGGTGGTGATCATGCGTTCCAGGGGTTTGAACGCTATCTTGACGATTGCATTGTCTTTTTTCAGAAAACAGATTTTTAATTCACCGCTTTTGAATTCACAGTTCTTATTATTTACAGACATCCATTCACAGACATCAATTAAAAAATGGCTAATTATTCCGCAGAAGATATTGAAGTACTCACGGGATTAGACCCCGTAAAAAAACGTCCGGGCATGTATACCGAAACTACACGCCCCAATCACCTTGCACAGGAAATTATCGACAACTCAGTAGATGAAGCCCTTGCAGGCCATGCGAAATCCATTGAGGTCATTCTGCACAAAGACCAATCTGTTACCGTGATCGATGATGGTCGCGGTATGCCTGTGGATATTCACCCTGAGCAAGGAAAACCGGGCGTAGAAGTGATCTTATGTACACTCCATGCGGGTGGAAAATTTTCTAATAAAAACTACCAATTTTCTGGTGGTTTGCACGGTGTGGGCGTTTCTGTTGTTAACGCACTGTCAGAAAAATTAATTGTGACTGTAAAGCGTGATGGCAACGTGTATCGCATGGGTTTTTCCAACGGAGATAAAGCAACTGATTTGGAAATTATTGATACCTGTCCAAAACGCCAAACGGGAACCAGCGTTCACTTTTTACCGAATCCCACTTATTTCGATTCCAACAAATTTTCAGTTAGCCGTTTACGTCATGTACTGCGTGCAAAAGCAGTGTTATGCCCCGGTCTCACGGTTACGTTTGTTGATGAACAAACGGGTGAAAAAGATGTTTGGTATTACGAAGACGGTTTAAAAGATTATCTTGCCGGTGCAACCAAAGAATGGCTCACCTTGCCCGAGCAACCTTTCGTTGGCGATTTCAGTGGCCAAACAGAAGCGGTGAACTGGGCAGTGCAATGGTTGCCGGAAGGGGGTGAGTTAATTCAGGAAAGCTACGTGAACCTGATCCCCACCGCGCAGGGCGGAACCCATGTCAATGGTTTGCGCACAGGCTTGCTGGATGCACTGCGCGATTATTGTGAGTTCCGCAATTTGTTGCCGCGCGGAATAAAACTCGCGCCGGAAGATTTGTGGAATGCTTGCTGTTTCGTCCTGTCTTATAAACATGCCGACCCACAATTCTCGGGGCAGACAAAAGAGCGTTTGACATCACGCGAAGCGGCCGCGTTTGTCTCGGGGATTACCAAAGATGCATTTGCACTCTGGTTAAATCAGCACACAGAAGATGGCGACAAGCTGGCTGAATTTTGTATTAGCAACGCGCAAAAACGTGTGCGCGCCAGTAAAAAAATTGAGCGTAAACGTGTGACGCAAGGTCCTGCGTTGCCGGGGAAATTAGCTGACTGTTCCAGTGCTGATCCTGCGCGCAGCGAATTATTTTTAGTGGAAGGGGATTCAGCGGGTGGTTCGGCCAAGCAAGCGCGTGACCGTGAATTCCAGGCAATTATGCCGCTGCGTGGAAAAATCCTGAATACCTGGGAAGTGGTGTCAGAAGAAATTCTGGCAAGCCAGGAAGTGCACGATATTTCTGTAGCGATTGGTATGGACCCGGGCAGTGAAGATCTGAGTGAATTGCGCTATCACAAAATTTGTATCCTCGCCGATGCGGATTCGGATGGATTGCATATTGCCACCTTGCTCTGTGCGCTTTTTGTAAAACATTTCCCGGTATTGGTACGTCATGGCTTTGTGTATGTTGCTATGCCGCCGTTGTATCGTATCGATATCGGCAAAGAGGTCTATTACGCACTGGATGAGGGTGAGAAAAACGGTGTGCTGAATCGCATTGCCGCGGAAAACAAAAAAGGCAAACCCAATGTTCAGCGCTTCAAAGGGTTGGGGGAAATGAATCCTCTGCAATTGCGCGAGACAACAATGGCGCGTGATACTCGCCGCTTGGTGCAGCTCACCATGGACGAAGAAGATGGCACTATGCAGGTGATGGATATGATGCTGGCTAAAAAGCGTGCCAGTGACCGCAAAAACTGGCTGGAAGAAAAAGGCAATCTGGCGGAAATTATTGCCTGATTTTTTGACGGTTCGTATTTCAGTTACACCCTCCTAAAAGGCAAACCCACTGAGGTTTGCCTTTTTCGTTATTGGTGGGCGTATTCTTTTAATGCGACTGTGATCTGTTACCGATCCTTGTTAACAAATTCGCTCCTTGGCAAAACTTGGCTACACTTTCTTCATAATTCCATAACATCTGCTCAGGAAGTCGCCATGAAAAACAAGATGAATAAGCTTCTGTTATCTGCTTTTATGGGTTCTCTGCTAACACTGCATGGTTGTGGCGGTGGTAGCGGGACGGAAAAGGCACCCGAGCCGCAGGCGGCCAGTGTCTTTAAGCCCGGGACTCATCCGCGATTTGACCCTGTAACCTCAGATATTCCATTCAATACAGACCTGATTTTTGCCAAAGCCGCTGATTCGGACGGTACAGCAGATCTGGGGGCTCCAAGCGACCCTGTGCGCGCCACCATGAATCAGCTAGATGGATTTTCTACATCGGCATTTTTTGACATTTTGCTAAGTGCAAGCGTCAATCCTGATTCGGTGATGGCATCCAAAACTGTTTTTCTGGTGGAATTGAACACTGACGGTAAAGATGCGCTGAACCCAGCCAATATTGCAGGTATTACTGGTTTGGCGAGTTTTGATGCCGTGGTTGCATCACAGGATGGCGGCACGAATAACGTTATCCGTATTCGCCCGACCAAACCGCTCAAGCCCAAAACCAAATATCTGGTGATTCTCACCAATGATCTTAAAGATTCCGGCGGCGCTGCGTTAACCCGCTCCTGGACTTATAACGCCTTGCGCGATCCAAGTTACGACACCCTGAGTGCCTTGGTTCCCGTGCGCAATGCGATTATCGGCTGGGAGACCCTGGCGAGTGGTTTTCTTTCGGCTGTTAGCGGCGGCCAATTGTCCGCATCAGCGGCCAAAGAAAAATTGGTACTGACCTACACCTTTACAACAACCGATCCGACGACCGGCTTGGTGGCGATGGCTTCACCGCGTGCAGTGATTGCAGGTATGCAAATTGCTGCTGGTGCTGCGCCCAGTACAGCCGTTGCTAACGCCATGCAGTTGGATTCGCTCAACCTGCTGCCGACACCCAAGGCGCGTGATTTGGGTATTTCTGGCCTGACGGGAATTGATTTCAATAATTTCAGCAGCGCACTTGCTGCGAATGTGGGGAAACTCTACACCGGCTACATCAAATTGCCTTATTACCAGACAGCGGCAACAGGTTTGGGGTTTGGCGAGTATCTCAAGCGCAGTTGGAAACCTGACCTTACCTTGGCAGGCGCTTTAGGCGTAACGGTTCCAAGGGATGTAGATGGCAGCTACAACGTAACCTATCGCTATCCATTTGCGGCCAAAACGGGTGATGAGTCTGTGCCCCTGCAAATCACCCTGCCGCAGGATAATTGGGTACCGGGTTATGCCGGGGCTGCCAATTGCGGCCAGATTTATGCGGTGACGGGGTATCCAACGGTCATTTATGTACATGGCATCACCAGTGATCGTGCATCGGTTTTGGCGCTAGGGCACACCTTGGCCAGCCGCTGTATTGCAACTGTGGCGATTGATTTGCCCGTTCACGGCATTCCAGCTAACAGCGCCCTTGTGAATGTATTAAACGTGGAGAAGAGTAAATCCATTCCTTTTGCTGCGCTCTATGGTGCTAATGCTCCCCATGAGCGTCACTTCAATGTGGCGGGTTCTGGTGGAGCTCCTGCGCCGATGAACTTTGAAACACCGGGTGCTACCGATGGTTCAGGTGCGCAATTCATTAATCTTGGCTATCTGACCAATACGCGCGATAACAACCGTCAGGCGGTGATGGATTTGTTGAACCTGAATGCCAGCCTTGGTGGCATCAATACCGAAATCCGCAAATCGGTGAGCACAGGGTTGGATGTGAACCGTGTGTATGTGGTGGGTGTATCTCTGGGCGGTATTTTGGGTAGTGTGTTCACCACGGTTAATCAGATGGCGATTGCTAACGATGCAAAAGTCGGCCTGCCATCCAACCTTAATCCTGTGCGCGGTATTGTGACCAGTGCAGCGGGTACCCAGGTTGCGCAAATTTTAGTGAACTCAGCAACCTTTGCGCCGGTTATCAATGGTGGTTTGGGGGCCAGTGGCGTTAATGTGGGCACTAGCAACTATGAGCGCTTCCTTTATGCAGCCCAAAGTGCGATGGATGCGGGTGATCCTGTGAACTACATGCAAACGCTGGCAGCGCTGGGTGTTCCTGCCTTGGTGCAGCAAATCAATAATGATGCGGTGATCCCTAACGGTGCCGCGGTGGCACCCTTGACGGGCACATCGGCAATGGCATCGCTATTGGGCGCTACCCAGCTTGGGTTGGGCACAACGCAACTAGGTCGTGGATATGTCAAACATACTGCAGGTGGGCATGTATCATTGTTACGCCCTGAAGGTGGAGCACCTCAAGTGACGGCAGAATTGCAGACACAGGTTGTGACCTTTGTTCTTAACAATGGCAATGTATCCGTTGGTGGTGGTGCACCGGGCAATATTGAATTGCCAGCTAACTGATAATTTTCTGGCAAAAATAAACCCCGGCTGGCCGGGGTTTATTTTTTTATACTGCCCGATTTGCATTTTAATGGCGCAATAACTGCTAATAAATTAAGGTAAACTGCCGCCCGTTTTGCAGCTTTGCTGCGTTGATGAGTTTGTAATATGACCCCACGCAATTATTTATATCTACTCAAAAAATACGATGAATACCAAGCGCAAATCGAGCGTTTGTTGGAATCCATTGTGACCTCGTTATCGCCCAATAAATTGGAAACAGGCCACGACCAATTGAATGAAGTTGTGAAACGTTTGCACAAGTCGTATCCGTTTGTGGAACTGTTGTATTGCCTTGATGAAAATGGAATACAAACGACTGAGTCGGCTGCATCGCCCACAGTGCCAGACCCCAAGCGGCGTGAACCTGGTTTTGGTTCTGACCGCAGCAACCGCATTTATTATTCACGCGCGCGTGACAATGTGGCTGCTGCGACGGTTACCCAACCTTATCTTTCCAGTGCTACGCATCAGTTAGCGATATCTGCAGTGCAGCGGTTTATTGATCCCAATAACGCCACGCGTTATCTGGTGATCAATTTTAATTTGGAAAAACTGATCACCTTTTTGAACGGCGATAGTTTGCGCAGGGTTGTGCATCCGTTGTTCCAGGTTGTTTATGGTTTGATTGGCATTATGTTGGTGGCGGTATCCATGCTGTTGTTATTTTCAGCAGGCCAGTCGTTGTATGAAATGATCCACGAACATACCAATACCGCAACACAAGCATTCCAGTCGGTCATTTTGGTGACTTTGGGCTTGGCGATTTTTGATCTGGGCAAAACGATTCTGGAAGAAGAAGTGCTGCTCCACAAAGATATTCATCACACAGGTTCAACACGCCGCACTATTGCACGGTTTATGTCGGCGATTGTGATTGCAGTATCCATTGAGTCGCTATTATTGATGTTTAAATCTTTATTGGGCGATGCAACCCATTTGAACTCAGCAGTGTTTATGTTGTTCGCCGCGGTTGCACTTCTGATTGGTCTGGGCGCTTATTTGAAATTGACGAGTGAAAAACGTTAATGAGCACAAAAAATAAAAGTGCGTTTGTTTGCAACGAATGTGGTGCTGATTTTAAAAAATGGCAGGGCCAGTGCACCGAGTGTGGTGCATGGAACAGTTTGAGCGAAGTGCGTTTAGGCCCAACGCCGTCTAACCGCGCAGCCAAATTTGAAGGTTATGCTGGTGGTGCAAGCGGCAATAAAATCCAGACGCTCGCCGAAATTTCATTGAATGATGTTCCGCGTTTTAGCAGTGGAACGGGTGAGTTTGATCGTGTGCTCGGCGGTGGATTTGTTCCCGGCTCGGTAGTGTTGATTGGCGGTAATCCGGGCGCGGGTAAATCCACCTTGTTACTGCAAACCCTGTGTAATCTGGCGCGCACCATGCGCGCGCTTTATATCACCGGTGAAGAATCGCTGCAGCAAGTGGCGATGCGTGCACAGCGTCTGGGGTTGCCCACAGACCAACTGCAAATGCTGAGTGAAACCAGTGTTGAAGCGATTTGCGCAACAGCGCAGCAGGTTGTCCCCAAAGTCATGGTGATTGATTCCATTCAAGTGATGCACATGGAAGACATTACCTCTGCGCCCGGTTCTGTTTCGCAAGTGCGCGAAAGCGCTGCGTATCTCACCCGTTTTGCCAAACAAACCGGCACCGTTTTGATTCTGGTTGGTCATGTCACCAAAGATGGTTCGCTTGCCGGCCCCAAAGTGTTGGAGCACATGATCGATTGTTCGATTTTGCTGGAAGGCGATAACGATTCACGCTACCGCACTCTACGTGGCCACAAAAACCGTTTTGGTGCAGTGAATGAATTGGGCGTGTTTGCCATGACCGAGCAGGGTATGCGCGAAGTCAGCAACCCGTCTGCCATTTTTTTGCAGCGCGCAGAGGATGCATCGTCCGGATCGGTTGTGATGGTGATGTGGGAGGGAACTCGCCCGCTACTGATAGAAATCCAGGCATTGGTTGATGACAGTCATCTTGGTAATCCACGCCGTGTTGCGGTGGGAATGGATCAAAACCGTTTGGCAATGCTGCTTGCAGTATTGCATCGTCATGGCGGCATTATGGTGGGCGATCAGGATGTATTTGTGAATGTCGTCGGTGGTGTAAAGGTGATGGAAACCAGCGCGGATTTGGCGGTATTACTGGCAATCGTATCCAGCTTCCGCGACCGTGTGTTACCGCAGGATTTAATTGTATTTGGCGAAGTGGGCTTGTCGGGCGAAATACGTCCGGTACCCAGTGGGCATGAGCGTTTACGTGAGGCGGCCAAGCATGGTTTCAAGCGCGCGATTGTGCCTTTTGCCAATGCCCCGCGGGATAAAAATGTGGGTATTGATGTTGTTGCGGTTAAAAATCTGCAAGAGGCGTTAAATGCGCTCTAATCATATGAGGCACTTTTAATAGCAAATAGTGGATTGCGGTTTTAATTATTTGGTATTTGCAACTCAATCACATTGCGGTCGAGTGCCTGCATCATTTCCCATGCTTGGCTGAAGTTGGGAATATCAAAAAAGAGCGCATCAAGGCTGCCATCCTGTTGCGCTATTTCCAATCCTTGTTTGATCCGCTCGGCAAGTTCAGCATTATTCTTGTTAAGAAAGAAATAAATCGGCTGCGGATAATGAATCGCCAAATTTTTTTCTATCGCCAACCCCAATTTTTCGTATCGCTCCATGTCATCCTGCACTTCCTGAAGGCTGCGCGCCATGTAATCAAACCGTTTGAGTTTTAACATGCGGAACATGGGTTCATAGGAGTAGGATTTTACAAGTGGCAAACCGTTAAAACGATAAATCTCTGTATCGCTCCAATGGGTGCCCGTGCCGATTTTAAGTTGCTGCAAATCGGATAGCGTTTTGATGTTATCAAAGCGGGCCTGTTCGTCAGCCCGGATCACTAGCAGGCGATATTCGTTGATGCCGCGTAGCAAATTAAATTGAACGGTAGCAAATTCTGCTTCACGCTCCGGTGAGCTGCTGCTCCAGACAACATCCAATGTACCGTTTTGGACGAGCAGCCGTGCGCGTTCGCGCGCGACGCTTTTTTCGTGATGTGTTATCTGGATATGCTCATCCGCAAGAGCCGTTTTATGCAGGGCCAGTTGCAGGGCTTGCACATAAAAACGTCCGGTGACTTCAGGTTCAAACGAGTTTTTTTGGGGTAAAACGAGATGCAGATTCTCCGCCCACGAGCAAACAGAGATACTCGTGAAATAAAGAAAAAAACAGAGTGCTGCGTAGCGCATGACTTCAGGCCATATCCAAATCGTCAGGTTACATTCACGTTATTGGCTCAATATAAAACACATGTCAGACATAAATGAATGGCCAACTGCTATTGGCTAGTGGCCATTTTCGATCAGGCTTAACAATTCATAAAGCAGTGTTTTATCGATGGGAGTATCTGGTTGGAACTCAAAACCTAACAAATGTTCGCGCACATGAATCAAACGGCCATGCAGGTTGAGTAATTTTTTAGGGGAAGTGACTAAATTCAGCTCATCAAGTTGTATGTGTACTCGCAGCGGATCCCCTTTTTGCAGCAAATGTTCACCTAAAATAGCCAAGCGTGCGCCCGATTCAGAAAGATCGAGCACATGCGCTTCCCATTTTTTGGTGGAGTAGTGTAAATCGGCATAAGCCCGCAAAGGAAAGCGCGGATGCCTGCGTTTATCTTCTTCGTTGTATCCGTTATTGGTCTGGTCAGAATCAAGGTCATTCATTGTTTTTATTGGCTCTGCAATGGGATCTAGGTTTTGTCTGCGATGGTTTTTTTGGCCACTGATCAATAGGCAATAATCAGTTCAGACAGCTCCCTTTCTGCTTCCGTTGCATCTCCCAAATTTAATTCAATCAAACGGCGTAAATGGCTTACGCTGTCGATATCAATTGAGGTACACATAAGTCCGGTCTGGTTGTGATGCTGGTGAGCAACTACCACAGACATGGCAATAGAGGTGTTATCCGATAACAGGATTTTTACCAGAATCGGATCGGCCTTGATCACAGCGCCAGGTAGCGTTTGTTGTATCAGCAAACCCTTCAGGGAAATATCCAGCAGTGTCGCCCGCCAATGAAATTCACCTTGTGCCAGTTCAACATGGGCATCAAACAGGATGCGGCTAAATTTGCGGCGTTCGTTGACGGTTCTTTTTTCGGTCTCGCTCATAATGTGTTCTTTGTGTTGTCTCTGAAGCAGTAATCGTAATCTGGTATGCAGAGAGTGTAGCCGCTGACAGCCATTTCGCCATTATCGGATAAAGCCTCTGTCGCTATTTGCCTCGCCCGACAGGCGCCACCTATAATCCCATCCAACGTGATAACAGGCTGATTCTTATGGCAGATTTTCGTATTGGTATTGATTTGGGCGGGACTAAAACCGAGGTGATACTACTTAATGGCTCCAGTCAGGAGCTGTTCCGTACGCGCATTCCCACGGTGCGCGATGACTATGATGCAACCCTGCGCGATATCGCCCATTTGGTCGCCCAGGCTGAGGCCGCCGCAGGCGAGACTATGTTGCCGGTCGGGATTGGTATTCCAGGTACGATCTCACGCAAAACTGGCTGGGTGAAAAATGCCAATTCCACTTGGCTCAACGGTAAGCCTTTCCAGAAAGACCTTTCGGCATTTTTAATGCGCGATGTCAAAGTCACCAACGATGCGAATTGCCTTGCGGTATCAGAAGCGACCGACGGCGCAGGGCGCGGATACGATCTGGTGTTTGCCGGCATCCTCGGCACCGGTTGTGGTGCAGGAATTGCCTATCAAGGCAAGCCGGTAATTGGCCCAAACGGTGTTGCAGGCGAGTGGGGGCATAACCCATTGCCCTGGACATCCGAAGCTGAACTCAATGCGCGCCCCTGTTATTGCGGTAAGGCCGGGTGTCAGGAGACGTTTTTATCCGGCACTGGTTTGTGCCTTTCGTATCAATTGGCAACCGATGAAAAACTCAAGGGTCACGAGATCGTAGAGCGCGCAGAGCAGGGCGATGTCGTCGCCCGGGAAGTGCTGACCAATTATTACGATCAGGTCGCACGCGGCCTTGCGGCGATCATCAACGCAATTGATCCGGATGTGATTGTGTTGGGTGGCGGTGCATCGAACATTCAAGCGCTGTACATCGAAGTGCCCAAGTTGCTACCGCACTATGTCTTTGGCCGGGAATGCGATACGCCGATTGTGCAAGCGGTTCACGGCGACTCTAGCGGTGTACGCGGTGCCGCCTGGTTGAATCCACTTGTGTAATCTGTTTTGCCAATCGTGGAATAAAAAAGCCATCGCAAAGGCGTTGGCTTTTTTATTTTTATGGGGCGCATCTTCTTTGTTTTTATTGGGTGCACTCCGCGTGCAGGCCGAACCCGTGCCCCAGCGCATTGCTTCATTGAATATTTGCATCGACCAGTTGTTGTGGGAGCTGGTTGATCGTCAACGTTTGGTATCGATCAGTTACCTCACCGCCAATCCCATGTGGTCGCCTATTGCGGCGCAGGTAAAAGGTGTCACGCTCAATCATGGCTTGGCGGAAGAAATTGTGCCGCTCAAACCCGATGTTATTTTTGCCGGTGAGTTTGATGCGCCCACTGCGATTGAACTATTACAGAAATTGAATTTGCGAGTGGAGCGATTGTCTTTGCCGCGCACGCTTGGCGATATCAATACGCAGATTTTGCAATTAGCCAACATGATAGGCGAGCGCGAAAAAGCGGAGCGGATGGTGAATAACATCAACACCCGAATTGCAGCGCTACAAGCAGCCAATCAACACAAAAAACCGCTTACTGCTTTTTGGTATTCCGCCAATGGTGTTGTCATTGGCGATGGCACTCTGGAGCATGAATTTATGCAATTGGCCGGGTTGCGCAACCTGGCTGCCGAGCGCGGCATGTTTAGTTTTAATCAATTGGATTTGGAATTATTGCTCAGTGCCAAACCGCAACTATTAATTGTGGAGCAGGGCAGTGATGATGCATTTTCACTTGCGCGTGAATATCTATCGCACCCGGCATTGCAGCACGCCGATTTTAAAGTGATTGTCTTACCTGCGGGTTTATCCGGGTGTGCGGCAACCGTGATCAGCGATGTTGCGATGCGATTGAAGGATTCATTAGCCAAATAATGGATTAACCGAATAATGCATTGACGAAAAAATGCATAGATATTACTAAAAGCATCATCGTTACATTATTTTCTTAACAAACAAACTCAATCAATAAAAAGGTAAATACCTTTGCAAATCCGAATCTCTTTTGCCGCCTTAATTGGCTTGCTAGTGCTTGCCATTGCGGTTGCATCAACCGTTGCACTTAATACGGGGCTTGCCGATATTGAGGTCATGAATGGCTTGCAGGATTTTTTTAACGGCGAGCAAAGCCTTGCTGCCAACGTGGTAGGGCAAATACGTTTGCCGCGTTTGATTCTTGCCCTTGTTATTGGTGCAACACTCGGTATGAGTGGTGCTGCTATGCAAGGTTTGTTGCGCAATCCGTTGGCTGACCCGGGCGTATTGGGTGTAAGTAGCGGCGCAGCTTTTGGGGCAATTTGCACTTTGTATTTTGGTATCGCTGCATCGGCCTGGTACTGGTTGCCCAGTGCCGCCATTCTGGGTGCGTTGTTCACCTTGTTTATGGTGTACGTGCTCGCCGGTTTGCACAGCAGTATGTTGGCTTTGATTTTGGCTGGCACTGCCATGAGTGCCATTATGGTTTCATTAATTGCCGTTGCATTAAATTTTGCTCCGAGTTTGTATGCGATGCAGGAAATTGTATTTTGGATGTTAGGCTCACTCGCCAACCGCCATTTTGATCACGTCAGTATTGCGCTGCCACTTGCTGTTATTAGTTGGCTAATGATGCTCAGCCGCAGCCGCTTTCTGGATGCATTGAGTTTGGGTGAAGACAGTGCACGCTCATTAGGCTTTAACAATCAACGCGAGCGCTGGATTTTATTAGTCGGTATTTCCATTGGCGTGGGTGCTTGTGTTGCGGTGAGTGGCGCGATTGGATTTATCGGTCTGGTGATTCCGCATTTGTTGCGCCCATTTGTGGGTTATCGCCCCGGGCGTTTGATGTTTGCCAGCGCACTTGGCGGTGCGTTGTTATTAGTGCTCGCGGATATTCTGGTGCGCCAGTTTGACAGTGCGCGCGAATTAAAACTTGGCGTTGTGACATCACTGGTGGGTGCGCCGTTCTTTTTATTATTGATTTTAAAAACCCGTTCGCGGTGGGCCTGATAATGACCACAACACTCAATGCCCAAGGTGTATCGGTTATCCGCGATAACACAGCCATTATCGATCAGGTAAACATGCAATTATCGCCCGGCGAATTTGTCGGGCTGATTGGTCCTAACGGTGCCGGTAAAAGTTCGTTGTTACGTGTGCTGGCGGGATTAGGCGATGCTGATGCCGGACGTATCAGTATGAGCAACAACACATACACGGATGTCGCCATACAACAATTACCCAACCGCGTGCGCGCGCAACTACTTGCGTATTTGCCGCAACAGGAAACGCCTGCATGGCCACTTCAAGTGGAGCATCTTGTCGGACTCGGGCGTGCGCCATGGCATAAACCCATGAGTGGAAAATCGCCGCGCGATGCACAGGCAATTGAGCGCGCTTTGCAAATCACCGACTTAACCCCGCTGCGCCACCGCATTGTGACTACACTCTCTGGTGGTGAATTACAGCGTGCATTACTTGCGCGTGTATTTGCCGGTGAACCGGAAATGATTTTGGCCGATGAACCTATTGCCGCGCTCGATCCTTACCATCAGTTGCATATGATGGAGTTGTTGGCAGAGCACGCGCAGCAAGGCGGATCGGTGTTGGCGGCGCTGCACGATTTAAGTTTGGCTGCACGGTTTTGTTCGCGCCTGGTGTTAATCCATCATGGAAAAATTATTGCCGATGGTCAGCCGATACAAGTGCTGACAAATGAAAATTTACAGCAAGTCTATGGCATCAGTGTGTATGTCGATTGCCGCGATGATGGTGTCGTCATCATTCCACGAAGCAGAGTGGTGTAAAGAATATGAAAGCCGGTGTATTTAAATTTCTGGCCAACATGTGGCCGCCATTATTATTTGCGGGTATTAAAGCAACGTATCTTGCGGCTGATTACAAAGAGGCGAGAGTGACCTTAAAGTTGCGCTGGTATAACCGCAATTATGTTGGGGTGCAGTACGGTGGCAGTTTGATGTCCATGACTGATCCTTGGTACATGCTGATGATTATGCACAGCCTCGGGCGCGATTATTTTGTATGGGATAAACACGCAGAAATAGATTATCTCTCACCCGGAAAGACCAATGTCCATGCGCATTTTTTATTGACCGATGAAATCCTTAATGACATACGAACAAAAACAGCCAACGGTGAAAAATACGTGCCGGAGTTTGTCGTGGAAATAAAAGATGATCACAATAATATCGTTGCGCGGGTGAAACGCCGTGTCTATATCAAATTAAAACCGCGTGCACGCAATAAAGATGATCTGGATCAAGCAGAGCCGGATCTGAACGACATCAATAGCAATTAGTGAGAGAAGAACTATTATCATGTTAAATGTTGCACTCTGTTCTTATGGTATGTCTGGCAAGGTTTTTCACGCTCCGCTGATTACCGCCGAACCTCGTTTAAAACTGCACACAATTCTGCAACGCAATGAGCCCACTGCGCTGGCCGATTACCCAAATGCAAAGATCGTTAAATCCTTTGATGAATTAATTGCTGATCCCGATATCCATTTGGTGGTGGTCAACACGCCTAACGAGCATCACTACCCAATGACAAAAGCGGCATTGCTTGCGGGCAAACATGTCGTAGTAGAAAAACCCTTCACACTGAGTTTGGCGGAAGGTAATGAGCTAATTGCATTGGCTCAACAACAACATCGTATTCTGTCGGTGTTCCAAAACAAACGTTTGGAAAGCGACCATCTGGATGCAAAAACTATTATCGAGTCAGGTAGCTTGGGGCGTATCGTGGAAGTGGAGTGGCATTACGATCGCTACCGCACCAACATCACCCATAAAAAATGGAAGGAAGATAATTTACCTGGCTCTGGTACCTGGTTTGATTTGGGGATCCACATGGTAGATTCCATGCTGTGCTTGTTCGGTAAACCCAATGCTGTTTATGCCGATATGCGAAGTCTTCGCCGTGCAGAAGGCTCGACGGATTATTTCAACACAATTTTTTACTACGATGACCTGCGTGTTATTTTACGTTCAAGCACCTACGTTAGTGAAAAAAGTGCAACGGTTTCTATCCACGGCGATAAAGGCTCCTACCTGAAATTCGGGCAAGATGTACAAGAAAGCCAAATGATGCGCGGCATCATTCCCGGCATGGAAGGCTGGGCGCAACCGGGCGATGATAATTACGGCATCCTGCATGTCCACAATAACGGCGAAGCGCAGCGCACAATAATTCCCGGTCAGCGCGGCTATTACGAACACTATTATCACAATATTGTGGATGCAATTAGCGGAACCGCGCCCTTGGCATTTTTGCCGCAGCAATCCTTGTTAGGTGTGGAAGTGTTGTTGGCTGCAGAAGAAAGCGCTAAGCAACAAACACTCATTCGATTGTAAGCTGCATCAGAAATACAACACTGATAAAACTGCAAGACTAGGTACTCAATTAAAAACAGCAACTTCGGTTGCTGTTTTTAATTGAGTCTAAAATGATGCACTAATTAAAAAGATACCCGATGCAACAAAACCTCTCCCTCAATGCCAACCGATTTGTCATTTTCTCGGTATTTTTTACTGCGCGTGCTTATTATCCGGTACTTGCAGTTCTATTTATCGATTTGGGGTTAACGCTCGATCAGTTTGTGTTGCTCAATTTAATTTGGGCGCTGACAATTTTTTTGTTTGAAGTGCCTTCCGGTGCATTGGCCGATACGATTGGGCGGCGAACGTTGTTGATTGCGGCATCGGTACTCATGATTGTGGAGATGCTGTGTTTATTGATGGCACCGCGCGATGGTGGGACATTATTGTTTGTGCTCTGCGTGATTAACCGGATCTGCTCCGGGTTATCGGAGGCCTGCGCAAGTGGTGCCGATGAAGCGCTGGCTTACGATTCGCTGCCGCCTGAGAATCGCGCAAGTGCCTGGGATAAATTGTTAACCAGTGCAATGCGTTGGCGTTCGCTGGGTTTTGTGGTGGCGATGATTATTGGTGGCCTGCTGTACGATCCGGATAGCGTTAATTTCCTTTTACCTGAAAGCTTGCATGTGTCAGAAAATATCGCGCAGCGTTTGCCGGTGTTGTTAGTGTTGCTGCAAGCTGTGGCTTGTTTATTGATTACCTTACGGATGGTGGAGCCAGTGCACAGCGCGAGTGGTTCGACATTAACGCAAGCGTTTCGGCTTACGTTGGATACCGTGCGCTGGGTGATAACACATCCCGTTGCATTGGTGGTGATATTGGTGGGCGTTGCGCTGGATCCCATCGTGCGAAATTTTGCCACTATTACCAGTAGTTATTATCGCTTGATTGAATTGCCCGAGTGGACGTTTGGTTTGCTCGGTGCGGCCGTGGGTGTGTTGGGTTGGTTTGTACCGACCATGGCGAATTATTTAAATACGCGTTTTAGTCTGATGACAAACTTAGTGATTATCAGTGCAGCAACATTATTGGGTTTGGTTTTGTTAGTGCCCGTGTGGCCGATTTATGGATTAATCCCCTCGTTGTTTTTGATGATGTTGATGGGCTATTTGGGTTTTACCCTGAGCCGAACCTTGCACAACGCAGCAGATTCATCACGCCGTGCGACGGTATTGTCGGTGAAAGGTTTGGTATTTAATTTAGGTTATGGCTTATTTAGTTTGGGCTTTTCTGTATTGCTTGCCAGCTTTCCCGATACGCCAGAAGGCGCATCGTTGCGCAATGCACTCTTGTGGCAGTTGCCGTTTTTTGCGGTATTGATCTGTGCGTTGTTGGCCTGGGCATTTTTTACCTTGCGCGCTTCAACAAAACCTTAATGCCATAAAGCGCTGCGCACCAAAGCGCAACCATCAGCACCAATAACAACAGTGCAATAAACGCAAAAATATCCGGTGCTTTCATTAGCGTAGTCATCAGTGAATCTTGATAATAAAAAAACCACTGGTGACCATCGGGAAATACCTGCACATGCAACCAATAAAAAACCGCAGTGGGGCCAATAGCGATCACAGCAAGTGCGATTGCACTAATGCCCGCTAAAAATCCCAGCAAGATTTTTTTAAGCGAAGGCAGTGAGTAGGCTTGCCAGCGCGCCAGTGCGATCAACACCAACCATACACATAAGCTGGTAATTCCCACCGCATAAAAGACATCAATCAGGTTGGCGACATCTTGCAGGTGAATAATTTCGGCTTCGTGCATCAAGCTTGTGGTACGGTCATCTTTCAAGGCGTAGCTGATATTTTGCAAGCCGCGCCCACTGTCTTGCACCGCATCGCTAATTTCACCAAACAAACGCCAATGCTCTTGCGGTGAGGTCAGTTCAAAATCGTCCTTGTGGCGATTGAGCGGGGCAAACTCGGCGATGTGTTTATCCAGCTTTAACAACTGGTAGCCAAGCGGGTAGGCAAAATGAAACTGGGCGAGTAAATGCCAGCTCACCAGCGCCAAACCGATAAGTTGTGCGGTAAAAAAAACAGGCCAGAACACCAGGGAAAATACGCGTTTCATAATGAGTAACAATACAAATACCAGGGAAAATAGGCCTGCAAATTACCATGCTTATGGTGCATGTGCATCTCTTGGCCTGCCGTAGGGGAGCATCCTACGGCAATATTCTGACGCTTTTATGGCGTCAAAAAGTCGAAAATTCTGACATTTTTCATGCATAAAGTGACATTGTTCGGGCGGCTCATTAGCTAACCAATTGTATTGCGTGATGATTTTGACGACGGTATTAGCTTTGCATCACTAACTGAGACATGTGTCACATTCAATGTGGAGAACCGTTATGTCTGCTCTATGGAAAATCAGTTTTGTTAGTTTTTTGATGTCGGTGTGTGCTTCTGCTGCCAACGCAGGGCTCATAACCTGTGAACCAAGTGATCAGCGCATTGCTACCTTGGGCGATGCGATTGAGTGCAGGACGCAGAATGATATTAATCTGAATGATGCAGATGATCTGAATGCACTTTTCGGAACGAATTACGCTTGGATAAAAGAAGGTGAGTTAACTGCAGAAGGCAGTAATGACTTGTTTTCAGTAGATACAGATTCCTGGGGAACGGACGTTACCGGTACCTGGACTATTGATAGCTCGTTTTGGAATGTCTATAGCCGAGCCGTTATTACCATGCATGTCGGTCATGGTGGTGGTAACCCCGATGCATTTGCTTGGGTGATCACGCCCGACCAAACCTCCGGTTCTTTTACGTATGAACGTGTTAGTGGCAAGGGTGGTGGTTTATCGAATATGTTTTTGTTTGGATCAGGATCACCAAACATCAAGCTACCTGAGTCTAATATCGGAATGTTGTTAATGATTGGTTTGCTGTCGATTTTCTTTGCTCGTCGTCGCGTTTCATGATGTTTCTTTGTCGGCAGGGATGCAAAAAATAAAAAAGCCGCAAAGCAATTTGCGGCTTTTTTATTATCAAAATTACGTCCAGTTTCTGCTACATTCAATAGTCACTTATGCATTTTATCGGTGCAATAATTGTGGCGTTGTGTTTCTATCTGTTTCTTGTGTTTCCATCTGCTTCTTGTGTATGTGATGCCATGTCACATTAGTGTCTTATTTCTGTCATAGAATCAATCGATAACTGTGTTTCAACTTCACGTGATTTTAATATCAACTGGAACGAGCGAGGATTTACTGTGCCTGAGTTATTTGTCCCTCCTGCAAAAAATACGTTTCCTGCTTATGGTATCTGGTTGTACAAAGAAAAAAGTCCCGCCATCAAACGGGTAAAGAAAGACACTGCGCCCAGCGCACACGGCGACCGTCATTGGGATTCCAGTTATCTCTTGATGGATTATTTCACTCACCATCCGCTCAAGAAAAAAAGTCGTGTGCTCGATGTAGGTTGCGGCTGGGGGCCTACGTCAATTTACCTTGCGACCCAAGGGCACAAGGTGACAGGGTTGGATATTGATGATCAGGTATTTGGTTTTCTGCAATTACAGGCTGATCTAAATAATGTGGAAGTCAAAACCCGCCAGGGCGCGATGGAGTCCATGAAAAAAACCGACTTAAGCAAATTTGATGTGATTGTAGGTGGCGATATTTGTTTTTGGCCTGAGCTGACGAGTGAATGGTTTTCACTATTAAAGCGCGCCGCGAATGCCGGTGTAAAAAAGCTGGTGCTGGCTGACCCTGGCCGCCAACCTTTTTTGGATTTAGTCGATAAATGTGAACGCTGGGAGAGCGAAATGCTGACCTGGTATTGCCTGGAGCCCAAACGTTTTACCGGAAGTTTATTAATAGTGAATTTGGATAGGCTCGCTGATTAATCCATAGTGAATTATTGGTAATGAATTAACGAATAAATGGGGCATCGTCCCTGATGCAATAGCAATTATTCTGTTCATAATGGATTCCTTCCGGTTCGTTATTCTGCGGTCGAACGATTGCGAGCGAGCCGTTTTCAAATTACCCGCTGTTAATACCGGTTAAGCTTCGCTGGTTTCGATTTGGATCAAACGGGTACCCAACATTTTTGTGTAATCCAGATTCGTTTCCTGACTGGCGAGTGTCGCCGCCTCTGGAATGGTTTCGGGCATTGCTTCTGGAATAAAAGGTGCGACGGGTTTTACATGCTCGTAACGGCCAGATGCAATCACCGCATTTTCATCCAACGCATTTTTCAATAATTGTTGCACTTGCGCGCTGGGCGAGTCGGCGGGGCAAGCAATCATATCCATGTAATCAATTCCCAAACGGTAGGGAGGCCAGCCGTTTTCCAAACCGGTTTTTACCAACGCGCGATAACACTGTTTTGCACGCGCGACATCTTCTGGTTTTTTGCGGTCAAACAATAACGGAATAGTGCCTGACAAGGTGCGTGACGAACGTGATGTCACCGCTAGCAAAGGATCAAATCCATTGTCAGTCAAACATTTGCTCATCACTGTGCGATAGCGTTCTACTTCATCCGCAGTAAAAGGAACAAGTGGTGCGTACCATAAAATACCAGCACCGTCTTTTGCCGGATGCGAATGAACATCCAATGTTTTTGCAGTAGGGTCCAGTGCGTAAGCGATTTTTAAAAATGCAACTATGGGATAACCCTCAACCGTACCCAACGTATTGACCAATGCACCAAAATGACGGCGCAGTGCAGCAAAACCCCATTTAGGTAGATAAGCCTGCACTTTTTGCAGTTGTTTGATTTGTGCTGGAGAAAAACTCCACACGCGGCAATTTTTTAAGCGGCGGCGGATATCTTTTACCGATCCGGCAACGGCGGCACGCGAACCATAAAGTGTTCCGAGACCCGTCCATGCAGAAATTTTTCGCGCTTTGGCGAGTTGTTGCAAATAGTGGGCGCGCGCCTCACCTTTGAGTGGCGATGCCAAAGGGGTATCGACTTGTGTCGAAAGAATTCGGCAATCATTCATCATAATAATGCCGCCGATGCCGGGAATATCTTCTGTCAATTTATTCAATTCTGTTTGGCTGGCAATAAAAGCCTCTTGTGATTTCCATTCAAATACCAGAATACGTGTAGCTTCCGGTGTGCGCGCCAATTGAACGCGCGCGCGCGTCACTATGCCAAAATTTCCCTGACGCAATAATCCCGCCCAGGAATAACCGGTGCCTGCATTCCAGCGCTTGGCCATTTCGGGGCAATTTAAATCCTGATAGGTGTGACGGAATTCAGTGCCGTTGCCCCAGTAACCTTCCAGCTCACTGATTGCATCAAAGTGATCGGTAATTGGTGTTAAACCGTAACCACCGTCCAGCGCATTGCCCAGAATATTGCCGTTAGGGCCAACACCGGTAGTTGGCACTAATAAGTCGGCTCCGCTTTTTTTAATCGCTGCATGCAAATCGGCTTGGGTGACACCAGGTTCAATTAACGCGGTAGAAGATTGCACATCGATATACACGCGGCGCAGCTGCGACAAGTCAACAATAAAGCTGCGTGCGTCTACCGGAAGCGAAGTGCCGTAACCAAAATTGCGCCCACCACTAATAGGCCAGAGTGGAATTTTAAATTCGTTCGCGAGTGCCAATATTTCCGGAATGGCATCAACTTCTTTGACGATAATCGCACCGGCTGGCAGGCGCTCGCTTGCGCCGGTATCGGCACCATACTGAAAAGCCGCTTCTTCGCGGCTCAAGACTTTAGCGCCGGGGATACGCAATACTTCGCTAAAAAAAGAGGTAGTCATGTTCATCTTCCTTCATGTGCTGAATGACAAAAGTTGCTTGATGGGCAAAGTGGGGCTTTGTACTGCGCTGTCGTAAATGTTCAAAAAATCGACGTTTTTGCGCAGCCAAGCAGGTTTCAGCAAGAACTATGACAACTTTAAAATAGTGTTTATTTTCAAATTGTTAGGCTTGAAAAGGACATGTTTGCATCATTTTCGACGTGATTTTGGCGCCAATCTTTTTATTTACCACCCTTTTTGCAGTTCACAAAAATCTACAGACAGGCATTGGACTCAGGTTTAATCTGGCCGGGCTCCGCCGGGATACGGGTGGTAAACTGGCGTTAAGTGGTAATAACCTTGGATGGCTCAGTAAGCGTTGTACAACGGGTGATGAAATGAAAATATCGATTCAATCTTTCGCGATAGTGATCTTGGCAAGTGTGATGGCCGCCTGCGGCGGAGGCAGTGGTAACAAAAGCAACACGAACAGCAGCAGTGCGGTATCCAGTGTTTCATCTGGCAGTGCGATCAGTGAGCTACCCGCAAGCTCGGCACAGAGCCAAAGCAACTCATCATTACCGGCAAGCTCCTCGCTTGCGGCCAGCAACCAAAGCGCATCATCCGTTTCATTATCCAGTGCGGTATCGTCCCGTGCAGATGAGCTATTTGTTAATGCTTTATCGAACAAAGGCGGGAACATAGTTCCCAGCGGATTTATTGATGTGGAGGCAAATGCGACAACTGCGCTGACGGCAACACCGGAAGCGGGGTACCGTGTCGCGGGAGCTTATGGGTGTGATCATCGCATTGAAGGCAATCAGATCATTGTCGGGCCTATTACAGAAGCTTGCGTATTCAATGTCAGTTTTGTCCGTGTTGGCTCATTGGCAGACCAACTGCAATTACAGGATCGCGGCTTAATCCGTTGCATCACAGAAATGGAAGATAAAAGCAATTCGGTGATCACAGCGCAAAGCATTACCGAATTGGTGTGTGGCAATCTGTTTGATCCTGTCTCTTCTTATGAAGAGCTGACGCTATTTCCTAACCTGCAAAAACTATCGCTCACGTCTACCCGCTTAACCGGTTCATGGAGCTTTGCTTTTTTCCAGCAATTGACCGAGCTGAATCTTGCAGATAATTATCTGGATGCGGTTGATGTCAGCCAAAACACCAAGCTCACCACATTAAATGTGGGCGAGAACCGGCTCTCGCAATTAAATGTATCGCCTCTGGTGAATTTGGTGAGGCTCGATGTGCATGATAATCAGCTGACGCAAATCGATTTAACCACCAATATCCGTTTGCAATCAGTGAATGTGGAGAACAATAACATCACCGGCTTGGTGATCAGCCCGCTGCTGCAATTACATACCCTGGATGTATCGCGCAATCCAATTATCGCATTGGATTGGGTTGTTAATACTGAGCTGACATCGCTGAATATTGGTTGGACATCACTGGCTGCCGTTGATGTTTCCATGCTGCCCAAATTGACGTTTCTGAATCTTGCGGGGCTTGGGTTAATCAGTATTGATGTATCGAAAAATACTGCACTGGTGCAACTGGAAATAATGGAAAATAAATTAACCGCTGTTGATATCAGCATGTTGCCGGAATTGCGCAAGTTATCGGTATATAAAAACCAGTTGAGCAATCTGTCGCTGGCTGCGAATACCAAACTGGTAGATGTAAATGTGCTGGATAATCGCATCACCGCGTTGGATACCAGCAAGCTACCGGATCTGGAAGTGCTCTGGGGAACCTATAATCAAATAGGCAGTATCGATTTATCCAAAAACACGAAAATTAAATGGGTGTTGTTGACTGATAACCAATTGACCAGTGTAAGTGGCGTTGAAAAATTAAATAAAGAAGCTGAACTGGATTTTAGTAGAAACCCGCTTGATGCCGCGACACGAAGCTACCTATTCGACCTGTATGATAAACAAGGGTATGAATATTTGTCGTTTTGATATTTTTTATTCAAACAAAAAGCCCTGCATATGCAGGGCTTTTTGTTTGTGCGTATGATTTTTATATGCCAGTACAATCGTTTTACGCTAACAAATTTTCTAACGTGCGTTCATAAATCGCTGTCAGTTTGTTTAAATCATCGGCGCTGATACATTCATTAACTTTGTGGATGGTCGCATTGATAGGGCCAAGCTCAACAACTTGCGCACCGGTAGGGGCAATAAAGCGTCCGTCGGAGGTGCCGCCTGAGGTCGATAATTCAGTATCAATTCCGGTTTCGGATTTAATCGCATCCACAACCGCATTAACCAAATCTCCGCGTGGGGTTAAAAACGGCTGGCCGCTTAAAATCCATTGCAGATCGTAGGTGAGATTGTGTTTATTCAAAATCGCTTCGGTGCGTTCACGCAGGATCTGCTCAGTTAGTTCAGTGGAAAAACGGAAATTAAAAACCACTTCTACTTCGCCGGGAATCACATTGGTTGCGCCAGTGCCGCCATTGATGTTTGATACCTGAAAACTGGTTGCCGGAAAAAATTCATTGCCGTTATCCCAATGTTCTGCGGCAAGCTCTGCCAAAGCAGGAGCCAGCTTGTGGATAGGGTTATCGGCCAGATGGGGATACGCTACATGCCCCTGAATGCCTTTTACTTTCAAAATCGCACCAAGCGAACCACGGCGGCCATTTTTAATGACATCGCCCACCACCTTGGTGCTGGATGGTTCACCCACAATACACCAGGCCATTTTGGTGTTATTCGCTTCCAGCCATTCCACCACTTTTACCGTGCCATTAACGGAAGGGCCTTCTTCATCACTGGTGATCAAAAACGCGATACAGCCTTTGTGGTTCGGATGCTTGGCAATAAAATTTTCGCAGGCGACAACCATGCTCGCGAGTGAGCCTTTCATATCGGCCGCGCCGCGCCCGTGCAACATGCCATCAATAATACGGGGTTCAAACGGCGGGTTATTCCAGTTAGCCTCCGGGCCAGTAGGCACTACGTCGGTGTGACCTGCAAACGCGAGGATCGGCCCTTCAGCGCCCTCAGTACCGGAACGAATTGCCCAGAAGTTATCTACTTCGCCAAAACGTAAACGCGAGGTTTTAAAACCGATTGCCTCAAGGCGTTTGATCATCATTTCCTGACAGCCGTCATCTTCCGGCGTGACGGAGCGGCAGCGAATCAAATCAGTGGCAAGTTGCAGGGTAGGGGTTAACGCAGAAGTCATGGTGTCATCCAACTATCAAAAAGAGTCGCGATGAATTTTACGTGATTTTTCCCCTCGCCAGAGGTCGGACTGCAATAAAAATTATTATCCTCCAGCAAAGCATCGGTAACCGCCTATGAAAATAGTTCAGGGGCAGGCATGTGGGCGGTGTGATTGATTTGGCGCGTGCTTTTTCGCCAGTGAGGAAGGTTTGTTTTACTGTAAAACAGCGGGAGCAACAGATTGCCCCCGCTTTATAACTTAAGCGGCTTTGCTGGTATCTGCATTGTGTTGGATCAAATTCCCACTGCTATTAATGGCAATGGTTTTGGGTTTCATTGCCTCGGGAATCTCTTTCACCAGGCTGATGGTCAGCAAACCATTATTAAGCTGGGCACCGGTCACCTCGACATGATCGGCCAAGCTGAACTTGCGCTCGAAGCTGCGAGTGGCTATGCCCTGATAGAGATACTTGTGCTCTTCTTTGTTGACCTCGGCTTTTTTGCCGCGCACGGTCAAAACACCGCGCTCGGTTTGGATATCCAGCTCATGTTGCTCAAAGCCTGCAACCGCCAAAGTAATGCCATAGCGGTTCTCGCCCGTAAGCTCAATGTTGTAAGGAGGATACCCGGCCGCACTTTGGTCAGCGCGCAGGGCAGTATCTAACAAGGCACCCAGGCGGTCGAAACCGATGGTGCTGCGATAGAGAGGGGAAAGATCAATTGCATTCATAAAATATCCTCCGTAGAAGCGATAAGAAATAAAGACAATTAATAGGTGATGGCTCACAGATGACACCAATCACGCAAATAGAGTCGGGCTATTCCCCGGAAAATTCAAGGGTGTTATTGATAATAAAAATTTATTTCAAAAATCAATCTTTATAAAAATTTTTTATATTTTTTTGCTCAGGCTTATCTTGAACTTTCAGATGCAAACCTTATCTAACACGCGTCTTCGTATTTACGATTGTTTTCTGGGAATATTCCCGTTACTGAGGAAAAAAACAATGTATAACGCGATCACTCAGCGACTCTACATTTTTCTTATTACTTGCCTTGTTATTTGCCTCGTAAATTGGTGGCCACCGCCAAACTGATTCTTTTTTTATCAATACACTTCCGTTTCTTCATTTGCCATGGGCAACGTGAGGCGTGTTGTTGTGCCCATTTATATTGCATCCATTTTATTTATCTTTTTCGTCCATCTATGCGGAGGCTTTTATGCTGACAGTGTCAAAACTCAAGCGGGCCTACGGCGATTTTATAGCAGCAGATGCTGTGGATTTTTCTATCGCCAAAGGTGAAATAGTAGGCTTGCTTGGTCATAACGGTGCAGGTAAAACGACGGTCATGAAAATGCTCAGTGGTTATCTGGAGCCAAGCGACGGCCATATTTATTTCGAGGGAAAGCGACTTTCCGATCATGTAAAAAGCCTGCAAAAGAAAATAGGCTATTTGCCGGAAAGTTTGCCGGTGTACCCGGAGATGTCGGTCGCGGAATATCTGGATTACGCAGCCGAGTTGAAAGGCTTGCGCGATATTGAAAAACAACAGGAAATCAAACGCGTTATTAATGCGACAGATATTGCTGCAAAACTGCTTGCACCTATCGCCACATTATCGCGTGGTTACAAACAGCGCGTTGGCGTTGCCCAAGCACTGTTGGGCAAACCTGTGCTGCTGATTCTTGATGAACCAACAAACGGTCTTGATCCGCAGCAAACCCTGCAAATGCGCGAACTCATCCGCAGCATCGCCAAAGAGGCGACGGTTATTCTATCAACCCACATCATGCAAGAGGTGGATGCGCTGTGCGATCGCGTATTGATGATGCGCGCGGGCAAATTGGTGTTGGATGAAAAGTTAGCGGACTTGAGAGTCAGTCGCTCTCTGTTGTTGGCATCCAGCATGAAAGCAGATGAACTGAAAAAGACACTGGGCACTGTTACCGGTATAAAAACAATTGAGGTGTTAACCCGCAGTGATGATGAAACGCGCGCGCGCATCACCATCGGCGATGCTGCCTCTATAAAAGATATTTGTGCGGCCATTGCGCGCACGTTAATAAACGCTGGCGCGGCCTTGTATCAGTTGCACAGTGAAACGCGCGACCTTGAAAGCTTATTCCGCGATGTGAATCTTCATCTCCCACAAGAGCAAAAAAAGGAGGTAATTAACCATGCAGCCTAAACAAACAGTGTTGCGAATCGCCAATAAAGAAATTTCGTTATTTTTTTCATCGCCAATTGCCTATTTATTTTTGGCGGTGTTTGCAGGCGTAACGCTTTTTACATTCTTTTGGGGCGAGGCATTTTTTGCGCGCAATATTGCCGATGTCCGCCCCTTGTTTGAGTGGATGCCACTGTTGCTGATTTTTCTTGCCAGTACGCTCACCATGCGGATGTGGAGTGAAGAACGCCGCAGCGGCACTTTGGAATATGTGCTCACGCAACCTGTTCCTCTGTGGCATTTTGTGGTGGGAAAATTTTTAGGTTGCGTTGCACTTTTAGTGATTGCGCTGGTGATTACCCTCCCTTTGCCCATCACCGTGGCCATTATTGGTGATTTGGATTGGGGTTCTGTGGTTGCAGGGTATCTTGCCACTTTATTGTTGGGCGCAGCTTATTTGAGTATGGGGCTTTTTGTTTCATCGCGTAGCGACAACCAAATTGTCAGTTTGATTTGTGCTGTTGCGCTCTGTGGAGTTTTTTATTTATTGGGTAGCAAAATCATTACCGATTTTTTCGGTACTACCGCCAGCGAGTGGTTGCGTTTAATGGGGACTGGCTCCCGCTTTGAGTCAATCACCCGCGGTGTAATTGATCTTCGTGATCTTTATTACTACATCAGTCTCATTCTGGTTTTTCTTGTGCTGAATACCTTCTCTTTGGAACGCGAGCGTTGGGCTGCAACTGGAAATAAACAATATCACCAAGGGTGGCGCACATTGACCGGCTTGTTGTTGATTAATGCCTTGGGAGCCAATTTTTGGTTAGGGCAAATTAATCAATTGCGTGTCGATGCTACCCAGGGCAATCAATATTCAATTTCTTCAGCAACGCAACATTATTTAAAACAGTTGCAAGAGCCATTGTTGATCCGCGGTTATTTCAGCAATAAAACTCATCCACTGCTTGCGCCTTTAGTGCCGCAAATCCGCGATTTGATCAAAGAATATGAAATTGAAAGTCAGGGCAAGGTGCGTGTGGAGTTTATTGACCCGGTGATGAATCCAGAACTGGAGCAGGAAGCCAACCAGAAATATGCGATCCAACCTGTACCTTTCCAGGTATCAGACCGCTATCAGGCATCGGTGGTGAATTCTTATTTCAATGTGTTGGTACAGTATGGCAATGAATATCAAGTGCTGGGTTTCCGCGATCTGATTGAAGTGAAAGCCAGTAATGAATCAGATTTGGATGTGAAGTTGCGCAATCCGGAGCATGACCTGACACGTGCGATTAAAAAAGTACTGCACAGCTATCAGTCCGGCGGCAATTTATTTGACACAGTGAAAGGCGATCTGGTGTTTAACGTTTATGTCTCTGCCGATGATGCACTGCCGCAACAATTACAGGCATTTAAGCGTGCGGTAGAAAACGAAGCAAAAATACAGCAAGAGAAATCGGCAAACCGTTTGAAAGTCAATGTGATCGATCCCGCTGCCGATGGCGGTAAAGTCGCTGAGCAAATCGCTCAGGATTATGGCTTTAAACCAATGGCAACCAATTTATTCAGCAATGAGCGGTTCTATTTTTATATGACGCTCGCGCAGGGCGATCAGGTGGTACAGATCCCGCTGGATGATATGAGTGCATCGAGCTTTGAACGAAACTTTTCATCTGCAGTTAAACGTTTTGCAAGCGGATTTACCAAAACTGTTGCAATGGTAACCTCTGGCGCACAATTTAATCAGCTGGAAGAATTTTTGGGTGCTGAGCTGAATGTGGTGCGTGAAGATCTCACCGATGGTTCAGTTAATGGTGAAGCCGATGTGCTGTTCCTTGCCGCGCCTAATCATTTGAATGAAAAACAATTGTTTGCAGTTGATCAATTCTTGATGCAAGGGGGAACTGTTATTGCTGCAACCTCGCCTTATGCTGCATCGCTTAGCCAGCGCAGTTTGGCTTTGCAAAAACAAGAAAGCGGGATGAAAGCATGGCTGGCACATCACGGTATTGAGATTGAAGAAAAATTGGTGATGGATAAACAGAACGTACCATTCCCTGTACCGGTAACACGTAATCTGGGCGGTTTTAGTATGCAGGAAATGCGTATGCTGGATTACCCCTATTTTATCGACGTGCGTGGTGCAGGCTTGCAATCTGAAAATGCCATCACCAACAGTTTGCCTCAAGTCACTATGGCGTGGGCATCACCTGTTGTATTGAATGCAGAAAAACAAAAAGACCGGAAGGTTACCGAGTTGCTGCGCAGTTCTGATAAATCCTGGTTGAGTGGCGACATGAATATAGTGCCGCAGATTACCAATGATGGTGTAACTCCTTACATTGCAACAGGCGAACAAAAACCCCATTTGTTGGGTGTCATTACCCAAGGGCGTTTTGATTCTTTTTTTGCTGGTAAGGAATCACCCCTGCTCAAGCAAGAGAGCACTGCTGAAAATGCTGATGGGAATTCCACAGAAAAAAATGACGCATCTACCAATACGGTCGGTAGCGTGATCCAACATTCTTCCGATTCTGCACGCATCATTTTATTCAGCTCAAATGATTTTCTCAGTGACCCGGTGATTTCAATGGCGAGCATGGCAAATGGCGGCCAATATTTAAATGGTTTGCAATTATTTGCGAACACATTGGACTGGGCATTGGAGGATGAGGGGTTAATGAGTATTCGCGCGCGCAGCAATTTCAACCGTACTTTGCCCGCGATGGAACACGGCACCCAAACTTTCTGGGAGTATTTAAATTACGGTCTGGCATTGCTTGCACTCTTGGTTGTTGGCTTTGTACAACACCGCATCAAACGCGCTCGTGAGCAGCAATACCAACAATGGTTGGCGAGCTAGCCATCGTAAATACGTCTTTCCAAGAGGCTTATGAAATGAACCAATCAGTGACTATTGATGTGAACAAAGCAACGGCGGTGACTGTTTCGTCTCCTGTAAAAATATGGCAGCAGCGACTGACATTAATCCTGTTCGTCCAATTGCTGCTTATTGTGGGAATATTTGCCTACAAAAAAAATACTCAACTGAATGTCGATGCCCAGCCATTGCTGGGCACGGCGATCAGTGAAGTTGATCGTATTATCATTCGCGATGCCAATAGCAGTGTCGTGCTGCAAAAATCAGCATCTGGCTGGCAATTGCCAGAGTTGCAACAGTTGCCTGTTGACCAACAAAAATTGGACGACATTCTGCAAAAACTGGAAGGCACTAAACTCACCTGGCCGGTGACAACGACACCTGTGAGCCATGAGCGATTTGAAGTGACTGACAATAAATTCCAGCGTCGTATTGAACTCTTCATAGGGGATACCAAAAAAGCGGATATTTTATTGGGCAGCAGCCCTGGCTTCAAAAAAGTGCATCTGCGTAAAGAGAGTGACGATAACGTTTACGCCGTTGAGCTAACCACATTTGAGTTTGCGACTAATGCAACAGAGTGGCTGCAAAAAAGTTTACTCGCGGTTAAAGATCCAACCATGATTAAAGCGGCAGATTATCATCTGCAAAAAAATGGTGATCAGTGGAGTTTTGTCGTGCCTGCAGATTCTACTTCAGAGAAAATCGCAGCAGAAAAACTCAATGAGCTGACCAATGCTGTGGCTAATTTGCAAATACAAACGGCGGAAGTACAGGCTCCGGAAGGCGGAGAGAGAACGACTATCGTGGTGGCCTCATCCGCAGGAGAGTTCACATTTGAGTTTGTAAAAGCAGGTGACGCTTTTTTTGTGAAACGTAACGACAATAATCGCTACTTCAAAATCAGCCAATATGAGTACGAGCGAATTGCGAATATTAAAAAAGCGGCATTGGTAGATAGCACACCAGAGGTCTCAGGTGTGCCTGATGCTTCTGATCCGGTTGCGGATATGACATCGCTTGATAAAGTGTTGAAAAAATAATATGTCCTGGAGAAAATGACAGGATGCGTAACAAAAAAGGGCGCCACTGCGGCGCCCTTTTTGAATACCGGCAGGATTAGCCTGCTAATCCCACATAAACCTCATGCACGTCGTCATCGTTATCGATTGCAGCGAGGAAGGTTTCCACTTCTTCCAACGCCTCGGCTGATAAGCTCACAGGGTTTTTTGGTTTATAACCGAGTTTTGCAGAAACTACGGTGAAGCCTTGGTCGGGCAGGGCTTTTTGCACCAAATCCAAATCGGTTAAGTCGGTATAAAAAGTGACGGTACCATCATTATCCAATTCAAAATCTTGCGCGCCGGCTTCAATCGCCGCCATTTCCGCATCCGCATCTGCGTTGGCTGCTGTGGCTTCGATAATCCCCAGGTGATCAAAATCCCAAGATACAGAACCTGAAGTGCCCAGTTGGCCTTTGCGGAATAAGCCGCGAATGTTAGAGATGGTGCGATTAACGTTGTCGGTAAGGCATTCAACGATCACAGGCACTTGATGTGGTGCGTAACCTTCGTAAACGACTTTTTCATAGCTTGCTGCACCGTCTAGTTGACCCGAACCTTTTTTAATGGCTCGTTCAAGCGTCTCACGGGTCATTGACGCTTTCTTGGCTTGCACAATGGCCAAACGCAAGCGTGGATTCATATCCGGGTCTGCACCTGAACGTGCAGCAATCATAATTTCTTTGGTGAGCTTGGTAAAAATTTTACCTTTTGCGCTCGCCGCTTCTTCTTTATGTTTGGCTTTCCACTGTGCGCCCATGATTATCGCCTCTGTGATGCACATCAGGATGTGCATGGTTATTAATATGTTTTGGTTAAAGCGGGCGTAACCGCTACGCCCTTATAAAAATCAACAAACAATTAATTCGCGTGCAACGCGGTGTTTAATTGCAATGCGCTTTTATTGGTAACAACTTCTACGCGACCAGTGATGGAATTGCGACGGAAAACCAAATCCGATACACCGGCAAGTTCACGTGCCTTGAGTGTTTTCACTTCGTTGCCTGCTTCGTCCAACACAACGACTTTGGTTCCAGCAGTGACGTAGAGGCCAGATTCTACTTTGCAGCGATCGCCCAATGGAATACCAATGCCAGCGTTAGCGCCGATCAGGGATTCTTTGCCCACGGAGATAACAATATTTCCACCGCCCGAGAGCGTGCCCATTGTCGAACTGCCGCCGCCCAAGTCTGAACCTGCACCGACAAATACACCGGCAGAGATGCGCCCTTCAATCATTGCCGGGCCTTCAGTGCCTGCATTAAAGTTAACAAAACCTTCATGCATGATGGTGGTACCTTCGCCCAGATATGCACCCAAGCGCACGCGTGCCGTGTGCGCAACACGCACGCCTTTAGGGACGACGTAGTTGGTCATTTTGGGGAATTTATCGACGCAAGATACTTCCAGTTCTTCGCCATTTAGGCGTGCTTGTAATTGGCGGGCAGGTAATTCGTTTACATCGATGGCACCCTGATTTGTCCAGGCCACATTGGGTAACACACCAAAAATGCCTGCGAGCACAGTGTTGTGTGGTTTTACCAGACGGTGCGATAACAAATGTAATTTTAAATAACCTTCTGGTACAGACGCAGGATTAGTGTCAGTTGCCAGCAGGGTTGCTACCAGAGGGCGCTTGCTATTGGTCAATGCTTTAGCAATTTCAGCGTGTTCAGCATCGCCCGCAATCGTTAACGCCTGGGCGATTTCGCTTGCTTGATTATTGCTAATGGCAATTGCCTGATTGCCGTCACTGTAACCTACGATATTGGCGACAGCACGGACACTAGCCTCAGATGGTGCGAGTATCGGTTTTGCATAAAATACTTCGAGCCATTCGCCTTTTGCGTTTTGTGTACCAATACCTAAACCGAGTGCATAAAGTTGAGTCATGATCATTCCTGCTTTATTTCAAAAAATTAATTAAAAAGGGTGCGGTATTCTGTTTCTTTGAAGCCGACATACTGTTGTTTGCCGGTATCCAGTAATGGGCGTTTTATCAAGGTTGGATGCGCGAGAATTATATTGACTGCATTTGCAGCAAATTGTTGTTTGGTCGCATCATCCAGTTCTTTCCAGGTAGTGCTGCGTTTATTGACGAGCGTTTCCAACCCTAATGCATCGATCCAGCTTTTAATTTGTTGTGGTTCCAATCCGTCTGCGCGAAAGTCATGGAATTGATAGGCGATAGTATTTTGTTCAAGCCAGGTGCGGGCTTTTTTTACGGTATCGCAATTTTTAATGCCGTAGAGCGTAATCATAATATTAAGGCTTCAATACAATTTTGGGTTTTTTGCGGTTTGGATAACAGGTTCTGCATATTTCGCAAACAGTTCCATCGCATCCGCGCGCCGAACAATATTCACGGCCGTAATAAATAATTTGCAGATGCAATGCATTCCAACTGGACATTGGAAACAGCCGTTTCAAATCTTTTTCCGTCTGTACCACGTTTTTGCCATTGGTCAGACCCCAGCGCTGCGCAAGCCGATGGATATGTGTGTCAACCGGAAATGCGGGATGACCGAACCCCTGGCTCATCACTACGCTCGCGGTTTTGTGACCTACGCCCGGCAGTCGCTCTAGTGCATCCCAATCTTCCGGAACTTGCCCGCCATGTTCCTCTACCAGCATACGTGATAACACAGAAATTGCTTTTGACTTTTGTGGCGACAATCCGCAAGGGCGAATAATTTCCTGAATTTTTTCTACCGGTACTTTTGCCATGTCGTAAGGATTGTCAGCCAGTGCAAAAAGTGCAGGGGTAACGGTATTTACCCGCTCGTCCGTACATTGTGCTGACAACAGCACCGCGATGAGCAGGGTGTATGCATCTTTATGCTGCAACGGAATCGGTGGTTGCGGATAAAGCGCCTGTAACTTTTGCAAAATAAAGTCTACACGCTCAGCTTTGGATAAATTTTTTATTGCATCCATAGACTGCGCCAAATAATTACAGTGATTTCAAAAATTGTTTAATCCGTTGCGCTGCTTCAATGCATTCGGCTAACGGCGCTACTAGTGCCATACGCACATAATCTTCGCCCGGATTAATTCCTTGTGTTTCGCGCGCTAAAAAGCTACCGGGCAATACGGTTACTTTTTGCTGTGCAAATAATTGTTGTGCAAACATCTCACCCTTGATTGGTGTTTTAGGCCAGAGATAAAAACTTGCGTCTGGCTTTGTTACATCCAATGCACCATCCAGTATTTCCAAGACAGCATCAAACTTCTGGCGATAAGCTTCACGGTTCTCGATCACATGGTTTTCATCTTGCCAGGCAGCAATGCTGGCAAGCTGTGTTGGCACAGGCATAGCGCAACCATGGTAGGTGCGATATAGCAAAAATTTTTCCAGAATTATGGCGTCGCCACCGGCAAAGCCGGAGCGCAATCCGGGCAAGTTTGAACGTTTGGATAAACTATGAAAAACCACGCAGCGGGCAAAGTCATTGCGCCCTAATTCTGCGCAAGCTTGTAACAAACCCACTGGGGGATTTTTTTCATCAAAGTAAAGCTCGGAATAGCACTCATCAGATGCGATGACAAAATCATATTGGTCTGCGAGAGCAATCAGCTCTTTTAGCTGGGCTGTGTTCATAACTGCGCCCGTCGGGTTTCCGGGAGAGCAGATAAATAATAATTGGCAGCGCTCCCATACAGCGGCCGGAACGGATGCAAAATCAGGAACAAAATTATTATCGGGCGTGCAATTCAAAAAGTAGGGTTCAGCACCGGATAAAAGTGCCGCACCTTCATATATTTGATAAAACGGGTTAGGCGACACAATCAGCGCATCCGGTTTGCGGCGGTCAATCACCGCTTGCGCAAATGCAAATAATGCTTCGCGTGTACCATTGACAGGTAATACATGACGTTCAGCTGTAAATGAACCTGACTGTAATTGAAAGCGTGTACTTGCCCAATTGGCGATGGCCTCGCGTAATTCCGGTAAACCTTTTGTTGTCGGATAATTGGACAGTTTATCGAGGTTTTTTACCAGCGCATCCAGAACAAATACAGGTGGTTGATGCTTGGGTTCGCCAATCGACAGCATGATGTCTTTTATATCAGCCGGGGCAGAAACGGCTGCTTTGAGTGCGGCTAGCTTTTCAAACGGGTAGGGGTGTAAGCGGTCAAGATCCGGATTCATAATCGTATATCAGTAAGAATTAATGTTTATCGACACGTTTGTCTAATTGCTCGCGGATTTCTTGTTGAAGTTTTCCGCAAAGATCGGGATCGCTTAAAGGCTTTCCATCACTATCAACAATGAAAAATATATCTTCTACTCGCTCTCCAAGTGTTGTAATTTTTGCATTCAACAATTGAATATCGAAATCCATGAAAATCCGCCCGATACACGCCAGAAGACCAGGTCGGTCAGGGCTGGTCACCTCTAATACGCTGCAGTTGCGGATCATATCGGTGTTGAGTGAAGTGCGGGTAGGCGATGCAAAGTATTTGAGTCGGCGCGGAGTGCGGCGGCCAATGACTTCGCGATAGTTGTCATTAACCAGACTCAGTTCATCAATCAGTGCTTGCTGGATTTTTTTGAGCAGCGTTGCATTGTTGCCCAGTTGTTCACCATTTTCATTGAGCACAAAAAAGGTATCGATGGTGTAGCCTGCTTTAGAGCTGTAAATTTTCGCATCCTGAATATTCAGGTTTAAATTGCTTAATGCCGTTACGGCTGCCACAAATACATTCTTTTGGTTTTTGCTATAAATAAAAATCTGGGTTGCACCGGCAAGTTCTTTGTTAGTGGTTTTCTTGATGAGTACCAGTGGCTTGTCGTCAGTACGTGCGGCAATGGCTTGTGTGTGCCATGTAATATCCACGAAGCTTTCACGCAGGAAATAATCATCACCCATGTCGCCCCACAGGGCGAGTACTTGTTCTTTGTTTAAACCTTTGCGCGCAAGTTTGCGAATGGCAGCTTGTTGGGTTTCTTCTATTAAGTCTTGTTTATCGACATTATTTTCCAGGCCGCGACGCAATGCGCGGCGGGTATCCAAATACAAATTGCGCATCAAGCTGGCGCGCCAGGTATTCCATAATTCTTTGTTAGTGCCGTTAATATCTGCCACGGTTAAACAATACAAATAATCCAGATGCAATTGATCGCCAACTGCCAAGGCAAAATTATGGATCACCTCGGGGTCGGAGATATCTTGCTTCTGTGATACTTGTGACATCAGTAGATGTTTTTCAACCAGCCAGCAGATCAGGCGTGTTTCGCGTGGTGAAATGCCGTGGCGTACGCAGAATTCTTCCGCATCTACAGCGCCTAGTGTGGAATGGTCTCCACCGCGGCCTTTACCGATATCGTGATATAAACCAGCGATGTAAAGCAGTTCCAGTTTTGGCAACCGGTTCATAATAGTGGCTGCAACGGGAAAATCATCTTTTGCAGATGGCAGCAAAAAGTTACACATGTTTTGCACTACTTTTAATGTGTGTGCATCCACCGTGTAAATGTGAAATAAATCGTGCTGCATTTGTCCTGTTACTTGGCCGAACTCGGGTAGATATAGGCCGAGAATACCATAGCGCGACATGCGCTTTAGTTGTTCTACTAATCCTGCTGGTTGTTGTAATAATTTAATAAACAACTGGGTGTTTTTAGGATTGTTTCGGAAGTTGTCATCGATTAAATGGCGGCTTTCACGAATCCAGCGAATAGTGGATGCTCGCACGCCTTGTATATCCGGGTTTTGTGCCATGAGCACAAACATTTCCAGCAGTGCTGAAGGATTTTCTTCGAAAACATAAGTGTGGGTTGCTTCAATAAAATTATCACGCAATTGAAAGCGTTCATTGAGTGATACCACACTTTTGGTTTTACCTTTTTGTAAAATCACTTCAGACAGGAATTGCAAAACTACATCATTCAATTCGCGCAGTGCCAATACCGTACGGTAATATTTGTGCATGAACTGTTCTACAGCAAGACCTTCATGGCCATCTACATAACCGAAGGATTTTGCAATTTCGCGTTGGTAGTCAAACAATAATCTTTCTTCAGGGCGCTTTGCAGTCATGTGTAATGCATAACGTATGCGCCATAAATATTCTTCACCATAATTAAGTAAGGAATATTCTTCGTCAGTAAAAAACCCCTTACCTTCCAATTGTTTTAAGGTGCGCACACCGAAGTAGCGTTTGGTGACCCAATTAATCGTTTGGATATCACGCAATCCACCCGGTGCATTTTTGATATTAGGTTCAAGGTTGTACTCGGTGTCGTTATATTTTTTATGACGATCTAATTGCTCCTGATATTTCGCGCGGAAAAACTCCTCGATTGGCCAGATTTTATCAGGGCTGGATGCTTCCAGTAATTCGTGGCGTAGTGTTGGGTCACCTATCAGGGTGCGCGACTCCATAATGTTGGTCGCAACTGTAATGTCGGTGCGTGCAATTTCAATTGTTTGTTCGACAGTGCGCACGCTGCTGCCAATCTCAAGACCTATATCCCATAAAAGGGTTAGAAATTTTTCGATGTTATCTTTGCAGCGCTCAAATACCTCGGGTCGATGCAGAATTAATAAATCAATGTCAGATGCTGGATGCAGCTCTCCGCGACCATAGCCGCCCACTGCTTCAAGGCTGATACTGTCTGGCCACTCGAACTGGTGCCATGCGTAATGTAAAACGCAATCGATAAATAATGCGCGCTCATACACCAGTGCGCGTATATCTTCGCCTTCAATAAAGCGACGATTTGCTTGCGTTCCTGCGGCGTTAATGGCGTCTTTAAAAACAGTGATAATCGGTTGTTCGTTTAATGCGCGACGAAAACGGCTTTGGTCGAAGAAAAAAAGTGGCCGTTCAAAGTAGGGAATCACTTTGGGTTCTGTGGGGGTTTGGGTTGTCTGGATGACATCGCTTTCTTGCGGCGGGTAGTTAGAATTTGTTGTGGTGTTTTCAATTTGCGCGGGTTTATTGAAAACCCGCGAAAAAAAATTAGATAGGCTCATCGATTAAAAAACTTCGCCAGTACGAGCAGTTAATACCTCCACACCATCTTTAGTCACCACCATGGTGTGCTCCCATTGTGCGGAAAGCCGGCCATCTTTTGTTTCTACTGTCCAGCCGTCACTTTTTAGTTTGGTTTGTGGTTTGCCTGCGTTGATCATCGGCTCGATGGTGAAGGCCATTCCTTCTTTTAACTCCATGCCCGTACCGGGACGGCCGTAGTGAAGGATTTGTGGATCTTCGTGGAATACTTTACCAATACCATGACCACAGTATTCACGTACCACGGAATAATAATTGCCTTCTGCATGTTGTTGTATAACGTGGCCAATATCGCCTAATCGGCATCCTGGCTTCACCAGTTTGATCGCCTTATACATGCATTCCTGTGTGATATTTACCAATCGTTCTGCATGCGGTGCTGGGGTTCCAACAAAATACATGGCACTTGTGTCGCCGTGGTAGCCCTCGTAAATCACAGTGACATCGATATTGATAATGTCACCCGCTTTCAACACTTTTTTGTCAGAGGGAATGCCGTGGCATACGACCTGATTGACTGAAGTGCAAATCGACTTTGGAAATCCGCGGTATCCCAAACAGGCGGGAATGGCTTTTTGCACATTCACAATGTGGTCGTGGCAAATTTTATCCAGTTCAGCTGTTGTGACGCCTGGCTGGACATATTGGCCAATCATTTCCAGTACTTCGGCTGCCATGCGGCCAGCAACACGCATTTTTTCGATTTCTTCAGGGGTTTTAATGATAACTGACATGAGTTCAGGCGATCTCGGGGGTGATTAAAAAGATGCCGTATTCTAAACGATTCCGGGCTAATTTGCCCAAGGTCATCCTTAATCGTGTCGATTGAAAAGTCGATGCCTTATAAAACTGCAAGATAAAGAAGGGCTATCAGGGGCCCTTCTTATATGAGGAGAGGTTGGGGGAGGTTATCAGGCTGAGCGGCGACGCAAGCTTGTCAAGGCATGAATTACGCCGCGCAATTCTGCCAGGCCTTTCATCCGCCCAGCATATGAATAGCCGGGATTGATGCCCGTTTTTCCGATTTCGTCGCCCATCAAATGGCCGTGATCTGGTCTCATTGCGATTGGAGGCAGCTCAATCCCTGCCTTTTTGCGTCTATCTTCTTCATCCAGCAATGCCTCGATCAGGCCAACCATGTCATTGTCGCCATCAAGATGGTCGGATTCGAAGAAGGAGCCATCCTCTTCCCGTTTGATATTGCGTAAATGAACGAAATAGATGCGATCACCAAATTCGCGTGCCATTGCTACTAAATCGTTATCGCAGCGTGCACCGTAGGAGCCGGCACATAGTGTCAAACCGTTAGAGGGGCTGGGAACTGCATTGAGCAAGGCGCGCGCGTCATCAGCGGTGGAGACGACACGAGGTAAACCAAATAGGGAAAAAGGTGGATCATCAGGATGGATCGCCATGCGCACACCGGCTTCTTCTGCTACTGGAATTACCTCGTTCAGAAAGGCAAATAAGTTGGCGCGCATGCCTTCATCACCCATTTTAATAAACAGGTCGATGGCGGCTCGAATGCCTTCGCGATCGTAAGAGCCTTCGCCGCCAGGAAGACCGGCGATGATGTTTTTTTCTAGCAGGGTTTTTTCTTCTGCAGTCATTGCGTCCAGACGTGCTTTGGCTTTGGCGAGTACGTCGGGGTGATAAGACTCTTCGGCACCGGGGCGCTGCAGTATATAAGCGTCATAAGCGGCAAAGTCGCTCATCTCAAAGCGCAGGGCGCGGGCATTATTAGGAAGTGTGTAGTTGAGATTAGTGCGGGTCCAATCAACAACAGGCATAAAGTTGTAACACACATCGCGGACACCCGCGGCACCTACGTTGCGCAGGGATTCCTTGTAGTTGTCGATGTATTGCTGGAAATTTCCGGTACGGGTTTTGATGTCGTTATGAAGAGGGATGCTCTCTATCACAGCCCACTCAAGCCCATGATCTTCAATGAGTTTTTTACGCTCCAATATATCTGCCATAGGCCAGGTAGCGCCGGTGGGAATGTGATGTAGTGAAGTAACTATTCCGGTAGCACCTGCTTGGGCGATGCTCTGCAGGCTGACTGTGTCTTTGGGGCCAAACCAGCGCCAGGTTTCTTTCATGATGGGATCTCTGGGTTTTTGATGAAGAATTCTACTAGTATACAAGTCCGATGTGAGGCGGCCTAGTGGCTAATCAGTTCCTTACAGTCCCTTCCGGCAGTCAATTTCGGCTTCCTATTTACTTTTCGGTATATTATGTCGCTCGCTTGTGGTATAAAGCGCGCCTCATTTTTCGGCGATGAGTCATTTCTGCCAGAAAAATCGGGAATTCAATAGCTATTTAACTTAACAAACGTCACACATATATCGACACGCAAAACCTGGGTGCCTAATGGTCGCGATAGCGAACATGCTGGTTGGTGAGCGGGATGTATGGAGGCCTAACCCAGTAGGAATACTAAAATGCCACAAGTAAGCATGCGCGACATGTTGTCTGCCGGTGTCCACTTCGGTCACCAAACCCGTTACTGGAACCCAAAGATGGGCAAATACATCTTCGGTGCGCGTAACAAGATCCATATCATTAACCTTGAGCACACTGTTCCTGCATTTAACGAAGCTTTGGCTTTGGTGCAGCAAATGGCGTCGCAAAAGAAAAAAATTCTGTTTGTTGGTACCAAGCGCGCTGCGCAAAAGACCATCAAAGAACAAGCTGAACGCGCTGGTCAGCCATTCGTAAGTCATCGTTGGTTGGGCGGTATGCTCACTAACTACAAAACCATCCGTGCTTCGATCCGTCGTTTGTCTGATCTGACTGCCCAGAGCCAAGATGGTACCTTCCTTAAGCTGACCAAAAAAGAAGCTCTGATGCGTACCCGCGATATGGAAAAGCTGGAGCGTTCAATTGGCGGTATCAAGAACATCGCTGGTTTGCCTGATGCAATGTTTGTAATTGACGTTGACCATGAGCGTATTGCTATTCAAGAAGCTAACAAATTAGGGATTCCTGTAATTGGTATCGTTGACACCAATAGCAACCCTGAAGGCGTTGACTACGTAATCCCCGGTAATGATGACGCTATCCGTGCAATCAAATTGTACGTAAGTGCTATCGCTGATGCGTGCCTTGAAGGCTCCAAGTCTGCTTCATCTGTACCAAACAAAGATGAGTATGTTGCTGCAGAAGGTGCTGCTGAATAATTTCAATGGCTGCAGTTATCAAATGACATATAGCCCTGCTAGCGTTGTTCGCAGGGTTGTCGGAAGAGGGGGCTAGGCCCCCTTTTTTCAAACTGAATTCGAACACTTTTATTTTGAGGAATTAACCATGAGCGCTGTTACTCCTGCACTGGTAAAAGAACTGCGTGACCGCACTGGTCTTGGCATGATGGAATGTAAAAAAGCCTTGGGCGAAGCCAATGGCGATATCGAACTGGCGATTGAAAACCTGCGTAAAGTATCTGGTTTGAAAGCGGCTAAAAAAGAAAGTCGCACTGCGGCTGACGGTGTTGTTGCCGTTAAAGTAGCTGCTGATAACAGCTACGGTATTGCGGTTGAAGTTAACTCTGAAACTGACTTCGTTGCTCGCGATGCTGGCTTCCTGGCGTTCGTGAATAGCGTATTGGAAAAAGCATTCACCACCAAGCAAACTGATGTTGCTGCTGTTATGGTGGGTGAGTTGGAAGCGGCTCGTGAAGCGCTAGTGCAAAAGATTGGCGAAAAAATCAGTGTTCGTCGCATTAGTTTGGTAGAGGGTGGCGTTGTCGGTGGTTATCTGCACCTGAACAATCGCATTGCGGTATTGGTGCAGTTGGAAGGTGGTAGCGAAGAAGTTGCTAAGGATATCGCTATGCACGTAGCAGCAGTTAACCCAACTGTAGTCAGCTCTGATCAAATGCCGGCTGATGTTGTAGAAAAAGAAAAAGAAATTATCCGTGCTCAGCCTGACATGGCAGGTAAGCCAGCTGAGATCGTTGAGAAGATGATTGTTGGTCGTATCAGCAAGTTCCTTAAAGAGGCTAGCTTGGTTGATCAACCTTTCGTTAAGAATCCAGAGCAAACTGTTGCGCAATTCGCTAAAGCGGGTGGTGCAACTGTGAAGAGCTTTGTGCGCTTGGAAGTGGGCGAAGGTATTGAAGTTGCTGTTGTGGACTTTGCTGCTGAAGTTGCTGCCCAGGTAGCAGCTGCCAAGGCGTAAGCTTGGGTGCCACAAGTGTGGCATCGCAGCAGTGAAAAAGAGGCCGGGTGGCGACACCCGGCCTCTTTTTTTCTGTTACACTGCACCGATTTTTTTGACCCCCCGGTGTGGGCGGGTGTTGATAGCTAACTCATTGTTTTGGAGAGCATTTATGTCCAGCCCAAGGGATAAAAAGTACAAGCGTATTTTATTGAAGCTCAGCGGTGAAGAGCTAATGGGAACCGAAGGATTTGGTATTGACCCTAAAGTGCTCGATAAGATGGCACTGGAGATTGGTCAATTAGTGGGTATAGGTGTTCAGGTCGGTTTGGTGATTGGTGGCGGCAACCTGTTTCGCGGTGCTGCGCTCAGTGCGGCTGGGCTTGATCGTGTGACTGGCGACCATATGGGGATGCTGGCAACGGTAATGAATGCTCTGGCGATGCGTGATGCGCTTGAGCGATCTAATATTTCTTCGCGTGTGATGTCAGCGATCCCTATGAGTGGTGTGGTTGAACACTATGATCGTCGCCGTGCAGTGCGCTTTCTTAACTCTGGCGAAGTTGTCATTTTCTCTGCTGGTACTGGCAACCCATTTTTCACTACTGACTCCGCTGCCTGTCTGCGTGGAATTGAAGTGGATGCAGATATAGTACTGAAGGCTACCAAGGTGGATGGTGTTTATTCCGCAGATCCGAAAAAAGACCCAACGGCGACAAAGTACGACCGGTTGTCTTACGATGAAGTGCTTGATAAAAAGTTGGGAGTGATGGATTTGACTGCGATTTGTCTGTGTCGTGAACACGATATGCCTGTACGTGTTTTCCGCATGAATAAAACAGGTGCATTATTGAATATTGTTGTGGGTAGCAACGAAGGTACTTTGATTGAAGAGGATAAATCATGATTAATGACATCAAAAAAGATGCTGAAGCACGCATGAAAAAGGCGATTGAAGTGTTGGGTAATAACTTCAACAAAATTCGCACGGGCCGTGCTCACCCAAGTCTGTTAGATGGCATCACTGTAGATTATTACGGCACTCAGACCCCATTGAGCCAAGTTGCCAACATCAATATCGAAGATGCGCGTACTTTGTCAATCAGCCCTTGGGAGCGCAATTTGGTTCCGGCGATTGAAAAAGCGATTATGAAGTCGGATTTGGGTTTGAATCCCTCAACAACCAATGGTTTGATTCGTATCCCATTGCCGATGCTTACTGAAGAAACTCGTAAAAATTTCATCAAACAAGCTCGTGCAGAAGCAGAAAACGGCCGTGTTGCGGTGCGCAATGTGCGTCGTGATGTATTGGGTGATGTAAAAGCGTTATTAAAAGATAAAGCGATTGGCGAAGATGACGATCGTCGAGCACAAGACGATATTCAAAAAATCACTGACAAATACATTGCTGAAGTTGATAAGGCTTTGGCTGCAAAAGAAACAGATTTGATGGCTATTTAATCTGCCTCTTTATCCGGCTTGGTATTGCCAGGCCGGGTGTTCTTACTTGTTATCACAATAACTGCATTGCAAAAAAACAGTATTACAAAAATGTAGAAAAACAGGCTGATGCTTGTTGATAACTTCAGCCTGTCGTTGGGAGATGCGCGTGACTGACAATATCCTTCGCCATGTGGCGATTATTATGGATGGCAACAATCGCTGGGCCAAGCAGCGCGGAATGGCTGGTGTATCTGGCCATAAAGTGGGTGTTGAGCGTATCCGCGATGTTATGTCGGCATGTCAGGATTTAGGTATAGAAGTGTTGACTGTTTTTGCTTTCAGCAGTGAAAACTGGCGTCGCCCACCCGTCGAAGTGGAAGCTTTGATGTCATTGTTTTTGCTATACCTCAAAAATGAAGCTAAAGCCCTCAAGAAAAAAGGTGTTGCCTTAAGGGTGATTGGCAACCGTGAGCGCTTCACTCCCTCAATTCAAAAAGCGATTGATGACGCTGAAGAGCTGACCCGCGGTGGTAAAACTACCTTGGTTATTGCGGCTGATTATGGTGGCCGTTGGGACATAGCACAGGCAACAAAAAAAGTGACACAGCAAGTTTTGAATGGTCAATTGGCATTGTCAGACATTAACGAGAATGCACTTCATCAACATACGTGTCTTGCTGATTTGCCGCCACTGGATTTGTTGATTCGCACTGGCGGTGAGATTCGAATTAGCAATTTTTTATTATGGCAATGTGCTTATGCCGAATTATTTTTTAGCGATAAGCTCTGGCCTGACTTTGATGGCGAAGAACTTAAAAAAGCAGCAATGAGTTTTAATGATCGTCAGCGTCGCTTTGGGATGACAGGTGATCAAATCGATGCGGGGGCTCTTAATGCTTAGACAGCGTGTCATCACCGCATTGATACTCACAGCTATTTTTCTGGCTGCTTTGTTTGTATTGCCTGCAGGGTATTTCTCTTTTTTCATAGGCGCAGTCTTATTAATTGGCGCTTGGGAGTGGGCTCGTTTATCGGGACTTACGGCTATCTGGCAGCGTCTTCTGTACTCCGTTGTGCTATTGATGTTGCTAATTGGAGTTGCAGCTTATTTTGGTTTTGTCGGTGAGATTCGTCTGCGTCTTACTGATGATGCGATACGTAATTTATTGGTTGTTGGCTGCAGCTGGTGGGCGATAGCCTTACTTTTGGTGCAAGGTTATCCCAATAGCAGTTTGTTGTGGGGGCACCAGTTATTGCGCCTGATTATGGGGGTCTTGGTATTAATCCCGACTTGGGTGGCATTGGTATATGTTCGACAGTTGCCTGATGGTGCTTGGTTGGTGTTTCTTTTAATAGTTGTTGTGGCACTGGCTGACAGTGGTGGTTATTTCGTGGGGCGTCGTTTCGGAAAGCATAAATTGGCGCCAGCGGTAAGTCCCGGTAAAACATGGGAAGGGTTTGCAGGTGGGCTTCTTGCCAACTGTTTGTTGGCTTTGATGCTGGCGGTTGTATTGGATGTCGGATTGTTGTGGATTTTGTGTGTGATTCTGCCTGCCAGTTTGGTGTCTGTATTGGGTGATTTATTAGAAAGCATGGTCAAGCGTCATGCTGGTGTGAAAGATAGCGGTAATATCTTACCTGGTCATGGCGGTATTCTTGACCGTGTTGATGGAATCACAGCAAGTGCCCCCGTTTTTGCGCTGGCCTTGTTGGTGACAGGTGCTATTGCGCCTGGTGCAGGTAGTTGATTTATGCCAACCAATTTGCAACAAATCACTATCCTGGGGGCGACTGGGTCTATTGGCGTTAGTACGTTGGATGTGATTGCGCGACATCCGGATCGCTATCGGGTTTTTGCGCTGACTGCAGATCGTCGCTGGCAATTGTTGGCAACCCAATGTCTCACCTACAGACCCCGTTATGCAGTCTTAAGTGACCCTTTGGGTGCGCTGGAGTTGGAGCGCGAACTGCGTCGACAAGGTTGCGAAACCGAGGTGTTGCAAGGTGCTACTGCATTGGAGATGGTTGCTAGTCATGAAGATGTTGATACCGTCATGGCTGCAATCGTAGGTGCTGCGGGCTTGACCCCAACGTTGGCCGCTGTCAACGCGGGCAAAAAAGTATTGCTGGCAAATAAAGAAGCGCTGGTTATGGCGGGAGGGCTATTTACCCGCGCAGTAGCTGAGTGCGGAGCGGTGTTACTGCCGATTGATAGCGAGCACAATGCTATTTACCAATGTTTACCCAATCATCGCTCCGATTATCTTGCTGCTGGATTGGGTTCCAGTGGGGTGCGAAAAATCCTCTTGACTGCTTCGGGTGGTCCATTTCGTAATACACCTATTGAGGAGCTTTCGCGTGTTACCCCTGAGCAAGCGTGCGCCCATCCCAACTGGAGTATGGGGCAAAAAATTTCAGTTGATTCAGCGACCATGCTGAATAAAGGGTTGGAGTTGATAGAGGCTTGTTGGTTATTTAATACTCGCCCGCAACAAGTTGAGGTAGTTATTCATCCTCAAAGCGTCATCCACTCAATGGTAGAGTACATTGATGGCTCGGTTTTGGCGCAACTGGGAAATCCAGATATGCGCACACCTATTGCACATGCATTGGCATGGCCTGAACGAATTGAATCAGGTGTATCCAGTTTGGATTTGATCAATATTGCGCGCCTGGATTTTAGTGCCCCTGACTACGAACGATTCCCATGCCTGCGGATGGCGCAATCAGCGGCTGAAGTGTCAGGCACTGCGCCTGCATTACTTAATGCCTCGAATGAGGTCGCTGTCGCTGCATTTTTACAGCGTAAAATCCGCTTTGATCAAATAGCTGTGGTTATTGATCATGTGTTGTCGCGAATTGCTCCGAGTGAGCCGGAGTGCCTTGCGCAGATCCATAATGCTGATGCTGAGGCTCGCGCTCTTGCGCAGCAACTGATAGCAACCTGGTAATTATTGGTTCGAGGTTTTCTTGTGGAATTAATCCAGACAATTTTGTCTTTCTTGGTTGCATTGCTGATCTTGGTCACCATTCACGAGTTTGGGCATTTTTATGTTGCTCGTCGCTGTGGTGTCAAAGTATTGAGGTTCTCAATTGGTTTTGGGCGAGTGCTTTGGTCTCGTCGCGACAGTCAAGGGACTGAATATGCTGTGGCTGCATTGCCTTTGGGTGGCTACGTCAAAATGTTGGATGCGCGAGAATCTGTTGTTTCTCCTGAAGAGAGTCAGTTTGCCTTTAATAATAAGAATGTATGGCAGCGCATTGCGATTGTAGCTGCTGGGCCGATCGCCAATTTTATGCTTGCGATTCTCTTGTTCTGGGGGCTATTACTGCAAGGGCAAAAAGATCTCATACCAATTATAGGTCAGGTAGCTCCTGGATCTATTGCTGCTCAGGCGGGGCTAGAAGCTGGACAGGAAATTATTGCAATTGATGGGCGCTTAACTCCTACTTGGCAAGCCTTGAATAAAGCCTTATTAAATCGATTGGGAGAGACTGGAGAGATCAGCATAACGGTTGCTTATTCTGACTCACATTTTCAATATGAAACTAAAGCTCAACTGGTTGATTGGATGAGGGATGCTGTTGATCCTAATCCCGTTGCAGGTATGGGTATTACTTTGCATCTTCCAATACCAGCGATAGTTGGTGAAGTTGCATTTGGTGGAGCAGCAGAAAAGGCCGGGTTTAAAACTGGCGATCGTATTTTGCAGGTCAATGATGTTGATGTAGACAATTGGCCTGACTGGGTTGAATTCATACGAAAGAATCCAGAAAACCGCATTAATGTAAGTCTGGAGCGCGGCGAGCGGATAATAAATCTCCAGCTAACTCCTGATGCTGTTGAGGAGGATGGGCACAGGATCGGGCGTATCGGTGCTGGAGTTCAAACTTACACACTACCTGAAAGTTTAATCCGTACCTACGAATACAATCCGGTCAGTGCGTTTGTCGCAGGGGTCAATAAAACCTGGGAAACCTCTGGATTTGTTCTTTTATCAATCAAAAAATTGATTCTTGGCGAAATTTCCACGAAAAACTTGAGTGGACCGATAAGCATTGCTAAGGTGGCGGGCTCTTCGGCCGAGAGTGGCTTGAAAAGTTTTATTGGTTTTGTCGCTCTGCTCAGTGTATTTCTGGCAGTTTTTAACCTTTTACCTATTCCTGTGTTGGATGGTGGCCACTTATTTTATTACTTTATTGAAGTAATAAAGGGGAAACCGGTGTCCGACAGAGTGCAGATGCTAGGGTATCAGGTTGGACTCTTTCTAGTGATAAGTCTAAGTGTGCTAGCGCTGTATAACGACATACTGCGGCTTTAATTGGATCCCCCTAACCGCAACCAACATCCATTTATGATTAGAACAAATTCTATGAAGCGAGTTTTGATGCGATTTATTGGCTGTTTTTTGGTGCTCTTGCTGTCTTGTGCTGTGCAAGCGCAAACTTTCCGTGTCAGTGATATCCGTGTAGAGGGGCTGCAACGTGTTTCAGCCGGTACAGTTTTCAGTGCTCTGCCTATACGGGTAGGTGACATACTGACTCAGTCTGATATTCAAAATGCAACCCGCGAACTGTTTAAGATCGGTTATTTCTCGGATGTAGCGATTAAACGTGATGGGGATGTATTGGTATTGGTCATCAAAGAGCGCCCGGCGATCAATAGTATTGAACTTAAAGGCAACAAGGCTATTAAGACTGAAAACCTTATGGATAGTCTTAAAGACAATAATTTATCAGAAGGCCAAATTTTCCAGCGCGCTACCTTGGAAGGCATAACTCAGGCATTGCAGCGTGAATACGTAAATCAGGGGCGCTATGGTGCAAGTGTCAATATTGAAATTGAAGATATGCCCCGTAACCAGGTTAAAGTTCTGGTAAAGATCGACGAGGGCAGCCCATCCCGTATCAAGCAAATCAATATTGTCGGTAACCACAGTTATACCGAAGAAGAGTTGGCTGATCTTTTTGAATTAAAAACAACAGGTATGTGGTCTTGGATATCAGGTAATGACAAATATAACAAAGAAAAAATGAAGGGTGATTTGGAGCGGCTGGAATCCTGGTATATGGATCGCGGCTATTTAAATTTCAAAATTGACTCATCGCAAATTTCATTAAGTCCTGATAAGGCCAAAATCTTTATTACGATCAACATTACAGAGGGTGACATTTATAAAGTCAGTGAAATCGATTTGGCAGGTGATCCGGCTATCGATGAGGAAATTATCCGCCGCATGATTTTGATGCGTAAGGATCAGATTTTCTCTCAAATTCTTATGACAACTTCTGAGGAATACGTTACCAAACGTTTGGGTAATGAGGGGTATACCTTTGCCAAAGTAGAAGGGATGCCAGAACGAAACGACGCTGATAAAACCGTAAAAATTACTTTCTTTATTGAACCTGGCAAACGCGCATATGTGAATCGTATTAATTTTCGCGGTAACACTAAAACGATCGATGAGGTGTTGCGCCGTGAAATGCGTCAAATGGAAGGCGGTTCTGCAAACTCTGCACAAATTGAAAATTCAAAAGTGCGGTTGGAGCGTTTGGGTTTCTTTAAAGAAGTGAAAGTAGAAAATAAAGAGGTTCCGGGTACTTCGGATCAGATAGATGTAGAATACACGGTTGAAGAACAGCCATCGGGCAGTATGGGTTTGCAAGTAGGTTATGCCCAGTATTCTGGATTATTGTTCTCTGCAAGTATTCAACAAAACAACTGGTTTGGCACAGGTAAGCAGGTAGGCTTTAGCTTCAGTCACAATCGTTATCAGACAGCATATAACTTTAATTACAACGACCCTTATTTTACACCTGATGGTGTAAGCCGTGGTGTGAATTTGTATTACACCAAGAGTGACTATGGCTCGTATAACATTACTCCTTACAGTACAAACGTATATGGAGGAAAACTAAATTTTGGTTATCCTATTTCAGATATTGAGCGCATTGGTTTTGATATCGGTTTGCGTAGTTTGGAAGTTGAACCTACAGGGTATTCATCACAGGAAATTATTCGCAGTCCATTTTGGAGCGATAGAATTGGCTATATAACCCAGCAAGAAAATTATGACTTGATCCAAAGAGCACAGCAGGGAATTGATTACCCCAACGGTAGCTATGAAATTAAAACAGTTACTGAGGATATGCTTGGCGCTCCCGGTTTCCTTGATATTTATGGCGATACATTTAATGATGCTCAGTTGAGTATGTATTGGATGCGTTCAACTCTCAATCGTGGAGTTTTAGCAAATCGTGGTGCTTCGCAGCAATTAAGCTTTGAGCTTTCTCTGCCTGGTGGCGACCTGCAATATTATAAGTTCGACTACAATGGCCAAATTTTCAAGCCTCTAACGCGTTCTCTAACGTTGCGTTTACATACTCGCTTGGGTTACGCGGCTTCCTATGGTGATTTGGACGAACTTCCATTTTTTGAACACTATTATGCGGGTGGTTTTGGGTCGGTTCGTGGCTTTGAGCGCAACACTCTCGGTCCACGTAGTTCTCCGCGTCGAAGTGATGATGAAACAACAACCGCTACCGTGTGGGATGATCTCAATGGCGATGGTATTGCTCAACCTAATGAGCGCGGCGGCTTGGCTTACGTGCTGTGTGAAGATCCAAATGCTCCAGGTGTAGGTGCTAATAGCGATGGGTATCCGCGCCTCTGTAATCCAGGCGAGCTGATAAGCGATCTAATAGTGGGGAGCACATACACCAGCCGTACCCGTGGTGCATTTGGTGGTAATGTGTTGATTCAGGGGGGGGCGGAAATTTTATTTCCACTGCCATTTATTAAAGATCAGCGTTCTCTGCAAACGACGTTCTTCGTAGATGCAGGTAACGTATTTGATACTGACTGTGGTGCAACCCAATTGAATTGTTATGGCGTTGATGTTGATCGTATTAATGCCTCAGTCGGGTTTGGTTTGACTTGGATATCCGGTTTTGGCCCTATGACTTTTAGTATTGCCGAACCGTTTAGGGAAAATGAATATGATCGAACAGAAGTGTTCCAGTTCTCCTTGGGGCAAACTTTCTAACAATAAATGTTTTATCTCATTAAAGAGGAATAGATTGTGAGTGTTACACAAAACATGTTGGCTGCTGTTGTATTGTCTTTGGTGTCGGCAGTGTCTTGGGCGCAAGGCAAAATAGTTGTTCTTGATCCGACAGCTGCTGTGATGGGAACTGCTGCAGCTAAAGCGAAATTTGAAAAATTGCAGAAAAGTGCTGAGTTTGCTGCAGCAAAAGCAAAATTAGATGGCTTGGCTGCAGATATCAAAGCATTGCAAACTGAGTATCAAAAAGATGGTATGACGTGGAGTGCTGAAAAGCGTGCAGAGAGTGAGAAGAAGTTGCAAAGCCTTGGACAAGATTATCAATTTCAGGGCAAAAAGTTGCAAACTGAACAACAAGCGCTTATGCAGCAAATTATGCAAGAGCTGGGTCCCAAAATGGAGTCAGTAGTCAAACAGTTGGTCGATTCAGAAAAAATCACCATGATTGTTGACGCCAAAGCAGTCATGATGGCAAAGCCTGAAAATGATCTGACACCCAAAGTTACTGCCTTGCTTGATAAAGCAAAATAGCAACAGGTTGCTGTGTTGTGAAGCGCTCTTATACATTGTTAGAACTAGCGACCAGAGTGAATGCTGAGGTTGTTGGTGATCCATCGCATGAAATAATAGCGCTTTCAACATTGCAGTCAGCGACACAAAAAGATTTAAGCTTTATTGCTAATCCCGCGTATAAAAAATTTCTCGCATCTACGAAAGCTGGAGCCTTATTGGTTAACCCGGATTTTGCCAAGGAATACAGCGGGAATAAGTTGATTGTAAAAAACCCGTATCTTGCATATGCGCAGCTTTCTGCTGTTTTTGAAGTGCTGCGCCCGCCTTATTCTGGAATTCATCCTACAGCCGTAGTTGGCGTTGATTGTCAGTTAGGTGAGTTGGTTTCTATTGGCGCTAATGCTGTTGTTGGTGATGGCGTTATTCTTGACGATGGCGTCATTATTGGCCCGGGCAGTTATGTTGGCAATGATAGTGTAGTTGGTAAAAATACGCGTTTGGCTGCCAACGTGAGTATTTATCACGGGGTGATTATTGGTGCTGATTGCACGTTACATAGTGGTTGTGTGATTGGTGCGGATGGTTTTGGGTTTGCTCCAGATGCAGGCGGATGGGTTAAGATCCATCAGTTGGGCGGAGTAAAAATAGGTAATAGGGTAGAAATCGGTGCATGTACTTGTATTGATCGTGGTGCTCTCGACGATACTGAGATTGACGACGGTGCAATTATCGATAACCAAGTGCAGATAGGCCACAATGTACGCATCGGGCGCAATACAGCAATTGCTGCGCATACAGCAATTGCTGGTAGCACAATAATAGGTGCCAATTGCACGATAGCTGGTGCAGTTGCTATTGCCGGTCATTTGACTTTAGCGGATAAAGTTCATATTTCTGGTAAGAGCATGGTCTCTGCATCTATCAATGAACCGGGTTCTTATTCTTCCGGTACTCCTTTGTCACCAACAAAAGATTGGCGCAAAAATGCCGCGCGTTTTCGTCAATTGGATAACTTGGCTACACGCTTAATAAAACTCGAACGCACTCATGGTGCGGAATAAATTTTAATTGATTGCTTGGGGCTTGCACCATGATGGACGTTAACGAAATTCGCCAATATTTACCTCACCGATATCCATTTTTGTTGGTGGATCGCGTTGTGGAGTTGATTGAGGGTGAATCAATTATCGCGTATAAAAATATTACCGTTAACGAAGAGGTTTTTAATGGGCATTTCCCTCAAAGTCCTGTTTTCCCCGGTGTAATGATTATTGAGGCTATGGCTCAAGCGTCTGGTATTTTGGGTTTCAAAACAATGAATAAAAAACCACAGGATGGTTCTATTTATTTGTTTGCCGGTGTTGATGATGTGCGTTTCAAGCGCCAGGTTATTCCAGGTGACCGGTTACAGCTGGAGTCGCGTGTCATTTCGGAAAAGCGTGGTATTTGGAAATTTGAATGTAAAGCCAGTGTTGATGGAATATTGGCTGCCTCTGCAACCATTCTCTGCGCAGATCGTAAACTCTAAATGATCAAAATACCTGATCGCAAATTGTTTTGGACGAGTGAGAGCTTATTTTGATAGATTCATCCGCAATTATCCATCCCGATGCCAAACTTGCTTCTGATGTACAGGTTGGCCCTTGGACAGTAATTGGTCCTGATGTGGAGATTGGAGAAGGGTGCATTATTGCTTCCCATGTTGTGTTGAAAGGCCCAACTAAAATTGGCAAACATAACCGCATATATCAGTTCTCTACTATTGGTGAAGACACCCCTGATTTAAAATATAAGGGTGAACCGACACGCTTAGTTATTGGTGATAACAATGTTATCCGAGAAGGTGTGACCATCCATCGCGGCACCATACAAGACCGCAGTGAAACTACAATTGGCAATAACAATTTACTAATGGCTTATGTGCATGTTGGCCATGACAGTGTTATTGGTAACAATTGTATCTTGGTAAATAACACTGCTCTGGCGGGACATGTGCATATTGGCGATTGGGCAATTTTGAGTGGATTCACTCTTGTGCATCAGTTTTGCAAAATCGGAGCCCACAGTTTCTCAGGTATGGGCAGTGCGATTGGTAAGGATGTACCTGCATACATAATGGTGAATGGAAGTCCTGCCGAAGCGAAGAATATTAACGTCGAAGGTCTGCGTCGCCGCGGTTTTAGCAAAGACGAAATTGCACTCTTGAGTAAAGCCTACAAAATTATTTATCGCCGTGGATTGACATTAGATGAAGCTCTTGCGGAGTTGAATCCATTTGTTAATGATAGCCCCGCATTGCAAGTGTTAATCGATTCTCTTAATGCCTCAACGCGCGGTATTGTCCGTTAGTGTTGTTTTACGGCTACTCCACGTTTGTTATAACATCTAAAAACGGAGGGCTGCATGTCTGATCACATACATATAGGTATTGTTGTCGGAGAAGCCTCTGGCGATATTCTTGGCGCAGCTTTAATGCAAGAGCTGAGGAGCCACTTCCCAAATGCTGAGTTTTCCGGAATCGGTGGCCCTCGCATGTTGGCGCAAGGCTTTCATTCCTATTTCCCACAAGACCGTCTCGCGGTGATGGGTTTGATCGAACCACTCAAACGTTTGCCTGAATTATTGCGCATTCGTAAATTTTTGCGCGACCACTTTATTGCAAATCCCCCGGCTGTATTTATTGGAATCGACTCGCCTGATTTTACAATTTCTCTTGAGGCTGCTCTCAAGCAGAGTGGAATCAAAACTGTTCATTATGTGAGTCCGTCTGTATGGGCTTGGCGACAAAAGCGTGTATTAAAAATCGCTCGTGCAGTGGACTTGATGCTTACTCTGCTTCCATTTGAGGCAAAGTTCTATCATAAACATAATGTCCCGGTAGAGTTTGTTGGGCATCATCTGGCAGATGAAATTCCATTGGCTGTCGATAAAGTAGCCGCGCGAAAAACTCTGGACTTACCTGAAGAGGGGCGGATAGTTGCGCTTTTGCCGGGCAGTAGGGCCAGTGAGGTCGAGCGCATGGGTGAGTTGTTCATGCGTACTGCGGTTTATTGTCTTGAGCAAGATCCCAGTCTGCAATTTATTATCCCAGCCGCTAGCCCAGATCGTTATCGTCAGCTGCATATCGAGTTAAATGATTATGTTGATTTCCCCATTGAACTTATCAATGGGCATTCCCATGAAGCTATGGCGGCAGCAGATGTTGTGCTACTTGCGTCGGGAACAGTAACGCTGGAGGCGTTATTGTTGAAGAAGCCAATGGTTGTTGCTTACAAAATGGCACCGCTCACGTTTAAGATTTTATCCTGGTTGGTAAAAACTCCTTGGGTTTCACTGCCGAATTTGCTTGCACAAAAAATGTTAGTGCCGGAATTGTTACAAGATAAGGCAACTCCTGAAGCATTAAGTGCCGCAGTAATGAACTACTTTGAAAATCCTGATGATGCTATTGAATTAACTCAAACATTTATGCAGATGCACAGTGAATTAAAACGTGATGCCAGTGCACGTGCCGCGGATGCTATTGCCAAACTAATCATTAAAAATTAATTCTCACTTATTCAATATGGTACAGGTGCTGCAGTGCTAGAGCCTTTTGTTAGTGTTTATCATGGACTTCTTTGCGCGGGTTGTGATGAGGTGGGGCGAGGGCCTTTAGCTGGTGATGTTGTCGCCGCTGCCGTTATTCTTGATCCCGATAATCCGATTATTGGATTGGATGATTCAAAAAAACTGACTGAAAAAAAACGCGAACTGTTATTTGACGAGATACAACAAAAAGCAAAAAGCTGGTGTATTTCACGAGCTTCTGTTTCAGAAATCGATAAAATTAATATTTTACAAGCCAGTTTGTTAGCAATGACCCGTGCCGTTCAAGGTTTACATATTCAGCCTGAGCATGTTCTGGTTGATGGTAATAAATTACCTAAATGGCATTATCCTGCTGAGGCTGTCGTGAAGGGCGATAGTCGTGTTGCTGCGATTAGTGCTGCATCCATACTCGCCAAAGTAACGCGCGACCGTGAAATGATTGAGCTGGATAAAATATATCCTGGATATGGTTTTGCTGATCATAAAGGATACCCCACCAAAGTTCATATGGAAGCGTTGGATCGTTTAGGTGTTACGCCTATACATCGAACATCCTATGCTCCTGTAAAATCCAAAATTGAACAAATAGCATTGTTTTAGCCCATTCATTTTTAGAAGTTAATTATGCCAGCTGCTAATTTTGTCCATTTGCGTTTACACACCGAGTTCTCACTGAGCGATAGTTTGGTGCGAATCAAATCGTTAGTGAAACGTGTTGCTGAATTAAATATGCCTGCTTGCGCAATTACCGATCAGACAAATTTTTATGGGTTAATTAAGTTTTATAAAGCTGCACAAGGTGCAGGTATAAAACCCATTGCAGGAAGTGATTTTTGGATTGCCAGTAATGACTCGGAAGGAAAACCCACGCTGATTACTTTGTTGGCGATGAATGATAAAGGTTACAAAAATATTATCGAATTGATTTCCCTTGGGTGGCGACAAGGGCAGCAGCAGGGCATAGCGTATCTTCAGCGCGACTGGATCAGCCAGCACAGTGAAGGTGTTATCGCACTTTCAGGTGGGAAATTGGGTGATGTAGGAATGGCGTTGCTGGGAGGGCGCAGTGCACAAGCGGGAGAATTGTTACAAGCGTGGATGCAAGAGTTTCCCAATCGCTTTTATTTGGAATTGCAGCGCACTGGCCGGGAAAACGATGAAAATTATTTGCATGCAGCAGTGGCTCTTGCGGCAGAGTTTAATTGTCCGGTAGTGGCAACTAACGATGTACGTTTTCTCAAGCAAAACGAATTTGAAGTCCATGAGGCGCGCGTTTGTATTGGTGAAGGGCGTACATTGGATGATCCCCGCCGTGAGCGTCGCTACAGCGACCAGCAATATTTGCGTTCTGCCGAAGAAATGGCAGAGCTTTTTAGTGATATCCCGGAAGCTATTGCCAACACAATTGAAATTGCCAAGCGTTGCACCATCAATATTCAAATGGGTAAATATTTTTTACCTGAATATCCGGTGCCAGAAGGTTTAACCGAAGCAGAATTCTTTCGTCAAATTTCGCATAAAGGATTGGACGAACGGTTGGAACGAATTCTTGATAAATCTGCCGATAATTATATGGAGCGGCGGAAGGTTTACGAAGACCGATTAAATTTTGAATTAGATATTATTAACCAGATGGGTTTTCCTGGTTACTTCCTTATTGTTATGGACTTTATTCAATGGGCCAAAGACCACGATATTCCCGTAGGGCCGGGTCGTGGATCGGGTGCAGGATCATTAGTTGCTTATTCGTTGAAAATTACTGATCTTGATCCTCTGGAATACGATTTGCTTTTCGAACGTTTTCTAAATCCTGAACGGGTTTCTATGCCCGACTTTGATATCGACTTCTGCATGGATAACCGCGATAAGGTGATTTCATACGTTGCTGACAACTATGGACGTGATGCGGTTAGCCAGATTATTACCTTCGGTACCATGGCTGCAAAAGCAGTAGTACGCGATGTGGCGCGCGTGCAAGGCAAATCTTACGGTCTTGCTGATAAGTTATCCAAAATGATTCCTCCTACCCCTGGGATGACGCTTGCGCAAGCACTGGAAGAAGAGCCGCAATTAAAAGAATTTATTGCAGTCGATGGCGATGCCGGTGAAATTTGGGAGATGGCAGTACAGCTCGAAGGCCTCACTCGTAACGTTGGTAAACATGCGGGTGGTGTTGTTATTGCGCCAACAAAGCTGACCGATTTTTCTCCACTGTATTGTGATGAAACTGGTGGTGGCCTTGTTACCCAATTTGATAAGGGTGATGTAGAAGAAGCAGGGCTCGTAAAGTTTGACTTCCTCGGTTTACGCACGCTGACTATTATCGATTGGGCGCGTATCATGATCGATAAACAGCGCCTAAAAAAAGGCGAGCCTCCGCTCGATATCAGTGCAATTCCGCTCGATGATTCAGCCACATTCAAATTATTAAAACGTGCAGAGACTACTGCGGTATTCCAGTTGGAATCGCGCGGCATGAAAGATCTGATTAAACGTTTGCAGCCTGACAATATTGAAGACCTGATTGCACTGGTAGCACTCTTTCGCCCCGGCCCTTTGGAGTCGGGGATGGTGGATGACTTTATCAATCGTAAACACGGTCGTGCGCAGGTGGCCTATCCCGATGCAAAATTTCAACATTCCAGTTTAAAGCCGGTTCTTGAGCCAACTTACGGCGTTATTGTTTATCAAGAGCAAGTTATGCAAATTGCGCAGGTGCTCGCGGGTTATACCTTGGGTGGTGCAGATATGTTGCGCCGTGCGATGGGTAAGAAAAAACCGGAAGAGATGGCCAAGCAGCGTGCTGTATTTGAGGAGGGTGCAAAAAATCAGGGCGTTGATCCGGAATTGGCGATTAAAATTTTTGACTTGGTGGAAAAATTTGCCGGTTATGGTTTTAACAAATCCCACTCAGCTGCTTACGCAATCGTTTCTTATCAAACGGCTTGGCTAAAAGCCCATTATCCAGCACATTTTATGGCGGCGACTATGTCGTCGGACATGGATAAAACCGATAAAGTAGTTACCTTTATCGAAGAATGTCGTACCATGAAGTTAAAATTGTTGCCGCCGGATGTTAACTCTGGTGAGTTTCATTTTACAGTTGATGATGCTGGGCGAATTATTTACGGCTTGGGTGCTATTAAAGGTTTGGGTGAAGGGCCAGTTGAATCCATTATTGCTGCACGTAATGAAGGCGGCCCGTTTAAAGATTTATTTGATTTCTGTGCGCGTGTTGATCCGCGCAAAGTAAACAAGCGAGCATTGGAAGCGATTATTCGTTCTGGCGCAGCCGATAGCTTGGGGCCGACTTACAATTCCCCTGGTCATTTAATTGATCACGACCGTGCCGTTATGTTTTCCTCTATGGGTGAAGCCGTTAAAACGGCTGAGCAAGCAACGGCGAACTCCAATGCAGGCATGATGGATTTATTTGGTGCTGTGATTGCAGAAGAGCAATCAACTAAAGATGTGTATGCAGATTTTTGCCGTACGCGCACATGGACAATGAAAGAACGTTTACATGCTGAAAAAGAAACCTTGGGTTTGTATCTTACTGGCCATCCAATTGATGAATATGAAAGCGAACTGACGCATTTGGTAAGCTCGCGTATCGCCAACTTGAAACCGGAAAAATCAGCGCAAACCATTTCAGGATTGGTTATTTCCCAGCGTATCGTTAAAACCAAGCGCGGCGATAATATGGCGATTCTGACATTGGATGACCGCACCGGTCGTATGGATGTCACCTTGTTTGCAGAGACATTTAATAATGCGCGCGATGTTTTGGCAAAAGATGGATTGTTGGTAATCAATGGACAAGTAAGATATGACGATTTTAGTGGTATGCTGAAGATGAGCGCTGAATCGGTGCGCTTGTTAGAAGATGTGCGACAGGAAAAAGTGCGAGAGCTGTGGTTGGAATTGGAGTCTGGCGTATTGTCTGCAAATTTTTCGCGCGAACTAATGGATATGTTGGATCCTTATCGCCAATCGCCGCAGCAAGAAGCGCGTTGCGCCATTGTTGTTGATTATGTGCGTAGTGATGCGCGGGCACAATTACGATTTGGCAATCAGTGGAATATCCGCCCTGAAGATGAATTACTGCAGCGCTTACGCGATAGCTATGGTCGCACTAAAGTAAAATTGGTTTATTAAAAAATTGATGTGATTTAAAGGCCGCAGTACGCGGCCTTTTTTATTGGCGATGAATTGCACTGTTCAGTTATTTTCCTTAGAAATAGTCGATATAAATCTGGGGGACTGAAAGATCTTTTCTGTCTCTTGAGGCTATTTTCAGCATCTACACTGTCATAAACAGGTGTAAAAACTGAATGAGGAGTGCAGTAACATGTCATCTATTCTCGTTAAAGATTTTATGCAAGCCAATGTGCAGGCAATTAAGGCAAATGCGAGTGTCCGCGATGTGGTTGAGCATTTATGCAAATGGAATATTACTGGTGCGCCCGTAGTGGATGAATCACTGGGTGTAATCGGGTTTGTATCTGAACAGGATTGTATGAAGGAAATGCTGAATAGTACTTTTTATGCGGAGGAGTCCGCACCAGTGACGAGCATTATGCGGCGTGATGTCCTTTGCGTGAGTCCGGAAACCAGTATTCTGGAAATTGCTGAGACTATGTTAGGGAATAAGCCCAAAAATTATCCTGTGGTAGAGCAGGGTAAGTTGGTGGGGTTAATTAATCGTCGCCATATTCTGGAAGCATTGAAATTTCATAATGGTGCTTATTTCTCGCCTGCCAGGGAACGTCCCCAATTTTCATTGATACAGGATTCGTTGCAATAACCTCTGTGGATCCTGAGACCCCTTACCCAGAACCACATTGGTTCTGGTACCCTTCATTTTCACTGGAAAAGATCGACTAAATTGCCCTTTTCGCGTAAGGTAGCGACCCAATTGTGCTGCCTGTTAATATGGTTAGAAAAACGCCAAATCAGGTGATTGCACTTACCCCATAAGTCAAAATGGTAGTTTCCTACCCGGATCAAGAGCTCGCTATGAATCTGAATTATCTGGATTTTGAACAGCCCATCGCCGAACTTGAAGGCAAGATTGAAGAGTTGCAGCTGGTTGGCAACAGCTCCGATGTGAACATCGCTGATGAAGTCGCCAAACTGCGTGAAAAGAGCACCAAACTCACAGAAACCATCTATTCCAAACTGACCGCATGGGACATCGTAAAGGTAGCCCGTCATCCGTTGCGCCCTTACACCTCTGATTATATTTCCCGGGTATTTACCGATTTTGACGAGCTACATGGTGACCGTCACTTTGGTGATGACCGAGCGATTATCGGTGGAGTGGCGCGCTTGGATGGAAAGCCGGTAATGGTTATCGGTGAAGAGAAAGGGCGCAGTGTGCATGAGAAAGTAATGCGCAACTTTGGGATGCCGCGCCCTGAAGGTTATCGTAAGGCGCTGCGGTTGATGGAAATGGCTGAGCGTTTCAATCTTCCGGTTCTGACCCTGATTGATACTCCCGGTGCATATCCTGGGATCGATTCTGAAGAGCGTGGTATTTCTGAATCGATTGCCCAAAACCTCGCCGTTATGTCTCGTTTGCGTACACCGATTATTTGTACCGTTATTGGAGAAGGTTCTTCAGGTGGCGCGCTGGCAATTGGTGTAGGCGACCACTTGAATATGCTTCAGTACTCTACGTACTTTGTGATCTCGCCAGAAGGTTGCGCCAACATTATTTGGAAAACCGTTGCCAAGGCACCAGAAGCGGCTCAAGCAATGGGCGTTACCTCTAAGGTGCTTCAGGACCTGGGTATTGTGGATGAAACTATTCCTGAGCCACTCGGTGGTGCACATCGCAATGTGGATGAGATGGCGAAAAAACTGCAGGAGCGTCTGATTTCTCAAGTGGATCGTTTGAGCAAAGAACCTATTGATGCTCTGCTTGAGCACCGTTACCAGCGCTTGATGAGTTATGGCAACTAATACATAAATGGCATAACCAATAAGTTGCAAGCTAAGAACATAAAAAACCGCTGATGAAAAATCAGCGGTTTTTTTATGTTTACTATTTATGATGGATGCGATGCTAGCGTTTGGGCTTGCCAGATTTATGATGGGATTGCCCCGGCGCTTTTTTCACGCCACCAGATACTGCCGGTTTCTGACTTGATTTTGTTGCGGCGGTATTTTGCGCGTTGAATTTTTTCGCACTTTCAAATTTGTCACCAAATGCTTTGGCTGCGGGTTTTGCTACTGATTTAGGCGAATTAACGCCTACCGCTTTTACAGACGCATAAGATTTTCCAGTGCGAGCTTTGGTTTGTTGTGCGCGGGCATTTGGATTATGCCCAGTGCGTTTACCAAAACTTGCTTCACTTTTTTCATCGGGAATCAATGCCGATACGCTGCTGCCAATCAAATGCGGTTTGCGCATTTTACGCAAGGCTTCGCGAATGATTGGCCAGTTGGCAGGATCGTGATAACGCAACAGCGCTTTTTGCAAGCGACGCTGTTCTATGCCGCGAGGGATAGCAATTTTACTGCCCTTGTACGTTAATTTTTTCAGCGGATTGCGTTCGCTCACATACATAGCTGTCGCCAATGACATTGGCGATGGATAAAAAGTTTGCACTTGATCCACTTCAAAATTATTTTTCTTTAACCAGAGTGCAAGATTGAGCATGTCCTCATCGCGAGTACCCGGGTGTGCCGCGATAAAATACGGAATTAAAAACTGTTCTTTGCCTGCTTCTTTCGAGAACTTATCAAACATGCGTTTGAACTCGTAGTAGCTGCTCATTTTGGGTTTCATCATTTGCGCAAGCACATTATCTTCAGTGTGCTCTGGTGCAATTTTCAAATACCCCCCCACGTGGTGGGTGACCAATTCTTTAACGTACTCAGGATCCTGTACCGCTAAATCGTAACGCAATCCCGAGGCGATAGAGACTGTATGTACACCGCGAATTTTGCGTGCTTCACGATACAAATTTGTTGTGTGCTTGTGACTTGTCGTCAGATTTTTGCAAATAGTTGGATGCACACACGACAAGCGACGGCATTTGCTAAGCGTTGGCATATCTTTACAAGTAAGGCGATACATGTTTGCTGTAGGCCCGCCGAGATCAGAAATATGGCCAGTAAAACCAGGCACTTTATCGCGGATGTCTTCAATTTCCTTGAGGATTGATTCCTGCGAGCGGCTCTGGATGATGCGACCTTCGTGCTCGGTGATTGAGCAAAAGGTACAGCCGCCAAAACAACCGCGCATAATATTCACTGAGGTTTTAATCATCTCGTAGGCGGGGATTTTTTGTTTGCCGTAAATTGGATGCGGCACGCGCGCATAAGGCAAATCAAATACGCCATCCAGCTCATCGGTTTCGAGTGGAATCGGTGGCGGGTTAATCCAGACTTCGCGGTTCTCGTGTTTTTGAATCATCGGGCGCGCGTTAAATGGGTTTGCCTCTTGATGCAACACCCTCGATGCATGTGCATAGAGAACCGGGTCTTTGCGCACTTTATCGAAAGAGGGCAGGCGCACATACACTTTTTCGGCATCCATCATTTCACTGCGGTTTTGCAACGGCATGGGAATAATACGAATCGGTTGCGGCTCATTGGGGTCGAAAGCTTTTTCGCTCTCAATACCTTGTGCAGGGCAGCCTTGCGTCTTTAATTGTTCGGCAGCTTCCGGATTCAATGCCGCGATTTGTTCCGCCATTGTTTCCGGGTCGAGTTGGCGTAAACCAATTTGCGAATTATTGATATCAGTTTGCGCCGCATCCACAACAGATTTGGTGTTGTGTTGGTATTCATAAGGGTTGGGCAATTTATCGATATTGCCTGGCCAGTCGATGCGTGTGGAGTCAATTTCCGTCCAACCAACGGGTGGTTCTTTTTTGATAACAACGGTGCCACGAATACTATCCAGCTCTTTAATATTCTTGCCTGCGGCGAGCGAGTGGGCGACTTCGGCAATCGCGCGCTCGGCGTTGCCGTATAACAAAATATCCGCCGTCGCATCGATCAAGACCGAGCGGCGCACTTCGTTGCTCCAGTAATCGTATTGGGCGATACGGCGCAGGCTGGCCTCAATACCACCGAGCACAATTGGCACATCTTTGTAGGCTTCTTTGCAGCGCTGACTATAAACGGTGACGGCGCGGTCAGGACGTTTGCCGCCTTGGCCGCCCGGGGTATAGGCATCGTCCGAACGCAAGCGCAAATCAGAGGTGTAGCGGTTGATCAAGGAGTCCATATTGCCCGCGCTGACACCAAAAAACAGGTTGGGCTTCCCCAGTGCCTTGAATGGCTCGGCACTTTTCCAGTCCGGTTGGGCGATGATGCCTACCCGGAACCCTTGCGATTCCAAAAAGCGCCCGATCACCGCCATACCAAAACTGGGGTGATCAACATAGGCATCACCACAAACGATGATAATGTCGCAGGTGTCCCAGCCCAGCTTGTCCATTTCTTGTCTGCTCATTGGCAAAAATGGCGCGGGCTTATAGGTTTTCGCCTGGGAGTGAATATTGGGTTTGGTATAGGAAAACAGGTGTTTGGCGGTATTCATAGGGACTGCAATCGAGGGAATTAAACCAGCCGCTATTGTCCCAGAATCGCGGCTGGTGAGACAGCATTAATTTGGACGATTATTGGCTGGCTTGTTTTTGCAGAAGTGCTTCGTATCCGCCTTCATTGACTGCGTTTTTAAAACCTATGGCTTGCAGGGTTTGCAGGGCGATACCAGAACGGTTACCTGAGCGGCAATAAAGGCGGATGGTTGCATCTTTGTCTGTGGTGACTTCGTCGATACGCGCAGCGATTTCCTCATAAGGGATGTGTTTCGCCCCCTCAATGTGACCTGCATTAAATTCATCGGTAGTGCGGACGTCGATCCAAATGTCATTCGCGAAGGTGAGGTTGGACATAAGCAATAGTAAACCTGTGATGATGAGGTAGGGAAAGCGGCGCAGCATAGCAATCTCCTGTAGCGGTGTTCCACTTTTTATAGCGCGTTTAAAATCCATAAACAACAACGCCCGCACAAGCGGGCGTTGTATGTAAATGATCAGCAGGTTTAGGCGCTGGCGAGTAGACGGTCATACTTGCGGCTCAACATATCGTAGAACTGCTCGCGCACTTGGGTGATGGCGTTTTTCAACGCAGTGATCTGCTCCAGGGAAATATCCTTGCGGCCAACATAAACTTGTTTGCGGTATACAGCGATTTTAGCGCCGTACAAACGCAAGCTGCGCTCCAGATTTTTTTCGCCCAGCATTAACAGTCTGGCTTCTGCTTCCGCCAATTTTTTGAACTCGGCAACCAACTCGGTATTGACGCTTTCCAGCTCGATACGGCGAGCCTGCGGCCAACGGTCGCCGAACTGGATGGACTCTACTACCAGTGACGAATATTTGGCAAAGATATGGGTAACCGTGCCCACCTGGGTTGAGACTTCTTCCAGTATCTGCAAACGGCGATTGTCACGCAGGCTGTTGGATTGCTGCGGCGCACTGCGGCGCAGCACTACCCATGCGGTAACGGCGGCGATCAGTGCGCCCAAACCAATTTTTAAGGAAGTGTCGGTAATTTGTAGAAAAAGCTCGCTATCCATTTGGTTTGCCCTCTGTCAGAAAAACGGCGGTTTTGGTTCGATGACAGGGGTTTTGCAAGAAATAGGCCAGCGATTGGCGTTATCGTAACGGCTTTAACAGGGGCTCTAATCCATTCAAGCGGATTTCATACATTAGCCCCAATAATTGACCGAGCTTACCTTTAGGGAATCCTTCTCGCCCCATCCACATCAGGTAGTGTTCGGGAATATCGGCGATCACATGGCCGGCATATTTGCCGTAGGGCATTGGCGTTGTGACTAACTCTTTAAGCAGTTGGGGATCAAAGGGGAATTCGTCCACGTTCAACCACCTGCTAACTTCACTGTGAAGCCACGTTTTTCCAGTTCAGCTTTAATCTTGTCACGCTGATCGCCCTGGATTTCAATTACGCCATCTTTCACGGATCCGCCTACGCCACAAGTGACTTTCAAAGCTTTGGCAAGGTCTTTGAGTTTGGCTTCATCGAGTGGTACACCGGTGATGGTTGTTACGCCTTTACCGTTTCGGCCAGCAGTTTCGCGGCGGATACGTACTATGCCGTCGCCCTGCGGAATACTGGCTGCAGGCTTTTCTTCTTTAATGCGACCGGTATCGGTTGAGTAAACCAAACGGGAATTTTTGTTATTGCTCATCGTTAAATCCTCTCTCTACTGCTGCCAATTCTAACTGCTGGGGCTGTTAGAATGCGCGACATATTTTGGCGAGGTCAGCTTATGACAATTGAAATCAAAGGCAATTGGTTACCCATGTGGCAACCGGTGGTGGATGTGTTTATCGCAAACTTCGATCGTGGCGAAGAAGGCGCAGGCATAGCACTGGTACATCGTGGTGAGTTGGTCGTGAATATCTGGGCTGGTCAACGCAGTAACAAGCTGGCGGGTGTGGAGAGAGCGGATTGGAGCGAGGACACGCTCGTCAATATTTTCTCTGCAGGTAAGGGCTTGGTTGCACTCTGTGTTTTGCAGTTGGTTGCCAAAGGCAAGCTACAGTTGGATGAGCCTGTTGCAACCTTATGGCCTGAGTTTGCTCAAGCGGATAAACACGCTATTACTGTGCGCCAACTTCTGTGTCATCGCGCCGGGTTGTCGGCCTTCCATCAGCATATCGCCAATGACCAGATTTTTGATTGGGATGTGATTACACAAGTTGCTGCGGCAGAATCGCCTTGGTGGGAGCCGGGCACCGCGCAAGGCTATTCGCCATTTATGTTTGGCTGGATTCTGGGGGAGTTGGTTAAGCGCGCAAGTGGATATGAGAGTTTCAACGACTATTTCCAGGCTTGCATTGCCCGGCCATTAGGTGTGAATTGCTATTTTGGTGTGCCCAATCATCTTCTGGATGCCATTGCCGATACTGGGCCGCTCAAGCGCTCATTGGGAGCGGCAGCCAGTTCCACGGGGGCTGATAGCATCGCTTTGGGCAAACTGATGAAAGCTGACCCGCGCGGAGTAACCAATCGCGCGTTCTCCAACCCTATCAGTTTGATGACCGCGACTAATTCCCGCGAATGGCGACAGGCGCAAATTCCCGCCGCCGGTGCCCATGCAGATGCCCGTGCGTTGGCGACAATCTATGGGGAATTGGCCAGGGCAAAACAACAGCTACTTGATGAATCGTTTTTGCCGCTGTGTTGGGCTGAGCAAACTTTCAGTGATGACCGCACTCTGGGTTTACCGTTGCGCTTTAGCCATGGATTTATGTTGTCACAGCATGATCGTGCGGATTGTCGTTATGGCCGTGGTCAGCGAGCTTTTGGCCATCCCGGCGCTGGCGGTTGTATCGGATTTGCCGATCCTGATTTTGAATTGGGATTTGGTTATGTGACCCATCGCATGGGGCAGGGGCTTTTAATTGATGAACGTGCCGTTCATTTGATTGATGCGGCGTACAGTATTCTGGAGTAAATAATGTCCGATCTTGAAGAACAATTAATTGACGTACAAACCCGTATTGCTTATCAGGAAGATACGCTGACTCAATTAAATGAGGTGATCACCCGGCAAGATGCAGAGATTATCCAACTGAAGCAGCAGTTACGTTTGCTTGCCCTGCGTATTGATGAGATCCAGCGTAATCCTGCAGCTGCAGAAGACGACATCAGTAATGAGCGGCCGCCGCATTATTGACTCTTTTTTTTGGTTTTTATTGTTCGCCTTGCAAAAGCCATTTGCCTGACGCGGCTTGTGTTTGGAAATGGCGCACTATTTCACATTTGTCACAATCGATGTGACCTATTACCAACAGGAAGAGCACCGATAAAATTCTTGGCTACACTGTGATCTTGATAAGTCTTTTTTGGGCGCAGGGCAGTTTTATTGACTATGCAAGATTCCAGTGTTGCGGGAAATTCAATGGGATATTCGCCCGGCGACTTGGCTATTGACAAGGCGCTGGATGCATCGGGCATTGCTTCCTGGAATATGGATGTCATCAGTGACGAGTTATACCTTTGCCCTGAATTTGCAGCGTCGCTTTCCTCAGCTCTGGTCAGGATTGAACGGTTTCCTGATTTTTTGGCGCTTCTGTCCAAAGCAGATAGATATTTATTTCTTCAGGCATTTAATTCTGATCCACAAGATCAGGATACGGAGCGTTTGCGTTCCTGTGATGTCCGGTTAATAGGTATTGAGGGCGAACCGCGCGTACGTTTTATCGGGCGGTTGCAACTGGATAAAGATATTGGCGGGCGCCGTTTTTCAGGCTTGGTCGTCAGTGCAATCCATTGGTTGGCAAGTCCGGGCGATGAATATGCATTGCAATTATTATCCGGTTTATTTGCTGAAAGTCCCATCCCCAGTTTGATTACCGACAAGCACGGTATTCTTCTGCATATGAATCAGTCTATGGAGCGTCTGTTCCATTTGTCACACAGGCAAGCCGAGAGTGCAGCTGGTTTTTATTCTATTTTGCGTGACAAGCGTGTCTGCGCCGACGCTGAACTAAATGAAGCGATTAGGTCAGTGTATGAATCAGGGAAAATCCAAACCGTCGAAATGAATTATTCGCTGGGGAATATTCACCGTAGCCGTTTTATTTGCGATAAAAATTTATATTTCCGTGCAAATTTTTTACCTATCCGTGATTCCCAGGGAAACACCGAGCGCGTATTAATCCAGCTTCAGGATTTGTCGCGCGAGAAAAGCGCGCGCGATGCCCTGCAAGAAAGTGAAGCAAGTTATAAAGCGTTTATTACCAATAGCTCTGAAGCTATATGGTGCTACGACATGCAACCGCCCGTACCTGTTGTGTTGGAATTAGAGGAACAAGTCAAACGCATAGCTCGCAGTGCTCGCTTGGTAGAAGCAAATAAGGTTTTGCTGGGTATGCTGGGGGCGCAATCGCTGGATGATATTTTGGGTATGGGGTTGGTTGAGAGCGGTTCAACTAATTATGTGTTCGATATTCATTATTTTGTGAACAATCAATATGAAATGATCGATCACGATATAGTGCGACAGGATGAACGCGGGAAAAATTTTTATTTTCAAATCTGCTGTACGGGCATTGTAGAAGATGGTTTGCTCAAGCGTGTGTGGGGAACGACAAAAGACATCACCGCGCGCCGACGTTACGAAGAAAAGTTACGCTATCAATCCTTCCATGACTCACTCACGTCGTTGCCTAATCGTGAAAAATTATATTTCGATATGGAAACCTGCTTTGAGCAGCGCAGTAGTGATCAAATCAGTGCGCTGTTGTTGATTGATCTTGATCGCTTCAAAGAAATCAACGACACCCTTGGGCACAATGTAGGTGATCAATTGCTTCGTTTGATTGGCCCGCGTTTAGCACATGAAATGGCAGAGGTTCCAGGTACTGTGGCGCGTTTGGGTGGCGATGAATTTGCGGTGTTTTTGCCGCGTATTCGCAGCACTCACCAAGCCGTTGTATTTGGTCATCGCTTACTGGATGCACTTGCGCAAGAATTTGACCTTGATGGTTTCACCACGCAAATTTCTGCAAGTATTGGTATTGCAATATCGCCCCAGCAAGCTCAAGACCATCATGGCCTTATGCGCTATGCCGATATCGCTATGTATTACGCTAAAAGCCAAATGCTTGGCTTGTCAATTTATAGCCCGGAATATGATCCTCACTCTGCAAAGCGTCTCGCTATAGTGAGCGAATTGGGACGCGCGATCCGCGAAAATCAATTGTGTTTGTACTATCAACCCAAAGTGTGTCTGGATGAAAAACGTTGTTATGGATTTGAAGCATTAATTCGCTGGATACATCCAGAGTTAGGCTTTGTACCTCCGGGGGATTTTATTCCTATCGCCGAATTGACCAGCTTGATCCATCAACTGACAGCATGGGTATTGGAAAAAGCCATAGAGCAATGTCGCCGCTGGCAAGATCAGTGCATGACATTGAGTGTGGCCGTCAATTTATCCGCACGTAACTTAATGGATGACAATATTCCTAAATTGGTTGAGCGTTTGTTGACAAAATATAAGCTGCCAGCAGCGCGCTTGGAGCTGGAAATTACGGAAAGCTCTATCATGACAGACCCTACACGTGCTCTGCGAAATCTGGATGCTTTGCATGAGTTGGGAGTTCACTTATCGATCGATGATTTTGGTACGGGTTATTCATCGCTGGCTTATCTCAAACGCTTGCCCGTGCAAACATTAAAAATCGATAACTCGTTTGTGCGCAATATGTTGGAAGATTTGCAGGATGAGTTAATCGTTAACTCTACGATTAACCTTGCGCACAACCTTGGGCTAACTGTTGTGGCTGAAGGTGTGGAAAACGAAGCCTTATTGACTCGCTTGGGGGAAATGGGGTGCGATGAAGCGCAAGGATATTTTATAGGCCGCCCTATGGCGGCATTAAATGCCGATGAATGGATTGTTGAATCAGGTTGGATCAAGCAGCCATCTTGATAAATGAATAATCAACTGAAGACGAAAATAGCTACCGATCCATTATTGGATTGCGTGCCAGAATTAAAAACCACTGCTGCGCATTTGTTCTTCGACATACTTCAAGCGCTCTTCTAATAACGCTGTGCGGTAATGATTTCCCTGGGTTAATTTCAGCGCATTGCGCAATTGGATTTGGGCGCGGTCATAAACACCATTTAAAATAAAGTACTCAGCACGCGCTTCGTGCACGCCCAGAATATTCCCGGCCAGACCGTTTACCTCTGCCAGCAAATACCAAACGTAATCATCGTTGCTACGCTTGCGTGAATAGCGATCCAGAATCTCAGCGCATCGTTGGTAGATGCCTGCTTTCATCAGCGCTTCGGCGTGACGGATAATCAATGGATAGTTATCTGGATATTGTTTCAATTGTGTTTCGATAATATCCAAGCCTGCCTTGTAGCGTTCAGCAGCAATTTCAATATCGGCACGCATGATTTGATAGGTGATACGGGTTGGATCTTTTTCCAGTAGTGGCGCAAGAGCGTCGCGAGCCGCATCAAATTGGCTCGATTCCATCAATGCCAGTGCCCAGCCATAGCGGCTTGCATCAGGATAGGCGCTTTCTTTATCCAGCTCACTTTTAAACATGCGCGCGGCAATCTGCGGCGTTTCTTCGGCATCTAGCCGGACACGGCTGCGCATCAATTGAAACTCAAGATTATCTTCCACAGGTTTGCGTTCATATTGCATTGCACGGTTACGGGCATCTGCTACGCGGGTTTCGCTTACCGGGTGGGTCAGTAAGTATTCCGGTGGCCGACGATTGAGCCTGTTGGCGCGTACCATCTCTTCAAACATATCTGCCGCCGCATGAGGATCAAGACCGGCTTGCACCATGGTTTGCATACCAATACGGTCAGCTTCTTGTTCGTTTTGACGGCTAAATGCGAGAGATGCCTGCTGTGCTGCAGCCTGGGTTCCCATGATGGCTGCCATACCTGCATCGCTATCGCTATTAGCTGCCAGAACCAATCCTGCCAACATACCAGCCAGCATGGGCATCATCATTTTCTTTTGTTGTTCAAGGCGGCGCGCGTAGTGTCGTTGGCTCAAGTGCCCCATTTCATGGCTGATCACAGCGGCAAGCTGGTTCTCGGTTTTGGCGTACATCAATAAGCCTGTATGTACCCCGATCACGTTGCCGGGTACCGCAAAAGCATTAAGCGTGTTATTTTCGACGACAACCAGATCTACCCGCTTATCATCCAATTGGCTATAGGGCAGCAGGCGCCCGAACAGTTGCTCCAGATAGTTGATGATCAATGGATCTGATGATGTTGGGACCTGACTCCGGTAAGCCCTGAGCCAACGTTGCCCCAGAATTTTTTCCTGCACAGGTGAAATCATCACCGAGCTGGTATCCCCCAAATTGGGTAGTTCTATTTCTGCCTGACTTTTATACGGATTGACGGCCAACAAGACAATCAGTGATAGAGCCAAACTGGCGGCTGCCAGAAAGCGGGGATTAAAAAGGAAAAATCGACGGTAAAAAGGCTTGGGCACGGTACTCAATGACTCCTGCTGGAACCCGCATATGACCTGTGTATTAAGAGGTAGGGGGTAAAAAAATAGGGCATCACTCTAGCCTTTTTGACGCTTAAAGACTAGGTTAGCAACTTTTTATGACCATAAGCATTGGTCTCAGTTCTGTCTTCGTACGAATAAACCCTGTGCTATTAGCCAATATTTGGGTTTTTTCAGTGAAATCCATCCTTTATGGACGCGTCAGGAAAAATTTTGAGTCAAATAATCGATTGCTTCACTTACACCACGTCACGCGAGTTGGATGCCTGCGGCTTGCGCTGCCCGCTGCCTCTGCTTAAAGCGAAGCTGGCATTGCGCGATATGAACCCTGGCGAAGTGTTGCGCGTATTGACAACTGATGGTGGGTCGGTGCGTGATTTTCAGGCCTATGCCCAATTAAGCGGGCATGTATTAATGGCCTTCACTGAGAAAGACGGCATTTATTGTTATTTGCTCAAAAAACCGGCGGTAAACCCGGCGTAACGTTTAATCAATCTGCGTTGTGCAATCTGCGGTTTTAATAAGACGTGGATAGCTAAGTGAGTGTGTTATGGTGAAATTGGGTTGCAGATTACATCTGAATTTAAGTGCGTGCTGGTTAGCTTCAGTATTCTTGCTGTTCGTAAGTCCGCCTTTGTCCGCTCAGGATAACTCGCCAGCTATAGATACAAGCTCTATCTTCAATGCAACCATTGATCTGCACACTAATAATGGGGTTATCAAAAGTGAAAACGATAAGCGTAATTATCGTTACTTAAAATTAGAAAATCAGCTTGGCGTGCTGCTTATTTCTGATCCGTCTACTGAAAAATCGGCTGCTGCATTAGATATTAATGTTGGCGCTAACCAAAATCCGGTAAATCGCGCCGGTCTCGCTCATTTTCTTGAGCATATGTTGTTTTTAGGTACAGAAAAATATCCACAAGCAGGTGAGTATCAGGAGTTTATTTCCCAGCATGGGGGTAAATTTAATGCTTATACCGCTGCCGAAAATACCAATTATTTTTTTGAAATAGACAACGATCAACTTGATGTTGCGTTAGATCGATTTGCTCAATTTTTTATTTCGCCTTTATTCAACCCGGAATATGTTGAGCGTGAACGTAAGGCAGTGCACTCGGAATATCTTGCCAAATTGAAAGATGACGGCCGACGTGAAAGAGATGTTTATCGCGAATTAATCAACCCTGATCACCCAAGTTCCAAGTTTTCGGTAGGCAATTTAATAACGTTAGCTGATCGAGAAGGACATCCAGTCCGCGAAGATATGGTCGCCTTTTATCGGCAATATTACTCATCGCATTTAATGAATTTGGTAATAATGGGGCGCTACAGTCTGGATGATCTTGAAGCCCGTGCGCGTCAATATTTTTCAGCCATCCCCCAGCGCGATATCAATATTTCATCCAGTTACGCTTCTTTATTTGCTGAGCAAAGTTTACCTGCGAGCGTGGAAATAAAACCGGAAAAAGAGTTGCGGCAGCTAACCTTTAATTTTCCAATTCCAAACCCTGAGCAGTTTTATCAAAAGAAGCCTTATGCATATATTGCTCATTTGCTTGGGCATGAAGGTGAAGGTAGTTTGTTGTCTTTGTTAAAACGATTGGGCTGGGCCGATGCCATTTATGCAAGTACGGGCTTTCAAAGTCGCAATGATGCGTTATTTCAGTTAACCATCCAATTGACTCCTCAAGGAGTTCGTGCACGTAACCAAATTGTATCGTTGGTATTTTATTGCCTTGGCCAAATTGAAACGCGCGGTCTTTATGCGTGGCGTTACGGAGAGTTGCAGCAATTAGGTGATTTGGAATTTCGTTTTCTTGAAAAAAGTGCTCCCATGCAAACTGTCAGTGTGCTGGCTCAGTCAATGAAAACTTATGCACCAAAAGATATTTTGCGCGGCCCTTATCTTTACGGAGCCTATGACGAACGGCTGATTAAAAAAGCGTTATCTTACTTGAATAGTAAAAATTTATTGTTAGTGCTCATGGCGCCAGAGGCGGAGCCATATCGCATAAGCACACTTTACTCTGTTCCATTCAGTGTTAGGGCTAGTATTCCTGAACTCCTGGACTTGAAGCCTGCTGTTAGAAAAGAGCTTTTTTTACCGGAAAAAAATGTATTTATCCCGAAGCGACTGATAGTTAAATCCGGATCCTTATTGGAGGAGGAGTTAACGCTCGATCCTCAGCCTCAACTCATTCTTGCCAATAAAAATATGCGTGCATGGTTTGCGCAGGATCAGCAGTTCATGCAGCCTCGTGCGTTAGTGAATTTTCGCATTAAATCCCCTTTGGTAGCTGCTAATGCGGATGGAGCTGCGCAAGCGCAATTATTTGCTGCCTTGCTTGCTGACCAAATGAATGAGTTTTCCTACTCTGCTCGATTGGCTGGGATTGATCATTCTATTGTTGCTAATACGCGTGGTTATGAAATCAGTGTCTTTGGTTATTCCAGTAGGCAAGGATTGTTATTAAACAAACTGATGGAGGGTATACGCGTTAGCCGATTCAAGGAGGAGCGATTCAATCTGTTGAAGGAGGATCTACTTCGTAGTTGGCGAAACCAAAACAAGAATCTGCCTTATCAGGTTCTTGCGAATCAGGTTACTGTGTTGCAATCTGAGCCTGCCTGGAGCAGCACGCAATTAATTGATGCGTTGGAAAACAAAACTTTCGAACAATTCCACCAATTTGTTGTGCGACAACTAATTGATGCAAAAATTGATGCATTGTTTTACGGTAACTATTTTCGTGCTGAAGCATTAAAGCTTGCAGTGCTGGTTGAGCATGAATTACTAAATCGTCAAGCTGGGCGCAGTCTTCCTCCTGCAAAAATATTGTTATTACCTAAAGGGTCTGAAAAACCTTGGCTTTATACGCATTCATTAACACATGATGATAGTGTCGTTGAATTGTTTATTATGAATCCATCTGTTTCTGTTGAAGATGCCGCTCATATGATGTTGGCGCGGCAGTTACTGCAGCCAGCGTTTTATCATCAGCTGCGCACAGAGAAACAATTAGGATACATAACAGCAGCAATAGCATCGCCTATTGCAGCATTGGAAGGTACATTATTTGTGGTGCAGTCACCAACAGCAAACGAAAATATTCTTATTCATGAGATCGATTTGTTTTTAGAGGAGGCACTGCCAGATTTGGATGAAGATTTCGTAAATAATCAACGATCGTTAATTAAAAAGCTGCGTGAACCTGCTCGTTCTTTAAAAGAACAAGGACAGCGCTATTGGAGTTCGATTGTTGATCACGGTGAACATTTTTCTCGCCGTTTGGATTTGGCAGAGGCGGTTGCACGTATTACACCTGATTCCTTTCATGATTATTTTCGCGCAGTCTTTATGGATAAAAATCGCCGCCTATGGTTAACGTCAGAATTGCATGAAAAGAATGAAAACTTTTTTCATGTTGATGATTTGTTGCTTCATAAACAACAAATGCAAATGGTGGTATCTCCTTGAGTTAACTTCTTTTAGTTGAATGAATTGCGCGTACATCAATAAGTAAATCTCTGCTATTTTTTGGTGCAAAGGGAAAGAAAATTATCAGTTTTTTTACTGATATTTGCTTTGTGAATGGTAAAAGTTTGGGTAATAATGCCATCCCTGTTGCGAACAGCTCTCTTTAGTTAACATCATTGTAATTAAGACGCTTTGTTCGGCAATTTTCGCACTAAAACTGTGCCCCTCCAGAGTGTTACCGTATTGGCTAGGGCTGGTAAAAAATTCCCATTTATGCAAGAATTCGGGGATTTTTTACACAAGTAAAAGGAATATTCCTCCTGTAACTCCATGAAAATTCTGCACATTTACTTGGTGTGCGCAAATTTTGTGCGAAGTCAGATCCAAATTCCTGTATTAGAGACTACTGCTACGTGATGTGCGCCTTGCGCATAGCTGAGGAGATTTGAATGCTACAAGATATCGATGCCATTGAAACCAAAGAGTGGCTGGACGCTCTTAAGTCCGTCGTTCGCCACGCTGGCAAAGACCGCGCGACCGAGCTGCTGAAAGCACTGTCCGAGTCTGCCGTTAACCATGGCATTGAACAGCCTTCATCTATACAGACTCCCTATCGCAACACTATCTCTACCGATAAAGAAATCACCTCTCCTGGTGATGTAGCTCTTGAGCGTAAAATTCGCTCAATTATTCGCTGGAATGCCATGGCAATGGTGATGAAAGCGAATGATAACGATGATGGGCTAGGTGGCCATATCGCATCCTTCGCGTCTTCAGCTACTTTGTATGATGTAGGTTTTAATCACTTTTTCCGCGGTAATGATGGTGACACTCCCGGCGATCTGATTTATTTCCAAGGACACGTTTCCCCTGGTATGTATGCTCGTTCTTATGTAGAAGGGCGTTTAAGTGAATCTCATCTGGACAATTTCCGCCGTGAAGTTAATGGTGGCGGTTTATCTTCTTACCCACATCCATGGTTGATGCCTGATTACTGGCAATTTCCAACCGTATCTATGGGTTTGGGCCCGATCAAATCAATCTATCAAGCGCGTTTTAACCGTTACATGGAAGCGCGTGGTTTGATTCCCGTGACTGATCGTAAGGTATGGGCATTTCTGGGCGATGGTGAGTGTGACGAACCAGAAAGCCTGGGTGCTATTTCCTTGGCGGCGCGCGAGAAGCTGGACAACCTGATTTTTGTGATCAACTGTAATCTACAGCGCTTGGATGGTCCGGTGCGCGGCAATGGTAAAATTGTCCAGGAGCTGGAAGGTGTTTTCCGTGGTGCTGGCTGGAATGTGATTAAAGTCCTCTGGGGACGTGGCTGGGACAAATTACTTGCCAAAGACAAAACTGGTCTTCTGCAGAAGCGGATGGATGAAGTAGTTGATGGTGAAATGCAAAACTACAAAGCTAATGGTGGTGCCTACACTCGTGAGCACTTCTTCGGTAAATATCCAGAGTTGCTTGAGCTGGTGAGTGACATGAGCGATGACGACATTATGGCGTTGGCTCGCGGCGGTCACGATTCACACAAGGTATACAATGCCTACTATCAGGCAGTTAACTCCAAAGGCAAACCAACGGTAATTCTTGCCCAGACCGTCAAAGGTTACGGTATGGGATCATCAGGAGAGGCAATCAATAAGACTCACTCGGTTAAAAGCCTGGTGGTTGAAGATCTTAAAAAATTCCGCGACCGTTTCGAGTTGCCGATAAGCGATGAAGACTTACCTAATCTGCCTTATTACCGTCCTGCAGAAGACAGTCCCGAAATGCAATATATGAAGGCGCGTCGTCAGGTGTTGAAAGGGTATTTGCCTTCGCGTAATGCGAGTTTCGATCCTTTGTTGGTGCCTGCACTGGATGCTTTCGCTTCTCAGTTGAAGAGCACAGGCGAGCGTGAAATCTCTACTACCATGAGTTTTGTGCGTATCTTGTCTTCTTTGGTAAAAGACAAAAACATTGGTAAACAAATTGTACCGATTGTCCCTGACGAAGCTCGTACCTTCGGTATGGAAGGTATGTTCAAAACTGTCGGAATATACTCGTCTGAAGGTCAAAAATACGTTCCACATGATGCTGGCCAAATGATGTCTTATCATGAGTCTGCCACTGGTCAGATTCTGGAAGAGGGCATCAACGAAGCTGGTTCAATGGCTTCCTGGATTGCGGCGGCGACTGCATACAGCAATTACAAAAAGCCGATGATTCCGTTCTATATTTATTACTCCATGTTTGGTTTCCAACGTATTGGTGACTTGGCATGGGCCGCAGGTGATTCGCAGGCGCGCGGTTTCCTGATGGGAGCTACAGCTGGTCGCACCACCCTTAATGGTGAAGGTTTGCAGCATCAGGATGGTCACAGCCATGTGCTCGCCAATACTATACCGAACTGTCGTTCTTACGATCCAACCTACGCTTATGAACTGGCGGTGATCATTCAGGATGGAATCAAGTGTATGTATCACGACAATGAAAACGTGTTTTATTACGTTTCATTGATGAATGAAAACTACCAGCATCCCGATATGCCTGAAGGTGCCGAAGAAGGCATCATCAAAGGTATCTATCAATTAGAGAAAGGTACTGGCAAAGCCAAAAATCGTGTTCAGTTAATGGGAGCCGGTACCATTCTGCGTGAGGTACGCTTCGCTGCGGAAATTCTGCGCAATGAGTTTGATGTTGAAGCAGATGTATGGAGTGTAACCAGCGTGAACGAGCTGACTCGTGATGGTCAGCGTGCTACTCGCTGGAACATGCTCAATCCGACAGCAGCTCCACGCAAGCCCTACATTACTCAGGTGTTAGAGGGTGCCGAAGGCCCATTTATCATTTCTACCGACAATCTCAAAACTTACTCTGAGCAGCTGCGCGCCTACATTCCAGGCCATTACACAGTGCTGGGTACCGAAGGTTTCGGTCGCAGTGATACGCGTACCCAATTGCGTCATTTCTTCGAAGTAAACCGTTACTTCGTGGTTATTGCTGCACTCAAATCTTTGGCCGACCAAGGCAAGATCAAAGCCGATGTGGTTGCCAAGGTCATCAAGAAGTTTGGTATTGATCCGGAAAAAGCGGATCCAATGAGCGTATAAAGCCATCGCCCTCTCACAAAGAGGGCGATGTTGTTTACACTCTTCAAAACATTTATCAAATGTAGAAATAACCGATTAGCGAGGAACTACAGTGGCAATTCAAACTATTAAAGTGCCTGATATTGGCGGCGCAGAAGGCGTTGAAGTAATTGAAATCTCCGTGAAGGTAGGTGATGTGATCGCTGAGGGAGATTCAATCGTCGTGCTTGAAACCGACAAAGCTTCAATGGAAATTCCCGCCGATAAAGCGGGCAAAGTTGTCGCTATTAAAGTGAATTTGGGAGATAAGGTTTCGCAAGACAGTCTTTTGCTCGAAGTGGAAGCAGAAGGTGAAGCGGCTCCCGCTTCCGCCCCACAAGCTGCTACACCGGCTCCTGCTCCTGCACCGGTGGCGGCCGCTGCGCCAATAACGAGCGCTGAAATCAATATGGTGGTTCCTGATATTGGTGGCGCTGAAGGCGTAGAAATTATTGAAATTGCAGTGAAAGCAGGTGATGAGGTTGCCGCAGGTGACTCGTTGATTGTGCTGGAAACTGACAAAGCCTCGATGGAGATTCCTGCTGAAGTTGACGGAAAAATTGTAAGTCTGGCTGTTAAGGTAGGCGATAAAGTTTCCCAAGGTTCGGTAATTGGTGTGCTTGCTACCAGTAGTGCGGCAGCTCCAGTTGCAGCACCTGCAAAAAATGAAGCTGCTCCTGCACCAAAAGCAGAAGTTGCACCCGCACCGAAAGTAGAGTCCCTTAAAGCAGCGCCAGCACCTGTTGCAGACGTTGAGCAAACTGGTGATGTGTATGCGGGACCTGCAGTACGCAAGCTGGCTCGTCAGCTTGGTGTTGATATGGGTAAGGTGACTGGTACTGGTCCACGTGGTCGCTTGCAGAAAGATGACGTTCGCGCTTACGTAAAACCAATCGTACAAGCCGCGCAATCGGGTACTTCTGTCGGTGGCTCAGGCATTCCATCACTGCCAGTGATTGATTACTCGAAGTTTGGCGAAATCGAAGTCGTCAAGATGAACAAAATCAAGAAGCTGACTGCCGAAGCAATGACTCGCAGCTGGTTGAATGTTCCTCGTATTACCCAATTTGATGATGCCGATATCACTGATCTTGAAGCTTTCCGTAACAGTATGAAAGCAGAGGCAGAGAAACGCGGCAGCAAATTGACTCCATTGCCCTTTATTGTAAAAGCCGTTGCCGCAGCATTGGTTGCTGAGCCTTCGTTTAATGTATCTATGCATCAGGATGGCGAAAGTATTGTGCACAAAAAATTTGTACACATTGGTATCGCGGTAGATACGCCAAATGGCTTGTTGGTTCCTGTTGTGCGCAATGCCGATAAAAAAGGCTTATTTGAGCTGGCAGATGAAATTAATGTGCTCGCCAAAAAAGCACGTGATGGCAAATTGACCCCAGCAGAAATGCAAGGCGGCTGTTTCACTATTTCCAGCTTGGGTGCTATGGGTGGCAATGGTTTTACACCGATGGTGTCTGCACCTACTGAGGTGGGGATCTTGGGTGTATCCCGTGCGCAAATGAAGCCGGTATGGAATGGTAAGGAATTTATTCCGCGTAACATGTTGCCTTTGTCACTGTCATACGATCACCGTGCTGTAAATGGTGCGGATGCTGGTCGCTTTATGACATATTTGGTTTCTGTGATTGGCGATTTACGCCGTTTATTGTTGTAATGTTTGTGATGTGTTAATCAAAAAGGTCAGCAATTGCTGGCCTTTTTGTTTTGATTATTTTTTCGCTTACCACTAATAAAACTAATAAAAGTGATTTTTCAAAGCGGCACAAATTTCGGTAACCTCAATTTACCGCTGAGTGGTTATCTATGCATATTATTAGTTATTTTTTGCGTGTGGCTCGTTGTCTTTTATTGGCCCTCACTGTTGCCGGGTGTCAATCAGTTACCACGTTTGATGATCCTTCCAACACCTACACACCTGAAGCTACTTATCAAAAGCTGATTAGTCAGTATCCGTTTATTAGTATCGCTAATCGTAATGTTCCTGCATCAGTGCGTGAGATAAAAAACATTACCTATGTGCGATATGGACAGCGCGCGTTGCAACTGGATATGTATTTGCCCAAACGAATACAGCAACAAAATCTTCCTGCTGTATTGTTTGTTCATGGCGGAGGGTGGCGCGCGGGATATCGAACAAATTTCACGGCATTTGCTATTGCGATGGCTGAACGGGGATATGTGGCTGCAACGATGAGTTACCGCTTGTCGCCAGAGGCGAAATATCCTGCGGCTATTCACGATACAAAAGCGGCAATTCGCTGGCTGCGAACCTATGCTAAAAAATATGGTGTGCATCCAGAGCAAATTGCAATCGCAGGTGGGTCTGCTGGAGGCCAAATTGCCAGTCTGACAGGGGTTACAGGTGATCTTGTCACATTTGACCCACAAGCGAAGTCGTCGCGTATTTCCAGTTCTGTACAAGCCATTATTAATATTGATGGGCTATCCGATTTCACTTCAGAAACGGCGCGTTTCTATGAAGATGATCCACGCAAAAATCCTTCCGCCGCCGGAGCATGGTTTGGTGGACGATATGCAGAAAAAATGGAGTTGTGGCATGAGGCATCGCCAATTTTTTACGTGAATAAAAATACGCCGCCCATTTTATTTTTGATCAGTGCCCAAGCGCGTTTTAGTGTTGGGCATAAAGAAATGGCTGCAAAAATGAAACCACTGGGGATTCCTTATCAGATTGTACAAATTCTCGATACACCGCATTCTTTCTGGTTATTCGATCCTTGGTTGCAGCCATCAGTTGATGCGGTTGTCCATTTTTTGGATAAACAATTCAAGGTGGCGCGTAGCGATAGTGACCGGTAATTGGATAGCTAAATAACATGTCTTCAAGTTGTGGGCCGGCACCAATGTTATGAATAATTAATCTACGGCCCTCGGCGGATAATTGATTGCTCACTATGCCTATATGCGGAAGGTTGCCAGGGAGAATCCAGGTAACAAGATCTCCGGGGTGATAATCAATGGGATTGTTGGATGTAGTGAGTTTTTTGCCGTGACGGGTAAAAAATGTCTGTAAGTTAGGTACGCGGCGGTGATCAATATTCTTATCTGTTTTGGTTTGCCCCCAATTGCGTTTGGCGGGGTATGCTGAAAAATAATCGCGCATGTCTTCATGCACCCGCTGCTGCAAATCGATGCCTATTTGACGATAAGCTCGTATGATCACATCAGTACAAACGCCATATTCAGCGGGTATGTCACCCATTGGGTAAACAATTTTAAAGTAGGCGCCGTTATAGGTAACTGCTGTTTTGGTCTGCGCTAAAGCGGCATCAATGAATGCCTGCTGTTTTTGCTGGGTAATATCATCTGCGTGTGCAAAGTTGATTGCAAAAGCGAATAACAATGTTGGCAGTAAAAAAATAATTCTCCTCATCACCAATAGTCCTTTTTGATTGCATTAATTTTTCGCTAAGGGTGTATTCCAATAAAGAAGTTTGGAAAAAACGGGTACATATTTTTGCAACACTAAAACAATTACCAAGCCTACAAGTACACCGCCGCTGTTGGCTAGCATATCGCTCAGGCTAAAGGTGCGTGGCGGATTAAAATATTGGCCGATTTCAATAGCAAAAGAATAGGCAATCAGCAGTGCAGCGCGTTGCCACATTGGCCAAAACGGACGAGCAAAACTAATTGATATCCCCGCAATAATGTAACCTGCAAAGTGCATGAGTAAATCATTAAAGACAGGTACCGAGCTTTCAGGGTGAGGTGTTAAACCAAGGTAGGTATAAATTGCGAGCAAAGAATAAAACTGCGCAACACACAACAATCGCCAAAACATAGTGAGCTCCTTGAATATTGCGTGGGAGCATAACAGCTTGATCTGAAATGGGCGATGTACGCGCCACAGGTTATTTGATTTGTGCTGCCAGAGGTTCCGCAGCGTACAAGTCTTGCGGTGTATTGATATTAAAAAATGGATCGTAAGCGTCTGCTTCAAAATCGACTTCAACCACTTTTTGCTGTGCGATCCAATCCTGCAGACGAGGAACACGGCCTTGTTCTAATTGATCTGCAATTTTGCTGATCAAAGAGGCATGCCAGAGCGCAAAGATGGGATGGCTACGTCCTTTGGCTGTCGCTACCGCCAATTGTGCGTGCTGGCTATTTGCAGCGATAAATAAACGCTCGACCAAATCTGTAGGAAAGAATGGGGTATCTGAGGCAAAACTTACCAGCCATTCTGCATCGGGGTTATCGTTTTGCATCCAGCACAGCCCGGCGTGGATACCGGCTAAAGGCCCGAGGTTATTCGGGAATAGATCGGGGATTACCGGTAAACGGGTGCGGGCAAAACGCAGGCTACTGCCATTGGCATTGAGTAAGAGTTTGCTTACCTGGGGTTGGGCACGTTCAATCGTCCTTTGCAGCAATGTCTTGCCTGCCAGAGGGAGCAGACATTTGTCGCCACCCCCCATACGGCGCGCCAATCCTCCGGCCAAAATAACGCCGACAACAGATTCGGAAATACTCATAAATGTTTACTACGTCAGGATCTGGTTGGATTAATACGCCGTTTGATCCTTATTTGGCGCATTAATCATCTTAAGTGCATAGTGACTAGTTTAACTGTTGGGCAGTTGCATCACCACTACCTCTTTATGAAACAAGGTTGGATTTTTATCGCAACCTATCCCTTGGCGCGATTTATCGCTAGGATTCGCGATGTTTACCTGCGGAATAAGACTATGGATTACCGCGGGACATACCTAAAAATTACAAATGAATAAGGATAATGGATGATGCAAGTTTCCCCTCCCCATCGATTGCTATCCTGGCAGTCTCCGTTGTTTTGGACAGTGTTTTTAGCGGCGTCAGTTATCGCAGCGATTGCTGCACTTAAATTGATGTTTGTTGCAGCACCGGGCCTGAGCGTTGATATCCAATTTTCACGTGACCAGGTGGTATCTTCAGCCCGGCAATTCCAGCAGCACCACTTTCCCGATTTAAAAACCGAGCGTTCTGCCGTCATTTTTGTGAGCGATCGCGGTTTGCAAAACTATGTCGAATTAGAAGCGGGTGGTGCCGATAAAGTTCAAGAGCTTATTCCGCAATTGGATGCAGTGACGCACTACTGGAAGGTCCGCAGTTTTGCACCCGGGCAAGAAGAAGAGCTGATTACCGCCTTTAGCCCGCGCGGCGAGCCTATTTCATTTGCCTATTTAATTGCAGAAAAAACACCCGGTGCAGCATTGGATGAAACTGCCGCACGGGCATTGGCAGAGGAGGGAGCCCGTGCCTTTATGGGCGAGCGCTTTGATCTTTATAAAACCTTCGAAACCAAGCAAAAACGTCAGGCATCTGGCCGTGTGGATTACAGCTTCACCTACGAACATTCCACGTTAATCGTGGGCGAGGCGCGTTTTCGTCTGGAGTTAAAAGTCGCGGGTGATCGGTTGGTTGCCGTGGATACTTTCAAGCACATCCCCCAGGCATTCGACCAGCGCTTTGGTGAGATGCGTGCGTTAAACACCCAGATCAGCCAGATTTCCGCCTACATCATGGCGGTACTCTTCGGTTTGGGCGGATTGGTTGGCGGTGGTATTTGGTTGTTTCGCCGCCATCAATTGCAGTGGGTAAAAGCCTTTTGGCCGGCCTTGGTGGTGGGTGCCGGTTTAGGCGCAGCGACCTTGGCCAATATGCCAATGGCGTGGATGGGCTACCAAACAACCAGCTCGGCGCAGACCTTTCTATTTCAACAGCTAGCGCAGGCGGGTGGGGTGATATTCGTCGCCAGCTTGGCCTTTGCAACCATTTATGCTGTGGCGGAGGGTTTGACTCGTATGGCATTTGCCGATCACCCTCGCCTGTGGGATATGTTTCGCAAAGAGACGTTATCGCCCGATATTTTAGGCCGAGTGCTGGGCGGCTTCGCATGGACGGGGTTCTTTCTGTTGTATGCGATGGTGTTTTATTGGTTCAGTACCAAAGTGCTGGGATGGTGGCAGCCAACGGGGATGGATTCTGACCCCAATATCCTCGCCAGTTGGCGGCCAGCTTTGGCACCAATTTTTACTGCGTTACAGGCAGGGACTTGGGAGGAGTGTTTATTCCGGGCGATTCCTCTGGCGCTCGCGGTACTGATTGGCAACCACTACGGTATTCGCAACAAGTTGGTCATCGTCACCTTGATTGTGCAGGCGCTGGTATTTGCCGGTGTCCATGCAAACTATCCCAATCTTCCCGGTTACAGTCGCTTGATCGAACTGTTTATTCCTGCCATCGCGTTTGGCTTGGTGTATCTGCGTTTTGGTTTGGCGATCTGCATGATTGCCCACTTCGAATACGATTTGGTACTGATGAGTCTGCCGATTTTTATCGCTGAAGACTCCAGTCTCTGGATCGATCGTGCGCTAGTGATTGGTGCAGGCATCGCACCGCTTGCCGCATTACTGTGGGCGAAAGTGCGCGGCGGACAATGGCAAGCCTTGGGCAGTGAATGGCGTAATGGTGTACCTGCTGCCGTGGCACCCGTCAACGTGGAAGAGGTTGCTCCCGCGCCACAAGCAACAGGTTCAGCATTAGTCATCAAGCCCTTGTGGATGGGGTTAATGGCAGTAGTGGCTATTGGGTTGTTCGCTGCAAATCTGGCCAAGCCTCCACGTCTGGATTGGCCTGCTTATGAAATCCATCGTGCACAAGCGCAAGAAAAAGCCGAGGCGTATCTGGCTGAGCGCGGCGTCAAACTGGAAGGCGAATGGCATCGCACCGCAACGACGTATGGTGGGTGGTCGCAGCCGCTAGAGTTTGTCTGGCGCGAATCCGGAAAAGAAAAAACGCAGGGGCTGATTGGCCAATATCTGGATACGCCCTTCTGGGTTATCACCTGGCGCAAGTTTGATGGTCCGGTTGAGGAGCGCTCCGAGCAGTGGCAGGCCTGGCTTTATCCCGACGGCCGCCTGCATGAATTGGTGCATCAATTACCGGAAGGGCGAGCAGGAGCGAAGCTCAGCCGTGAACAAGCGGTTAGCAAAGCCATGGAATGGATTATTCAAAAGGGCTGGGGTGATCTCTCCTCGCTGGAAGAAAAATCAGTCGAGGAAATACTGCGCCCGGCGCGCAGCGATTGGGTGGTCACTTATCTCGATAAAGGGGCTTATGATCATGAAGGTGCGCGCGCAGCCATCATCATCAAGCTGGTTGGCGATGAGGTCACCAGCTATGTGCGCAGCATTGATATTCCCGATGAATGGAAACGCGCAGAGAGCGAAGAATCATCGCGCCAGCAGCCTTACAGCATTGTTTCCAAAGTGGCGTTGTTAGTGCTGATAGGTATGGCGTTGGTCTGCTTTTTCCGCCGCGCGGCAGGTAGCAAGTTCAGCTTTATAGCGGCCTTGCCGTGGATACTGGTTGTCTCCATCGCCAATATGAGCGTCACTCTATTGTGGAGCGATCCGGCGTTTGCCGGCTTCCAAACGACCATGGGGTGGTGGATGCAGGTGGGCATGCTGTTATTCGGGGTCGGTATTGCTACCAGCGTACTTGCGGTATTGGTGTTTTTGGTTGCCCAGGTTATCCATGGCGAACGCCCAAGGGCTGGGGCGAATTTGAACAGCGATTTTATACTTGGCAGTCTGCTGGCTTTGGGGCTGATAGGATGTAAATCGCTTATCGATCTTGTCGTGCCCGCAGGTTGGACACCAACGCCTTATTCAGCCGATTGGGCGACCGTCATGCCTTGGCTCACCGCGATCCTCAATGGGTTCAAAGGTGTTTTCCCGAAATTAATGCTGATTATTGTGGCGGTTGGTTTAGCGCGTTACCTCACCAAAACCTGGCGTTGGGCACTGGTGATGGCAATGGTGTTGGTGTGGCTATTGTGTTCATCCATGGCGAGCCGCGCATTCATCAATACCTTCGCCGAGCAGCTTTTTACTGCTGCAACTGTGTGGTTGGCATTTATCCTGATCCGTAGACAACAATTGGGCGTAGTGCTTGCGCTAATGGGCGGCCTTATTGCCTTGCAGCAGCTGTGGGTGACAACAGCTATTTACCCTGGCGCTGAATGGCATGGCTTACTAAGCTGCGCCGCTTGCGTTGGTTTATCTTATGTTTTGCTCCGGCATTGGTATCGCCGTGGGTTAGAATAAGCTGATTGCAGCGGTTGATAAAAAGGCACTGCATTCAGTGCCTTTTTTATTTTTGAGCGCGTGTAGGCGTTTATATGACGCAGATTGATAAATCTGGTGGAGATATTTTATGGAATTAAAACTGGAAGATTTTCGCCGGGAATATACGCAAGGCGGATTGGATATTACGGATGTTGCAACGAGTCCTTTTGAACAATTCCAGCGCTGGATGGAACAGACGATTGAATCCGGAATTCCTGACCCTAATGCGATGACGGTTGCAACAGTTGATGAAACCGGCCAGCCATCGCAGCGAATTGTGTTGCTCAAGCATATGGATGAAAAAGGCTTTGTGTTTTACACCAATTTAAACAGCCATAAAGCGCAGGATCTAAAACAAAATCCTAAAATCAGCTTGCACTTTCCCTGGTATTTTTTAGAGCGGCAGGTGAAGGTGTGTGGCGTTGCCGAGCAATTATCCACCACGGAAGTATTGAAATATTTCGTTACCCGCCCGCGCGACAGCCAATTAGGTGCTTGGGCATCCCAACAGAGCCGTCCTATTTCATCGCGCGCGCTATTGATGCAGCAATTTGAATCGATGAAAAATAAATTTGCCAGAGGCGAAATTCCCGTGCCGGATTTTTGGGGGGGTTTTCGTGTTAAACCACATCAGATTGAATTTTGGCAGGGCGGTGCAGCGCGCTTGCACGACCGCATGCAATACAATTTGCAAACAGATGGCTCATGGAAAATCCAGCGTTTGGAACCCTGATGAAATTTATCGCCTTAAAAAATTCCGGTGACGCCTCGCAGTTGTTTGTTAGCCAAGGCGAAATGCCAACACCCAAAAAAGATGAAGTATTGATTCGCGTATACGCTGCAGGTATTAATCGGCCGGATATTTTGCAGCGTCAGGGGTTGTATCCTCCGCCTGCTGATGCATCGCCTATTTTGGGTCTGGAAGTAGCGGGTGAAGTAGTTGCATGTGGTACTGATGTAAAAAAATGGCAGGTTGGCGACCGCGTGTGTGCGTTGGTAAATGGCGGTGGTTATGCTGAATACGTTTCAGCCCCAGCTGGGCAATGCCTACCTATACCTGATCAATTTTCTTACGTTCAAGCGGCTGCTTTACCGGAAACTTTTTTCACGGTATGGCACAACCTGGTTCAACGTGCACATGTGCAAGCCGGTGAAACCTTGTTGGTTCATGGTGGTGCTAGCGGCATTGGTACCTGCGCAATCCAACTCGCAAAAGCGATGGGGGTAGATGTATTTGCTACTGCAGGATCATCGGAAAAATGTGCGGCGATTACTGCACTTGGTGCAGTTGCTATTCATTATCGTGAACAGGATTTTGTCTCGGCTGTTAAAGAGCAATCGAACGGGCAGGGCGCAAATGTCATTTTGGATATGGTGGGTGGCGATTATATCCAACGTAACTTTTCAGCTGCTGCGAAAGACGGACGTATTGTGAATATTGCTTTTTTGCAGGGCAGTAAAACAACAATCGATTTTATGCCGCTAATGTTAAAACGCTTAACCTTGACCGGCTCAACGCTGCGCGCGCAATCGGTGCAGGCAAAAGCGAAAATTGCCGCTGAGCTGGGAGCACAGGTATGGCCATTATTGAATGCACAAAAAATAAAACCGATTATTGATTCGGTTTTTCCATTTGAGCAGGTTGCAGAAGCTCATGCGCGTATGGAATCGAATCAGCATATTGGGAAAATAGTTCTTAATTTACAGTGAAAGCCCATTCGATTGCATTCACTATATAAGACACGCCGTAAATACGTCCTTGTAGGCTCGATTCGGCCTTCTCTATGCGCTCCAGGCGCTACGAGAAACCTCCCACATCCATGTGGGTCGTCCATGCCTCATACGGTCTTTTATAGTGAATGCAATCGAATGAGCTAAGTGCTTCGTAAGGAAATTAAAAATGACAAATATTTCGCAAGCCCGCCGTCCTCTCGACGGTATTCGCGTTATTGAAATTGGCCAATTGCTCGCAGGCCCTTTTGCTGGCTGCATGCTGGGTTATTTCGGTGCAGAGGTAATTAAGATCGAACCACCGGACGGCGATCCTATTCGCGGTTGGCGTGTGTTGGAAAATGGCACATCGCATTGGTGGCGCAGTATCGGGCGCAATAAAAAAAGCATTACTCTGGATTTGAAAAAAACCGAAGCCCAACAAATCGCACGACAATTAATTGATAGTGCGGATGTGGTTATTGAAAACTTTCGCCCGGGTGTAATGGAGGCTTGGGGGCTTGGGCCGGAGGAAATAAAAAAAACGAATCCTGATATTGTCTACGCGCGTATTTCCGGTTACGGGCAAACAGGGCCTTATGCAAGCAAGCCGGGGTTTGCATCAGTCTGCGAAGGTATGAGTGGATTCCGTTACGTAAATGGTTTTCCAGATCAGGCACCTGTGCGGCCTAATTTGAGTATTGGCGATACGATTTCTGGTATTCACGCTGCACTGGGAATTGCATTGGCATTATTGGAGCGTGAAAGAAATCCTGAAGGTAAAGGCCAGGTGGTCGATGTTGCGTTATATGAATCCATGTTTAATTTAATGGAAGCGGTTGTACCGGAATTTTCTGGCGCTGGCGTTATTCGTGAACCTTCGGGAACAACGGTTACGGGCATAGTGCCTACAAATACTTATCGTTGCAAAAACGGAAAATACGTTGTGATTGGTGGTAACGGCGATTCAATATTTCAACGGTTAATGGAGGTGGCGGGGCATCCGGAAATGGCATCTGATCCACGCATGGCAAACAATGCAGGGCGTGTGCAACATGAATTGGAAATTGATAATGCACTTGCCGCATGGTGTATGAGTAAAGACTCGGATGATATTTTGCAATTGTTGGAAGCCGCGCGTGTTCCTGCGGGACCTATCTACAATGTGAAGGATATGTTTGCTGATCCACACTTTAATCAACGTGGAATGTTTGAGCAGGTGGAAATTAATGGCAAACCGTTAAAAATTCCCGCTATCTTGCCAAAGTTGGAAAATACACCGGGTCGTACCGAGTGGCCCGGTGGTGTTGTAGGTAGTCACACGCAAGAAATTTTACAATCGGTGTTGAACTTATCGTCTGAAAAAATTCACACATTAAAATCAGCAGGTGTAATTTAAATGTCATTGACGCAAGATGTGTTAAAGAGCGGATTGTATCGTCATTACAAAGGCAATGATTATTTTGTTTTCCAAGTGGCGCATCACAGTGAAACGCGCGAGCCGGTAGTGTTTTATCGCTGCTTGTATGGCGATTATTCCTGGTGGGTTCGTCCACTGGAGATGTTCACTGAAACCGTTGAGCTTGCAGGTGAAACCATTCCTCGCTTTCGTTTTGTGCGCGAATTGACGGTGGCAGAACAAATCAATTATCTGTCGCAAACGGTAGGGAAATAAGTTGTGACTGATCATCAAGCTGAAAAGAATGCGGCAGAAACTGAAGCGTTTTCTGCGGAGGATATCCGCTGGATGGATCACGCCATCGCTCTTGCGGCGCAAGGTGAGGTGTTGGGGGAGGTTCCTGTAGGGGCAGTTATAGTTGCCGATAACCAGATAATCGGTGAAGGTTTTAATCAGCCTATTACCCTGCACGATGCAACCGCACACGCAGAAATTGTCGCGTTGCGCCAAGCGTCGGCGAAGATCCACAATTATCGTGTAGTGGGCGCTACGCTCTACGTTACTCTGGAGCCTTGCACGATGTGTGTTGGCGCGTTGGTTCATGCGCGTATCAAGCGGTTGGTGTTTGGTACAACAGAACCGAAAGCGGGGGCGGTGATAAGCAAAGCCAGATTATTGGATAGCGAATATTTTAATCATCGCATCGAGTATCAAGGGGGCGTATTGGCTGATCAGTGTCAGCATCAGCTCAGCCACTTTTTTGCCCATCGTCGAGAAGAGAAGCGCAAACAAAAGCGTGCCAGACCAGAATTATAGTTTCTATCGCATTGTCGGCATTATTGTGTAGTGCATATCAACCATCAACCATCAACACCCTCTCATGTATATATAATTGCTATTGTTTATTTGAATTGAAAAATTTCAGCTGATAGTTTTTGTTGTGTTTTTTGAGTTTTTTCTCATTTTGCTGTTTATTTGAGCTAAATATTGGGCTTCCATCAAAATTATCTCTTATTTTGATGGAAAGATATTTTCATTTTGGTATACAATTTTTTAAATATAAGAAAGTTTTTTACAAAAATAAGAAACAATCATTCGCGCCAATAAAGTGGCCGGTGCTGCAACCACTAGCATTGTCAAAGAGAACGCAAGATCAAGGTCTGCTTGTTGCGCCAATGCAACAAGACTGCCTTTCATTCCTATTACCCAGTTGTTATTCGATGTTTTGTATTGCCCCGATGTTCAGGATGAGGTGTACACCTATACCTGTTCAATGGTGCGATTACGGGTAAAGCGTTTTATAAAACAGCAAAAAGGCGCGGATGACGATGACAAAAACCCTGATTGTATATGCTCACCTATTGGCCGCTTGTGTCGCGGTAGGTGTCCTGTTGATCCAGGATATGGCATTAGCCAAAACAAGAGGGAGAAGCCTTCCGGCCGACGTTATAAATGACTTGATCAAGGCTGCAAATCTGGTGTTTGTAGCATTAGTAGTCTTATGGATTTCTGGATTGGCACTTGTGCTGGTCGGATATATGGAAGATCCACAGCATTATCTACAAAACGAAAAACTCTGGGCCAAATTCACCGTGGTCGGAATTCTGACGGTGAATGGCATCACCTTGCATTATTTCAGCTTTCCCCGTGTGATTTCCGCGCATGGATTGCTTGGTCAACCTTCACTAACACAGGTATTGGTAGTGTTGACGGGAGCCATTTCATCAGTGTCCTGGCTATTCTCTTGCTACTTGGGTATCGCGCGCCCCTGGAATCACACTGCGAACTATGGTTTTGTGATGGCGATATATGGATTGGTATTGATCAGCGCTTGTATTGTTGCGGGGGAAGTCTTGCGAAGTATGCGTAAAACGATGGATTTTTCGTGCTCTCTAAATGAGTAGGGGGCGCATAAGCGCCCCCGTACAGATACTATCCCTAAGTAGAAGTAGTCAATTTGCATCGACTTTCTTTTCGAATCCCTGACCGCCTTTCCTCCTGCGCTAGTGCAATCCTTTGATGTCGTCCGACATCGCGTCCCTAACAGGTGGGCGCATCCATTGACCTTGCCTGGCCAGATCACATCATTGTCTACTTCCTTGATGTAGCCATTATGCGTCTGGACATGGCAGCGGAATAGTCGCAAAAGTCGCTACTTTTTGTGAGACATTGACTACAGCCTATAGCTGGATGATCTATTCAATCCATCACTTTATAACTTTATAGCAGGGGATGTAGGCCCTGCCTGGCAATTTCATCCGGTTTTGACGTGCAAAAGATTCAAGCAACTCATCAACAGGATGCATAATTTCGTAATCGCCATGCAATTCAAAGTGGCCATATTTCTCAATTGCACAAATACCTTCTTCTTTTACATTGCCAGCAACAATACCGGAAAACGCGCGGCGTAAGTTTGCAGCCAGCTGGTTGACGGGTTGGTTTTTATGAAGCTCCAGATTGCGCATGTTTTCGTGGGTTGGCATAAACGGTTGCTGCAAATCGGGGCTGATTTTTAATTGCCAATTGAAATAGTAGGCATCATCACTTTGTTTGCGGAATTCGCGTACTTTTTTAATACCTTCTTTCATTTCTTGTGCAACAGCTTCGGGATCATTAACGATGATTTTGTAGTGCGCTTGCGCTTCATCTCCTAAGGTATCGCCAATAAATTTATCGATGCGTGAGAAATATTCAGCTGAGTCCTTCGGGCCAGTAAATATCAGCGGGAAAGGAATATTTTTGTTATCCGGATGCAATAATAATCCAAGGATATAAAGAATCTCTTCTGCAGTTCCGGCACCACCTGGAAATACAATAATGCCGTGTCCTAACCTTACAAATGCTTCAAGCCGTTTTTCAATGTCGGGCATGATTGTCAATTGATTCACAATAGGGTTGGGAGCTTCAGCGGCAATAATGCCGGGCTCTGTAATACCTATGTAGCGGCCATTGTTGATGCGCTGTTTTGCATGTCCGATGGTGGCTCCTTTCATTGGCCCCTTCATTGCGCCAGGGCCGCAGCCAGTGCAAATATCCAGACCGCGCAAACCTAATTGATAACCTACTTCTTTGGTGTAGTCATACTCGATGCGGTTTATGGAGTGCCCCCCCCAACAAACAACCAAATTGGGATCTAATCCCGCTTTTAATAAATTGGCATTGCGCAACATATGGAAAACTGCATCGGTAATTCCTTCCGATGTATGCATGTCGAATTTCGCATTGCCATTTAACTCATCGTTGTTGTAAATCACATCGCGTAATACGGTGAATAAGTGTTCGCTAATACCGCGGATCATTTTGTCATCGACAAAAGCATTTGCTGGTGCATTTTTTACGGCGAGTTTTATGCCTCGCTCTTCTTGCACAATACTGATATCAAAATCTTTGTAACGTTCCAAAAGCTCTTTGCCGTCATCCAGGTCATTACCTGTGTTAAGTACGGCAAGTGAACAGTTGCGGAATAATTTATAAAGACCGCTTTGGCTAGAGTCGAGTAATTTGGCGACTTCGACCTTAGATAGGACGTTTAATTGGTCAAGTGGAGAAATCAGCGCGTTGACTGTTTTGTATGCGCCTGATTCGTGAAGAATGGGTGTATTGGGATTCAAGTTACTCATGGTAGTCCTTAGCATCATCGATGCAGTAATTCTGGGTGCTGGATTGTTGGCTGTTTATTCAAGTGTAGTGTTATTTTGGCTGTTATGCCTGAACATGGGCTTGCTCAAATGCGTGATTGCTATCAAGATGACAAATTAACGAAAAATTAGAACGAAATTTAAACAAAATTGGCTTCAAGAAAGTGTACCGGAATTTATAGCGGCATATATTGTTGCCGTACGTATTAATGAAGAGAGTCATTATGAAATATTTACCTTGTGTTGAAAAAGTCACCCAGCCGCAATTACCTGTTACTGCGAGCGTGATCTGGTTGCATGGTTTGGGGGCTGACGGCAATGATTTTGCACCCTTGGTGCCGGAGTTACATTTGCCTGATTCGCTATCGGTACGCTTTATATTTCCGCATGCCCCCAGTATTCCTGTGACCATTAATGGTGGTTACGTTATGCCCGCTTGGTACGATATTTTGGAAATGAATCTTGATCGCCGTGTAGATGAAAAGCAATTAATCGCGAGTGCTGATGCCGTAAAGTTATTAATTGATCGTGAAATTGAACGCGGCGTAACGAGTGAAAACATTATTTTGGTGGGTTTTTCCCAAGGTGGTGCAGTTGTTTATCATACGGGTTTGACGAGCGATAAGCCGCTCGCTGGATTGCTGATATTATCGAGTTATTTTGCGACGTCTTCCTGTGTAGAAATTCAGTCTGTAAATAAAAATATTCCAATTTTGATTCAGCACGGCAATGCAGATCCTGTAGTGCCTGAGGTGTTGGGGCAGCGCGCATATCACTTTTTACAAGAGCATGGTTGCAACGTGCAATTCGAATCCTATTCAATGGAGCATACCGTATGCTTTCAGCAAATTGCGGCTATATCGCGTTGGATTCAGGCGATATTAATCAAATAATCAATCCGTGAGGCATGCAGGATCAAATTCGTATTTTCCATCTAGCCAGTCGATAATTTCTTGCGCGTAATGACTATTGGCAAATTGTTGATAGCGTGCGCGCAGTTCAGTTTTTTGATTGTCTGTTAATTTCTTTAAGCCTTGATCTTGAAGTAAATAAAGATCTTGTTCCAATTGTCGGGCTAATTCTTCTCCGCATAATGTTGTTGCAATGTGAGTAAATGCCAGTGTTGGGTTGTATGTTTGTGGATTGCGATAGGCAAACGGCAAGCTGGCGAGAGGTAGCTGTGAAAGCCAGGGTTGATTCATAGGGTTAACAGCATGGCCGGCTAATTTTCCGTTGAGTAGGCTATGGCTTTGGTCGAATGCGCGCAGCTGCAATAAATTGGATTTTATGGCGCTATCGTTAACAGGATAGTTGTCCCACAAAAACGGTTTCCTGCCGAGCAATTCTGTCACCGTCGCAAGGTGTTCAACAGAGTAATTGGGTGAGCAGACTTTTTCGCCAGTCCAGAAAATATCAATTCCTGAATCCAAATTTCTGGAAAACGTATGCCAGTAATCTGCGGGCATTTGGCCAAATACTTTTTCCAATACAGGATCAAAACTGTAGTAGGTAGGACAAAAAATAATTTTTTTTGCGGTGCTGATTTCTGCTGCCTGATGGGCAATGTCAATCTGGATTTGGGCTAATTTGGGAATATCGCCGCGCATGTCATCAAACAGAATGCACAGAATATCAGGCTGTAATTCATTAATGTCCCGAATGCGATTGATGAGGTGCGCGCGTTGATCGCGGGAGTTGTCCAGATAAATTTCATGGGGGCTTAGGCCGACCCCAAAACTGACTTGCTTGTGGCTATAAACCTGGCGCAGTTCGATGAGCAAATTTTTTACATCAGCAGGCCAGTCTTGCTGCCATTCGCGACGCAGGTTTTTGTCACTTTTTGGTGCATAAATGTAAAAATCGTACTGATGTTGCGCGAGAAATTGCGCGTAATTTTTGCGATCTTCCCAGCTCCAGGCTCGGCCAAAAAATCCTTCGATTATGCCGCATGGTGTTGAATGGTTTTTATACATAGAGGGTTATTTCTGTAGCGTGAATTAGATTCGGCGAACATAGCACTTGAATTGACACCAAAAACCCATCTGCCTATCATAGCGGCCTTTTTGTGCTGGGCAAATTCGCATTATTTACACTGTTTTTGCGTATCTGGAGAGGGCAAGGTCTGGCATATCTTTCGAGTACGTTTATTTGCAGTCTTTCATTTCAAGCTTGAATTGCGCGTAATTAATAAAATCTAGGATGGTCTCGCGCAACTTGGAAATGTTGTAGGAAGGTTATCCTTCCTTCTTCAAGGTGTCCAGTTTTCAGTAATGTAGAAGAGGCGAGCAGGTCAGGCAGGTTTTGCTTGGTCTCCTGTTATCTTGCCAAGGTCACAATAACCCAAACGGTAATGGCATTTTGCGGTTGGCTTCATCGCAGTTGTTTATAAAAAGGCGCAGACCTGACAACGAAAAAGAAGCTGAAATAGGAATCAACCACCTGTTTTAGGTGCATCACCTGATGATAGGGGTAGCACCTAATGCACTTTTTGTTTGTGGAGTAGAAATGACTAACCCTGTTGTGCGTCCTACCGACTTGCCCACTTGGAAAACACTTGAAGCCCATGCGGCGCAAATGAAACCCCAACACCTGAAAGATTTGTTTGCAGCCGATGATGCGCGGTTTGATAAGTTTTCCCTGTCGCTTCCCTCCTTTTTGTTCGATTACTCTAAAAACCTGATTACTGATGAAACCAAGGCAGCGCTTTTGGCATTGGCTAAAGAGTCTGACGTTGAAGGCTGGCGCAGCAAGATGTTTGCTGCCGATCATATTAATGCCACGGAAGACCGTGCCGTGATGCACGTTGCCCTGCGCGATAAATCTAGTAAGCCTATTATCATCGATGGTGCTGATGCTCGTCCTGCAATTGACGCTGAGCTGGAGCGTATGCGCAAGCTGAGTGAGAAATTGCGTTCAGGTGCCTGGACTGGTTACACGGGCAAAACCATTACCGATATCGTGAGCATTGGTATCGGCGGTTCCAATTTGGGCCCCTTGATGGTGTGTGAGGCGCTCAAGGATTACAGCGATAAGCGTTTTAATATGCACTTTGTATCCAACATAGATGGAGTGCAGATTTCTGACGTGTTGTCTGGTTTGAATCCAGAAACCACCTTGTTCGTTATATCTTCCAAAACCTTTACCACGCAGGAAACCATGACCAACGCTCGTACTGCCGAGCAATGGTTTATGAAGGCGGCGGGTGATAGAGCTGCTATTGCCAAGCACTTTGTGGCGGTATCAACCAACCGCAAGCTGGTTACGGCATTCGGAATAGCAGAAGAGAATATTTTTGACATGTGGGATTGGGTGGGGGGGCGCTTCTCGTTGTGGTCCGCCATTGGCTTGCCAATTGTGTTGTTCCTCGGCTACGCGTTATTCGATGAGCTGCTACAAGGCGCTTATGAGATGGATCAACATTTCCAAACAGCTCCCCTGGCTGAAAATGCTCCGGTAATGCTGGCGTTGGTAGGTATCTGGAATCGCAATTTCCTCGGCTATCCTGCCCATGCACTGCTGCCATATGACCAATGTTTGCATCGTTTCCCTGCTTATATGCAGCAAGCGGAAATGGAGAGTAATGGTAAGTCCGTCAATTGGGCAGGTGAAGAAATTACTTATGGCAGTGTGCCGTTGGTATGGGGAGAGGTTGGTATTAATGGCCAGCATGCCTTCTATCAAATGCTGCATCAGGGTACCGATATTATTCCTGCGGACTTCATCGGCTCGATTGCGCCAACAGTGAAGGTTGAAGGGCATCACGACGCCTTGATGGCTAACTTCTTTGCCCAGACCCAGGCATTAATGCTGGGTATTGATGCAGATCAGGTGCGCCGTGAACTTTCCGCCAAAGGTGTCAGTGCAGAGCGCATTGAAGAGATCGTTGAGCACAAGGTGCATCGTGGTAATCGACCCACCAACACTTTCCTTCTGAACAAAGTAGATGCTCGTTCATTAGGTGCTTTGATTGCGCTCTATGAGCACAAAATTTTTGTACAAGGTATCATTTGGCGAATTCACTCCTTTGATCAATGGGGTGTGGAGTTGGGCAAAGTGCTTGCTGCGGGGATACAGCCGGAGCTGGATACTGGTAAAGCGACTAACCCCAAGCATGATGCTTCAACCCGTAACTTGATTGATTTTTATAAGCGCATGAAAGGTGCGTAACTATTTAGGGGCGGTTATTGCCTCTGGTTTAAGTAGATCATAAGCGTCGGGCAATGCACCTGGCGCAACACGCTAACCCTGGCTGGTATTTTGTTTGTACACAGACTAAAGCCTGGCTGTTGTTAGCGTAAAAGTTGAGCACCTCGGTTGCAAATCTATGGTTTGCGGTAGGTATAGCCCCAAAAGCAATGGTATTCACATGACAGACGTTTCAGCTGTAAAACCCAATACAGATCCCAGACTGGTCGCTATTACTGAGCGAATTATCGTCCGTAGCCGCGATACTCGCGCCGCCTATCTTGCGCGCGTCAATAAATTCCGTAGTAAAGGTCCTGCGCGCCATCACTTGGGTTGCGCCAACCTCGCGCACGGTTTTGCTGCCTGTAATAGTGCTGATAAAGAAGCTTTGGCTGAAGGGCAGGCCCCTAATTTGGGTGTTGTGAGTGCGTATAACGAGATGTTGTCTGCCCATGTGCCCTATGGTGAATATCTGGAGCCCATTAAAGCTGCAGCTAAAGAAATGGGTATGACTGCACAGATGGCCGGCGGTGTGCCTGCGATGTGCGATGGTGTAACCCAAGGGTTTCCGGGCATGGAGATGTCGCTGTTTAGTCGCGATGTTATCGCCATGGGTACGGCTATTGCGCTGTCGCACGATATGTTTGATGGTGCTATCTGTCTGGGAGTTTGTGACAAAATTGTTCCAGGCTTGATGATGGGGGCTCTGTCTTTCGGCCAGTTACCCATTATTTTTATCCCTGCTGGACCTATGACTCCCGGATTGCCTAATGCTGAAAAAGCCAAAGCGCGTCAGTTGTTCGCTGAAGGTAAAGTGGGGCGCAAAGAGCTGTTGGCGGCCGAAAGCGCTTCATACCACAGTGCAGGTACCTGTACCTTTTACGGTACCGCCAACACGAACCAGATGCTGATGGAAATTATGGGAGTTCATTTACCCGGAAGCACATTCATTAACCCTTATACTCCACTGCGCGATGCCTTAACTCGCGCCTCTGTCCATCAGTTGGCACGTATCACTCGTGATGAGGTTGTTACGCTTTCAGACATAGTCACTGAAAAGTCTATTGTTAACGGTATCGTAGGTTTAATGGCAACCGGCGGCTCAACCAACCATGCGATGCACATTGTTGCTATTGCCCGAGCAGCTGGCGTGCAAATTAACTGGCAGGATTTGTCTGACATTTCAGATATAATTCCGCTTATGTGCCGTATTTATCCAAACGGTCTGGCTGACATTAACCGTTTCCAAGCTGTCGGCGGCATGGGCTTCCTGATGCGTGAACTGCGCAATGCGGGTTTACTCCACGAAGATGTAAAGACAGTCATGGGCGGTACCGGATTGGCTGCTTACACCAAGGAGCCGTTTTTGGAAAATGGCGAGCTGGTATGGCGCGAAGCTGTGCAGGAAAGTCTTGATGATGCAGTTCTGCGTCCAGTTTCTAAACCCTTTGCGCCTGAAGGTGGAATGAAGTTATTGAAAGGCAATATTGGTCGCTCAGTGATCAAAATCTCTGCGGTCAAACCCGATCATCGTAAAGTAACTGCGCCAGCAATCGTGTTCCATAGTCAGGAAGAGTTACAGGCTGCATTTAAGCGTGGTGATTTGGAAAAAGATTTTGTTGCTGTCGTGCGCTTTCAGGGGCCTAAAGCCTGTGGGATGCCAGAGTTGCACAAGCTGACGCCTCCTCTGGGGGTATTGCAAGACCGTGGTTTCAAAGTTGCATTATTGACTGATGGTCGCATGTCGGGTGCGTCTGGTAAAATTCCGGCAGCAATTCATATGACACCGGAAGCCCTGGATAATGGGCCAATAGGTTTGATTCGCGATGGCGATATGATTGAGTTGGATGCTGAAGCAGGTACGCTTCAGATTTTGGTGAGTGAAGATGAATTGAAATCCCGCCAGCCAGCGCAATGTGATTTATCGGCTGTTCACTACGGCATGGGGCGTGAATTATTTGCTCCGTTGCGTGCCACTGTGGGCTTGGCCGAAGAAGGAGCTACTGTATTTAACTGGTGATAAACCGTTAAATCCCGACCCCGGACTTTTGTTCGGGGTCTTCGTTTCTAAACAACTAAAACCACTATCAAGATTCACGAACAGGATTACTCCTCATGCTCGACGCATTTGATTTTGTCATCTTTGGTGGCGCAGGCGATTTGGCTCTGCGCAAATTGATTCCCGGCTTGTATCGGGCTCATCGCGAAGGTTCCCTGCCTGTTGGTGCTCGTATAATCCCGACTTGCCGTAATACTCAAATGGTTGCCGAGTACAAAGATAAAGTGCGCGCAGCTGCGGAAAAACATCTCAATGCTGATGAGTTTGTTGCTGCTGATTGGGATGAGTTTGCCAAGCGCTTGTTTCCGGTATTCGTTGATATTGGTACCAAAGATGAACATTGGGATGCGTTGGCAAAATTGCTGAACAATGGTGGTAATAACGAACGTGTTTTCTACCTTTCAACTCCTCCGTCTGTATTCAGTATTTGTTGTAAGCATTTGCATGAGTGTAATTTGATCACGGATAAAGCGCGTGTTGTCGTTGAAAAACCATTGGGTTATGACGCAAAAACTGCAGAAGAAATCAACAGCCAGATTGCCGAGTACTTCCGTGAAGAGGCTATCTTCCGAATTGATCATTACTTGGGCAAGGAAACAGTGCAAAATTTGTTGGCACTGCGTTTTGCCAACGGCATGTTTGAGCATCTGTGGGATGCAAAATCAATTGACCATGTCCAAATCAGCATTTCAGAAACAGTTGGCCTTGAGGGGCGCGCCAGTTTTTATGACGGTGCGGGCGCACTGCGCGATATGGTGCAAAATCATATCCTCCAATTATTGTGTTTGGTGGCAATGGAATCACCAAACAAAATGACTGCTGAGCGTATTCGCGCTGAAAAATTAAAAGTGCTGGAGAATTTGCGTCCTCTGACGGGCAATACCGTTAAATACAATACTGTGCGTGGGCAATACGTTGCCGGCGAGATGGATGGCAAACAAGTTCCTGGCTATCTGGAAGAGTTGGGGCAAACGAGTAACACCGAAACCTTCGTTGCGATTCGTGCATACATCGACAACTCCCGCTGGGCAAACGTGCCCTTTTATCTGCGTACCGGTAAGCGCATGAAGCAGCGCTTTGCAGAAATCGTTATCCAGTATAAAGATGTTGCACATCGTGTATATCCTGAATCAGCAGGTGCGGCTACTCCTAATCGTCTTATCATCCGCCTGCAGCCGGAAGAGAGCATCAAGATCATTATGGTATCCAAGGATCTTGAAAAACATGAAACCCATTTACGCCCGGTTGTTCTAAACCTGAACTTTGCTGATACCTACAAAGATTTCTATTCGGACGCTTACAAGCGTTTGATGTTGGATGCGGCAGCGGGCGATGCCAGCTTGTTTATTCACCGCGCCGAAGTTGATGCAGCATGGGCTTGGATTGATCCGATTATTGAAGCATGGCAGCGCCCTGAAAATAAACCGCATGGTTACATGGCGGGTAGTTGGGGGCCGCAAGCATCTGCGCAATTGATGGCAAGCGATCGTCGCCGTTGGTTCTCGATTGATGAAGTTTTATCGGGAGCTGATCAGGAATGGTAACCGAACATTTATTCGATAATCGCGCAGATATGATTGCTGCGTTGCAAGTGGAATGTGAAGTGGCGTTGCGTCAGTCGATTGAAGAGCGCGGCGAAGCTACGTTTATGGTGTCTGGCGGTAGTACGCCGGAGCCGCTTTATAAAGCACTGAGCAATTCGGATCTGGATTGGGAATCTATTTACGTTGCTTTGGTTGATGAGCGTTGGGTTGATTTCGATCATGACAAAAGCAACGAAGCATTCACTGTAAAACATCTGATCCAAAACAAAGCAGTAGTAGCGAATTTGGTAGGCATGAAAAACTCTGCTGAAACTGCAGCGGAAGGTTTGGTTGATTGTGAGGCGGCATATCAGCAATTGGCTCAACCATTTGACATCACGATTTTGGGCATGGGCTCCGATGGGCATACCGCCTCATTGTTTCCCTATGCACAAGGCTTGGATGAAGCGTTAAATCCGGATTCTACTCAACTTTGCGCAGCCATTATCGCAAAACAAAGTGAAGTAACCGGCGCTATCGTAGAGCGTATGACCTTATCTTTAGCGGGGTTGCTGCGCTCAAAATCATTGGTGCTGTTGATCACGGGCGAGGAAAAGCTTGCCGTATTACGTGCAGCCCAAACGGGAACTGATGTCAGGGAAATGCCGATTCGTGCGGTGTTACAGCAACAACAAGTTCCGGTCAGTATTTACTGGGCGCCTTGATTTTTTAACGAATTATTGAGCGAATCTTTATTTTTGTTGATAAAGATTTTTTACGAACCTCTTTGATGAACGAGGGACATACAGTGGCTTTAACTATTGATCAAATTGTAAAAGTAGCACCAGTTGTACCGGTGATGGTAGTAGAGCGTATTGAAGATGCTGTGCCTTTGGCGACGGCACTTTATAACGGTGGTTTGAAGGTATTGGAGATCACTTTGCGCACTCCTTGTGCGCTGGATGCCATTACTGCAATGGTAGAGGCATTGCCTGAAGATGCTGTTATCGGTGCAGGCACTATTATCACTCCGAGTGATTTGGAAAAAGCGGTAAAAGCGGGATCTACATTTTTGGTGAGCCCAGGTACTACCCCTGCATTGATCGAGGCTGCGAAAGCGAGCCCTGTTCCATTATTGGCAGGAGTGGCGACGCCTACTGAAGCAATGAATTTATATGTGCAAGGCTTTACTCACCAGAAGTTTTTCCCTGCTGAGGCTGCAGGTGGTGTTCCTATGCTTAAATCGATTGCTGGTCCTTTGCCACAAATTACTTTTTGTCCTACGGGCGGAATTGATTTAGCTAAGGCTCCGAGCTATCTGGCACTGCCTAACGTGCACTGTGTCGGTGGTACATGGATGGCACCAAAAGAATTGATGAAAGCGGGACGCTGGGATGAAATTGAGCGTCTCGCCCGCGAAGCAGCTAGCCTGCCGCGTTAACTGAGTCCAACAGGGGCGCAATTATTGCGCCCCTGTGTTTTTAACTTACAAGGGCACAGCATTGTGCCTATACAGCAAAAGAATCAGCGAAAGTTTACTTAGGAGAATGTAATGACTATCAGAGTGGCAATTAACGGTTACGGTCGTATCGGTCGCAATGTACTGCGTGCGCTATATGAATCAGGCAAGCGCAGCCAAATTCAAATCGTTGGTATCAACGATCTTGGTGATGCCCACCTCAATGCGCATCTCACCAAATACGACTCTGTTCACGGTCAATTTAATGGCACTGTGAAATTCGAAGGCGACACAATGTTCGTTAATGGTGATGCGATTCGTATTACCGCTGAGCGCGATCCATCCAAATTGCCTTGGGCGGAATTAAATGTTGATGTGGTTTACGAATGTACCGGTATTTTTACCAGCAAAGAAAAAGCGGGTGCACATTTAACTGCAGGTGCTAAAAAAGTCATTATCTCTGCTCCTGGTACCGATGTGGATGCAACCGTTGTTTTCGGTGTGAATCACAATGTGTTGAAAGCCACGGACACCATTATTTCAAATGCATCTTGCACCACTAACTGCTTGGCTCCTGTTGCTAAAGTATTGAACGATAAGTTCGGTATTGTGCAAGGCTCTATGACAACTATCCACGCATACACCAACGATCAAGTGCTGTCCGATGTATTCCACAAAGATATCTATCGTGCGCGTTCAGCTACCCAATCAATGATCCCAACCACCACAGGTGCTGCTAAAGCCGTAGGTCTGGTATTGCCAGAATTGAAAGGCAAAATGGACGGTATTTCTGTGCGCGTTCCAACCATCAACGTATCTCTGGTTGATTTGAACGTGTTGGTAGAAAAGGATGTCTCTGTTGAAGCAATCAACGCAGCAATGAAAGAAGCCGCTGAAAAAGAAATGCCTGGTGTATTGGCATATGTTGATGAGCCGCTGGTATCAGTCGATTTCAATCACAACCCTCATTCATCCAACTATGACTCATTGCAAACCAAAGTGTATGGCAAATGGGTGAAGGTATTGAGCTGGTATGACAACGAGTGGGGTTTCTCTAACCGTATGTTGGACAACACCATTGCCCTGATGAATGCTAAATAAGAGAGCCCATCATGTTAAGACGTACCAAGATCGTCAGTACTTTAGGGCCTGCTTCTGAATCACCGGAAGTACTTGAACGTTTGATTCTCGCAGGTGTTAACGTTGTGCGTTTGAATTTTTCACACGGCTCTCCCGAAGACCATAAGCGCCGTGCAGAAACTGTGCGTGCATTGGCTGCTAAACATAACTGCTTTGTGGCAGTGTTGGGTGATTTGCAAGGGCCAAAAATTCGCGTTGCACGTTTTGCTGAAGGCAAAATCTATTTAAAAGTGGGTGACCAATTTATTTTGGATGCTGCTTTGGGGCGCGATGAGGGAAACCAGCATCATGTGGGTATTGATTACAAAGAGTTGCCAAACGATTGTAAAGCCGGTGATGTTTTGTTGCTCGATGATGGCCGCGTTGTACTGACTGTCGACAAAATTGAAGGCACTCGTATTTACACTACCACTAAAGTGGCAGGTCCTTTGTCCAACAACAAAGGGATCAACCGTCAAGGTGGTGGTTTGACTGCGCCTGCACTGACTGAAAAAGATATCGCTGATATTAAAACTGCAGCAGAAATTGATGTGGATTATTTGGCTGTATCTTTCCCTCGCTCAGCAGAAGATATGAACTATGCGCGCAAACTGATGCAAGAAGCTGGTGGGCGTGCAGGTTTGGTATCCAAAGTTGAACGTGCCGAAGCTGTAGCGGATGATGAGACGTTGGATAGCATTATCATGGCCAGCGATGCGGTGATGGTTGCTCGCGGTGATTTGGGTGTAGAGATTGGTGATGCTGCATTGATTGGTGTGCAGAAGCGCATCATTGCTCGTTCACGCGCGTTGAACAAAGTTGTGATCACTGCAACCCAGATGATGGAGTCGATGATCAACAGCCCGTTGCCAACACGTGCGGAAGTATTCGACGTTGCTAACGCCGTGCTGGATGGTACTGATGCGGTAATGTTGTCAGCAGAAACTGCAGCGGGTAGCTTCCCGATTGAAACGGTTGAAGCAATGGTGCGTATTATTCTCGGTGCCGAAAAACATCCTACAGCGAGTTTTGATAACTATCGCATGGATCAGGCATTCAGTTCTGTTGATGAGTCTATCGCATTGGCATCTATGTTCACTGCCAACCACTTGGACGGTGTTAAAGCCATTATTTGCTTTACTGAATCCGGTAGTACGCCGCGCTTGATGTCGCGCGTTGGATCGCAGTTGCCGATTTTTGCATTTTCCCGTCATGTGAGCACCCAACGTAAAGTGGCTATGTATCGCGGTGTGCAACCAATTGCATTTGATACGAACAGCGCCCCTTGTGCTGATGATTTCGTGCGTGCAATTGCGATGCTCAAAGCGCAGGGCACCTTGGTTAATGGCGATCTGGTGATTGTTTCCAGTGGTGATACCACATTGCTGGGTGGCACGAATACCATGAAGGTTTTGCGTGTTGATGAGACGATGAAATAATCGTATCTAAACAAAAAAAACGGCAGCTGGGCTGCCGTTTTTTTTGTCCAAAAATTACCTTTTTATCGGAGCCGATTGTGAAATTGCATCAGAGTGTTGTAGGTTTTTTCATGCTGTTGACAAGTATGGTTTCCACCGCCTTGGAAATCACCGGTGAATGGCAGCAGGGCGGGGTGATGATCGGTAAAGTTCCACAGGGCATGTCTGTGGAATATCGCAATAAACTATTACGCATTTCGCCAACAGGTGAATTTGTGATTGGGTTAGGTCGCGATGCAGACAAAACCGCAACGCTTATTACCATTGATAGCGAAGGTTTACGTCGCGAGCATCGATTTGCGGTGAAGTCGCGTACCTATAAAATTCAAAAAGTGACAGGTGTTCCACAGCGGACGGTAGAGCCAGATCCTGCTCAAGTTGAGCGCGCAAAACGTGAGGCGCAAATGGCGGCTGATGCTCGAAGAGTTGATTTACCGCTTATATTTTTTGCGCAGAAATTTGAATGGCCGCTCGTTGGGCCTATCACTGGCGTTTATGGAAGTCAGCGATTTTACAATGGTGTTCCTAACTCTCCACATTATGGTGTCGATATTGCCAAGCCTGTGGGGACTTTAGTAAAAGCTCCGGCAGGTGGTGTGGTGACATTGGTGCATCCTGATATGTTTTTTTCAGGGGGGACATTAATTATTGATCATGGCCATGGTCTGTCATCAACGTTTATTCATCTCAGCAAAATTTTGGTTAAAAAAGGCGATGCAATTATACAGGGTCAGCCAATCGCCAAAGTCGGTAAAACCGGGCGTGCTACGGGGCCGCATTTAGATTGGCGGATGAACTGGTTTGAGGAACGCGTTGACCCGCAGTTGCTCGTACCCCCTATGCCGGCAGAATAAAAATAGTTGCTGTTGGTATGTAAATTTTCATGAGTGTTGATAATGGATTTTATATGAAACGCATGGTTCTACTTGCCTTTTCTTTTTGTACTGGTGTTGTGTTAACACTTATGGCGACACAAGGAACATTTCGTGACTTGCGATTTGCGTTTTCTCCCGTTCTTAATTTTGCAGATGGAGCAACCTATGTTGGCGACCTCAACACACAAGGTCAGTTGGAGGGGCAAGGTCGCATGCGTTGGAGTAATGGCGATGAATACGATGGGGAGTTTTTAGCGGAACTGATGCACGGTAAGGGCACATTCACATCTGTGTATTCAGGCTCGTACACGGGAAATTATGTGCGCGGGCAAATGGAAGGGCGCGGTGTACTGACCTATCCAGATGGTAGCCGCTATGAAGGTGAGTTCGTTGCAAATCAATTTCATGGTAATGGTGTTCTTACATATCCTCGTGGTGACAGATATGAGGGTGAATTCGAAAAAAATAAAATGCATGGGCGTGGCAAGTGGTTGTTTGCGGATAAATCTTTTTATATCGGTCAGGTAGCTGAAGGTATTATTCAGGGTAAGGGTGAGTTAACACGTGTTACCGGCGAGAAGTATACAGGGACTTTTTTTGCGGGAAAAATGCATGGCCAAGGCGTTTTTAATGATGGACAGGGAAACCAATATAGCGGCGATTTTGTAGCGGATAATTTTACCGGTTCAGGTGCTTACACTAGCAATGATGGCTTTACGTATGTCGGTGAATTCAAAAACTGGCTGCTTAATGGTAAGGGAATACAAACTGATACAACAGGTAATCACTGGGAAGGAGAATATCAAGACGGGCAGTTGGAAGGTAATGGCAGCTATAGCGAAAAAAATGGTGAGCGATATACAGGTGAATTTCAAAGTGGAAAATATAATGGACAAGGAAAATTAATTGCCAGTAACGGTGATATTTATGAAGGTGGGTTTGCTTACGGAAGAAAACATGGGAAAGGCACATTGATTTATCAAACTCCGATTGATGGTATTGGTCGAATTGATGGGCGTTGGGAATATGATCGATTAGTGGATGGTGGCGATACAGTTAAAATTTTTACTCCAGAAGAGGTAGCTGAGTATGCTCTTTATAAAGAAGCTAATGAACTGGAGCTGGTACTGAATTCATTGCAGGTATCTAACCCAAATAAAATCGAATTATATAGTTTAGTTGTTGCAGGTTATGGTCTGGAGGAAGTGTTTCGTCGCGAAAGTAAGATAATTGAAAATTTATTCAGCGCTCAATACGAAAATCGTGCAACAGCTATTTACCTGGCCAATAGTCAACGTTCATTAAATGAAAGACCGATGGCAACATTAACGAGTATTAGTGCATCTATTTCCCGTATTGCCGAACGCATGGATAAAGATAATGATATTTTTTTCTTGTATATCACTAGCCATGGTTCCAAAAATAAAAAAATTTCACTTCATCACAATGGATTGGAACTGGCTGACATCGATTCGAAATGGTTGGCTGGCCAGTTGAAAGCAAGCGGAATCAAGCATCGTGTAGTAGTGCTTTCCGCTTGCTATTCAGGAGGATTTATCGATGATCTGAAAGATGAAAATTCGCTCATCATGACTGCTGCGTCAGCAGATAAGACTTCTTTTGGTTGTGCGGACGATAGTCGGTCCACATATTTCGGGCGAGCATATTTTCAAGAATCCCTTAAGCCTGGAATTGATTTTGAGCAAGCTTTTTATCAGGCTAAATCCTTGGTTGAATCTTGGGAGAAAGAACAAAAAATAATCGCATCCGAGCCGCAAATCGTACCCAATCCGAATGTTCTTGCTCAGGTAAAACTGTGGCAGCAGGGGTTGGGTGCTCCTGTTTCTATCGATTTAAAACCCTAATTGTCACTATAGCTTTGTGGTTCTAGAGACAGGGCTGTAACTGGCAGTGTAAGATACTGCCCCCGGCTGAACTAACCGCGACTTAATATCATGATCGATAAAAAACTACTGAGCATTCTGGTGTGTCCGGTCAGCAAGAGTGAGCTGGATTATCGCCCTGAACAACAGGAATTGGTGTGTTGGGAAAGTGGTTTGGCTTACCCGATTCGCGACGGCATCCCAGTGATGCTTGAGCATGAAGCGCGCAAGCTAAGCGCGGAAGAACTGGAACAGCATCACGCCTGAGGGCGGATACCCAAGATTCGAAGACGAGTTGAATAAATGATGAAAAGCGCTGAAATTCGCGATGCTTTTTTAAAGTATTTTGAGAGCAAAGGGCACACCATTGTGCCTAGCAGCTCACTTATTCCCGGCAATGATCCTACTTTGCTATTTACCAATGCGGGCATGAATCAGTTCAAAGATTGCTTTTTAGGTGCGGATAAGCGTTCTTATAACCGTGCTGTCAGCTCCCAGCGTTGTGTCCGGGCCGGTGGTAAACACAATGATTTGGAAAATGTGGGATATACCGCGCGTCATCATACTTTCTTTGAAATGCTGGGCAATTTTAGCTTTGGCGACTACTTCAAGCACGATGCTATCCATTTCGCGTGGGAGTTTTTGACGTCCCAAGACTGGCTTGCTATCCCTACAGAAAAACTGTGGGTAACTGTCTATGCATCAGATGACGAAGCCTACGATATATGGAACAAAGAGGTCGGTGTTCCTGCCGAGCGCATTATCCGTATTGGTGATAACAAAGGTGCACCCTACGCATCAGATAACTTTTGGGCCATGGGCGATACAGGTCCTTGTGGACCCTGCACTGAAATTTTCTATGACCACGGCGCTGATATTTGGGGTGGGCCACCGGGGTCGCCAGAAGAAGATGGCGATCGTTACATCGAAATCTGGAATAACGTATTCATGCAGTTCAATCGTACAGCTGATGGTGTTTTACACCCTTTGCCTGCACCTTCTGTCGATACTGGTATGGGATTAGAGCGCATTTCTGCGGTTATGCAGCATGTTCATTCCAACTATGAAATTGACCTGTTCCAACATTTGTTGAGCGCAGCGGCTGATGCTACGGGTAACCACGATATGGAAAACAAATCACTGCGAGTGATTGCTGACCATATTCGCTCCTGTTCTTTCCTCATAAGTGACGGTGTTTTGCCTTCCAACGAGGGGCGTGGTTATGTGCTGCGTCGTATTATTCGTCGCGCAATTCGCCATGGTAATCAGCTGGGGCAAAAACAACCTTTCTTCCACAAGCTGGTGAAAGCGTTGGCCGAAGTGATGGGGGATGCTTATCCCGAGTTGCATAAGAATCAGGCGCATATCGAGAAGGTTTTGCTGCAGGAAGAAGAGCAGTTTGAAAAGACGCTCGATAAAGGTATTGCTGTTCTTGAAGATGCGTTGAGCAAAATTTCCGGCACTGAAATCCCGGGAAAAGTGGTTTTCACCCTTTATGACACCTATGGCTTCCCTGTTGATTTGACTGCAGACATTGCGCGTGAGCGCGGTTTGACGATCGATCAGGATGGCTATGATGCCGCAATGGCCGAGCAGCGTGCCAGAGCGCGTGCCGCTGGTAGCTTTAAAGTTGATTACTCAGCGGCCGGACTTGATTTGCCAGCGAGTGAATTCCTTGGTTATAGCTCTCTTGCCGAGTCAGGCAAAGTGCTCGCTTTACTTAAAGATGGCAAAAAAGTAGATCGTCTTGTAGAGGGCGAGGATGGAGCTGTTGCTCTTGATCGAACCCCTTTCTATGCAGAGTCAGGCGGTCAGGCGGGTGACTGCGGCTATCTTGAACTGGGTGGTAATCGTGTAGAAGTGCGGGACTGTCAGAAGCAAGGGGTATCTAATCTACATATTGTGCGCGTTCTTCAAGGGGCAATCTCTGTTGGTGATACTTTTTCTGCGAAAGTAGATGCGGGTGTGCGTCAAGCGACGGCTCTCAATCATTCTGCAACCCATTTAATGCATGCTGCTCTGCGCAAAATATTGGGAGAGCATGTTACCCAGAAAGGCTCTTTAGTTGATTCGGAGCGTTTACGTTTTGATTTTTCTCATTTCGAAGCCGTCTCTGCTGAACAATTGAAGGCAATAGAAACACTGGTCAATGATCAAATTCGTGCGAACTCTGTTGTTGCGACTGAGTTATGCAATATGGATGAAGCTAAAGCCAAAGGCGCTATGGCTTTGTTCGGCGAAAAATACGGCGATACCGTTCGGGTACTGACCATGGGAGATGGATTTTCGGTTGAATTATGCGGTGGTACTCATGTTAAGCGTACCGGAGACATTGGGTTGTTCCGGATTGTTTCTGAGTCGGGTGTTGCAGCAGGTGTGAGGCGTATAGAAGCGATAACAGGAGTTAAGGCGCTTGAGCAATTTGATTATGTAGAGTCATTGCTTGATGCGGCAGGTCGTAGCCTTAAAGCAAATCGCGATTCATTGATCGAAAAATTGGATGCATTGGTTATTCAGAACCGCAAATTGGAAAAAGATCTTGCAGCGTTAAAAACAAAATTGGCAACTGCCGGGAGCGGCGATGTCCTGTCGCAAGCTATTGATCTGGCGGGAATCAAAGTGTTGGCCTTGAATTTGGAGGGGGCAGACGCCAAGTCTCTGCGTGAGACAGTGGATCAATTTAAAAATAAGTTGGGCTCGGCAGTAGTGTTATTGGCAGCAGTCGAGGATGAAAAGGTTGCTTTGGTCGCAGGCGTCACCCAGGATGTCACAGGTAAGATCAAGGCTGGCGATTTGATGGGGTATGTTGCGGGGCAGCTGGGCGGTAAAGGCGGTGGCCGTCCTGATATGGCTCAAGGTGGTGGTACCAACATCCTTGCCTTGGATGACGCACTTGCCTCTGTTGTACCTTGGGTAAAAAATCAGCTTGGCTGACAAGCTATTAATGAGAGCGAAAGCATGATTAATCTGCTTTTTGTCACCTGCTTGGGTTAACTTTTTTTGCGATCTGGTGTTTAATTGACGCCTTTTTGTGATCTGGTTAGTAAGTGTTGGCACTTTTTATTACATATAGAAGGATAGGCTGGAATGAGCTTATTGGTTCAAAAATACGGTGGTACCTCAGTCGGTTCGATTGAGCGAATAGAGCAAGTTGCCGATAAGGTGGCCAGTTTTCGTGCCCAAGGGCACGATATGGTAGTTGTGCTATCTGCAATGAGTGGCGAGACCAATAGATTGATTGGCTTAGCCCAACAGATCCAGACAACTCCAGATCTACGTGAACTTGATGTTCTGGTGTCTACTGGCGAGCAAGTCACTATTGCATTGCTGTGTATGGCTCTGAAGAAGCGCGGTGTTGATGCGCGTTCTTATACGGGTGGCCAAGTACGCATTTTAACTGACAATTCCTACACCAAAGCTCGTATTCAGTCGATTGATGAAGCGAATATGCGTGCTGACCTTAATGCGGGTCGTGTTGTCGTCGTTGCTGGATTCCAAGGTGTTGATGAACAAGGCAATATCACAACACTTGGCCGTGGCGGCTCAGATACTACGGGCGTTGCGCTCGCGGCTGCACTTAAAGCTGATGAATGTCAGATCTATACTGATGTAGATGGCGTATATACCACCGATCCGCGTGTTTGTGAGCGCGCACGTCGACTGGAAAAAATTACCTTTGAAGAAATGCTGGAGATGGCTAGTCAGGGCTCTAAAGTTCTGCAAATCCGCTCTGTAGAATTTGCTGGTAAATATAAGGTGCCTCTGCGTGTGTTACACAGTTTCAAAGAAGGCCCTGGAACCCTGATTACCCTCGACGAGGAAGATTTAACTATGGAACAACCTATTGTTTCCGGTATTGCATTTAACCGCGATGAAGCCAAAGTCACCGTTGCTGGTGTACCTGATACCCCTGGCGTAGCTGCAAAAATATTGGCTCCAATTGGCGCAGCCAATATAGAAGTTGATGTTATTGTGCAAAACGTGTCAGCTGATGGCACTACTGACCTGACATTTACTGTTCACAAAAATGATATGAGCAAAGCTGTTGCCGTGTTGCAAGCGGTAGCACAGGAGATCGGTGCGCGCGAAGTGCGTAGCGATGATAAGGTAGCTAAAGTATCTATCGTGGGTGTTGGTATGCGCTCCCATGCAGGTGTTGCATCACGTATGTTCACTGCGTTGGCAGAAGATCGTATCAATATTCAAATGATCACCACTTCAGAAATTAAAATTTCGGTGATTATTGATGAGCGTTACTTGGAGTTGGCTGTGCGTAGTCTGCACACCGCTTTTGGTTTGGATGCCGAGCCGTCAGAAAGCCGTGTGAGGGGCTAGGTTTTCTAGAAGTGCGGTTTAGTTAAGGTGTTTGAGCTGCATTGCTGTCTATAACGTAAATAGATAGAAAAATGCTGGAGGTTTCTTCCCTTTCGTGAAAAGTAGACGATACTTAAACCAGACATTCAGTTGTCAGGAAACGACAAGGGGCTATTGGGGGTCGATGGTGGCAAGGGGTGTCTAGTCGTACTCTTACAGGATGAGTGAAGGAGATTAAAGATGTTAATTTTGACTCGCCGTATTGGCGAAACCTTGATGGTAGGTGACGAGGTGACTGTTACCGTATTAGGCGTAAAAGGCAACCAGGTTCGTATAGGTGTCAATGCTCCTAAAGATATTGCTGTGCACCGCGAAGAGATTTATCAGCGTATCCAACGCGAAAAGCAGAATCAGGAAGAACAAGACAATTAATTTAGTTAAACGTTTTGTTGTTCAATGCTTTTCAACTACGCGGCGATATGAGCAGTCATTCGCCGCGTAGGCGTTTATGGCGATCACTTTTTGTTAAATGTTTTTCCAAGTGTATGCAAAATATGCAACATTAAAATAATTGCCATTTTATTCCCTAAATTTATCTTCAAGACTTTGATTTTTAGAGAATTATGGTATTATGCCGCACCTGTTGAAGCGGAGCTTATTTGTTTCAACAGATGTGGAGAAGTGGCCGAGTGGCCGAAGGCACTCCCCTGCTAAGGGAGCATACCTCAAAAGGGTATCGGGGGTTCGACTCCCCCCTTCTCCGCCATTGATTTTAAATAAAAAAGCCCAATCGAAAGATTGGGCTTTTTTATTTTTTTATTGGTACAAAATTTATTTATATCTTGTTGTAAGTTGATGGTGCTAATTGCAGCGATACTCAGCGCGCTTTATACGAATAAAAAACTTCAATAAAAAAAGCCGATGTTTTCACATCGGCTTTTTTGTGAGTCGCAAATAATAAATATTATAGTGCGCTGATTTTTTGTATTTGCTCACGCAATTTTTCTACAGCAATTTTGTTTTCAGCAACACGATTGCGTTCATTTGCAACAACTTCTGCAGGTGCCTTTTCAACAAACGCTGCGTTAGCCAGTTTAGTTTCGGTGCGGTCAATATCCTGCTGTAATTTTGTACTTTCTTTTGTCAATCGTGCGATTTCAGCATCTTTATCGATGATTCCTGCCATAGGAACAAGAATTTCCATTTGCCCCACAAGTGCAGTCGCAGACATGGGTTCTGCATCACCGGCATTTAACCAGGTAACACTTTCAAGAGAGGCAAGCTTCTTGAGGAATTGTTGGTTTTCTTGCAATCGCTTCTGATCATCTGTGCTTCCATTTTTAAACAGTACATTCAGATCCTTCGCTGGAGATATGTTCATCTCACCGCGAATATTGCGCACACCCAAAATCACTGATTGCAGCCACTCAACATCTTTCAGTGCTTGTTGATCAATTTTACTTTCATCGGCTACAGGGTAGTTGGCTTGCATAATAGTTTCGCCAGTTGCGCCTGCGAGCGGTTTGATTTTTTGCCAGATTTCTTCAGTGATAAATGGCATTAACGGATGAGTTAAACGCAAAATAGTTTCGAGTACGCGAATCAATGTACGGCGAGTACCTTTTTTGCGCGCATCACTACCTTCGGATTTATCAAACAAAATTGGCTTGGATAGTTCCAAATACCAGTCGCAGTATTCGTTCCAAATAAACTCATAAATTGCTTGGGTTGCCAAATCCAAACGATAGGTATCAAGTGCTTCTGCAACAGCTTTTTCAGCTAATTGCAGTTTGCTGATAATCCAGCGATCGGCAACCGACAATTCGTAATCAGTTGAGCCATCTTGCGCGCAATCTTGATCTTCGCATTGCATTAATACATAGCGAGTCGCATTCCAGATTTTGTTGCAGAAATTTCTGTAACCTTCTACGCGGCCCATATCGAATTTGATATCGCGACCAGTTGATGCCAGTGAGCAGAAGGTAAAGCGCAGCGCATCGGTCCCATAGGCTTGAATGCCTTCAGGAAACTCTTTGCGAGTTTGCTTTTCGATTTTTGCAGCATCTTTTGGATTCATTAATCCTGTGGTGCGTTTTTGTACCAATGTTTCCAAATCGATACCGTCAATAATGTCGAGTGGATCGAGCACATTTCCTTTTGATTTTGACATTTTTTGGCCTTGGCTATCGCGTACCAAACCATGCACATAAACCGTTTTGAACGGAATTTGCGGTGTGCCATCTTCATGCTTCACCAAATGCATGGTGAGCATAATCATACGCGCAACCCAGAAGAAAATAATGTCGAAGCCGGTTACCAACAAATCGGTTGGATGGAATTTTTTCAGGAATTCAGTTTGCTCTGGCCAACCGAGTGTTGAGAAGGTCCACAGGCCGGAACTGAACCAGGTATCCAACACATCTTCGTCTTGATTCAAAGCGACATCGGCAGCGAGATTATATTTACTGCGCACTTCTGCTTCATTGCGGCCCACGTACACTTTACCGCTTGCGTCATACCATGCAGGAATACGATGTCCCCACCACAATTGACGGCTGATACACCAATCCTGAATATCGCGCATCCAAGAGAAGTACATGTTTTCATATTGCTTTGGTACGAATTGGATACGACCGTCTTCAACTGCTGCGATTGCGGGTTCAGCTAATGGCTTGGTACTTACATACCACTGGTCAGTCAACCATGGCTCGATAACTACACCTGAACGATCGCCGCGCGGTACTTTCAAGCCATGATCGTCGATTTTTTCGAGTAATTCCGCTGACTCGAAATCAGCAACAATGCGTTTGCGTGCTTCGTAGCGATCAAGTCCGGCGTATTGGGCGGGTAGGGTGCCGTCAAGTTGAGTATTTAGACTGCCGTCCAAATTAAAAATCTGTGCTGCTCCGAGAATGGCAGCATTTTTATCGAGCACATTGATTAGCGGTAAATTGTGGCGCTTGCCAACTTCATAGTCATTGAAATCATGCGCAGGTGTGATTTTTACACAGCCAGTACCAAATTCACGATCGACATAATCATCGGCGATGATGGGAATCAAACGATTGACCAGAGGGAGAAGCACATATTTCCCGATCAGCGATTTGTAGCGCTCGTCTTCAGGGTGTACCGCTACTGCGCTATCGCCCAACATCGTTTCGGGGCGCGTGGTGGCAACCACTAAATAATTTTTACCTTCTGCGGTCGTTGCTCCATCGGCTAGCGGATAACGCAGATTCCATAAGAAACCTTTTTCATCGTGGTTTTCCACTTCCAGATCAGAAATAGCGGTGTGTAATTTAGGATCCCAATTGACGAGGCGTTTGCCGCGATAAATCAATCCATCTTCATACAAACGGACAAAAGCTTCTTGCACAGCAGTTGAAAGGCCATCATCCATAGTGAAACGCTCGCGGCTCCAATCTACTGAGGAGCCCAAGCGGCGAATCTGACGGGTAATAGTGCCGCCGGATTGTTCTTTCCATTCCCACACTTTCTCAAGAAATTTTTCACGGCCGAGATCGTGGCGGCTTATACCTTGTGCTGCTAGCTGGCGTTCAACCACCATTTGCGTTGCGATGCCCGCATGGTCAGTTCCCACTTGCCATAACGTTGTGTCGCCCTTCATCCGGCGATAACGAATAACCGTATCCATCACCGCATTATTAAACCCGTGCCCCATATGCAGGCTGCCGGTAACGTTAGGTGGTGGGATCATCATGCTGTAAGGCGTACCGTCACCTGCAGGCTTGAAATAGCCCTTATCTTCCCAGGTTTGGTACCACTGGCGTTCAATAGCATGGGGTTCGTAGGTTTTTTCCATAGCGATAACAGGCTCTTTTTGGGCTTGGCGCTACGCCCGGAATATGGCCGGACGAGTGCGGGAATGGTCTAAAAATTGGGTTAGCGATTATACAGTCTGCGGCTGATATGGCCTAGGTTGGATTGCCATTTGTTTCATTCGGTTAAGGGATTATTCCAGATGAAATGTTAAGATACAGGCCTGAACTTTAACGGTATCGTTTGGGTTGTTTAATTGTAGGATGTTGTAATGAAACTAAAAGAACTGCCGTTATCCTGGTGGACTGCGCGTAAATTGGCGGCTGTAAAAGTCAGTGAGCTGGAGCGAAAAGAGGCACTTGTTTTGCCGGTAATAGTTTCACTTACATCCATTCCCAGTCGATTGGATATTATTCATCTGACCATCCGCAGTTTGTTGTTGCAATCGAAGCGACCCGAAAAAATAATTTTATGGCTCAATGAGCAGTTGCGGGAATATTTGCCAGCTTCTTTAAGTCAGCTGCAAAATTCAGTATTTGAAATCCGCTATGTTGAGTTGACTTGTTCGCATCGCAAATTGATCCATTCTTTGGCGGCATTTCCAGAAAAAATTATTGTCACTTGCGATGATGATTTGATGTACAACTCTACCTGGTTGGAGCGTCTGTACGATGATCATCTGCGTTACCCGCGTTCAGTTATTGCGCATGAGTGCCGTCTCATTGCTTTTTCAGGACGAGGGGTGCCCGCACCTTATGATCAATGGAAAACCGAGTCGCGCACGGATTTTTCAGCGCCTTGGTTAATGCCGATCGGTTATGGCGGTGTTCTATACCCTCCGCACTCACTGCATGAAGATGTACAAAATCGTGAGTTGTTCTTGCAGTTAACGCCGAGAGCAGATGATTTGTGGTTCAAAGCAATGTCGTATCGTGCGGGAACAGAAACTCGTCGTTCAAGTAATCCGGGAAACAAACCTATCCCTATTATTGCATCACAAAAAGAATCGTTGAAAAAAACAAATGTAAAGCAAGATGGCAACTACCAGCAGTGGTTGGCTTTATGTGAATACTATAAATTCTGCTAGCGACTGAGACGTTTTATATAGATGAATACAACATTCGACAGAGAGCCTATTGATGCGGTGATTACTTGGGTTGACGGAGCAGATCCGCACCATAAAGCCAAGTTGGACGATTACTTGAATAGTATTGGTAGTGTGCGTCCGCAAGCTGCTAACCCTGCAAGATTTAGTAGCGTTGGTGAAATTGAGTATTGCGTTGTGTCACTTTTGCGGTTCGCGCCTTGGATTAGAACAATATTTATTGTTACAGATCAGCAGCAACCTGATTTTATAGCGAAGTTGGATGGAACCCCGTACGAGTCTCGCGTAAAAATTATTGATCATAGCGTTATTTTTTCTGGCTATGAACAATATCTGCCAACGTTTAATAGCATGTCGATTTCTAGCATGTTATGGAGAGTTCCTGATCTTGCTGAGCAATTTTTATTTTTAAATGATGATTTCGCATTAATTCGTCCAGTAGAACCATCTGTTTTTTTTCGAGGGGGGAAAGTTGTTCTGCATGGAGAATGGCGCGCACAAACAGGCAAGCGGTTTGCCAAGAAAATATCACGCTTTTTTAAAATGCTAAGAGGGCAAGAACAGAATAAGGCAGATGCTCGGGTGAGGTTTATTGGTGTGCAGGAAAACGCTGCTCAAATGTTGGGGTACACAGAGAAGGTATTTGAGTTAGAGCATAATCCCCATCCATGGAAAAGATCTTCTTGGAAAACGTATTTTTCTGATCATCCTGCAGCACTGGATAAAAATCTCAGCTTTAGATTGCGCTCTGCAGAGCAGTTTGTGCCCGAAGGGTTTAGCGCACATTACGAAATCAAAATGGGTAATGCGATTGTCGATAAGACAGCTAAAACCTTGCAGCTAAAACCAGCAGATCAAGCTCTTGTTCGGATTAAGGCAAAGTTGGCTCAAGCTGAGCGGGATGACAGCTTTGTATTTGTGTGTATCCAGAGTTTGGAAAATGCGCCAACTCAACAAAAAGAATTAATTCTTAATTGGTTAAATGTTAAAGTGGGTTTGCTTAATGAATTGCTAATAAATAAATTTTACACTAAGTAAATTGCTTAAAAATTGGTTTTTTGCTACAGTGTTTTTGCTGGCGATTATTATTTCAAGGAGATTTATATGAAAAAGTACTTTTTTATTTTTTGCGCGTTATTATCTTCAAGTGTAATGGCTTCTTCATACACTCACTACTCAACATCATCTTATGTTCACCTTAACTTTACAAATGGTAACCCAGGTAGTGGGTTGTGTATTGGCGGAGAAATTTGTGGAAAAAATGACTCGTTAAAAATAATCTATCAGCCAAACCGTTATATAAGTACTGTTGCTGTTGGTGCTCATGACAAAGTGGGTGATAAATTTAAAGCACATTTAATTGTAATCGCTGATGGTGTGGTAGTGGGAGAGCAAGATGTGCTAAAAGATGGCTCGACGCTTTCATTTAGCGTTAATAGAAATGTTTCGGTTTTGGAGTTCAAATCAGTACATGAAAATCATGAGCCGAAAGGTGATGAGACGGTAATTATGGATGTAGTTACTTACTAATTACTTTAACTATTATTATGATCGCCAGCCTTGATTTATAATCAAGGCTTTTTTATTCCATTCTCAGCCCAAAATCTTCCTGTACGTTTCACTTCATTACGAATCGCGTAATTCTTTTTCCAGGTTTCCGGATTATCGTAAGCGCGCGGGTGATCCAGGTGCAAACAATTGACGCTGTAGCGAACTTGTTTTCCTTTCAGGCCGTGGTTGTATAAACGTTCGCCCAATTCGCGATCCAAGCCGCCGTATTGCATATCTTCATTAAAACCATTGCAGGCTTTGATGTCGCTTGTCCATGTGGAACTGTTCATGCCGTTCCAGGTAGCTTTGGTGGGAGTAACGGCATTGAGTAACGCTTTGAGAGTTTTGTTTTTGAGTAGTTTCCATAGTTTATGGCTTGCAGGTTGGCCTGCTTTTTTGAGCCAGTCGATATTGAAAATAATGCCGCTTGCGATATCTGCTTCTGTAATTTTTTCTGATACTGGTGTTGTGAGTTTTACATATCCACCCGATAAAAAATAACCCGGTTGTGCGAGTGACTGATGAATGCTGATGAAGTCGGGTTCGGGGATGCAATCACCATCTGTGAAAATTAAATAATCACAATCGGTTTGCGCGATAGCTTTATTAAGAATTTGGCATTTTTGGAAGCCTTTATCTTCATGCCATACATGCTGGATATTTAATTTACCGCGCGCCTGAAAAAATTCAATCACATCGCGTGTGGGTTGGCCTGAGCCATCGTCGGCGATGATCACAGTAAAATGATTATGACGTTGCGCTTCGTAGCCGAAGAGCACATTTTTGAGCCACTTGGGTTGGTTGTAGGTGGTAATGACTACGCCCATCTTTTGCGGTGTCATAAATAATTCCTGAATGTTTTTTGCTTTAGAGCGTTAATGGGTGTATTCGCCAAACATTTTTTGCTGCAACGCATACCATACTTCGTTTGCTTTGATTCCGCTCATACATTGGGGTGTTGACGAGCTATTTTCCGGTAGCCATTTACAATGACGTTTATGGCAAGGCATGCAATCCAAAGATTTGTCGAGCTGTAAATTCCGGGTGTGTTCGCCAATAAGGCCTACTTTAATGGGCGAGGTTGCCCCGTACAGTGCAATAGTGGGTGTTTCCAATGCGCCAGCGAGATGCGAAAAGCCTGTATCCAAACCCACAACACCTGCAGCTCCCACCAATTTTTCAGCAATCGTGGTAATAGATAAACGTTGATCAGGGCGCGTTGCTTGCGGGCAGAATTCAATGATTTGATCAGCGATAGCACGTTCTTCGGGGCTGCCCCACATGATCTCTACACTGTAACCATCATCGACAGCAATTTTGGTAAGCGCTTGCCATTCGCTGGTAGCCCACAGTTTGGTGATCCAACTGGTACCAATAATAAAAATCAATTTTCGTGGATCTTTTTTCACATGGGTGAAATTTTGGTTGATGCCGAAATTTAATTTTTTTGCTGGTGTGTAACTCAATGCACTACCCAGTAATTGGCGTGTTCGCTCTACCGCGTGTTGGTTTTTATCAACGTTATGGGCACGCTTATAAAACCAATGGGTAATAGGCTCGCGCACTGAATCCTTGTCATAACCATCAATTCCTTTTCCCAGCGCACATTTGGCAATCACAGCACTTTTTAGTAAACCCTGCGCATCAATAATATAGTCGTAGGTTTCTGTACGTAATTCATTTCGCCAGACTTTAAATTCTTGCCAGGATTTTCTATTGCGTTGTTTTACCCAGCGGCGTAAGTGAATCGGAATAACCTTGTGAATGGCGGGGTGCCAATTCACAATTTCTTTAAAGCTGTCCTCTACTACCCAATCAATTTGGGCATCAGGAAAATTCCTTTTAATGTCACTTATCGCAGGAAAGGTATGGAAAATATCGCCCATAGAGGACATTTTAATCAGGAGTATCTTCATGGGCGATATCGTTCAGGCTGTTAAAACAATGAAATGTAAGCGATATGATTACTGGTAATCTTTGTAAGATTTTTCTTCGATCAATTCGGAACCAAAGGCCAGGTTGATATCTTTTTTCACCTTGGCGCGCTTGTCGTTAGTGACATAGACCGCGCGTGCAAGTTGGATAAATTTATCGCTGAAATCTTTGGCGAATTCACAATCGCGAATATCGTCTTCAATAATCCACAATTCCTGATTGATGTCTTTGAGCGCTTGTTTGAGCGGTGCCAATTTGGCTTGGCCAGCGTCATCCAATAATTGTTTAACCTTGGCGTTAAGAATATTCAACTCGTGAGTTACATTTTTGAGTTTGGTTTCATCGCCAATGTTTACGGCTTTGATTTCCAGAATGGTGATCTTGTCGATCAATTCACCAAGGGAAATAGGGGCTTCAATCAGCATGGTTGTGTTCTCTCAGAGGATTTTTTGTGGCGGGGATTCTAACAAATCAAGTTGACGCTGGCGAATGAACAAATCCCTCCAGCTCTGCATTTAATTAAGAAAGGGCAGTCATTCGGCTTCTCCCTTATTAAAAAAGAAGAGGTTGAAAAAGTAAGAAGTTGAGAAGGCGTTCTGGTTTTAGCTCCTCCCCTTTGAAAAAGGGGAGGTTGGGAGGGGATTATTTGTAGTGATAGGCGTAATACACCACCGGAATCACCACCAAAGTCAGCAGGGTGGACACCAGCAGACCAAAAATCAGACTTACCGCAAGCCCACCAAAAATCGGGTCGTCGAGGATAAAAAAGCCGCCCATCATGGCTGCCAGTGCAGTCAGGCCAATGGGCAGGGCGCGCACGGAGGCGGCGCTGATGGTGGCGTCTTCCAGGGATTTACCGCTGCGCACTTCCTGCTGGATAAAGTCCACTAGCAGTATGGAATTGCGCACAATAATGCCGGCCAATGCAATCATGCCGATCATGCTCGGCGCGGTGAATTGCTGCCCAAGCAGGGCGTGGCCGGGCATTATGCCAATTAGCGTGAGCGGAATCGGCGCCATAATAATCAGTGGCACCGAGTAGCTTTTAAACATGCCCACCACCAGCAAATAAATCATCACCAATCCAACCGAATAGGCGATCCCCATATCGCGAAAGGTATCCAGCGTGACTTGCAATTCGCCATCCCACTTCAGGCTCCAGTTGACCGGATTCTCGGGTTGTGAGTTCAAGAATTGATCAACGACTTGCCCATCAATCGGGGTTTCGGCGATGCGTTTATAAATCGCGGCCAAGCCGTAGAGTGGGCTGTCAGTTTCACCCGCTACATCGCCCAGCACATAGACTACGGGCAACAAATCTTTGTGATGAATCGTTTGCTGGCGCTGGCTTTCAATCACCTGCGTCAGTTCCGCGAGTACGATAAGTTTGCCGTTTTGGGCGCGCACTTTTATTGCGAGCACTCGCTCAAGGCTGTCTTTTTCACCGGCGGGCAACTCCAGGCGCAGCGGCAGGGCGATTTTGGCGCTGGCGCTGTGCAGGTAGGCGGCGTCCTCACCGGCCAGGGCGGTGCGAATGGCATTGGCGATGCTGGTTTGATCCACACCCAGCCGCGCAGCGCGGGCGCGATCCACCGCAATTAACCAGCGGGTTTGCGGCGCTTCGATGGAATCGTCCACATCCACCACATCGGGCGTGGCTTCAAACGCGGCGCGCACCTGTTTGGCGACATCGAGCTGGCGGGTGTAGTTCAAGCCGTAAACCTCGGCAACCAGTGGCGATAACACCGGCGGGCCGGGCGGAACCTCCACCACTTTGACATTGGCATTCATCGCCTTGGCCGTTTCCGCCAGCAATTCGCGTGCGGCCAGGGCAATCTCGTGGCTTTTGCGCTGGCGCAGGTGTTTATCCAGCAGGTTGACTTGAATCTCGCCCATGTAGGGCGCGCGGCGCAAATAATTCTGCCGCACCAAGCCATTAAAATTAATCGGCGCGGCGGTGCCGGCGTAGAGTTGGTAGTCGGTAACTTCGGGAATGGTTTCCAGTTTATCCGCGAGTGCCTGCAAGACGGTTTGGGTGTTTTCCAGCGGTGTGCCTTCGGGCATGTCCACCACAATTTGGAATTCACTTTTATTGTCGAAGGGCAGCATTTTTAACATCACCGCTTGCACAACGACCAAACCAATCGACGCTGCAATTAAACCGAGAATGCCGCCCAGCAACCAGAGGCGCGCTTTTTTTCCGGCTTCGCGATTTAACAGCGGCGTCATAATGCGGGTAAAAAACGGCAGGAATTTATTGCCGTGGCTCTGTGTTTCTTCGCTGCTGTGTGCCGCTGCGTGATTCACGTTTGCAAATAAACGGCGATACAACCAAGGCGTAAACATAAAAGCCACGGCGAGGGAAATCAGCATGCCGGTAGAGGCGTTAATCGGAATGGGCAACATATAGGGGCCCATCAAACCGCTCACAAATGCCATAGGCAAAAGTGCAGCAATCACGGTGAAGGTTGCCAAAATAGTGGGGCCGCCCACTTCATCTACCGCGAGTGGAATCGCTTCATTGAGCGATAATTTTCCCTGACTCATATGGCGATGAATATTTTCCACCACGACTATGGCGTCATCCACCAAAATTCCTATGGAAAAAATCAGCGCAAACAGCGATACGCGGTTGAGCGTAAAACCCCACGCCCAGGAAGCAAACAGAGTGATAGCAAGAGTCACAATCACCGCCGCGCCCACCACCACTGCCTCGCGTTTGCCCAAGGCAATCAGCACCAGAATAATGACTGAGAGTGTGGCAAAAATTAATTTTTTAATTAGCGTTTGCGCTTTGTCTTCTGCGGTCGCGCCGTAGTTGCGAGTCACATTCACGTTCAGCGCATCCGGCAGGCTTACGCCGCGCAGTTGCTCAACACGCGCGATGACTTGCTCGGCAACATCTACTGCGTTTTCACCCGGTTTTTTGGCGATGGATAAGGTAATAGCGGGATAACGACCGCTGTTTTTTTCGTTAGCATTATGTTTTCCATCTGCATTGGTCGATGCAGAACCAAAACCGTGGGTGACATATTGTGTGGGTTGATCTGCACTCAAACTGACGCTGGCTACATCGCGTAAAAAGACTGGCGCACCTTGGTAAACGCCTACTACCAAATCAGCTATTTCTTCAGCAGTTGATAAAAAAGTGCCTGCTTGCACCAACATTTCGCGATTGTCGCTCACTAGGGTGCCAGCGGCTTGTGAGCTGTTGGCGGCACCCAGTGCGCGGCGTAAATCATCCAGTGCCAAACCAAAAGCTGCCATGCGTTCAGGGTCAAACAAAACGCGCAGGGCTTTATCGCCACCGCCAATAATCTCTATATCGCGCGTGCCGGGCACGCGTTGTAATTGGGTTTGTAATTCGCGCGCAACACTGAGCAAATCGCTGTTGGTTGTCGCTGCATTTTTGCTCCACAGGGTGAGCGCCACTATAGGTACATCGTCGATGCCTTTGGGTTTAATTAGCGGCTGGCCGACGCCCAAATTTTGTGGCAACCAATCGCTGTTCGCATAAAACGCGTTGTATAAACGCACGATTGCATCGGTGCGCGGTTCACCCACTTTGAAACGTACTGTGAGGCTAGACATGCCGGGCGATGAGGTGGAATAAATATGCTCAACCCCTTCAATTTCAGACACGATTTGTTCAGCAGGGTTAGTCACCAGCGCTTCCACTTCTTCTGGCGTAGCGCCGGGGAAGGGAATAAACACGTTGGCAAAAGTCACATTAATTTGCGGCTCTTCTTCGCGCGGTGTAATCAGCACTGCAAAAATACCGAGCAGTAATCCGGTAAGCGCTAACAGCGGTGTAATTTCCGTGGTTAAAAACGCGCGGGCGATACGGCCGGAAATACCCAAGTTTGAATGATGGGATGAATCTTGCGGAGCGCTCATGGTTTATTGCTCCCCGCTGTGGATTTTTTTATAGGCATTGGCTGCCGCGATAGGATCGAGCGCGATGGTTTCACCCGCTGTGAGCCCCGCTAGTACCGGGTAGTGTTTAGCGCTATTGAGCGAGCCGAGATTGACTTGGCGAAATTCCAGCGCATTGTCTTTGATCACATAGACACCGCTAACTTCACCGCGCTGGCTAATGCTGCTGGCGGGAATTAATAATTGCTCCTGCTCGCCGGTGACAAAAGCGATTTTTACAAAAGTGCCGGGGAATAAATCGTGATTGCCCTCAGGCAAATTCACCAGCACACTAAACGAATGGGTTTGCGGGTCGGCGCTGGGTGGAATACGCAGCTCGCTGCTGTTCAAAACTTCGCCACTGCTTAAATAAATTTGTGCTTGTTTGTATTTACGCACTGGGCCTATGTGTTGCTGCGGAATATTCACTTGCGCGCGCAATTGCTCCAGCGACAAACCAGTCATCAGCGGTTTTCCCGGTGTCACGGTTTCACCCACATTGACTGCGCGGCTTACCACAATGCCGGAGTAGGGCGCATAAATACTTGTGTAAGCAAGGTTTTGTTCGGCCTCGCGCAACGCAGCTTCAGCGGCTTTAAACGCGGCTTGGCTTTTATCAAAATCCGCTTGCGCAATTAATTTTTTGCTGAGCATTTCCTGCATGCGCGTGAACTGTGCTTGAGCTTCATTAAATTGCGCTTGGGCACTGGCGGCGCGCGCTTTTTGTTCGGTATCGGTAAAGCGAATAATTAAATCGCCCTTGGCCACAAAATCGCCCACATCCACGGGGATTTCCACAATGCGGCCAGAGGTTTGCGCCGAGACGGTGGCTTGGTTAATCGCTTCAATCACGCCGTCGTATTTCACCGTTTGCGGGCTGATTTGTGCTTGCAGCGTGAGTCTTTCCAGCTCGGGAATATTTGTTGCCGCTGCAGGCACAGGGGATTCTTTGCTGCAGGCGGATAACAACATCACTGCGGCTATCATTGCCAAAAATTTACTGTTCATTGCTATTCCTTATTGATGGCGTTGTTTAATTTTTACCGCAAGCGCGATTTGCTGGTACGGCTATGTCCATGAGTTTTGGATTGGGCAATTTCAGGTTGTTCATTAGCTCTACGTAAGCCGCGACATCTTTTACTTGCAAACGCGGGTTATAGTTTTTTTCTTCGCCAAGGGTACTGCGCGTCCAGCCTTTGTAATCGTGGCCGGGATAAACCCAGGTGGTTGCAGGCAAGGTTAATAATTTGCCAAAAATACTGTCGTATTGATCGCGCGCATTACCGTTTTGGAAATCGGTGCGGCCGGTGCCGCGAATTAATAAAGTATCGCCAGTAAATAAATACTGCTCGTCGCCATCAATTAAATGATAAGTATAGGAGTCATCGGTGTGACCGGGGGTGTGAATCGCAGTGAGCGTTAATTCGCCTACCTGAATTTTTTCACCATCGCGCAATGCGTGGGAAACACAAGCGGAATTAGCTTCTTCGCCCAAAAGCGTGGTGCAGTCGGTTAAATCGCGCAGCGCACCGGCGGCGGTAATGTGGTCGGCGTGGGTGTGCGTATCCAGCGCATAGACCAGCGTTAAATCCAACTCTTGCAGCAATTGCAGGTATTTGGGCAGCTCGTCTTTTACCGTATCAATCAACGCCGCTTTGCGGGTTTTTTCGCAGGCGATGAGATAGGTGTAAGTGCTGGATTCGCGCTCAAAGAGTTGACGGAAAATCATAAGTACCTCGCATTTTTTACCCCCTCCCGGCCTCCCCCTTGAAAAGGGGGAGGAGTTGACCTTCTCCCTCTATGAGGGGAGGAGCTTTTAATTCCCCCCCCCCTGCCAAGGGGGAGGTTAGGAGGGGGTAAGTGCTGTTGAAAAAAACATTGCTCCTGCTGCGATTAACAAACCAATCGCAAATAATTTTTGTAACCACACGTTGGCAATTTTGTGGCTGACGGCTTGGCCGATCATCATGCCCACCAAACCGCCAGCAGCGACCAGCAATAACCAATCCCAGTGTTGGTTTTCACTCAGCGCCACATGGCTAATAAAACCCGAGCTGCTAATCAGCGCGATAATAAACAGCGATGTGCTCACCGCCTGCGCCATGCTCACCGCGCTTAAGGCCAACAGCAGCGGCACAATTAAAAAACCGCCGCCTACACCAAACAAACCCGATAACAGCCCAACCACTAAACCGCCAATTAATAAACCTGTTACGCAGCGCGGGCGCAGTTCAAATTGGCCGGTGGGATTCAAATTGCATAAATGATCGGGGCTGGGTGTTGCAGCAAAATTACCGGCGCGCACTACACTCGCAGCCTGCGGATTGTTACGTGCGCTCATCCACATGCGCAGGGCGATAATGGCGGCGAGCAGACTAAAACCACTGACTAACCATAGCTCATCCAGCTGCATACCCAACCATTTACCCAGTGGTGCGGTAAGCGCGCCGCTCAAGGCCAGAATCAAACCCGGCTTCCACAAGAGCGGCACTTGTTTGCGCGAGACACTATTGCGCAAGCTGGCGTAAATGGTGGTGGCGGCAACTGCACCCAAGGAGATGCCTGTAGCATCTGCCATAGACATACCGCCGAGTAGTAATAACAACGGCACCGCAAACACCGAGCCGCCAGCGCCGGTCAGGCCAAGGATTAACCCAATAAATAAACCAATCAGCAGCAACACGTTTTATTCCTCAGGTGAGGTGATCAACAGCTCGCGCTATTTGTTCCAAGGTTGCTATTTATTCCAGGGTGCCTTGGCAATCAGCATACCCATGGGGCAAATGTCGGTGACACCGGCAAAAACCAGTCCTGCGCCCACAAAGGCGGATAAACCGTAAAACGCCGGGTTAAACCAGGTGCCTAATACCGCGCCGGTAATCACCAACAAACCGGCGACAATGCGCACCTGACGTTCCAGCGGAATTACTTTTTTGCCAGTGGCCGCAAGCGGAATGTTGGATTGTTTAACTGCGTTCATGCCGCCTTCAATGACTACTAGCTCGGCATTAACTTGGCCTTTAAGTTGATCGGCCGCCATTTCGGCGCGCTTGCCGCCTTGGCAGAGCAAATACACCGCACTGCCATTTTTGCCGCTCTTGGCGATTTCTTCCTGCAAGCGCGCAGGGGTTAATTCATGCAGCGGGATGTGCAAACAATCGGGCAGGCCAGCAGCTTTTACTTCGGCAGCGGTACGCACATCCAGAATGCACATGTCGGCACTCTTGTTGGCCATTAAATCAACGGGGTGGATACGTTTGTGGCTCATGGTGTTACCTCGTAAATTGAAATCAGGAAATGCTCTGGAAACTCAGGCCTGTCCTAGCTCGGTGGACAGTAAATGGATTGCAGTACGGCGATAATTTTTTGCGCTTCATCGCCCTGCAATGTGTAGTAGACCGTCTGCGCTTCTTTGCGCGTGGCGACTAATCCGGCTTCGCGCAAGCTGGCCAAATGCTGCGACAGGGCAGATTGGCTCAGCGGTACCTTTTCATTTAATTCCCCTACGGACATCTCGCCGCCCATCAGGGTACAGAGAATCATCAAGCGGTTTTCGTTCGCCAATGCCTTGAGCAGTGCGGCGGCATCCTGTGCATGTTGTTGCATGTCATCCAGACCGGCGTCTTTAGGGGCGGCCATATTCATTTTGCAATCTACCTTTTGTGGGTTTGATTTCATTATATTAGATAAATATAAATTAGCAACTTCTAAATTAGTGATCTATTATGTAACTCAAGGGGCTCAGATTCCCGCAGTTGCCCCAAGGCCGTGAATATTGTCGCAATCTATTTTGCCAAAGAGGTGTGCTATGGCTCATGTCGTATTTGTTGGAGCAGGTTTGGGGGGAATGGCGGGTGCGTATGAAATGCACGATGCCCTGGGTAAACATCACCAAGTCACCGTGGTCAATGAACGGGAAGACTTTCAGTTTGTCCCTTCAAACCCCTGGTTGGCGGTGGGTTGGCGCGAAGCGGAACAGATCAGCTTTCCGATTCGCCCTTATCTGGAAAAGAAAAACATCGCCTTTATCGCCCAGCGGGTGGATGAAATTAACCCAGTCGATAAATACCTCACCCTGAATGATGGTAAACGAGTGGATTACGACTATCTCGTTATCGCCACCGGCCCCAAGCTAGCCTTCGATGAAGTTCCCGGTGCTGGCCCTCATGGCGGTTTTACCCAGTCGGTTTGCACCTTGCCCCACGCCGAACATTCTTATGAAGACTATAAAAAGCTGGTTGATAACCCCGGCCCGGTGATTATTGGTGCTATGCCCGGTGCCAGTTGCTTTGGTCCCGCCTATGAATACGCGTTTATTTTGGATACCGCCCTCAGCCGCGCGGGAGTGCGCCACCGCGTACCCATCACCTTTGTGACCAGCGAGCCTTACATCGGCCATTTGGGCTTGGGCGGCGTGGGCGACTCCAAAGGCATGATGGAATCTGAACTGCGCAAACGTTCCATCAATTGGATTACCAACGCCAAAACCACACGCATCGAAGCAGGAAAAATGTTTGTCGATGAAGTGGATGCACAAGGGCAGGTGATCAAACAGCACGAATTACCCTTTGTGCATTCGATGATGTTGCCCGCCTTTAAAGGTGTAGATGCAGTCGCGAAAGTGGAGGGTTTATGCAATCCGCGCGGATTTGTATTAATCGATAAACATCAGCGCAGCACCAAATACCCCAGCATTTTTTCGGCCGGTGTATGCGTTGCCATTCCGCCGGTTGAACAAACGCCGGTGCCGACCGGCGCACCAAAAACCGGTTATATGATCGAATCCATGATGACCGCTCTGGTGCACAACATTGCGGCGGAATTAAAGGGTGAAGTTGCCGATTTTGAAGGTAGCTGGAGCGCATTTTGTCTTGCAGATATGGGTGATACCGGCGCAGCATTTATCGCCGTACCGCAAATGCCGCCGCGCAATATCATGTGGTACAAGCAGGGTAAGTGGGCGCATCTTGGAAAAATCGCATTTGAAAAATATTTCATCGCCAAAATGAAAACCGGTGTGTCTGAGCCGTTTTATGAGAAGTGGTTGTTGGATGCCATTGGTTTGCGCCGGCTCGATAAAAAAATGCATCACTTTCATTAGCTGTACACCGCGGCGCGACAGTTTGTCGCGCTGCTGTTTTATTTCAAATTGATATATATCAATTCGCGGACTTTTCTCTTGTAGCAATCTAGGCTTGATGGTGCTGTAGCAGCACGGAGATGGAGCCAAATGTTGAAACGCTTACGAGAACAATTGCCGGAAGATTCGCTGTTTCGCAAACCGCTGGTATTTGAAATATCCCTGGTATTGGTTATCAAACTGGTACTCATTACGGTGTTATGGCATGTCGCCTTTAAACCGCTAAAACCCGCTGTTACTCCTGATATTCACCTCAAAATGGGCTTACCTGCCTCCCAAATAGACTTGCCTGCCAACCCGCCAAAGGACGTCACACTATGAACGAACTTGCTGTGGATTTATCGCGCCTGCAATTTGCACTCACGGCGATGTACCACTTTATTTTTGTACCACTCACGTTGGGTTTGAGTTTTATTCTCGCGATTATGGAATCCGTGTATGTCATGACCGGAAAAACCATTTACAAGGATATGACCAAATTCTGGGGGAAGTTATTCGGTATTAATTTCGCATTGGGCGTTACCACCGGTTTAACCATGGAATTCCAGTTTGGTACCAACTGGTCTTATTACTCTCATTATGTTGGCGATATTTTTGGTGCGCCGCTCGCGATTGAAGGCCTGATGGCATTTTTCCTTGAATCCACTTTTGTGGGCTTATTTTTCTTTGGTTGGGATCGGTTGACCAAAGTGCAACATTTGGCGGTGACCTGGTTGGTAGCGCTCGGTAGTAATTTATCTGCGTTGTGGATTTTGATCGCCAATGGTTGGATGCAAAACCCGGTCGGTTCTGAATTTAATTACGAAACCATGCGCATGGAAGTCACCAATTTTGCCGAGGTAATTTTTAACCCGGTGGCACAAGTGAAATTTGTTCACACAGTATCGGCCGGTTATGTGACGGGTGCGATTTTTGTGTTGGCGATTTCTTCTTATTACTTACTTAAAAAACAAGATGTAGGGTTTGCCAAACGCTCCTTTGCAATCGCCTCGGCATTTGGTTTGGCATCGGTTATTTCTGTGATTATTCTCGGTGACGAAAGCGGTTATGAAGTGGGTGATGTGCAAAAAATGAAACTCGCTACTATTGAAGCTGAGTGGAAAACCCATCCCGCACCCGCTGCGTTTACCGTCGTAGGATTTCCTGATCAGGAAAAAGAAGAGACAACAAACGCAGTAAAAATTCCTTATGTGCTCGGGTTAATTGCAACGCGTTCCATTTCCGAACCCGTTTACGGCATTCAGGATTTACGTGAACATGCGCGTGAACGTATCGTCAACGGTATGCAGGCCTATGCGCTGCTCACCAAATTAAAAAGCGGGGAAGATACACCGGAAAATCGCGCTGCATTTGAACAAGTCAAAAATGATTTGGGTTACGGCCTGTTGCTCAAGCGCTACACCAATAAAGTAGTTGATGCGACGCCTGCGCAAATCGATCAGGCCGCGCGCGACACAGTACCCAAAGTCGCACCTATGTTCTGGGCATTTCGCATCATGGTTGCCTGTGGTTTTGCGATGCTGTTGATTTTTGCTTATGCCTTTTGGTTGAGCACCAAACACCAACAAGAAAAACCGCGCTGGTTTTTAAAGCTCGCGCTTTTCTCATTACCACTGCCTTGGATTGCCTGCGAGACCGGTTGGTTTGTCGCGGAATATGGCCGTCAACCCTGGGCAATTGCGGAAATTTTGCCAACGCGCTTGGCCGCGTCCTCGCTGACAACAGATCAAGTATGGACATCGCTGATTGGCATTATTGTGTTCTACACAATTCTGTTGATTCTTGAAATGTATTTAATGATTCGTTTCTCCAGACAAGGGCCAAGCTCCTTGCACACCGGCCGTTATGATCTGGAAAACACTGCAAAAACCGAGGTGGCATAAATGGATTACGAAACATTACGGGTGATTTGGTGGGTACTCATCGGTGTGTTACTGATTGGTTTTGCAGTGACTGACGGGTTTGATTTGGGGGTAGGTGCGTTGCTGCGCATTATCGGCAAAACCGATGACGAACGGCGCGTGATGATCAACACCATTGGGCCTCACTGGGACGGTAATCAGGTGTGGTTTATTACGGCGGGCGGCGCGCTCTTTGCGGCTTGGCCGCTGATTTACGCCGCGTCATTTTCCGGATTTTATTTTGCGATGTTAATCGTGCTCGCCGCACTCTGGTTGCGCCCGGTTGGATTTGATTATCGCAGCAAGTTGGAAAATCCGCGCTGGCGCAATGCCTGGGACTGGGCATTGTTTGTCGGTGGATTAGTTCCCTCACTGTTATTCGGCGTCGCCTTTGGCAATTTATTTTTGGGTGTGCCTTTTTCTTACGACGAAATGTTACGGCCGAGTTATGACGGCGGCTTGTTTGGTTTGTTGCGCCCCTTTGCACTGCTCGCCGGATTGGTGAGTGTAAGCATGTTGCTGATGCACGGCGCAAGCTGGCTGCAATTAAAGACCGACGGTTTTATTCGTGCGCGTGCCCAGCGTGTGGGTGTGGTGTTGGGTGTGGCAACAGCGGTGTTGTTTGGTTTGGCAGGAATTTGGGTGGCGCAATTAAATGGCTATCAATTGCTGGGCAGTATCGACACCAACGGGCCTTCCAACCCGCTTAATAAATCTGTTGAGTTGGTCGCCGGTGGCTGGGTGAAAAATTACAGCCTCTATAGCTGGATGCTCGCTGCACCTGCGCTGGGTTTGTTGGGGGCGTTGGCGTGTGCCTGGTTCAGCGCAAAGGCAAGGGCAGGTTGGGCATTTGTGTCATCGAGTCTGGCGATTGCCGGTGTGATTCTCACAGCAGGATTTTCGATGTTCCCTTTCCTGATGCCGAGCAATGTGCAAATTAATTCATCGCTAACGTTATGGGATGCAACCTCCAGCCACACTACATTGATGATCATGTTTGTCGTGGCGTGCATATTTGTCCCGCTGATTTTGGCTTACACCCTTTGGGGTTACTGGGTGATGCGTGGCCGCTTGAATGAAAAAGCCATTGTCGCTAACAGCCATCAACTGTATTGATCCCGATTATTTATTGATCCCGGCTATTTTTATTGAGGAGAACAATGATGTGGTATTTCACCTGGATTCTCGGCGTATTGCTCGCTTGTTCGTTCGGCATCATCAATGCCATGTGGTTGGAAAACACCATGAGTGATGCCCAAGCGGTCGATGATTCTGCCGCTAGTGACAACGCTGCTAATGAGTAAACCTGCGATGGGCAATTCTCCTTCAGCGCAAAAAAACAAACCGGCAACCGAGCCGGTGGAAAAGCCCGCGCCTCTGGATGGAGGGCGGGTGTTGGTATTTTGCCTCTCGCTAATGGTGATGGTACTCATCACCGCTTGGCCGCATTTTTTGGGCAGCACGCCCGACACCATGGATCACAACGCTGCAATGGTGCTCATGTTCGGCATGAGCTGCGGTTTTGTGTACGGCATAGGCTTTACTCCTAAACTGCGCATATGGCGTTGGCTGTTTTCCGGTTGGAGTGCGGTTGTCTTTATGTGCGCCGGTGTGGCGATGGTAGTGACCTAGTGTTCCACACGCGTGTTTCTGAGTGGCCAGGGGCTGGGCAATCAGTCAGTGACAAATTTGAGGGTAATAAAGGGTAAACCACTGATCTGTAAATTGAATTGGCGCGTAAAGCGTTTTTCAATTCATACAAAGGTGGCTGTAATGGAAGGTACTTACAACTGGATGCTGGTTTTTGCGTCTTATTGCGTTGCGGTGATTGCCTCCTACACGGCTATTTACTTCGGCACCCGCGTATTCTCGTTAAGCGGTCGGTCGCGCCGATTTTGGCTGGCGGCGGGTGCATTGAGTCTGGGGAGTGGTATCTGGTCGATGCACTTTGTAGGGATGAGCGCCTACACCATGCCTGTGCATATGCACATGAGCTTCAATGCCAGCCTGACATTGCTTTCCTGGATTCCTGCCGTCTTTGCATCAGCCTTGGCGCTGTATGTCATCACCTTGCCAACCGTTTCTGTCAAAACGATTTCTGCCAGCGCATTCATTATGGGCGCTGGTATTTTTGCAATGCACTACGGTGGCATGTACGCGATGCAGATGCATCCGGGTATTGAGTACGACACTCTTTTAGTCATTTTGTCGGGCGTTATTGCGGTAGTGGCATCGGGTGCGGCCTTGGTGATTTGTCGCAATGTGCGCGATGTGCCGCCGCAATATGCGCTGGCGATCAAAGTGGCAGCGGCTTTGGTGATGGGCGCGGCGATTTGCGGTATGCACTACACCGGAATGGCAGCTGCCAACTACCCCATGGATGCGCAGAGTAACCCTGACAATTTATTGCGCGGCGATTGGATGGGTATTCCCACCGCTGTTGCAGCAAGTATTCTGCTGTTGCTGGCACTTTATTCTGCGTATACCGATTTTCGCGCAATAGAGCGGGCACGCCAGGCTGAAAAAGAGCGCAATGAATCGGCGCGCCAAGCGGCGTTTTATGATTCGTTAACCGGGCTTGCCAACCGCAGTCTATTAGAGGCGCGCGTATTGGAAAAACTCACCGTGACCGATACCAATAAAGTGCCGCCTGCATTTATGCTCGCGTATTTTGAACTGGCGGATTACCGCGAAATTTTGCAGGAACAGGGCGATGTTTATGCACAAGCCTTGATCAATTATTTTATTGCCGAGCTGCGCGAAAAAACACCTACCGCAGAAGTGATAGCACGCTACAGTGCCAACAGTTTTATGCTGCTCATTCCATCTTGCGATTCATCGATATTGCAAAAGTTGGTGCAGAAAATGACCGATGCGTTTAAAAGTCCAGCGGCAATCAGCGGTAAGCAGACACTGTGCAAATGGGGCTTCGGTTTCAGTGAATATCCTAAATCGGGCACCAATAGCCGCAATCTCATCCGGGCAGCACAGCGCATTCGTTTTGTCTCTGTAGATGAAAGCAAGCAACCCGAATTGCAGTTGGTCTAACGCGCGAATTTTTGCTTGCTTGATTCGGGTTCGAGTTTTTCATACCAACGTCCCACATGCCACTTTTACAGAGTGGCACTGAGGGAAAATGGCTTTTAAAAAGGTTAAAGACGAGAAAAAAATCGCATTTTTTTGCCGCAAGTGTTTCTTATAAACCCAAAATATCTATTGGGTTCACATTTGTAATGCTCACTTCACATTGATCTGCTAGTGGGACGACACTGTTGTCCCATCGCCGTAATATTTTCTCCCGACCACTGCACAAATGCCGTTGCACTGCTTGATACAGGGCCAATCGGTGTTTGTGTGTCGCAACAGCAGTGAAGCTGGCTCTAATTCAAATGGATGCAGAGTTATCAAACCGTTGCTCCCGTCTCGCTGTCCGCAGGGCAACCTCTCAATAATAAATTTAACGCAGAGGCACATCACATGCGAATACTACCGCTCAATTCCAGAGCTACTTGGTCTAGAGCAGTTTGGTTATTTGCCGCATTAACCAGCCTGGGTTTATGTGTGCAAACAACAAACGCGCAAACGATCAATATTAATCCGGTCAGTGCGACCGGCAGCACCAACTTGCAGCCCGCCAATTTGGCGATCGATAACAACGGCAGTACCCGTTGGGAGTCCAATCACGGTGTTTCACCCAGCTCGCTCACGCTCGATTTAGGCCAGGCTTACGCGCTTAACCAAGTAGTGATTTTGTGGGAGGCAGCCAATGCTGCGAGCTACGAAATTTTGGGCTCCAATAATAATTCCACCTGGACGCAACTCAGTCTGCGCACCGGCGGCACCTTTGGCAACCGCACCGACACAGTGCCGCTTGCCGGAACCTACCGCTACGTGCGCATGAATGCATTAACCCGCAGTGCCGGTAATAATTGGGGATACTCCATTTTTGAAATGGATGTGTTTGGTTCGCTGCCTGCGTCTTCATCCAGCTCGGCAGCAGGCAACTGCAATTCCGGTTGTGTTAGCACGCTCAATAGCAGCACTTTGCGCGCAACGGTTACGCAAGCGGATATCGTGGATATTCACTATCGCGTCAACAACGGCGCGCAACAAAATGTGCGCATGAATCTGGCGAATGGCGTATGGACTTACGATATTCCCGGCCTGAATGCGAGCAGTGTGGTGAGCATCAACTTCACCATTATCCGCAATGGTGTAGGGCAGGATACGCCTTGGCAAAATTACACTCTGGGTACGCCTGCATCGAGTGTTGCTCCATCCAGTTCATCGCGCAGTTCGGTTGCGCCATCGAGCACGCCGCCTTCAAGTTCATCGCGCAGCTCAACGCCCGTTACACCGTCCAGCTCGTCTGTCGCGAGCCTTGGCAACATTGTGCCTTTATACAACTCATCGACAGTATTGGAAGGTGCGATCCAGTTTGACCGTGGCGACGCCTTGGTAACACGCATTGCTGACCGTGGCCGCGACCGCCATGCGAAGGAAGACCAGTTCCAGGCTTACGATCACTTCCTGAGTTTTTATTGGGAGCATCGCACCGCGGAAATTGAAATTGTGGATTACGTAGCCAAAGGTGGTAGCACCGTGCGCATGAACGTAAAAACCCAATTCAAATTGAACGATACCGAAGCGGAAAACCGCTGGTTCTATCGCGGTGTGGGCACAGTGGCGGAGTATTACGATAACGGCACCATGAACGTGATCGATGACTACAACTACTATAAAGAGCGCAGTTATAACGCGCGCGAAGGTCGCAACATCCGTATTGGCGACAAGCTTGAGTTTGAAATGAGCCAGTTCCTTGATCACACCGTACCTCACGGCCGTTCGGCCTATTACGGTACTACCTACTTATATATCGTCGGTGAAGGTTTGGTGCCTTGGGATATCACAGGCTCATTCGGCACCTTGGGTGGCCGCAAAGATTCGGTGAAAATTCCAGAGAAAGCCTGGCTGGGCGGTAAAACCACATTGCCATACATGCATTCCAACGAGCCGGATAATCACTTCATCCAAATGGCGACCAACCTTGCATCGCAAAATGGCCAGCCATTCGTGTTAGGCCGCCGCGTACACCATGCGTCATTTATCGATGGCTCGCACGATGAACATGTTGCCGATAACGGCACTTTCCCTGATACCGTCAGCAAGGCTGGCCCACGCTATGTGCATGATCGCTGCTCTGGTTGCCACGTGCGCAACGGCCGTGCTGCGCCTGCGCCAATCGGTCAACCTTTGGAAAAATGGGTATTCAAAGTGGCTGATGCCAACGGCAATCCGCATCCGAATCTTGGCCGCTCGTTGCAACCCAAGGCGACAGGTGGTGCAGCTGGTGAAGGGCAGGTGTCTATCGCCTTTTGGAGCGAATCCAACGGTTTGCGCAAGCCGAGCTATCAGTTCAGCGGTGTAGCACCCGCACGCTTCTCTGCACGCGTTGCCCCGCAGTTGGTGGGTATGGGCTTGTTGGAAGCGATCCCTGAAGCAGCGATTCTTGCCAAAGAAGACATCAACGATGCTAACGGTGACGGCATCTCTGGCCGCGCTAACCGCATCGCCGATCCTGCGACTGGCCAAACCCGTCTCGGCCGTTTTGGCTACAAAGCAGGAACCGTGAGTGTGAAGCATCAGGTCGCTGCTGCGTTCAATTCCGATATGGGTGTAATGACCAGCTTGTTGCCAAACCCCGATTGCGGATCAGCGCAAACCGGTTGTGGCGCGAGTGGTTCTGAAATATCAGATACCCATGTGAACAATTTGGTGAAATACATTTCTACCCTCGGTGTTCGTCCACAGCGCAACATTAACGATGCGGCCGTGCAGCGCGGTGAAACCCAATTTGCGACCATCGGTTGCGTGGCGTGCCACACACCAAACTACACTACCAGCCAATACCACCCATTGGGTGAATTGCGCGGCCAAAGTATCAAGCCGTATACCGATATGCTTTTGCACGATATGGGGCCGGACATGGCTGACAATTTAGGTGAAGGTCAGGCGAGCGGTGCTGAATGGCGTACCGCGCCACTGTGGGGCTTGGGCTTGTCTGCCTGTGTGACCGGCGGCGTTACAAATGCAGCGCAAGGCGCACAAGTGTGTACTCCGGTTCACAGCTACCTGCACGATGGCCGCGCACGCACCATCGAAGAAGCGATCCTGTGGCATGGTGGTGAAGGTCAGGCATCTAAAAATGCTTACCAGGCATTGTCGTCATCACAAAAACAAGATGTGTTGCGTTTCCTTGAATCGCTGTAATAAAAAAGATCGCTGTAATAAAAAAGATCGCTTTAATAAAAAACGATCGCTTTAATCATTATCTCTCTGGCAACTAGCCCAACTAGTTGACGGGTGTTCTCCTTGCCCCGGTTAATCACCGGGGCTTTTTTTTGTCATTTTTTTTGCACGTGATTTTCTACTGACAACATTTGGTGAGTGACAAGACTAGGCTAGGAATTCCATCAACCAAAAGGAAAAATGTATGAGCACACAAAACCCCAGCATCATGTCCCACGTATCCATTGGTACTAATGATTTTGAAAAAGCCCGCGCGTTTTACCAACAGGTTTTGGCTGCGTTGGATATTCATATCCTAATGGATTTCCCCGGTGCCACTGCATTTGGCCGCTACTATCCGGAGTTTTGGGTACAAACACCTATCGATGGAAAACCTGCAGCAGTAGGTAACGGTACTCACTTCGCCTTTGTTGCAGAAAACAAACAACAAGTGCACACGTTTTACGATGCCGCAATAGCTGCTGGCGCAATCTGCGATGGCCCACCCGGCCCGCGCCCACTGTATAGCGATGCGTATTATGGTTGTTTTGTGCGTGATCTGGATGGCCACAAAATTGAAGCAACGTTTTGGGATGAATCGCTCGCGCCGGCGGCTGCGCATTAACAGCTGTGCTATTTAATTAATATTTACGTTATTTCATTAACATTTGTGTTACTTAATTAATATCTGCGCTGCTCAATAAATATTCCCGCATTAATGTCCTTGCACGGCGCAAGCGGCTTTTGATGGCGGGAATATTTTCATTTAATCGCGCTGCAATTTCCGCGATGCTGAGCTCTTCAAAATCGCGCAATAAAATGATTTCCAAATAGTGTGGCGGGAGCGATTCCAGCGCGGTAATTAATTCAGTTTTTAAACTGTGCGTGGGGGTGCGTTCAATAAATTCACTCCACTCGGCATCGGTTAAATGTACATTGATATTAAAGGCGCGGAATAAATAGTGGCATTGTCTTTTTAAAATCGTCACTAACCACGCGAGCCATGAATGCAATTGGCGCAGGCTGCGAATGTTGCGCGTTGCAATCAACAACGTCTCCTGAATTGCATCTTCTGCGTGGCTGGCGTGGCAATGTTTTTGTGCGTAGCGGCGTAAATCCGGATAGCTGTTGCTAATCAATTGCTCCAGCGCAAACGGATCGCCCGTTTGCGCTGCGCTAATTAATGATGCCGGTGCTTTCATGCAACTTCATTCTCTGTACGGACGAGCGTTAATAATTCGTCAACCGACCATTGGTCATTCGCGTGTTTACCGTAATGCGCAGCGACTATCTTGCCATCGCTGCGGATCAGGAAATCGGCAGGCAAACCAAGGCTGGTTTCATCATCGCGTGGTACTTGTACGCCAAATTGCATCGCCCCTCGCAATGCAGGCAACCACACGGCCGGGTTCAATACTGCCATCACCGATTGGTCTACGCCAAATTCAGCATATAAAGACCTGTGCGGGTCAGCAATCAATGTAAATGGGCAATCAGGCATATCATTCAGAATCCGTTCGCGGGTTGAATTGAAAATAATCATTTCCTGTATGTCTGCATCGCGTATTTCGTTTTGTCGGGCGATGAAACTGTGCAGATGTAAATTGCACACCGCGCAACCGGAATAACGCCGGAATTGCAGATGTGTCCAGCCGTTAGCGGCGGGGATACTGACTTCTCGCCCATTGGCATCTTGCCAGTGGCCTGCGGGAATTAAGTCGTCTTTGTTTAAGGTGTTTGTGATTCGTTTGGTCATGGTGTTTTCCTGTAATGCTTACCGTAGAGCGAATTCACCCTTGCGGGTTCTACATCCCTAGTGGGGCTGGCATGTTAAAAGGATTCGCGCTGCGTCAATTATTTTTCATTCGCGTATAATGCGCCCCATTTTCGCTAATCCCTATTATTTGACTGCTACAAAAGGCCATTCCATGTCTGAAGTCCGCACCCGTATTGCCCCATCGCCCACCGGCGACCCCCACGTAGGCACCGCTTATATCGCCTTGTTCAACTTGTGTTTTGCCCGTCAACACGGCGGCAAATTCCTGTTGCGCATTGAAGATACCGACCAAACCCGCAGCACCCCTGAATCCGAACAGGCGATTCTGGATAGCTTGCGCTGGTTAGGTTTGGAATGGGACGAAGGCCCGGATGTAGGCGGCCCACACGGCCCTTATCGCCAAAGCGAGCGCATGGATATTTACGGCAAATACGCCATGGAGTTGGTCGAAAAAGGCCACGCGTTTTATTGCTTCGCCACGGCCGAAGAGCTGGACGACATGCGCCGCGAACAACAAGCGCGCGGCGAAACGCCCAAGTACGATGGTCGCGGTTTGAAGCTGTCGCAGGAAGAGGTGGCGCGCCGCCTGGAAGCGGGTGAACCCTATGTTATCCGTATGAAAATCCCGGAAGAGGGTGTGTGTGTTATCAACGACATGCTGCGCGGCAATATTGAAATTGAATGGTCGCAAGTGGATATGCAAGTGCTGCTCAAAGCCGACGGAATGCCTACCTATCACCTCGCCAACGTGGTGGACGATCACCTGATGCAAATCACCCACGTGATTCGCGGCGAAGAGTGGATCAACTCCGCGCCCAAGCATTTGAAACTCTACGAATACTTCGGCTGGCAAGCGCCAGTGCTGTGCCACTTGCCGCTGCTGCGCAACCCGGATAAATCCAAACTCAGCAAACGCAAAAACCCCACCAGCATCCTCTATTACAAGCGCATGGGTTATCTGCCCGAAGCCATGCTCAACTACCTCGGCCGCATGGGCTGGTCAATGCCGGACGAGCGCGAGAAATTCACCCTCGCCGAAATGCAGGAACACTTCGACCTGCTGCGCGTGTCATTAGGTGGCCCGATTTTCGATGTGGAAAAACTCAGCTGGTTAAACAGCCTGTGGATTCGCGAAAACTTCACTTTGGAACAACTCGCACAGCGCCTGCACGACTGGGCACTGAATAAAGACATGCTGTTACAAGCGCTGCCTTACGCTCAATCACGCATGACCACCCTGAGCGACTTTGCACCGCTTGCCGGTTTCCTCGTGAGCGGCATGATGCCAGTGACTGAAGCGAGTTTTGCAGGCAATAAGCTTGATGTAGAAAAACAAAAAGAATATCTGCAATTTGCGCTCTGGCGTTTGGAAGCCTTACGCACCTGGGATCGCGATACCTTGTTTGCTGAATTGAAACTTCTGGCCGATCAAATGGGCCTGAAAATCAAAGACGCCATCGCCCCCGTGTTTGTCGCCATCGCTGGCTCCACTGCATCTTTCCCGGTAGTGGATTCCATGCAAATCATCGGCCCCGACATGAGCCGCGCACGTATCCGCCACGCGATCAATGCACTCGGTGGCTTTGGCAAAAACAAACAGAAAGACCTGGAAAAAGTCTTCGATAAATTAGGCACAACCCCTGAACAACCCACTGCCTAATACCCACTGGCCTCAACACAGCCGTGCTGAGGCCAGCAAATACGGCATTGTTGTTAAGTAACTGGTTGATTTACAAACAAAATCAGCGCAGAGGGCGGAGTAAAAATTGCTTGACACTCCCCCAATCGCTGCATAGAATGCGCGCCACTTACGACACAGTCGTATTGGGGCTATAGCTCAGCTGGGAGAGCGCAACACTGGCAGTGTTGAGGTCAGCGGTTCGATCCCGCTTAGCTCCACCAAATTTACGTTGAAAATCAACGACTTAAAAAGCCCGCTTAATAGCGGGCTTTTTCGTTTCTGCAATTTAAGTCCATATTAAGTCCAATTATTCTGCTTAGATTTAATTGCTACTCTGCACTCTCGTGTCTACTTTCCGCGAGGTGCGCCCATTTCAGGTAAACCACCGAAATGAGCCTAGACATTCTTGTGCGACATAACTTGAACAACCGTTATAAAAGTGCTATCAGTCTCGTCGTCATAAATCCAAAATATGTTCTAATCGACTCATGGTTGACTAAATATCAATAATTAGCTGGTCAAGTTATGTATATAGATGCTGTTTCTCTTAATCGTGCCCTCCAGCGAATGTTCGGTACAGCAGGCCACCTCTTAAAAATTTGGTTTGTACTAAAGCACATGGGGCTAAGCAGTAGTTCCGAGGGAGTTAGGATTGATACCGCTAATTCAACCCCTTCACTTAAAAGGTTGTTTTCGTTTGGGGCGAGCGATGGGCGCTTTTATGTCCCATTTGCGCACACCCCTCGATATTTGACAATGAAGCACGACGCCTCGCGCTCTATTATCCAAACTAATATTCAAAGATGGGCATCGAGTGGCTCGGTTGTTACTTGCGACCCCACGGGTTTCTTAGAAATAAGTCTGGTTGATACAAACAAGCTGTTAGTCAAGCCCGCACGCGAATATCCTTTTGGTCTTGGTTTAAATGAATCTGGATTCGCGCTTGAGGAGAATGCTCGAGTCAGTATCCCCATTCGAGCATTCTCCGTCTGGTACGGGCGACAAACTCTGATTCCAGAGGGGGTAAATTCCGTAAATTTCTTATTGGAAAAGATGCTCGAAGAATTAAATATTTCATCGGTAGAGCGAAAATTAATTTTTATCGAAGACGAAGATAATTTTTCAGTCCAAGCTGATGTTCTCACAGATCAGGAACTGTTTGAGTGTTGCTCTAAATTCATTGACGGGAACGAAACCGTTACTACAGAGATATTTAAAGAAAATTTTAGTCAATATAACAGGAAGATCAAAAGCATGATGTCGGGACTAAATCAACCACAATGGATGAGATTATCGCCTCAAGAAGAGATTGAAGCTTTATTGAAACAAGGGGCTAAAGCGATTCTTTTGTACGGACCCCCTCGTACTGGAAAAACTCGTTTAATTGACCAATTAATTGCAAGAGACTCTCACGATCGCTGCACAATACAGATTCATGATGGATGGGGCTACGATAATTTAATTCAAGGATTGAAACCTGATTCAGAGGGTAACTGGAATTGGGAAAGTGGGGTACTCAAAGCCGCTCTCGAGCACGGGAAAAAGTTTATCGTACTTGAAGAAATTAATCGTACAGCAATATCTCAGGCGCTGGGCGAAGTATTTTCTCTCATTGAGGAGGTTTATCGAGGACAGGAAAATGCGATTATGTTGCGAAATGGAGAAAGTTTTTTCATTGGTGAAGACGTTGTGTTTTTTATGACTATGAACAATATAGACAAGTCGACGGAAGAGATTGATGATGCGTTAATGGGCAGAGTCGCAGCTGTAGAGGTTTCTCCTCGATCTGAGGATCTCGCAGAAATGCTTACCGCGAATAACGTTCCTGCTGAAATCGGGCGTAAAGTAGGTGAACTTTTTGTCGAAATTCTATCGGTTTATCCATTGGGTCATGGGTATTATTCAAATTTGCAGGGAGCTATAACTTCAAACGATGTTATTAGACACTATAAAACGAGAGTGCGGCCTGTCCTTGCTAATTTTATCGGAAATTTAAACTTAAATGAGCTTGCGAAAATTGACAACATTGTCGATGAGCTTTTTGGCATTCAATGATTAGACAAATTATTGAAGGTCAATTGGGTTGGTTAGTCGGTGTGGATGCGGCTGATATCCCCGACAAGCTCCCCGCGGGAATTTCGGTTCATTTGCGCTCTGGCGCTATTGGGCTCGAGTCACAAGGTATTGTTGGTTCAATATTTCTTCGCAATGGAGACACAGTCCATATACTTCCAAAAATTGGCGAAGTTAACTTTCTTCGTTTGCTATTTAAGGCAGAAAGTGGAGAGGAACTACCACAAATTGAGCTTGATGATTTCGTAAAATATTCTGAGGATAATGAGTCGAGCTTTAGTTCACTTGTTTCCCAACGGTTTCTTGTATCTCTGGATGACATTCTCCGTAAAAGCCCTTTGCAAGGGCGGGCATCACAGCTCAGAGAGGAGGATTTCGTGCTTGGTGAAATTCATGCATTAAAAACAGCAATCAATCTTGCAAGGAGAAGAGTAAATCCTGTTGCTTCCTTTTTAAAAAGTCGAACCTTTGACATCCCAGAGAATAGACTGCTTACAGAGTCGTTAATTAGAGCATGGCATCATCTGCCTGCTGAGGCGCGACGGAAATATCAAGCGATCTATCAAATTTGGATGAAAAAATTTGTACGTTCAAAAGACATTGCCAGCGACCTTGCGATAATTGACCAGCGCTTTGCAATCCGTGGGTATGGTGGATCAAGGGATTATTATAAGCATGCGCTTTCGCTTGCAAAAATTATCTTGGGAAGCAGCGGAATTGGGTTTGGTTCCCATGGTGAGATTATGGGCAGTGCGACCCTCCTCAATACATCCCAAATCTTTGAAAAATATATACGCAGAGTAATTTCCGACGCATACGCCCCAAAAGGATATGTAGTAGCAAAAGGTGGATTGGATTCGAAAACTCTTTACACGAATGGTAGCTTCGAGCTTGTTCCCGATATTGTTGTAAGTCGAAACGGCTCAACTATTCTCCTAGCTGATGCAAAATATAAGAAGCCCACAAATGCCGATCATTATCAAATGGCTACATATATGGCATATCATAAAGTTGAGCAAGGCATAATGCTTGCTCCTTTATCTATTGGTAACTCAGTAGTAATTAAAGAATACTTAACCCCAAATCGAACCATAGTACGAGAAATCTATTTGCCGATGAATAATCTTAGTGAAACCCAATCAACCCTTTCAACGTTAATCGAAAGCTACAGTCATAAATCAAGCAGAACGTAATAAGGGAGCGACTTTTTCAATTTTTCGTTTCGCCGTGGTGAGATATTCATCGCACACGTCAATACCTATAAATTTTCTTCCCAAAGATCTTGCCGCAATACCAGCGTTCCCTGCACCCACAAACGGATCTAAAACCAAATCATTTTCATTAGTCGTAAGCGCAATACATCGAGCTGGCAATGCTATTGGAAATTGAGCTCCATGCCCATCGCGGCCACTAGATGTAGGTAAGGTCCAGACATCCGATAATTTATCTGTTTCATTCCCATTATTTCTCCCGCCTAAGGCAGCTGGAAGATTTCGGTATATATCTTTATTAAACAGCGGAGCTCTCTGTTTAGTTAGATGAATAATATATTCTAAGTTTCGACTTACTCTCGATTCCTGTGGCTCAGGAAGCGTGCTAGTTTTTGCCCACGTAACCACTGTTTTTACGTAGTAGCCGATTCGTGAGGCTCTTTCCGCAATCAACATAGGAATCAGACATTGTTCACCGTCTTTGAGATACGAGTGGCCAGCGCTGTAACGACGACATTCATGATCTCCCCACGCACGGTCATCTTCTCCTTGCATTGCCTTAAGGGCTTCGGAAGCATTGCTTCGAATTTGAGTTCTAGTATTGAAGGTATCCATCACGTTCCACCAGATCGAACCACTATCTGCCAGAACATCATATAATGCGGATAGAACTTCAGTCGTATGTCTGAGAAATCCCTCGGGCGTCTGTTCATGGCCAAATGGACAATTTTCTCCGTCCGCCCATGCTACAAATCGGGGCTCTTTGTAAATTCTCAGTCCCCAATATGGCGTCGATGTTACTACGCATTGAACTGATTTCTTCGGCAAAAGGTCAAGGCTTTCAAGAACATCGCCATGAATTAATTGGTATTCCTCTGATGTATTAATTTGTTTCGGTAATGGTCTTTTGCCAGTGCTTTTTTGAATCAGGTAGTCAATAACTTTGCTTCGAGGTACGAATGTTTCTCTATAGGAGTCTTGGTCTAGTAGAGAAAAAATATCTTGAACTCCTAAATGAGGGTTTCTTCCACAGACCTTCTTTATGAACGTTCTAGACATACCAACAACGGTTGAAACAAGATCGATATGGAAAACAGTTTCAACACCAGTATACTTATCCCGATCGAGGGTTAAAATCGGTGTCTGGGGCTTTATATCTGGCAATACCTTCGGTTCTTTCATTTTTTAGCGGCCCCATTAAACTCCAAACTAATGCGCTCTTTAATTACGGTGCTTATGAAGCTCTTTTCAGCCAACCAAGCAATGACTATACCTCTGACGACGTCTGCATCGGTCTCTCCAAATTCCCCTTTAAGGTGTTCAAGGAGTTCAATTTGTCTATCTGAAAACGAAACTTGAATTTTTTTTGACATATATTTTCTCTTTATTGGGGTCTATAAAGAATCTACATGGATTCTTTTTGGCTGTCAATCGATCTTCTTTAAGATTAGTCACTGTTAATACGGCGTACAGTTATTGACAGAACTCCAAGGGTGGCGCATTCGCGCCACCTAAAGCAAACCCCATCCCGAAATCATTTTTCTTGGTTGATAAATCCACAGGGCGAACAATCCATTCGCGGATATGGGTTTTAATTGTTTCAATTCCTTTAAAACAAAGCCCGATTAATTTCTTAATGGCTTCGCCGTATTTGTTGGGTGTTTCTTTTGCAACGTGTAGTGCGCGTAACGGCTGATCTTTTAGTGGAACGGTTGCGCCGCCGGATAATTCAACAAAGGTTTTAAAGTCGCCTTTATCGCAAGCTTCAACAATTGCAGTTAATTGGTCGCTGCCAATTCGCTCTAAGGTTTCCTGAGCGGCTTCTGATGTGGCAAAGCGGCGGGCTTCGCGCCAGACGGTTACGCTAGGGCTGCCGATAAACTGAAATTGGCGAATATTCCAAATAGAAGCCCATGCTCTAATGCGAATTGCACTATCAATGGCATCGTGGCCGTACAGGTCTGCGCCTACGTGCTCACCATCGATATTTTTTGCGATGTACTTAGCCACATAACCAATGGCCGAACCCTTGGCTGGATCTATGAGTTCCACTTTTAAACGGCGTAATTCCGCTCCAGCTTCATCGCCATCTTCAGCGAGTGCGTAGCGTTTAATAATTTGTGTGGTTTGCTCAACCTGATTGGGCGGCATAAAGAAGAGCATATGCCAATGTGGGGTGCCGTCATGGTGAGGTTCAACAACACGAATACCATAGGGTTGAATTTCACTGTGTTTGAATGAGGCGCGAATTCTTGCCCATATTTTGTTGAAATAATCTTGGGTGTCGGCGGGCGTGGCGTTGTTGTATTTAGGGTTTGGCTTACAGGGCTTGGAATGGTAAGCGTGATATTTGGATGGCGCTGTCATGGTGTAAAACACTGCAACGTGAGCTTGGTCTTTGGCGTAGCCTTCCAAACCAGAGATGCGAGTCATCATCTCATTGCGGCGGTTTACCAAGTTGGATATGCCGCGCTTGGCGAGATCCAATAAATTAAATACTTGGCCTAAATCATTCTCGGCTTCCAGTGAAGCCAGCAGTGCTTCATTGCGTTGCCATTGCTGCCACTTGCGCGCAACGCAAATGTTGCTGGCATAGATACCGGCAATTCGATTAACCAAGCCTAATTCAATGAACAGGCTTTCAAGGGTTCGCTCTTGTAAGTTTCTTATCTCTCGTCGCCACCACGCGGAATCAGACACGCGGGCGATGGCTCCGGCTAATTCATCCTCGTTGGCTTTCTTGATGTCATTCAGGGGTAAATCAAACCCATAGGAAGCCAAGCGAACTTGAACCAAGCGCGCAGCTTTGCGTAAGCCGTATTGCTTGATATAGCGAGCGGATAAGCCGGTCATGTTAAGCGAGCGTTGCTCGGCAAAACGCTTAACGTCTTCATCGGGGGAGTCTATATAGATTCCTTGGAATCTCGCCCCTAATACCAATCTCTCGTTATAGCGCCGCAAATTATGATTGGCGGTCACATAGCCCTTAGCTTTCGCTGTGCGCACGTAGTCCTTTGCCAGTGTCATGCAAAGGAATGGATGAGCATCAAAAATCTTCGCTCGGAATAAACGGCATTCATGCGTACCGTAGCCTTCGGTCAGGCTTAAGGCTTCATCGGTATAAAGCGGCATAGGGCAGCCTCTTAATGCTGCCCGAGGTGTTCTAGCTTCATAAAGTTATCAAGCCAGCGATCCAGATCTTCGCGCAGGTAGCGAACAGATCGACCGATCTTGATAAAGGGTGGGGCGGGAGTGCGGTTATCGCGGTTGCCATCCATACGCGCTTGAGCCAGAAAAGAGCGGCTCATGCCTATGTATTGGGATGCTTCAATCTCGGTAAAAGCTTTTGGTTGTATTCTGTTAGTCATGATTTGTCTCCAGTAGTCATCACTGGATGCGAAAGATACAACCCGTTTCGCTTAACTCGTCAAGTACGACTTTTGGTAGTTCGCTTAAATTTAAGCGACCGAAAATGCCTGTTTTAAGCAAAGATATTTCTCTTTAAGCGAATTTATTAGGTTGTTTAAGCCAAAAGTTCGCTTAAAAGTTGGGATGAGTTCGCTTGGACTTCGCTTAATTTTTAGGATGGGAAAAATAATTATGAATAATGGTAAATAAATTCACGGTTCGGGTGAATTTGGGTGCTGAAGCCGTAAAAAGAGCTAATCCAGCACTGGGAGCCAAGGGGCGCTGATTGCCTTGGGTGATCTGGTATTTGGTGCCGTACTAGCGTCAGATGCTTGTATGGTTTATTTGTGTACACTATGATGTACAAAATTATGTACTTTATGGGGGTTATATGAGTACCAGCCCAATCTACGCCGAACAGACAGTATCCATCACTGACCTTCGTAAAAGCCCTGCCAGCTACTTCAAAAGTGAGCCGGTGGCTGTTTTGTCTAATAACCGCACGGCAGGCTATATAGTGCCTGCCGAGGTTTATCAGCATATGGTCAAAATGATCGAACAGGCTTATCCCGAGGGGCGCAGTCGCTTTCGGCCATCCCGCGCGCGCTTGGATGCAATAGTGGCAGAAGGTAATGAATTGCTTGCCAATACTTCGCCTGATGAATTGGGGCGCTTTTCTGAGTGATTAGGATATTTAAAACTGAGTTAATCAGAAGGCAGCTTGATCCAGAAGAGTTGAAGTGCTTGGAAGATGATTTTCGCCATTACAAAGCTAATGGTGTTTTGCCTGACCTATTTGGCCGCGATGTTCCCTACAATCATCCCAATACCTTACCTTCGGTTAAAGCCGAAGAGCTTTGGCATATCCATTTGTTAGATGGTGAAGCTAACTGGCCTGTGCACTGCAAAAAGCAGGATGACAAAACCAGTGATGATCATCTGGTTTATTGCCCCGCCTACCAAACGCCTAATTGCTATTTGTTGATCGCCATTTTATCACCCGATGCACATGCGCAAGCGCGTAAAAATCAGGTGATGTTAGATCTTGCGAAAATGGCTGAAAATTTTAGAGTACAGTTTTAATTTTTAACTAATTAATTTTCACTTAAATAAGTATCATCGATGCAGTTTTATTGAATAGACCGACGTTTTAGATACAGCTTCTAGCATGTTTTCGACTTCAGTATCTCTTGCTAGGTGTCCCGTAAGTTTCCCCATTGTTTTTATCGAAATTATAGATCTATTCTATTAATTGATAATGAGCTATAAATTGATTCAGAAGGCTTTCAATTTCATCAATATAATGTTCAACGTTAGGTATTATTGTTGGACCAATAGTGAGCTTAGCCCCTATTTCCGCAAGCGGAACATACTCGTGAATCCCTTTCATAGATTTTAAAGTAATTGTTAACCAGTCTTTAGTTAATACTTTCAGCTTTTGGTCATAGGTGTTATTTTCATCATAATTTGAAAGTACCTGATAGACTGCTCTCATAACCGACTCTGGGTCGGTGACAAACTCTCCGTTTCTAGATATTCCAAATCCTATTTGGAAAAATGTAGATTTTAAAAATTTTTCTACCGAAATCAATTTATGCTCATATTCCAACAGAGAAAGAGAGAGTCTAAATCTGATTGAGTTGGCTATTAATAGATCAATTGGCTGAATTGGAGTTGACGTAACGTACTCATCAATAGGGCTTTCCTGTCCTAATTCTTGAGTGGGATTTGGCTGTTGAGAATTTAAAAAATCAATGGCATTTCTGATATGCCCAATTAAATTTTTTTCATTATTCAATTTTGAATAACATTCCGCTTTTATTACGTAGTAATACTGTAAAAAATTTATGGAAATATTTTTGAGATCTAATTCAGCTAATAGATCGTTAGCTCTTTCGAATTTTTTTTCATTGAAGGAAAAAACTGATAGTAAAACTTTCGATTCGTCATCAAGTTGTCCTTCATTTTTCATTAGCAGTTCTTTGGCTTCGCTTTCCTTGCCTGCTTTACAAAGCTCTATAGCTTTGTGTGAAAGCGATCGCTTGGATTTTGCTAGTCTCAACAAGTCTTCGTAAGCAGATGCATTTAATTTTTTTTCTTTAGGGAGTTTTATTGCAAAGCCTTTTTCTGTTCTTCGAATAGTTTTCTCGTTTAATATTTCCCAATACGTGTCCCCCGAGTCTGGTAGGTGAACAGTTAATATCATTGGGAGGGCGTGATTTAGCCAATAATCAGCATGAATCTTGGTTCCACGAAACACATAATGGTCTGGTTTATCCTCTACATGACTAGCTCCCGTTTTTATTTGCAATCCAATTATTTTTCCAGTCGGTTCATTTTCGTCAACTATTTCAATTTGAGCATCTACACCGACGTCGGAGGTTTCTTGTTCTCTAAAAATCCATCCAAACTCTGAAAGAATTATACATTCTACAGCATTTACGCCGATTCTCTCCGTTGGGCTGAAACGTCCCATATTATCTTTTCCTCTGGAATTATCTCTTCAATTAACCAATAAGTGCCACAGCATCAGCTTTATGATCTGGCGCAAGGTGAGCATATCGAAGCGTAGTATTTAAATCTGCATGGCCGCAAAGCTCTCTAACAGTATTCAGCGGGACGCCTTTCATTACCAGTTTTGATGCAAAATCATGGCGCATGTCGTGCCAGCGAAAGCTTTCAATTGCGGCAGCTTCCAAAATACTTGTCCATGAGTTTTTCACATTATCCAAGCGGTCGCCATCATCGGATGGAAAAACTCGCCCATTTGGAGTGGGTGCTTGTTTTTGCCAGTTGGTAATGGTTTCAAATGCGATTGGGCTTAGTGGAATATGACGGGTTTTGGATGACTTGGCTATCTCGCCTCGAATAGTTAAAACTCGATTGATGAGATCAATATCATCCCAGCGTAAATCGAATAGCTCGCCGCGCCTCATGCCTGTTTTCAAGGACAGGATAATCATGGGAGTCATGCGGTCGGCATAAGTAAATTGATAGAGATCAGTCATTAATTCGTAGCCGCGCTCTTGCCGGAATTGATTACCTCTAGCGCGGGCGGCTTTTATATCTTCGTCTCTTTGTGTGAGAGTTTTAAAAAGGCGCTGCTCTTCGCCTTCGCTTAGGTATCGCGCTTTGACACCTGCATCCATTTTTAAAGCTTTAAGTTTTGCTAGTGGGTGAGCTTCCAAAATCCCCCAATCAAGCGCTCGTGAAATCGCACCTCTTAGTGCATTTATTTTTCTATTCACGGTCGAGGCTTTAAGCCCTCCCATAATTTTTTCAGTACGTAGTCGCTCAATGTGTTTCAGGGTGATTTCTGAAAGGGGAAGCGGGAGTAAATCAGGGAATGAGCTTCTTATGGTGTCGATAGTTTGCTGGCCGCTTTTGTGATTGGTCAGCGCCCAAGGGTGATAGTGAGTTGTCAGGAAAGCATCTAGCGTATGACTTAATTTTTCTTTGGCTATTTTGCGGTTGGTGACTTTCTCGCCCTGTATGTCTGTACCGCTGGATACTTGTGCGGCATAACTCAATGCTTGATCTCTGGCTTGTGCCAAGGTGAGGTTTGAACCCAAAACGCCGATCTTGATCCGCTTTCTTACCCCAGCTTGGGTGCGATAAGTGAAATAGAAGGTTTTGCGGCCAGTCGGTTGGACTCGCATCAGGAAACCCTTTATCTCGGAATCTACCACTTCATAGGCTTTTTCTTGAGCACCAAAACCCTTAACGCTGGAAGTAGAAAGCTTGGCTTGCATGAGTCCCTCTTGGACTTAAATTAAAATTTAAGTCCATATTAAGTCCAAATTTATTGAATCACAAGAAAAGCTGATAAATGCAGGTGAACAAATGTGAATTTATAAGCTATTGATTTATAATGAATTTATTGTTCATTTTTGTGGTTTGTCGTTCATGGTTGTTCACCCTAAAATACTGCTTTTTGGCTCTGGCAGTGTTGAGGTCAGCGGTTCGATCCCGCTTAGCTCCACCAAATTAAAAACCCGCTTATCGCAAGATAAGCGGGTTTTTTGTTTCTGCAATTTAAGTCCATATTAAGTCCAAAAATAATGAGCTCTCGGGAGCTAGTCTTTTCCCTCTGTTCGTTTAGATAAATATAGTTTGGGGGCTAACCTGTAAGTTTTTACGAGTAGTTAAATAGCTATGGTCTGTTGATTAATACAATGCCCAGCTAGGCTGATGGCAATTGATTTTTCTTGGTCTTTAAATCCACAGGGCGAACAATCCATTCGTGGATGTGGGGCTTTAATTATTTTAAGGCTGTTCTTTGTCCTGGAACAAAGGACAGAAAATAGCTGTTATCACTTACCAAACACCATTACCCCCACCACAATCAAAAACAACCCCCACGATAACGCCAGTAATACCCACGGCAAGCGGGTATTGGTTTGTGGTGTAGTGATTTCTTCTTGAGTGTTGTCTGGTTTTTGTTGCGACAGCTGATTGGATAATTGTTTTACTTTTTTAACGCGCTTATCCAGTTCGCGAGTTTTTTCGCTTTGTTGACGCAAAAATATTTCCATTCCCCGTTGGATTCCGTTGGCGATGGCTTTGGTTTCGACCGGGGTTTGGCCTTCTGATTTGATGGTGTTGGCGATTTTTAGCGCTTCAACGCGCAGGTCGCGTGCGTTTTTCTTTTGTTTGGTTTTAGTTGCGGGTTGTTGCTGCGTCATAACGGCTTCTCAAATATCGCTGTGAATAATGTTTAGATAAAAATACGCATTTCTTCGCCAATTTTTTTGCGCATATCCATTAATTTAATGGCGGTTTCGTATTGTTGTTTATCGTCTTCGGTTTGCGGTACCCATGTTGGTACAGGAACCGGTTGGCCGGATTCATCGACAGCGACCATGATGACAATACAATGTGTAGTGAGCCGTCTGCTCAGGGATTTTGGATCGCACGCATTTACTTCAATGGCGATGTGCATGGATGATTTGCCGGTGTAAATAATTTTTGCGGCGACCTCTACCAAATTACCTACGTGGATCGGCGATACGAAACGGATGCCGCCTGCATACGCGGTCACGCAATAGCAGCCGCTCCAGCCAGCGGAGCAGGCGTAGGCGGCAAGGTCGATCCATTTCATCACGGCACCGCCGTGCACCTTTCCTCCAAAATTGACATCTTGCGGCTCTGCTAAAAAACGTAGGGTAATGTCGCGTTGCGGATTGTTCATAGTTGTTCTCGCTGGAAAATAGTGGTTGTCGTCATCGCAATATCGGATGATTTTATTTATTTGCCGTTACCAAACCAACACCGCCAATCACCAGCGCGGCGCCGAGTAATTGCACCAGTGTAATGTGTTCGTTTAAAACAAGTGTGCCTAAAAATAAGGTGATCACCGGGCCTATGCTGCCGAGCACAGCTGTTTTGCCGCTGCCCAGTAAGCTGATGCCTTTATTCATTAAAAAGCTGGGAATAACGGTGCAAAAAAAAGCGAGCAAAAGTGCGAGCACATAAACCTGATTGGATTGGTGTAGTTCGGCAAGGTCACTCAGTGTAACGCCATGCACAATGACGCCGGTGCAAGCCGATAACATTGCATAGGCGGTGAAGCGGCTGGAACCGACTTTGCGGATCATATCGCCTGCGAGCACGACAAATAATGCAAAGAAAATCGTACTGAGCATCACCAAGCCAGCACCGAGCAGTGTGAGGTTCCAATCGCTGGTGAGGCGTAAGTCCTGAATAAAAACCAACAGCATACCGCTGTAGGCAATCGCTAATGCAATTTTGGTTTTGCCGGTTATTTTTTCTTTTTTCCAATATGCCAGCATCAATAACACCAGCGTTGGGTACACATACAAAATCAAACGCTCAAGTCCGGCGGAAATATATTGCAGCCCCATAAAATCCAGCAGGCTGGATAGGTAATAACTGAGCAGACCTAATCCGGCGATTTTCCAGCCGTCGCCTTTTGCAAGCGGCGCACTCTTTTGGGAGTGTATCCAGAGTGCGACAGCAGCATAAAACGGCAGTGCAAATAACATTCGCAATAACAATAAAGGTGCTGCAGTAATACCGTATTGATAGGCGAGTTTGATGATGATGCCTTTGCTTGCAAAACAAAATGTGCCGATAAAAACGCACACAATACCGATAAAGGCGGGTGAAAAACGGGCGTGGGAATTTTCCATAAGGCAGGTGCACCGACAAAACAGGATTGCACCTTGCCACAGATAATAACGCTGAGCAAATTAACCTGCTCAGTCAATAAAGCAGGCGGCCAATAAAACAGAGAGCAAATAAAAACCGCAGCAAATAAAACAGACAGCAAGCAAAACGACGGCTGCCGTTTTGCTTGCTGAATTTTCAACGGTAACGATTAACGCTTATAAGAACACTTGTTTGGGTTGCCGCCCGGATCAGAACCAAAGGCTGCTACGGTACATGCAATACTGCCAGGCACGGATACACGTTTGGTTACCCACTTTCCTTTGCGGCCAAAGGCAACCCAGCCATCGCCAGAGGTGACTGAACAAGTGCCACCCAAATCCGCGCATTTGGAAAATCCGCTTGGGTAATCGCCGGTGCCACTTAATACCGGCGCGCCCGATGAACTTGCCGCTGCGCTTGATGGAGTGACCGATGCTGCCGAGCTGGATGAGCGACTGGAAGAAACCGCTGCAACCGACGAGCTTGCTGGCTTGCTGGATGCAGCAATTGATGACGCTGTTCCACTACAAGCAGCTGCAGTGAGTTGCGCACCGTTTTTACCCACACCGGCATATTGCGCGAGCTTGTCCTTCACGCATTGCGGACTCACAGGCGAATAGCTGTAAGGGATACTGATAGGGAAGGGTGCAGTAGTTGTCCAGTTGGTGGCATCGATGGTGCCGCCACTCGTCCAGGTAATATTGTAGGTCGCAAAATCGCCCGGGCTCGTGATGTTGTTGCCGCGCAATTCCCACTTGCCGCAGTTGCTGCTATCAAAACGGCAGGTCACCGGGTTAAGCGAATTTTGGAACCAGTTATTTTCAATCAGCGCGTAACCATTCTGGCGAACATTAATACCGGAGCCGGTGATGCCGTCGTAAAGGTTGTTGTACATGTGCGTCCAACCACCGCGTTGCAGTGGCAAGCGCGCATTTACATTGCGATAAATATTGTGGTGAAACGTAATCTCGCGCCCACCGGCAATATCGCTGCTGCTGGAACCATCGAGCCCGACTTTTTTACTATCGCGGATCAGGTTGTAAGACACCGTAATATTGTGCGAATCTTTTTTAATATCGATTGCACTTTCAAATGTCAGGTCGCCATCGGGTGAACCATTGCATTCGTTATTCACTGCAAATAATTCGTTGTGATCAATCCACACATTGCTGCCGCTATCGATGCGCAACATATCCGCATCGTTATTGGCACCGGCGAGCGCACCGATTTTCATATTGCGCACAATCACGTTGTTGGATTTATTAATCACAATACCAAAGTTGGCAGAAGAACCATTTACACCAACGATAGTAATACCCTTGGTAAATTCTTTGATTTCCACATAGCGGTAGGCATCATTCCAGCGCGCTTTGGGGCAATTGCCGGATGAATCGACGGTGTGGTCTCGAATTACCTGATTGATCAATGCATCTTCATTGCCGGTGTAAGTGATGATGAGCGGATAAGCGCCGCCCGTCACTTTATTGCCATTTGCATCCAGCTTGGCATTGGCGATGATGGTATTGATTTGCTCGTAAGTCGATGCCGTGAACGATTGCGCACCTGAAATGTTGCCGCCATCGGTCGTGGAAAAACCACCGGTTGCTGCAGCAAAAACAGTTCCGCTCGTTGCAAAAGCAACTGCTGTGGCGATGGATTTAATACGGAAAGAAATTCCGTTTTGGTTTGATCCAAAAGGTTGAATGGTAAACATATTTACAATCTCGTCTCAGTTATTAATTAGGTTATTAATCAGGACGGATTGACCGAAATAGGCTGGAGGTTGATAACTCTTTTTCCAGTAACGCAAGGCCGTATTATTGTTATTTATGCCTGCCCGGTGCCACTATCGATACCAACTGAACATCAGTGCTTGGGAAGTGCACGATGTGCTTTGTTGCACACCGTGTTTATATTCTTACATCGACACAACCAGAAATTCAAATTTTTAATTCCGGTCATTCTTTGTTGTTTCAAAAAGTGACAATGCAAAAAACTGAGTCACAATATTATTTTTCTTTTGTGGGTTTAAGCGCAATAAAACCGGCGGCTGGCCGTGTTTCGTTGTAATCGCCGTGATACATATCCAAATAAATATTGTGAGTGACGGCACCCTTGTTGGTGTCGCAGATCACATCATAAAGATCAATGATATTGCCGAAGGGGCCAATGCCAGCACTACCTGCGCGTTGGAAGGCCGATACCGGTTCATGGTTGTCGCACACCAGACGCGATAGATAATCATGTTGTCCCATAGGGCCACTCACACGCACAGGGTTGTCTTTTGATCCCAGTGAATATTTGGCCAAGACCTTTTCATCGACTTTTTTGCGCTCGCCCAAAAGTGCGACGATTGCTGAAGCAAGTTCCTCGTCTGACATTTCTTTTTTTGCAGTTGGTTCTGGCTTGGTAGCGCAGGCTGACAGCAACAAAAGAATAACGGCAATGCAATTGGTTTTGATGAAAGTCATGGTGAAATCCTTGCGATTGATGTTAACGAATCGTTTTTATTTTTGCGGACGGGATAACAAATGACTTACCACAATCATGACTAATGCAATCAATGCACCTAAAAATTCCCGGGCTTCTTCAATGTAAGGTTTTTCCGGATTCATGCTTTGCATCAGTGGCTCGGTGTTGCGGTGCAGGTAATAGTTGTAAGCACCTTCGGCATAAAGCCCCAAGGTAATTCCACAAATAACCAGTGCAATCCAAAATACCGATTTCATCGGGCGGTTCATCAAGGCCAACAGCGGTACTGCGGTACAAATCAGGTAAAACAAAATCCAGCTTGCGGGATCAGGGTCATTCATTTGCAGTGCAGCAAACGCGAGCAGGCATAACGCAAATACCAAATGGATGGATTTTTTTAAGTAGATCATGATGGTTGCTGCTCCTCTAATCAGTGTTTGATGGCGACAAAAAATGCATTGCCTGCACCGGTTTCCCAGGGCGTGATGGTTTGGTAATCGTGTGTGAATACCAGCACCTCAAATAAAGGGGCAAGTATCGCCTGTAAATCGCTAAAGGTGATTGCCACCATTGGGTGCTGGTCGCGCCAATGTTCAGTAATACCTTGGGTAGTTCGCTCAATCGCGAGCTGCAACTGCTGTTGGTCGCCGTCGCCGCGATAATACCAATTGGATTGAAAACAAAAATCGCTCTGCTCATGTGTCAGCTGGCGTTTTATTCCGGGGCGATTATCAATAGTGCTTTTATCCACCGCATTAAAACAAAACAACCCACCAGGTTTGAGCGCGCGGTGCACATTGGTAATGCATTGTGTGAGCGTGGCAATACTTTGGTTGTAGTGAATGGAATATAAAAAACAGCTGATTAAATCCATTTCATTATCCATATCCAGTTTGCTCATATCCTGTTGTGCAAACTGCGCCTCGGGGCAGCGAATGTGGGCAAGGTCGAGCATCGGCTGGTTAATGTCCACACCACTTGCCGTGTATCCAAAATCAATGAAATGACGGATATGTGGCCCAGTACCGCAGGCTAAATCCAAATAGTGTTTTCCTTTGTTGCCCAGCAAGTCATGTAGCCGCCGCACGTAGTTGCTCTGCTCGTGATAATCAATATCGGCACACATAAGATCATAGTAACCAGAGAGGTCGGTATAGAGCGCAGAGGAGGTTGTAGCAGCAGAGGGGGTATTAGAGGAGTGTTTATTTGCAGTCATGGGGCAGGGTATTCCGGTTTGTGGAGCGCAAACAGCACGGGGCTGTTTGCGCGAGCGTTTAAGGATCGCTCTTTAAACGGCAATACACAATTACATATCGCCCAGCAGTGCTTTATCGTTAGGGGCTTGCAACCATTGGGCAACATCTTTACCCATGGCTTTCATGGTGCGGCCAAGCACCGAGCAAGAACCTTTGTAACCCGCAAAAGCACCGCCCATTGATTGGCGACGCGCTTCAAATTCCGCTACTTTTTTGCCGTTTTCATACAGTGTGCCGCGAGCAGCTGAATACTTGTTATGGCCCATGAATGCGTTACCCATGCTGACCGCTTCGGTAATCTCCATTTGCAATACACGGCCTTTGGCCGCCGTATCGATGGTGCCTGCCAGTTGTACATCAACTTTGAACTTTTTACCGAACTCTTGAGTGAATTCAGCAAACTGCGAACCCAGCTTGGTGCATTCATTGCGGATATTCTGTGCAATGCGTGCATCCGCTGCATAAGGAATAGCCGATTGAACAACAACAGGGTCAGCAAAACTGACTGCGCTAAATGAAGATGCCAACACTGCAATAGCCAATGTAGATTTTTTTAACATTGTGTAATCCTTGTTCCTGATTGGAAAATAAAAATTGTTATATAAGGCTTCGCCCGATAAGCCATGAAGGCTGCAGCAAATATACACGATAAATGCAAATTATCTATTCCAGACAGCAATCAGATCGGGCAGGGGCCACCAGCATAGAAACAATGTGTTACAACCGGAGCGGTGCAGGATTCATACACTGCAGTCCATAAACTATCTTGTCTTAAGGACATAAGCATGAACATCAAAGCAGTCGTTGCCTGTGTGTTGTGGGCTCTGTTGTTACAGGGGTGTGAGTCAACTTACCGGTCATTCAATAAAGACATTCCCGATAAATATATTGAAGTGGTGCAGGACGATCCGAACGTGGATGTAGAGGCAACGCTTAAAGCATCAGGCAAGCCTTATGTGTGCAAAGAACTGTACTTTGGCCATAACTCATCCCAAAACCGCCGCGCATGTTTTATTAAATTACCGGAAGATGACCAGCTCGAACGTCTGAAAATCAAAATGGAAGGTACCCCACAAGCCATGTTGTTAGATACTGGCAAAAACGTCCTTGTTGTCGGTGAGGTATTCCTTGGTTTTTTATTTTTTGGGTATGTGCCGCTGGATTAAATCAAAACGCGTAACCGGCTCCCACCATCACTACCAGTGGATCAATACTGACATCGACGCTTGCAGCTTTTTTGCCATTAACGGAAATATCGGCCGTTGTCTCGATATCAATTTTCCAGACGGCCGCATTCAAATACCAATTGTCGGTGAGTTGCCAATCTGCACCGACTTGAAATGCCAGCCCAACAGAATCATCCAATGAAATATCCGTTTTGCCTGCAAGTGCGGTGTCCAAAGTGTTGCTGGTATCGCTACTAAAAAAAGTGGTGTAATTCAGCCCGATGCCAATATAAGGCTGGAATTTGCTCTCGCTGAGTGGGTAGTACTGCAGTGAAAGAGTGGGGGGCAAATGTTTGGTGCTGCCAATATCAACACCGTCTAACGCACCGGTACCCACAATGTCATGCTCGAATGGCAAGGCTGCCAATAATTCAATACCAATATGCGGTGTTGCAAACCAGGTGCCGGAAAAACCTATCCCTGTTGCACTATCTACATCCACTCCGCCGCCTAGCACAGTACCGCTACTGGCATCGGGTTCAATCTGCACTGCACCCACACGCACAAAAAACTCGCCATCTTCATGTGCCATTACCGGCGCTGCAATACAGGCACTACCTAATAAAACCATTAATCCCAAATGACGCATTTGCACTACCTCTGTTGTTAATCACAGGGGTAGTGTTGCGAAATTTATGGCTGTAGTGATTGATGTATATCAATTGATAATCGGTATGAAAAAAATAAGCAAAAATAATAATAAAATTTGATCTGGTGCAAAGTGCTTAGCGTGTAAATGTACAATTGGGGCTGCTTCCAGAGTTAAGTCTGCGCAGTTTTTTTTATTCAGCTTGTATGACTTTCACTGCTGTTGCTTGCAATTAAGCTGGGTACGATAGGGGATGTAAATCACCAAATCGATAATGCCACTGCGTTGCCATTTAACGCGGTTGGAAATGCCGTCTAATTGAATATCGCAGCTCTGACCGATGGCTTGGCGAAGCGTGTTATTTTCCTCCGCGATTTTCTTGATCACCTCGTAGCGGTATTTTTCGGGGTTCACAATGCTCAGGTCAGCTTCACCGCTTAAATCCAGTTCAGTGCGGCCAATCTTTTTGGCAGACTTAATGAATTTCTCAAGCGATGCCTCTTGTTCAAGAGCCGATATTTGCGGATTAACTTTTTGTTTTACCGAAAAGTAAAAGTAACTGGTATCGGCACGGGACCTGTCCTCGGTAAATACCAATGATTTATCTTTCGGGTCGAGTGTGCGCAGGAATTCATCACCATAAGACAGTTGCATATCCCCTTGCTTCTTTGCGGACTCTGCCAATGCCAACAGGGTTTCACGTATTTCCTTTTCACGCATTTTTTTATCGCGCGTATCGTTAATCATCTTAACGTCTTGCACCAGGAAATCGCCTTGCTTTTTCAACGTAACCGCTGGCATTTCATAATACCCATCCGTCTCCATAATGCCGGTAACGATAACCTCTTCAAGCACATCATCCTGCGCTTGGGCGGCTCCGCAAGTTAGCACCAGAGTAGTAGCGATTATTTTTTTAAGCATGGTTATTCCTTTTGATGTTCTTAGTGGTATTTAAAAATGTTGAGCTTTGCTGGCCTCCACCATGTCAAGGTGGTGCTCTAACGTAGGTTGGTGGTGAGGAACGAACCCCAACATGACCATACATCCGCAACCACCAAAACCAAAATGCATGTGCTGTTAATTGGTTTTTCGCATTCACAAAACAACGTGCGGTTTATGAATACGAATGTTGGGGTTCGTTCCTCACCACCAACCTACGCGAACTGGTGGATGCTTGAATATGGCCAATCTTGCGCGTTGCTTACGTAACCATGTTTTACGGGGTTATTGTGTATGTATTCAATGTGGTTGTAAAAATCCCGTTCGTCGCGGATGGTGTGTTCCCAAAAGCGGCGTTGCCAGATTCCGCGTTCGCCTTTTTTTAAACGAGTGGTTTTTATTAATTCATCCTTTGCAATGCGGCGGGAGAAGTTGGCTTTGATCAACGCCCAGCGGGTAGAGTAATCACAATCATTGCGCGGTAATGTCCATAAGCAGTGAAGGTGATCCGGCATTATCACCATCGCATTAATCTCGAATGGATGGTTTTGTTTTACCGTTTTAACCGCCGCCCGCAAACAATCAATTTCTCGCACCAATAAATCGCTCTTGCGATCCGCCAACGCTAGCGTAAAAAAATAACACCCACCCTCAACATAAACCCGCCGATATTGCATAACCATTCCTTGTTATTAATCCAAATTATTTCATCGCACCCGTAGGTTGGTGGTGAGGAACGAACCCCAACATGACCATACCTCCGCAACCACCAAAACCAAAATTCATGCACCGTTAATTGGTTTTTCGTATTCCCAAAACAATGTGCCATTTGCGATTACGAATGTTGGGGTTCGCAAGCTCACCACCAACCTACATTTCGTGCGTAATTTAATTCAAGGCACTTC
>DLHT01000017.1:293794-430299 GCA_002483365.1 Cellvibrio sp. UBA7661
CCCAACATGACCATGCATCCGCAACCACCAAAACACGTGCATCGTTGATTGGTTTTTCGTATTCACGAAAAATGTGCCTTTTGCGATTACGAATGTTGCGGTTCGCAAGCTCAACAGCAGCCTCCATTAAGCCCAGCCTACGTGCTGGTTTGCTTTTCGTTTTTAATTTCTTCCTCTACTTTTACTTCGTATTTTTTGCTTGATAATTGCCAATAAATTTGAGTGCTACCTATTATCAATGAAAATAGAAGACCAAGGATTGATACCCAATATGATGTTTTTGAATCGGAAAGGTATTCGTCAACGAGTTGGTTTTTTGAGTGAAGTTCATCTGCGATATTATTGATGTCATTCGATATTTTTGAATAATCTTCTTCCGACTTTATGCGGATGTTGACAAATAGGTCTCGTTGTGAATTTTGAAGCTTATCAAATGGATTGGTTTCTTCATGTTCAGAAATTACCAAATCTATTTTCGATAAAATAGATTTCTCTTGGTTTATTAACGCATTTATTTTTATATCTTCAAGTACAGATGAAAGTGGAACATTTTTAGGGTAATAGTTATTTTTATTGTTTGCTAAGGCATCCGATAATGTGAAGTCGGGTGTTTGAGACAAGAGTGCGTGTTTTATTGATCTCAAATTACCATCATTTGAGATGATGGCTTTTAGCTGATCTTGCGTGTTTTTTTTATTAATAAGTTGTTCTTGTGTTATGAAAAAGCTATATCCAAATGCACCAACAAAAGTGGGTATTCCTAATAGGCATATACTTAATATTGCTCGGCTAAATACGCCGAGAGTAAAAGATCTAGCTGTAGAATGATCTTTATCTACTAATATAACTTTCATTTTTTCTACTCATTAAAAAACCGCCATTCAGCCCCACCAGAAAACATCTGACAAAACTCAATAGCGGTTCAGGTTTATTCACTCCGGAATATGTAATCCGTTCGTAATGGTTCCCCGCGAGCGGGGATGACACCGAATTAAAAAATAATTTTTAATCCCAAGAAAGCGCCCCACCAGTCTGATATTCAATCACTCTTGTCTCAAAGAAATTCTTCTCCTTACGCAAATCCATAATCTCACTCATCCACGGGAATGGGTTTTGTGCGCCGGGGAATTGTTCTTTTAAGCCGAGTTGTGAGCAGCGGCGGTTGGCGATGAAGTGGAGGTATTCTTCCATCATGGCGGCGTTCATGCCGAGTACGCCGCGTGGCATTGAGTCGCGCGCGTATTGGATTTCCAATTCGGTGCCTTCCAAAATCATTTGGATTACTTCTTGTTGGAACTCTGCGCTCCACAAGTGCGGGTTTTCCAATTTGATTTGGTTGATGACATCGATACCAAAATTCAAATGCATGGATTCATCGCGCAGGATGTATTGGAATTGTTCGGCAACGCCGGTCATTTTGTTGCGGCGGCCCATGCTGAGGATTTGGCTGAATCCGCAGTAGAAGAAAATACCTTCAGTCACTACGTAGAATGCAACCAGGTTGCGCAGCAATTCCTGGTCGGTTTCTGGTGTGCCGGTGGTGAAGGTTGGATCGCCCAAGGTTTGGGTGTGCTTCAAGCTCCACGCGGCTTTGTTCGCAACGCTTGGCAATTCGCGGTACATGTTGAAGATTTCGCCTTCATCCATACCGAGCGATTCAATGCAGTATTGATACGCGTGAGTGTGGATCGCTTCTTCAAATGATTGACGCAAAATGTATTGGCGACATTCAGGGTTGGTGATCAAACGATAAATCGCGAGTACCAAGTTGTTAGCAACCAATGAGTCAGCAGTTGAGAAGTAACCGAGGCTGCGCATCACGATGCGGCGCTCGTCATCGGTCAAGCCGTCTTTGCTTTTCCAGGTGGCGATGTCAGCGGTCATGTTCACTTCTTGTGGCATCCAGTGGTTAGAGCAACCATCCAGATATTTTTGCCATGCCCAGTCGTATTTGAACGGAACGAGTTGGTTCAAATCCGCGCGGCAGTTGATCATGCGCTTTTCATCAACCTGAATACGCGCAGCGCCCATTTGCAATTCTTCAAGGCCCGGTGCCGGATCAAGCGCCGCGAGATTTGCGCGCGCTTTTGCGAGCTCAGGGCTAATGCCTGCTTCTTTCGCTGCATCGGCAAAGCTGGTGTTTACCACGGTATTCTGAGGTGCAGCGGCTTGTGCTTGGGCAACTTGTGCAGGCTGCGCTTGTGATGCAGCAGGTTTATTTAAATTGGCTGCAATCGCTTCTTGGCGTGCGGTTTCTTTTGCTGCTTCTTCGGTATCAAAATCGTCCCAACTTAACATGGTGTTCCTCGTTCTCTCTGTTTGGTTTCTACCCTCACCCTAGCCCTCTCCCAGAGGGAGAGGGGACTGGATCGCGCAAGGTTTTAGTCTGCGCGTATATCACCAGGTGAGCGCTTTATTCCCCTCTCCTGTGGGAGAGGGGCTAGGGGTGAGGGCCTACTGGCACGCCTCGCAATCCGGATTATCAATCGAACAAGCCAAAGGCACTGGCGCTGCTTGGGCAAAGCTCGCTGCTTCTACTTCTGATACGGCAGGTTTTGCTGCAGCAGGTGCTGCGGATAAACCGCCTGCGCCACCGGATGATACCGCGTTCAATGCGCCGGTATTGATGGTGGATTTTTCAGTAGTGGTTGCTGCCAAGGCACGCAGGTAATACGTAGTCTTTAAGCCAGAGAACCATGCCATGCGATAAGTAATGTCTAATTTTTTACCGTTAGCGCCAGCGATGTACAGGTTCAAACTTTGCGCCTGGTCGATCCACTTCTGGCGACGGCTTGCTGCTTCCACAATCCAGCGTGGTTCCACTTCAAATGCGGTGGAATAAATCGCTTTCAAATCGGCAGGAATGCGATCAATTTTTTGCAGCGAACCTTCGTAATATTTCAAATCGTTAACCATTACCGCATCCCACAATCCACGCGCTTTTAAATCGTGAACGAGGTGCGGGTTAACCACGGTGAATTCGCCGGAGAGGTTGGATTTCACATACAGGTTTTGGTAGGTCGGCTCAATCGATTGGGTAACGCCAGTGATGTTGGAAATGGTTGCTGTTGGGGCAATCGCCATCACGTTGGAGTTGCGCATACCTTTCGCTTTCACTTCAGTGCGCAGGGTGTCCCAATCAAAGGTTTTGCTGCGATCTACTTTGATGTAATTCTCGCCGCGGTTTTGTACCAGCAATTCAATAGAGTCGATGGGCAATACGCCTTTGCTCCACAGTGAGCCTTCAAAGGTTGAATACTTGCCGCGCTCTTGCGCCAGTTCGCACGACGCTTTGATCGCGTAGTAGCTCACTGCTTCCATTGAGGTATCGGCAAAATCAACCGCTTGTTGTGAGCTGTAGGCGATGCGTTGTTCGTACAGCGCATCCTGGAAGCCCATGATGCCCAAACCGATTGGACGATGGCGCAGGTTGGACTGCTTGGAGGTCGCCACGGCGTAGTAGTTAATATCGATCACGTTATCCAGCATGCGGATTGCGGTTTTAACGGTGCGCTCGAGTTTTGCTTGATCGAGCTTGCCATCAACAATGTGTTGCGCCAGGTTAACGGAGCCGAGGTTACATACCGCGATTTCATCGTTGGCTTTAGTGTTCAGCGTGATCTCGGTACACAGGTTGGATGAGTGCACCACACCGGCATGTTGTTGCGGGCTGCGCAGGTTGCATGGGTCTTTAAAGGTGATCCATGGGTGACCGGTTTCAAACAGCATGCCCAACATTTTGCGCCACAGGTCTAATGCGCGCACGGTTTTGAATACTTTGATTTTGCCCGCTGCAGCTTCACGCTCGTAGTGCTCGTAGCGCTCTTCAAACGCTTTGCCGTACAGGTCGTGCAGGTCAGGTACATCGTTAGGCGAAAACAGGGTCCACTCTTTGTCATCGAATACGCGCTTCATGAATGCATCAGGCACCCAGTTGGCGGTGTTCATGTCGTGGGTACGGCGACGGTCATCACCGGTGTTTTTGCGCAACTCAAGGAATTCCTCGACATCCATATGCCAGGTTTCCAAATAGGCACACACAGCGCCTTTGCGCTTGCCACCCTGGTTTACTGCTACGGCGGTGTCGTTCGCTACTTTTAAGAAGGGAACCACACCTTGTGATTTACCGTTGGTGCCTTTGATGTAAGCGCCCAGAGCGCGTACTGGTGTCCAGTCATTACCCAAGCCGCCCGCGAATTTGCTGAGCATGGCGTTGTCTTGCATTGCACCGTAAATACCGTGCAGGTCATCGGGTACGGTGGTCAGGTAGCAAGAGGACAACTGCGGGCGCAAAGTGCCTGAGTTGAACAGGGTTGGGGTAGAGCTCATGTAATCGAACGAAGAGAGCAGGCGATAGAATTCAATCGCGCGGTCTTCTTTTTGCTCTTCCTGAATCGCGAGGCCCATGGCTACGCGCATAAAGAATATTTGCGGCAGTTCGATGCGGGTGTCGTTGCTGTGGATGAAGTAACGGTCATACAGGGTTTGCAGGCCGAGGTAGGTGAATTGCAGGTCGCGCTCGGCGATCAATGCTTTGCCCAGTTTTTCCAAGTCGAAATTCAACAGCTCTGGCGATACCAGCTCCAGCTCAACGCCTTTTTTGATGTACAGCGGCAGGGTTTGCGCGTACAGGGTTTCCATATCGGCTTGGGTGGCAGAGGTTGCAACACCAAAGAAGCTCAGGGCTTCGGCGCGCAGTTTGTCCATCAGCAAGCGGGCGGTCACAAACGAGTAGTTGGGTTCTTTTTCAACCAGGGTGCGGGCAGTGATCACCAGCGAGGTATTCACATCTTTTTCTTCTACACCATCGTAAAGGTTACGCATGGCTTCATCGAGAATCGCTCTCTCTTCTACGCCCGCCAAACCGGCACAGGCTTCATGCACGATGGTACGCATACGGGCGATGTTCAAAGGCGCGCGGGTGCCATCGGCCAGCAATACGTTCAGGCTAGGGTAATCCGGATCGGGTTCTTGTGAGGTCGCTTGTTTTTGCGCGCGCAGGCGGGCGTGCTCTTCGCGGTAGAGTACGTAATCGCGTGCGACTTTTTGCTCGCCGGAGCGCATCAGGATCAGCTCAACCTGGTCCTGGATCTCTTCAATATGGATAGTGCCGCCAGAGGGCATACGGCGTTTAAAGGTGGCAGTAATTTGCTGGGTCAGGCTGCTCACAGTTTCGTGCACACGGGTAGACGCAGCCGCAGTGCCGCCTTCTACCGCCAAAAACGCCTTGGTCATGGCGACAGCAATTTTGCTGGCATCGAAGGGAACCACCGTTCCGTTGCGCTTGATCACACGCAATTGTCCTGGCGCGGTTGCCGTCAGGCTCGACGAGCCGCCATGGATGTCGTGTTGGACGTTGGTTGTACCGGTGGTTTGTTCAATGTCAGTTTGCATAGACGTCTCCCGCGTGAGGTCATTCCTGGTTGAATTTGCTACGTAATAAAAAAGTGTTGGGTATTGCTAGCTAGCGTTTGCGATCTTGCTGACCCGCTGGATGGCGTTTGTATCGGCCATCTGGTTATTAAAATCAGGGTCCAGAACACCGTTTTCTGCGATTTTATGACCACTAGATATAGTGGTCAGCTTGCAGCCGTTTGTGCCCATACTACTGATGCCCGCCAATGAAGGATGAATCATCGCACTGGCCGTTAACATAACGCTGCTTTTCAGCACACATTGTGATTAACGTTCAATTGGGTCAAAAATTTGCTTGACGATTTGCCCGCCAAGGGATAGGTGCTGCTTGTAGGTTTAACCTAAGCAATACCTATATCTAGGGGTAAATCGTGAATGGGCTACAAGATAATGCGGTTGGGGGTTTTATGCAAGCTTGACAACCTGTGGATAAGATGTGGGTGACAGGGGTAAAAACTGGGGGCAAGTCGCGCTAACGCCTTGAACCAAGGGCAAATGCAGCATTCGCGCGACTCATAATAAAAATGACAGATGTTCAATTGATTTAGATTTTTTTGGCATACATTGGCGGGGCGATTATGACTACATCTTGTGTTTGTGTTTTTTTGGTGAAATAACGCTTCTGCATCCAATAAAAAAAGGGGCCTAAGCCCCTTGATATGCCCCACATCCCGGTTGGTTTGTTCTCCACATCCCTGTGGTGCCGTCTTTTTATGGTGAGTGAGTGTTGGTAAGACGGTTATGTCCGGCAACATTTACGATCCAATCATGCCGCCGTCATTCTTGGTCACAATCACTGTGGCAGAGCGGGGGCGGGCAGTACCGCCTTCTGGCCAGTGGCTGGTGAAGTTGGTTGATGTAGAGCGGTCACCGGGGTGTTGGATATTCACAAACAGAGTTTTCATATCCGGTGTACCGGTCACGCCAGTCACTTCTGCATCGATTGGCCCAACAAAGAAGCGCTTCACTTGTTTGGTTACCGGGTCGGCGGCCAGCATCTGGTTGTTGCCGTAAGGGCCGGTGCCTTGCTGGCTGCCGCTCATGTCGGTTTGAATCCAGAGCACGCCGCGCGAATCAATCCACAGGCCGTCGGGGCTGGCAAAGTGGTTGTCTGCAGTCAGGGTGACAGCTTTATCGCCAGTGCCAGTGGTGGTGCCTACATCGCCACCCAGCAGGAAGATGTCCCACTTAAAGGTGGTTTTGCCAGCTTCTTCATTCCAGCGGATGATGTGGCCAGTGGCGTTGTTGGCGCGTGGGTTGGCGGCATCAATTTGCTCAGCGGTACGGCTGGTGTTGTTGGTGAGAGTGAAATACACCTCGCCGGTTTCCGGATGTACAGCACCCCATTCAGGGCGATCCATTTTGGTGGCGCCCATGATGTCGGCGGCCAAACGGGTGTTGATCAACAAATCAGCCTGGTTTGCAAAGGTCACACCAGCGGTAGCTGCCTTGGCAGTGAAGGTGCTGTTGGTGATATCTAGCGGCAGCCACTCACCGGTGCCATCGGCATTGAACTTGGCAACATAGAGTACGCCGCTGTTCAGCAGCCAACCGCCAGCCGTCGCTTTATGGAAAGGTTCGGCAGAGACAAATTTATAGATGTATTCGTTTTGTGAGTCATCGCCTGAGTAGCACACTACAGGTTGGCCTTCGACTGCGGGGGCGAAGATCACACCTTCATGGCCAAAACGGCCAAGAGCGGTACGTTTTTGTGGACGGGCTTCCGGGTCAAATGGATCGATTTCTACCATCCAGCCAAAAGTGTTTGGCTCGTTGCGGTAGTCGTCCAGTGCGGTTGCTCCTTTGGTCGATGCATCAAAGCGCACGTATTCATCCGCACCTGAGTCTGCCAATTCCCAGAAGTAGCGGCCATTTTTGGTGCTTACACCGTAACGCTTGTGTTCGCGTGGCTGGGTTGCATCTTTATTAACAAAGTAACCTGCCCAGTTTTCTTCAGCGGTGAGGTAAGTATTCCAAGGGGTATAGCCCATACCACAGTTATTCAGGGTGCCGCGGGTAGCGGTGCCATTTGGACTGTACTTGGTGGCAAGTTTTGCATAGCCGGCAGCGGGGCCACGGATATCCATTGGCGTTGCACCGGTGATACGGCGATTGAATGGGCTGCCGTTAACGACTTCCCAGTTGCTGCCATTCTTTTTAATGTGAATCACACTCACACCGTGACCGGCGATTTCTTTGCGTACTTCATCGGCAGGGCGGGTTGCACCAAGGGTTGCACCATTGGGGTGGAAAATTTTGTCATCCAGATATTCATGGTTCATCACCAGCAAACCTTCGCTGGAATTGGTGCCGGTGGTTTTGGCATCCATCGGGAAAAAGTGCACGCCATCGTGATGTGCGCCCACTTGTTGTTCCTGATCGGCACCGGTGTTGCTGGCATCGCCTTTATAGGCAGGCATAGTGCCAGTCAGCGGCGTGCCCCAAGGGACGAATGCAGTCGCGGTATAACCTTCAGGAACGGTAATCGCATCGTTACGGTTGGTGGCGATAGCAGTAAAACCAAGCAGGGGAGCCAGTGACGATGAAGAACTGGAGCTGCTGGAAGATGCCGGGGCACTTGAGCTGGATGCGCTTGAAGAACTGTTACTTTTTTTGTCGTCATCGTCGCCACCACAGGCGACCAGGCTTGCGCCCATAAAAGCAGCCACTGCAGTGCTCAGGCTACCTTTCAAGAATTGGCGGCGCTGGGTCATCACTTCGGCAAAAGTAGTGTTGTTGGAATTGTTCGACAAAGGCTCAATGCCGGAATTGTCGATCTCATAAATAGTATGGTCGGTCATCGGTTGCTTCCTGTTGTTTTCTTGAAGGGGATTCAGATGCAAGGATTAAAGCGACGCTCTATGTCAGTTAGACGACAGTTTTTTGAAGATTTGGTAACAGTCTGATGACGTTGTGCCTGCAGAGTACGGAATTAGGGGGCGGCTTGGCAGATTGCACTGATTACCCCGGCGGGTAAATCTGCTAACCTTGGCGACAACGATCAGTAACAAGATTAATGAAAACGATTAATTAAAAATCAGCGTGATATGGAATCCAGCGTGGAATCAGTGCAATCAGATTATTCAGTGTATCGCAGTGTAATTAGCGATCTATTAAACGGCAAAGAACAATTGCCCAGTCTGCCGTCTATTACCTTTGAAATCCGCAAGGCGATGGGGCAGCAAGACCTGTCTATGGTCGAACTCAGTAAGTTATTAGCGAAAGATCCCGCGTTGTCTGCAGTCTTGTTGAAATACGCTTCCAGTCCATTAGTGGGCAGCCAAACACCACCGCAAAATCTTCTCGATGTGATTCGTCTGTTAGGGATGAATCAGGTGGAGCGCATCACCATGGTGCATTCCATCAAGAGTTTATTTTCTGTTCACTCGGTGAAACATAAGCGTTTGTTTATGGAGGCCTGGCGTCGCTTGGCATTAAAGGCGAGTTTGAGTACCTATATTGCCAAGCACCTGCATTTAAAAAACGTCTTGCCCGATAACGTACTCATGGCGGCGCTGCTGAGTGAAGTAGGAACGCTGGCAGTATTGTCAGCCTTTAAAAATTCCGAGCAGACTCCAGATATTCCCGCCTATGTTTCGCTCTGCCGCGAGTATGCAAAATCACTGGGTGTGATCACGCTTAAACAGTGGCAGGTAGATGAGCAATATCTAAAAGTAGTGCAGGAAATTGGCAACTGGACCGGCGAAAACCCGGGCCCGCCTAATCTCACCGATCTCATTAATTTGGGTTTGTATCACTCACTCAAACTCACCCACACCAAAACTGATTTGCCGCCCATTCAAGAATTGACGGCCTATAAAAAATTGGAAGCGCCAGAAAATTCTGTGGTTGCCGGTGGCCTTACGTTTGTGATGACCAACGTGCAGGAAATCAAAATGGTAGCGAAAAGTTTGTTCTAAACATTTTCGCTACCATTTACCCCGACATCCAAATCAGACCGTATAGATAGCGCAGTGTGATTTGGGTTAATGGGTTTTGAATTGTTTCACTGCTTCACCTAATACCGTAGCAAGGCGATCCAGCCCATTACTGGATTGGGTGATGGTGCGAGCCTCTTGCTCGGCCAGGTTAGCCGACTGGGTAATACGCTCAAAGTTTTTGTTGATCTCTGCTGCCACTGCCGATTGCTGTTCTGCGGTAGTTGCGATTTGGGTATTCATATCATTGATGCGTGTCACTGAGGCATTGATTGCTTTCAATGCATCGCCCGCGCGACGCGCTTGGTCCACACTTAAGCCCGCTTGCTCTTGTCCCTGTTTCATAACGTCTACTGCCTGCTGGGAGCCGTCTTGCATGCGCTGGATCACCTCTTGAATCTGGCGGGTAGACTGCTGGGTTCTACTGGCCAGGCCGCGCACTTCATCGGCCACTACCGCAAAGCCACGCCCTTGTTCACCGGCGCGTGCGGCTTCAATAGCTGCGTTTAACGCGAGTAAGTTTGTTTGTTCGGCAATACCTTGAATGACCTCCAACACTGAACCGATTTCACGGCTGCCGGCCGAAAGGTTATCAATCACTTGCGCTGCTTCACCCACTTTGCCCGCCAGTTGCAAAATGGTCTGTTGGGTCTTATCCACTTCTTGCTGGCCAGCAAGGAAATCGCTCATGGCCGTTTGCGCCACGCTTGCTGCTTGGTTGGTGTGTTGAGCCACATCAATAACGCTGCTGGCCATTTGTTGAATGGCTGAAGCGCCGCGTTCGGTTTCCTTTTTTTGTTGGCCAATCAGAATTTCATTTTGTTCAGATGTATGCAGCAAATCACGCGATGCCGACATTAAATCTGCAGCGGCTTTCATGGTGCTATTGGTCATGTGATTCAGGTGGCTATTTAATTTGTGCAGTGCATTCATGATGCTATTGGGTTTGGACGTATCCAATTGCAAACGTAAATCACCATCGGCGATCTGGTTGATAATAGACGCGGCTTTTTCTGGCTCGCCACCCAAAATCTGCAGTAAACGTTGCACTGTAAGATAAGAAAAGACGGAACCGATCACCACAGAAAGCGCGGTAATAATCAACATAAACCATTGGAAATTATTGGTTTCATCCCGCACGGATGTCACTGTGCTTTGAATCACTTTTTCTTGTTCATCAATCAGTGCATTAATACTTTCGAGCCACTGCGCATAAGAAGGCGATACTTCTGTCAATAAAAAACGCCGCGCTTGTTCAAAATCACCCGCGTTGATTTGATTTGTGGCCTGCTCTGTTAATGCCAGAGTTTTTTGCTCGATATTTTTGATCGCCGCTAGCAGTGCCAACTCTTCTTTATTGCTGCCATTTTTGGCGGCATAGAGTCTGTCCAACACACGGGCAGATTCCTGATAAAACTGATCGAGCTTCGCAATATCGGCAAAGTGTTTTTGGCTGAGATTGATATCCCCCTCCAGTACCGCATCGCGAATAGAGATGGCTCTATCGTGCACGCTGCCACGAAAGTTAATCGCTTGACGCTGTTCTACCGACGTCTGTTCGGCAACTTTGGTCAGCAAAGTATCGGCGTTATTGATTTTGACAACGCCAATCGCGGTGGTTAATACCATCAGTAATAACAAGAGTAAAAAGCCAAGATATAAACGATTGATCACTTTCATAGAATGGTTTCACCAGGTTGCGTGGTTTATAAGGCTTTATAGGAATAGTGGGTAATGTTGAGATTGCACTCAACTCGTCCGACTAAACGATAGGTGATGAATCATGTGTCAACCAGTGCGATTGCCTTTATCGCACAAATAAATATTTTCAATGAACTGAAAGTACAGATAGCACGTAAGCGAGGGCCAGTAAGTGAAGGCGAGCAAGAATGACAAGCAGGGATGAGCAGTGCAAAAGTCAGGGCAGCGAGGTGTGTGCGCTAGCCTGATGTATCGAGCACGCTTGGGATTAACTATCAGGAATGATTCTTGGAGTGAAGCGCCCGCGCCAGTTCGATCACCGACAAAGGCGCGGAGCCTTCCGCTTTATTACTCAGCGTGACAAATACATTTTGCCCGCCGTTTGCGGTGCCGCGAATGACGTTTGCTAATGCCATGCGCGTTTCGGTATCCGGGTCGATGATTTTATCGTAAGGCTCATAGGCGTCTTTTGCCTCTTCATAACCAAACGCACCGTGCACCGGGTTTAAATTCCAGCGGCACACCAACGGCCCCGGCCAGAGCGCGCGCAGAATCGGGAGCTGCTCGCTAATGCGCGGCATTTTGGCGTGAAGCCCCATGCAGTAGGTGGCACCGGTATCGCGCAAAGCGTTCACAAATTGCGGCGTTAGCCACTGCGGATCGCGCACTTCGACGGCGACAACGCCATCGGGCGCGGTATTTTTCAAGTTGGGGATCGATGCCAATAACTGATGCAAACGGTCAATCAATTTCGGCATCTGCGCGAGCCAATGACCGGGCAGGGGGCTGATCTGAAAAACCAATGCCCCCAATTTATGTTGCAAGCCTTCCAGTGCAGGTTCAACAAACATCTGCACTGCTTCTTCTGCATTTAAAAAATGCGCGTTGGGTCGCATGCCTCTGCCAGTTTCATCGCGAACCAAGGCATCGGTAATCAAACTCGGCGCTTTCACCACAAAACGAAAATCATCACTCACTTGCGATGCATACTGCGCGAACTGCGCAACATTGAGTGGGCGATAAAAACTGCGGTCGATACTCACGGTGCGGAACAGCGGATGTTTGTCGTAAGCCGCCAGCCCATAGCGCGACAAATTGGTCTCGGCGTATTCACCATTCCACACCAATCCATTCCAGCCCGGATAATTCCATGACGATGTTCCCAGCCGCAGATGCGACGGCAGTGAATCTGCCAGTGCAATCCATTCCGGGTCAGGAACAACCGGCTCCACAGATTTACCTGATTTTTTAGCGGGTTTTGCCGAGCGATCTTGTGGTTCACCGAAGAGAGAATCTTGCATATCCAAATCACTTGAAGCTGATGGTCATTGAGGCTAAGGAAGGATATAGAAGAGGTTTTTGGATGTCAGCTTTTACTAACATTTAATCAAAACAATCCCTTCAGCGTTGAGTCCGGCACATCAAGCATTTTTTTATTTCTTATGGGAATAAAAAGTATGATCTGAAATATCGTGTTATTTGTTTTTGGGCTAGAACAGTCTAGGCTTATCGATGTTTATTTACTTTGTTGAACATAACTATGAGTGCTTGGGGTACAAGTATGGCACGGTTGATATCTGGAAGCTCTTCGCAGTTCAAAATCTCTTTTGCTATTGCGCACCCTTGTCTGCGTGCGTTGTTTTTCTGGGTTGCATTAGCCCTGTCGATTCCAATTGCTTATGCAGCGGCTCCAGCAGACGAGAATTATGATGACGATAGTGGCGTTACATTTGATAACACGGACAGTTTCACTTCTGATGGTGTGAAATACACGATAACTGGCAGTGCAGGTCCTTATAGTTCACACACCTACAACGGCAATATATCTGCACCTTCTGGTTCTGCTTTGGGAAATAATGGAGCAGATTACTACATACAATTTGATACTGTGCCACTCGGTGGTGTTGCGAGCATTAAAATTGAAGCTGCAGATAACAGCTATTTCAAACTTGCTGGTTTAAGTATTGATGCAATAGCTGACGGAAATATAACAATCACGCCTTATGATGGAGTAATTGCCGGTACCGCAATTAATTATACAAGCAATGGTAGCTTCATTACGCATGAAAACATCGATCTTTCTGCGAACGCTAATTTTCAAAATATAAATAGCTTCACAATATCAGGTAGTAACCTGGTGCTGAATCTCGATGACATCAACTTTGAATCTGCTGTTATCCCTTCACCCATCATCACCTCTGTTAGCTACGACGCTTTCACCGGCACATTAGCTGTTACCGGCACCAATATCACCAATGGAGGTACTATCGACGTTAGCAAGCTGACTTTAACCGGCCAAGCCGGTGGTACCTATACGCTGACTTCATCCAATGTTACATCTGCTAGTACAACCTCCTTTTCAGTCACTCTTAACGCCGCAGATAAAATCAATGTTAATGGTTTGCTCAACAAAAATGGTGCAACGGCGGTGGGTGGTACTACCTATAACTTAGCAGCTGCAGCCAATTGGGATGTTACCGGCGCAGCGCCTGCAGATCTCACTGGAAACGCCGTAACTGTCAGTAATGTGAGTCCCCCAACAATTACATCTTCTACCTATGATGCAAGCACAGGTGTTCTTAGTGTTACTGGCGCTGGTTTGGTCAAAACGTCAGGAGCATCTAATGACATCACTGTGTCCAAACTTACGTTTACCGGCGAGGGTGGAGCTACATACGCGTTAACATCGAGTGATGTTGAAATTGATTCCGCCACCAGCTTTTCAGTGACGCTCAACGCTACCGACAAGGGCGCTATTAACCAAATCGTCAATAAAAACGGCACCAGCTCTACAGGCGGTACAACCTACAACCTTGCGGCTGCTGATGATTGGAATAGTGTCATTGGAAATACTGATACATCAGATGCCACGGGTAACGGTATTACCGTTAGCAATGTGGCGGTGCCGACCATTATCAGTGCTGCCTACGATGCCTCCACCGGCGGGTTGGTAGTAACGGCTACAGATTTGTTGAAAGTAAGTGGCGCGACCAACGACATAGTAGCCAATAAATTCACGTTCACTGGACAGGGAGGTGCTACTTATACCCTGACGAATACAGCCAATGTTGAAATTACATCGGGTACTAGTTTTACCTTGATACTCAGTGCAACTGATCGTAATGCGGTTAACTTGCTATTGAATAAAAACGGTACCAGCTCAATAGGAGGCACTACCTATAATCTGGCAGCCGCTGAAGATTGGAATGCAGGTGCAAATTCAGCAGTGGTTATTGCTGACACCAGTGGCAATGGCGTGACGGTAAGCAATGCTCCCACTGTTCCCGGCGCTCCAACCATAGGCGCAGCCACGGCCAGCGATGGCCAAGCCTCGGTCGCCTTTACTGCGCCTGTGAATGACGGCGGTGAGTCCATCGATAGTTATGAAGTGATTCCCAGCCCTGCCGTGGCGGGTGGTCCGTTCACAGGCAATGGTTCACCGATTCTCATCACAGGTCTTACCAACGGCACTGCCTATACCTTTACTGTCACCGCGACGAATGCCATCGGAACCAGTGTTGCTTCCGGTGCATCAAACGCGGCAACTCCCAAGGCCGATCAGGTAATTACGTTTGCCGATCCGGGTGCCCAAAACTTTGGTACCACACCCAACTTGTCGGCGACCTCAGACTCGGGGCTCACTGTCACTTTCTCATCGTCTACTACCGGGGTGTGTACGGTAAGTGGAGTGGCTCTGACCTTTGTGACAGCAGGCACTTGTACGATTGATGCCGACCAAACGGGCAATGCAGCGACCAATGCTGCCCCGACCGTAACCCATTCTTTTGCAGTGAATGCCATAGTTCCCGGTGCACCCACCATCGGCACTGCAACTGCAGGCGATACAGAAGCGAGCGTGAGTTTTGTTGCGCCTGCGAGCACGGGTGGCGCGGCGATTACCGGTTATACGGTGACGTCAAACCCCGGTGATCTGACAGGTACTGGTGCTGGTTCACCCATTACCGTAACGGGTCTGGCCAACGGTGTTAGTTACACCTTTACCGTGACCGCAACCAACTCGGCGGGTACCGGCGCTGCTTCTGTGGCATCGAATTCGATTATCCCTGCTTCGCCGCAAACCATCACCTTTAACGACCCCGGAGCACAGACCTTTGGGGCTACACCAACGCTGACAGCAAGTTCGTCGGCAGGCGGTGGTTATGTTGTCACCTTCACCTCATCCACCACCAGCGTGTGTACGATTACCAGTGGCGGGATACTGACGTTCATCAGCGCGGGTACCTGTACCATCAACGCGGATCAGGCGGGCGATTCATCCTACTTGCCAGCAGCCCAGGTGAGCCGTTCGTTCACTGTTAACCCTGCAGTGCCCGGTGCGCCAACCATAGGGACTGCAGTTGCTGGTGATACCCAGGCGAGCGTAGCCTTTACAGCACCGGTCAATACCGGTGGTACGAGTATCACCGGCTACACGGTGACGGTGAGCCCGCCGGATGTTGGTCCGGTAAACGGTGCCTCTTCTCCGATAGTGGTGACCGGTTTGACCAACGGGCAGGCCTATACCTTTACCGTGACGGCAAGTAACGTGGCCGGTGCCAGCCCTGCATCGGGCGCATCCAACTCGATTACGCCCAAGTCGATCCAGACGATTACCTTTACTAACCCGGGGCCGCGCAACTTTGGTACTACGCCAACGCTGATAGCGACCACCGATGCAATCGGTTTGACGCCGACGTTTACCTCATCGACCCCCGCCGTGTGTACCATCACCTCGGGCGGTGCGTTAACCTTTGTATCTGCTGGTACTTGTACGATCAATGCCGATCAGGCGGGCGATGGGACCTATCTGGCTGCCCCCCAGGTGACCAATAGCTTCACTGTGAACGCCGTAGTTCCCGGTGCGCCAACGATGGGTACCGCAACGGCGGGCAATACCCAGGCAACCGTGACCTTTAGTGCGCCTGCCTCCAATGGCGGTTCAGCAATTACCGGCTACACCGTCACCGCTAACCCCGGTGGTGCAACAGTGAATGGTGCTGGCTCACCGGTCACCTTCACCGGCCTGACCAACGGTACGGCCTATACCTTTACGGTTGCTGCGACCAACAGCGTGGGCACAGGTGCGGCTTCGGGTTCTTCCAATGCGGTAACGCCGTCAGTCCCGTCAAACAATGCGCCGGTGATTACACAGGGCGGTTCTGTCAGCGTCACCATGAGTGAAGACGGCACTCCGACACCTTTTGCCCTGAGCCTCAGCGCAACCGACAGTGACAACGACACCCTGACCTGGAGCATCACCAGTCCTGCCCAAAACGGCAGCGCCAGTGTGTCCGGCGGTAGCGTCAGCTATACCCCAACGGCTAATTTCAATGGCAGCGACAGCTTTACTGTTCAGGTCAGTGATGGCAGTGCAACGGCCAGTACCAGCGTCAGTGTCACCGTCACACCGGTGAACGACGCTCCGGTGATCAGTGGTACCCCATCCACCAGTCTGGATCAGGACACGGCTTACCGCTTTACCCCAACCGCCAGCGATATTGATACCGCCGATGTGCTGACCTTCAGCATCACCAACAAACCCACCTGGGCGAGTTTCAATACGGCAACTGGTGCTCTGACCGGAACGCCGGCAGGAACCGATAGCGGCAAAACCACCGGTATTGTGATTAGCGTGAGCGACGGCACCACCAGCACCGCGTTGCCGGCGTTTGATATTGAGGTCATCTCCACCATCGACCCACTGCAACCTATCGTTACCGCACCTGCAGAGCTGAATGTGGATGCAACGGCTCTGAGTACATCTATCACCCTGCGCCAGTTATTGGGTGCAAGCCCCAATGCCTCACAGGCCGAGGTTGATGCAGCGATTAAAGCCTTGGCAAAAGACGGTGTATCCGGCAATGACTGTTGTACCACCACAGTAGAAGGGCTGACAGCAACCAACGCCTTGTTGCTCGCACCGGGCCGCCACGAGCTCAAATGGAAAGCCATCAATACAGTGGGTGTGAGCGGCGAGGCAGTGCAGGTTGTTAACATCAAGCCGCTGGTATCCCTGAGCCCATCGCAAATTGCAGTTCGCGGCAGTGACATTGAGTTCCGTGTCGTGCTCAACGGCCCGTCGCCGGTTTATCCGCTGGCTATTCCCTACGTCATTGATGCCGCAACCACGGCGACGGCAGCAGAACATAACCTGACTGGTGGCACAGCAACCTTTACTCAAGCTGGGCAGGTGGAAGTGGTGATCCCGGTAGCGCTTGCCGATGTAACAGGCTTCAGCGATAGCCAATTGGTTGTCGCACTGGGCTCCGGCATCAACAGCGGTGCCGTCAAAACGCACGTTGTCGATATCCGCTCCGGCAACGTACCGCCCGTGGTGAGCCTCAGCATTACCCAGGGTGGTATTAACACCAGCCTGGTATCGCCAACCGGCGGGTCGGTGACGGTAACCGCAACCGTGGTTGATGCCAACAAGGCCGACACCCATACCTTCGACTGGTCAGCGACCAGTGGTTTGGCCGATACGGACGGCGATCCCGCCAATGCCAGTAGAACCTTTGATCCAACAGGTTTAACCGGCAGCCATCAATTGAACGTCACAGTGGCAGATTCTGCAGGGGCGAGTGTTCGGTCATCAGCCTACTTCCGTGTGGTCAGTTCACTGCCAGTGTTGGATGTGAATACCGACACGGATCTGGACGGTATAAGCGATGCACTGGAAGGTACGGGTGATACTGACGACAACGGCATTCCGGATTATCTGGATAACATGCCTTCAAGCAATGTCCTGCCGCAGCAGGGTAATACCACCAACGCTTTCTTGATCGAGTGCGATCCGGGCGTGCGTTGTGGTTTGGGCTTGTTTGCCCGCAGCGGCGGCAGCGGTGGGGTACAGATATTGGATCAAGAGATCGGTACGTTGAATGATTTGATCGTTGACCCTGCCTTCGAGCCTGTGGGTGGCATCTTTGACTTCGCCGTCCGCGACTTGCCGACACCAGGGCAATCGGTGCGTGTGGTTATTCCACAGCGTTCGGCGATTCCTGCCAATGCGGTCTATCGCAAATATCAGCGCGGCCGCTGGGTAAACTTTATCAGCGATACCAACAATGCGGTGCACTCTACAGCAGGCAACCCCGGCTATTGCCCACCGCCCGGTGCTGCAGATTGGACACCCGGCTTGACCGCGGGCCATATGTGTGTGCAGTTAACCATTGAAGACGGCGGCCCGAACGATGACGATGGTTTGGTGAACTCGGCTGTCGTAGACCCGGGTGCAGTGAGCCAGGCGAAAGCCGTTGAGCCACCGGAACCCAAACCACCGAAGGAGGTTAAGACCAGCGGTGGTGGCGGTGCAGCAGGTGCATGGTTACTGCTCGGGCTTGGGCTTTTGTCACTGCGCAGGACGAGGAGTGTTAAAGCCATGAAAAAAGTCATTGCACTGCTCACCTTCGGCCTAGTTGCCTCAGGCACCCAGGCCAATCCGGCGGACAAGCTGCACCTGCGTATTGATGCCTATCAGGTCAGCGGCAGCCAGAAGGCCGGTGATTTTAACCCGGCCATGCAATCGGACTTCAACTACACGCTGAGCCAATACGATGTGGATCGCAACGGCTACCAACTGTCGTTAGGCTATGGATGGAATAAATTCACCTACACCGAAATAGGCTATCTGGATCTGGGCGATGTCACCGTCAACCTGATGCTCGATGGTGCCACCGATGAAACCGCCTTCGGCAATTCAGTCGCCGGCCATTACCCGATCACGGCAGATGGTATAACCCTGGTGCAGGGTTATATCTGGCACTTTGCAGACCACTGGCAATTATCCCCCGAGCTGGGTCTATTTATGTGGAGCGGTGATGTTGATACCAAAGGAGCCGGGTTCAACGTGAAATACGATGACAGCACCGATTTACTCACGGGCTTGCGTCTGGATTATCTCTTCAACGATCACATAGGTCTGGGTGCGGGTGCGCGCTACATCCGACTGGATGACCAACATGTGACCCTGTGGGGTGTATCGGGGCGGTTCAGTTTCTAAATCAGAATTGAATGAACATGCTGCAAAAAAATCCCGCTGTGTGCGGGATTTTTTTATGGTTTGCGTTTTTAATAAATGTAATTGTCGTGCTCTGGAAAATGGTTGCTATTAATATGCGCACCCCGTTTTCTTTCTACATTAATTTTCTACGCTGGACTTTTTATGTTGAGCGAATTGCTCGCTATTCTCGCCCCTATTGTTATTTCCGTCGGCGCTGGATTTATTTGGGGTAAAACCGGTACTGGTTTTCCATCGGATTTTATTTCACGCATTGTCATGAATATTGGCTCGCCTTGTTTGATCGTCAGTGTCATGGCCAAGGTGGAAGTACAGCCAGAAGTGATGGGGCAGGTTGCCCTGGCAACAGCATTGACTATGACAGCGATGGGATTGTTTGGTTGGTTATTGTTGCGTTGGATGAAGTTGGAGATCGCTACTTATTTGCCGCCGCTGGTGTTTCCCAATAATGGCAACATGGGTTTGCCGTTATGTTTATTCGCTTATGGGCAAACTGGACTCGCGCTTGCGTTAGGTTCTTTCATGGTGATGATGGTTGCCACTTTCACCGTTGGTTTATTAATTGTTGCCAATAGCGAAGGTGGAATTTTTAAGCGTATGGAATCTATCGCTAAACAACCCGTCATTTATGCGATGGCAATCGCTGTGATTTTATTAATCACAGATACCGATTTGCCGCGTTGGATCAGCAATACACTGGATTTACTGGGTGGAATTGCTATTCCATTAATGACAATTGCATTGGGCGTATCGCTTGCAACATTAAAAATCCACTCATGGAAACGCAGTTTATTATTTAGTGTGTTACGTGTTGGTGGTGGTTTGTTGTTGGGCTTTATTGCCTGTGAATTAATGGGTTTGACAGGGGTGTCGCGCAATGTGGTGTTACTGCAGTCTGCAATGCCAATTGCAGTGTTTAATTATTTGTTGGCATTGCGTTACGGTCATAAACCGGAAGAAGTGGCAGCAATGGTTGTGGTGTCAACGCTTTTGGCTTTTATCGGTTTGCCGTTTTTACTAATGGTTATTTTGTAATGATATGTGTGCCGCGAGCTTCACAAAAAGTGGGGCAATAAAAAAAACCGCCTACAATAAAAAACCCGCCTAGAGACTAGGCGGGTTTTTTATTAGCGGGGCGTTTGCTTAAAACTTAGTTTTTAGCAGCAGCTGCTTTCTTTTCTTTCTCTTTGGCGATTACCGCTTCTGCCACGTTAGCAGGGCATGCAGCATAGTGATCGAATTCCATAGAGAACTGACCACGGCCAGAGGTCATGGTACGCAGGGTGCTGATGTAACCAAACATTTCTGATAGCGGAACCTGTGCCTTGATACGCACACCAGTTACACCTGAGTCTTGGCCATTGATCATACCGCGACGACGGTTCAAGTCACCGATAACATCACCTACGTGATCTTCTGGAGTGAACACGTCTACCTTCATGATTGGCTCCAACAATTGTGGGCCAGCCTTAGGCATAGATTGACGGAATGCACCTTTTGCAGCGATTTCAAACGCGATTGCAGAGGAGTCTACGGCGTGGAATCCACCGTCGAACAATTCTACTTCTACGTCCAATACCGGGAAGCCAGCCAATGGACCAGTGCCCATCATGCCTTCAAAGCCCTTCTCGATGGCTGGGTAGAATTCTTTTGGAACGCTACCACCCACAACGGTAGTGGTGAACTTGAAGCCAGAGTTTGGCTCGCCCGGACGGATGCGGTAGTCGATCTTACCGTACTGACCAGAACCACCTGATTGTTTCTTGTGGGTGTAAGAGTCTTCGATCTCACGGGTAATGGTTTCGCGGTAGGCTACTTGTGGTTGACCAACGTTCAGCTCAACACCGTAGGTGCGCTTCATGATGTCCACTTTAATATCCAAGTGCAGCTCACCCATACCTTTAAGGATGGTTTCGCCTGAGTCTTGATCGGTCTCTACACGGAAAGTTGGGTCTTCTGACACCAGCTTGCCGATGGCGGTAGCCATTTTCTCGATCATGCTCTTGTCTTTTGGTGTTACCGCGATAGAGATTACTGGCTCAGGGAATACCATGGGCTCCAAAGTACAAGGAATCTTTGGATCACACAGGGTGTGACCAGTTTGCACGTTCTTCAAACCAATCAACGCAACGATGTCACCGGCTTGTGCGGTGGTCAGGTCGGTACGGTCGTTTGCATGCATCTCCACCATACGGCCAACGCGTTCAGATTTGCCGGTGAAAGAGTTGAGGATGGTATCGCCCTTGTTAAGAACGCCTGAGTAGATACGAATAAAGGTCAGGGCGCCGAAACGGTCGTCCATGATTTTGAACGCCAGTGCGCGGAAAGGCTCGTCAGCAGAAACGATAGCGTAGTTACCCGTTTCGTTACCTTCTTCGTCAGTCAAAGGCTGTGGGTTAACTTCGGTTGGGTTTGGCAGGTAATCCACTACCGCGTCCAACAAGAGTTGCATACCCTTATTTTTGAAAGCAGAACCGCAATAGGTTGGGAAGAAGGCCATCTCGCGAGTACCTTTACGGATACAACGCTTGATGTCTTCGATAGATGGCTGCTCGCCTTCCATGTAAGCCATCAGCAGGTCATCGTCCACTTCAACGGCGTTTTCAACCATTTGGTCGCGGTACATTTCAACATCATCAACCATGTCAGCTGGGATGTCGGTAACTTTGTAGTTTTCTGGAAGGCCAGAATCATCCCATACATAAGCTTGACGGGTCAGCAGGTCTACCACGCCTACGAAGGTGTCTTCACGGCCGATAGGCAGGGTCATGATCAGCGGCTTGGCACCCAGTACTTTTTTGATCTGATCAGTTACGCGCAGGAAGTCAGCACCGATACGGTCCAGCTTGTTAACGAAAATCAAACGAGAAACTTTAGAGTCGTTCGCATAGCGCCAGTTGGTTTCTGATTGCGGCTCTACACCACCAGAACCACAAAATACGCCAATACCGCCGTCAAGTACTTTCAATGAGCGATACACTTCTACGGTGAAGTCAACGTGTCCGGGGGTATCGATAACATTGAAGCGGTGACCTTTCCAGAAACAGCTCACAGCTGCTGACTGGATGGTAATACCACGTTCAGCTTCTTGTTCCATGAAGTCGGTAGTTGTAGAACCATCGTGCGTGTCGCCGGCTTTATGGATTTTACCGGTCAGTTTGAGGATACGCTCAGTGGTAGTGGTTTTACCGGCGTCAACGTGAGCGAAGATACCGATGTTTCTGTAAAGGGATAAGTCAGCCATAGGACTCTCTTTATGTGTTAATACTAAGGTTAGAAAAAAGCTGGGTTAGAAAATAGCGGCGTAATATACAGGAAGTTATCCAAAATTGCGCACAGAAAAAGAAGGCTATCTTGATTGTTTTACATTTTTTGGATCGATAAGGGCGATTTTTGGGGTAATACGATGAAGTTTGGCCTGTCTGACGCTCTTGCTGATGAGTTCCTGTGGTTCATAGCAGAGAAGTTAAGCTCACCAGTGCCCGCTCAATCCGGTTGCTCCATACGCAGGCACAAGAAAGCCGGATAAATTGCCGGTATTTCTGGCTGGCCGAAAAAATAGGGCCGGGCGCGATGCTGATTCCCTGTTCCATGGCTTTGTATGCCAGGGCAAACGTATCCACATCACCCGGTAATTCCAGCCAGATGACAAAACCGCCTTCAGGACGGGTGATTTTGGTGCCTTCGGGAAAATAATGGACAACGGCTTCTGTCATGCGCGCCACTGCTTGTGCGTAATCGCTGCGCACCCGTCGTAAATGGCGCTCGTATTGACCGTTTTCCAGCAGTTCAGTAACTGCCAGTTGCGGAACTGTTGTTGTTGCCAGATTCAACACGTACTTCATGTACTCTACTTTTTCCTGATAGCGCCCCGGCGCAATCCAGCCTACGCGCAAACCCGGCGAAAGGGTTTTGGATACTGAGCTGCATAGAATGACGTTTTCATCCAAGCCCTTGAGTAACGAAGGTCGGGCGTGACTGAAGCCCAAATCACCATAGATATCATCTTCAATCAGTGTGATTTCCTTTGCTTTGAGCATCGTGACCAGTTTTTGTTTGTGTTCATCGGGCATGAGGCAACCCAATGGATTGCTGAAATTCGGTGTGACGACACAGGCTTTTACCGGCCAGCGGCCGAGTGCCAGTTCGAGCGCTTCCAGCGACATGCCTGAGTGTGGGGTAGTGGGGATTTCCAGAGCCTCCAACCCAAGTGACTCGATCACCTGTAACAATCCATAAAATGTCGGTGACTCTATGGCGACCACATCACCCGGTGATGTGACCGCGCGCAGCGCCAAAGTCAGTGCTTCCTGGCAGCCGTTGGTAATGACCAGATTGTCCGGATGCACAGCGCAGCCCGCATCGGCCAAGCGGCGCGATAATTGACGGCGCAGCTCGGGTGCGCCGGGCGAGAACTCATAATTTGCGGTGCGTACACGATAGTGACGCGCCGCTTTGGTGAGTGCTTGTTCAATCTGGCGTGTTGGTAGGAATTCTGCTGCGGGAACGGCCGCGCCCAACTGTACGACCGCCGGATCATTCGCGGCCTTGATCAGTTTCAACACCATATCCTGACCGGTTACCAGCGCCGGGCGCATAGTGGTAACAACAATGCGTGGAGGTGATACCGCCAACACCGGTTTGGTTTTGACATAAAACCCTGAGCGGTTGCGTACTTCCAGTAAGCCCCAATCCTCCAGTTGACGATAGGCCGATATAACGGTGGCGATACTCAACTGGCGCGCCTGTGCTTGCTGACGTACTCCGGGCAGGCGATCACCATCCTGAAATCCTCCTGCATTAATCAAGCTGGCCAGCTCATCGGCCAATTTCCGGTAGAGAATATCCATCGCAGCTCCGTTTTGGTGAAGGTTGTTCGCTTTGAATAGGTACAGTTAGCACCAAAACAATAGATACAGATTATGATTATCAATATCTGTAACGTATCAATTGTTTTTTTTTGAAACTGTAATGGTTGTTGCTCAGGAAATACACTGCTTTCTCGAAAATAACCCAGTAAAGCGAATTCAGGAGGTGCGTTATGGGTTTTCCTCTGTATCTAGTGGATGCTTTTGTTTCCACATCCTCAACGGACAGTCCATTTAGCGGTAATCCCGCTGGTGTATGTATTTTGAAGCAAGAACAGCCTGCCAGCTGGATGCAAAACGTCGCACTGGAAATGAACCAGTCCGAAACAGCCTTTGTGCACAAACGTTTCGATGGCAGTTGGAATTTGCGTTGGTTTACCCCTCAGGTGGAGGTAAATCTCTGCGGCCACGCGACTCTCGCTGCCGCTCACGCACTCTGGCAGCACGCAGGTGAAACAGCGCCGCTGCTGACCTTTCACACCCTCAGTGGTCAGCTTACGGCCGTGCGCAATGGCGATGAAATCCAGCTTGATTTCCCATCAGACTTTCCTCAATCCGCGCCTCGGGTTCCGTCCGGTTTAATTGAGTTACTAGGCAAGCAACCACATTGGTTTGGAACAGGGAAAGACGATCTTATTGCGGTATTGGATTCGGCCGATGATGTGCGCAACTTTGTGCCTGATGCAGAAAAAATCGCGTCGTTTACAACACGAGGATTAATCATCACTGCGCCAGGCGATACGGGTTCTGGTTTGGATATGGTCTCGCGCTTTTTTGCGCCCAAAGTTGGTATCAGTGAAGATCCCGTGACCGGTTCCGCTCACTGCATGCTGGCGTGTTATTGGGGAAATCGCCTCGATAAAACCCGCTTGTATGCGCATCAGGCATCAGCGCGCGGTGGCTGGCTGACACTGCATTTACGTGATGATCGTGTTCTATTAAGCGGTAAAGCCCGCACTATGTTGACAGGAGAATTTTATGGCTGATTTAACAAATGCGGATCAGAAACCTACAGCAGCCACTCCAGTGTGTTGGCGCAACGGTCACATTGTTCCACTCGAACAAGCAACGGTTTCTGTTTTTGATCACGGACTTTTATATGGCGATGGCGTGTTCGAAGGCATCCGTTTTTACAACGGCCGCGCCTTTCGTTTGCAAGCACATCTGGAGCGATTATTTTTATCGGCACGCGCAATTGCACTCAATATTCCCTACAGCATTGAGCAATTAACTAACACTGTTATTGAAACCATTTCAGTAGCGCCTGAAGCCAATGGTTATTTGCGTTTAGTTGTCACCCGCGGCCCCGGTCCGCTGGGAATTGATCCTTCGCGCTGCCATTCGCCAGTGGTGTTTATTGTTGCCGATCGCTTGCAATTGGTGAGCGAAAGAGTGCGTAGCGAAGGAGCAAAAGTCATCATCGCCGCCACACGCCGTTTGGGAGCCGATGGACTTGATCCGCGCATCAAAAGTTTGAATTACCTCAATCACATACTCGCGCGTATGGAAGCCACGCACGCCGGTGCCGATGAAGCCATTTTGTTAAACAGCGCAGGCAGAATTGCCGAGGGTAGTGCGGATAATATTTTTATCGTACAGCGCGGCGAATTATTAACACCGCCAGTAATTGAAGGCGCGCTGGATGGCATCACCCGCCAAGTGGTATTGGAACTTGCTGAAAAGCTCGGCATAAAGTCCCGCGAAATTCCACTCGCCCCTTACGATTTATTCACGGCAGATGAATGTTTTCTTACCGGAACCGGAGCGGAGTTAATTCCAGTGGGATACGCGGATGGTAGAAAAATACCGGAGTGCCCCGGCCCGATTTATTCGCGTTTGGCAGTGGCGTTTAGGGAGTTGGTCACTTCAGGTTGATTGTCGCATCCCAACTCAGTCCAGTCTTTTACCTGTGGGTTGAAAAAACCGGTTTTTTCATAGATGTAACGCAGGGTTCCGTTGGTATGAAGTTCTTTCAATCCTTTTTGTAAGGCTTCGTATACCACTAGTCCCTTGGGATGTTTTTTGCTGACAATAAAATGAAGTGATTCGTTGAATGCAACTTTCATCCCTTGTAACGGAACCAAATTAATATCGTTGAAGGAACCGTTTAGATCGGACGAATTGAAAAAAGGAAATAACATAAAGTCCGCACGTTTGGCGACGATCATTCGCGCCATTAAATGAGGGTTGGATGCTGCTGTGATTATTTTCGGGGTTATGCAGGTAATTTCAGCATTATCGTGAATCCAATTTTGGTTGGTCGTTATTGCATAGTGTTTCAACTCGTCGGCATGTTTGATGGACAATAGTTTTTTATTATCTGGAACCGTGTAGATACCTTTCACAAATTCTTTTTCTTTTAATACTGGATCGGAGATGTAAAACAAGTCTGGATTAATATCCGTTTTCCAAACGATAAAACCCGGCATCAGTGTTACTGAATTGGCAGAGTCATGGATGATGCGCAAATAATCAGGTGTATTATTGAATTCAAATGCTGGTTTGAGTCCACCAAGCTCCAACGCTCTGCACAGTATTAACAACTCGGCCACGATTTGATTATGGCCTATATGAGTGTGGTGGATGTTCGGGCAGCTTCCGTTATTGAATGCCAGGGGGCGCGGGACAAAACTGGCACTGTACATACCAATCGGTAAGGTGATTATTTCTGTTGTCTCTACATCCCGGGTATTGCCGGGTTGCGCGAGGAGTATTCCCAGTATCAAGCACAGCATGTGTAGTTGTTTCATAACGGGCTTTATATTATCCAAATCGCGGGGAGTACCTATATCAGGTAATACTGTTGCAAGTACACCTGTAGCAATTGGAAGTATAGACACATGGATGGAAGCTATTTACCGGTTATTTAAAGATTGAAATGCCCGAATGCTTGAATTACCCCCGTGCATTCCTTAGTCTGGGTGCCTTTTCGAATTAAGGGCTCCCAGCCTCTGTTACGGGATTACACTTCATGTCTGCTGTCAAAGAAATCGTTTTAACTTTTAGTTGTCAGGATTCCAAAGGCTTGGTGGCCGCCGTTGCTACCTTGTTTGCGACTTTGGGTTTTAACATTAAAGAGTCTTCGCAATTTGAAGATGTGCACAGTAACCGCTTTTTTATGCGTACCGTGTTTGAGTGCCCGGCTGGTTACAATTTGGGGCAGATTCGCTCGCTGTTTAAGCCGCTGGGTGAGCAGTACCAAATGGATTGGAATATTTTTGACAGTGCGAGCAAACCCCGTGTGCTGATTGCGGTATCGCAATGGGGGCATTGTTTAAATGCGTTGTTAAATAGCTGGAAAAACGGCTCACTGCCCATTGATATTGTGGGTGTGGTTTCCAACCACAATGTGATGCGCGATTTAACTGAATGGTATCAACTGCCATTTCATTATTTGCCCATCACGGCAGATACCAAACCCCAGCAAGAAGGGCAGTTGTGGCAACTCATGCAGGATTTGCAGGCGGATTTTTTAGTGCTCGCACGTTATATGCAAATTCTGTCCGATGATTTGTGTCACAAACTCAATGGTCGCGCGATTAATATCCATCACTCATTTTTGCCCGGATTTAAAGGTGCAAAACCCTATCACCAGGCATTTGATCGCGGCGTGAAATTGATTGGCGCTACGGCGCATTTTGTGACGGCGGATTTGGATGAAGGCCCGATTATCGAACAATCGGTTGAGCGCGTTTCCCACGTAAATTCACCGGATGAAATGGCAGAAATTGGGCGCGATATTGAAGCGGTAGTTTTAAACCGCGCTGTGCGCTGGCACGCCGAGCACCGTGTATTGATTAACGGTACCAAGACGGTGGTGTTTTCGCGCTAAACGCGAATGCTTTTTTGAGGTAAATGAAAACGCGGTGACGAAATACTCACCGCGTTTTTTTATTGCCCGTGTTTGGCGATTATCGTGCAGTCGCCTTTTTCGCCGCACTTGCCAGCGCTAATAACCCCAGCGCGACCAAGCCAAAAGACACACTCAAACTGGTCAGCTCGGCGATAAATCCAATCACTGCCGGGCCTGCCAATAAACCTGCGTAACCCATACTCACGACGGCGGCTATGGCCAAGCCCATGGGCATGGAGGTTTGGTTGCCGGCGGCGGTAAAAAGTACCGGCACTATGTTGGATGCTCCAACGCCCACCAGCGTAAAACCGACAAAAGCGGCGGGGCTGTAGGGAATCAGGATCACGAGTAAAAATCCGCTCGCGGCAAACAACCCACCCCAGAGCACAACACGGGTGCCACCGAGGGCGTTGACGATTTTGTCGCCGGTAAAGCGACCAATGGTCATCGCAACCGAGAAGCAGGCGAAGCCCAAACCCGCGTAGACCGGATCTATGCCGCGCAGGGTGTTGAGGAATACCGCGCTCCAATCCAGCACCGCACCTTCAGCGAGAAAGGCGACAAAACAGAGGCTGCCAATCAATAGCACTTTACCGCGCGGCACCACAAAAAACGGTTCGCGCTCGCCGCTGGTATTTTCATTGCGATCTGCCGGTAACAGATCTTTAGCGGCGTAGGCCAGCATCAGCAATAGCACCGTGGCAAGGCAGAGCAGGGCGTGGAACGGCGATAAACCCAACCACATTAACGCGCTCATAATCACCGCACCGAAAATCCCGCCCAAACTGTAAAACCCGTGAAAGCCCGACATCATGGCGCGGCCACTGGCTTTTTCCACCACTACCGCCTGCATGTTCATGGCGACATCAGTAGCGCCGAGCATCATGCCAAATACCAGCAGGTTGATTGCCATACCGCCAATACCGGGCGAAATGGCCAAACAGACTAAACTGACACACATCAACAATAAACTGATGGTGATGACCCGGCGGCAACCGTAGCGATTCACCAGCGGCCCGGTCACTGGCATGGCCATCAGCGAGCCTATGCCAAAACAGAGAATCAGCAGCCCGAGGGTAGATTCGCCAATGGCCAAACGCGCCTTGGCAAAAGGAATCAGCGGTGCCCAAGCGGACATCGCAAGGCCGGTAATCAGGAAGGTAAAACGGGTGGAGAGGTATTGCGCGGGGCCAATCGGGAGGCGGTTGGCAACCATGGTTTGGGAGGCAGACATAACCAAAAATCCGACAAATAAAAACAGCCGCGCACTATACCTCTGGCACCAAAAGCCTGGTTAGTGAGGATTTGTAAATTCTATTCAGGCTGGCGGACTCGGCTATCCTTGATATGAGGCAATGTTTCTTCCGTAATTGCAGTTAGGATTACAACAAACTGGATATTGACGTGCCAGGCATCGACCCCCAAGGCATCGACAGGAATTGAACCCGCTAATGAGCAATAAAGAAGTTGTGTTCCGCACCCGGCAACTCACCCGCGTTTATCACACCGGCGAGGTGGAAATTCGCGCTTTGGCGGGCGTGGATCTGGAATTGTACGCCGGGGAATTTGTGGTGCTGCTGGGCGCATCCGGCAGTGGTAAATCCACCTTGCTCAATATTCTGGGCGGGCTGGATCGCGCCAGCAGTGGCGAGGTCTGGTACGGCGAGCAGGATTTAAGCCACGCCGATGACGATCAGCTCACCGAATTTCGTCGCCAGCATGTCGGTTTTATCTTCCAGTTTTACAACCTTATTCCCAGCCTCACCGCGCGTGAAAATGTGGCGCTGGTGACGGATATCGCCCGCAACCCCATGCCACCGGAAACCGCACTGGGTTTGGTGGGTTTGGGGGAGCGGCTCGATCACTTTCCTGCCCAGCTCTCGGGCGGTGAGCAGCAGCGGGTGGCCATTGCCCGCGCCATCGCCAAGCGGCCAGAAGTCTTACTGTGCGATGAACCCACCGGCGCGCTGGATTCAGCAACCGGCATTCGGGTGTTGGAGGTGCTGCAGCGCATTAACCGCGAGCTGGGCACTACCACGGTGGTGATTACCCACAACGCAGTGATTGCCGAGATGGCCGATCGTTTGATTCGGGTGAGCGATGGCAAGGTGAGCGAAGTCAGGCTCAACCCAAACCCGGTCGCGCCCGACCAGTTGCACTGGTAGCCCATGCGCGCCCTACAACGCAAACTGCTGCGCAACCTCTGGGGCATGAAAGGTCAGGGGTTGGCGATTGCGGCGGTAATTGCCACTGGCGTCGCCATGTTTGTGATGTCGCTAACCGCGCTGGATTCGCTCAACCTGAGCCAGCAGTCGGTGTACCGCAGCCAGCAATTTGCCGAGGTGTTTGCCAGCGTAAAACGCGCGCCCGAGTCGCTGCTGGAGCGGCTGCAACAGCTGCCGGGAGTCGCCATCGCCGAAACCCGCGTGCAAGCGCCACTGCGGATTCAAATGCCCGCATTTGCCGAACCTATCACCGGCCTTGCTCTGTCCATTCCCGATGGCCAACAGCCGCTGCTGAACCAGCTCTACTTTCGCGCTGGCGGTTTGCCTGATTCTGCGCGCGACGATCAACTGGTGGTGAGCGAGGCCTTTGCCGAGGCGCATCAACTCAAGCCCGGCGATCAACTGGCGCTGATTATCAATGGCCGCTACCAAAACCTGCAGGTGGCGGGCATAGCCCTGTCGCCCGAGTTTATTTACCAAATCCGCCCCGGCGATTTGTTCCCCGATTTCTCGCGCTACGCCATTGTGTGGATGAACCGCCGCGCGCTGGAAGCTGCGTTTGATATGGACGGCGCCTTCAACAATTTGGTCATCAGCCTCGCCCCCGGCAGCCGCCCTGAACCGGTGATTGCCGCGGTGGATCTGCTGCTGGAGCCTTGGGGCGGTTTGGGCGCCTATGACCGCGACGAGCAGATGTCGCACCGCTACCTCACCCAAGAGCTGGCCCAGCTCAAGGCGATGGCGATTATCCTGCCGCTGATTTTTATCAGCGTGGCGGCGTTTTTGTTAAACGTGGTGGCGGCGCGGGTGATTCGCACCCAGCGCGAGCAAATCGCGGTGTTAAAAGCCTTTGGTTACAGCCGTGTGGATGTCGCCCTGCATTATCTGCAACTGGTGCTGGTGGTAGTGTTTATCGGCTCCCTCGCGGGGGTATTGCTGGGCGTATGGATGGCCAGTGGCATAGCCAGTTTGTATCAGGATTTTTTCCGTTTCCCGTGGTTGGAGTTTCGTTTGCGCGGCGTGGTGGTGCTGGCCGCTATCGCCATTGCCGGTGGCGCGACCTTGCTGGGGGTTTTGGCCACGGTACTGAGCGCGTTTCGCCTGCCACCGGCAGAGGCTATGCGGCCAGAGCCACCGGCGCGCTATAGCATCAGTTTCATTGAACGCTTGGGGCCGAAAACCCTGAGCCAACCGGTGCGCATGATTTTGCGCAGCCTGGCGCGCCAGCCGGTAAAGGCGGCGCTGTCGGTGGTGGGGATCGGGTTTGCGGTGGCGATTATGATGGTCACCGGCTTCCAGCGCAGCGCCATCACCTACATGTTGGATGTGCAGTTTCGCCTCGCGCAAAAGCAGGATGTAACAGTGAGTTTTTATGAGCCAGCGGAGCGGCGCGCGCTCTACGAATTACTCGCGCTGCCGGGGGTGACCTATGCTGAGCCGTTTCGCGCAGCACCGGCGATTTTGCGCGCCGGGCAGCGCGAATATCGCACTCCAGTGCAGGGTTATGTGCCCGATGCCCAGCTGTTTAGCGTGCTCAATACCCAGTTGCAGCCCATCGCCATTCCCACGGAAGGCCTGCTGCTTACCGATCATTTGGCGCGCTTTTTAGGTGTTAAACCCGGCGATAGCCTGCAAGTCAGTGTGCAAGAGGGGCGGCGCCCGCAGCTGGATATTCCGGTGGTGGGGCTGGTGCAGGAATACATAGGCGTAGGGGCTTATATGCACCACGCCCGCCTGAGCCAGTTGCTGCGCGAGAGCGAGACGATTAGTGGTGCCTTTTTGGCGGTGGATGCACAGCAACTGCCTGAGCTACAGCGGCGCTTGGAGCAAATGCCACGGGTGGCGGCGGTGACCCTGCGGGAGAACAGTATCCGCGCCTTTTTTGACATGATGGATCAAAGCATTCTCATCTTTACCCTGTTCAGCATGGCCATGGCCGGTGCGATTGCCTTTGCCGTGGTTTACAACAATGCGCGCATCGCCTTTGCCGAGCGCAGCCATGAGCTGGCCACCTTGCGGGTGTTGGGGTTTGCGCGGGCAGAAGTGGCGTTTATTTTGGTGGGCGAGCTGATGCTGTTAACCCTGCTCGCGCTGCCGGTGGGTTTTGGTTTGGGGGTGCTCTTGTGCCAGCTGCTCACTCTGGGAATGCAAACGGATTTGTACCGGGTGCCCTTGGTGTTAACGCCGCAAACCTACGCTAATTCGGCGCTGGTGGTGTTGGTGGCGACCCTGGCCTCACTGTTAATTGTCGGGCGCTCACTGGCCCGGCTGGATATGGTATCGGCGCTTAAAGCGCGGGATTGATGAAGGACTTTTTTATGGGGTTAGCCAAAAGCTCTACGCAGTCAACGACAGACTCTACGCAGTCAACAACAGGCTTTATGCACTTATCCAAACGACAAACCCTTATTTACGGCGGTTTGCTCGCGCTGCTGGTGCTGGCGTTAATCGCCGGTTTTCGCCCGCCCGCCGCACTGGTGGATAGCGCTCTGGTAGCGCGCGCCAGTATGCAGGTGACGGTGGAGGATGAAGGGCGCACACGGCTCGCGGATCGCTATCAGGTATCGGCACCGGTGGCGGGTTATTTGAGCCGTATAACTCTGGAGCCGGGCGATACCGTCACCCCGGGGCAGGCGCTGTTTAGCATCAACCCCACACCCGCCAATGCGTTGGATGCCCGCAGCCGCGCCCAAGCGGAAGCTACCTTGGCCCGAGCCGAGGCGGCACTTGCCGCTGCCCAAACCCAGGTAGAGGCCGAGCAGGCGCGACTGGAATTGGCCAATCAAGAACTGGCGCGCATTCAGCCGCTCACCCAAGCCGGTCATTTACCTGCCGATACTTTGGATCGCGCCCGCGCCGAAGCCCGCCGCGCCCAAGCCAGTGTCAATTCCGCGCGCTTTGCGGTGGATGTCGCGCACCACGAACTGGAAAATGCCCAAGCCACTCTGGCCATTGGTGGCGGCACCCAGCGCGATGCGCCGCTGACCGTGAATTCGCCCATTAACGGGGTAGTGCTCAGCCGCCAGCGCCAGAGCGAAGGCACAGTGCAATCGGGCGAGGCGATACTGACGCTGGGCGATTTGAATAACTTGGAGGTCGAGGTGGATTTGCTCTCCCCCGATGCCGTGCGGGTACAACCGGGTATGCGCGTGGAATTAACCCGCTGGGGTATGGAAGGTGTGCTGCCCGGCAGAGTGCGGCGCGTTGACCCTGCCGGTTTTACTCGTGTTTCCGCACTGGGGGTAGAGGAGCAGCGGGTGTGGGTGATTGTGGATATAGACGCCCCCCGCGCCCAGTGGCAATCACTGGGCGATGCCTACCGGGTGGAGGCGCGGTTTATCCTCTGGGAGGGCGAGAATATTCTGCAAATCCCCGCCAGCGCGCTATTCCGGCAGGGTGATGAATGGCGCTGTTACGTGATTGAACAGGGCCGCGCCAAACAGCGCGTGGTGAACCTTGGCCGCCGCAGCGGCCTGCAAGTAGAAATTGCCAGCGGCCTCAACGAGGGCGAACGGGTACTGCTGTACCCCGGGCAAAATATCCAGCAGGGCTCGCGGGTTAAGTTGCGCTAATGACCGGCCTGCAGTGCTTTGCTATGGCATTCGACGTTAAGAAATAGAGGCCATTTACCAACAGATCAGGCAAAAAAGCCGGAGCTTGGGACGGCTAGGGATGCAATCATGGCTGGTTGAGTTTTGTACTACACTCAAAAACCGGAGAGGTGTATTAGTGATTGTTCAAGGAGCTAGTCATGAAATTGTTTTCTTTCAAAAAAGATGGTCAAGATGGGGACAAGCAAGAACTGCAGAAGCAAGGCGCGGAATATTTACGCGATGAGATGAATGCAATTCAAAGCAACACAGCCACCATTAGCTTTGACACTCAAGGTTATATTCAAGATGTCAATGAGCTGTTTTTATCTGTCGTCGGATACTCAAAAAACGAAGTGGTGGGTAAACATCATCGAATGTTCTGCACCAGTGCAACCACTAATGCACGTGAATATGAAATTTTTTGGCGCGATCTAGCTTCTGGTAGAGCCTTCTCCGGCACCTTTGAGCGAATTAATAAAAGCGGTCAACCGGTGTATTTGTATGCCAATTACTTTCCGGTAAAAAATTCTGCTGGAATCGTAACAAAAATTATAAAAATTGCTTGCGACGTAACAAAAACACAAATGGCGTTAAATGATAAAAATGCCATTTTGTTTGCACTGGATAGATCTCTTGCGGTTATCGAATTCACGCCGCAGGGCGAGGTTATTACGGCAAATGAAAATTTCCAAAAAACCATGGGTTTTCCCCTACATGCGATTGTTGGGCAGCACCATCGGATTTTTTGCGATGCTGATTTTTATCGTGAAAACCCGGACTTTTGGAAAAAATTAGCCAGTGGTGAACACTTCTCTGGCAAATTTAAACGCAAGGATTCGCAAGGCAGTGTGGTGTGGCTGGAAGCGACCTACAACCCTATATTTGATAGCGCCGGCAAGGTGACAAAAGTTATTAAGTTTGCCTCAGATATTACAGAGCGTGTAGAAATAGCCATGCGAGCGATTGATCTTGCAGCTGCAACTTCTGAGCAAACATCACAGATCACCACCAACGCGGTCAGTGTGCTAAATGAAGCCATAGAGACGTCCCATCATATTGCTGATGAAGTAAAGCAAGCCTCACAAATTGGTGCGCAGTTGAATGTGCAATCCAAAAACATTAATGACATTGTGACCACTATACGTTCCATTGCTGAGCAAACCAATTTACTCGCGTTGAATGCGGCGATTGAAGCGGCGCGCGCCGGTGAGTCAGGTAGGGGTTTTTCAGTTGTTGCCGATGAGGTGAGAAAACTCGCAGCAGATACCGCAAAAGCCACCGCTGAAATCAGCAAGGTCGTACAAAACAACACGAGTTTGATTAACAATATAGATTCAAAACTTAACCAAATTAATGGTGTTGCCTTGCACGGTGAGGAGAGCATCAGTGAGGTGGCTATTGGCTTGGCTCAAGTACGCAATGGTGTTGATGATTTTGTGCGTATGGTTGAAACCATGCGCCCTTAACATCACAAGGTTCTTCGCCAGGGTGTTTGGTAAACCATGACCAATTTGCAACTCTTCACCACCCTGGTGCCTATCCTCGCCGTATTTGTGCTACTGGTGCTGCTGCGCCTGCCCGCCACCCGCGCTATGCCGTTGAGTTTGGTTATTACCGCCGCCTTTGCGTTTTATGTGTGGCAGGTGCCGACGGTGCAGTTGGCGGCGTCGGTATTGGAAGGCTGGGTAATCGCCTTCACCATTTTGATGATCGTGTTTGGCGCGATTTTGCTGTTGAACACCCTTACTGCGCTGGGTGCGATCAAGGTGATTTGCGCTGGTTTTGCGCGCATATCACCGGATCATCGGGTGCAGGTCATTATCATCGCCTGGTTATTCGGTGCTTTTTTGGAAGGTGCCAGTGGTTTTGGTACACCGGCGGCTATTGGTGCGCCGTTGTTGGTGGCGCTGGGTTTTCCGCCTATGGCGGCGGTGGTTATGGCGCTCTTGGGCGATAGTGCGCCGGTCTCATTCGGGGCGATAGGCACACCGGTCATTGTGGGTGTTGGACAGGGTATTCCTGATATCAGTGCGGGCGAATTACAGGCGATAGCGGTAACGGCGAGCGGTATCGATCTTCTGGTCGCGAGCTTTTTACCTCTGTTGATGTTGGCGCTGCTCACCCGTTTTTTTGGTGCGAATAAATCCTGGCGCGAAGGCTTGGCGATCTGGCCGTTTGCCTTATTCAGCGGGTTGGCATTTACGCTACCGGCCTATGTGATTGCGCGCTTTTTGGGGCCGGAGTTTCCCAGTCTGTTGGGCGCGTTGGTGGGATTAGGGCTGGTGGTAAGTGTTGCCCGACGTGGTTGGTTGTTGCCCAGCACTGCCTGGCGGTTACCGGTGTTGGAAGATGCTGAAACGCGAGAGACGGTTATTCCAGCGCCCATGGGTTTGTTCGCTGCCTGGTTGCCGTATCTGGTGGTGACAGGTTTGTTGGTACTGACGCGGGTAGATGCTTTGCCGTTTAAGGCGCTGCTGCAATCTGTGTCAGTCGAGTTTGACCAACTATTAGGTAGCGCCATTTCCACGCGTATTGCGCCTTTGTATCTCCCCGGAACCTTGTTTGTGTTGGTCGCATTGGCGGTGGCGGTGTTTTATCGTTTGCCGTTTGCCGCCACAGCATTGGTTTGGCGCGAATCCCTCGGGCGTATCTGGCCCACCCTTATCGCGCTGGGCACCTCTGTACCTATGGTGCGCATTTTCATTAATTCGGATGTGAACAGCGCCGGTCTTGCTGCTATGCCAACGGCGCTGGGTGAGTCGGCTGCAGCGACTTTTTCGTCTGGATGGCCATTGGTAGCGCCATTTATTGGCGCGTTAGGCAGTTTTGTCGCCGGTTCATCTACCTTCTCCAACATGATGTTTGCCAGCTTGCAGCAAGACGCCGCGCTCGCCAGTGACCTGTCATCAAGGGTGATTATTGCCTTGCAAATGCTCGGTTCAAACGCGGGTAATATGATCTGTGTAATGAATGTAGTGGCAGCTGCTTCGGTGGTAAAACTGGGTGGGCGGGAAGGTGAAATTATCCGTTTCACGCTCCTGCCCGCACTGCTGTATTGCAGTGCTATCGGGTTGGTTGGCTGGTGGTTCGCGAGTGAGTAGGTGGGGTTAAAAGTTTAGGTTTGCCAACAAATCAGCGCATTTTCACCTGGCACCAGTGCATGTTGGTGGGTGGGTATCACCCGCAAACTAAAGTCGCTGGAGGGGCGATCTTGTGGCAGCAGGCCGTTGTAACGGTAGGCATTGGAGATGCCGGTGCGGGCGAGGTTTAAGGCAATACGCTGCGCCGGGTGTGTACCTTTGGGGTCGGCAATAGCTTCTACGGTAAGGGTTTCAGGAGGGATTGCGCCCAAGTGGATATTGACCTCCAGTTGCCAACCGTTGCTGGTCTCGCTCAGGTTATGTTCTCCAATATGAATTTCATGCCAGTGTTGGTGCAAATGCCGTGTCCAGCCATTGAGTGTTTTGGCGAGTGCGGCTTGGTTTTCGGTCCGCGCCTGAAACTCGCTGGCGGCGGGTAAGTAATGTTGCTCCAGATACTCTTGTAACATGCGGTTGCTGCTGAAACGCGGTGTTAGTTGCGCCATGCTGGTTCGCATTTGCTGAATCCAATCCCGTGGCAGATCTTCGGTATCGCGTGTGTAAAAACGAGGAATGATGATGTCTTCCAGCAGATGATAAAGCTGCTCTGCATCGGCACCGTCTTGTGCGGAATCATGTTCCTGGCCATCGCCCAACGCCCAGCCAAATTCCGTTTGGTAAGCCTCCGCCCACCAACCATCCAGCGTGGATAAATTCAATCCGCCATTGACCAATATTTTCATACCGCTAGTGCCGCTCGCCTCCCAGGGGCGGCGTGGATTGTTGATCCACACGTCTACGCCCTGTACCAAATGTTGGGCGAGATCAATGTCGTAATCCTCTACGAAGACTAAATGGGGTATGACCTCTGGTCGCTGTAAAAAAGCCTGCCAGTGCTGCAGTTTGGTTTTGCCAATATGATCGGCCGGATGCGCTTTGCCCGCGACGATCAACTGCACCGGGTATTTGGGATTACAGAGAATACGCGCGAGGCGATCGGGGTCATGCAGCAGTAAATCCGGGCGCTTGTATTCGGCGAAACGCCGGGCAAAACCCAGCGTAAGGATATTGGGGTCGAGCGGTAGTTCAATCGGGATTGCGCAGTTGGGTGAGCCCGGCGGGGCACTTGTTTCAGCAAGGACTTCATGTCGCCATTGGCGCGCAAAACGCTGGCGGGCGTAGTCAACCAAGCGCGCCCGACTGCTGGCGGCCATATGCCAGAGTTGTTGATCGCTCACGTCTTGCAAGGCGTTGGGGCTAATGTTTTGCAGGTCATCGCGCCAGCGTTCTTTTCCACAAGCGTTGGTCCAAATCGCATCGGCTTCGGGCGAGTCCCACGTCGGCATATGCACACCATTGGTGACATGGCTCACCGGTACATCCCGCTCTGGCCAGCGCGGAAACAGGGGTTGAAAGATTCGTTGGCTCACTCGTTGGTGCAGTTCGCTTACGCCGTTACTGCGTGCGCAGGTGCGCATGGCCAGATAGGCCATGTTGAATGGTTCATTGGTATCTTTGGGGTCGACGCGCCCGAGTACCATAATGTCGTCCAGTGTCACGCCCATGGCCAATGCTGATTCACCGGCGTAACGGCGCAATAACTCGGCGGGGTAGCGATCAAACCCGGCGGCAACCGGTGTATGGGTGGTGAATAAGTTGCCTGCGCGTGTCGCCCAGAGCGATTCCCAAAAATTGGTGTTGTGTTTAACGCTGAAACTCCGGATGCGTTCCAGAGTGGCGAAGGCAGCATGGCCTTCGTTTAGGTGGCAGATGTCGATATCGAGCCCGAGCGTTTCAATCAGCCGCCAGCCACCAATCCCCAGTGCAATTTCCTGTACCAACCGCAGCTCGGTGCCGCCGCCATAGAGTTTGCTGGTAATGCCCCGGTCGTGCGGTTGGTTGCAGGGATGGTTGCTGTCGAGCAGGTAGAGTTTTACTTTGCCAACCTGTGCGACCCAAATGCGAAAACGCACCTGGCGACACAGGAACCCGGTTTCGATATCCAACCAGCTGCCATCGCTATCGCGCAGGGGATATATGGGTAAACTGCCGGGATCGTTGTAGAGATAAGTCTCTTCTTGCCAGCCATCGCGGTTCATGCTTTGGCGAAAATAACCTTCTTGGTACAAAAGGCCAATACCCACCAGCGGCAGCCCCAGATCGCTTGCGGTTTTGAGATAGTCGCCCGCGAGCATACCCAGCCCGCCAGCATAGAGTGGCAGCGCATCGCACAGGCCAAACTCCATACTGAAGTAGGCAATGCCGCGTATTGCCGCAGCGGGTGAGTCGGGGGCATTCAGATATTTGCGTTGGTACCAGCCGGGATCAAGCAGGTAGCGTTTGCGCGCCTCGACAACTTGCTGCAGTTGCAGTAGAAAATCCGGGTCAGACGCGAGTCGTTTGAGTGTGGCACCGCTGGTCAGTTGCAGCACACTCACCGGATTGCCGGTTTGTTCCCAAACCTCGGCATTCAAGCTGCGCCAGAGTTGATCGCTGGCGTGGTTCCAGCTCCAGTGCAGGTCAGCTGCCAGATCTTCCAGTATTTTTAGTGATTCAGGCAGTAGGCGTTCAAAATTAGCCATGGGATTTCCCTCCGGAAGCGGTCTGGTTGTGAGCGCGTGTTTGCGCCCGCCGGGCAATCACTTTTTCCAGCTCTACCAGCAGCAAGATCGGGCTGGTGGCGAGCAGGATAATCAACCAGTCTTCAAGGCTGATTGCAGCGACCGCAAAAATGGTGTGGCTCAGGGGCAGGTAGGTAAACAGCAGCTGGGAGAGCGCCACCAACACTATCGCCAGTAGGCTCGGGCCCAGGCCTTGCCAATAGCGCAGGTGCCAGATTGAATCGTAAAAGGTGCGCGCAGTCAGCAGGTAAAAACATTCAAATATCACCAGCGCATTCACGGCAATACAGCGCGCCTGCTCAATGCTTGCCCCTTGCTCCAGCTTCCAGCGGAAGAGTGCAAATACGGTTGCGGCACCCAATCCTCCGACCAATAGAATCCGGTACAGCAGCGCTGCCGTAATCAAACCTTGGTGGTGATGGCGCGGCGGGCGCTCCATGATGTTGGCCTCACTGCGTTCAAATACCAGCGCCAGCGCAAGGGTAACGGCGGTGATGGTATTGACCCAGAGGATCTGCGCCGGAGTGATGGGCAGCATCCAGCCAAATAAAATGGCGAGCGTAATAATGCTCGCCTCGGCCAGATCGGTCGGCAAGATAAAGGCGATGGATTTGACGATATTGTCGTAGATGGTGCGCCCTTCGGCGACCGCCTGTTCGATGGTGGCAAAGTTGTCATCGGTCAGCACAAAGGCGCTCGCCTCGCGCGCGGCATCTGTGCCTTTCATACCCATGGCGATGCCGATATCGGCAGTGCGCAGGGCGGGAGCATCGTTAACCCCGTCACCGGTCATGGCAACCGTGTGGTGGCGCGCTTGTAAAGCTTCCACTAACTGCAATTTATTGGCGGGGCTGGTGCGCGCAAAAATATCCACGCTTTCAGCGATCTGGCTGAAATCGGCGGGGCTGAGCTGATCCAGCTCGGCACCAGTCATCACCCGTGTGGCGTTGAGCCCGAGTTCCTTGCCTATGGCGGCGGCAGTGATTGGATTATCGCCAGTGATCATCATCACCCTGATACCTGCGCTGTGGCAGGCATCAATCGCGGTGATTGCCTCGGGGCGGGGTGGGTCGCTCAGGCCAGCGAGTGCCACCATCACCAAACCGTGTTGCATATCCTGATGGGTAAGCGGCTGGTTGCCGGGAAGAGGTTTGCATGCCAGCGCCAATACCCGCATGCCTTGCGCTGCCAGATCATTAAGCTGTTGCAACCAGTAGGTTTTATCCAAAGGCTCATTGCCGGATACCCCCAGCTGCCATTGGCAGAGTTCCAGCAGGCGGTCGGGTGCGCCTTTAATAGCCATGACGTGTGCGCCATTTTCCTCGCTGTAGGATACCGCCATATAGCGCTTTTCCGATTCAAAGGGCAGCGTATCTTGTCTTCGCCACTGCTGATGCGCCTGCCCGGCAGTCAGGCCAAATTTGAGCGCCAATACATAGAGCGCGCCCTCGGTGGGGTCGCCATGCAGCTGCCAGCGATTGTTGTCGTGTGTGAGGTTGGCATCGTTACAGACCAGCGCGATACGGCAGGCGCTGGCCAATTGTTGATCATCGGTGTGAATTGAGCTGGCCAGGTGCTCACCCTTGCGGCGGAAATCCCCGCGCGGTTCATAGCCTTCGCCGCTCACCAGGTAGTGGTTGTTGGCAGTAATCAGCTGGCGTGCGGTCATCGCATTGGCAGTAAGGGTGCCGGTTTTGTCGGTGCAGATGACATCCACCGAGCCCAGCACTTCCACCGCAGGCAGGCGGCGCACCAGCGCATGTTCAGTCGCCATACGCCCCACACCCAAGGCGAGGGCGATGGTAACTATTGCGGGTAGACCTTCGGGGATGGCAGCAACCGCGATACCGATTGCCGCCTGAAACATCTGCGTCAGGGTGTAGTCGCGCACCAGAATGCCAAACGCCATGGTTGCCGCTGTTACCACCAAAATCACCAGCGTCAATTGTCGGGCGAGTTTTCCCAACTGACCCTGCAGTGGGGTTTCAGTAGTGTCTACCTCCTGCACCAACTGATGGATGGCACCAATTTGGGTTTGGCTGCCGGTGCTGATTACCAAGCCGCGCGCGGTGCCCTGTGTTACCAGCGTGCCCATGTAAGCCATATTGAGCCGCTCGGCGAGCAGTGTGTCGGCGGGTAGTACGGCTATGGTTTTTGAAATGGATTGGGATTCGCCGGTCAGCAGGGCTTCATCGCAGCGCAGCTCTTTGGCTTCAAACAGGCGCACATCAGCGGGAACGCGATCACCCGCTTGCAGCATCACTACATCACCCGGCACCAGTTGGCTGCTGTTGATACTGAGGCTCGCGCTGACACCGCTCTTGTTGCGCACCACCATACACAGGCTTTTGCTTAACGACATAATCGCGCGCAACGCGGCTTCGGCTTTACCTTCTTGCACATAACCTATGCAGGCATTGATCAGCATAACCGCGAAAATCACACCCGCATCGATCCAATGTTGCAGCAACAGGCTAATTGCCGAACTGATTAGCAGCACGTAAATAAACAGATTATTAAATTGTTGCAACCAGCGGCGCCAAGCCGGTGTGGGGGGAGTAACGGGCAGTTGGTTATCTCCCCATTGCAGGCGTCTGGTAGCGGACTCTGCTTCAGTGAGGCCCGCAATGCTGCTGTTAAGTGCGCTAAATAATTGTTCCGGTGTTTGTGCGTGAGCGTCATCCAGCGAAGGGGGCTTTTCTAATAAAAGCGAATCGGCGCCGGTTGAATCAGTGATGTTATGCATCGCGCTATTCCTTTGAGCCGGTGAATGAGTTAACTGACGATACACATCTGCGTGAATTCTTGACGTTCAAAGTGCGTGATATTTGCGAGTGTAATATCGGCGATGGCGGTGAGCGCTTCGCGCGTAAAAAATGCCTGATGGCCGGTGATCACTACATTGGGAAACGTTAATAAGCGCGCAAACACATCGTCTTGTAACAGGCGATTGGAATTATCTTCAAAAAACAAATCACCTTCTTCTTCGTAAACATCCAAACCCAGGTAGCCAATTTTTTTGTTCTTTAATCCATCAATGACGGCACGCGTGTCAATTAATCCACCGCGCCCGGTATTGATCAGCATCGCGCCATTTTTCATCTGCGCGATGCTATTGGTATTCAGTAGATGATGGGTTTCGCTGTTGAGTGGGCAGTGCAACGAAATAATATCGGCCTGCGGCCAGAGCTCTGCGAGTGAGCAATAATTCACGCCTGCCGACTGCAATTCAGGATTCGGTTGTGGATCATAAGCAATCACTTTGCACCCGAGTCCCAGCATAATCTTTGCTAACACCTGGCCAATTTTCCCCGTGCCGATTACGGCTACAGTTTTGTTGACCAGATCAAAGCCGAGCAAGCCATTTAATGCGTAATCATTTTCACGCACGCGGTGATAAGCGCGATGTAAATTGCGGTTGAGCATGAGGATCAACCCCAGCGCATGTTCGGCAACCGCGTGGGGCGAATATTCCGCGACACGCGCAACGACGATGCCGAGTTTTTTTGCCGCGGCCAAATCCACCTGATTAAACCCGGCGCAGCGCAGCGCGATAAGTTTTATGCCCAGTGCGGATAATTTTTGCAGAACAGTTGTATCCAGATGGTCATTCACAAAACAACACACCGCTGTACAGCCTTGTGCAAGCAATGCGGATTGCGGGTTGAGTTGGGATTCATGAAAAATTAATTCATGGGGCTGGGCGAGTGCGCTGTTGGCCTGCGTTAAAAATTCGTGATCGTAAGGTTTGGTGCTGAACACGGCGACTTTCATGACAATCCCTCTGGTTTGTGTCATACCTGCTGATGCATCGTTCTTTCGTTGTAAGGCTTTAGCGTTGCAAGAGTCTAGCGTTGCGGAAGTCTACGCTGAGAGTTATTTCGAACCATTGATTGTGATCAACGCTTGATTCATTTCTTCGGCTAATTCTGCCAGTAATTCGCTGTAGGCTTTTGTGATTTGCGAGGCGCTTTCACCGCTGGATTTGCTCCGCACAAAACGCTGCTGGGATAAAACGGTTTTGGTGCTGTTGTCGATCAATTTCCAGCTGGCGTTAATTGTGGCTGCGCCATTGATCAGCTGCAAATCGTAAATGTTCAGGCGCACACTCAATGCGGGTGTGACATCGCTGCGCCAGGGGAAATGCTCCACCAAGCGCGTGCTATCGCGATTCATTAAGTTGATCGCCAACACCCGCGCAATCCCTTTTTCCAAGGGTTCCCCCCAATGGTCATTGTCTGCCAGTTGTAGTCGGTTGGTATCGCGGTTGCGCACTATGTATGAGCGATCCAAATAATCGGCCAGCTCAATCGGTCCAAGTCCAATGGTTTGGGTAATTGCATCATTTTGATTTTGTGTAGGTGTGGCGCTCAGCAAATAATAGTGTTTGCGCGGTGATTGTTGGCAGCCGCTGGCAAATAGGAACAGTAAAAAAATAATAATCACATTTTTCATCCGATGATTATTTTCCATTTTAAGGTTGCTCACGTTATTCCTCCTCGGGAAGCGATTTTTTGCCGCGCAGCAGGGCTTCAGGTTGTTGCTCCAGTGTTTCACTTAAATTGCGAAACGCATTGACAGAGCGGCTGATATCTTCCAGCGTTGTGGTCAATTGGTTCACTAAAGGTGCATCTTCTGAAAAACTTTGGGTAATGCCTTCTGCAGCTTTGTTGAACTGGGTCAGACTTTTTTGCAGCTCTATCAGGCTGGTGTTGATATTGCCTGCGAGCTCCGGTGTTTGTTGGTTAAGCGTTACCAGTAATTGATTTAACTCAGTGTTGGTGCGATTCAGGTTTTTGCCCAGAATGGCGATTTCCTGATTCAAGGTGTTGGATGTAAGCGCAACGGAATCGGCTGCGGTTTTGACACTGCCGAGCGTCTGCTCAATTGCACCGCTTGTGGCTATCTTGTTGATATTGACTGCGAGTTTGTCCAAATTATCAATCAAGCCTTTGATATTCATTTCCTGCAGGTTTTTGGAGATCGCCTCAAATGCAGTGGATGCCGTGGGGATCTCTAAATAACTATCTTGCAGGTTGTAGAGTTTGGGGGTGGTGCCGGGAAAGAAATCCAACTCAACATATAAGAGCCCGGTTAAAAAACTTTGATAATTTAATTGCGCACGCAAACCTTTGTTGATGGCATCCTCGAAAAACTCCCGATCCACAGTGATACCTTTTCGGCTAATGCGCTGCAGTGCCAAATCGGCCGTGACAATAGCGGCAATATTTTGTTTTTGGCCATCGGTGTCATCGCTGGGAAAATTAATTTGGATATCGGTGATTTCGCCCAGTACTACGCCTTTTAATTTGATGGGTGCGCCAACTTGCAAGCCTTGTACGGACGCTTCAAAGTACATCACCACGCGCTCTTTGTGTGAAAAGAGTTGGCCGCCGGAAAAAAATAACATGGCGATAAACACCAATAAAATGGCACCGACAATAAATGCACCTATGGCAAAGGATTTTTGTTGGCTCATGTTGCTCCAGTGATGCGTTAATGGATTCCCGCTGCGGAAATCCAGATGTTTTCATTACACCGCAGTACCCGCCCGACTTAAAAATTGCCGCACTTTTTCCTGTGGGCTGTGGTGGAGTAATTCTTTCGGATCGCCAGCATCCAACATGGTTTTGGATTGTGCATCCAGAATCACGCAGTGGGTGCCAATGGATAAAATGCTTGGCAATTCGTGCGAGACAATAATTATCGTTGAATTTAAGGCTTTGCAGATTTGCACAATTAATTGGTCGAGCCGCAAGGAGCTGATGGGGTCTAGCCCCGCTGAAGGCTCGTCAAAAAATAAGAGTTGTGGGTCAAGCGCTATCGCGCGCGCAAGTCCTGCACGCTTATGCATGCCGCCGCTGAGTTCCGAGGGATAAAAAGTTTCATAACCGGCCAATCCTACTAGTGCTAATTTGTAGGCAACCGTTTCGGCAATTTGTTTTTCCGATAGGTCGGTATATAGCTGCAATGGCAGTGCAACATTTTCTGCGAGGCTCATGCTGGAAAACAAGGCACCTGATTGATAGGTGATGCCCCAGTTTTGCAAGAGTTTTAGTTGTGTGTCCTCGCTTGATTGATAGTAGTTGACCCCTTCATACAACACTTCGCCTTTGCTTGGCGGGATCAAACCAATCATGTGTTTGAGTAGCGTCGTTTTTCCGCAACCACTGCCGCCGATCACAAAAAAAATATCGTTCTTGCGAATATCAAAATTTAAATTTTGCTGCACCACACGGCTGCCGTAACCGATGCTGAGATTGCGCACGCTGATAAACGGATGGGTATTCATGGTTAAATACCTAGCTTGTCATAGAGAATATTAAACGCTGCATCGGCAACAACCAGATACACAATAGCACGCACCACTGCGTTGGTTGCGGCCATGCCCACGGCATCGGAATTGCGGCCGCACTCTATGCCGGCCTGACAACCGGCAATTGCGATTAATATTCCAAAGAAAATACTTTTGATTAGGCCGGTGGAGATATCCATCCAATCTACCGCGCCTTGGGTTTGTAAAATATATTGGTTGAAATTGACATCCATACTGGTGGCGACCAATGCCCCGCCGAGCATACCGACTACATCGGCGTAGATGCATAGCAGCGGCATAATAAACACCAATGCGAGCAAGCGCGGCAGCACTAAAAATTCCATGGTGGAAATTCCCATGGTTTTGAGCGCATCAATTTCTTCATTTACTTGCATGGTGCCTAGTTGCGCAGCATAGGCTGCGCCAGTGCGGCCCGCCATAATCACCGCCGTCATCAGTGCGCCCATTTCGCGCACCATGCCTATCGCCACCAAATCGGCGACATAGACTTGCGCGCCCAACTGGCGCAATTGCACTGAACCTAAATACGCGAGAATCATACCGACCAGCAGTGCAATCAAGGTCACAATCGCCAGAGCGTGCGGGCCGGACTGGTCGATGAAAAAGACAATATCCTGCTTGCGTGTTTTAGCTTTGCCGCGCACCCAACGAATAAGCGCGAGGTTGATATCGCCGATAAAAGTGAGTGTCCGCGCAACACCAAGCCATTGGGAATGGATATTTTTTTGCAGGCGCTCAAGCGCACTGTAAGTGTCGTTGCGGGCAGTATGTTGATACGCGGGAATTGCTGTGGCGAGATTAAGTAATTGTTGCAGGGTTTCGGCGCTGCTGTGGGTATCCAGTGCGATCTGTTGTTGCTCGCACCAGCGCGTGAGTTGCAGCAAAGCAACCGCGAGGCTGGAATCCCATTGTTTGAGTTCACCGGTAACCAGCGTGATGGTTTCACAATTGGCCGGGATTGCAGCGCAGATGCTCGCACCATCCGGTGTGTGACCCAGTTGCCAGTTGCCGCATAAATGCAGATATATCTGGCTGGGCTGCGTGTCCGCTGAATCCGCTGGTTCAATACGAAAGAGCAAAGTGTTCATCCTTATCTTTCAAATTGGGCATCGGGTTTGAGCATAGTCGCTTTGGGATGGAAAATGAAACCTCTGACCCTGCAAGTTAATGCAAATCGGTAGGGGAGAACTGTTATCCTGCGCACCCAACGCCTTTCCCTAACGCCTTTAACAACCAGATTAACCGGACATTATGGCCAGATTATTATTCAGACTTGCACAAGTTCCCGATGACGAAGCGGCGGAAATCCGCGCGCTGCTGGATGAACATCAGATCCGCTATTACGAAACCGATGCCGGTTTTTTCCGCGTGGGGTTGGATGCGATCTGGTTGGCCGATGGTTCGCAAGAAGAGCGTGCGCGCGAGTTAATCCGTGAATATCAAGCCGAACGCGCAATTCGCCAACAACAAAATTATGCGCAATTGGTGGAGGCGGGGCAGGTGCCCAGTGTGTGGCAGCACTTTTGTGCCCAGCCGATCCGTTTTATTGCATCGGCTGTTGCCATTATTTTTGTGGCAGGTTTGACGTTGATTCCGTTTGTGATGTTGTTAAAAATCAAATAAAACACCGGCGCTGAAACGGTTTATCCGGCCTCGACAATAGCGCCTTTGTTGATTCCTTCGTAGGCTTTGACACGGATGCGCGAACCCGGATTTTCCTGCCAGGTTTTTTGTGCAATGTGATGCGCGATAAACTCCACCGTCGTGTCGGTATCCATCAAATAACAGCAGCGTTGCGGCAGGGTAATTTCAAACTGCCCTTGCTGCGCTTCATAAGCAAAATAATAATAATCGACACCGCCGTTAACCGGTGAGCTCACCAGATCTTCGCGTGTGCCTAAATAAATATCCTTCCAGGTATTAGCCCATTGTTGTTCCAGTGCGGGCGATTTCTGGCCGTTGGCCCAAATATCAATACGCGACCTGTGCCCATGGGCGATGCGCTGGCAGTTGCCTAAATGTTTTTTCAATCCGTGGCTGTAGTGGTAGTAAGCGCCTTCAATGGCTTCCAGCGTAAAGTCCAATTCCATGCGCACTACAGTGGTAGGGAATTGCTGTTTGAGTTGGGTGATACACCAGGCTGCGACCGACTCTTGTGTGAGCACTTCAGCATCCACCAGTGCGATGGCATCGCGCGGGGAACGGGTTTGTAAAAACTCGCCCGCGTTGCCAAATTGCCAGCGGATATTCAGGAATTTGCCTTCGTCGTCAATACGTATGTTGGGTGAGCGCACAGGCACGGCAAGGCGATGATCCAATTCGGTATCGAGCCAATGGCGCATCACTTTTTTCACGGTGCCAAAGTCGCACACCATACCTTGTTCATCCAGCTCACCCAGAAGGCGCACATTCGCCAGCCAGGTTTCACCCAGCAGGCCGCGCTCCGGGTCGAGAAAACTGAAATCGACATTGGTGAGGTTATCGACAAACAACAACATAAAAACGCCATCTTGATGAAATAGGAGGGCGCGCATCATACCACTTAGCGCAAACGCTTTGTTTGAAGCGAATTTTAGCCGTAGTTTTTCGCGAATATTGATTCTCTGGACTATTCTCAGGACTGTTCCCTGAACTAACCTCAATTCACTGATTTCCTTCAGAGTTTGCTCCTTTTTGACGGTGGGCAACCAGCCGGGTTGTAGGTAAATGTCATTTTGTGTCTGCGCGTGCTGATGGAGGTTCTTTTGGGTGTGGGGCAAGTGAAGGCGATAGGCCAAAGCCTGCTGCGCTGGGGGTTGCTATTAATCCTCGGCGGATATTGCTTGGCCGCTTCTGCCCAGGCATCGGAGGCTGGGTTGCGCGTCGCTTTTGTTTATAACTTCATCAAATTCATTGAATGGCCTGCATTGCAGGATAGTGAATTGTCCCTGTGTGTTTTGGGCGCGGAGGGGGAAACCCGCAGCGCACTGGCACCAATCGATAAAAAGGTTCAGCAAAACCGCAGTATCCATGTGATCTACATGGATCACATCAGCCAAACCAACGAACCGGATCTGGCGCAGGCCTTCAGCCACTGTGAGCTGCTTTACGTCACCGAAGTGGGTGCGGCTATGCCGCTTCCGCAAATCTTGCAACCCGGCATGTTATTGGTAGTGGATGAAGCCAGTCCTACCGATGAGCGTGTTGGCATCGCCTTGATGCGCACTATCGATAACCGCATCGAATTCCAAATCAACGAGTCTGCGATCAATCACGCCGGAGTCAAAATCAGTAGCCAATTGCTCAGACTGGCCAAAAAACGTCAGGGGGGGCGTGGTTAGATGTTTATTCATTGGAATATGGTGCGCAAGATCAGCTTGCTGGTGATGGCTCTGACCAGCCTCACAGTGCTGGGAACGGTATTCGCCAGCGCGTGGCAACAGTACAACTACATGCGAATGCAGGCCAATAGCCAATTGCAGACCTTGGCCGATGTCACCGCTCTCAACCTTGCTGCGCCAAGTATGTTTATTGATGCCGAATCTGCACGGCAGACGTTGGCTGCATTGCGCGTAGAGTCCAAGGTGTTGGGCGCCCGTTTGCGTCTGAAAGACGGCACACTCTTGGCGGAATATGTCGCGCCCGGTAAATCCCTGGTATTGGATGACCATCTGCCAGCCAAGGTGTACTGGGAGGGGGAATATTTAGGCGAGCTGGAACTGGACATCAGCCTGCAGCCTATACGCGTACAATTTTACGAAGTGCTGGTTTGGGTGGGGATTATCGCGCTGGCGGCGTTGGTGATTTGTGCATCCCTTACGTTGATTTTGGTGTCATCGCTGCTGCGCCCTCTGGGCAAACTCAGTGAAGTCGCGGAGAAGGTGGGGCTTGAAGGACGTTATCAGGAGCGCGCGCCCGAATTAAAAGTGCGCGATGAAGTGGGTCTGCTGACGCGCCGCTTCAACGCCATGCTCGACCGTATTGAAGCGCAGGATTCGGAGTTGCGCCTTAATCAGGAGCTGCTCGAACAACGGGTATTGACCCGCACGGTAGAGTTGCAAACGGCGCGCGAACAAGCCGAGGCGGCGAGCAAAGCCAAGAGTGAATTCCTGGCGGTGATGAGCCATGAAATCCGCACCCCGCTTAACGGCATCATGGGAATGACCGGGCTGCTGATGGACACCGAGCTGGATGCCAAGCAAAAACGCTTTGCCCGCGTTGCGCGTCGCTCCAGTGAAGATTTGTTGTTGATCATCAACGATATTCTGGATTTTTCCAAAATCGAAGCTGGCCGTTTGGAGTTGGAGTATCGCCCCTTCCAGCTCAACCTGTTGGTGGAAGATATTGCCGAGCGCTACGCCCCGATTGCACAGGGCAAATCCCTCGAATTGTTATGTAAAACGCCTTTGCCACCCTTATCGGCAGTGGGCGATTCTGCCCGTTTGGGGCAGGTTATTACCAACTTGCTGAGCAACGCGATTAAATTCACCGAGCAGGGTGAAGTCATCATCGAGGTGGATTTATTAGAGAGCAGGGATAAACAAGTGCTGTTGGAGTTTTCAGTGCGCGATACCGGTATCGGCATTACGCCCGAGCAGCAGGCGCGTTTGTTCCAATCTTTCACCCAGGCCGATTCTTCCATGGCGCGCAAATATGGTGGCACCGGATTGGGGCTGGCGATTTCCCAGCGCTTGATTGAAATGATGGGTGGAAAGATTCAGGTAGACAGCCAACCGGGCACCGGCAGCCGTTTTCATTTCCACCTGCGTTTGCAACAGGTCAGTGACCCGCGCGATTACCAGTTGGTAGAAGGTTTTGGCCAATTGCACACTCTGGTGGTGGACGATAACCCGACCAACCTTGAAATTCTGGATTACTGGTTAAGGTCATGGGGTATGACGCCGGTGTTGGCATCCTCTGCGCAACAGGCGCTGGTGCTGCTCCAGCAGGGAGTGGAGCAGGGTAAACCGTTTGAACTGATGCTGACCGATTGGTGCATGCCGGAAATGGACGGTGGCCAGTTGTTGAAAGCGATCGCTGCCGATGCCCGTCTTGCCTCTATCCCAGTGATTATATTGAGCTCGGCCGGTATGGCGGCGCGGCCAGACATAGCCGCGCGTATGCCGTTACTGCTCAAACCGGTTCGCCAGTCCGAGCTACATAACCTGATTGCCCAGGTGATTGCAGGCGAGGTAAACAATCATTTTGTGATTGATCATCCCATCGCCAGCGATGCAACCCAATCCCGCCTGTCCGGACGGGTACTTCTGGTCGAAGACAATCCCGTCAATCAGGAAGTGGCGAGTGCCATGCTCCAGCGTATCGGGGTGACTATGAGTATGGCCAATAACGGGCAGGAAGCGGTGGAGTTGCTGCAGCAGGAGCATTTTGATCTGGTACTGATGGACTGCCAAATGCCGGTAATGGATGGTTTTGAAGCCACTGCCCAGATCCGTCGGCGCGAGGTTGATCTGGGAATAAACCCTCTGCCGATTATCGCGTTGACCGCCAACGCAATCAGTGGCGACCGCGAAAACTGCCTCGCACGGGGCATGAGCGATTATCTGAGCAAACCTTTTGCCCAATCGCAGTTACATGATGTTCTGGCGCGCTGGCTGCCGGATCGCGCCGAGGCCATAGCGGCATCTACCGTACCGCTCGTTGCGCCTGTTTCCACCGCAGTGAACGCATCCGCCAGTGCAGCCGCCGAGAGCACGGCCGCTGAAGGCGTTGAAATTGACCAGCAAGTCATTCGCCAACTACGCGAATTACGCGAAGGGCTGCTGCTCCGCATTATCGGTTTATTCCGCAGCAGTAGTCCCGCATTACTGGAGCAGCTCTCGGTAGCGGTGGCGACACAGGATGCCGACCTGCTGTACAAAACGGCGCACAACTTTAAAAACAGCGCCGCCAATCTTGGCCTGGTGGATTTGGCTGGAGCCTGCCGCGACTGCGAAGCGGCTGCGCGTCAGGGCAGTGTAGAAAACGCGGTACAACAATTGGAAAGCATCCGGCACCTTTACAGTTTATCGCTGCAAAGTCTGGCCGAGTTGGAGCGGAAGGAGCAAGGTAATTGAAAGAGAGTAAATCCGCAGTGCCAGCATTGGTGTTAATCGTCGATGACGATGAAGCCGCGCGCCTGACTACCAGTATTACGCTTGAGCGGGCGGGGTATCGGGTGATGGAAGCTGCCGACTGTGCCAGCGCCCGTGCCCGTTTTGCAGAGACTCGCCCCGATATTGTTTTGCTCGATGTGCTCTTGCCCGACGGCGATGGTTTTTCACTGTGCCGCGAACTGTTATCCCAACCGCGCGGCCGCGATTTACCTATCGCGATGGTGACCGGGTTGGACGATATCAGCTCTATCCACAACGCCTTTGAATCCGGCGCGATGGACTTCATCACCAAACCGGTCAGTTGGGGCACTTTGCCGTTCCGTATTCAATTTATCTTGCGCGCCAATAAAGCGATCAAAGAAGCCAGTATTGGCGAAGGCAAAACCCGCGCATTGCTTGCGGGTATTCCTGACATTATTTTGCGTATCGACCGCGACGGCCACGTCATCGACATGCAGGTCGGCACCTATGTGAATGAAATGGAAGAGTGGGTGGTGTATGACCCGGTGACCGGTGAAGGCCATTTGCCGGGGCCGGTCTACGGTATTCTCGCACCGCAAATCCGCCGCGTATTTGCCGGTAAAGGTGAGCAGCTGGTTGAGTTCGATTGGTCGCAAGCGGCGCGTAAACCCAGAACCTGGGAAGCGCGCGTCATCCTCCGTGAACAAGACGAAGTGGTGATGGTGATCCGCGATATTTCCCAGCGCAAACAACAAGAGGCAGAGCTGCGCTTATGGGCGAAAGTGTTTGAAGGCAGTAATGAGGCGATCCTGATTACCGATACCAACCTGAATATCATCCTCGTCAATAAAACCTATGAGCGGATTACGGGTTACAGCGAGCAAGAGGTGTTGGGCGTAGATACCGCGAAAGTCGGGGCCCAACTGCATTCGCACAGCTTTTTCCGCAATCTGGTGCATATCCTGAAAGAAAAGGGCCACTGGCAAGGCGAGTTGATAAACCAACGCAAAAATGGCGAGAAGTTTCCGACCTGGTATTCCATTAGCCAGGTCTTGAACAGCGATGGTCAACCGGAAAATTACATCGCCATTTTCAGCGATATTTCTGAACGGAAAAAATCCCGCGAGCGCATTGATTTTCTTGCCCATCATGACAGCCTGACGGAGCTGCCCAATCGCGCGTTGTTGAATGACCGTTTGGAAATGGCGATCAATACTGCCAAGCGGCGCGGCGAAAAAGTCGGGATTTTATTTATCGATCTCGACCGGTTTAAAAATATTAATGATTCACTGGGCCATACCGCAGGCGACAATATTTTGTGCCAGACAGCTGCGCGTTTAAGCGAGGCCGTGCGCACCGACGATACCGTCGCGCGTTTGGGAGGCGATGAATTTGTAGTGCTCTTGCCGCGTGTGCGCGATGAACGCAGCCTGGTTGAAGTGGCGATAAAAGTTCGCGAGGAGTTGTTAAAGCCCTATACCCTGGAAGACATGCCTTTGCACCTGAGCCCGAGTATCGGGATTGCGGTCTATCCGGAAGACGGTGAAGACCCTAACACGCTGATTAAAAATGCCGATGCGGCTATGTACCTTGCTAAAGAAAAAGGCCGCAACAATTACCAGTTTTATACACCGGTGTTGAATGCGCGCACGCTTGACCGCTTGAAGCTGGAGCATGACCTGCGACAGGCATTGGCACTGGGGCAGTTTGAGCTGCACTATCAACCTCAGATACAGCTATCGGGCGATCAATCCGCTAACCTGCATTTATACGGCGCAGAAGCCTTGATCCGTTGGCGGCATCCGGAGCGCGGTCTGGTGCCGCCCAATCACTTTATTCCACTGGCAGAAGAAATCGGCCTGATCATTCCGCTCGGCGCTTGGGTGATTGCAGAGGCAGCGCGGCAGGTCACGCATTGGAAAAATTCGGGTGTTGCTGATCTGGTGGTGAGCGTGAATATCTCGGCGCTGCAATTCCATCAAGCCGGTTTTCTATCGGAAGTACAAAGCTTGTTAGCGGCGGCTGGCGCAGCGCCCAGCTCATTGGAGTTGGAACTGACTGAGTCCATGTTGATGAGCGATATGGAAGTATCCATCCAGGTGCTTCAGGCATTTCGCGACCTGGGGTATCGCATTGCGATCGATGACTTCGGCACCGGTTTCTCCTGTCTGAATTACTTGCGCCGTTTGCCAGCCAATATCCTCAAGATCGACCAGTCTTTTGTGCGCGATATGGGTAGCGACAGCGCCTCGCTTGCGATTGTCAGTTCCATTATCCGCCTTGCCGATTCACTGGGTATGAAAACGATCGCCGAGGGCGTGGAGACGGCTGAAGAATTGGCACTGCTGGAACAACAAGGCTGCCGGTTAATGCAGGGCTATCACTTCTCCAAACCCTTACCTGCTGCCCAGTTTGAAGACTGGGTAGCCAAATGGAATGGTGTTTGAAATGACCGGGCGGGTTCGATTGCGCGCATTGAGCCTGTGCTTGCTATCCAGCATCGCGGGAGTTGCCGCGGCCGATGACTATTTGTCGATGGATCTTGAGCAGCTGCTGCAAGTCAATATCACCGGCGTGACCTTGCGCGATGAATCGCTCAAAACCGTGCCTTCCGTTGTAACGGTATTTACCCGCGAGCAGCTGGATACCTTGGGGCTGGATTATTTGTTTGAGTTGATGCGCTTGGTGCCCGGCTTTCAGGTTAACCGTGTTGCGGATAACCCATTGAATTACACCTTCAGCGCGGCAGGGCGGCGCACCGGTAGCCGCGCACGCGAAGTGGCATTGGTGGTGGATGGCCGGTTGTTCGTTGACCCCCGTTCCAGCGGTGCCGACAGTGCTTTTGCATTATTTCCACTGGCCAATATCGAGCGGGTGGAAATCATTCAAGGGCCGGGTTCCGCCATTTACGGTTCAGGTGCATTTACTGGCGTGATCAACATTGTGAGCCGCCGCAGCGGTAACGCGGTCAGCGTGATGGCGGGCAGCGACCAACGGCGCAAAGCGGATCTGCATGTTAACCATGCGCAGGGCGATTGGCAGTTCAATCTGTTTGCCCATGCCTATGAAGATCAGGGGCAGGAATATCGCTTGGCCAGTGGCCTTGATACCCGTGACCCACGGCAGGAATTGGGGGTGGATGTAGGGCTTGCCTATCGCCAAACCCGCGCTCAACTTACCTGGTTCCGCCTGAGAGCGGACGATTTTTATGTGCTCGAAAAAGTGTTCAACGACTTTAATCATTTCCAGCCCCAGTATCGTCATTTCATGCTGGAGCAGGGCTTTAACCCGCGTGCCAACTGGCAGACCAAATTAAGTTATCACTATCAAAGTGATGATCAGGATTTACATGCGCTGCTGTCACCTGCGGGTGCTTTGACATCGGTCAGCCAACCGGCCAGCGATGATCCGGTGCTCACCAAAGTCAATTTTTTTGCGGAGGCGCATAAGCTTGCCTTGGCTAACGATGTGTCGCTGAGCGATGAGGGCAGTGTGCAATTTGGCCTTGAATGGCTGCGCGCCAAAGAAGTGGATGCCAAGGCCTATACCAATTTCAATTTGGCGCAGATCGTCAATCGCCAGTTTCCGGTGGCGTATTACGGTAATTTCGATAATTTCACCGTGGTAGAGACTGCCACCCGCCGCGATACCGCCAGCGCTTACGCCCAATGGTTGCAAGAGCTGGGGTTTGATACCCGCCTGACCTTGGGGGTGCGCTATGACCATTATGAAAACATTGGCGATCACCCCAGTCCGCGCTTGGGGCTGGTACATCAGTTGAACGAACAACACAGTATCAAATTGCTTTACGGCGAGGCGTTTCGCGCGCCGTCATTTGCGGAAACCCATCTGACTAATAACCCGTTTATTCGCGGCAATCCGGATCTAGACCATGAATTGGTCAAAACCTGGAATCTGGTGTGGGTGGGGATGTGGCAAAACACCAGCCTCAATCTGGCCGGTTTTTACAATCGCTATGAGGCACCGATCATCTCCGGGTTGGACGAGATAGGCGCGCGTTCTTACATCAACAGTAATGATCAGCAGAGTAGGGGTGTCTCTTTGGATATCAAGCAACAGCTGGGCGAAAACTGGTTAATGCGCCTGAGCCTCACCCGTTTTTCCGACCTGCCCGATTCCGCCTTCGCTGAAACAGATCGGCTAGCTGCATATATACTTAACTACCATAAGGGCGCATGGAATTTGAACGTATCGTTCAATTATCAAGGGGAGCGGGAGTACCTTCGAACAGCCAATGAGCGCGAGCAGATGGGTTCCTATTGGTTGGCCAATAGCCAGTTGAGTTATGAATTGACCAAAGGCACACGGATCAAACTCACAATCAAAAACCTTATGGATGAAGCATACGCAAGTCCACCGCAGGGTGCGGGAATTATTGGGGGGATTCCCAATCGCGGCCGGGAGTGGGGAATGGGCATTGACTGGCGTTGGTGACCAACATGCGCGACCCCGTTCAGGTACAGGAAGGAGGCATTATGCCGACTAAAAAGTCACGTTATCGATCATCTATAAACTACGTTGCCGCTACCAGTGCGTGGATTTTTACGTGCATTCTGGCCAACAGCAGCCGCGCCAGTGAAGATCTGACTTACCTCGACCTGAGCCTTGAACAGCTTCTTGAGGTGCCAGTTACTGGCTCAACCCTGACCGAAGAATCACTCAAAACTGTACCTGCCTCGGTGTCGGTATTTACCCATGATCAAATTAGCCGTTTGGGGGTGGATTACCTTTACGAGTTACTCAGCCTGGTGCCGGGTTTCCAATTTGATCGCAACTCCAGCTCTGGTGTGGCTTATACCTATAGCGCCCGTGGGCGGCGCAGCAGCCAGCAATCGCTGGAAGTGTTGTTGTTGATCGATGGCCATGTGGTCAATGATCCGCGCGCAGGCAGTCCGGATATTACAGTGCCTCTGTATCCCCTGGCACAGGTTGAGCGCCTTGAAGTTATCCGTGGCCCCGGTTCAGCCATTTACGGTAGTTCTGCCTTCAATGGTGTGATCAATATCGTCACCCGCAAGCAGCAAAAATCCATCGCACTGGCCTATGGTTCACAGCAGCGCAGGCAATTGGAAAGCCTCTGGTCGGGAACATTAAATAGCTGGGCAGTGGATGGTTTCATTCAGGCTTACAAAGACCATGGTGATGATTTTGTCTTGCAGGATAGTTTTAACCTCAAACCCATTGCCACAAGTGATCCGCGCCAACAGTTCGCGGCAAACCTGGCGCTTGCGCGCGAAAAGACCCGCGTTGCCTTGTCTTACTCGCGCACCAAAACCGCCGATTTTTATCAGTCAGATAACACCGGCAACAACTACAACGCCAATGACCGCACGCTTTGGCATCTGGCGCTGGATCAGGACTTTGAATGGCTGGCTAACACCCGTTCAACGCTTGCCCTGAGTTACCAACAGTTTATTTACGATTTCAATTTATTCCTGGCCGGCCCCGGCCAACTTGCGGCAGTGAGCAACCCCAGCAGTGCTGAACCCTTTAAAGGCGATGCACGCCTTGCTGGCGAGAGCTGGCATATCACCTTCAGTAATGATTGGGCGATCAATGCCGATGCCAGTGCCCAATGGGGTGTGCAACTGGCGCGCAACGAAGAAACCGATGCAAGTGCGGTCGGTAATTTTGATTTGGAGCAGCTTATCCAACGGCGCTTTCCAATTACCTATTATGGCGACCAGGGCAAAACCTTTCCTTTGGGCAATGAAAGCTCACAAGACAATATCGGGATTTACGCCCAGTATCTGCGCAACCTGCGCGCCACTACGCGGCTTACGCTGGGTGGGCGTTACGATGAATATCCCGATATCACTGGCCGTTTCAGCCCGCGTTTGGGTTTGGTTGAACAGCTGAATGATACCTACAGCCTCAAGTTGTTATACGGCGAAGCCTTCCGGGCACCCACATTGACCGAAACCGGTTTGATGAATAACCCCGTGTTGCTTGGCAATCCAGACCTGACCCATGAAATTGTCAAAACCTGGGATCTTATTTTGATGGGCAACTGGCAAGCCACCAGCCTGAGTATCGGTCTTTTCCAAAACCGTTACGAAAAACCAATTGAAACGGTTTTTACTACCACTGGCCGTACCTATGGCAATGGCGACAGGGAGCAGAGCCAGGGCATTGAGTTGGAATGGCTACAGGAGATTTCCTCGCACTGGTCATTGCGCACCACTTACACCCGGATGGATTTGCCCGATTCCGCCGCGCGTGAGGCAGAGCAATTAGCCTCGGTAGAATTGAATTATGCGGCCGAGCGCTGGAACTGGAATCTGATGGGTTTTTATCAAGACCAGCGCAACAACCCTATTACTGACAGCACCTGGAATACACTCGATGATTTTTGGGTACTGAACTCCCGCTGGCGCTATGAAATGAAACGGGGATACAACCTGACGCTGACAGTAAAAAATCTCACCAACAGCGATTATTCCACCCCTTCCCAAAGTTTGGGCAAACCGCAAGGCATTCCTAATCGCGGGCGGGAATTGAATGCGGGGATTGAGTGGAGGTTTTGATCTGCTGCGAACATGGTCACTCCCGCAAGAGTTCTTCACGAATCACTGGTCATCTGAATCCTGTGAGGGGGCAGAGGCGGGCTTGCAGAAAACATGAATAAAACTGGTGATTTTTAGGTTTAGCGTGAATAATACTAATAATAAAGGCGAATCCCTCACCATCTTTCTCTCTTCCAAATGGAGGGAGTCATAACCCTGTTTGCAAAAAGGGCGCAGCGCAGCCGGGGGGGATTTGTTGTTGGAGATTCATTACCCCCGGAAACAACCATGATCGAAATCCGTCACCTGAAAACCCTTATCGCCCTGCGTGAAACCGGCAGTTTGGTGGAGGCTGCCGAGCGTTTGTTCCTGACCCAATCGGCACTTTCACATCAGCTAAAGGAATTGGAATCACGTCTGGAGTGCGAGCTGTTTATCCGCAAGAGCCGCCCGTTGCGGTTTAGTGAAGCGGGTAAGCGAATTTTGCAGTTGGCTGATGAGGTAATTGCCAAAGTCAGTGAAGCGGAGCGCGATGTAAAAAAACTCGTGCACGGTGAAGCGGGGCGTTTGTACATGGCGATTGAGTGCCACAGTTGTTTCAACTGGTTGATGCCGACCATCGATATTTATCGCAACCAATGGCCGGGAGTTGAGTTGGACTTTTCCGGCGGATTTACGTTTGAACCACTACCTGCCTTGGCGCAAGGCGATATCGATTTGGTGATTACGTCGGATCCGTTACCGATTAAAGGTGTGGAGTATGTGCCGCTATTTGGCTACGAAATGCAAATTGCGATCGCCAATAATCATGCATTGATCGAGCGGTCTTTTTTACAGCCGCACGATTTGGTTGAACAAACACTGATTACATATCCGGTTGCGCGTAATCGCTTGGATATATTTAAACAGTTTTTAGAACCAGCGCAGTGCGAGCCTAAAGCTGTGCGGACATCGGAACTCACATTAATGATGGTGCAATTGGTCGCCAGTGGGCGCGGTGTATGCGCGTTGCCGAATTGGGTGCTGGCGGAATATGTGCAGCAAGGGCTTATCAGTGTGCGTTCTGCCGGCGCAGAAGGAATATGGCCGACCCTTTATGCGGCAGTGCGTGAAGAACATTTATTATCTCCATTCGTGCAAGATTTTTTGCAGTTGGCCAAAGCGCATTGTTTAAAGCATTTACAGGGTGTCATCCAGATTGGTTAAAGTGGAAATGTAATGGTGGTGCGATAGTTTTCAAGCAATGAAGCTAATTTTGAAAACTGCGGCCCGACTGCAGACTTAACCATGTAGCCTGCAATATTTTCGCGATAAGCGCGGGATTTATCAGAGTCGGCATCTGACGTGGTTAGCACAAAAATAATAGAATCTTGCAGTACTTCATCCTGTCGAACTTCTTGTAAAAATTCAAAGCCGTCCATGCGCGGCATATTAAGATCCAGCAAAACAATGTAAGGTTTTTCTATAGTGAGTTCACTATGGTGTTCTCGTAATATCTCCAACGCTTCAATACCATCGCGCGCCAGAGTGATGGGAAAATCCATTGCATGTTTACGCAAACTGCGCACGACAGATTCTGCGGCGACATCATCGTCGTCGACAATCAGGATGTTGACTTTAGTAGGGTTATTCATCGATATCTTTCCTCGCAAAACGTGGCCACCATACATGGAAACTACAGCCTTTACGGTCAGTGTTGCTGATAAGCTCAATTTGTCCGCCGTGGCTTTCAGTTAAACGCTTGGCCAATGCAAGGCCAATTCCGCTACCGTTGGAAGAATTGTTGCCCAATGTTTGGAACAAACGAAATACGCGTTCTTGCGCGGTAACGGGAATGCCGGGGCCGTTATCGCTCACTTTAAATAAACAGTAACTGCCGCTGGCTTCTGCACTGATAGTAATACAGGGATCAACCCCGGTGTGATGTTTAAGTGCGTTAGAAAATAAATTGCGCAGTACAGTCTCCAGGGGAATTTTGGCAGCATAAATTTCGCCGATGTGAATGTCCTGCTGTATGTTGAAATGCGCGGGAACCGGATGCAGCTCAATAATTTCCGCAATCAATTCACTCACATTAATCGCGCTGGATTCCTTGGCTTTTTTTCCGGCGCGGGCATACAGTAATAAATCCTCAATCAACCGCTCCATACGCCCGATACGAAGACGGATGCGTTCAATATTTTTGCTGACGGCTTCAGGTACTTGCTCGCCTAAATCTTCATTAATCCATTCAACCAAATCACTAATGCCACGCAGTGGCGATTTCAAATCATGAGAGGCAACGTAAGTAAATTCTTCCAAATGAGCATTGGCTTGTTTCAGATTAAGCTCCAGTCGTTTGCGCTCGGTGATATCGGTGACAACGGCAAGTGTCAGGTTTCCTGCATCACTTTCTACCGGGCTTAAACCAATTTCGATGGGAATTTCGGTTCCGCTTTTGTGGCGGCCAGTAAGATCCCGCCCCAGCCCCATTGCGCGTAAGCTGGGTTTTTGTACGTAGCCTGCGCGCAGTTTTTCATGGCCAGCACGGTAGCGTTCGGGCAATAAAATATCCATGGATTTACCCAGCAGTTCCTCTTTGGTGTACCCAAAAAGAGTGAGCAAGCTTGGGTTGATCAGTTGGATAATGCCTTGCTCATCGACGAGTAATTGGCCATAAGGTGATGCCTCAATCACCTTGGCTAATCGCTCCTCCAATTGTTTGCGGCGAGTGATGTTAACTATAGTGGCAACAATAAACTGTTCGTTGTCGGCAATCAGGGAGCGCAAACCAATTTCCAATGGAAATTCACTGTTGTCTTTGCGTTTGCCGTACAGATCACGCCCTGCACCCATATAACGCGTCGATGGTTGGTCGATGTAACTTTGCCGCAATGTAGCGTGGTTGCCGCTGAATCGATCGGGTAGCAATGTGTCAACCGATTGGCCTAATAGTTCGTTGCGTGAATATCCGAACAGGCGCTCCGCTTCCGCATTCAGATAGCTGATGCGTCCATCCTGATGTGTGACAATAATCCCCGCAGGTACTGCATCCAGCAGCTCCGGAATGTAGCCGGGCTGGCTATCCTGATAGTTATGTTGATGACGGCTCTGGTGGCTATCCTGTGGTGGCATCTGGTAACTCTCCCTCTGGTAAACATCCTCATACGGCCACAATTGTGTGCAATCAGTGCGGACCAAACTGATCTATCTGGTTTTTAGTATAGGTGCATTCCCGGGCGTTGGTAGGGGTAATGAAAAAGAGTATTTTTTCAGAGTGTTTAGCAATAAAAAGAATAATTATTTGCTGTTTTTGTGTTGTTGCGGATGATGAGGAAACCAATAAAAAAACGCCAGCGAAAATGCTGGCGTTTTAGGGATGGCGGAGCGCCCGATCTTAAGACAATGCTTTTAACGCAGCATCATAATTCGGTTCGTGGGCAACTTCACTGACCAGCTCGGTGTGCAATACTTTGCCTTCTGTATCCAACACAACAACAGCTCTTGCAGTCAATCCGGTCAGTGGGCCGTCAACCAGTTTTACGCCGTAGTCGCTGGCAAAGTTGGCGCGGAATGCAGATGCAGGAATAACCTTGTCCAGACCTTCTGCACCACAGAAACGTGCAAGTGCGAAAGGTAAGTCTTGTGAAGCGCATACGACGACGGTGTTATCCAAAGCGCTGGCTTGAGCGTTAAACGTGCGGACAGATTGTGCACAAGTTGGAGTGTCAACACTGGGGAAGATGTTGAGAACAACACGCTTGCCAACCAAATCGGCAGAAGAAACTTCTGATAAATCTGTCTTGACCAGTTTGAACGCGGGAGCCTTGCTGCCAACAGCAGGCAAGTTACCGTTAGTGTTGAATGGGTTTCCTTTGAGAGTCACCGTTGCCATAAAAATACTCCTGACCTTGTGTGTGATTTGTGCGTAAAAATACTCAGTGAAGCCTAGTTGATGGTGGCGAAAAAGGGAATTGCAATGAGTGCCATCGGGAAAAAATCTTTCTGTAATAGTGATTTGTTCAATTTTTACCGCATTTGTACAGTGAAAAGACAATTGGTTGTGGCCGTGCGGTCGATGGGTTTTGACGGATGTTTGGCTGCCAGTCAGTTGGCTTGGCTGTTGTGGGGTGCGGTTGTGGTGGCGATAGATAAGCGGATAAATTCCGCCTTGCATTGGTAAGGTAAAGTGATGATAATGCGCGCCTCTTGCATCGGTCGGCCTGAAACACAGGCAAAGCTGAAGCGAGCTGCAATGGTGATCTAGCCGGTCCCCTCGCAATAATGATCTGTGAACCCCGCCAGGCCCGGAAGGGAGCAACGGTAGCAGTAAGTTATGTGCCGGGGTGTGGCTGGTTAGGTCGCCACCCAACCCTCTGCAAAACTCCCTTTTTCTCACGCACCCAGTATGGGTTTCTTCTTTAGTCGCTGGGCTCCTTTGGTGTCTATTTTTGGCATTGGTCGCTATAATCGCCGCCTGATTTTTTGCCTGTATTGATCGCCCTTTATCAAATACAGCTCAAATAAAGCCACTTTGGAATCGAGAGCAGCAATCGGCATGAGTTATCAAGTCCTGGCGCGTAAATGGCGTCCTCGTATTTTCCGTGAAATGGTAGGGCAGGAGCATGTCCTGCAGGCGTTGATCAATGCGCTTGATCACAATCGTTTGCATCATGCTTATTTGTTTACCGGCACCCGTGGTGTGGGTAAAACGACTATCGCTCGGATCCTCGCCAAGTGCCTGAACTGTGAGACCGGCGTCAGCTCTGAGCCTTGTGGCCAATGCAGCAGTTGCCGCGAAATTGCCGAAGGCCGTTTTGTTGATCTGATTGAAGTGGACGCGGCTTCACGTACCAAAGTAGAAGATACCCGCGAGCTACTGGAAAATGTCCAATACGCACCGACCCGCGGCCGTTATAAGGTTTACCTGATCGACGAAGTGCACATGCTCTCCAACAGCAGTTTCAACGCACTGCTGAAAACTCTGGAAGAGCCACCACCACACGTCAAATTTCTGCTCGCGACAACCGATCCGCAAAAATTGCCGATGACTATTTTGTCGCGCTGTTTGCAATTCAATCTTAAAAACATGAATCCTGAACGTATTGTCCAGCACCTGAAATTCGTGTTGGGCGAAGAATTGGTTCCGTTTGAAGAGGCGGCGTTGTGGCATTTAGGGCGCGCTGCGGATGGCAGTATGCGCGATGCAATGAGCCTGACCGATCAAGCAATCGCATACGGTTCGGGCAAAATTACCGAAGTTGAAGTCAGTACCATGCTGGGTACGATCGACCAAACAGCGGTGTACGACATTGTTAATGCATTGGCATCGCTTGATGGCCGTGCGGTATTAGCTGCCGTAGAGAGAATGTCCGAGCAAGCGCCTGATTACGCGAATGCTTTGGCCGAAATGCTGGCTGTGTTGCATCGCATCGCGATTGCGCAAGCGTTGCCCGAAGCGGTAGATAATAGCCATGGCGACCGCGAGCGGATTATGCAGCTTGCCCAACAATTGCCATCGGAAGATGTGCAATTGTTTTATCAAACCGCCTTGCTAGGTCGTCGCGATTTACCCTTGGCACCCGATGCCCGCGCCGGCTTTGAAATGGTGCTATTGCGGATGTTGGCATTCAAGCCGCAAGGCGTAACCGATGTGCCTACACAGACTTTGCCGCAGGGACAACAGCCTAAAGTCGTACAAGCTCCTCCCGTCGCTAATCAAATTTCGGGCGTTAACCAAACCCCAGTTGTTAATCAGGTTCAAAGCGTTAGCCAAGCTCAAGGAGTTAGTCAGGCGCCTGTCATTAATCAGACTCCTGTCATTAATCAGGCTCCTGTCGTTAATGCTCCAGTAACGGCTCCAGTTGTTGCTCCTGTACCGGTCGTGGAAACTCCCGCCCAGATTGCTACCAGTCCTGCATCCCATAGGCCTCCCGCAGAAGAGCCACCGGTAATGGATACGGCTTACGACAGCGTTCCCGATGACGAATACGCTGAATATGCCCAGGCACCTGCGTACTATGATGTTCCTGCCACTGAATCTGCGGCTGTAACACAAGAGGTAAGCCAGCCAAAAAAGCCTGAGGCGGCGCTGCCGCCGGTTGTTGCTGCGCCTGAGCTACCGCCTGCTGCCAAAACTATACGCAAGGTGCCTTATGAGCAGGCTACACCGGCTGACTGGACAGATATTTATGTGGGTTTGGGCGTGACTGGTATTTTGCAAAGTACAGTCGCGAACTGTCAGATGACAGGTCGGCAGGGTAATGAATTTTTCTTTGTACTGGATGAAACCAACAGCACGCTTTTCGATATAAGTCATGAAAAGCGCCTGCAAGATTTATTGGTCGATTATTTTGTCGAGCAAGTCAAAGTACGTATTCAGATTGGTAAAGTGACAGCGGAAACTCCCGCGCAAATGGCGATACGTTTACGCGCAGAGCGCTTGGATGATGCCATCAAGTCAATTAAAAATGATCCTGTAGTACAGCAATTAATCGCACAATTTGGTGCGACGCTAAACGAAGAAAGTATCCAGCCAATTTAACGATGCACGTCAGTTATTGTGAAGTAGGAGAAACGTTATGAATGGTCTCGGCGATTTAATGAAACAAGCGCAACAGATGCAAGCCAACATGCAAAAAATGCAGGAAGATTTGGCAAAAGCAGAAGTGAAGGGTGAAGCGGGCGCTGGCTTGGTCAGTGTGGTGATGAATGGTCGTCACGATGTAAAACGTGTTCATATCGACGCAAGTTTGATGAGCGAAGATAAAGAGATGTTGGAAGATTTATTGGCTGCAGCGGTGAATGATGCAGTGCGCAAAGTAGAAAGCCAAAGCCGCGAGCAAATGGCGAAAATGACTGCCGGTATGGGAATTCCGCCGGGTTTTAAAATGCCATTTTAAGACGATGAGCCTTCGTATTAAAAACAATTAGCCAATTCATATTCAGTAAAGTGCACATACATGTTTAGCCCGCTTATCGATGAACTCATGGCATCCTTGCGTTGCCTGCCCGGTGTTGGACCAAAATCAGCGCAGCGTATGGCACTGCATTTGTTGGAGCGTGACCGCACTGGAGCTGAGCGGCTTGCGCAGAGCTTGCATCGCGCTGTTGAAGGTGTCGGGCGCTGTCAACGCTGCCGCACGTTAACCGAGCAAGCGCTTTGTGGTATCTGCGCTAATACTCGCCGCGATAACAGTTTGTTGTGCGTCGTGGAAACACCGGGTGATGTATTGGCAATTGAACAAGCGGGTACGTATCAAGGTAAATATTTTGTGTTGCTCGGCCATTTGTCGCCTATCGATGGAATAGGCCCTGAAGATATTGGTGTGGATCAATTAATTACACTGCTGCAACAAGAGTCCATCACTGAAGTGATTTTGGCAACCAACCCTACCGTGGAAGGTGAAGCCACTGCTTATTACATCAGCGAGCGTGCTAAAAATCTGAATGTCACTGTTTCACGTATTGCCCACGGTGTCCCACTCGGTGGCGAGTTGGAGTTCATTGATGGCGGCACGCTTGCTCACGCATTTTCCTCTCGTAGAAGTTTATAACCCCGATGTTAATTCCTAGTGAACCGATTTGGATTGATCAGGATGATCAATTGCAAGAACTTTGTAATCGCTGGCGTGCACAAGCGGCGATTGCTGTTGATACAGAATTTATGCGCAGTGAAACGTTTTATCCGATTGCCGGGTTGTTGCAAATTGGCGATGGAAAAGGCTGTTATCTGATTGACCCTTTGGCTATCCGGAATCTGGAACCACTGCGCGAATTAATGTTGGATGATGCTGTAACGAAAGTATTGCACTCCTGTTCTGAAGATCTTGAAGTATTTCAGCGTTGGTTGGGCTTGGTGCCTGCACCGATATTTGATTCCCAAATTGCCGCGGCATTCGCGGGTTTGGGATTTAGCTTGGGTTACTCATCGCTCGTCAAACAGTTGCTGGAAATTGATATTCCAAAAGACGAGACGCGTTCAGATTGGGTGCAGCGACCGCTTAGTGCGTCACAGTTAAAATATGCGGCGCTGGATGTTGCGCACATGTTGATTGTCTACGGAAAATTATTGCAATTACTCAAATCCAATGAGCGTTTGGAGTGGGTTAAAAGTGATTGCGCCGATGTAGTCGGGAATGCACGCAAGCCAGATGATTACAATGATGCTTATCAAAAAGTCGGCTTCGCGTGGAAACTGCGCCAACAAGAGTTGGCGATCTTGCAACGTTTGTGTATTTGGCGGGAAGTTGAAGCGCGTGCGCGCAACATTCCGCGCAATCGGTTGATTAAGGAATCGGCCCTGTGGGAAATTGCACGTAAGAAAATTCAGGATATTTCACAGCTTGCCAAAGTGGCCGATATTCCCTCGCGCACATTAAAAAATGATGCGGAAACGATACTGCATATTGTGAGTGATGCGCTTCTGTTGGATGAGTCAGCTTGGCCTGCACGGCTCGACCCTCCGCTTGCACAGAGCGAAGGCCCGCTGATGAAATCGTTAAAAAGCTGGGTGCGAGAGTTTGCTGAACAGGCAAATTTACCGGCTGAAATTTTGATCCGCAAAAAAGATTATGAATTTATTGTGCGCTCGGGAATGAAAACAGGTGAATATCAATTGCCTGCACGTTTATTGGGGTGGCGTTTTGTATTAATTGGTGAGCAGTTGTTGCGTATTGCACAAGCTCAAGCTGACAAGAGCGAAGCTGTTTAGTGGTGTGCGTAACTGCGTGGAAGTACTTATTTAGATGCACTTGTTTAGATGCACTTGCTTGAATGTAGCGACTCAATAGAAAGATATTCAATATGAAAATTATTTGTGAAATTTATCGCAGCCCAAAAGAAGAGGGTATGTACCTCTACGTGAAGAAAGAAGAGGGGTTGAGCAAGGTGCCGGACGAATTATTAAAAATGTTCGGCAAACCCCAGCAAGCGATGGTGTTGCTGTTGACTCCAGGCAAAAAACTCGCCTATGCCAGTGTAGAAAAAGTGGCTGAAAATTTGGAAGAGAAAGGATTTTATTTGCAGATGCCCCCGCGCGGCGATCGCGATCCGGATGCAGAGCGCGTGCGTGCACTTAACTCAAAATTATCTGGCCGTTGATTCTGGCAGGCCAACCATTTAATCGATCAAGCAACGGCACTTTTTATGGCAGTACGGGTTTTTTGGTTAGAAAAAACGCTCGCACAGATGTCGGCAGAGGAATTTGAATCTCTTTGCGATGGCTGCGGCAAGTGTTGCTTGCATAAATTGGAAGATGAAGATTCGGGCGATGTCTACTACACCAAAGTGGCTTGCCGCTATCTGGATCATGACACTTGCCGCTGTCAGGAATACACTGATCGCCAGCGTTTGGTAGAAGCCTGTGCCGTGTTGACGCCGGAAAGTGTTGGCGATACCTATTGGTTGCCTGAAACCTGCGCCTATCGATTAGTGGCTGAGGGAATTCCGCTGTTTGATTGGCATCCTCTGGTATCAGGTGATCCTGAATCTGTGCATACAGCAGGTATATCGGTACGTGGACGTGTTGTGCATGAAAACACAGTCAATCAGGATGACCTGGAAGATTATGTCATTCGTTGGGTTAATTAAGGGCAGTGCTTAAGGGCATTACCCGTTTTAAGAGTATCCGCTGGAGGAGACTGATTAATGGAAAATATGACCGACTATCAATACGCGTGGATGATGTACCTTATTGGTGCGGTAGGTTGCAGTCTGGCAGCCTGGTTGTTATTCCGTCGTGCCGGCCGAGCCTGGACACATTTTATTGTTATCACCGTAATGGTTCTTCTGTTTACGCCTTACGCGATTGATCCGGAAACCATGACGATGGCGCCCGCGATTTACACGCTGGTATTTGGGTATTTTGAGGGCGGCTTTGTTGCAATCAAGCCTGTTATCAAGTTAATGCTGGGGTTGTGGGCGGGCGCCTTGGTGTTGTCCCTGCTTTATCAACTATTGACGCGTGCAAATGCACGCCCTGCTGTACGGCATGAATCTTCTGCGGGGTATCGTCAATCCGGTAGGGATGATGAGTATGCAGAAAGCGCTTATTACGCCAATCGCAAATTAACGCGCGAGGAGCGAATTGCACGTGATGAGCTGTTGCATGAAGAACCAATCCGTGCGATTCGCTGACTAAAATCCAACATACTATGTTTCTCACAAAAGCCAGCTTTTTGCTGGCTTTTGTGTTTTCTAGCGCACTGTTTTATTGAGGTTTACCTGCGCCATTTGGGATTCGGCAGTACCCAAAATGGCGAATTGACTGTTTCCTGCTATAACTAAGAGCAATATTGGCCACTATAAATTGCTAATGCCCCTGCGCAGCAATGTTTTTATGGGAACCTCCATGCGACAGTTAAACCGTCTGGTTATTCAATTTTTTATTGTTGGTTGTTTGTCGTCCATTGCTTTGGCGACCATGGCAAACGAACTGGCAAAACCACTGCCAGCAGATGTCAGGGTCATTATTGATATCTCTGGCAGCATGAAAAAAACAGATCCAGAGAATTTACGTAAACCCGCCGTGGATTTGATTGCGCGCTTGATGCCTGACAACAGCAAAGCAGGCTTATGGACATTCGGCCAGTCGGTCAATATGTTGGTTCCTCATCAGGTTGTTGACCAATCCTGGCGTAATCTGGGTGCGCAAAAATCAGCAAGCATCAACTCTGTCGCCATGTTTACCAATATTGGTACTGCCTTGGAAAAAGCGACAGAAGATTATGAAACTCCTTCTGCGGATTATCGCCGCAATATCATTTTACTGACTGACGGTGTAGTGGATATCAGTCAGGAAGCTGTAGTGAATCTCAATGAGCGCAAACGTATTCTTACTGAATTGCTGCCGCGCTTAAAAGAAGCTGATTACCGCATTCATACCATTGCGTTATCCAGCGATGCGGATCAGGAGTTGATGAAAAAGTTATCGATTGCCACTGACGGCATTTTTGAAGTGGCCGATACTGCCGATGAATTAATGAGTACCTTCCTGCGCATTTTTGATCAAGCCGTACCCGCTGAACGTGTGCCTTTGGATGAAAATGGTTTTCTGGTGGATGCCAGCATCAAAGAATTTACGGCATTGATTTTTCGACGCGCTGAAGTGCCAGCTACGGTCATTATTGCGCCAGATGGTAAGGAGTACAGCACTACTGACCCTAAAAATAACGTCAATTGGTATCGCACCGACAAATACGACCTGATTACGGTTCAGCAACCCTTGGCTGGCCAGTGGAAAGTCAAAACTGAAATGGCTCCCGGAAGCCGTATTACTGTGGTCAGTAACTTGCAATTGGTGATGCAACCGCCCAAAAGCAATCTTCGCTCCGGGCAGGTATTGGAATTGGTTTACTCATTTCAGGAAAATGGCAGCACCATCACCAATAAAGATTTTCTTGGGTTGTTAACAGCAAAAGCTTTGGTGAGTAGTCGTGGTTCGGTTGAAACACGCGAAGTTGATTTGACCCTTCCCGCTCCCGATGATGGCATTTTCAAACATGAACTGGCCGGCTTTGAGGAGCAGGGTGAGTACGATATTTCTGTCTTGGTTGACGGCAAAACCTTCAAACGCGAATACATCCACCATCTCAATATCACAGATTCAGCATTTGTTCTGGAAAAAACCCAGGAAGAAAAAGACGGTAAAAAAACCTGGATCTATCGTTTGGGGGCTGATCTTGAAATAGTGGATGTGGCAAATACCAAGGTCATTGCCGTCATCACTGACTCCAAAGGCAATAATTTGGAGCGGCAGCTCAATACCATTGGAAACTCTCGCTGGGAGTTTTCATTTGCGCCACTGCAACCGGCGCGTTATGACATAACGCTTAAAGTCGAGGGGCTGCAAATAGATGGCAGCCCACTCACCGAAACCATCAAGGCCGACCAGTTTTATTATCCTGATGAAGCAACTGCATTAGGCATCCAAACACAAAGCTCTGCTGCATCGTCGGTAGCCAGTGAGCCAGTTGTTGAAGCAGAGGCTGCGCAAGAGGAAGACACGTCAAGTAATCTTTGGATATATGTGGCGCTGGGCGTCGGTAATTTATTGGTGCTGGTATTGGGATATTTCGCTTATCGCTTGATTGCAGGCAAGGGCAGTAAAGATGAGCTGGCAGAAATTGAACAAACTCTGGCAACCAATCCGGCCGCTGGCACTGCCGCTGCGGTTATGCCGATAGATGTTGCCGACGATAACCAAATGATTCCGATGGAATCGTCGGAAATGAGCATGCCCGACGACCTTATGGCCGATAACCTGTTCCCGTTGGATAATATGGAAGAGCCCAAAGACAAAACCTGATCCAGCGCAAGGTAATTTTTTCGTGTCACCCGCTAGTATTTCCCCGTGTGTTTTTGAAATCCAACTACCAGAGCATTTTGCTCTGGTGGATCGCTTCTATCGCTCCCAGGGTTACAAAGTGAAATGTGCTGCCAATGAGCGCGTTTACACCCAGACCCATCAAGGTGAAGGCTTTGTTGCGGCGGCGCGCCTTGTACCGCAGCAGTCCGGACATTACTGGCTGCGCAATTTGTTAGTGAAGGATGTCTGGCGAGGTCAGGGACTGGCAACAGGATTAATGCGTTCAATGCTGCAGGATATAGCTCCGCAAGGATGTTACTGTTTTGCGTTGCCACACCTGAGCGTGTTTTACGAGGATTTGGGTTTCATCCATGAGCCTGCCGATTGTCCTGATGAAATTGTCCGTAAATTCCAGACATACCGTTCGCGTGGTCGGGATTGGCTGCTTATGGGGTATCGGGAAATGTCTTTATCTAACCCATAGGCAAAAGCTAATGGCACGCAGGTGAATGCCTGACTATAGTCTTTTCAAGTAATACTTTTTTGAACTAATACATTAAAAATCAATCTGTTAGTTCATTGGCTTTGTTTTATTTATATCGTTGACTAAGGAGACACTATGAATATTGATATTGGAATTTCCCAGGCGCACCGTGAAGAAATTGCCCAGGGGTTGTCCCGCTTGTTGGCGGACACCTACACCCTCTATTTGAAAACCCATAACTTTCACTGGAATGTCACCGGGCCTATGTTCCAGACCTTGCACTTAATGTTTGAAACCCAATACAACGAGCTGGCGCTGGCTGTGGATTTAATTGCCGAGCGTATCCGTTCTCTGGGATTCCCGGCACCGGGTACTTACAAGCAATATGCGGCCTTGAGCAGTATCAAAGAGGAAGAGGGCATTCCTGTGGCAAAAGATATGATCCGTTTGTTAGTGGAAGGGCAGGAAGCAGTAGTCCGCACTGCGCGCTCGCTCTATCCATCAGTTGAAGCCGCCAGTGACGAAGCGACAGCAGACCTGCTGACCCAGCGTATCCAATTACACGAGAAAACTGCCTGGATGTTACGCAGCCTGCTGGAATAAGCATGGGCTGATCTTGCCTAGGTAGTAAAAAGGGAGCACCCGTGTGCTCCCTTTTTTATTGGGATTTTTATGGGCAAAAATTGCACGTACAAGTTGAAAATTTTTCCTAGAACGCGAATAAAAAAAGATGAGACGAGCGCATCAAGTGAGGTTTTTAAGGTGAAAGTAACCTTCATCTATTAGTTTAAGTCATTGAAAGTAAATGATTTTATTAGATATACGGATAAAAAGAGCTTATCTGAACTTCCCATGTTTGAAGGGGTTGGGTTATTCGGACGCGGATGGTCTTGCAAACTTGTAATTATGCGCCGGGATCTAGAGAGATAGCTGTTTGATCCCATTCAAAAACAAAGCAAGACCAGTGTAGTAACTGGCTAGGGAGCTCCAGTCGGCGGCGACCACAACACAGCGAGTTACGATAACAATAAACGGTTCGAGGATTAAGTTCATGCAAACCCCAATCAACTTTAAAAAGAAGGTAATCGCTAGCGCTATTGCGACTTCTATGTTGGCAGGCTTTAGCGGTGCAGTACTGGCACAAGACGGTACTGACGGATCAGTAGAAGAAGTATTGGTAACGGGTATTAAAGGTTCTTTGCAACGTGCAATGGACGTTAAACGCGAAGCAGTCGGTGTGGTGGATGCAATCTCTGCAGAAGACATCGGTAAGATGCCTGACTCCAACCTCGCAGAATCCCTGCAACGTATTCCCGGTGTGTCTATCGACCGTGTAAACGGTGAAGGTAGTAAGGTAACCGTGCGTGGTTTAGCGGGCGACTACAACCTGGTAACCCTGAACAGCCGTCAAATGCCTGCATCATCTTTCGGTACCAGCCGTTCATTTGACTTCGCAAACCTGGCTTCTGAAGGTATTTCAGGTGTACAAGTTTACAAAAGTGGTCGCGCGGATGTGCAATCCGGTGGTATGGGTGCGCTGATCAATATCCTCACCCCTCGTCCTCTTAGCAATCCGGGCTTGAAAGCTGTTGTGGGTGCTAAAGCGGTGAAGGATGAATCTTCTGTAATGGAAGATGGCTTGACTCCTGAAGTATCTGGTTTGTTCAGCAATACCTTTGCAGATGACACTATCGGTATTACGTTGACCGGTAGCTATCAAGAACGTAACAGCGGTGACCGTAACGCTAACGTTGGTGGTTGGTTCTCTCACGCAAAAGATGGCGGTGACTGGGCTGGTGTGCCTGATGATCAAAAACCAAGTGGTGATCGTGCTTACGCAATTCCGGTGAACATTGGTTATTCCGTGACCGAGGTGAATCGTAAGCGTTTGAATAGCCAGCTTACTTTCCAATATCAGCCTGTTGAGCAATTGACTGTTACTGCTGATTACTTGTACGTCCAGCAAGAAACCGAAACTAATCGTTTCTCCAGTGGTATGTGGTTTACCCGTGCCAGTGGCGTAGATGTTAAATGGAGCGATACCAACCCTGCGTATCCGGTGTCTTACACTGAAAACACTGGTTGGCACGAACTCGACAACTCATTGAACTACAACCTGGCCAAATCTGACCTCAAGTCAGCCGGTCTGAATGTGATGTGGGATGTAACAGATAATTTGGCTGTGGAATTTGATGGCCATAACTCAACCTCTTTCTCAGGTCCAAACGGTAAGTGGGGCAACGGCAACACCTTCAACATGGGTGTTTACGATAACTACAGAGCTTCTGTTGATTTCACTGGTGATTTCCCAATCCTGAACGTCGGATACCAAGATGGTCGTACATCCGCTATTCCAGATGTTTCCCGTGCCCAATTGACTAACAACGTATTCCGCGTACAGCTGCAGGATTCATCGGTAGATGAGTATCAATTGAAAGGTACTTATACCTTTGACGACAGCTTTATCGATAACATCAAAGCGGGTGTTGGTACTAATGAAATCACCAACCACTACTTTAACCTCGGTGTTCAAGCACAAAACCAAGGTAGTTGGAACGGTGTACAAGGTGCCAATGGTATAGGTGATATCCCTACTTCTTATTGGAGAATTGACCAGTTTTCCAAGTATTTTGACAACGGTGGTGCTGGCAACGCTGGATTCCAAAACAACTTCATCCACGGTAACTGGAATGATTTGTTAGCGATTGGTGCCGAGTTGTACGGTTCTGATAGCGGCGATTGCCCAAGAGCTTATTGCACCTCTTATGATCCGGCAAAAGCAAACGATGGTTTCGCAGATCAATCCACTATCGAAACTTCTGATTTTGCTTATTTGCAAGCTGCCTTCAAGCCCGAGATTGCCGGTATGCCTGCAAACCTGGCTGTAGGTGTGCGTTATGAAACAACAGATGTTGAATCATCTTCCTACTTGTCTACTTACACTCCATACATTCGTTGGAATGGTGGTAACGAGTATGCGCTGTTGCCTTCTGGTAGCAACGATGAAACAACCTATGGTGATTACTCGAAGACATTGCCAAATGTTGACTTCGACATTTCGTTGACTGACGACATCAAGGCTCGTGCGTCTTATAGCCAAACTATTGCGCGTCCAAACTACAACGACATCAAAGGTGGTTTTGTTTGGGGTACTGCTCCACGTATTGCAATGGGTGATGCTTCTGCAGGTAACCCGGATTTGAATCCGTTGGAATCTACTAACTACGATATTTCTGCCGAGTGGTATTACGCCGATGCAAGTTACGTGTCGCTTGGCGTATTCAAGAAAGACGTAGTTGATTTTATCGGAAGCTCACCCGTTGTCATTCAAGATACTGGTTTCCACACTCCGGTGAATGGTCCTCGTTGGAATGCTGCAGTAGCGGCTGTAGGGAGTGATTTGCTTGCGATTCAAAACTACATCCTTGCAAATTATCCAGGCAGTGTAGATGCAGCGACTGGTCATATTTTTGCTTTGGCAGAAGATCCAATTCTTCCGTTCACTGTTACTCGTCCAGTAAACAACAAAGATGCATCACTTGATGGTATTGAATTGGCTATCCAGCATACCTTCGGTGAATCTGGCTACGGCTTCCAGGCTAACGCCACTAAAGTGGATTCCGATACCGAGTACGACGATCTGTCAAAAGCAAACCAGTTTGCTATTTTTGGTTTGAGCGACTCAGCTAACTTCATCGGTTTCTACGATAAAAATGGTCTGCAAGTTCGTATCGCGTACAACTGGCGTGACAGCTTCCTTGCAAGCGTTGGTGATTCAGCGGGCGCAAACCCTGTTTACACCGAAGCTTATGGTCAAGTTGATGCGAGCGTAAGCTATGACGTTACTGATAACCTGACGTTCTCGTTGGAAGCATTGAACCTGACCGATGAAACCCAGCGTCAATACAGCCGTCACGAAAACCTGGTTCGTAACTACACTGAAACTGGTGCTCGTTACAACGTAGGTGTTCGCTACAGCTTCTAATACTTGGAAGTGTTGTAAGTGAAAATGAAAAAGCCGCTGGAAACAGCGGCTTTTTTAACGGTTTGCGTTATTCTGGTGTCTGTTCATACTGTTTGTTACTAAAAAATTATTACTCACTAATAAAAAATATTATCTGCCAATAGCAATTATCAGAAGTCCAGTAGGTCGTTTATGGCTGATCAAATAACACGGGTTGTAATAGTGGGTGGTGGTTCCGCAGGTTGGTTGGCGGCGGGCATTATTGCGGCAACAAGTCCAGCACATGTGCAAGTCACACTGATCGAATCTCCCGATGTAGCACCTATCGGCGTAGGTGAGGGCACTTGGCCTACCATGCGCGCAACATTGCAAACGATTGGTATATCGGAAACGGATTTTTTCCGGGAGTGCGATGCCAGTTTTAAACAAGGCTCCAAATTTTCTCGTTGGACAAGCCTGTCAAAAGACGATGACTACTATCATCCGTTCACTGCACCCGCAAAATATCATGAAATCAATCTGGCTCCTTTCTGGTTGCCATTTAAAGATAAAATCGATTTCGCGAATGCAGTTTGCCCGCAAGCGGCAATATGCGATTTAGGCTGTGCGCCCAAACAAATCACCACTCCAGAGTTTGGTGCAGTATTAAATTACGGTTATCACCTGGATGCAGGAAAATTCGCGCCGTTTTTGCATAAACATTGTGTTGAAAAGTTAGGTGTTAATTACATTAGCGCAAATGTCACTGCCATTAACTCTCATGAAAATGGCGATATAAAATCTGTGACTACCAATGCTCAAGGTGAAATTGTGGGCGATCTATTTGTAGATTGCACCGGGTTGTCATCCATGTTGCTTGGCAAGCATTACGATGTCCCGTTTATATCACAACAAAATATTCTGTTTAATGATTCTGCTCTTGCAGTCCAAATTCCTTATGCTGAGGGTGCAGATACAATTGCATCGTACACCTTATCCACTGCGCAAACCAATGGATGGATCTGGGACATAGGTTTGCAATCACGCCGTGGCATAGGCCATGTTTTTTCCAGTCGTTATACTACCGATGAACTTGCCGAGCGCGAGTTGCGTAATTACATTGCGCCAGTGGTAGGCGAAAAAATAGCGCAAGAGTTACCTGTTAGAAAAATTGCATTTAACCCTGGTCATAGGGAAACCTTCTGGCACAAAAACTGTGTAGCGATTGGTTTGGCCGCCGGTTTTATTGAGCCATTAGAAGCGACTGCGCTAGTGTTGATCGAGCTCTCGGCCAAAATGATCGCAGAACAATTTCCTGCTAATCGCAGTGCTATGGATATAGTGGCCAAACGATTCAATACCACATTGCGCCATCACTGGAAGCAGATAATTGATTTTCTAAAACTGCATTATGTGCTGACAAAACGAACCGATACAGAGTACTGGCGTGATAACTGCCTCGCCAATACTATTCCCGATAGCTTGCACGAATTACTCGCGTTGTGGAGGGTGCAGTCCCCCTGGTTGTATGACGAAATGTTACGCGAAGAAATGTTCCCGTCAGCCAGTTATCAATATATCTATTACGGTATGAAAGCGATAACCGATGTAACTGGCGCAAGTAGAAGCATTGGTAGTGGGAAGCATCTGCACGATAAAAAATTAAGAAAAGCGGAAGCGCTGTTTATGGAAAACGCACAGCATATCCAGCAGTTGAAAAAAGTATTACAACCTAACCGTGAATTGATTGAAAAAATTAAACACCATGGGCTGCAAACTATTTAAGCCCAACTATAACAATAATGGAGATTATTTCTCCTGGAGTCACTATGCCTAATTTTGCTTTGCTAAATAACGTTGCCCACAAAAATTTGCGTGTCATTCGCGATAACACATCGCAGTATGGCGATAATGAAATGTCCGTAGTGACCTTTCCACAAGAGTTTCGCGCCATCCAAAATGAATATCCAATCTTCTTTCAAAAAAATACTGAAACAGGAAAGTTTATTCCCATTGCATTAATGGGGCTTCGTCAAAATGAAAATCTGTTTTTGTCTGAAAAAGGTTGGGATGCACAATATATTCCTGCATCCGTCAAAAGACGTCCTTTTTTAATTGGAATACAGCCACCCAAGCCGGGCGAAGGCAATCAGCCAAGCCGTATGGTGTATGTTGATATGGATAGCCCGCGTGTTAATGAAACAGAGGGCGAGCCAGTATTTTTACCCCATGGTGGTTACTCACCCTATTTGGAATCAATGGTGGATCTGTTGGAGTACATCCAATATGGCACAGATTTGAATGAACAATTTGTGGGTGCATTACTGGCAAATGAATTGCTGGAAGTGGTTACTCTTGAAATTACGCTGAAAAATGGTGAGCGTCACAATCTTGCAGGCCTTTACACCATAAACGAAGACAAACTAAGTGGTTTGGCCGGTGGTGTAGTAGCAGATTTGCATAGCAAAGGTTTTATGGAGTGTATTTACATGGTGCTTGCATCCCATTCCAACGTGATTAAATTAATTGCCCGGATTGAGGCGAAGTTATCAGGCCAATAACCCACATCATCAAGTTGTTTTTATGATTAGCATTGATAAAAAAGTGAAGGTTATTGAAGGCTGCGTGCCCGATAAAATCCCCGATGAAGTATTGTCTTCATCGGAGCCTTTAATTTTGAAAGGCTTGGCGTCCTCTTGGCCAATTGTGCAAGCTGGTTTGACTTCTGCTGAGGCGGTTGAGCAATACTTGTTGAGGTTTTACAAAGGACAAGAGGTGGCGGCTTTTTTGGGTAAACCGGAAAATAACGGCCGTATTTTTTACGATGAGAGCCTTACCGGTTTTAATTATGATTCTGTTTCTACGAAATTGGATTTCGCATTGAAACAGCTGCGCCAGCATGCCGAAAATCCTTCACCACCGACGATTTACATTGGCTCTACATCGGTCGATCAATATCTGCCGGGTTTTCGTGCCGAGAATGACATAGCGCTGGGTGAGCATAATCCGTTAGTGAGTATTTGGATCTCCAATAAATGCCGTATTGCGGCGCATTGGGATAGCCCATTAAATATTGCCTGTTCAGTTGTTGGGCATCGCCGGTTTACGCTTTTTCCATTTGAGCAAATGGAAAATTTGTATGTAGGCCCTCTGGATAAAACCCCTGCTGGGCAAGCCATCAGCTTGGTGGATTTCTATAATCCCGACTTTGAAAAATTCCCCAAATTTAAACATGCATTGCCCCATGCGCAGGTTGCCGATTTGGAGCCTGGTGATGGTTTATTTATTCCCAGTATGTGGTGGCATCATGTTGAAAGCTTAAGCCCCCTCAATATTTTGGTGAACTATTGGTTTAAAGGTGCTCCCGGATTTTTTGGAAAGCCGATAAATGCACTTTTCAATGCAGTGTTATCCATTCGCGATCTCCCTCCTGAACAACGCGCTGCATGGAAAATGATCTTTGATCATTATATTTTTGACTACAACAAAGAAGCGCTTTCGCATATACCCGAGCAAGCTCAGGGCGCGATTGGTGATTTGACCGATGACAATGCCCGAAAAATTCGTGCTCGCCTATTGAATCAATTGAACAGATGAACAAGCTGAAAAAATAAAAAATTGGCAGATAAACCAATTGCACAAAAAATCAAATCAATCGATAAATTAAAAATGTCTGGTAACACTATGATCGGTGATCAAGCAGTAAAAAACGTGGTGATTGTTGGTGGCGGAACTGCCGGCTGGATGGCAGCAGCGTCGCTTTCCAAATTGTTAGGCAAAAGTATCGCCGTTACCTTGATTGAGTCTGATGAAATATCAACTGTAGGTGTTGGCGAGGCTACGGTGCCACCATTGATATTGTTAAACCGTTACCTTGACATTAATGAACAGGAATTTCTTACCTTTGTTAAGGGCAGCATCAAACTTGGGATTTCATTTGAAAACTGGAAAAACGTTAACGAAAATTACTTCCATATGTTTGGCACACCAGGGAAAGACACCTGGGCAGCAAGCTTCCAGCATTTCTGGTTGCGCGGAAAAGAACTGGGAGTTAACAATCCATTAGGTGATTATTCCCTGGAGCATAAAGCCGCAGAGCACAATAAATTTGCGCACATGCCCAATTCATCACTCAATTATGCTTATCATCTTGATGCGGGCTTTTATGCAAAATTTCTTCGCAATATCGCGGAAAAGGCGGGTGCTACGCGCATTGAAGGAAAGATAGTCAATGTTGCATTAGATGAAGATGAGTACATTAAATCGATTGAGCTGGCATCGGGTCAAATAATTGAAGGTGATCTTTTTATTGATTGCTCTGGTTTCAGGGGCTTGCTTATCGAACAAACGTTGCATACAGGCTATGAAGATTGGTCACATTGGTTGCCATGTGACAGTGCTGTAGCGGTGCAAACTGAATCGGTGCGTGATCCTGTGCCTTACACTCGCTCTATCGCTCACGCTGCAGGGTGGCAATGGCAAATTCCATTGCAGCACCGTGTAGGCAATGGTTTGGTGTACTGTAGCCGTTATATATCTGATGATGATGCGAAAAAATTATTGTTGGAAAATATTGATGGCCGTTTGATTACCGAACCAAAAGTTATCAAATATCGCACGGGGCAGCGGCTCAAGCACTGGAATAAAAATTGTGTTGCACTGGGGTTGGCGAGCGGATTTATCGAGCCTCTGGAATCTACCAGTATTCATTTGATCCAACGTGGAATAACGCGATTAATTCAAATGTTTCCACATTCTGGAATTCGTGCTTGCGATGTGAATGAATATAACGAGCAGATGAAAGTGGAAATCCTGAATGTGCGGGATTTTATTATTCTTCACTACCATTTAACCGAGAGAAACGACAGTCCCTTCTGGGAATACTGTAGAAGTATGGATATTCCGGAATCGCTTGAGTATCGCATGAAAATGTTTCGTGAAACTGGCAAGGTCTTTGTTAAATCTTACGAGTTGTTTTCAGAATCATCCTGGTTGCAGGTGATGGTGGGGCAGGGATTGATTCCAGAAAACTATCATCCTGTTGCGAATGAAATTCCAGCAGACAGTTTGGTGAAATTCCTTGCGGACATTCGCGCACAAGTAAACCAAAATCTCCAGAAGATGCCGCTACACAAAGACTATTTGGATTTCTATTGCAAAGCGAGCGACTGGAATTAATCGCTCTTTTCCGTTAAGTAAATAAAACTATTTAACGTCAGTCGCCCCACAATAGGGTTGGGGCGGAACTGGAAGTTTTCGGGAATGGATGCCGAATGCAGTATATCGCTAGGGTACATAATTAAACGGTTGAAATTGGCTTCATACCGGCCAATTTCTTCATAGTATTTGTTAGAACCATTGATGTATTTTTTATGCCAGCTCGTATCCAGCGCCTCTCTTGCAAGGTGTTCGCCGTAAACATCCATGCGCTCCGGCGAGAGCTGCTCAAACCCGGTTGCCCGGTGGCGATAAAACGATGTGCCGCCTTTATCGGGTGTACAAAGATAATGCACACAAGCCAGTTTTTCTTTATGGATGGTATCAACGTGAGGGCGCGATTGCGGCAAAGCCAAACGTGCAGGCGGAGTGAGGACTAAAGAATAGGTCGATTGAGAATAATGGATGTTTTCTCGCGTAAGATTAAACGCTTCACAAATAATATCGGGCAAATAGGTTTGCAGTGCTTGACTATAAAATTCCGGCACATTGGATTGTATTCCGGGGTAAAAATCTGTGCCATCACGAAAATCTCCAAATTTTACCGCAAACCCCAACAAGGCTTCCGCCTCATGTAAGAAATTATCGATCACCAATATCGGTGTTTTTTCATTGCCGACAATGTCAATACGGTATCTGAATTGTGAGTGTAATGGTGGTAAGAAATCAGTGTTATTCATTTTATTTTCTCGCGATAAGTTCGCTGATTTTATCACCGATTTTGACTGCTCTTCCATTATTAAGTTGTGTGAGGGAATGATTTTGAAAAATCAAACAGATGCTGGTCAAAAAGAGTCATTTATTCGTATTATGAGGTCTAATTTATTAGATTTTTTTTAATATATTTATTTGCAGGTGCAATCCCGTTTATGTTCGAAGGATTCAAATTTGACAGATTTGAACTGGGTGTTCCCACATTAATAGGGATAGTTATTGTGTTAGGTATTATTTCATTTTTGTTGTATTGCGCTTATCTTTATTCAAGATCTTCTTTGCTGAAGAAGGGTTAAGGAAGATTAAAAGAATTATGCGCAACCGATAGCGCTTACTACTGTACTCATGGGGTTCTATTTGCCCCAATTCCCATCCCCACGTATCATCCCAATCCTATTTCCAGCGCCATTTTCCTGATGGCGTTTACTGGGCTATTGGGTGATTATTGGGTCGCTATGTCGAATATTTGGTTAAGTTATAAACAGTCTGTCGTCAATGTCATGGGGCGTGACCGGCATAAGCTTGGGCGGCGTTTGAATGAGCTGGAGAAGCTGGCGCGGGCGGGTAAGCCTTATGAAGAGGCGCTGGAGAAATGGCAGGCGCAGTTGGCGAAGTCGCAGGCTGAGGTGGAGCGCCGCCAGTTGTTGGTGCCGGAGCAGATTGAATTCCCTAATTTGCCTGTCTGCGAAAAGCGCGAGGAAATTGCGCAGATTATTGCCGCGAATCAGGTAGTGGTGTTAGCGGGTGAGACGGGTTCCGGTAAGACCACGCAGATTCCCAAAATATGCTTGAGTATTGGCCGTGGTGTAAATGGCCTTATTGGTCATACCCAGCCGCGCCGGATTGCGGCGAATACTGTCGCTAACCGAATTGCTGAGGAGCTGAAAACCACACTGGGCGAGAAGGTGGGTTATCAGGTTCGCTTTAGTGACCAATCCAATGACAATACTCTAATCAAAGTAATGACCGACGGGATTTTGCTCGCGGAAATCCAGAATGATCCTTTCTTGAATAAATATGACACGCTAATTATTGATGAGGCGCATGAGCGCAGTTTGAATATCGATTTTCTACTCGGCTATTTAAAACAGCTTTTACCAAAACGCCCCGATTTAAAATTAATTATTACCTCTGCAACTATCGACCTTGAGCGATTCTCGCAGCATTTTAATAATGCGCCGATTATTGAAGTCTCTGGCCGCACTTATCCTGTTGAGGTTTGGTATCGCCCGCTTTATGAATTTGAAGCGAGTGATGATAGCGATGCAGAGCCGGATCAATACGCGGCGATTGTCGATGCAGTACATGAAATTGAACTTAATGAAAAAACCGGTTCCGGTGTTCGCGGTGGCGATATTCTGGTGTTTTTGAGTGGTGAGCGTGAAATTCGTGAGACTGCAGAAGCGTTGCGCAAAGCACAATTTGCACATATGGAAGTGGTGCCATTTTATGCACGCCTGAGTTTGGCCGAACAGCAAAAAGTATTTTCACCGCACACCGGTCGTCGCATTGTGCTCGCGACAAACGTGGCTGAAACCTCGATTACTGTACCGGGTATTCGCTACGTGATTGATCCGGGTTTTGCTCGCATTAGCCGCTATTCTTATCGCACCAAAGTGCAGCGTTTGCCGATTGAGCCAGTATCCCAAGCCAGTGCCAACCAACGCAAAGGCCGCTGTGGTCGTGTTGCTGAAGGTATTTGTATTCGCTTATACAGCGAAGAGGATTTTAATTCGCGCCCCGCATTTACCGATGCGGAAATCCTGCGTACCAATCTTGCTGCGGTTATTTTGCAAATGCTGCAATTGCGCATGGGCGATATCCATAAATTTCCGTTTATCGATGTGCCTGATCATCGCTTGATTAGCGATGGTTTTAAATTGCTGGAAGAGTTGCATGCGGTTAATTCCAAAAATCAATTGACGCCGATCGGTCAGCAGCTGAGTAAATTGCCGCTTGATCCGCGTCTTGCGCGCATGCTGATCTCTGCACAAGAGCAATCCTGCGTGCGTGAATTACTGATTATTGCCAGTGCGCTTTCAGTGCAAGATCCGCGCGAGCGGCCGGTTGAAAAACAACAAGCTGCCGACCAAATGCATCGTCGTTTTTGGGCGGAGCATACCGACTTTGCCGGTTTTATTAATCTGTGGGATTACTTTGAAACCCAACGGCAAGCACTCACGCAAAATCAATTACGCAAACTCTGCAAAAAAGAATTTCTGTCGTATTTGCGGTTGCGTGAATGGCGCGATGTGCATCACCAGTTGTGCGTTGCAGTCAAAGACTTGGGTATTCGCGTTAATACTGAGCCAGCAAATTATGAGTCTGTGCATAAAGCGCTGTTGACCGGATTGCTGGGAAATCTGGGTTTTAATCACGAAGAGCGCGAGTACCTTGGTGCGCGCAATCGAAAATTTTCTATCTTCCCCGGATCATCGCTTGCGAAAAAAACGCCCAAGTGGATCATGGCGGCAGAGTTGATTGAAACCTCAAAATTATTTGCGCACACGGTTGCCAAAATTGAACCTGAGTGGGTTATTGCGGCTGCGGAGCATTTAATCAAGCGTCAGCATTTTGAACCTCATTATGATTCGCGCGCAGGGCAGGTGATGGCTTATGAAAAAATCACCTTGTATGGATTGACGATTGTCGAGAAAAAAGCAGTTAACTATAGCCATATCGATCAGGCGCAATCGCGTGAAGTGTTTATCCGTGCAGCGTTGGTAGAAGGCCAATACGCGCAGCACCCCAAACGTAAACACTTGCAACAACAAGCAGGATTTAAGGATTTTTATACGCATCAGCAAAACTTGTTGCAAGAGTTGGAAGATTTAGAAGCGAAATCTCGCCGGCGCGATATTGTGGTAGATGAACAAGTTATTTTTGATTTTTATAACGAGCGCATTCCATCGCATATTACTAATCTGGCAGGGTTTGAATCCTGGCGTAAAAAAGCGGAGCAAAGTAATCCGCAATTACTGTATATCACGCGCGAAACCTTAATGCGCCACGGTGCAGGTGATGTCACTGCCGCACAATTTCCAAATGAACTTGAATGGCGTGGAATGTTGTTTCCACTCAGTTACCATTTTGAACCAAACCATCCATTTGATGGAGTTAGCATTCACGTTCCCATGAGTGTGTTGCATCAGGTTCCGGAATATCGTTTGGAGTGGTTGGTGCCGGGAATGTTGCGCGATAAATGTATTGGGTTGATTAAATCGCTGCCCAAAAATCTACGCAAACATTTTGTACCTGTGCCAGATGTTGTGGATAAAGTATTGGCTGTTGTTACGCCCGATAACAAACCATTGACTGAAATAATTGGTTTGCAATTAAAGCGTTTAACCGGTGTGGATATTCCCAAAGATGCTTGGTTAGAAACCCAAGTAGATGACTATTACCGCTTTAATATCCATGTAGTGGACGACAAGGGAAAAATCATTGCCAGCAGCCGCGACTTGGATTCACTACGAAATAAATACCGTGAGCGGGTGCAGCAAAACATTCAATCGGCCGCAACCGATATTGAGCGCGATGCTATTACCAGCTGGGATTTTGATGAGCTGCATAGGTCGATTCAATTGCCACGGGGAGGGATAAGTATTCGTGCGTATCCGGCACTGGTAGATAAAAATACCAGTGTCGCGTTACAAGTACTCGATAACCCCTTGCAAGCGTTGGATTTAACCCAGCGTGGTCTTGCTCGCTTGGTATATTTGTCGCTTGCACAAACGGTTAAATATTTGCAAAAAGAATTACTAAAAGGGCAAGAGGTCACATTGACACTGGCAGGAATTGGAAACCGCGAGCAAGTGGCTGATGATTTGATTATGGCTTCGATCAAACAACTCGCGGTTCCGGATCAACAGAAGCTGCCACGTTCAAAGCCTGAATTCGATGCGTGTGTAATGAATACAAAAGATAAATTGATTGCGCATGCGCAAGAGTTGGCGAACCATCTTGTCAGCAGTTTGAAATTACTGGTCGATGTTAAAAAGCAACTCAAACAGCAAAAAAATATGCTGCTGCTGGCATATACAATCAGTGATATTAATCAGCAAATTAGCCAACTTTTTTACCCCGGGTTGATCTATAAAACCCCGGCGCAATGGTTGTCGCAATATCCAAAATACATGCGCGGTATCCAGCAGCGTTTGGAAAAAGCGGCACTCAATCCACAGAAAGATAAGCTGCAATTAGCAGAGGTTGCGCCTCATTGGCAGCGCCTTGCAGATTATCTGACGAAAGAGGGTGAGTATCGCCTCACGCAAAATGCAGCACTGCAAGATTACCGCTGGTGGATTGAGGAGTTGCGTATTTCTTTATTTGCCCAGACGCTGAAAACCCAGGTGCCGGTATCGGATAAACGTCTGGATAAACAATGGGAGCAGGCCATGTTGGATGCGCAGGGGTAAAGGTAGGATTAAAAGGCAGAGTTAAAAAGTGTTTAGCTGCTGTAACAAAGCCGGGGAATGTTAGTCTATCGGCTAGGCATTTGGTCTTGGGCAAATAATTGACGCCATTATGTAACCAGACGCTGGGGACACCGCTAGCTCTGCCGCCTTGGCTGTGCTAGTTTTTCTGTCGGCCTTACCGCCGTCAATAACACATAACCTGCTGGAGTGTATTATGAATAACAAAATTTCTTCCATGTCTGCTTTGTTCGGCGCTGCTGTGGTTGCATCGGCTGCCTTGGCTCCTATCGCATCTGCTGCTGATGCAAACTTTACCGCAACATCGCTGAATGCCGGTTATACCTTGGCAGATAATAGTTCAGCCAAATCTGAAGGTGAGCACAAGTGTGGCGAGGGTAAATGCGCTACAGAACACAAAAAGTCTGATAAAGAAGGCAAATGTGGTGAGGGCAAGTGCGGCGAAGGAAAATGCGGAGCCGATAAAAAAGCCGAAGGTGAAGGAAAATGTGGTGAAGGTAAATGTGGTGGCGATAAAAAAGAAGAGAAAAAAGCCGAGTAATGCGAGTTAATCCTGCCGCAGCGGATTACACCGCTGCTATTAGCGGCGCTGGTCTTGGCTTGCGCCGTAGCCTCTTGAATACGCTGGAGCAATCAGCGCCAGACGATATTCATTTTATGGAAGTTGCGCCGGAAAACTGGATTAATGTTGGTGGTCGGTTGGGTAAAAAATTCCGGTCATACACCGAACGTTTTCCTTTTGTTTGTCACGGCCTTTCATTGTCTATTGGTTCGCCTGCGCCGCTTAATACCGAGTTATTATTGGCGATAAAAAAATTCATGCATGAACATAGTATTCGTTACTACAGCGAACACTTGAGTTATTGCAGTGATCACGGCCAGCTTTATGATTTGCTCCCCATTCCGTTTACGGAAGAAGCAATCGATTACGTCGCAGAGCGCATCCAACGTGCACAGGATATTCTCGGGCAGCGTATCGCCATTGAAAACTCATCGTACTATTGTGCGCCCCAGCAAGAAATGAGCGAGAGTGAGTTTATCAATGCCGTGATAAAAAAAGCGGACTGCGCGCTCTTGTTGGATGTTAATAATATTTACGTGAACAGTATTAATCACCAGTACGACCCTTACGAATTTTTGGCGAGTTTGCCGGGCGAGCGCACAGCCTATATTCATATTGCTGGCCATTTTGAAGAAGCAGAGGATTTACGCGTAGATACGCATGGTACGCCTGTGATTAACCCGGTGTGGAAACTACTGGAAAAAACCTATGAATTATTTGGTGTAAAACCCACATTGTTGGAGCGGGATTTTAATATTCCACCACTTTCAGAATTAATGGATGAATTGGCGGAAATTAAAAAGCGCCAACAATCATTTGCAACAGGCGGCTTGTTGCGATGAAAACATTCCAACAAACCCAGTTAGCATTTGCACGACACATGCGCGCACCACAGGAATATCCTGCACCGACAGGAATAGAAGACCGCCGCTTGGGGATTTACCGCGAGCTGGTGTACAACAACATCGAAAGTTTGATTGCGACGGTTTTTCCTGTACTGCGTTCGTTACTGCCGAATTCCCATTGGCACAGCATAGTGCGCGATTTTATCCAGCACCATGAATGCAAAACGCCGTATTTTTTGGAAATCAGCGAAGAGTTTTTGCATTATCTTGCGCAGGAGCGAGGTGTGCGTGAGGGTGATCCGGTATTTTTATTGGAGCTGGCACACTATGAATGGATTGAGTTGGCATTGGATGTCAGTGAAGAATCTATTCCCCCAGCAGGGGATTTACCGGCCGATGTAATGGCTGCAAAACCGCGAGTGTCGCCCTTGGTAGCGGTTCTCGCTTATCAATATCCCGTCCATAAAATTTCCCCGCAATACCAGCCACAGCTTCCAGAACCGGTGCATTTGGTTGTGTACCGCAACCGTGCTGATAAGGTTTGTTTTATGGAAACCAATCCACTTACTCAGCGTCTGTTGTCATTATTACAGTCCTGTTCTGAATTGCAGTCCTGTTCCGACACTCTGGCAGATGTTGTGGGGATTATCGCTAAAGAGCTGGGGCAGCAGAATATGGGCGGATTGGCTGATAATGCATTGGCGCGGATAACACATTTATTCAGTGCGAGCGTGATCAGTCACTTCGAGTGATTTTTGTACTAATATGGATTATTTTTAGTCAATTATTGGTATTTTGATTATCAAAATCGAAAAAAAATACATAAACAATCGACTTTTGATCTAAAACAATGCCCAGGTACAAGACTTCATCGTTTTTCTTTCTATAATTCATGACGCGTATTCAGTGTGTTTGTCATATTTCTGTAACTTTACGGTCACACAATGGCAACGCGACTGAAACACAAGTGTCATTATTTCAATAAGCCTGATCCCCGATGCCCAGGAATTGGACATCAACAAACACACATCAAAGGAGTCAACTCCATGAAAAAATCATTATTAGCTTTGCTGATCGCTTCTGTTATTCCCGCTGCTGCATTTGCAGATGTTGTTGTCTACGGTAAAGCAAACGTGGCGATACAAAATGCAGATGAAGCTGCATTGGATGATAACCGTATTGAACTGGTGAGCAATGCTTCACGTATCGGTTTAAAAGGTGGCGAAGAGATTAACTCCAGCCTGAAAATCATTTATCAATTTGAATACCAAACTGAAGTTGATGATGGAACCAATGGTTCGCAAACCATTGCACAACGCAATATTTATTTGGGCTTGCAAGGTTCTGCCGGTACCATCATGGGTGGTCATTTCGATACCCCAACCAAAGTTGCCCAGGAAAAAATCGATTTATTTAACGATCTTGAAGGCGATATCACTCACATCTTTAAAGGTGAAAACCGTGTGAGCAATATTGTGCAATACACCTCGCCATCATTCGGCGGTGGTTTTGCAGCGTCTGTTGCTTATGTGTCTGAAGAAAACGACGGCACCTTCAAACAAGCAGGCACACCGACCAATGGCACATCGTTATCCTTTGGTTACACCAGCAATGTATTTTATGCCGGTATTGCCGCTGATCAGGATGTAGAAGCTGACGGCGTTGATTTAGTGCGCGCTGTTGCACGTGTTACTTTGGGTGCAGTGCAATTGGGTGTGTTGGCTGAGCAATACGAGAACGACAATACCGGTGTTGATGAAGATGGCGCACTGGTTTCTGCTCTGTGGAATATCACAGACAAGTGGGCATTGAAAGGCCAATACGGCCAATCTGATGTCAGAATGGCCGACGGTGAAAGCGCAAGTATTGGTCTGGATTACAAAATGACTAAAGCGGCAACGTTATTCTCTTACATTACCTCTGTTGAAAACGAGCTGGTGAATGTTGCTGGTGAGCGTGACGATACTTACATCGGTGCTGGTATGGATTTCAAATTTTAATTTGCCAGTGTAAATGAGTATTGAAAGGGTGCTTATGCACCCTTTGTTGTTTTAATTGGCCGCTTTTACCGGTTTAAATAATCGTGCGGGAGAATTGGATGAAACACATAGCGATATTTTTTTTAGGGTTGTGCGCGGCATTTCCCGTATTGGCAAATGATGAATGCGAAGCTGCTGTTGATGCAGCCGATTCCATGAATGTGAACCAAAAAGATTGTGATTACAGTAAAGAAGGGCTCAACGGCTTTTTGCAAAAAGCGTTTAAAAAAGGCAGTGAAGGTGCTGTATTGGAAACAAGCGGTAATAGTAAATCCGAATCACCTGAAGCCATTGAAAAAAATAATAAGGTTGCACCCGCAAAAAGTAATGTTCGTGAAACTGCACAGCAGTCGTTCAGATTGAGTGTTGAGGTTGACCAGTGGGCGAATTTGCCGGTAGCGAGGGCGCAGCTGTTGCCTAAAGCATTGGAAAAATGTGGGAAAGGGTTTTCCATCACTGGCGAGCATTACCGTAGTTTGGCAATGGGCCGGATTGAGTTACAGCTACAATTTGAATGCGATAAATAATGTAATGCTTGAAAATAAAAAAGGTCACAGTAATGTGACCTTTTTTATTACAACATCGGGTTTTACTATTTCGCGTAATTCACTACAGCGATGTAGTGCATAGCGGTGGGTTTGTTTTCCACGAAGCCTGGAATAAATTTGGATTTTTTCAGTGAGCTTTCGATGCTATCAGCATCGGCTTGTTTACGCAGCGCCGCTTCAATGGTACTGACGGTTTCTACTTTTCCGTCGGCTTCAATGTTGGCCATCACACGGGTCATTTTGCCTTCGGCAAAAAATAATTTACCGTCGCCGCGCTCTTTGGTGGTGTAGTGTGCGTACCAATCGCTGGTGTCCAAACGTTCTTGCGGTGCGAAATAGTGAGTGCCGTATTGTGCTTGCAATGTGCCCAGGTTTGGCAGCAATACAATCGGTGCTTGGGTTCCGCCCAATGAATAGACAACACGCATTTGCATTCTTACCGGTACGGTTTTTCCGTCGATAGTTGCGGGTTCAAAAGTGGCGGATTTCAACGCAGACTCAGTGACTTTTTGCATGGAAACCAGCGGACTGTTTTCGTAGCAATTAACAGCGTTGATATTACCGGTGCTCATTACATCGGCCTGGCAATAAACCGCAACGGTTTTTACACCTTCGCCAAAAGAGGCGGGCAGGGTAATTTGTTTAGTTAATGTTTCAGCAGCATTGCCGAAGTTAGCAGGGGTATAAGCGGTGGCGTAGCTCGCAAATGGAGCTGCAGCCGCTACAATTGCCAGTGAGCGAATCAATTTTTTAAGAATATTGTTAGTCATTTTAGTGCTCCTCGTGAATCAATAAACGGCAACCTGCACCCTTTCGGGTCAACGATCTCCGAACTCATTGTCAGATTAGCACCGGCCTTAGCATACTATTGTGAATAGTTTGTGACAATTTCGGGCCTAAACACAAAAAAGTTAAAAAGTTTTTGTTATTTACACTGTTTTTATAAAAATCCTTACGGGAAAAATAATGGCAAGCAAAAAAAGCCACCCGAAGGTGGCTTGTGTAATCCTTTTAAATAAATCTCCGTTAAATCCATTTCCTTATAGGCGGGACATCCTGTCTCTCCCTGTCCTTTTTAAAAGTTGTAGCTGATGTCAAGGCTGATGCTGGTGCCCACTTCTTGACGAAGAATGGTGACATCTTGCCCTTGCACATTGGTTTGGGTGATTTCACGATCTTCATCCAGCAAGTTGCGCAGTTTTGCTTTGAGGATGAGCTGCTCAATCGGATAGTAGGAATAGGTAAAATCCAGCGAGCTAAACGGTTGCTCAAAGGCATCGTCGTGACCAGTATCAACGGCAGCGAGTGTCAGTTTTTCACCGGCGATATTGTAGGAAAGCGCTGCGCCGTGTTTACCATCATCCGAGTCATAACCCAATTGCGCATTGAGTACGTAAGGCGATTGGCCACTCATGGTGCGAACGCTATTGGTGTAACCACCGTTGGTGGGTGAAACCACTTCTGAATCACTCAGTGTCAAATTACCTGATACGAAAAATCCGTAATCAAGATTCCACAAGCCTTCAAATTCCACACCGTAGAGCTCGCCAGACAATGCGTTTTCAAAACTCATGATGATGTCGCTGTCTGAACCGGGTTCCAGTTTTTGTTCGATAGGATCAGTGATGTCTTTGTAGAACAAAGAAACGGTCAGGTTGTTGCCGCCATCGAAATACCATTCACCACGTAAATCGATATTATCCAACATGGAATCGCGCAGGTTTGGATTGCCGCGCACGCGGATATTCAATTCAGGATCGATATAAACCACATCGGCCATTTCACGCAGGTCAGGGCGCACCACCGTTTGCGCATAACTCAAACGCAACTGGAAGGTTTCTGAATTCATGAAGCCATCGTTGATGTAGGTTAATGCCGCCGATGGATACACATCGTCACTGCGACGAGTGTAAGTCTGGTTTTCGTTTTGCAATTCTTTGATCAGGTTTTCCAGCGTAATGCCGGTGTAATCGAGCAGATCGAGTGGCAACAGCGCGGTGCGGAAATCTTCGTAGCGCGCACCAGCGGTGATGCGCCAGGTATCGCTCAGGGTTGCATCGATCATCCCGTAAAACGCATCGGTCATTTGCCCGGCAATATAACTTTCGGTACCGAAACCGCGGCTCATGGTCAATTCAAAATCGTTGCTGAGATTATTGATTTTGCTATCGGTAAACACATCGCCCGGCATGCCTTCCAGGAAGCTGCCGCCACCCACATCAATCAGTGCGGTGTAACCAAAATATTGGCGCGATTTGTCGTTGTAGCTATAACCACCGCTGAGCGTAACTTCGGCGTTGTCAAACAGCAGGGGTAATTTTGCATTCCAGCCGTGGCTTATTACATCGTCTTGCAAATTCAAAAATGCAAATTGTGCCGATGAATTGGAGGTAATGCGTGTGCTGAGAATTTCACCGGTTTGTGGATCTACCGTGTTATCACCGCCAATGGTGGTTGCGCCGGGAATATTGGTTTCCACTGTGGAATCCGAATAAAACCAATCGACACTGATATCACCCAAGGTATTGCCGGAAAGTTGGTCGAATTTGTGCGTACCCAAGGCTTGGGTAATTTCAACTTCGCGATCCTGATAGCGGGTTTCGTAGGTAACTTTTTGGTTGCCGTCAGCCAAATTGTTGTTGCTGTTTTGCGCAAAAGTAATGGCTGCTTCATCGGTTTCGTTGCCGATCAACATGTAACTGGCTTCGATGTTGTGCATGTCTTGATAGTTGATACCGACACCAATCGAACCCAGTTCTTTTGTGTCTTCCTGGGTGCGTTTAGTGGAAGAGTAGGTGACATCGGGTGAGCCTACGCCTTGGCGGATTTGGTTTTTGTTGCGCCATTCGGTTTTTTCAGACCAGTTGAGAATGCTGCCGACAGTCCAATCGTCACCAATATCCCAAGAGTTGCCGAGTGCAACTGAGCCGTTTTGATCCAAAGGTGAATCGTCTTCACGGATAGCGACATCGCGGTTTAATGACAACATCAAACTGCGGTTGATCGCAATGGATTCCTGCGCTTGTTCGGGCGTCACACTGTTATCAACTTCGGTGCTCAGAATACGGCGGATACCGTTGATATCCAGATAGCCTTGGTAAGTGTCCAATGCTTGGTCGATGGCTTTTGGTAAGCCACTGGTTTTACCGCCACCTGAATAGGTGATATCGCCATCGCCGCTATTGGTGTTGGTACCGGTACCGAGGGTGATGTTAAAAATAAATTCATCCGGAACACTCTTGGTGCGGATGTTGACGTTGCCGCCGCCAAAGTGCGCGGGCAGGTCAGGTGAATAGGATTTCTGGATTTTTAAACTATCCACGATGGATGCGGGAATAATATCCAGCGGTAATACATTGCGCGTCAATTCTGGCGATGGCACTTGGGCACCGTTCAATTGCACGCTGGAGTAACGCTCACCAAGGCCGCGCACATAAACGTATTTGCCCTGGTTTAAGGTCACGCCGGTCACACGGGTGAGCGCGACGGCCACGTTGGAGTCACCGGTGCGGGAAATTTGGTCTGAACCCATCAGGTCAGCAGCGAACGCATCTTCCATTCGCTCCTGCACAATCGTTTGTGCACCGCTTTGCTGGCGGCCGGTTACTAACATTTCTTCCAGTACGGGCGCTTCTATCGCAGGCATTGGAATACTTGGTTGCTCATCGGCTTCTTGGGCGAAACCGGGTTGCGCCAATACTGACAGTGAGGCAGCAGAAATGGCGATAAATAATTTGTGGCGGTTGGGTAAACAATTTTGCATGGTCATAACCTTTTCTGATTCGTTGGTCTGCAGGGCGCGGCATCTGGTGTTATCAAAAAGAGAGGCGCCCTAGGGCGCCTCTTTTCCGTTGCCAGCAACAAGGCGTATGTATGCCCTGAATTAGTTGGCGGTCATGCCTACAGTCCAGCCTGAAACCCAGTCGTTGCTTTCGCTAACGGCACCGATGAAGTTCACGCTATCAAAGAAGTTGTTGCTTCCTGCTGCTGGTGCAGTAGTGGTTGATGGATTTTCAGACAGTTTGGTCACGTCGGTTACCGGCACAGTGATCGCTGCCGCGTTGCCATCGGTCATGCTCGCCAGAGTCAGGTAAGCGCGTGGGTTAGTCGCCAAATCTTTGAGGATGTTGGCTGGCAAACCACCGGTGACAGCTGAGTCGATTACCACGTTGTTGTTGCCTGCGGCGGTGAACCAGGTTTTCAGGTTGAAACCAGCATTGCTTGGGTCAACCTTGCCGGTTTTGATCGCTTCGGTACAGGCAACCAGGGTGCTCTTAACAACAGAGATACCTGCTTCCATCGCATCGCCAGTTTGTGGGCCTTCGGTATCATCGTGTTCAAAGCATTCGTTAGATGACATGCCGGTGGCGTTAGAGGTGATGATCGAGTTGTAGATTTCGAACTGGGTGCCTTCACGCAACAGTGGGCCTTCTGAGTCACCTTTAGAGGTTGGGAAGGTGCCTTGGTTGGTATCAACCGCGCTGGTCACACAGGTGTGGTTGGAGATGCGTGGGTGGGTCATTGGCAGAATGCCATCGCCACGGCCTTCACCGGTGTTGTCGCCTTCGATACAACGGTTTGCACCAGAGGTATGGATGGCCAATGCGAATTGGATGTTACCTACGTAGCCATCAGCAAAGTCGAAAGAGTCATCGGCAACGTTCACAGCAACTACGTGCTTGAGGTTCACTGCACCGCCGAACATTTCAAAGCCATCGTCACGGGTAGAGTAGGTTTGTACGTAATCGACAACAGTACCTGAGCCAACGGCGTAAAAAGTAATACCGTTCAATTCATTGCCATCAACCACTTCATAACCAGCGTGCTTAACAACAACGTAACGCAATACGCCTGATGATTCGCTGTTGTTGTTACCACCGTAAGTACCTGGGCGGCCTTCAGAGGTCACGTGACAGTTGCTTGGGTCGGTACATTTGTTGGTCAAACCTTGACCGAGGATTTGGATGCCGCCCCACAGACCGCGATCACCTTCGGTCGCTGATTTTTCAATCAAGTCTTTGGTCGCACTGAATACGATAGGTGCTTCTTTGGTGCCTTCTGCAAAAATTTGTGAACCGCGCGCTACACGCACGTAATCAACCGGGTTGCTGAATGCTAATTTCGCCCCCGCTTTGATGGTCAGGATAGGGCCAGCGCCTGCTGCTGGTACCTTAACGCCAGCGGCAACATCGTTGGCATCAATATCTTCACCGACAAACAAGCTGTCCTGGAAAATGTGCACACCGTTGTTTGCCAGAGCAGGGATTTCAAGGTCAGTAGTCAGCGGGCGTGTATCGCTCACAAAGGTTACGCCGTAAGTACAGTTATTACCGCTGAAAGTTCCCTGGAATGTTTGACCACCCAACTCATAAGAGGCGCAAGGGTTATTGGCAACTGAAGAGCTGCTAGCACCGTTGTTGTTAGTGGTATTGTTGTTTGAATCAGTCACAGTGTTGCTTGGGTTCAAATTGATATCACCGCCACCACAGGCAGCCAGGGTTGCAGCGAGTACATTCAATGCAAAAAGATTTTTCAGTTTCATGGGGCCACTCTCTTCTAGTAAGGGAACTCTTTAATAAGGGAAATGTGAACGCTGCGGTTTTTGTGAGAGCTGTCCGCTTCTGCGTTTGTGGCGCTATCTTTGATGACAAATATGAAATCTGGACGACAGTTTGATGAAAGTTTTATTTCGGTTAGATGTCAGAAATATGTCAAAAAGGCTTTGTTGCAATTTGTAACTGGCGCAATTTTTCGCGATAAAGGCGGTTGTTGGCGGAGTGATGATTGGTTAAAGTGGCCGGCATCGCGCCTGCCATATCGGGTCGCTATACGTCTTATTCTTTCCGCAATTCAGGTTTGCAATTCGGGTCTGCAACTCAGACCGGCAATCGCTTACCTTATCTTCCAGGGAACTTATGAAACTGAATCTCTCGCCTTCATCGTCTTTCTCCTTACGTCCATTGGTTGCCGGGTTAGCGGTTACATTGGGCTTGGTCATTCCACTTGGCGTGTTTGCGCAGGATGACCAGGAGGCCGCAGACCAGGATCCCTGGCAGGGGTATAACCGTGCGATGTTTAAGTTCAATGATGCGGTTGATCGCTGGACGCTCAAACCTTTGGCGAAAAGTTATAAATTTGTCATGCCCGATCCATTGGAAACTGGTGTCGGTAATATTTTTGACAACATCCAGGAAGTCCCCAATGTTATCAACGGCGTACTGCAGTGGGATCTCAAAGGTGCCGCACATGACACAGGGCGTTTGCTGGTGAATAGCACCCTGGGGATTGGCGGTTTGCTGGACGTAGCCAAATACATGCACCTACCAGCCGATGAAGATGAAGATTTTGGCCAGACATTGGCGGTGTGGGGGGTTGGGCAGGGGCCTTATCTGGTATTGCCATTTTTGGGCCCAAGTACTGTGCGCGATGGTTTTGGTAAGCCCATCGACTGGTATACCGACCCGACTACCTATATCGATCACGTGCGTACCGAAAACACGATGCGCGCATTTAAGCTGTTGGATACCCGCGCAAGTTTGCTGGATCTTGAAAAGAATATTACGGGTGATCGCTATACATTTGTGCGCGATGTGTATTTGCAGCGCCGTGACTACCTGATCAATAACGGCGAGGTTGAGGACGATTTTGGTTCAGAAGACTTTGATGAAGAAGATTTTTGACGGGGAGTTTTGATCGCAAGCGGCCACTTTTCAGTGGCCGTTTTGTTATGTGCGATCAGTAATGTGTCGGCGTGGTTCTAGTTGGGAAGTATCTGGATAATTTCCAAGCCTAAGATGTAATCGCCGTTATCGTTAGTCGATGTGCGTGCAACCTTTGCTTTGGCTTTCAGCGTTGGGCTGTGGCCGTGATCAGAAGACACCTCAACCTCAACTTCAGTACCTGCAGGAAGGCTTTGTTTGGCTTCCACTTGCAGGCCTCCACCACTTAGATCCAGGCACAAGCCCTCAATGACATCGGCTGACGAAGCCAGTTTTGCACTCAAAGGTGCACCGATTTTCATCCGGATAAAATCGCGCTTTTCGCTGTAAGGCTTATCGTTAATCCCCATAGCTTGTTCCTCGTTATTAGTGTGATTGACGAGAGGTTATGGTCTTGGCAAGACTTCAAAGAGTGTAGCACAGGGGTTTGGGTTGCCAGCCATCCATAGTGGATTTCTGTGATCTTCTTGATTACAGGCGAAAAAAAACCGCGCAATGCGCGGTTTTAGCCAGTAGGTACATTGTCCTACCTAAGGCGATTAACGCTCCAGATATTGCAATTTGCCTGGAACACCATCCCACTCGGCGTGGTCGGCAGGGGCATCTTTCATTTCGGTGATGTTTGGCCACACCTGCGCCAGTTCGGCGTTCAATTCCAGGAATACCGCTTGGTCTTCCGGTAGTTCATCTTCCGAGAAGATGGCGCCAACAGGGCATTCAGGTTCACACAAGGCACAATCAATACACTCATCCGGGTGAATCACCAGAAAATTGGGGCCTTCGTAGAAACAATCTACAGGGCAGACTTCCACACAGTCAGTGTGTTTACATTTGATGCAATTTTCCCCAACTACAAACGTCATAGGAGACTCCCACAAGTAACAGAATTCGATAGTCAATGCGCCAGTTCACCGGGCGCAACGCAAGAGCGCGCATTCTAAACAGCCAAACCCGGTTTGGGTAGGCTTTTTCCGCTGAAACATCCCCGAAAAGCGCTGATTTCAGTGTGAAAAAGCGCAGTTGAGAATGGTTCTTTTTGAATACCGATTTTGGTGATAACCCATATCAAATTTGTCGATACCCGTTAGCTATTTTCCTCGCATTACCTTCCTCGAGAGTAAAGCTCTTTTAATTTGTACAGCTGCTCAAGCGCTTCACGCGGCGATAAATTATCCGGATTGATTTTATGCAATGCCGCCAACGCCGGATTAGGCAAGCTATCAAACAAACCCGATTGCGCCGGTGATTCAACGGCGGGCGCATGTGCCGGATTATTCAGCAGGGCATTTACCGTGGCATGTGCCACGATATCTACCGATTCCGTTGCGCTAGCCGAAATTGTGTTTGATTTAATGGAATGCGGATGCTCACCATTTTCCAGCAAATGCAATTGCTGCTGTGCTTCCGCCAACACCTGCGCAGGAATGCCAGCCAATTTTGCAACTTGCAGCCCATAACTTTTGCTCGCGGGACCTTCTTGCACTTTATGCAAAAACACAATGTTGTCTTTGTGTTCGGTTGCATTCAAATGCACGTTCGCAATTCCGGAAACTGTTTCAGGTAATGAAGTAATTTCAAAATAGTGTGTGGCGAATAAGGTAAACGCACGCACTTTTTCAGCGAGATGTTTGGCGCAAGCCCAGGCGAGCGACAAACCATCAAAGGTACTGGTGCCGCGCCCGATTTCATCCATCAACACCAAGCTGCGCTCAGTCGCGTTGTGCAAAATGTTCGCGGTTTCAGTCATCTCCACCATAAAAGTCGAACGGCCACCGGCCAAATCATCGGCTGAACCAATGCGGGTAAAAATCCGGTCAACAATACCAATCGTTGCTTGTTGCGCCGGAACAAAACTGCCAATGTGAGCAAGCAGTGTGATTAATGCCGCTTGCCGCATATAAGTGGATTTACCGCCCATATTCGGGCCGGTGATGATGAGCATATGGCGCTGCGGATTAAATTCCAGATCGTTCGGCACAAAGGGTGCGCTGGTCACTTGTTCAACCACCGGATGGCGGCCACCAACAATATGAATGCCCGCACGCAAGGATAATTCCGGCTTGCAAAAACCCAGTGCATCCGCACGCTCTGCCAACGTGGCAAGCACATCCAATTCAGCAACGGCCGCTGCAGAATCCTGCAATGGAATTAATTGCACATTCAAAATATCAATCAGTTCTTCGTAGAGTGCTTTTTCACGCGCAAGTGCGCGGCTTTGTGCAGAGAGCGCTTTATCTTCAAATTCTTTTAATTCCGGTGTGATGTAGCGCTCGGCATTTTTTAATGTCTGGCGACGGATATAATCCGCCGGTGCTTTTTCCGACTGTGCCGAGGTCAATTCAATAAAATAACCGTGCACGCGGTTGTAACCAACTTTTAAGGTTGGAATGCCGGTGCGCTCGCGCTCGCGTGTTTCCAAATCCAACAAATATTGCCCAGCGTTAGTGCTAATGTTGCGCAGCTCATCCAATTCAGCATCGTAACCTTCCGCAATTACACCACCATCGCGGATCACCACCGGCGGGTTTTCAATAATTGCGCGCGATAACAATTCCACCAAATCGGGAAAGGTGGAAATTTGCTGCGCGAGATTTTTTAATTGCGGCGATTTTTTTTGCGCAAGTTCATTTTGCAATTCCGGATAAGTACCAATCGACATCAGCAAACGCGATAAATCGCGCGGGCGCGCGGAGCGCAATGCCAAGCGACCAAGAATGCGTTCCATATCGCCTACACGTTTTAAAATGCCGTTGAAAATTTCAAACGCATAATTGTGCTGCAATTCAGCAATCGCATCTTGCCTGCCAGTTAATAAATCCAAATCGCGCAACGGGCGGTTCAACCAGCGGCGCAACAAGCGGCTGCCCATACTGGTCGCGGCGCGATTCAACACCGAAAATAAAGTGTGCTCATCGCCGCCGGTCAGGTTGATATCCAGTTCCAGATTACGGCGTGTTGCTGCATCCATAATCACCGCTTCATCGCGGTTTTCATGCGCAAGGCTGCGCACATGAGGCAGGGCGGTGCGCTGGGTTTCGCGTGCGTAACTTAATAAACAACCGGCAGCACAAATTGCCGCCTTTAAATGGTCGCAACCAAAACCGGCTAAATCTTTCGTTGCGAATTGTTGAATCAACAAACGCTCGGCGGTTTCCAAATCAAATTCCCAAGGGCCACGGCGGCGCAAACCTTTGCGATTCTCGACTAATGCCTGTGTGGTGATGTGATCGCTAATTAATAATTCCGCAGGGCTTAATCGCTGTAATTCGCCCAGCGCCGCCTCCAAGCCTTCCACTTCCAGCACCAGAAAGCGGCCGCTCGCCATATCCAGCGATGCAATCCCAAATGTCTCACCCGCCTGATGCAATGCCACCAACAAATTATCACGGCGTGAATCCAGCAGCGCCTCATCGCTCACCGTACCCGGCGTGACAATGCGCACCACCTTGCGCTCAACCGGCCCTTTGCTTGTTGCAGGGTCACCAATCTGTTCGCACACCGCGACCGAAACGCCTTCTTTCACTAATTTGGCGAGGTAGCCGTCGGCCGAATGAAAGGGGATTCCCGCCATCGGAATCGGCTCGCCATTCGACTTGCCGCGTGCAGTCAAGGTGATGTCCAGAATCTCCGAGGCGCGCTTGGCATCATCAAAAAACAGCTCGTAAAAATCCCCCATGCGATAAAACACCATCTCGTCTTTATGCTGGGCTTTAATGCGCAGGTACTGCTGCATCATCGGTGTGTGCTGGTCTGTTGGTTCAATCGTATTCATTGCGATGGATTTCTTGTAATCAATTGATTTTTAAATGTTTTTTTGATTCCGCAAAGGCCGGTGGCGCGAGCCTTTCTATGGCCTGCAGTGCGATGGCGGGCATTATCCCATAGTCTGGCTGGTAGCGGAGTACCTTAAGTACCGGCACTTATGTAGTCAGAGATTTATCAGCCAGAAGCCTATTGGTTGTGGGCTCATGTTTTTTGGGTGTGTGTGGATTGATGCATGTCAATAACTTTCATTATGGAAAGAGTATTCTGATGAAATCCTCATCATCAAGACTCTGCGTTGGAGTCGCTGAATAAATCAAGGTTGTCTCATGCAATACTTCCAAGCGCCACTTGAATGGAATTCGGATCTCATCAGGCAATACGATTTAACCGGGCCGCGCTATACCTCATATCCTACCGCCCCACAATTTTGCGAAAGCTTTTCCAGTACCAGTTTTACAGCAGCAGTGGATCGGAGTAATGCAAGTGGTAGGCCGCTTTCTCTTTATTTTCATATTCCCTTCTGCGACACCCTTTGTTTTTATTGTGGCTGCAATAAAGTTGTTACTAACAATAAGGGGCGTGCGCAACCCTATCTGGAGCAGATGGTGCGCGAGATGGCCATGCAGGCAGACATGTTTGATACCTCACGGCCAGTGACCCAATTGCATTGGGGTGGAGGCACTCCTACATTTATCAGCGATGATGAAATGTCCTGGCTAATGGCCGCAACACGCAACTACTTTAATTTGCGCGATGATGATAGCGGGGAATATTCGATAGAGATTCATCCAGGGCGAGTATCTGCAAACACTATGGCGCACTTGCGTAAGCTTGGATTTAATCGGGTCAGTATGGGTGTGCAAGATTTTGACCCCAAAGTTCAAAAAGCAGTTAATCGCTATAACAGTGTTGATGAGGTTGGTGCGTTAGTAAAGGCGCTACGCCAACAAGCGTACCACTCGATTAGCATGGATTTGATTTATGGATTGCCCATGCAATCAATGAGTAGTGTCAGTGAAACATTAAATAGGGTGATTGAACTGTCGCCAGATCGTTTATCACTTTTTAATTACGCGCACATGCCACATCTATTCAAAAGTCAGGCGTTGATCCATGAAAAAGATCTACCTTCGGCACAGCAAAAATTGGATCTTTTGCATATGGCGATAGAGCGTTTGCAAAACGCCGGGTATATCTATATTGGAATGGATCATTTTGCCAAGCCTGATGATAGCTTGGTGAAAGCGCAGCAAGAGGGAAATTTACAGCGTAATTTTCAAGGATACTCTACACATGGTGAGTGTGATTTGCTGTCGTTTGGTGTTTCGGCGATTAGCGCATTTGGGGGTATTTATTTACAAAATGCGAAAAAAGTTGAGGATTATCAAATAATCGTTGCATCTGGTTTAATCCCTTTTGTTAAAGGCATTAAATTAAGTGACGAGGATTTGCTGAGGCAATTTGTGATTAATCAGTTAATTTGCCATTTTAAATTGGGTTTTTCAGAAGTTGACCGGCTGTTTGGTATCAATACCCGCAATCACTTTTCACAGGAGCTGGCGCAATTAAAACCTATGGTTGATGATGGCTTATTGGTAGTTAATGAAGAGGGAATCGAGGTGCTTAATGCGGGGCGTTTATTGATTCGCCGGATTTGCATGGTGTTTGATGAATATCTCAATAACTCTTCAACTATTCGTTACTCAAAAGTAATTTAAAAAATATTTAAAAATTTTAGAAAATAATAGTCATCTAATAAGTTTACGTAAGCAGATAAAAACCCCGCCCGAAATCCACGTAAAAATTGCAACCCGTTAACAAGACAATAAAAAGGGCAGTGCTGATGCAACTGCCTATAAAAATAGGTGCGATGAAAATAAACCTGTGATTTCAATTATGGATTGTAAAATTCGCCCTGTTTACGCAAATAAAACCACCAATTGAGCAGTACACATACTACGTAGAACACTGCAAAACCTAACATGGCATATTCTGGTGTTGCGGCTTTAATCTGTTCACCAAATACTTGTGGAATATAAAACGCTCCATAACCTGCGACCGCTGAGCTCCAGCCCAGTGCCGGGCCAGCTTGTTCTTTGGGGAAAATATTCGCAATGGAACAAAAGGTAGAACCGTTACCCATTCCACTGGCGGCAAATAATCCTAAAAACACCAGAAAGAAGGGAACAAAATATTGTTCCGGGTTTGCAGATTGATACGCAAGCCGCATGTAGTAAGCAGCTACTATGGAAAGGATAACCATTGTGATAGCACACATTTGGGTTACTAACGCACCGCCAAATTTGTCTGATACCCAGCCCCCTACTGGGCGAATCAGCGCACCAATAAATGGCGCTATCCATGCATAAGTGAGCGCGCTGGGGCCGTTGGGGTTAACAGTGTTATGCGTCATCACACCGTCTACTTCCAGATGACTAAAACCAAAAATGACCTGAATAGATAAAGGGAACGCGGCCGAGAAACCGATAAATGAACCAAAGGTCATGACATACAAAATGCTCATTACCCACGTGTGTTTGTTATTAAAAATTTTATACTGGCGATCAAGGCTGGTGCGAATTGTACCGGGCAGTACTTTCAGTAACATCACTGTAGTAAACAGCACCAGCACTAACACAAGTTCTTTAGGGATGCCAAAGCCGGAGCCGTTGACACCGGCAGGCATTATTAACCAAAGTCCGACAGCTGAAGTGATAAAGCCAATGCAGAGCATTGCAATGATTATCGAAAATGAACGCAATGCGCCGCCCTTTAAATTAGGCGTAACTTCGACGGTATTAATATTGTTCATACCAAACCAAATCGCAAACGAAAGCGGGATTAACAATAACAACCATATAAATCCGGCATTTTGAATCCAGGTTTCACTACCTGCGGGTATGGAGCCGATTAACGTGCCGCTCGCAGATTGTAAAATCATCGGCTCACCACCCCAGCTTCCAAAAGCGGCAAAGGTCATAAATAAAGGAACTAATATTTGCATGGTGGTAACACCAAAATTACCAAGACCAGCATTTAGCCCCAATGCTAAACCCTGTTGTTTGCGTGGATAAAAAAAACTGATATTAGACATGGATGCTGCAAAATTACCGCCACCAATACCTGATAGCAGAGCCATCAATTGAAAAATCCAAAAAGGCGTGTGTTGATCTTGTAATGCTATGCCCGTACCAATGGCCGGCAACATCAGTAAGCTGGTGGTTAAAAAAATGGTGTAGCGGCCACCGCATAAGCGAATAAAAAAGCTGGATGGAATACGCAGTGTTGCACCGGTTAATCCGGCAATCGCGGTCAGGCTGAAGAGATCTGCGGCTTGATAAGGGAAACCCAAATTCAACATTTGTACAGTGATAATGCTCCACTGCATCCACACCGCAAAACCACAGAGCAAACTGGGAATAGAAATCCATAAATTGCGATTGGCAATACGTTTACCTTGTGCGTCCCAAAATGTTTGCTGCTCCGGTTCCCATTGTTGTAGGTCTGCCATGTGTCACCCTCTAAAAAGTGGTATCAGTTCAGGCTTTACTATGGCGTTGTTCGGGCAAGTACACTATTCGTCCTCAGTATTAAATTGAGAGGGGATTAGGAGTTATGGTATCTACCCCATTAGAGTAGGCATTATTAAACCTGCTACCCATAAATAGGCATTTACTGCCTTTTGGGGCACACAAACAGGTAAACTGGAAATTAATCAGTAATCCATAAGAGGAGGTCGGTGTGACTGAAAATGCCGCAACTATTATGTTGGTGGATGACCATCCACTTTTGCGCAAAGGTTTGCGTCAATTACTAACAATGTCAGGTGACATGGAGGTTGTTGCTGAAGCGGGCAATGGTAAAGATGCTATTGCGATGGCAGTTGAATTAGATCCTGATTTAATTTTATTGGATTTAAATATGCAAGGTATGGATGGCCTTGAAACACTGCGCCGTTTGCGCGATGAAGGTGTTACTTCGCGCATTGTGATGTTAACGGTATCCGATGCCGACGAAGACGTGCTCAGTGCAATTTCTGCAGGAGCCGATGGTTATTTGTTAAAAGATATGGAGCCCGAAGAAATGTTGGTGCAGGTAGATCGCGCCTTATCGGGAAAAATGGTGTTAAGTGAAGCGGTGACACAAGCGCTGGCGACAGCGATTCGAAATCCCGCCAGTAAAGCGGCAGTGGGGAGCGATAGTCTGACCCAACGGGAATTGGAAATACTTAAATTAATTGCCAAGGGTTTAAGCAATAAATTAATCGCGCGCGAGTTGGATATTTCAGATGGCACAGTCAAGGTTCATGTTAAACATCTGCTTAAAAAACTCAATTTGCGTTCGCGTGTTGAGGCAGCAGTATGGATGATTAACCAACAACATTAATGATGTGGAGACCATCCTATGGATTGCTGCTCACAGCCGGGTTTATTGCCACTTGAAGATGCCTTGGTGCGTATGCGCCAACAATTATTGCCCGTGCAGGGCACTGAGAGCGTTCCATTAGCACAGGCACTGGATCGCGTTTTGGCGAGTGGGATATTGGCAAGTATCAATGTACCGGCGAGTGACAATTCTGCGATGGATGGTTACGCGCTGCGTAGTATTGATGTGCAATCCGGTTTAAATACATTTGAAGTGATTGGTGAATCGCTAGCGGGGCATCCGTTTAACGTTACGGGTGACATTCAACATTTGTCTGTGGGCCAAGCGGTGCGAATCATGACTGGTGCGATGATTCCCGCGGGTGCTGATGCAGTAGTGATGCAAGAAAATATCCAGCGTATTGGTAATCACATTCATATAAAAAAAACGGTTGTGTGCAACGACAATATTCGTCGTGCCGGTGAAGACATACGGCAGGGCAGTGAGGTGCTTGTAAAAGGCCATCGCATCAATGCATTGGATATAGGCCTACTGGCCTCTCTTGGTATTACGCAGGTTAATGTCGTGCGCAAATTGCGTGTGGCGATTTTATCCACTGGCGATGAATTATTAATGCCGGGTGTGACACACAGCGTTGGCAAAATTTACGATAGTAACCGCCCGCTCTTATTGGCACTTTTGCAGCGGTTGGCGGTAGATATAAAAGACATCGGCATAGTTGCGGATGAACCTGTTTTATTGCGTGATGCATTTACCACAGCGGCAGACTGGGCTGATGTTGTTATCTCAACCGGTGGTGTATCGGTAGGTGATGCGGATTACACCAGAACAGTGCTGGCTGAAATTGGAAAAATTGATTTTTGGAAAATAGCAATCAAACCAGGAAAGCCCTTTGCATTTGGCAAACTCGGCAAGGGTTGGTTTTTTGGTTTGCCGGGTAATCCGGTTGCCACAGCCGTGACTTATCATCAGTTGGTTGTCCCTGCACTTCGTTATCTATCGGGTGAAGTAGAAACTACAGCAATTCATATCACTGCTATTGCAGGGCAACGCTTTAAAAAGCATCCGGGACGCATGGATTTTCAGCGAGGCATTTTGCGCAATGTGCAAGGTGTTAATCAGGTGGGGAGTGCGGGATCACAAAGTTCCGGCGTGCTCAGTGGCATGGCGAATGCCAATTGCTATGTGTGCCTGGAAGAGGCGCGAACTTCTGTTGATCAAGGTGAAGTGGTTAATGTTATTCCTTTTGATCGATTCATCAGTTAAGGCGACTATTAAAAACTACGCTTCCATCATTTTAATTGGTCGCCATAAATCCATGCATACTGTCTAGTGAATGCCCATGTTTTCTAAAATCACGATGCGTGGTTCGGGCGTTGAATTACCGGGTTTACTTTTATCGTTTTCATCCTTGGGTTTAAATAAAAGATCTAATCTGAGGCTACCGGCGACAATATCCAAATAACCGTCGCCGGTTACATCGGCTAATTCAAACGTAGCAATGCTGGCGGGTTTGGCGGTCAGATCATGCTGCACAAAGTTTTGCTTTCCATCATTCTCAAACCACACCATGCTTTGCCGTTTTGGATCATTCCAATCATTCATAAAGCTGCTGGCAACGACATCCAAATCCCCATCTTTATCCATATCTCCGGCTAGCGCCAGGGCTGCTCCATAAAAGCGGCCGATATCGTGAAACCTAAATTGATCGTTATTCAGGTTTTCTAACCATTGAACACCATGGTATGGCTTTAAATCTTGTTGGGTGTCATACGCATCGCCGTTGGTAAACAACACATCAAGATCGCCATCTTGATCCAGATCGACCAAGCGCATACTGGTGGAGCCAAACATGGGGTGAGGCCCACGTGCGATTACCTTGTGAGTAAATTGTTTGTTGCCCTGGTTAATAAACACCATAAACAATTCATGTTCCTGGGAAATAAGGCTAATAAAATCCATATGCCCATCATTGTTCATATCCCAGGGAGTTATGTTGAGCGCGCCGGTAACGTCTAACAGGGAGTGTTTTACATAATTGTTTTTGCCCTGATTTTCCATCCAGAATATTTCACCGCTATCGCCTCCACCAAAGGCAGCTACAGCAATATCCAAATCATTGTCACCATCTATATCAATGGCTCTGGTCTCTGCAATTCGACCTATGCCATCCATAAGCTTTTCTTTGGAGAAAGTGTTTCCATTCTGGTTGCGCAATAAAAAAATATTTCCGACTTTTTTATCGGTATAGGGCAGAACGCCAATATCACCAATAACAACATCTTTATCAGCGTCGCCATCGTAATCCATTACGTCGGCATAAACTGACGCACCGATATCTGCAATTTTTTTCTCACGCCAGGTTTTGTTATCTTTTGAAAGGAGGAATACTGCATTGTTGCCCATATCACTTACTATGAAATTTGTTTTTTTGTTGCCTTCAATGGTCGCCAGTTTTATGTTGGTGATAAGCGGTAACTCCTGTTTTGCTCCAACAATGTGCTGTTTGAAAGTTAATTTTTGATGTGTCTGGTTGTACGGCAACCTAGGCAAGGTTTCAGGTGAGCTACCATAATAGAATGCAGTAATATCTCGCGTTTGGTTTTCATCTATCATGGGTTTACCGAATTTTTTTAACGCAAGCTCATTCATTGTCTTGATAATTCTTGGCCAACTTGCTTTAGGCGCAACACTAGGGCTTGGCATTGAATGACATAGGCCGCAATAGTCATTCGCCATCTTGACTATTCGATCAACCTTTTCGTCTGCTAACGTGTTTTGGCTTGATACTAGTATTAATGAAAAAAGAAGATAACTGGTGGTCTTTAGAGTCATAATTTTATGGTGCTTATAATGATGTATGTATTAAAAAGGGTTCGGCGCTAGTGAAATGAATGTAATAAATTGATCGTTTTACCAGCGCTGGGCAAGTTGTTCGTCACTGTCTTTTGCCGATACCCAATAAGATTCAGGTTTGCTGTTGGGGTAGCGTTTCAATGTTTCTTTTTTCCAAAAAGGAGCGCTGGTTTTGAGTTTATCCATAATAAACTGAGCCGCTTTAAATGCGTCAGTGCGGTGTGCGCTTGATACTCCCACCAAGACAATCTGATCACCTGGCAAGAGCTTTCCAGTGCGATGTATTATTGTTACACGGAGTAATTTCCAGCGTGCGCTGGCAAGTTCACTGAGCTTTTCCAGCATGGCTGCTGTCATGGCAGGGTAGTGCTCAAGTTCAAGGTTGAGGAGTTGTTGTGGAGCTACAAAGTCACGGACTAACCCAGTAAATAATACTACAGCCCCGCACGGCGAGGTTACGGTTTTTAATAATTCGTATTCCCCGGATAAATCAAAGTCATCTTCTTGAACCAGAATGCGGCTAAGCATGAAATATCCTAGCCTCCCGTAACCGGTGGGAAAAAGGCCACTTCATCTCCCGCAGCAACGGTCGTGTCATTGTTTGCCATGGAGTGATTGACCGCGATGAGCAATTTTTTTTCTGAAAAATATTTTTCCCATTGTGGGTTATTCTGGATAATAAACGTTTTCAGTTGATCAACATTTTGCCCTGTAAAGTCATCGACAGAAAGCTCTGAGCACCCTAAACGTTCACGCAGGTCTGCAAAAAAACATACTTTGATCATATTAATTTTCCCTGCTCCAGTCTCCGCTTTTACCGCCAGATTTTTGCTCAAGATAAATACTACTGATTTCCATGTTTTTATCGACTGCTTTGCACATGTCATAAATAGTCAATGCGGCAACACTCACGGCAGTTAGTGCTTCCATCTCAACACCTGTTTGGCCGTTTGTAATACAACAAGCCCGAATGGATATTGAACCAACCGATAAATTGCAGTCAAAATCAATGCTAATTTTTGACAGTGCAAGCGGGTGACATAGCGGAATTAAATCGGCAGTTTTTTTTGCCGCCATAATCCCCGCAATGCGCGCACTAGCCAAGACATCGCCTTTTTTTAAACCGGCATTTTTAATCAGACCAATAACATTGGGCTGGGTAATGACAATGGCACTGGCTACGGCAATGCGTTTAGTAATTGTTTTGTCACTAACATCTACCATGCAGGCCGCACCGTTTTGATCAATATGGCTCAGGGCAGCTTGCTTGTGATGAATAACGGGTGTTGTTGTAGTCATTGTTTTACCCCCGGGTTGCGCAATGCGGGCGTGTAGTCTTTTTTAAATGGGGAACAAAGTTGCAGGGGCCCTGGGTAGAATCCAATTGATATTTAATGATCTCATCCCATGCGGTTTTACAGGCATTGGTAGAGCCGGGCAGACAAAAAATTAACGTGTTATTGGCAAGCCCGGCAATGGCGCGTGATTGGATAGTGGATGTGCCAATGTGACGGTAGGATATTTGCCTGAATAACTCGCCAAAGCCTTCAACGGTTTTATCAAACAGCGGCTTCATTGCTTCGGGGGTTGAATCACGCCCGGTAAAACCGGTACCACCGGTAATTAAAACAACCTGAACTGCGCTGTCGGCAATCCACTGTGAGCACTGCGCACGAATTTGGTAAATATCATCAATCACCAAGGCGCGAGCAGCGAGCTGATGTGATGCTTCCTGTAAACGTTCAGCCAATGCAGTGCCAGATGTATCTGTCTCCAGATTGCGTGTATCCGATACGGTAAGCACTGCAATTGCTAAAGGTTGTGTCTGATCTGTGGTGTGATGCCCCATAGATTTCACTCCGCTATTTCGGTGATAAAGATCCTAGCCTCCAATCATGGCAAGGTGACGGGTTGAGCCTGTGTTCTGTTGGTATAAATCATGTCCTGCGGTTTTGTGTATCAGCGCATCGTGCAAAAATTGCATGACCGGTTGAGGGTCGTCACTTTGTAACAAATGACGGAGCGATTGATGTTTTTCAGCAAATAAACATAAATACAATTCTGCTTTGCTGGAAACTCGCAGACGATTGCAGTCGGCACAAAAGTTTTTGCTATAAGGCATGATCAGACCAATAGATCCCGCATAATCCGGGTGAATAAATTCTTTTGCCGGGCCGCTGTTGACACTGCGAATTTTGTGGGTCCAACCATCTGCCATGAGTTGTGCCTGGATACTATCGCCACTGAGATGTTGGCGGCTAAAAAACGCAGCGTTATCACCGGTGCGCATAAGTTCAATAAAGCGCAGCGTAATGTTGCGTGTTTTTACAAACGCGAGAAAGTCGCTCATCTCGCTGGCATTTTGTTCGCGCAATAATACGGTGTTGATTTTGAGTTGGTTAAAGCCCAATGTTTGCGCCTGTTCCAAACCCAGTAAAATACTGCGCAATTTTCCGCTGCCGGTGATGAGTTGAAACATCTCGGGGCGCAAACTATCGATACTGACATTCAATGCATCAAGGCCGGCTTTACGCCACTCATGCACATCTTTTTCCAAGCGAAATCCATTGGTAGTGAGCGCCACTGATTCAATTCCGGGAATCGTTTTACAGCACCGGATAATCTCGCACAGGTCGCGCCGTAGGGTTGGTTCACCGCCGGTTAGACGAATTTTTCGTGTGCCGAGTAGGGCAAACGCGGTGACCAAACGGCGAATTTCAGTGAGCGTTAAATCATCGCTCATGGAATGGCATTCACTACCATCTGGCAAGCAATAACTACAGCTAAAATTACATTTTTCGGTAAGCGATAACCGTAAATAAGTAAATGCGCGCGCAAATGTATCCGTAAGCGGATGTTCAACTAACATAAAACACCTTTCCAAAGCGGGAGGCTTATCAATTTCTCAATAAACCCATTGGCTTAATACCATAGTCGGGATGACCTTAGGCTCTTAAGCTCGGCGTAATTGCATACTAGCGTGTTGTTTGTAAAAACATTATTGCCGTGAAGAGGTGGGGGTTTTACCCATAAGTAGGTAGCGTGCGTGTGTTTGTGTTAGGTCAAATAAAAAGTATGACGATGGCATTACACTGCACCCATTTAAATATTTTTGGGGTTTTATTATGTTGCCTATATCTGAACCGGCTGCGGCTAAGCGAAAACCGGAACTCTTATCGCCAGCGGGTAGCTTAAAAGCAATGCACATGGCATTTGCTTACGGAGCAGACGCCGTATATGCGGGGTTGCCGAGATACAGTTTACGTGTGCGTAATAATGAATTTACGTTGGAAAATATGGCTTTGGGCATTGGTCAGGCTCATGACCTGCATAAGCTGTTTTATGTTGTAGTGAATTTGTTGCCGCATAACAGCAAAATTAAAGATGTGGTACGCGATATGGGTGAAGTGATTGCACTCAATCCGGATGCGTTGATTGTATCTGATCCAGGAATAATCTATCTGTTGCGTGAATCTTTCCCGCATATCCCCTTACATCTATCGGTGCAGGCTAATACGATGAATTGGGTTGCAGTAAAATTTTGGCAAGCACAGGGTATCACCCGTGTGATTTTGTCGCGCGAGTTGGGGCTTGACGAAATTGCTGAAATCAAGCAGCGCTGTCCTGAGATGGAACTGGAAGTATTTGTGCACGGAGCTTTGTGTATGGCCTATTCCGGGCGATGCCTTATTTCAAATTATATGAACAAGCGTGATCCTAACCAGGGTGCTTGTACCAATGCTTGCCGGTGGAGTTACTCGGCCGCAAACAGTGCAGAAAAAATAGTGGTTTCAGATCATGCTACATCACAATCTATTTATGTTGCAGCGTCGGATAATTTACACGATCAATATTTGCTGGAAGAAGATGAGCACGGAAGTTATCTCTTTAACTCCAAAGATTTGCGTGCGGTTGCTTTAGTTGAAAAGCTGATTGCTATTGGTGTGGACTCACTTAAGATCGAGGGGCGCACAAAATCACCCTATTATGCAGGGCGCACAGCACAGGTTTACCGTAAGGCGATTGATGATGCTTGTGCAGGAAAGCCGTTTGATGAATCGCTGTTGTATGAGCTGGATGGCTTGGCTAATAGAGGATATACCGAAGGCTTTTTGCGCCGTCATCATTTACAGGCTATGCAAGAGTATGCGCGCGGCCACAGTGTAGGCGAAGAACAAATAGTCGGCGAGGTGATTGGAAAGAATCACGCAGGAGAATTAATTATTAATGTTAAAAATAAAATTCTAGCGGGCGAGCAATATAACTTGATGACACCGAAAGGTAATTTCGCGTTTACACTGTCCCGGATGAGCAACCTACACGGAGAATCTATTCAATTGGCTCCCGGCTCGGGGCATAGGGTATGTATAACGCCTCCGTTGGGTATGGATTTGAGCGATGAAAAATGGCTGACTTGTGCGGTATTGATTAAAGCGCGAGAAGGCTCAGCTGCAGCGTAAATCATGCGCGAATATTACTGGTGAAAATGCAGAGTGAATAATACAGAGTGAACAATACAGAACGAACAATACAGAGCCAACAATACAGCGCCGATAATGCAGGGCGAAACCAGATGAAAAAAACAGCGCATCAGTTCTTGCTGGAAATTGATGGCTCTTGTATTAATTGTGATATGTGTGTGCCTGAGTGCCCCAGTGATGCTATCGCAATGGGGGAGCGCCACTATGTGATAAATATTGATACCTGTATTCGCTGCGAGGGCTATTATCCATCACCTACTTGTGTGGCGGTTTGTCCAATAGATTCTGTACGGAAAAAGATATTGTAATAAAAGGGATTCTATAAGAAAAAAGATTCTATAAGTAAACAGAAGCTCTATAAGTAAACAGAAGCCCTATAAGAAAACAGAAATCCTATAGGTAAAAACTCCTATAAAGAATCAATCCCGTAAAAAAGTCCCGTAAAAAATTCCTGCAAAAAAGTCCCTGTTAATCAATTATTATTCTAACTGCCTGACAGGCAATAATTGATAAACGCTATTTAATGCTTTATGCATATCGCTTATGGAATAGTTTTGATGTTCCCGTTTTTTTAAGCCCAGGCTGCTTAATTCCAGATGCCAGGTAGGTTCAATATTGTGTTGATGAAGCACTTGTTTGACACAGGCAATTTTACACCCATCTAACGCAAGAATAGGGCGGCCGGATTTTGCTATTTTTACCAGCCCCTTCACGTTGCCCCCAACCCCTGCGATACACGACATTTGCGCATGCTTTTCGCGGTCTAGAACAATCGCCAGATCATTGGCCATTTGAGCCAGATTGGAGCAGCCTGAACAGGAGTATACCAGTGGGAAGTATTCAATTTTTTTACTCATATTCATCTCCTGAAGCGTTGATGAAATTACATAAAGCACAACCAATAGTAAAAAAATGTTGAACTAATGCGTTTGATTTTCATCAAGTGTTATTGCATGGCTTCAATGTTTCAAGAGGTTGCGGCGCTGTAGCTCGCCTGCCGCGTGTATAGGACGAACCTCAGTGAAGTACATCCACATTAAGGATGTCCAGATAATGCCGAACATAAACATAAATGCCGAGGAGCGGACGCCCGTTAGATCCACTAAGGCACCGAATAACACCGGTAAAATAAATCCACCCAGTCCGCCTGCCAATCCTACAACGCCAGAAACAACGCCAATATTGTGTGGGTAATCATCGGATATGTATTTGAATACGGACGCTTTACCAACAGCAAAGGCAATGCCCATGGTAAACATAATGATGGTAAAGCTGGTGGCGTTTAAGCCAAGATGAAAACTCATAGGGCCATTGATCGTGGTAATCACAATTTCAGTAGGCGGGTAGGATAGAAAAAATAAACACAGCAGTGATACCCACAGCACCCACCAGGTGACGGTGTGCGCACCAAATTTGTCGGAGAAATATCCGCCCAGCGCGCGCAAAATGCCACCCGGTAAACTAAAGGCAACTGCTAATAACGCCGCCGTTTTTAAATCGAAACCGTATTCGGTGATGTAGTATTTTGTCATCCACAATGAGAGTGCGACATAGCCGCCGAATACAATTGAGTAGTACTGGCTGTAGCGCCATACACGCGGATCTTTTAACACCGCCAATTGTTGTTTGATCGTGATATTGCTGGTCGCCTTATGGGTGCTATCAGTAAAACTAAAAAACCAGAATAACAGTGCAGTAATCAACATAAGCACAGCGTAAACTTTGGGAACCATGGTCCAGCCATAAGCGACAACAATTATCGGTGCAACGAGTTTAGTTACTGCTGCACCGGTATTGCCGGCACCAAATATTCCCATTGCTAATCCTTGCCGCTCTTTTTTAAACCAACGTGCGCAATACGCAATGCCAACAGTAAATGATCCGCCAGCAACGCCTACAAACAAACTTAATACTAAAAATTGCCAGTAAGCTTGTGCATAGGAAATTAGCCAAATAGGTATGACGGTTGAGATCATCAGTAAAAAAAATACAATTCGCCCACCGAACCTGTCGGTCCACATTCCCATTGGCAAGCGGATTAATGAGCCGGTTAATACGGGCATTGCAATCAATAAACCAAATTCCGTTTCATTGAGTGAAAGCGCTTCTTTGATGGGGATGCCGATGACCGCAAACATCATCCAGATCATAAAACAAATGGTAAATGAAAAGGTGCTGGCGATAACAACAGACCAGGCTTTGTGTTCACTGCTTGCCATAAAAAGCTCCCGATAAGCACAATTAAAATCATTTAACATTAACAATAAATTTTTCTGTTTTATCGGCAGTGTACTGCCAGGCGGGCAGTGCTTGCTATCGGGCGATAGCACTATGAATTGGTACTGCTTACTCACAAATAGGTAAGCGTTAACGCAGGTAAATTACGATGGCTGGTGGCTCAGGTGTTATTACTAGTGGCAATAATCAATTCTTTTCCTGCTTGATCATGCCAAAAACCATTGCAGTCAGGATTTTCCAAAGGAAATGTTGTCGGGGTGTGCAATTGTTGTTGAAAGCGTTCAAGCCATAAAAAAGTTTCATGCTCTTGTGGGCTTAAACGAATAATGTCGATAGTGTTTTGCAAACCTTGCAGGTCATTGATTAAATTGTGGCGAAAGCCCGATTGGGTTTGTATGCCATTCAGTGTAAATAAACGCTCGCCCTCCTGACTGGTGACTGCTCTGCCTGCGGGGTATTTTTTGCAGCATAAATCACATTGATCTTTGGGTTTTCCTTCGGCTCGCGCAGTAAAACAGCGTGCGGACCAAGCTAGCGGTAAATGGCCAAAAGCAAATAGCTCGGTTGTAAAATACTCCCGCAGATCAGTTATTTCGCTGTTGTTTAACAGGGTACTGATCCAGCGTAAGGGCAATTCAACCGGTACTACCCAGCGCTGCATGCCCATTTTCATTAAATACCGCAAACTGTGCTGGTTGTAGCAGTTGAGGGTATTGCCTGCTACGAAAGGTAGCCCCCGCTCATTGAGCAAACGCACAGCACCAATATCGTTCGCTTCAATTAAAAATTCACCGTTGTCGCAGTAGCGATTTAGCTCGCGCAAATCTGCTGGGGACTCCAATAGCGTCATAGTAGAGAGCACGACTTCTTTACCTGCTTCACGCAGTTGGTGCGCTATGGCGATGTAATCTTCCAAACGCAATTCGCGTCGTTTAGGACAAACTGTTTCGCCCAGGTAGATAATATCCACGTTGGATTCCGCTGCACTGCGATAAAAATCCAAAATGTTATTTTTATCCCAAAAATATAAAATCGGACCGAGTGAAAATTTCATAATAAACCCCTTTCTTCTATCGCCATTGCCGTTCATAAGCGCCAAGGGTAGTTTGGCTGCCTTCTGCCAATTGCGTGAGCGCCGCCTGCCATTCCGTTTTGACTAAAAATTTTTCCGGAGTGGAGCGGCAGCAATCAATAGCCTGTCGCCATGCACGTGTCACTTGTGCAACGTAAGCGGCGCTGCGTTGACGCCCCTCAATTTTTAATGAGCGAATACCCAGCGCAAGTAATTCCGGCAATAACTCCATGGTATTTAAACTGGTGGGTTCTTCTAATGCGTGATAAGGCGTTGAGCCGGGTTCATCGGCGAGGGTAAAACGGCCTTTGCAAAGTGTGGGATAACCTGCGGTTTCGTTCGTGCCAAAACGATCAATTAATACGTTATTCAAACGCGACTCCAACACGCCATTGTGATCTTCCCAGCGCACAAATTCGGCAGGAGAACAGGCGCCAAACGTGTTGGGCGATTGACCGGTTAAGTACGAACTTAAATAACAGCGGCCTTCCGCCATAATGCACAGGCTGCCAAACGCAAATACTTCCAGGGGGGTAGTGCAGGAGTGCGCCAGATTTTTTACCTGGGCGATAGACAATACGCGAGGTAAGACTACGCGCTGCACATTAAATTGTTGGCTGTAGAAATCGATTGCAGCAGCGTTAGTAGCTGAGGCTTGCACCGATAAATGCAGTTCTGCCTGTGGATAGCGTTCAGCTGCGTATTGCAGAATGCTTATGTCCGCGATAATCAGTGCATCAACACCAGACTCAACCGCTTCATCTACTGCTGCGCTCCAATGTTGCCAGTTATCCGGGTGCGCGAAGGTATTAATGGCCACATGCAATTTGCACTGGTGTTGATGTGCATAACGAACGGCTTCTTTGAGTTTAATGGCATCCAGATTTAAACCGGCAAAATGGCGAGCGTTCGTCTGGTTGCGCAGCCCAACATAAACCGCATCAGCTCCATTATCGATAGCGGCTTTTAATGCCGGAATATTGCCTGCAGGACACAACAATTCCATCGTCTACCTCCAATGGTTTATAGCCAGCCTGATATTGGCTTGCCATGATTGGCAAAGTGCTATTGTGGGCGATGAGGTGAAAAAATGTTATACCAACAAAGGGTAAGCCAAGGGGTAGATAGTATCGCGCGGGCACTGATGCCACGCCTGCCGGTGGCGCTGAACTGGATCGGGCGAGCGGTGCCTGACCGGCTTCAACATTTAGCATTGGCGCGCAGTTTGAATTATCTATTGCGCGAGGCAATTGTCTTGGGCGAGCTGGATTTTTTTACAGATAAAGTGCTGAATATTTGCATTAAAGATCTGGGAGTTAATTGTAGTATCCGCTACCGGAATAAAAGTTTATTAGTCGCAGAGGTGGTGTCAAATCCGCATTTGCGTTTTAGTGCAGACAGTTACGATCTATTATTGATTGCCACCCAAAAGCTGGATCCTGACATGTTATTTTTCCAGCGGCGTCTGGAAATGAATGGCGATACTGAATTGGGATTGGGAATAAAAAATATGCTGGCCAGTATAGAACTGCATTCACAATTACACCCACGCGTTGCAGCAACTGTGCAACAAATCGCGGGGCTTATCCTGCGTTATCGATAGCTGTTTTCAAAAAAAACTGCACACCGGCTAAGGGGGCGCGCCGGGTGCAGAAACGGCTGAGGAGGCTTCAGCATGCATCGGTAGTCAAATAATTATCACGTTTTAGCTAATTAAAACCCGCTTAGGCAGATGCAGTAGCGCGGTGTTTCTCCGTTTGGTGTTGAGCACTATTAACAGGAAGATTGCGTGCTTTTTTGATGTGATAGTGGCGCAGCTTGTGCTCTTTACGCCGTCCGGCACTGAACGACGAAATACGTTTTAAATAACCGATTACGCGGGTGCCGTAGTCCACATCATCTGACCCGCACGCGGAGCATTTGTGAAGTGTTCGTTTGTCGATTTGCTGGCATTGATTGCAGATAGTGATTTTTACGTTGATACAAAAATAGTTACAGCCTGTTTTAGCGGCGATATTGATTAGCCTCAGGTAGGCGTCGGCAGTCAAGGCTTCATCCAGATTCAAATGTAACGCGGAGCCACCATCCAAATAATCAATCAGCTCGCGACCGTGCAGAATAAATTTATCAAGCGGGTTGGTGTTATCGTCCTCCACCACATAAAAATACGAGTTATAGCACTCACGTGCGACTTTATAGCCGTCGGCTTTATCCCACTTCGCATTTTTCACCCCAAGGTTTTCAGCGGGTACAAATTCGGTATTGAATAAATAACCAAATTCTTCTTTTGCTGCGCGGTTAGCGTTGTAAATCACCTTTAAATGATTTTGCACAAATTCAATGTATTCCGCGTTGTTGCTGGCCTGAATGCCTTGCGATTCTGCGGCCTCCACCATGCCGTTAATACCAATGGTAAGAAATTGTTTATCCAAACTGATAAAGCCTGCGGAATAAACATTGAGCATACCTGCTGCCAAATATTCTTCCATGAGTTGGCGATAGGCGACTTGGTAGCAGTGGATTTTTTTAACTTCAGTGAGCAGGTCGCGGCCGTCCTGTACCAGCCGATTCATGTTAATGGTGATGACATTAATTGAGCCGGTTGCAACACCGCCAGCGCCGAGCGTGTAGGAGAACGTATGGTCACTAATTTCGTTGCGCAGACGGCAGCAAGAGGCAAGTGAATCAGCATTGTCAGACAGGTAAATAAAAAATGCGCTGCCTTGTGCTAAATGGGAGCCAATCGACGCCGCAAAAGAATGGTCTTTACATTGGCCATTTTCAGTGAGCATGGCGACGGTCACCACCGGAAATGTCAGCAGGGTTTTGCTGCGCTCGGCATTAAACCACTGCAGGAAAAAATCCTGTAGTTTGGCAACACTGTTCCATTCAGGTTTGGTGAAGTCCGGAAATACAAATTCACCAAACATGGAATCAAAGTAATGTTGGTCATAAATAGAAATGTTCCAGAACACACTTTGGTAGCCACGTGCGGCAGCGGGCTGGTTGAGGGCATACACCACATGTTGCAAATGGTTGGCAATTTGTTTGGTGTGGGTATTCAGGTAGTCATCGCCATAATCTTTGCGGGCAAAATAATCAAAATAGGTAAGGAATTCGACGGTGGCTATGGCTCCGGCAAATTGTGAGCTCACAGCAAATACAAAATTCACAAAAGTACCGCAGAAAGATTCCAGGTGTTGCGGGGCGCGGGATTCTCCGCCCAGCTTGGTTAATCCATCCAATAAAAAAGGGTACATGGTGAGCGATGCGCAATAGGGTTTGAGGCTGGTTTCATCGTGCACATAAATTTCATGCTGTTCAATCTGGCGGATATATTCTACGGCCATGCTATCGCCAAACAACTCACCAATTTTTCGGCTCACTTGTGCGCGATTCACCTGCACAAAAAAGTCTTTCATTAATTCGGCTTCAAGGGTAGCAATATTTTTTTGTGTGACATTGGCATTGGCATCCATGGTGGAGCCATCAGCTGCATTTTCAGCGGCCAGATAGTGCTGAATAAAATTCAGTTTTTCATTCAGTTGGGCAGGGTTTAATCGCAACATAAAAACTCCTTATGAAAAATGCCGGTAATTGGCGAATTGTTATTGGCTGTGTTTTTGAAATCGATAATTCAGAAGCTCATTGGTGCGCAAATCAATGAAACGCTGATTGGTGTCGGGGTTGTCCAAGCCGCCCCGCGCTGCGATCCATGCGCCGGTTTTCAGGTAGGTCAGGTGTGGCAGTAATGAATTGGGAATCAAATCAAAACCGGTATATAAACAAGTATTCAGCTGGGCGCGGCGCGCTTGTTCCAACAGGGGTTGCAATAAACCAGGCAACCACTCGCCACCAAAAAAAACAACACAGCTAATCAAGCCCTTGTAGGCGTTCAAACGGCTTTGAAAATAGTCGGCATACAATGGCTCGCCTATTTTCGGATTGCGATACTCACTGCTATGGCAGCCTTTGCAGCGCAAAGGGCAACCGGTAATGGTGTAGGCAAGAGAGGTTTCACCGGGAACCTCCTGCCAGACAATTTGTTCATTAACGAAACGCATAAATTTCATAAAGCACCACATTTAGTGTTTATTTTTAGTTTCATTTCTATATGTAGTGAAGCCTAGTGTGTGAGCCGTTTGAAATATTTGATCTAAATCAAATTCTGTGTGGGGCTACCCATAAGGGAGTAGGGGGCGGGCGCGTTACAAGCTAAGCCTTAATGGGTATTTCATCGGTTATGGGTAATGCGTAGATTGGGTGATAGAGCAAACACATGAGGTTAAGCAATGGAACACTTTGATGATTTTTTAACAGCCGCGCGCGCGCAAGCAGATGCTCAACGCTTATTGTTGGTGTTTGTGGATATTGATAGTGCGGCTGGGGGCGATACCCATGAAGGCGGTTTTCTCACACCGAAAATGTGTGTGGATAAAACACCAGATGAAATTGCAAGCTTTACTGCTTTGCTTGCTGAAGCGGCAAATACCGGGCAGCTCTGGTCATTCATTTTTGCCGCCAGCCTCGCAGGCAAAGGCGCACAAGCGCCAAGCAGTACCGATGCCAATAAACCGCTGGATGCAATGATTGCCGGCATTAATACCGGCATGATTGAACAGTATTTGGTATTTGATAAGCAGGGAGAAATATTGTCGCTTACGGCAAGCGAGTAATGAGATCGAACAGCGCTGACATCATTTATTCCAACGCTAGACTAATTTATTTAGCTGCAAAACTTTGTAAATTTTTTTAGCACTGCGCGCCAGTTTATTGATGTCGCCCAAGCTGGGTGTTTCGTCGCGCGCGAGGCTGTATTCCCAGTGGATAATTTCCTGCTCCAAATATTCCAATAAATTTTTTGCGCAACCAATACAACTGCCGGAACACACGCGCGCATCATCCAGTTCATCAAAGGGAATATGGGCGCGTATTTGCGTTACCAACTCCCTCATCGCACTGCTGGTGTCCGGCTTTTTCATTTTAACTATAACGGCTGTAAGGTGTTGCGTTTAGGGGTGGCATGGTGAATTGCTCCTCCTGTTTGACAAATAATAAATTGTTTTCCAGATGGATATGCTCCATTAAATCGCTACGCAATTTTTGCAAACCTAAATAAAGTGCACGCCAGGTGTTACAGGCACCCAATGGCGGGGTCATATTATTGGTGAGCCGTTCCAGCTCGCGCAGTGCGGCAGCGTGATCATCGTGTTCGTGGCGCATAACACTAATAGGGCCAAGCACCATAGAGCCTGAACCTTGCTTGATCATAGGAAATAAAATCTGCTCTTCTTTTTGCATATGCATTTCCAGCTCTTGTGCCATATGCAACAAATGCTCGCTTAAACCGTGCGGGCAGTCTGGCTTGTCTGCATGTACCCGTTCCACCTTATTGGCCAAGCGCAATAATTCGGGTAATTCGGCTCTGTGAACCTGATGAAAATTTTCCAGAATATAATCAATCAAATCAGGTAGCGGCATGGTATCGGTGGAGGGTGTTTCACCTTTGGTGACTATTGCCAACAGTGAGTTAACAAGTGTTTCGCTATCCAGATGTTTTTCTTCTGCAGCGCGGCGCAGGCTTTTATTGCCTCCACAACAAAAATCTAATCCGTGTTGGTTAAAGATCGCCGTAGCACCGGGAATTTTACGCGCAAGTTGGCCCAGGCTTCGGTCAAGTAGGTCGGGGGTAGTCTCAAGGCTCATGATCTAATCCTCGCAGAGCAAAAGGGTTTATTGCATCAGGGGTGATGTGGGCACCGAAAAATCGTAACCTTCTATAGTGGCGTTGTTAATTAATTGCTGGATGTATTGTGCAATGGCTTTGTGACGCACACGCTCTTGTAAATAGTTGGCAATTTTTTCTTTGATATCGTCAAATTTCAGCGCCTGACCGGGAGTGATGCGGTTGATTTTTACGATGTGAAAACCATAGCGGCTCTCCAGTGGTTGGTGATGCAAACCAACCGGTAACAGCAACAGTTGCCGCTCAAACTCTGGCACAGTTTGGCCGCGACTGATCACGCCCAAATCGCCACCTTCCTGTTTGGATGGGCAGGCGGAGTGAGCTTGTGCAAGTTGGGAAAAATCCTGCCCTAGTTGCAGCTTGATCAGCAGCGCTTCAGCGTCCTGTTTGGCGGTAATACGTTCGGCTTCATCCTCGGGCGCGGCAGCAATAAGAATGTGTTGCAGTTCAAGGAGTGGTGAACTCATAAAACGCTGGGCATTGGCAGTAAAGTATTGCAGGCAAGCTTGTTCATCGGCTGTTGGCAATGGCACTTCCTGTGCGATCAAGGCTTCAATAAAATCTTTATCTGATGCAGCGGCATTATCATCGCCTACGTGAATATCCAGCGCTGCTGCACGTTGACGCAAGAGTTCACTGATAATGAGTGCCTCAGCGGCTTTTATCATTGCCTCGCGCTGTGATGCAGCGGGGTGATATTGCATTTCAGCCAGAATATGTTGTTCATTAATGGTAGCTTGGTTGACCTGAATCATAGGTTACTCCGCAGTAATTAGTGCCAGGCTTTTTTGCGTACTATTTGATAGCTGCGCCCAACATATTTAACTGGCACGCTAAATACATGCACCAAACGGCTAAATGGGAATACAACAAATAAACTCATTCCCAAAAATACATGTAGCTTGTAAATCCAGTGTACAGATGCGATTGCAGTTGCCGCTTGCGTTGGATCAAAAGTCGCAATATTTTGCGCCCAGCTCATTAGCAGCAGCATCTCTTTACCATCGGTATGTTGTGCTGAGATAAAAATGGAACCCAAACCTAAAATTAATTGCGCGTAGAGCAGTAACAAGACGGCAATATCCATATTGCTGCTGGTGGCGCGTATGCGTGGGTTAAATAACCGGCGGCGTAGTAAAATGGTTAGACCAATAAAACAAATCACACCAAAAACGCCACCCAGTGTCATGGCAATCAATTGTTTGTGATGGGCGTGAATACCGAGCAGGTGCCAGACTTCAACCGGAGTCAGCAATCCAACAAAGTGACCGAGTAATACTGTGATGATACCCACATGAAATAAACGGCTACCGGTTTTTAATTGCTTGCCTTCAAGCAGCTGACTGGAGCTGGCTTTCCAAGTGTACTGTTCGCGGTCATAACGAATCCAGCTGGCAATAAAACAAATAAATAAAGCGATGTAGGGATAAAGCCCAAATAGCAAGGTATTTATATAATTCATATCTGCTCCTATATTTTTGCCGCAGCATTCAGGTTTAGTAGGTCATCAACATTTAAAAACTCAACGTGATCGCGACTTTGTTGCGCGCTGGGGCGCACTGTGGAGCTGCTACAGTTATCGGCATTCTTCTCTGCGCCAAAGTTCACCATTTCGTCTTCCCACACTTTATCCAATGCTTCGGGCGTGTCATCGCGCTTTTCTTGTTCTAGCTGTGCATGTAATTCATCGAGATTAACGTCCACTCCGGAAAGTAAAATCAGGCAATGAAACAAACCGGCATAGGGGTTGTTGCGTTTTTCCAGGCGGCAGGCCAGTACCGATAAAATCGGTGCTACTTCCTCCAACCCAATGCGCGCATTCTCTTCGCCTTGGGTAGATAAAAACTCCAGATACAAGGGCAAATAATCGGGCAGTTCTTTTACGCCAATATCCAAACCGGCAGTGTGATATTGCTGTTGTAAATCCACCATGGCCTGACCTCTATCACGGGATTCACCGTGAATATGCTCAAACAAATGCAGTGAGAGTGCGCGGCCGCGCTCAAACAAACCGTCATAGTTAGATTGCAGATCCAACAGTGAGGTAGTTGCGTAATATTTTAAAAACTGATCAAGGTGGTGATGTATTTGTTGTTTGGCTTGCGGCGGCGCGTCCATTAATTGCACGCCGATGCGCAGCACTGCTAGCAATTCTTCGGAGTTGTCTTCCGGGTAATCCATCAGCAGTGATAAAACCGTTAATAATTTCATGGGGACTACTCCTGAATCGACACGGGAATAACCTGACGAACCCCTTTGGCTTTGGTGCCGAAAAGATTCACATCGTTATTGCCATCACCACAGCCGTTGCCAAAACTAAAGCCACAACTACTTTTTAAATCGTAAGCATTTTCAGCGTAGGCGCGGTGGCTGGTGGGCACTACAAAACGGTCTTCATAATTGGCGATAGCCATGTAGCGATACATTTCTTCCACCGTGGCAACATCCAGCCCGACTTGTTTAAGTACGTCCAGATCCTGAACGCCGTCCACGTGCTTACTGCGCATATAAGCGCGCATGGCGATCATGCGTTCCAGCGCATACTCAACCGGTTTTTCATCGCCAGCGGTTAATAAGTTGGCGAGATAGCGCAGCGGAATACGCAGGGATTTCAAATCGGGAATCTCGCCGTTCATACCAACATGACCGGCTTGCGCCGCGTTCTGGATGGGCGACAGTGGCGGTATGTACCACACCATCGGAAGGGTGCGATATTCAGGGTGCAGTGGCAGCGCGACTTGCCAATCCACCGCCATTTTGTACACCGGTGAACGCTGTGCTGCATCAATCCATGCTTGCGGAATTCCTTCGGCTTGTGCGGCGGCAATAACACCCGGGTCATTAGGATCGAGGAAAATATCTAACTGCGCTTGATATAAATCTTGTTCGCTGGCCACGCTGGCCGCTTCCGCAATGCGGTCAGCGTCATACAGCAGCACACCTAAATAGCGAATGCGACCTACGCAGGTCTCTGAGCAAACAGTGGGTTGACCGGCTTCAATACGCGGATAGCAGAAAGTACATTTTTCTGATTTGCCACTTTTCCAGTTGTAATAGATTTTTTTATAGGGGCAGCCGGATACGCACATCCGCCAGCCGCGACATTTATCCTGATCGATCAGTACAATGCCGTCCTCTTCGCGCTTATAAATCGCACCGGAAGGGCAGGAGGCAACACAGGCAGGGTTCAAGCAGTGTTCACACAGGCGCGGTAAATACATTAAAAATGTTTTTTCAAACTGACCGTAAATTTCAGTCTGTACCACATTGTCAAAGTTTTTATCTTTTTTGCGTTTTGCAAACTCGGTGCCCAGAATTTCTTCCCAGTTGGGGCCCCAATTAATTTTTTCCATGCGCTGGCCGCTAATCAGCGAGCGCGGGCGAGCCGTGGGTTGGTGCTGGCTATTGCCTGCGGTGTGCAAGTGTTGATAATCAAAATCAAAAGGTTCGTAGTAATCGTCAATTTCCGGTAAATCCGGGTTGGCAAAAATGTTGGCGAGCACACGCAGCTTGCCGCCAATACGTGGAGTTAATTTTCCATCCGCACTGCGCTGCCAACCGCCTTTCCATTTGTCCTGATTTTCCCATTCTTTGGGGAAACCTACACCGGGTTTGGTTTCCACATTATTGAACCAGGCATATTCCACACCTTCGCGTGAGGTCCACACATTTTTGCAAGTGATAGAGCAGGTGTGGCAACCGATACATTTATCCAGGTTCAACACCATGCCAATTTGGGCACGAACTTTCATTTTTAATTTCTCCGGTCGAGAATAACTGTTTAAGAAGTTGCGGTTATCTTGCTGGCAGTTAAGGCGTGTCTAACCAATCCACTTCTTTCATTTTTCTCACTACAACAAACTCATCACGGTTGCAGCCAACGGTACCGTAGTAGTTAAAACCGTAAGCCTGTTGTGCATAGCCACCAATCATGTGTGTTGGTTTCATAATTGCGCGTGTTACCGAGTTGTGCATACCTCCGCGCGTTTTGGTAAGTGCCGAGCCGGGCATATTGATGATGCGCTCCTGCGCGTGGTACATCAGGCTCATACCTTCCGGCACCCGTTGCGATACCACAGCACGTGCGGCAATAGCACCGTTTACGTTAAACACATCAATCCAATCGTTGTCTTCAATACCTGCCGCTTTGGCATCCACTTCACTGATCCATACAATCGGGCCGCCACGCGACAAAGTGAGCATTAACAAGTTGTCGCTATAGGTACTGTGAATGCCCCATTTTTGATGCGGTGTAATCCAGTTCAAAATAATTTCTTTGTTACCGTTAGGTGTGCGGTTCATTACCGGGCCGATAGTTTTTAAATTTACCGGTGGTTTGTAACAACACAACTGTTCACCGAAATCGCGCATCCATTCGTGATCCTGATAAAACTGTTGACGGCCGGTGACGGTGCGCCATGGAATTAATTCATGCACGTTGGTGTAGCCCGCATTGTAGGAGACGTGTTCGTCTTCAAGGCCCGACCAGGTAGGTGCAGAAATAATTTTTCGCGGTTGCGCCACAATATCGTGGAAGCGGATTTTTTCTTCTTCTTTGGGTTTGGCTAAATGGGTGTGATCGCGCCCGGTAATTTTGGAGAGCGCATCCCAAGCTTTTACCGCAACATGACCGTTGGTTTCCGGTGCTAGTGACAAAATCACTTCGCAGGCATCAATAGCGCTTTCAATTTTTGGGCGCCCCTGATGCGCACCTTCTTCATGGTGGATGCGATTTAATTTGCCAAGGAATTCCACTTCTTCTTTGGTATCCCATTTAATACCTTTGCCACCGTTGCCGAGTTTTTCCAGCAGTGGGCCAAGTGAGGTAAAGCGTTTGTAAGTGTTGGGGTAGTCGCGTTCCACTACCACCATGTTGGGCATGGTGAGGCCGGGAATGGCTTCGCATTCACCTTTCCACCAGGCTTTTACGCCATAGGGTTGAGCGAGTTCTTCGGGTGTGTCGTGCATCATGGGTTGGGTAACAAAATCTTGTTCTACACCCAAATGACCTTCACATAACGCCGAGAATTTTTTGGCAATACCTTTAAAAATATCCCAGTCGCTGCGCGATTCCCACACCGGATCAATTGCTTTGGTGAGCGGATGAATAAACGGATGCATATCCGAAGTATTCATATCGTCTTTTTCATACCAGGTCGCTGTTGGTAAAACGATGTCGGAATACAAACAGGTGGTGGACATTCTAAAATCCAATGTCACCAGCAAATCGACTTTGCCTTCTGCGCCTTCATGGTGCCATTTCACATCTTCCGGTTTTTTACCGTCTGCGCCCAAATCTTTACCGAGCAAACCGTGTTTGGTGCCGAGTAAATGGTGCAGCATATATTCGTGCCCCTTACCGCTGGAGCCTAATAAATTAGAACGCCAGATAAACATATTGCGCGGGAAGTTTTGTGGCGAGTCAGGGTCCTGGCAGGCGAATTCCAATTTGCCGGATGTTAATTGTTCCACCACATAGTCTTTAGGCGATTTACCGGCAGCTTGTGCGGCAGCCACAATACGCAGTGGGTTGGTGGCCAGTTGTGGTGCAGATGGCAGCCAGCCCATGCGCTCGGCGCGCGCATTAAAATCGATAATGCTGCCGCTCCATTTTTCTTTATTCGCCAGCGGCGAAACCACTTCGCTCATGTCCAACTTTTCATAGCGCCATTGGCTGGCGTGATTATAAAAAAAGGACGTGCCGTTCATTTGACGCGGCGGACGCTGCCAATCCAAACCGAATGCAAGAGGGAGCCAGCCATTCTGTGGGCGCAATTTTTCTTGCCCTACATAGTGCGCCCAACCACCGCCGCTTTGACCCACACAGCCACACATCATGAGCATGTTGATCAAGCCGCGGTAATTCATATCCATGTTGTACCAGTGGTTGAGGGCGGCACCCACAATCACCATAGAGCGCCCGTGAGTTTTGTCGGCGGTACGCGCAAACTCGCGCGCAACACGAATGACATCGGCGCGTGCTACACCGGTAATTTTTTCTTGCCATGCGGGAGTGTAGGGCGCGTCGTCATCAAAACTTTTTGCGACATTGTTATCGCCCAAACCATTATCGACACCGTAGTGAGCAACCATTAAGTCAAAGACACTGGCTACCCATGCAGATTCGCCGTTTGCGAGCAACACTTTGCGCGCGGGCACTTTGCGTAATTGAATCTCACTGTGATCAGTGTGTTTAAAATAATTGTACTCATGTTCATTGCCGCCAAAGTAGGGGAAGGCGACATCCAGAATTTTATCGCAGTGATTTTTTAGCGATAAATGCACATCTACTTCTGCACCACTTTTTCCATCGCGCTGTTCAAGGTTCCATTTTCCATGTTGGCCCCAGCGATAACCGATTGATCCGTTAGGGCTGATCAATTCCTGTGTTTGTGCATTGATTGCAATGGTTTTCCAATCGGGATTATTTTCTTGCCCGAGGTTATCAACCAAATCGGCTGCGCGTAGAAACCGCCCCTGAGTTAATTTGTCGCCTTGCTGCTCCAGCATAACTAGCATCGGCATGTCGGTATATTGTTTGACGTAGTTAGTGAAATAGCTGCTGGGTTTTTCGATGTGAAATTCTTTAAGAATGACATGACCAAATGCCATACCGAGTGCAGCGTCGGTGCCTTGTTTGGGCGCGAGCCAGGTGTCGCCAAATTTGGATGCTTCGGAATAGTCGGAAGTAATGACGCAGGTTTTGGTGCCCTTGTAGCGCACCTCAGAAAAAAAGTGTGCATCAGGTGTACGTGTTTGGGGGACGTTGGAACCCCAGGCAATAATGTAATTGGAGTTGTACCAGTCGGCTGATTCAGGCACGTCGGTCTGTTCGCCCCACACCTGTGGTGATGAAGGTGGAAGGTCGCAATACCAATCGTAAAAACTTAAACAGTTAGCGCCAATCAGCGATAAATAACGCGAGCCTGCGGCGTAAGAGACCATGGACATAGCAGGAATAGGCGAGAAGCCGCTAATGCGATCCGGACCGTAGGTTTTAGCGGTGTAAATATTGGCAGCCGCAATAATCTCATTAACTTCGCCCCAGTGAGCGCGCACAAATCCGCCCAAGCCGCGACGTGACTTATATTTTTTGGCGCTGACCGGATCTTCAACAATAGATTGCCATGCCTGTACGGGGTCGCAATATTCCTGGCGGGCTTCTCGCCAGAGTTCAATTAACGCCTGACGCACTTTGGGATATTTCAAACGATTGGCACTGTAAATGTACCAGGAATAACTCGCACCACGTGGACAGCCGCGAGGCTCGTGATTGGGTAAATCAGGGCGCGTGCGCGGATAATCTGTTTGTTGTGTTTCCCAGGTGATCAAACCATCTTTTACATAAATTTTCCAACTGCAGGAGCCGGTGCAATTTACGCCGTGGGTAGAGCGCACAATTTTATCGTGCTGCCAGCGCTGGCGATAACCTTGTTCCCAGCGGCGATCTTCATCAGTGGTAACACCATGCCCATCGGCAAAGGGTTCTTGACGCTTTTTGAAAAAACGTAATTTGTCGAGTAGATGACTCATGCTGCGGCAGCTCCTAAAAGTGTGCGCGTTAATCCAGTTCACATATGTCGCCTGAAAAGCGTTATGCGAATGACGCGCTAGCGGTTCACGGTTGACAATTGAATACTGCGCCATTCAACGCGCTGCTGCCAGTGACCGAAAATGCGTATAAAACGCCGTGATTACCACTAAAGAGGTATCTGAAGAAATTTGTTAAGTTGATGAATTGTTTGATATTTATTTGTTGTTTAACGAAATCGGAAAAACCGGAATTACCCTGTGAATACAAAAGTAGTACTCCAATTAAAAACGAGAGGCGAAAATGAATAACGGAAATTTTTTTAAGCAAATGTTGAAGGTTTGGAAGATATCTTTGGCAGAAGGCGCAACACTATTGGTAGTATTTGCGAATGCAACATTTTTATTGTCATATGCTGTTTTTATATGACATCAAGTGCAGTTTTTATGTTGGCCATACCTCTATGGTGGTAGTAAAAGCTGAAACTACCCATAAAGTGGTATAACAATTTCAAAGTATTTTTATGAACTCATCATCACGATCGTCAATTGTCATGCGCGTCAGCGCAGCGCTAGCCTGCATCATTGTGTTGGGAATGAGCACCATGCTTATTTCTTATTGGTTGTCGGAGCGCGCTGAGCATGATTCTCTGGCGATTAATATTGCCGGTTCCCTGCGTATGCAAAGTTATCGCATGGGAATGCTGGCGGCGGGTAATGTGACCGAAGCAGGGGAATGGCAGGCTGCGCTGGAAAAAATGGAAAAGACCTGGAGCAATCCGGTTTTTATTCCTTTTTTAAATGATAAGCCGAAAATTAGTGAGCTTTATAGTAAAGCAGCTGCTAATTGGCGCGAGCAATTGTTGCCTGCGTTTACGATGCTTTACCAGCAGCACCAGCAGCAAAATACAGTAAAGCTGCAACCAGTACAGCCACAATTACAAGCACAACAATTACAACTGCTGCTTGATGAGCATATTCAACTGCTGGATCAGCTGGTAAACCAGATCCAGCAGGATGCGGAAATGAAAGTGCGCAGTTTTCGTTTGGTGCAAATCATCGCACTCTTTGCCACCTTGTTGGTTTCTGCTGTAGTGATGTATTCGTTGCGCGTTAAAGTCGAACAACCTTTGCGCCAACTAACAGCGATGGCAAAACGAATTTCCCATGGGGATTTTAGCTACCAAACACCGGTTACCAGTCAGGATGAATTAGGGGTTTTGGCTGCCACTTTCAATTTGATGAGCAAGTCTATCGCTAACAGCTACGAACACCTTGAACAGCAAGTGGATGAAAAAACCAAGGCCTTGCAGCAATCCAATAGCGCACTGCAATTTTTGTATGAAAGCGCCAAGCTCATTATTGAAAATAACCCTGGTGGTATTAATTACGACGAAATTATATCGCGCTTGGGTAAGACTATTGCTGTCAGCAATCTTGAGTTATGTTTGACCACCATTGGCGGCGACAGCCCTTATTTGCAAATAAAACCTGCCAGTGAAGTGAATACAGAGCTGTGTAAAAAGCAAAACTGTTACAAATGTCTATCCAGTCGCGGTGTGCTGGAAAAAAATAATGGTATGGCAATTTATCGCTTTCAACTGATGCGCAACGATCAACATTACGGCCTGATTGTGTGCCGCGTATCTGAGCAACAATTGCTATCGCCCTGGCAGGAACAACTTATTCAATCAACGACTGACCAATTGGCCGTGGGAATGAGTTTGAAAGCAGATGAAGAGCAGTCGCGCCGGTTGGCGGTGTTGCAAGAGCGCAACGCCATCGCGCGCGAATTACACGATTCTCTGGCGCAAGCATTATCCTATTTAAAAATCCAGGTGACGCGCTTAAACAAAGCGATCGACCGCGAAGACAGGGTTACCATGGAAGATGTAGCGGGCGAGTTGCGCGAGGGTTTAAACAGTGCGTATCGCCAGTTGCGTGAGCTTTTAACGACTTTCCGTTTAAAAATTGATGGTAACGGATTAAAAGCGGCGCTTGAGTCCGGCATTGATCAGCTGCGTGCACAAAACGCGATGCAAATAGATTTTCATTATTCCCTGGGCAATGTGCCATTAACGCCCAATGAAGAAATTCATTTGCTGCAAATTATTCGCGAGGCTAGTCAAAATGCAATTCATCACAGCGGAGGCAAAAATTTACGCATCCGGCTGTGGCAAGGTGACAATCAAGCGATCAATCTGGAGATTGCCGACGATGGAGTTGGCCTGCCGTTGACACCGGAAAAAATGAATCACTATGGATTGGCAATTATGAAAGAGCGCGCCAGGCATTTGGGCGGTGAACTGTTGTTGGAAAACCGGACAGGCGGCGGAGTGCTGGTTAGTTTTGAATTTATTCCGGACTTTATAAAAGTGCGCCAAAAAAGCGGGCTAATCATTTCCGATGTATTACATGGCTTGCAGCCCTGAACACTGTCCCAACAATGGTTTAACGTATTTGCAACAGTTGAATGAGTGCCGGTTTTCTTTTTTGTGGCAGTAAATCTGCAAGTGAATACTGGTCGAGCACATTAAAAAATGCCTCTAATGCCTGGGCAAAAACCATTTTCAATTGGCAGGCAGGGGTGATGGTGCAGGCCTGTGCATTACTGAAGCACTCCACAATGGCCAGATCCTGTTCGGTATCGCGCACCAGAGTACCAATATTGATATTTTCAGGTTGTCCGTTTAGCCGCAAGCCGCCATTTTTACCGCGCACGGCAATCAAGTAACCTTTTGCATTCAGTTCCTGAACGACTTTCATTAAATGGTTTTTGGAGATGCCATAACTCTCGGCAATTTCAGCGATAGTGGAAATTTCGTCTCCTTTCAATGCAACGTACATGAGTACACGCAGGGAGTAGTCGGTATAGCGAGTGATATACATAGGGTTCTCTTTTTGCTTTCTCTCAATGAGGTGCGCGAGGTTAAAGGCTGATGTGCTTTTGGGCAAGCCCGATCAGCGCTTCGCAATAATATTACTCATGGAATACTTCCGGATCACTATAGGCGCGAATATCGCTGTAAACCCGGCATCCTTTGTAGAGGGTAATATTCTCGGCGCTTATGTTGTTTTCATCCTGTGGCAAAGGACGAGTCCAAATGAAGGTCGCTATCGCTATAAAGAAAAAGAAGCTCGCCACCAGCAGCCTCCCATCAACATCAATAAAGGCCATCACTAGCCAACTGCAAGCGAGCATGAATAGCGCCAACTTTTTTGCAGCCGCGGGGATGGCATGTTCTTGCTGCCATGTCACCACAGGTTTACCCAACTGTGGATGGTTGATTAGCCAGTGATGTAAACGCGGCGAACCTTTGGCCGCCGACCAGGCTGACAAGAGTAGCAGTGGGGTAGTGGGTAGCAGCGGCGTCACAATACCGACCAAACCTATAAATAGCGATACGCACGCAAGTGCCAGGTAGCCAACCTTTTCAGGCAAGGAGATTCCAGTGTGTTTACTCATAGTCTTTCCTCTTTTATCTGCATCAAACAACGAGAAGAAAAATCCTTACTTTTAAACATGTATTTATTTTACATCTTTAAAAGATGCATTTACAATGCATATTAAGTGGTTGTTTGGATATTTTGTCAGGCACCTTTTAATTAACCGTCGATTTACTGCACCCGGAGAGAGACATTATGAGTATTCTTGATCAGAGCCTTGGCCAACTTGCCCGGAGTATTCCGGGTGCCACAACGATTTTTCACAAATACCATTTGGATTTTTGTTGCGGCGGAAAGAAAAGCCTGCGCGAAGCTGCAAATGACCGCGATCTTAGTTTGGATGCGCTGGCAGCCGAATTGCAGTTGTTGCAGTCACTGGATTCAACGGAGCAGGAATGGACAAGTGTGCCGAATATTGAATTGATCGAGCATATCCTTACCCGTTATCACGATGTTCATCGCCAACAACTTCCGGAACTGATCCGTTTGGCGCAGCGGGTAGAGCTGGTTCATGGCGGTCATACGGAATGTCCTGCAGGTTTGTCGCAACATTTGGAGACTATGCTGCAAGAGCTGGAAAGCCATATGAAGAAAGAAGAACAAATTTTATTTCCCATGATTAGTCGCGGCATTACCGGCATGGCTGTCCAACCCATTGCAATGATGCGCAGCGAGCACGACGATCACGGTGCTGCACTGGCTGATATTGAGTACATCACAAATGGCATGGTTGTTCCCAAGGGAGCCTGCAATACCTGGCGCGCACTCTACCTTGGCCTTGAAACACTAAAAACGGATTTGATGAATCATATTCATCTTGAAAACAATATTTTATTTGATCGTATTGATCATCAACTAGGAGAAAAAAACCATGCGTGAATACCGCAAACTATGGTGGCTACTAATCGCCGTCCTCATCGTCACATTTTCAATTCTTGGATACTTCGGGCGGGAAGTGTACCGAAAGGCACCGCCGATACCGGACAAAGTAATATCAGAGAGCGGCCAGGTGTTAATGACCCGCGACAGTATTTTGGATGGCCAAACCGCGTGGCAATCGGTAGGTGGTATGCAGTTGGGTTCAATCTGGGGGCACGGCGCTTATCAGGCACCCGACTGGACAGCTGATTGGCTGCACCGCGAATTAACCGCTTGGTTGGAATTGGCAGCACAAGAGCAATTTAACAAACCTTATGCTGAATTGGATGACGCACAGCAACATGCCTTGCGCTATGAATTAAAAACCAGTTATCGCAACAATACCTATGACCCGGCAACTGGCAATTTGATCGTTAGTGAACGCCGCGTGCAAGCCATTCAACAAACGGCTGCCTATTACGCGAGTTTATTTAGCGCCGAACCGGAGTTGCGCAATACCCGTAAAAGTTTTGCGATGAAAGAAAATACTCTGCCCGATGCGGAGCGTCGCGCGCGCCTGACCGAGTTTTTCTTTTGGACTGCATGGGCTGCCGCCACTGAGCGCCCCGATTCTGCGGCAACCTATACCAACAATTGGCCGCACGAACCGCTGATTGATAATAAACCCACGGCAGAAAATATTATCTGGTCAATTGTGAGTGTGATTTTATTAATCGCCGGTGTAGGTGGTTTGATTTGGGCCTGGGCGTTTTTGCGCAAAGAAGGTGAGCATGAACCACAAGCACCGGAAAAAGATCCTATCTCGCTGGTATCGCTAACACCTTCACAGCGCGCGCTGGGTAAATATTTATTTTTAGTGGTTGCACTCTTTTGCTTTCAGGTTTTTCTGGGTGGTTTTACTGCGCACTACACGGTGGAAGGGCAAGAGTTTTATGGCATCGATGTATCACAATGGTTTCCTTATTCATTAACACGCACTTGGCATATTCAGTCTGCATTGTTTTGGATCGCCACAGGTTTTCTTGCGGCTGGTTTATTTTTGGCACCCATTATCAACGGCGGTAAAGATCCAAAATTCCAAAAACTCGGCGTCGATATTTTATTTTGGGCCTTGGTTGCGGTGGTAGTGGGTTCGTTTATCGGAAATTACTTAGCCATCGCCCACATCATGCCCGCTAACTTGAATTTCTGGTTAGGTCATCAGGGGTATGAATATGTAGACCTTGGTCGTATTTGGCAAATTGGCAAGTTCACCGGTATCGTTTTATGGTTGGTATTAATGTTGCGCGGCATAGTGCCTGCGCTTTATCAACCGGGCGATAAAAATTTGCTCGCCTTGCTTACCGCGTCAGTCGCTGCGATTGGATTATTTTACGGTGCAGGCTTTTTCTACGGCGAGCGCACTGTATTAAGTGTGATGGAATACTGGCGCTGGTGGATTGTGCATTTATGGGTAGAAGGTTTCTTTGAAGTATTTGCCACTGCAGCACTCGCGTTTATTTTTTGCAGCATGGGCTTGGTGTCACGCCCTATGGCAACCGCCGCAAGTTTGGCTTCGGCCTCACTGTTTATGTTGGGCGGAATTCCGGGCACTTTCCATCATTTGTATTTTGCCGGAACCACCACACCGGTAATGGCAGTCGGTGCAACCTTCAGCGCCTTGGAAGTAGTTCCGCTGGTAGTTTTAGGTTATGAGGCTTGGGAAAATTGGCGCTTGAAAAAGCGCGCCGCCTGGATGCAAAACATCAAATGGCCGCTGTTGTTTTTTGTCGGTGTTGCTTTCTGGAATATGTTAGGCGCGGGTGTATTAGGCTTCATGATTAATCCTCCAGTTTCGCTTTATTACATTCAAGGTTTAAACACCACACCCGTGCACGCACACGCTGCACTCTTTGGCGTATACGGTCTGCTTGCGTTAGGTTTCACTTTGTTAGTGTTGCGCTATATTCGCCCGCAGCTGGTGTTTAACGAAAAATTAATGAAGGTTGGATTTTGGTGGTTAAACGCTGGGTTGGCATTAATGATTTTCACCAGCCTTTTACCCATCGGTTTCATCCAGTTTTACGCCAGCGTGTCAGAAGGTTTGTGGTACGCCCGCAGTGAAGCGTTTATGCAGCAAGACTTACTGCAAACCCTCCGCTGGGTGCGCACCTTTGGCGATGTAGTGTTTATCGTCGGTGCCTTGGCAGTGAGCTGGCAGGTAGTGATTGGTTTGTTTAAGCAAACTAAAGCTCCCGCAGTAGCCGCTGCTTCAAACGAAATCAAAAAAGATGCTGATTGTTGCGGTAGCTGTGGCGGTAAATAAGCATTAATCGCCAAACCTTAAGTCGGATGTGAGTTCCACATCCGGCTTTTTCCTTCCTTGTCATTAACATCTCACTGCCATCTTGTGCAGGCCCAAAGCGTCCACAATGCTAGAGTTTAAAGACTCTCCTGTAGCAGCGAGCGTCGCCCCTGACTGGCAGCATAAAATCGTTCATGCAAACATCGTAATTGAACAAGTCGAACTGGCTGGTGGTGATGTTAAACCGGAGCAGTATCAAAAGCCGCAAGGCTTTAATATATTGTTAGGCGTGAAAACTGAAAGTAAGGTCAAATCTCTATTTGAGAAATTTTCTATTGGTGGTGAAGTGATTTTGCCGCCCCAAGAAACATTTTTCTCACCCTGTTACGCAATCGTTGTAGACCGTTTTGGTGTGCCTTGGAAGTTTAGTTGTGGTACGTGAAAATGTGTTCCGAAACGGGCAGAGACTTAAAAATCTCTGCCCGTTGTATTTCAGGGTTCAAATTTTTTTCAGGCTGCTATTAGACCACAATTGCCTTATACAAATTAAATACCGATATTCCGCTGATTAGTAATCCCACCAAAATCAGCAAGGTTCTGGTTGAGAACTTTTTGCACGCGTAGGCGGCGAAAGGTGCGGCGAATAGGCCGCCGATGATCAAGCCTGCGACTACGTGCCAGATTGTTTCATCGACCAAAATAAAGAGTGATGCAGCGCTGGTGAGTGTTAAAAAGAATTCTGCAAAGTTCACCGAGCCAATGGTGGTGCGTGGGTCGTGGCCGGTGCCTACCAATGTGGTGGTGACGACAGGGCCCCAACCGCCGCCGCCGGAGGTATCTACAAAGCCGCCGAGCAATGCGAGTTTTGCAACGTGTTTGGGTTCGCCTTTGCGGGTGGCGATGTGTTTGCGGAAGGCTTTGCTCAATACGTAAACGCCCATCAACAACAAATACACAGTGATAAATGGCTTGAGGGTCTTGCCATCAATTTGGGTTACAAGAATTGCCCCGAGTAATCCACCAATAATTCCCGGAATTAATAAACGTAAAAATAATTTTTTATCGACGTTGCCGAATTTAGCGTGGGATATACCTGATACGCCCGTGGTGAAGACTTCTGCCATGTGAACCGATGCCGTCGCCAGCGCCGGTGATGCGCCGGTTGCCAGTAAGAAGCTGGTGGAGGTCAGGCCGTAGGCCATGCCCAGTGCGCCATCGATAATTTGAGCGAGCAGGCCAACCAGTAGGGCATTCCAGAACATGGAGTCGTTAACGGCGGCGTCAATACTGTTTACGCCCTGTTCCCAGCTCCCCCCGAACAGTTTGACCAGCCCGAGAATTACCAGAGTGAGTAGGGTAAAGGTGGCGAAAATGACCGCGGCGCGGATCACCGGATGGAGTGGTATTTGCTCTACAGGGGGCAGACCGAGCGCCTGATGTTCCTGGTTGACGGGGCTGTCGGAGTAATCAAGGTCGCGGATTCTCATGGGGTTTCCAGTCGTCTGGTTAGATGCTGTTTGGGCTGTGTATTTATCGCCCTTATGAACGTGATCGCATCCTAATCAGTGGCTGTGAGCATGGGAAATACTAAGTTTTCATGTGCTTATAACTTTCTGTTTGGCATCTTTGGTTCTAAGCAAAGTCCAAAATAGTATTTTTGGATTTTCACTCGGGCTTCTACCATAAGCACACCTTATGCGAATCATTTCATTGCGCATAAAGTCAAAAAGCCTATGGGATTAACAGCTTGATGAGATCAGCATTCTTGTAAGATCAGCCGTTCTATCAGATCAG
>DLHT01000017.1:430354-468071 GCA_002483365.1 Cellvibrio sp. UBA7661
CAGATCAGCCGTTCTATCAGATCACGCTCTGTCAGATCAAAAGTCCCATAAGATCAACACACCAAAGGAGGCAACAATGAGCTTACGTCTAGGTGATGAAGCACCCGATTTCACACAAGAATCCACGCAGGGTTTGATTAATTTTCACCAATGGTTGGGTGATAGCTGGGGCGTTTTATTTTCACACCCCGCCGATTTCACGCCCGTCTGCACCACTGAATTGGGTTTGACGGCAAAACTGAAAGATGAATTTGCCAAGCGCAATGTAAAAGCCATTGCGTTAAGTGTTGATCCGGTGGATTCCCACAACCAATGGATCAATGACATTAATGAAACACAATTAACCCAGGTGAATTTTCCGATTCTCGCGGATGCCGACCGCAAGGTGTCCAGCCTTTACGACATGATTCACCCTAACGCGAATGCCACGCTTACTGTACGCTCGCTGTTTATTATTGATCCGGCGAAAAAAATCCGCTTGATCATTACTTACCCCGCAAGTACCGGTCGCAACTTTGATGAAATTTTGCGGGTGATTGATTCATTGCAATTAACTGAACATCACAAAGTGGCAACACCGGGTAATTGGAAATCAGGTGAAGATGTTGTGATCGTTCCGGCTCTGCAAGATCCGGAAGAAATTGCACGCCGTTTTCCTAAAGGCTACAAGGTGGTTAAGCCTTATTTGCGACTCACCCCTGATCCGCGCGGATAAATGCACGCAAACATATCATGCAAAAAAAACGGGCGCTGGATGCGCCCGTTTTTTTTACAGCAGTTATTACACGTTCGCCAGCGCCTGTTCCAGATCGGCAAGCAAATCGTCGATATGTTCTATACCAACCGATAATCTCACTGTGTCCAAACCTACGCCGGATTTTTTCAATTCCTCTGGCGATAATTGGCGATGGGTTGTGGATGCTGGGTGGGTAGCCAGTGATTTTGTATCGCCAATATTCACAAGACGGGTGAAGAGTTGCAGTGCATCCAAAAAGCGTGCGCCTGCTTCGCGGCCATCGTCAGCTTTTAAACCGAAGGTGAGCAAGCCGGAGGCTTTTCCGCCAAGATATTTTTGCGCAAGCGGGTGATAAACGTTATCGGGCAAGCCCGCATAATTCACCCAGCTGACTTTGCTGTGTTTTTGCAAATATTCAGCAATCGCTTGTGTGTTGCTGTTGATGCGATCCATGCGCAAGGCGAGTGTTTCTATGCCCTGCAAAATTAAAAAAGCATTGAACGGCGAGAGTGCAGCACCGGTGTTGCGCAGCGGCACTACCCGGGCGCGGCCAATGTACGCCGCTGCGCCCAGGGCCTCGGTATAGACCACGCCGTGGTAACTCACATCGGGTTCATTGAGGCGTTTGAAGCGCTCTTTGTGTTGTGCCCAAGGGAATTTTCCTGAATCCACAATCGCACCGCCAATGCTGTTGCCGTGGCCGCCCAAATATTTTGTCAACGAATGCACGACTATATCGGCACCGTGTTCGATAGGGCGCAACAAATAAGGTGTTGCAACGGTGTTATCCACAATTAATGGCACGCCGTGGCGATGCGCAATTTCGGCGATGCGTGCAATATCGGTGACATTACCCTGCGGGTTGCCGAGTGATTCTACAAAAACTGCTTTGGTGCGCTCATCAATAAGCGATTCAAAACTATCCGGATTAGTGTGATCTGCAAAACGGGTGGTAATCCCGTATTGCGGCAGTGTGTGCGCAAATAAATTGTAAGTACCGCCATAAAGTGCAGTGGAAGAAATAATATTGTCGCCCGCTTCGGCGATGGTTTGTATCGCATAAGTGACCGCTGCTTGGCCCGATGCCAATGCCAGTGCCGCAATGCCGCCTTCCAGCGCGGCAACGCGTTTTTCCAGCACGTCGTTGGTGGGGTTCATAATCCGGGTGTAGATATTGCCCGCCACTTTTAAATCAAATAAATCGGCACCGTGTTGCGCGCTATCAAAGGCGTAGGCAACGGTTTGGTAAATAGGCACGGCGACCGATTTTGTTGTCGGGTCTGGTGTGTAACCGGCGTGGACGGATTGGGTTTCAAATTTCCATTGGTCTGACATAGCAAAATGACTCCGTAAATAAATAGTTGCGGTTGTAACAGTAAAGATTGGTGAGCGTATGTATAACCATAATTGTGGTTATAACCAATGCTATCTGGATTGTAGCGAGGTATTTAGCCTTTATGAACTGTAATTAGTTCATAAGCTTATGCGAGTTTTCTGTATTGTCACGGTATGCCATCTGTTTATTTTTAAACATTGCTTACATGGGCAATTCATTTTTCCCTGTTTTGATTTGTGCATTGTTGTTGGTGATTAAACAACAATTCTTGTGCTGCTGGCAGTTGTGTTGCACTTTTTATTGCAATATTCGCGGCGCAACTCAATAAATCTGCGGCTTTCAATGAGCTGATGGATTTTTATGAAACAGGATTTGGTATTGGCACAGTTGCTGCAATTCCTCCGGTAGTTGTGATGAATGGTGCATTGCACACAATGCAAAGCCATTGATTACGGAAACCTATTGTTATATCGCCACAAGCGATTCCAGTACCCCAATCGGGTGGGAGAATTATATGAGTGCCCATGCTTACTCTGAACCCTACAGTTATGACCGCCGCCATGTTCGCCAACAGCTGCGCCACATAAAGCCAGTTGCAGTGCCGCGCAAATCGGCGGATGTAGTGCAACTTATTCCTCGCGTTATTCCCAGTGATTACAGTCATCAAAAACAAATCCAATTGGTATACACCAAATATCGCGGTGCATGGTCGCTGTTGAGTCTGGTGTTGATTGTGGGGCTGCATTTCGCGGCATTTGCCTATTTTTATTTCAAGCCAGAAGTACCTATTACCAAGGCAGAAGTGCCGCCTATGTCGATTGAGATTTACCGCCCGCCGGTAGAGTTGCCACCACCGCCGGTGATTCCACCGGAAGAGGTTCCGCCACCACCACCGCCAAAGGTAGAAAAATCAAAACCCAAGCCAGTAGAAAAACCAAAGCCGGTTCCCGTGCAAAAAGTGGTGGAAACACCGCCACCGCCGCCTGCACCCGTAGCGCCACCACCACCGCCACCGGTTACGCCTGCAACAGCAAACCCCGGTTATCTGCGCAATCCACCGCCAGAATATCCTGAGTTGGCAGTAGAGCGGGGCTGGGAAGGCACTGTGATTTTGAATGTGCATGTGTTGGGTAATGGCAAGCCATCGTCTGTTGAAGTGAAAGCGTCCAGCGGCCGCAGTGTGTTGGATAAAGCAGCGATGGATACCGTAAGGCGTTGGTCATTTGTACCCGCCAAGCAAGGTGAAACTGCAATCGATTCGTGGGTGGAAGTCCCGATTGATTTCAAATTATCAAATTCATAAACACGCGCTAAAAAACGTTCAACAATTTAATGATCCATTTGCATTAATCCAGAATTAATTAGGAAGAAAATTATGTCTGAGCTGTACCAACATATTGTTGAGTGGACTTTGTGGGCGTTGATCGCCTTTTCCATCATCACCTGGACGTTAATCGTCATTAAAGGCGTTCAGCACCTGAATTTGTCTCGCCAGAATCGTCGTTTCACCAAAACCTTTTGGTCCTCTGCCGATTTGCACGCGGCGGCATCGTTTGAAAAATACGTTGGTGCTACGGCACGTGTTGCGGCAGCAGGTTTCCAAACATTGCGCAATGCAGATGCGAGCACTGCAACCGATTTGGAGCACAGCTGGGACAGGCAAGATTTGTTGGAGCGTCATCTGCGCCAACAAATCCAGAAAGAGCGCCGCTCATTGGAAAACGGTTTGGCGGTGCTTGCGTCCATCGGCAATACCGCGCCCTTTGTTGGATTATTTGGAACTGTGTTTGGCATTATTCAGGCTCTCACCACCATTACCGCAACAAAGTCTGCGAGTATTGAAGTGGTGGCGGGGCCGATTGGTGAAGCATTGATTGCAACGGGAATCGGTATTGCTGTCGCGGTTCCCTCGGTGCTGGCATACAACTTCTTTTTACGCCGGGTGAAATTAATCGCTGCTGATCTGGATGATTTCGCGACTGATTTTGTGAGTTTGGTGCAAAAATCCGGCTTTCGTATTAAATCATCCACACCCGTAGTAAAAGCGGCGCAATCGCACCCTGCGCGCGAGGCGACATCAGAATTAAGAAAGCCTGAGAATGGCAAAGAGGTATTTGCATAATGGCAATTTCTTCCGGTGGTGATAGCGATGAAGTATTAAGTGAGATCAACATTACACCGATGGTGGATGTGATGTTGGTACTGCTGGTGGTGTTTATTATTACTGCGCCCTTAATGACCAATGCGATTAATGTCAATTTGCCTGATACGGAAACCACAGTGCAAATAGAAGAGCCCAAAAAACCGTTGGTGCTTAGCATTGATGCAGAAGGAAAAATTTATCTGGATAAAGATGAATACGCATTAGAGATTTTGCAGCAGGAATTGGAGGGCAGAAAACTGACAGATCCGGAATTGCGTTTAAATCTTAATGCGGATGATGCGGTGAATTACGGTGTGGTTGCCAAAGTCATGGTGTTGATTGAAAAAGCGGGAATTGAAAAACTATCAATGGTGACTGAACGCGGAAGCTAATCGCTTTTCCAGAAATTTTTCCGTGTTTATAAAAGGGATATTATGGCAGGAGTTATGGCAGGACGTTATGGCAGGACGTTATGGTAGGAGTGGTACAGGCAAGGATGCCTTCCAGCGGATGGTACTCATTTAATCACATAGGTATTGTTGTTTGTCTACACCCTTGCACAGCAAAAAACTGGTTATCGTCGGTTGCGGTGCATCTGCTGTACTGGCGTTGGCCGCGTTGGCAAATTACTCGCGCGATCATGTTGCTTCTGTTGCATCAGCACATTCCAGCGATGCGCTTCATCTTGATATCACCATTATTGATGATAGCCCCACGCGTCCACGCGGACTTGCGTACTCTGCAATTCATCCTTCTCTTATTTTAAATGTTCCCGCACAGCGCATGGGCGCATTCAGCGATGATCCCGCACATTTTTTCCGATGGTTACAGCAGACAGTGGAATGGAGAGGGTTGCATCCCGCATTTGCCGGGTTATCTGTTGCGGCAAATAATTTTGTACCGCGCGCGATTTACGGTGCATACCTTGCAGATGTGTTTGATCAAGCGGTGTATTCCCTACGTATTGCGGGGCACAGTGTGGGGCTGCACTCCGGGCGCGTCAGTGCAATAGAGAACAACAGTTCTTCTGGGGTGATGCGGGTTATCACTTGCTCAGGTCGCACTTACGATACCAATGCATTACTGATGGCGACAGGCAATCACCCAGCACTGCAAAATATTCCTACAACACCGAATATCTTGCCGTCTCCTTACGTTAATGAAGCGCTTGGATTTAATTGGAAAAACAGTAAAAACATATTGGTACTAGGCTCTGGCTTAAGCCTGGTAGATGTAGTGCAGTTAGCAATATCCCAAGGGTTTGCAGGAAAATTCCATGTGGTTTCCGCCCATGGTCTTTTGCCATGTGCGCATGGAGAATCACATCATCCATCTGTTCCTGTGTTTAAAACAGAGGCAAAAAAAGGCTCCGCAATATTGGGTGCGATTCGCCAGTATATTAAACGCAATGAAGAAAAGGGTATTGCCTGGCAGTGCAGTGTGAATCAATTACGCGAGCAAAATAATGCACTGTGGAGCCAGTTAAATCCAAAAGAGCGAAGTCGTCTCAAGCGAGCTTTACCTTGGTGGAATAGTGTGCGGCACCGCATTCCAGCCAGCACCAGGAATCTATTGGAACATTTACAAACAAAAGAGCAGTTGTGTATTTATCCTGCCAGGGTCAATAACATTCACGCGACCCATAACGGATTTAGTTTGTCATTAGCCTCAGCTCGCTCAAAAAATGCCAGACTGGAAATCATCGCCGATAAAGCGATTATATGTACAGGCTATCGCGCAGGATTTTCAGTGGTGCAGGATTTATGCAAAGGTTTGCTTGATGATAGCGCTGTATTAACCGCTAATTTCATCGGTAATAATCATTACAGAATTTCATCCAGACATGAGATTTATGGGATTGGCCCCGCGTTAACGAGTGTGTTATTCGAAACAACGGCGATCCAGGAGATTCGTGAACAGGCAGTTTGTATCGCGAAGGCAATTTTTACGACGACTGCTGATAAAGCCAACACCAATACCAACAGCACACAGGCTGTTGGTATTGTTTGTACGGAATAATCAGTGCTCCAGTTTAAAAGCGATATTCTATTTTCGCTCTGAGTGTCCGTGGTTCAGCAGGGTGGTAGTGCAAGTCTTCAATTCCTTCTTCAGGTTCGCCCGCCAAGCGTGAGGCATAGTAGTAATCAATATCATGCTCGTCGCTATCCAAAACATTGTGCACTTCCAATTCAATGTTGATGCTGTCCCACTGGTAGCCAATACCAAAATTCACTGTGCTGGTTGAATCGGCTTTAATGTCGTTAAAACTTTCCAGCACGCGCGCACCAAAATAGCGATAGCGCAATGAACTGTGCAAGCCGTTACCTTGCCCGCCATAACTAATGCCGGTGCTTGCAACAAAGGGAACAGATCCATCAACATATTTTCCCTCTTCGCGAGTGTTTTCACTGAAGCGTGCGCGTGTCCATGCCAGCTCTACATCCAGATTCCATTTGTTGGAAAACCAAAAATAACTGGCAAGTTCTGCGCCCACACGTTCTGATGCGCGGCTGGCTTCGTTGTGGCCTGCATCGCCAATAAAAATTAATTCCGATTCTGATTCCAAATACCATAAAGAGGCTGAAATATTAAAACGTTTTTCATCAAACAGTTTTAAACCAACTTCAGCGCCGGTAGAGGGCACGATTAATTCAACAGCATCCGCAGGCTCCAGTGTGACCGGATCAAGTGTGAGTGTTGCGCCGCGCGCGTCGTTAGAATGAAAGCCTTGGCCTGCATTGATAAACGCTTCCAGATGATCGCTGAATAAATAAGTCACACCTGCTTTAAGGCTGAACTTTCCTTTATCTGCTGCGCCACTGTTTTCTAGAATATTACTGTCAACATCGACATGGTAGTAGTCATAACGTAAGCCTATGTGCGCACTGAATGCATCGCTCAACAAAAAACGGGTTTGGCCAAATAGGCCGCTGGATGCTTCTTTTACGCCATCTTCCCGAACGGTACTTAACCATTCGCGCGCTTTGGTTTTGTAGAGCCCGACTTTTGCGATGTCGTCGTAACGAAATTCGCTACCAATATGATGGTTAACAGCGATGTTAAATAATTCTGTATTCCACTGATGGGATAGGGCACCGCCGATAATCTGGCGATCATCTACTTGTTTATATTGGTCGCCATTAACGGGATCATCTAAAAAATACGTAAAATCAGAAATTAATAACAAATCAGATTGGATTGCATAAAGGTTGGCATTCCAACTATCGGTACGCCAATTTGTTGAAAGGCTGTAACGGCTGGATTCTCCACCATTGGTTGGGTTGAGCGAGCCATAAGAATCTATCAGCCCTTGTTCTACAGCGCGTGCGGGAATTTGGTCGGGTGCATTCCAGCTGTTGTCATAGGCCATTGCGGTCAGCGAAAAAGTGCCATCAGCGAGGGGTTTTACATAGCGAGCATTAATGTTGAGCTTATCAATATCTTCATTAATGTCAGTCCAGGGGCCATCCGATACCTGGCGTTCAATACCTACCAACAACAAGCCCTCGTGTAGTGCAACTTCACCTGCTGCAAACACGCGGCCATAATGATTTTCGCCCAGTGTTGCAGAAACAATATTTTCACCCAGCAAATTTTTTAAGCTAAATGAAGCAGCGCCTGCGCCTGAAAAATCACCGACATCCGCATAATAAGCACCTTTGCGGTAATCGATGCTACTGATGAGTTCAGGAATAATAAAATTGAGATCGGTATAACCTTGGCCGTGGCCGTGAGTGCGCATATTAATCGGCATACCCTCAATACTGGAATTAAAATCCGTACCGTGATCCAGATTAAAACCCCGCAGAAAATACTGGTTCGCTTTACCAGAGCCGCTGTGTTGGGTCACTACCATGCCGGGCACAAATTCCAGAATTTCACCGGTACGTAATACCGGCCGGTTGGCAATTTCGGCACTGCCAACAGTACCTTCCGCCGCTGATATTTTTTTACCTAATTGGTTTAAGCGGTGGCCAAGTACTGTCACAGTTTCCAGTTGTGGGTTGTTTTTTTTCTCCACTGATGCTGTAGAAGTTTGTTCAGTTTTATAGTCAGTTTTGTAAGCTGATGTTTGGCTCAGTACAGCTGGGGCACTGAACATAAATAGTGCGGCTGCTAAAGGTGTCATGACAAATGACGGTGTGGAGCAGGATATTCTGGCGTATTTCATTGGAATCTCGACTAACAATTATGACAAACAAGGATGACCAAAACTTCATAATTCCGCATGAGCGTCGCAGTCAGCGACAATATGTGGGTTGTTAGTAGGCTGCTTAAAATGAAGCAGCGAATCCAGTTAAGTACAGTTATTTACGATTATTGTTAACGTTAATGCATTGTTAACAGCGATATGAATGATTTTTTATGAGTTTTTAGATATTAAGGTTTGATCAATTTCACGCTGACGATAGTAGCGGGGGAGGTGGTTTGACCAAAACTACTGGTTTGGTAAATCGCTTCAAATGAGGATGATTCCGGATTTGAAGTGAGTGCTGAGGGAGGTGAGCTGAGTGTTGAGAGCTGTGAATTGACTATTGAAAGATGTGAATGCAATTCGGCAAGTGCGGCCTCGTTGGTAATACTATCGGTTAGCTCTACCAAGCCCGCATCGCGTAAACCTGCAACAACCACAATCCTATTATTGGTTGGGCCATTAAACGCGGCAAAATAAGCCAAGTGATTTTTCTTGCTGTTAAATTCACCGGGGATGCCGTTGCTATTGGCAAAGGTTTCACCGGTTTTGGTATCAACTAATTCGTCAAAACCATTTTGGCCAATTGCAAAGTTGGATACATCGAACACTGCATCATGTAAAGCACCTAGTCCACTCAAGTGACCTATATAGACAATGTGCGAATTGCGCAATGCATCTGCAGACAGTTGTGATGCAAGGATCACTTGCACAGATGTATCAGGTGCTTTAACAATGGGACTGATATTTTCGAGCGCATAGGCCGTGCTGGTGGGTAAATAACTCAACCCTATATCGAATTTATACTCCGCTTCTTCGGGATTAAGTTGCAAATAATCGGATAGCTCTTTGGATGAGTTAACATCAAATTCACGTACCAGTCGCTTTACATTACCCTGTGCGTCACTTTCCGCAAAAATAAAATAATCACCAACGACGACAAGAATAGGTCGGCCATCGGCAAACAAAGGTTGCCAGATAAATTGATTGCGTAAATCCTTTTCTTCAGAAAAAAATGTTCTGCCTTGCAATACCAACAATAGATTAATTAACACTAATGCAACCAGTGCGACGACTAATAAGGTATTAATTTTTCGGGTATGGAAGGGTTGTGCCGATTCCAGTTCAGGAGGCTGTAGTTCACGAGATAATAGTTCGTGATGCTGTGCTTCATGAGATGTTAATTGGCGAGACTGTGCTTCAGCTGACTGCAATACCAGGCGATATTCTCCCTTGGGAAGATGCAGGCGATGCGTAAAATCATCGCCATGCTGCGCATAAAATTCATCGAGCTTGCGCCGTAACTTATGCACATATACACGTACCATTGCATCCTGGGTTACATCAAACGACTCCTCTCGCCCCATGCCTTCTATGGCAATTTCCAATTCTTTTGGTATTTTTCCGTTGAGGTGACAACGATATAAATACTCAAACAAACTGTGCAGGTGCGTGCTGCGTGCCAGAATGCCGCTCGCACGAATTCTGGCCGCATGGATTTCCAGTTCCTGATGCGATTGGTCCCGATGCAATTGGTCTTGCAGCTGTGGGTTTTGCGGAAGCGGCGCAGTATCAATCGTTACATCCATGACCAAATCACTAACCTGTGTAACCCGGATTCAATGAATGTAATTCATCATTATGTGTAGATTGCTCTTCTGCTGGTGTGAATCCTGTATCGGCAAGCAAACCGTGGCGTTTTAACAATGTCCGCATAACGTTGCGCGAAATACCCAAGAGTGCAGCACCGTGTACCTGATTAGAGCGTACGTGCGCAAATGCTTCATGCACAATCAAGCTTTCAAGCTTATCAAAATGATCACTGTTGCCTTGTTCAGTAAACAAACGGCGCAATTGTTTAGCAATAGCGGTCATCGGGTCATCACCATTGCCTGAGCCATTATTTGAATGGCTGTCTGTATTGCTAAATGAAGCAGGATGAACATTGGCACCTGCATTGTTCAGGTTGTACGTCTGCGCACCGGAATTTACTAAAGGTTGGTGTACCGGTTGCGGCTCTTGTTGATGGATTGTTCCGCTGTTCCAGCCTCCCGTTACTTTTAAATGCGCCGGTTCAATTTTGTCGCCACTGGAAACCAATAATGCAAAATGCACCACATTTTCCAATTCGCGGATATTTCCCGGCCATGCATAGTTCAATAACAATTGCACCGCATCCTGTGAAAATTGCGGCTGGCGATACCCCATGCGTTGGCTGTAGGTTTTTAAAAAATGTTCTGCCAGCGGCAATATATCGCCAGGGCGTTGGCGCAGTGGTGGCAGTTTCACATGGGCGATATTAATTCTGTACAACAGATCGCGACGGAAATGTCCGGCTGATACTGCATAATCCAGATCAACGTTGGTGGCAACGACCAAACGCACATCAACCGGAATGGATTTGCGTGAGCCAATCCGCACCACTTCTTTTTCTTGCAACACACGCAATAGTTTTACTTGCAGTGGCAATGGTAAATCACCAATTTCATCTAAAAATAAGGTGCCACCGTTTGCGGCTTCAAACCATCCTTCACGTTTACCCACTGCGCCAGTAAATGAACCAGCTTCATGGCCAAACAATTCGCTCTCTGCCAATTGGTCGCTGATTGCACCACAGTTAACCGCAAGGAAAGGACCTCTGCGTCCACTCAGTAAATGAATATGACGGGCAACCAATTCCTTTCCGGTGCCTGTTTCTCCACCAATTAAAACGGGCGCTTCACTGGGTGCAATACGCTCAATATATTCAAGTAAGCTGGCTGAAATTGGGTCTGAAAATACTAGCGCTTTTGCACGTACCGAAAGTGGTTGTGCGTTAGTGCCTTCCAGCGATAAGAGAACAGGGGCTTTATTTTCCTGGCTCACAGTAATTCCTCAACATGCGTTAATACGAGTAATAATGAGAGCATTCTATTCATAAATAGCAGTAGCAATAAGTAATTTAAATCTATAAACATATAACAAAAAAAATCGATTTTATTTAATGCTTGTTTAATCCCATTAGCTGTTTAATTCTCAGCATAAAAAATAAAAAAGGCGATGATTTTTCATCGCCTTGTTATTAATCAAACAGTTGATAAATGCTATGAATTAACATTAGTGCTTGAAAAGTAACATCGTAAAAAGATGCTGCTGAACGAATGTTATTTTTGCAAAAACACTTTTGAGTTGGTCGGCTTTGCATAAACCGCTGCACCTACCGATAAATTCAAACTGCGTTCCTGTGCCCGCGGCAATTCTACATGTAGCACCTCATCATTCAATTGATGCAACAACTCAATGCGCAATACCGAACCGGCCGTGCTCACATGGGCAATACGCGCGGCAATAGCGCCATCGCTTTGCTGTTCGCTCAATTCAATATCGTGCGGGCGCACATAAGCGATGGCGGGTTGGTTGGCAATGCCATTATGTTCCGGTGCGGGAATTTTGTAATCGCCAATATGAGCCCAGCCATCATCAACACGGCTGTGAAATAAATTCACTTGCCCGATAAAATCGTACACAAAAGGGCTTGCCGGATTGTTGTAAATGTCATCCGGTGTACCAATTTGTTCAATCTGGCCTTTGTTGAGTACCACAATTTTATCGGCCACTTCCATTGCCTCTTCCTGATCGTGCGTCACGAATATAGAGGTGATGTGCAATTCGTCGTGCAAGCGGCGCAACCAGCGGCGTAAATCCTTGCGGACTTTTGCATCCAATGCACCAAAGGGTTCATCGAGCAGCAATACTTTAGGTTCAACCGCGAGCGCACGCGCCAGTGCAATACGCTGGCGTTGGCCGCCAGATAATTGATGCGGGTAGCGATCTGCCAGCCAATCCAACTGCACCAATTCCAATAATTCATGCACACGTTTCTTAATTGCATCGGCAGGAGGTCTTGTCTCTTTCGGGCGCACGGTTAAACCAAAGGCGACGTTATCAAACACCGTCATGTGGCGGAACAGCGCATAGTGTTGGAATACAAAACCCACATTGCGTTCGCGCACATGCACGTTGGTGGCATCTTCACCGTGGAAATGCACACTGCCAGCATCCGGATTTTCCAAACCGGCGATAATGCGCAGCAGTGTTGTTTTTCCGCAGCCCGATGGGCCGAGCAGGGCGACCAATTCGCCCGTAGGGAAATCCAAAGACACATTGTTCAGTGCAGTAAACTGACCAAACTGTTTATGTAAGTTGCGGACTTGAATGCTCATAGGTTTTCTCGTAATAAATTAATTACTGTGCGCTTGCAGCACGTACTGCCAATTCATGTTCACGTGTGGCTTTCCATTCCAGCAGGCTTTTCAATACCAGTGTCACCAGCGCCAACAATGCGAGCAGCGATGCAACCGCAAAGGCCGCCGCGAATTGATACTCGTTGTATAAAATTTCAATATGCAGTGGCATGGTGTTGGTTTGCTCGCGAATTTTTCCCGATACCACGCTCACCGCGCCAAATTCACCCATGGCGCGCGCATTACATAAAATCATGCCGTACAGCAGCGCCCATTTAACCGAGGGCAAGGTCACCCGCCAAAACATTTTCCAACCGCTCGCACCTAAGGTAATGGCCGCTTCTTCCTGCTCTTTGCCTTGCTCCTGCATCAGCGGAATTAATTCGCGCGCTACAAAAGGAAAGGTAATAAACACAGTGGCAAGCACAATGCCTGGAACTGCAAACATAATTTGAATATCGTGATCGTTTAACCAAGGGCCAAAAAATCCCTGCCGGCCAAACAGCAACATATAAATCAAACCGGCGATGACAGGTGATACCGCAAAGGGTAAATCGATCAGGGTGATCACAAATTGTTTGCCGCGAAAATCAAACTTGGCAATCGCCCATGCTGCCGCCAAACCAAAAATAACATTACAGGGCACCGCAATCGCTGCGGCGATCAATGTCAGTTTTATCGCATGTGCAGCAGCGGGTTCAGTGACTGCGGCAAAATACACTTGTGCGCTTTTAGCAAAGGCTTCAGAAAACACAATCACTAGTGGCAAAAATAAAAACAGCGCAAGAAAGGTCAGTGCAACACTGATCAATAACGCCCGCACCCAAGTAGCTTCACTGGTGGCAGCGTGGGCAGCGCCGGTTTTAGTAGAACGTAAAGATGAAACAGCACCGGCCATTATTAACCTCCCGTGCGCTTATGGCTCCAATGCTGGAGCAGGTTAATGAGCAGTAATAACACAAAAGAAAATATCAACATGACAGTGCCCAGTGCAGCCGCACCGGCATAATCAAATTGTTCCAGTTTGGTCATAATCAACAGCGGAGTAATTTCGGTTTTGTAAGGCATGTTGCCGCTGATAAAAACCACCGAACCGTATTCACCAATTGCACGGGCGAAAGCGAGCGCAAAACCGGTTAGCAATGATGGCAAAAGTGCAGGCAGTAATACCCGGCGAAACGTTTGCCAGCGCGATGCGCCCAAACTTGCAGCTGCCTCTTCTACTTCCGCCTCCAAATCGGCCAATACCGGTTGCACAGTGCGCACCACAAAAGGCAAACCAATAAAGGTGAGCGCGACGGTAACGCCGAGCCAGGTGTAAGCAATTTTAATATCGGCCAACCAAAACCATTGCCCCACCCAACCTTTGGTGGTGTAGAGCGCGGTGAGTGCAATGCCCGCCACGGCGGTAGGTAATGCAAAAGGCAAATCAACCAATGCATCCACTATGCGTTTGCCAAAAAAATCGTAACGCACCAATACCCAGGCGACGATTAAACCAAACACTAAATTAATACTTGCGGCAGCGAGTGATGCACCAAAAGTCAGTTGATAACTTGCAACCGCACGCGGGTTACTGACCACCGCCCAGAGTTCTGGCCAGCTGAGTTCCAATGATTTTAAAACCAGTCCCGCGAGTGGAATAAATACAATCAGGCTGGCATAGAGCGCGGCAAGGCCGAGCGATAAACCAAAACCCGGTAGTACACTTTTTTTAACCCAGGGGCGTTTTGCGGTCGGAAAAGACGGCGCTGTTGCCAGCGCCGAAGAGGTTAGTTCGCTCATGCACAACTCTCTGTTTTGTACCTGTGGTCAGGAAACTGGATAAAAATTATTGATAAATCTGGTCAAAAATGCCGCCGTCACCAAAATGTTCCGGCTGTGCTTTTACCCATCCACCAAAATCATCAATGGTAACCAGCTCCAATTTTGGAAAAGTTTTTGCGTAGGCTTCCGCGACTTGTGGATCACGTGGACGGTAGTAATGTTTGGCAGCAATGTTTTGGCCTTCTTTGGTGTAAAGATATTCCAGATAGGCTTTAGCCACTTCTGTAGTGCCGTTGGCTTTAGCGTTTTCATCGACAACGGCAACCGAAGGTTCAGCAAGGATGGATAAACTCGGTACGACGATTTCAATTTCATCGGCACCCAATTCGTTGACTGCCAAAAATGCTTCGTTTTCCCAAGTGATCAACACATCGCCAATCCCGCGCTGCACAAAGGTAGTAGTTGAGCCGCGTGCGCCTGTATCCAGTACCGGAACGTTTTTAAACAATGCGCGCACAAATTCTTTTGCTGTTGCATCATCTTTACCTTGTTTTTTAGCAAAGGCCCAAGCGCCTAAAAAATTCCAGCGAGCACCACCGGATGTTTTAGGGTTAGGAGTAATAACCTCTACACCTTTTTTGGTCAGGTCATCCCAGTCTTTAATATTTTTGGGGTTGCCTTTGCGAACCAGAAATACAATGGTGGAAGTGTAAGGCGCGCTGTTTTGCGGCAGTTTGGTTACCCAATCTTTTGGCAATAATTTACCGATGTTGGCGATAGGGTCGATATCACCCGCAAGTGCCAATGTGACTACGTCGGCGCGCAGGCCATCAATTACCGCGCGGGATTGCGCACCGGAGCCGCCGTGGGATTGTTCCACTTTCACGTTATCACCGGTTTTTTCTTGCCAGTGTTTGGCAAACGCAGCATTAAACTCGCGATAGAGTTCGCGCGTTGGGTCGTAGGATACATTCAATAAGGTAACGTCTTTGGCAAATACACTCGCCGCTAATAAACTGGTTGCAATCACTGCAACAGATTTTGTAAACAATTTCATAAAATTCTACTCATTTGAAAATTGAATTTTTCCCTCACCCTAACCCTCTCCCAGAGGGAGAGGGGACTGTTACTCTCTCAGAGGGAGAGGGGATTCTTACTCCCTCTCCCTTTGGGAGAGGGCAGGGGTGAAGGTCTTTTAAAAACGGAAATCAAAACCTAATGCTGCTGTGCTATCGGTAGTGGATTTGGTGCTGATTTTTTCATCACCATTCACTTCCACACTGGCGAAATAGCCAAACACACGTGTGCCTGCATTGAAGTTGTAATCCAAACCAACGGCGATACCTTCAAGCTCAGCATCCTTGTAAGCGGTATTGGTTGGTGTGGTGGTTGAATTGGCGTATTGGATTTTCGCAAGCCAGGGGCCAGAAATTTTCCATTGCGCATTGAGGATGTAACCGTCTTGTTCTTTAAACCCGTTGCCTGAGGCACCGTCCCATTCAGAGAGTGGGTTCAAACCATTTTGTGCACCGCTAGTGGTGCCGTTGGTGCCAACGAAAGTAGAAATGCCACCCAGTGAATCGACACTGTCATGTGCTTCGGCAGTTTGATAAATCGCCCCGAGTTTCACCGCACCCAGTGTAATTTCACCAACAGCGCGGATGGCATCGGTGGTTGCAACATTTGAATCCACTGCTGCACCAACAAACCATTTGGCTTTGCCATAAGTGACAGAAACGGATTTGCCTGAGGCAAAATTATTATCGTCCTGTTGGTTGTTTGCATTAACCGCCACACCGGTTTCTTCTGCCTGAATAGCCGCGATATTTACTTCCAGCCCGCGAAATAAAATTGGCGAAGTGTATTGGATAACGTTATCCGGGCGATTTTCGCCCACAATATAAGTGCCGATATCGCCGAGTGGAGAATCGTTAAAGCGATCCACATCGGAGCGCAATACGGTATTGGTTTGCAGGGTTTTTAGCGGCGTATCGTTTTTACCTACCAGTACCGAACCCCAAGCGCCACGCAATCCACCAAAAATATTACGTTGGCTTAATTCGCGGCCATTGCTGTTAGTGCCGTTGTCTACATCAATGCCGTATTCAAGGCGATAAAAAATTTGCACACTGGCATTCGCATCAAAATCACCTTGAATGCCCAGACGTGAGCCAGTACTTTCCAGCGCGAAAGTATCCAGTTCGGTAGTAATACCAGTAGCACCTATGTGGCGATAAGTGGTTGCACCGGCAGCGGTGGGCGCAAAATCAATTTTTTCCAAATCATATTGATTGGCGGTCAAATGGATTTTGCCGTACAGCGTAGGAAAACCTGCAAAGGCATTCGCAGACAGTGCAATACCTATGGCGGCAGTTAAGGTATTGCGTTGAAATTGTGTTGCTACAGTAGCTGATCGCACAACCGACCAGAAAGTTTGAAATGACATGCTAATCTCCAAATAGTCATATCACCTCCGGTGGTCCGGTCAGTAAATATTGATGTGTTTTTTAAAAAATATTGATCGAATTTTTCTCAACGAAAGCGGTGTTTAGCGAGTGTTGACACTTTTTCCCAGCGCTTTTTTTCACGGCGTTCAATTTGTACGACTTGTCCGTTATGGACCTGGATTTCCAGTGAGCCAAATTGTATTAACGCCAGTTGTTGCTTAATCTCTTCAATAATATCGTTGTCTATATCGTGATCTTGCGCGTTTGGGGCTGCCTGCTCGTTGCGGTAAGTTCCCATAGTAACCTCGTTAGTGTGATTGCCTTCAGGCGTTGTTTTTACCTTATCGCCCGAAGTTGTGGCCATCATATTGATCTGTTGATAAAACTAAAAATACTGATTTTTTATTAGCTTATAACAACTGGTTGATGGCTATAGACACCAATTTATTGACGGACGTTGACGCCTTTATCCCAGCGTTTCTTTTCGCGGCTTTCCAACTGCACAACCTGGCCGTTATGGATCTGGATCTCCACCGAGCCATAGCGGATATGTGCAAGCTGACGTTTAACTTCGGCTAAAACATCGTCAATGCTATTGGCGATTTCTGAACGATGAATCCCCATAAAAACCTCGCAGGCAATCGTTGTTAAGTTATCAAGTGTGGTTAAGGGTTTAGTGATCAGGGCAGTTGTTCCCTGAAGTCGTGGCCATCATAGGGGCGATATTTATAAACGAAAAATACTGATTTTTTATTAGCTTATAACGAAGAATATTGTTATTAGAACGAAAGTGTATTTATCAACATTAAGCTGTTTCTATTTCAACAATGCCGGTATTTTTCTGCTCAAAAAACAACACTCGCGCAGGGCGAGTGTTGTTTTGGGCTTATTGTGAGCTGTGATTTTTGGAGGGGAAATTGCGCCCGAACCTTAAGACTGCAGAAAATAGTGAGGTAAAAGGTGGGCGCTACTGCAAAAAGCTTAGGGCTTTGGTGCTTCGTAAATTTTGTCGAAAATTCCTCCATCGCCAAAGTGTTCCGGTTGGGCTTTGCTCCAGCCGCCAAAGTCCGCAATGGTGGCAAATTCAATGCTTGGGAACTGCTTGGTGTAGTTCTTGGCAACTTGTGGGTCACGTGGGCGGTAGAAATTTTTAGCCGCAATCGTTTGCCCTTCAGCGGTGTACAGGTAGTTCAAGTAAGCAGTGGCTACTTCAGTTGTACCTTTTGCGCTTGTATTTGTAGTGACCACAGCAACCGGTGGTTCCGCAAGAATAGAAATAGAGGGATACACGATTTCAATTTCATTGGTACCGGCTTCCTGAATCGCTAAATGCGCTTCATTTTCCCAGGCGAGCAATACATCACCTATACCGCGCTGTACAAAGGTTGTGGTTGAGCCGCGCGCGCCAGAGTCGAGTACTGGTACGTTTTTATAGAGTGTTTTTATAAACGTTTGTGCGGCGGCATCGGTTTCTTCTTTCTTTTTGGCAAATGCCCAGGCCGCTAAATAATTCCAGCGTGCACCGCCCGATGTTTTCGGGTTAGGTGTAATCACCTCAACACCGGATTTCACCAAATCATCCCAGTCTTCAATTTTTTTCGGGTTGCCTTTGCGAACTAAAAACACAATGGTGGATGTGTAAGGGGCGCTGTTGTTGGGCAGGAGTGATGCCCAATTGTCCGCAAGTAATTTCCCGTTCTTGGCTAATGGATCTATATCGCCCGCCAAAGCAAGGGTGACAACATCCGCTTTTAATCCATCCAGCACGGCGCGCGCCTGGCTGCCGGAACCACCGTGGGATTGTTCAATTTTCACATCATCGCCGGTTTTGGCTTTCCAGTGTGCGGCAAAAGCGGTGTTGAATTCGCGATAAAGTTCGCGGGTAGGGTCATAGGATACGTTTAATAGGGTAACGTCTTTCGCCCAGCTGGCAGAGCTTAATAACACAGTGGCTGCGAATAATGCGGCGCGTTTACTTAACAATTTCATAGTGTTTCCTTAGGAATGGTAGATCTACAGATTAATGTCCGGTGCTGTTTTTAATATCCATGACAGCGGCTTTATTCCAGTGTGAATGGAAAATCCATTTGTAATCCTGTTAAAGCCAGATCTATGCCAGAGTGTTTTTGAAAATAATCTGTTTGGTTAAAAACACTTTGTTTTAAGCGGCTAACCAAAAAGTATAAGTAAACGCGGCAAGGCCTGTGCCCGCAGTTTTAGCAGGCCAGGGCAAAAAACCAGCGAGGGTTAATGTGTTTTTTATTAAGGCTGATAAAGCATGAGTCGTTATTTATTTGGATTTTGTATAGGTAAACTGTTTAAAAGAGTGCTTTTTAATATGCTCTATTTGTTGATTTTTTAGCAGAATTTTTACTGCAGGTGTTTAATTAAAAACAGCTGTCTTTATCGAATAATTGTTTTTCACAGTAAATCCGTTAAACAAAACAGTGTATTTTTAAAACAATTTTTATCTGCACTCCTTATTCATGCTGCTGTTAAAACAGTTTTTTCAAAATAAATCTGTTCTTTTTTTAAAAATAAATCTGTTCTTTAAATATCTGGCATAGCGGTTGCTAAACACCCTGTGTCAGTTATTCATACACATATTGTTTTGGAGAGATTTAATGAAAGCTTTGCGTTCGGCGCAGCTGCAGTCGTCAGTGCAATCATCATTGTTATCAACCCCGCGTCTTTTTCAACGTAAGTTGCTGGGTGTTGCTGTGGGAGTCGTGTTGGGATCTGGTGCGATCATTCCACAAGGGGTTGTTGCACAGGAACAAAATAAACCCTCGTTTGCTTTGGATACAGTCGTGGTCACATCGCGTAATCGCGAAGAAATTGCCCAGAAAGTCCCGCTGCCGGTTTCCGTGGTGGGTGGCAAAACATTGGATCGCGATAACGCGGTTTCAGTAAATGATTTGGTTAAAAAAGTGCCGAACCTCGGTGTTTTTGGCAGCAACCCGCGTCAAACCAGTATTTCATTGCGTGGTATTGGTAAAAATGCCGCCAACGATACGATGGAGCCGAGTGTAGGCGTGATTGTTGATGGTGTTGTGAGTTCTTATGTAGGTCAGTCGTGGAATGATTTTATTGACCTTGACCGCATCGAAGTCATCCGTGGCCCTCAGGGTACTTTGCTGGGTAAAAACACCACGCTCGGCGTAGTGAATATAGTCACTAAAGCACCGAATTTTAAACCGGGTTATACCTATGAAGTACGCTACGGTGATTACAATGAACTGGGCGGAAAAGTCACCGGCACCGGTGCGATTGTGGATGACTTGGTTGCCTATCGCGGGTCATTATTTTTTAACAAAAAAGATGGTGTGCTTGATAACGTGTGGCAATCAGGCCCGGAAACCTGGAACGAAACCAACCGCGTCGGTGGTCGCTTACAATTTTTAGTAACGCCCGATGAAACCCTGTCTGCACGTATTATTTTGGATAGCATCCAATCCGTTGAAAACGGCAATAAGTCATTATTGGTCGATAATGGCCCCGACACCTTTGCCGATGGTACAGCACGTACTACATCCTTCTTCAGTCGTTTGCAGCGCGATTATTTTAACAACCCCGACGGCAGCAAATACCAGCCAGTATTTAAAGACGGCGTGTATGGGGACAATAAAATTGAAGACTCGCAAGCGCGCCCGCAGCGCACGGAACAAGGCGGCGTTTCAGTTGAACTTAAAAAATTATTAAGCGATGAATATACGCTCACGTCGATCACCGCTTATCGCGAACAACATTTCGATATTAAAAATGGTGGCGTGACTCGCTTTGATATTGGCAATGGCGGCCAGCAATTGTGGAACGACCAAACCTCGCAAGAATTGCGTTTGAATTACAAAGGCGAAAAACAATACGACTATCAAGTGGGTTTGTATTATTTGGATGCCGAAGTCTATTCCGATGACCCTACCTATTTTGGCGCGGATGCCGCCGCATTTAACGCGAGCAATGCGCAGTGGAATTCATTAAAGGCGCCTAAATATCGCGGGCTGCTAACCGATGCGCAGCGCGGTGTGTATCGCTCTTATGTGCTGAATCCTACTACCGAAAGTTATGCGGCCTTTGGTCAGGTTAACTGGCATTTCACTGAAAAATCGACCCTCACGCTTGGTTTGCGCAATACCTACGAACATAAGGAAGGGCGCAACCGCCGCGAGTTGGATCGCGCAGGTACTGGCTTAACCAACGCCACAGGAAGCGACAATAGCAAAGCTGCCAGCTATGGCCTGGATTTGGCAAACGCAGCAGACCTTGCTGCATGGAGCGCAGCAAAAGCACTTTACCGCTCAGCCATTGGTACAGGCAGTGCGGGTGACAAAGGGATTTACGATTGGATTGAAGGTGATGCCATTAGCGATAACTCCATCGCCTGGTTAATCAGCCCCAGTTATCAATTAACCAACGATGTATTGCTATATGGCTCTCTCGCATCGGGTGAGAAATCCGGCGCAGTAGAATTCGTGTCTGATTCTGCGAGCCCTGATTATGGTCAGCCTTTGAATGTAAAACCGGAGAAAGCCGAAAACGCCGAGTTGGGTTTCAAAAGCTTATTGCTGGATCGTCGTTTGTTAGTGAACGCCAATATTTACTACACCCAGCTGACGGATTACCAAAGTAACTTAACCGTTGTGGATGAAACCCAGCCAACCGGTTTGCGCAGTTACCTGGGGAATATTCCCGGTGTGACCGCGAAGGGTGTTGAATTTGAATCGGCATTTGCGGTTACGCCATCGCTCAGCGTGAATTTTTCTGGTGCTTATAACCGTGCAACCTACGATGAATTCTTCACCACAGTGCCGGATATTTCCGATACCCAATTGGCTGATTACTCGGGCAAACAATTGCACGGTGCGCCTAAAGTGACCTTGGCATATGGCTTGGATTACACCCGCACTCTGGGTAATGGTTATGGTTTGAATTTGTTCCTGACTAATGCCTATCGCTCCGATGCTTACTTGCAGCCAAGTCAATCGGAATACACCTTACAAAAGGCCTATAACCTGACTGATGCTGGTGTGGCACTTGATCGCGCTAACGGAAAATATCGTATTTCATTTATTGTGAAAAACCTGTTTGACGAGCATTACAAAACCGGTGGCAATACCTACAGCAGTTCCAATGCAATAACCGAACAGCCGGGTTATGGGCGTGCATTCAGTTTTGCATTTCGTTCCAATTTTTAACTAATAATCGCCGTGTTAATAACGGGCGCAGCTGCGCCCATTATTAGGGCCATCAGGGTGTTTTTTGTGACAGGCTATAAACGGCTTTGAAAAGAGCGCTGATTTTAATGCTGAAGTGAAAGAATTAGATGTGAAATAGTTGGATGTGAAATAGTTGGATGTGAAATAGTTGGATGTGAAAGAGTTAGATGTGAAAGAGTTAAAAGGAATGTGAATTTTTGTTAATCAGGAAACTTTTTCTGGTGAATTACCTCGATTCAGGATACTTCTTGGTATGGCGAGTGGTTGGTGTGTGACAAGTGAATGGGATTGAATTCATTAATTAAATGCATTCATTAAATACATTAATCAAATACATGAATTAAAAAAATCATCGATAGTCTGTTCAATTATTTGAAAAACAAAAAAGACCAAAAGGCGAAGCGCAGGAATCTTATCCCTAATGAAAAAAATGGCAGTTGCAGTTTTTACCCTATTGCTGGTTTTTAGCCTTGCGGCACAGAGCCAGCAAGATGCTAATGTTGTAGCTGATGCAGCTATAACAGATGTCGCTGTATCTGATAAAGCGTCAACACCCCAAGTGCAGGCGCAGATAGTGGCATCTGTTGCTGCGGTTGTACCGGGTAGTGAAATTTACCTTGGTATCAACCAACAAATTATTCCGCACTGGCATACCTATTGGGTCAATCCCGGTGATTCGGGTAATGCCACCACGATTGAATGGACGCTGCCGGAAGGTGCGAGTGCAAGCGATATTATTTGGCCTGCACCCAGCCGTTTTTCCATGGGGCCTATTACCAATTATGCCTATGAAAATAACGTCACGCTGCTGAGCAAAATTACTATTCCACACGCGCTTGCCGTGGGCGATACCTTTACTGTCCGCGCCTTGGTGGATTGGTTGGTGTGTGAGGAGGAGTGTATTCCGCAACAAGTGGAATTGGCCTTGTCATTACCCGTTGTTGCAACACAAGCCGAAACCGGCGGAGGCAGTGAATTAATTGCCGAAGCGCAAGCGCGTTTACCCATTCCAGTACCTTGGGATGTAACCGCAAAACAAAGTGTGATTAACAGTGAAACCGGGCAGGGGACATTAGCCCTACACATCGCATTGCCAGCAGAGCAACTTGCGCAAGTACAGGACATTTGGTTTTACCCCTACGACTGGGGCCGCATTCGCCAAAGTGATCCCCAGGTACGTACAGATCTTGCCGATGGTATCCAACTCAATATTCCCACTGGCGAAGCACCGGCTTCCATTGGTGATCAACTTGCCGGTGTGTTGGTCATCAAAGAGCAGCAGGGTATTGCGCGTGGTTATGAAATAAAAGCGCCGCTGCAAGCGCTTGCTAATAACCAGCCGCAGTCAGAATTAGCGATCAGTTTTGCAGGGGCATTGTTGTTCGCGTTATTGGGCGGAATTATTTTGAATTTAATGCCCTGCGTGTTTCCGGTGTTGTCGATCAAGGCATTGTCACTGGTCAGCCATTCCCATTATTCCGCGCAGCAAATTCGCCGTCAGGGTTACGTTTACACGCTGGGTGTATTGGCCAGTTTTGCAGTGCTCGCCTTGCTGCTGATTTTATTAAAAGCTGGCGGCAGCCAAATTGGTTGGGGTTTTCAATTTCAATCGCCCATTTTTGTGTTGGTGGTTGCTTATTTATTGTTTGCGGTTGGTTTAAGTTTGTCGGGTGTTTTTTTTATTGGCGGCTCAGTTGCGGGTGTGGGTTCCTCACTCACAGAAAAGCCCGGCTATAGCGGCAGTTTTTTTACTGGCGTTTTGGCAACGGTAGTGGCTACACCCTGTACGGCACCGTTTATGGCCGCGGCACTGGGTTATGCTGTTGCGCAACCGCCGGTAAAACTCATGGCGATATTTTTAAGCCTTGGTTTGGGTTTGGCTTTGCCTTATTTACTGTTGAGTTGCTGGCCGCGCTTGCAACACTGGTTGCCGCGCCCCGGGTTGTGGATGGAGCGCGCAAAACAATTGTTGGCTTTTCCGATGTACGCCGCCGCTATTTGGTTGGTGTGGGTATTAGTGCAGCAAGCGGGCGTGAATGCCGTGATAGTCGCATTAGGCGGCATGTTGTTGATCGCTTTAGCAGCATGGCTTTACGACAGCACACGTACTGCATCCAACCGTAACCGTGCGCTGGGCAGTGCAGTGGCGTTGCTGCTGGTGCTATCGGCCTTGGGTGCAGGCATCTTTGCGGTGAATGCACCGGTTGCATCCAATACATCCGGTAAAAATGCAGTCGCTGCCGATGCCAATTGGGAAGCCTTCAGCGATGCACGCCTGCAAGAATTACTCGCGGAGGGCAAACCAGTATTTTTAAATTTCACCGCGTCCTGGTGCATCAGCTGTTTGGTTAATGAGCGTGTTGCACTGAGTAGCGATAGCGTCAAACAGCATTTTGATAAAGAAGGCATTGTATATTTGAAAGGGGATTGGACCAATAAAGATCCAGAGATCACCGCGTTTTTGCAAAAGTTTAATCGCAGTGGCGTCCCGCTTTATGTGTTTTATCCGGCAGGACAGGCTAACCAGCCGATTGAGTTGCCACAAATACTCACGCCGGATTTGGTGATTGAAAAACTGAAAGGTGAATAGCGATTCGTATTATCGATTTTTAGTTTTTAGTTTTTAGTTTTTAGTTTTTAGTTTGTGTTTTGTTTTTATTGTTGTTTGTTGCTCTTGGTTTTTGTTTTTCCGTTGTTAATCCATTGTTGTCAATTCATAAGGAGTCATTATGTCAATCCGTCAATCTGCAAAAATCGCACTGGCAAGTCTTGCCTTCGCATTGGTATCAACCCATGCTGTGGCCGAACCTGTTATCAATAAACCTGCACCCACCTTTTCCGGTAAAGCAGCGGATGGTTCAACCATTAACCTGGCCGACCTGAAAGGAAAAACTGTGGTATTGGAGTGGACCAACCACGAATGCCCTTACGTGGTTAAACACTATGACAGCAGCAGTAATATCCCTGCATTGCAAAAAAGCGCCGCCGAAAAAGGTTTTGTGTGGTTGCAAGTGATTTCATCTGCGCCGGGCAAACAAGGTCACGTGGATGGCGCTACCGCGATTAGTCTCAACGAAAAACGCGGTGCTACACCAACCAATACCATTCTTGATGCGGAAGGCACCATCGGTAAACTCTATAACGCGCAAACCAGCCCGCACTTTTTTATCATTAATCCGGAAGGTACTTTGGTATACAAAGGCGGCGTGGACAGTATTAAATCCAACAAAGCGGAAGATATTCCAAAGGCAACTCCTTACGTGAAAGATGCTCTGGAAGCATTGGCTGCTGGTAAAAAAGTACCTAACCAAAGCACCGCGCCCTATGGCTGCTCTATTAAATACGCGGGTTAATATATTTTCAGCCATGTAAAAAATGTCATCGGCATTATCAAAAGCGGGCTAACATTTAGCCCGCTTTTTTTTATTAAAAAAATCAACAGTACCTGTTTGATTTTTAACAGTAGCGATTTTTTCTGTTGCAATAAGCGCATCAAAAATCACAGATTGATACTGTTACAGCTCTTTATATTTTCATTTTTATGAAAAATATTCCTTATTGATTTGGTATTAGCCAAAAATGGCGGCATTCCTGTACCACACAAACCTCAGAATGTTGCCTTTGCCGGTAAAGATAAGAAAACTCTCTACATCGTTGGCCGTGGTGCAGCGTATAAAGTTGCGGTACTTACTCCCGGCTTTGCCGGTCGCGTTAAATAACTTACCACCTGTTCATAGGCTGGCAGCCGCCAGCCTTCACCTGTTTCAGGGAGCAATTCATGACACGTAAAACAGCTGATGATTTTCATCCGGAAGTATTAAAACTGTTTGATCAATACGTACACGGCCAGGCATCACGCCGCGAGTTTTTAACCGGCGCAGCAAAATATGCTGCACTGGCCGGTGTAACCGCGACAGGGTTACTGACTGCACTCAGCCCGCAATTTGCCGAGGCGCAGCAAGTGAAGCCGGATGATGCCCGCATTAAAGCGAGCTATATCGAAATTGATTCGCCCAAAGGCAACGGCAAAATTCGCGGATATTTGGTGAGCCCTGCAAATGCCACCGAAAAATTGCCGACGGTATTAGTCGTGCATGAAAACCGTGGGTTGAATCCTCACATTGAAGATATTACGCGGCGTATTGCGCTGGATAATTTTATCGCCTTTGCACCCGATGCTTTATTTACCTTGGGTGGATACCCGGGCGATGAAGACAAGGCACGCGAATTGTTCCAAAAACTCGACCAAACCAAAACCCAGGAAGATTTTGTGACTGCGGTGCAGCATCTGCAAAAATTACCTGAAGGAAATGGCAAAGTAGGTGCGGTAGGTTTCTGTTATGGCGGTGGTATTTCCAATTTCCTTGCCACGCGAGTACCGGATTTAGGCGCGGCGGTTCCTTTTTATGGCCGTCAGCCCGATTTGGCCGATGTACCCAAGATCAAGGCTCCCTTGTTAATCCATTATGCCGGCGTAGACGAACGCATTAATGAAGGTTGGCCTGCATACGAAGCAGCACTCAAGGCATCAAACGTAAATTATCAAGCGTTTATTTACGAAGGTGCGCAGCATGGATTCAATAATGACACGACTCCACGTTTTGATGAAAAAGCCGCACAGCTCGCCTGGAAAAGGACAATTGACTTTTTCAACAAGTATCTGCGTGCTTAATGCAAGGTACATAAGAAAACATTTTTGCTAAAGCGTGTTTGTAAAAATGTTGGGATAAATTCGAAAACCCTGCAGGTGAAAACCTGTGGGGTTTTTATTACTGCTTATTTTTTTTTATCCGGTATCGATGAATTGTAATTTCAATAAACAGCAGTTAAGTGTTGGCTAATCATCAGTCTGCAGGCTTGTTGCTGCTCAAATAAAAACAATCGTATGGCTTGCATCTTTTTGGCTTAAGCAGCTGCCAAAAGGTTATTTCAAAAAAATCCTTAAAAATCAATTGTCTAAAACTTAATTAAAAAATTTTGTGGAAAATGCAGCAGGCAATCCTTCGCTGGTATGGCACTTGCTCTAGAGGTGTTATCCCAGAGTGTTTTTGGTATCCCATGTTGGTGTGGGAAATTCCATTTTGTTGAAGGACATTGCGTTATGAAATCGCCTGTTAAATCGTCTCTTAAGTCATTTGCCAAGTTGTTGTCTGCTGTGGCGTTAATCGCTGCGCCATTGTTGTTTGCCTCCGTGTCATTTGCCCAAACACAAGCGGCAAATGCTGCGCCTGCTGCGAAATATGAAGCAAAAAGCCCAAAATTAAACCGTGCACAAATCGATAAGTTGTTGAGCAAGCCTGAGCAACTTATTTTTATCGACCTGCGTCGGCCGGATGAGCTCACCAAAATTGGTGGCTTCCCTGTGTACCTCAGTATCCAGTTAGCCGATCTTGAAAAGAGCCTCGCCTTTATTCCGAAAGACCGCACTATTGTCACGCTATCCAATCACGCTGGCCGTGCACTGCGCGGTGCAGATTTACTCGCTGAAAAAGGCTTCAAAGTCGCAGGCGCTGCCGGTGTACAAGACTATGAAGCAGAAGGTGGCACACTGAGCAAAATCGTTCCTCCAGCTCCAAAAGGTTAATTCAAATGAGCGCAACTGATTTACTTCAAACCATGTATGACTCTCCTCTGGGCACATCGCTTGCTGAGTCGCTTTATATGTACCCATTGGTAGAAGGCGTGCATTTACTCAGTCTGGCTTTTTCATTTGGTTTGATTGTGCTGACGGATTTGCGGTTGATTGGTTTTGCGTTTAGCCGTGTTCCCGTCGCCATTGTGTTGCAGCAATTGCGCCCCTGGTTACTGGGTGGATTTGTCGTCACCTTTGTCACCGGTTTTTTGCTGACCTTTGCGACTGGCCCTGAATTAATCGCATCACCTATTTTCCCATTAAAGTTATTGCTGATTGTGTTGGCCGGTATCAATGCACTGTGGTTTGAACTGAAATTCGGGCGCAGCGTTACAAACTGGGGGCACGCATCAATAGAGCACAAATCGGCATTGCCTACTGCCTTACCCGCAGGTGCGAAATTGGCAGGGTGGATATCGCTGGTGCTGTGGAGTGCGGTAGTCGTTTTAGGGCGATTAATTCCCTATCTGGACTCTGGTTTTTAAGCAATTTTTTGTATGGGCAACTTATCATGAACACTCAGGAATTATTTCAAGCTGTACAAAATAGTGATATCGCCATTGCTTTGGGACAAGCGCCGATTTTTTTCGGAATTCTGGCGCAACTCTTCCATATCAGCGGGCTGGTATTACTGCTGACTTCCATTTTATTGGTGAATTTGCGTTTGCTGGGTGTTGGCTTTACCTGGTTTTCGGCACCGCAATTAGCGCAATACACCAAGCCCTTTATTTATACCGGATTGCTTTTTTTAATTCTGTCCGGTGTTTTTATGTTGGCACCCAGCGCTGCACTTTACGAACCCAATCCTGCATTTTGGATCAAGCTAAAACTTTTTGCAGTGGCTTTGCTTATCCAATTTACGCTCTACCGCGCCGTGAGCACTAACGAAAATCCTAATCGCATTTTGGCGGTGACAACTGCCATTGTGTCGCTGGTGCTTTGGTTCAGTGTTGGTCTTGCGGGCAGGGCGATAGGTTTTGTAGCGGCCTGATTTTTTTCTCATCTATCTCTTTAAATCAATTCATCTAAATCAAACCATTTAATAAAAGAGGAAAACCAATGAAACTTAAAACGCTTGCCATCTGTACCGGTCTGTTAGGCGCCAGTGTTGCCTTTTCCAGTGTGTCTGTGTTTGCGCAAAATACTGCGCCTGCCGCTGCACCCGCACAACAACAGCGCCCGCAAATCAGCCCTGAAGAAGCCTTACAAAAATTCAGCTTTTTTGTGACCAGTGTTGGTTTGGGCAAGGGCGCAAACCTGGGTGGTTTAGCCGGTGCGGATGCACATTGCCAAACACTGGCAAAAGCGGCTGGTGCAGGCAATAAAACCTGGCGTGCGTACTTAAGTACGCAAGCAGAGGATGGCAAGCCCGCCATTAATGCGCGTGACCGCATCGGCAAAGGCCCTTGGTACAACGTAAAAGGTGCGCTAATTGCCAACGACCTTGGGCATTTGCATGGCGACACTCTCGCGCAAGCACAATTGGGCAGCAACCTCACACGTAATCAGGCGTTTAGTGAAAAAGGTGAGCGTGTGTTGGCGGCGGGTGATACACCCAACCAGCACGATATTCTTACCGGCTCCAAAACCGATGGCACCGCGTTTACCGATGCTGCCGATCACACCTGTAAAAACTACACCAGTGCAGCTGCCGATGGCTCTGTACAAGTGGGCCACTTTGACCGCACCGGTGGTGGCAATGCCTCCTGGAATTCGGCCCATGGCAGCCGTGGTTGCAGTCAGGAAAATTTAATCAGCACTGGTGGTGCAGGGCTCTTTTATTGTTTTTCAGTGAATTAAATTTTTGTGAAATTATTTTTTACTCAATATGTTTGTGAATTTTGTCAGGAGTAAATCATGCAGCGCCAATTTACCTTAGTAGCCTGTATCGCGCTGCTGGCATTGGCATCCGGTTGTGAACAACAACCGGATGCCGCGATCAATATCGCAGCCAATATCGCAGCTAATACCACCACAGCTGTGGCATCCGCAGTGGCTACTGAATCGTCAAACTCTGTTAATCCGTTTAAACCTTCGGCTAGCCTGCAAGAAATTATGTTGTCGGTGATTGACCCGAATGTTGATCCCATCTGGAACGCCATTTCTACCGAAGTGACTGAACAAGGTGAAATAGAAACGCGCCCGGAAAGTGATGAGGATTGGGCTACTCTGCGCAACCATGCAATTACGTTGCGTGAAGCATCCAATTTATTAGTGATAGAAGGGCGCGCGGTTGTCCATGGCAATGCCAATACCTCCAGTCACGAATCGGAATTACAGGCCGATGCCATTCAAGCATTGATTGCTGCGCAGTGGCCTGAATTTATTGCGCGCGCCCATGCCTTGCACGACGCTGCCAATTTAGCGATTGAAGCAATCGATGCAAAAAATGTGGAAAGGCTGGAAGAAGTCGGTGGAATCATCGAGCACAGCTGTGAAGGGTGTCATTCACAATTTTGGTATCCGGGTGATAAGGTTCCAACTCATTAATCGTGCTGATAAAGCAACTGTCACTCGCGATTAACCACCGCTATATCAACAATCCACATGAGCACTCTTTCTTTCACTGCAACAACAAAATGAAAAAACCAATTTCCCCCTATCCACAATAACCGCGCCATTTACCAATTGCACAAACCACAATTCTGGTCTATGGTTGCTGGATTGTTTTAGTGCTTGAAAACCAGCATTTGCAGGTGATATTTCAACAGTGATTAATGTTGGTGTAATGCCGTGTAATGGATTTTTTGAATATGTATTGCGATAAGCGAGAAGGCTCCGTAATTCCATATAACGTAGGTTGTGGGTGAGCTTGCGAACCCCAACGGATTGAAGGGCGGGAATGTGCCCAAAGCGGTCCTTCGCTAAATAAAAATCTCGCTTCCTTACTGTTGTAAATACAGATCAAATTTCTGTCTGCTCTGAAATCTCTAGCGCATCATCCACATCGATCCCAAGCTAGCGAACAGTGCTTTCCAGTTTGGTATGCCCCAGTAAGATTTGCGCGGCACGGAGATTCTTGGTTCGCTTATAAATTAGTGATGCTTTGGTGCGCCTTAGAGAGTGTGTACCATAGGTTGATTGATCTAACCCGATATCCTCAATCCAACGGTGGACAATCTGCGCATATTGTCGTGTAGTAATATGCGTGGATTTGTTAACCCGGCTGGGGAAAAGATAATTATCGTTGCGCAGATGGGCTTTTATCAGCCAAGCTTCAACAGCTTGACGTGTAGAAGGCGTAATCTCAAATTGGACGGTGAGATGGGTTTTCTGTTGCATTATAGTTGCACGGTGCAATATCTGAGATCCGTGGCAGATATCGCGAACTTTGAGCTTCACCAAATCACACGCCCGCAATTTGCTGTCAATCGCAAGATTAAACATGGCTAATTCGCGAATACGGTGAGTGATTGTAAGCGGACTCTTATTGCCCACACTTCACTCACCTTCAGTGGTGCTTTTTGGCCAATCAGTTTTCCTTTATTCCACGGCTCCATTCTCAAATGTTTATCTCTAAGAGAAATGGGCATGGCTATATACCTCCGATCTACTTTTTGGGTGGTTCAGGTGTGATAGTTCTCGTAAATGACAACGATGCCAGCTTCCAATTACCTCTCTCCTGTACATATATTTCAGTCACCACGAACGGATTGGTTACTTCATTGCCACCAACTACTGCGAGCAGGGTGATTTTATTTAAGCAGATTGCTGTGCTGCCGATAACCTCAACTGATACATCATGAATATCTGCTTTCTTATAATGAATGTCGCCACTTTTAATAACATCCAATTCTTGCTGTCTCGACATTGACCCGCCCATATGCACGAATACAGCTTTTTCGTGAAATAAGTTATCCAGCTTTTTCAAATCGCGCTCTGACATCCACTGCCATTTGTCCTTTGACAATTTCAGTATTTCATTTTTCACACTATCAGCACTAGCTTCTTTATTCGCGGTCGTCTCTGCGGACACCAAGTGTGCCGTCAATATTGAACAGCATGTAAGTAGAGCAATAATAAATTTCTTAAAGGCCATGATATGTAGTCCTTGGTCGTGTGATTGTTAAAATTTATTGCTTCGCTGGCTCAGGCACAACGGTCTTGGTGAATGACAGTGAGCTGAGTTTCCAATTCCCATTTTGCTTTACATAGACTTCGGTTACGACAAATGGATTGGTCACTTCATTTCCACGTACTACGGCGAGCAAGGTGATGCTATTTAACAAAATAGCAGTGTTATCGATGATTTTTACCGACACGTCATGGATATCTGCTTTCTTGTATTGGATATTGCCGCTTTTAATAACTTCAAGCTCTTCTGTTTTGGAGAGTGTGCGGGACATATGCACAAACATTGAGTCGTTATGAAAAAGCGCAGTCAAGGCATCCAGGTTTTTTTCAGCCATCCATTGCCATTTTTTCTTCGACAGGCTAATGATTTCCTGCTCTACGGTTACTGCTTTAACCTCTTTATGCGCAGCAGATTTTTCTGTTTGTGCCGCCGCCCATTGCGTAGTGAGTGGCAACCACAGTAGTAGAAGTGCAATTTTTAGAACGCCGCGAAGTTGATGTTGTTTCATTAAAAAATTCTCCAGTTTAAGTGCTATTGATTTTTATCCTCGTTAAATTTGAGGCGATGTCTGTGGTTAATTCAGCTTGTGTTGCTTAAACCAATCACCAAGAAGCTCGGCAATTTTTTGATTGTTCAGGTCAGAGAATGGAAAATGCGTATTCCCGTATACACCAATCTCAGGCAAGTGCACCACGCTGGCATTGCCGCCATATTTGTTAATTTTTTCTGCCCATAGCTTTGCCATCGCCAAGCGAACTCGCCAATTGTCCTGACCTGGGTTTTCATGTGCGGTGGTCGGAATGTTGTCACCGTAATAAATAATGATTGGGAATTTTGTTAACTTTAAAAATTGCTCCATTTTGACTGGCGTAGGCGTGAGAGTGCCAGTCAGGCTTGGCATAGCGGCGGGTAGCTCACCTTCTGGAAAAACAAATCCGCTTCCGGGCTCGTAGGACACTATGGCTTTCACATTTTCCGATTTTATCGCTGTCCACCAACCGGGTCCGCCACCTTGTGAATGTGTAATCAAAATGGATGGCCCTGAGCGCTTTAAAACCGCTGCCATTGAATCACTAATTAGTTGTTCATCATAGGCACCGGTATTCGGTGTCATTTGGCGGAAATATTGATTGAGTGATTCTGCATCTTTAGGGAACTGCACGTTATCGAAGTAATTTGGATATTGGCCCACACGGAACATGTTGAACCACATTTGATCCTGCGGTGTAGCAGTTAATTCAAGTGGCGCGGTTGATTGGCCTGCGCGTCCTCTTCGCGGCTGGTCAACTAAATAGACGGAAAAATGGTGACGTAAAAAATAGTTTTGAAATCCTTCGCGCCCATCCGGTGTTGTTCCCCAGGTATTTGCTGATTGACCTGCACCGTGCAAAAGCACTAATGGTAAGGGTTTATGATTGACTGGAATTTGAAAGAAGACAGATGCATGGTCTCCATGCAGTGTTTGACCACTGGAGTCGGCAATCTTTTTGCCGTCGAACGCCCCCGGTTTTTGGATAACGGTTCCACCGGCTGAAAAATTACCTTGATCCGTAATTGTTATTGCGTTTGAATTTCCAGTATCAGTGGCGCACGCCGAAATCATTAATGCCAAGCTGATGCTGCACGTGATTTTAAAGAGCGAGTTGAGTTGGGCGTTCATAAGGGCTCCTTCTTTAGTTTATTTGGTTTGAGTTGATTTAAGCTGCTGGAGAACATCGGAGCTGTTTGTGGCAACATCTGCATTAACATCATTTTTTAATGTAATGATGATTTGCTGAAGCTGTGAGTCCTTCAACCCCAGATTCTGCACCACCTTAAAGTGTGAGGTTAATTGACTATTCACATTTCCGAGGGCTGCCAATGTCGCGATGGTTACCAGTTCCCGGTCAATGTAACTCAGATTGTCACGGCTAAATAAATAGCCAAATAAATGTGCCTTCAATGCGTAATCAATCGTCGGTGAAAAATTTTCCACTAAGGGTTTGTCTGCTGGCGCGTTTGTTAAGTAACCTAATGTCTCGGTGCCTAATTGATAATAATTAGTATTGCTCGCCGTCGTACTTGGTGCGGCACCCAGTCTGTCCTTGATGTTTTGTTGTTGGCGCTGCTCCAACAAACTTTTAAACGTAAGTAAACCATTCAGGCTACGTGGAAATCCCACATACGCATATTGGTGAGCTAATGCTTCTTTTATTTCATTGACGGTTAATCCGGCCTCCAATCCTTTTATCAGGGCGGGTTTGAGTTGTTCAAGATTACCCGTTGCCGTAAATGCAGCAATGGGAATGAGGCTTAGTTGCCTGTTAGTTAGAGGTGTGCTCGCGTTAACTTTTTGTTGTTCGTTTACATTTAACGGTTGAGAGCTTTTCGGCAATTCAACTTTTTCCAACCAGGTGACTTTTTCATCTGGCTTGGCAACGGGAGAAATAGCAATATGAGTCATGCTGCTGTGAGTGCTGGCACCATGCCAATGCTTCACACCGGGAGGGCACCAAATAACATCGCCCTTGCTAATAGTTTGAATCGGCTGTCCCCATTCCTGCGTGCGACCTTCGCCATCGATGACAATTAAATATTGACCGCTCGGGTGGATGTGCCAATTGGTTAGTGCACCCGCTGCAAAAGTCACAGTTGCTGGTGCGACATCGCCCGCTGATGGCATTGTGGGTAGTCGCGAAAATTGCGCTTTCCCTGAAAAATTACTGGCGGGTGCTTCCTGGATAACATGCTGTTCGACCTTTGTTATCTGCTGTGTCGATATCTGCTGTTTGGGGTTGTCATCTGCTAATGCAACATCTGATAACAACGTCAATACTACAGCGACTTTAAGTGGGCTATTCATCTCTTACTCCAATTTCGAATATTTAAATGGGTAATAATCCTGCTTAAAGATTTTTGCTGTAAAACGTTTGAAGATGGTTTACTGCCTGGTCTACATATTTCGGTACCCAGTAAGTTTCAATATGAGTAGCACCATTAATTTTGAACAGTTCTTTCTCTTTAGTGCCTGTTGCCAAAGTAAATGCTTTTTCGGTCATATACAGTGAGTCAGCTTTACTACCCGCAATCATCAGTAACGGCTGATTAATTAAATCCATATTACTCGTTGCGTCAAAACGCATGAGGTCAAGCAAACTACTCAATGTGTACCTGAAGGTCGAATTGGGGTGTGCATGGGTTTTTCCGTAATATTCAAAACCCTGGCGGTAAAGGTCGAATGGAAGTTTGGCGATTTGTTCATCCGTTAGCTTTGCATCACCGGTATAAATTATTTCTCCGCCAGCCGCTTCTTGTGTGCGTGCGTCCGAGGCGAGTTTTAAACGTTGTTGGATAGTGTCCAGTTGTGAGTCTTGATAACCGTTGCGTCTTACTAGCCCGGAATCAAACATGCTTAATGTAGCAACAGCTCTGAAGCGCTTATCAGTCTGTGCCGCTTTTAATGAATATCCGCCGCCACCACAAATTCCGAGTAGGCCCAACCGGCTTACATCAACACCCGGATACTGCGTAATAAAATCAGCCATGCCATGGATATCTTCAATTCGATTTGCGGGTTTATCGACATTGCGTGGTTGGCCACCACTTGCACCTTGATATGCCGCATCAGCAGTAATGGTGATGTAGCCGAGCTGCGCTAAATGTTGCGCGTAGAGCCCTGCGACTTGCTCCTTTACTCCGCCATTCGGATGCGCGATAACGACGGCAGGATATTTTTTTGTCGAGTCGTAATTGGCGGGTGTGTAAACATTGGCAGAAATATCCAGGCCATTGAGTTTATAGGTGGTGGGATGAATGTTTAATTTTCCATTTTTGTTTTCGGTGATGGCTCCTTTGTACACCAAGCCAAATGGATTGCCCTTGGCTTTATCATCAGCCACTGCTCCTGTTGCCCACAATATAGTTGACATTAAAAAAATAGTCAGCGTTTTTGAATTCATAACTATCACCTTTTAAAATATCTGCTTTTACACATCTAGCTTGCGCGCAGTCAGCCATTCGACCATTGCAGGATCGCGATGGGAGAAAAATGCGCTGGTGGCGGTATCAATTGCGGTAATGTTGTTCATGTCTGCATCCGACAATGCAAAATCCAACACCGCCATATTTTCTTTCATACGCTCTTTGCGTACCGATTTGGCGAGCGAAACAATTCCACGCTGAAGCAACCACCGCAGTACAACTTGCCCCACCGATTTTCCATATTGATTGCCAATAGCGGTCAGCACAGGATGGGTAAATAAATTGTTCTTTCCTTCGGCAAAGGGCGCCCAGGCTTCAGGCTGAATTCCTTTAGATTTCATCCAGGGCGCGGCATGTAGTTGCTGATTAAATGGATTAACTTCTATTTGATTTACAGTGGGTTTGATGCGATTAAAAGCCATCAAGTCGGCCAGACGATCCGGTTGGAAATTGCTGACGCCAATTGCACGAATTTTTCCGGCTGCATGTAATTCCTCCATCGCACGCCACGCGCCGTGAACATCACCAAAGGGTTGGTGGATAAGGTACAAATCAACGTAATCAAGTTGCAGGCGATTCAATGAGCGCTCGAACTGCGCTTTTGCGCCTTCGTAGCTGGCATGCCCGAGCCACAGTTTGGTGGTGATAAAGAGTTCGCTGCGCGCGACTCCGCTTGCCCGTAACGCATTACCCACTTGGGTTTCGTTTTGGTAGGAAGCGGCGGTATCGATAAGCCGGTAACCTGTATCCAACGCATCAAGTACAGCGCGCTCACATTCGGTTGGGTCGGTCATCTGGAATACACCGAAGCCCAGAAGTGGCATCTCAAGACCATTATTCAAGGTGATGGCACTCATACATCTTCCTCTCTAATTCAGCTCAGCGTTTGATCTCACTATAGCCAGTTCCTCCGTCTGTATTAAGTGCTATATTCCGCATAGATTTATAAGTAATTTTGATTAATAGATCGATTTTTGCTGTATTTATGCTCGGTTATCGATTTATTTTGTCATCTAAACAGCATAATCAACGTGACCAGCCGAAGCTTTAAGGTGCAATCCAATGTCTGAAAACCTCAATGACCTGCGTGCATTTATATTGGTTGCGCAAGTTGGAAGTTTCACCCGAGCAGCGGGCCAATTGGGCGTTTCCCAGTCGGCCTTGAGTTACACGATTAGAACGCTGGAGGAACGTCTTGGCGTAAAGCTGCTCAACCGCACCACGCGCAGTGTTTCGCCAACCCAAGCGGGCGAACGGTTATTGGAGGATATAGAGCCACTGATTGCGGGGATCGACCAAAAGCTGGGTAAATTAAATGCGTTTCGCGATCTTCCGCGCGGAACATTACGCATCAATAGCTCAGAGCACGTGATCAATACGCTCTTATGGGACAAGCTCGCGTCGTTCGCGCGCGATTACCCTGATGTTGTATTAGAGATCACGACGGATTATGCATTTACCGACATCGTGAAAGACCGGTTTGATATCGGCATTCGCCTGGGCAGCACAGTGGATAAAGACATGGTCGCGGTTAGAGTCACGCCAGACTTTCAAATGATTGTTGTGGGTTCACCGGACTACATCGCTGCTTACGGAATTCCAGAGACACCGAAGGAACTTAACAGTCATCGCTGTCTGACTATGCGCTTGCCAAGACACGAAAATATTATGAGCTGGGAGTTTCAGAATCCAGGCAAAGAACAACCGCAAAGTGTTACGAGCTATCGCCCTCAGTCCGCCATAATTGTCAGTCACGCCCATTTACTAATGAGAGGGGCGATAGATGGATTAGGTCTCGCGTGGGTGCCTGCAACTATGGCAGAACAAGAACTTAAAAGTGGAGCATTAACTGAAGTCTTGATGGATTGGAAAATGACGTATGAAGGTTACTATATGTATTATCCCAATCGTCAGTTGCCGCCACTGTTTCGACTGTTTGTTGATGCGTTAAAGTTGAGGGTTGGTTAATGTCCGCAATTGGCGTGCGCCG
>DLHT01000006.1:0-245445 GCA_002483365.1 Cellvibrio sp. UBA7661
GACCCGATATTTCTTCAACATTATTTAATGTAATGCTGCTATCGATATCACCAACAAATTGATGAATGGCGGTTGCTACTGGATGCGTACTTTGACTTTCTAGTGCATTGACTATTTTCAGGATTTCATCGCGATTGACCTCAGGCTTCAGGTTGACCTCTTGTACTTTAAAAACACCTTCCGTCATGGTGCCGGTTTTATCCATCACCACGTTTTGAATGGTAGAAATCGTGTCTAAAAAATTACTACCTTTGAATAAAATACCGTTTCGACTGGCTGCGCCTATGCCGCCGAAATAGCCCAGTGGAATACTAATGACCAATGCACACGGGCAGGAGATCACCAGGAAAATCAATGCACGGTACAACCACTCACTGAATACATAAGTCTCCACGAATACGTATGGCACCACACAAATCGCAACGGCCAACGCAACTACAATCGGTGTGTATATTTTGGCGAATTTTCGGATAAATAATTCGGTAGGTGCTTTCTGTGCAGCAGCGTTTTGTACTAATTCTAAAATTCGGGACAGTTTGCTGTCGGTATAGGCAGTGGTCACTTTTACTTGTGACACTGCATTGAGATTAATCATGCCTGCCAGAACACTATCACCTTTAGTTTTTGTGTCAGGTTTGCTCTCGCCGGTCAGTGCGGCGGTATTAAATGAGGCGGTTTCAGATAGGAGTTCACCATCCAATCCTAATTTCTCACCTGCTTTGAGTTGGATAATATCGCCAATGCTGACAGTCTCTGCCTTCAGGGTCATCGCTTGATTATTTCGCAACACGGTTACTTCGTCGGGGCGTTGATCGAGCAGTGTTTTGATATTGGTTTTCGCTCTTTTTACTGCCAGGGTCTGGAACACTTCGCCCACCGAGTAAAACAGCATTACGGCAACACCTTCCGGATATTCGCCAATCGCAAAGGCGCCAATGGTGGCAATGCTCATCAATAAGAATTCAGAAAATACTTCACCCTTGGTGATGCTTTCGACCGCCTCTTTCAACACCGGCAGGCCAACCGGCAAATAGGCTGCAACGTACCAGGCAATGCGTACCCAACCGGTAAACCAGGTTTGTGGAAAATAATTATCCAGCACTATCGCCATAAGCAGTGCAACGAAACTCAGTGCGGCAGGCAGAAATAGCCTGATATTGCTACCGCCTTCGCTGGCATGATCATGACTATCATCATCGGTATGCTGATCTTGATCGTCACCGGAACAACTACAGCTTTTCGAAGGGCTATTTTTTATTAGCACATCTGTTTTGTTATTTATTTTTTCTTCTTCTGTGCAACATAGTTGTTTGCCTTGTTCATCATATTCGTGTGTATGTTCCATAGCGTTTCCTTTACTTGAAAATAGTGATAGAAAATGAAGGTTCATATCACAAAAAATCAGTGAGCCTCATGCGGCTTTTTTTGATAGCTGGCTTTAATAATCAATTTCTTCGGGTGGATATTATTGATCACTATTGAAAAATAACCCGCGCGTCGGGTATTCGGCTTGAAGTGAAGATGGCAGGGAGAATAATCAGTGACGATGGTTTTTAATAACTCGCCTTGAGTGTCGAATACCTGAAGTTGTATTTGACCGCACTTCACATGCACTTGCTTGTGTTCGGGCCAAACACCGCCGCTCAAGGTAAGGGTTCCCTTATCGAATTTGGCCGCCGCTTTCATAAGGCTCAAGTGATGCTGCCGAAGTTCCCCATCCTCAAACGCGACTTCAGGCAAAATCACTGACGATGATTGGCAGGCAGTCAGTAACATCCCAATCGATAGCAAAATAATTAATTTTTTAAAAGTAGTCATAGTCAATGCTCCTGTGAAAAAACCGGTTGATGACCGGGCAATGTGTCCCGGTCATCGGTGCTCATTTAACGTATGCAATCACCGCCAAACACTGAGTCTCCGGAGAAAATTAAGTCTTTGATGGGGTCGAGCTAAATTTGCTATGAAGCCAGTGATATAAAACCGGTAACACCAACAGCGTCAGCAGCGTCGAGGAAATAATCCCGCCGATAACCACTGTGGCCAAGGGGCGCTGGACTTCCGCACCCGTTCCCGTATTCAGTGCCATTGGCACAAAACCAAGGCTTGCTACTAATGCGGTCATCAGGACAGGGCGTAAGCGAACAAGTGCCCCTTCCGTCACAGCCAACATCAAATCCCCTTTTTCATGCCAGAGGTCGCGAATAAAAGCGAGCATGACGAGACCGTTGAGTACTGCTACACCGGAAAGTGCAATGAAGCCTATACCCGCCGATATGGACATGGGCATACCTCGAATGGCTAGCGCCAGCACTCCACCCGTGAGCGCCAAAGGCACTCCACTAAAAATTATTAACGCATCTTTTAGTGAGCCAAAAGCCATAATGAGAATGCCGATGATCAGTAACAATGTCAGTGGCACCACAAGAGAAAGGCGTTTACTTGCCGATTCGAGTTGCTCAAACGTGCCCCCGTAATCCAGCCAATACCCTGGGGGCATATCCACCTTGGCGGCAATGTGCGCTTTAACATCTTGCACAAATCCGCCGAGGTCGCGACCTCGTACATTTGCCGTCACAACCACCCGACGCTTGCCATTTTCCCGGCTAATTTGTGCAGGCGCGGGAGAAATGTCGATGGTGGCCACTTCAGAGAGCGGAACGTAATCGCCGTTAGGCAGTGGCACCGGGAGAAACTTGAGCTTCTCGACATCGCGCCGCACAGCTTCAGGTAATCGCACGATGAGTTCAAAGCGCCGATCACCCTCATACAATATGCCCGCACTTTCACCGCCAACGGCAGCGGCGACCCAGTTTTGAAGTGTTGACACATTCAATCCATAGCGGCCCAACGCGCTTCGCTTAGGAATAATTGAAAGTGTCGGCAATCCCGTCACTTGCTCAACACGCGCATCGGCCACACCCTCTACCTGGCTCAAGGCTTCAAGTATGTCGTTAGCGGTCAGCACCAGTTGATCGAGGTCATCACCAAACACCTTGATACCCAGGTCGGCTCTGACGCCTGAAATGAGTTCGTTGAACCTCATTTGGATAGGTTGGGTGAACTCATAATTATTACCGGGTAATTCCTCAAGCGATTTTTCCATTTCCTCCACCAACTGCTCTTTGGTCTTATCGGGATTGGGCCATTCGGATCGAGGCTTCAAGATGACGAAGTTATCGGCAACATTCGGGGGCATTGGGTCGGTCGCAACTTCGGCAGTACCTATGCGTGCAAAGACCTTATCTACCTCGGGAAACGACTTGATACGCTGTTCGAGAATTTCCTGCATTTCGACCGCTTGTTCGAGGCCGGTACCGGGGATTCGCATGGCATGTAACGCGATATCGCCTTCGTTAAGTTGCGGAATAAATTCGGATCCCAGCGTTGTGGCAAGCCACGTGCAAATGATGACAAGACCGGTAGCACCGCCAATCACAAACCAACGGAATTTAAATGCCAGCAACAATAAAGGCTTATACATTTGCTTCGCACTGCGAATAGCAACACCTTCTTGTTCACTGATTTTCCCGCTTAAAAAAACCGCGACCGCAGCTGGCACAACTGTGAGGGATAGAACCATTGCGGCGACAAGTGCCATCACGACCGTTGCGGCCATAGGGTGAAACATTTTGCCTTCCACACCGGTGAGGGAAAAAATCGGGATATAAACAACGGTGATGATCGCGACACCAAACAGGCTGGGCCGAATCACTTCAGAGGTTGCTTCGAAAACAACGTTCAAGCGTTCGCGCAGGCCAAGAGCGCCTTCACGTTGTGCGTGTGATAAACGTCGGATAGCGTTTTCCACGATAATCACAGTGCCATCGACGATGATCCCGAAATCCAATGCCCCGAGGCTCATCAAGTTTGCGGACACCCCGGTGTGTACCATGCCGGTTATGGTGGCAAGCATTGATAACGGGATTACTGCTGCTGTAATCAGTGCTGCGCGCAAATTTCCAAGTAACAGGAAAAGCACCACAATCACCAATAAGGCGCCTTCCAGAAGGTTTTTACTGACCGTTGCAATGGCTTTATCAACTAAAGCCGTACGATCATAAACGGGGGTCGCAATAATGCCATCCGGGAGTGAGGCTTGAATGTCAATCAGCCGTGCTGCTACGTCTCGCGCCACCGTGCGTGAGTTTTCTCCGATGAGCATCATGGCCGTACCCAGCACGGTTTCAACACCATCCTGGGTTGCTGCACCGGTTCGAAGCTCTCTCCCGATAGCGATTTCTGCTACATCACTAATTTTGACAGGAACAGAATCCTGCTGCGCAACAATGACGTTGGCGATGTCATCCAAGGTTCCCAATTGGCCGGGCGAGCGCACCAGTAATTGTTGCCCATTGCGCTCGATGTAACCTGCACCACGGTTATCATTATTGGATTCAAGCGCTTCAACCAAATCTTCCATCGACACCCCGAAGTGCAGGAGTTTCTGTACATCTGGCGTAATGTGGTATTGCTTGTTATAGCCACCAATACTGTTTACCTCTACCACACCCTTTACCTGCGCCAACTGGGGTTTGATTATCCAGTCTTGAATTTCACGCAAGGCGGTAGAATCGTAAGGCTTACCGTCTTGTGTTCGCGCATCGGGAGCCGCTTGAACGGTATACATAAAGATTTCACCCAAACCTGTCGAGATGGGTCCCATTTCGGGTTCCATGCCGGGAGGCAGCACGCTTTTCATCGACCCCAGTTTGGTGTTGATGAGGTTCCGGGCAAAGTAGATATCGGTACCTTCATCAAACACCACGGTAACCTGTGATAAACCATAGCGGGATAACGACCGCGTATAGGACAGGTTGGGTAACCCTGCCAACGCGGTTTCTATCGGGTAGGTAATCCGCTGTTCGGCTTCTAACGGCGAGTAACCTGGTGCAGCGGTATTAATTTGCACCTGGACATTGGTGATGTCGGGCACCGCATCAATAGGGAGTTTTTGGTAACTCCAAAACCCGATGCCGACGATTAATAAAACAAAACTTAAAAACAGATAACGCCGCTCGATGGCTAAGCGTAGTAGTGAATCAATCATGCTACACCCCTTAGTGTTCGTGCTCGGCTTCAGATTTTTCGATGTCAGCTTTAATGAGATAGCTGTTTCGGGTTACGTACTCTGTATCTGGTTTCAGGCCAGATATGACCTCGGCATAGCTGTCATCTTTTCGGCCCACGATCAAGGGGATAAATTCGTATTTATTACCGTGTTTGACAAAAACCCCGGTGCGCCCTCCCAGGATTTGCAGAGCATCTATTTTTACCGCTACGTCTACGTTAAATTCATCGATAACAATACGTCCTTCTGCCATTGAACCTGGAGAGAGCATGGATAGGTCGTTGCTTAGTTTTGCGCGCGCAATGAGATACGGCTGCTCGTCACCTGCCGGGAGGAGGTGCTCAATTTTTGTTTTAACTTTTTGCTCGCCTATGCTCAGAAAAACTTCTTGCCCGATAGCAACAGAGGAACGTTGAGAGGGGAAAATACGCAACTCGGCCCACAAGTTGTCGAAGCTCGAAATTGAAAACAGTATTTGATCTCCTGTCACCTCGCCCGAATTAGCGTGCCGTTGCACAATCATCCCGGCAATGGGTGCGCGGATACTGTATTTCCTCAAACTCTCGTTGGCTTCAACTTCAGCCAGAAGATCACCGGCTGCCACTGTCTCACCAATAGTTACCTGTACCGACGTTACAACACCGGAAAATCGTGCACGCACATGGCTGGTTTGTTCGGGAGCTGTGGTTAATCGCCCATAGGTAAGAATGGTTTGATGAAGTGTTTGTTCGCCAGAGCGTTCCGTCACAATACCTACAGTTTGTGCCATGGTGTCTTCAATTTGACTGGTTCCCTCTTCATCTTCGTGGCCGTGTCCGCCACTCTCCGCATGACCATCGTCACCTTCCTGTTTGCTTTCATGTCCGTGCTCTTCGTCTTCGTGTTTCCCTTCGTGCTTCTCGCCCTCCCCATGGTCATGCCCATGAGAGCCTGACTCTTCAGTGTGTTCATCTTCTTGATGTTGGTGATCGTCGCTCTTCGTTGCTGCACTGGCCATATAAATATCGGCCAAAAACATCACCAATAGCAGTGCCAAAATTAAAACCACGCCCGGAGCGGATTTCAGCAAATTTTTGGATGAAGGTTTCGTTAGATGTTTGTTCGATGTTTTCATGGGTTAACCTCAAAATTCTGTTCGTTCAGGGGGGAGCCAATCATTCGCTCCAACTCAATACGGGTTTCCTGCATGCGGGCAGCGGCCTCTACCAAGGCTTGCTGGGCATCCAGCAATTGGCTTTGCGCAAGGTTTAATTCCAGATAGCTGTAGCGCCCCCGGTCAAATGCATCGGCGGTACTGCGCATGGCTTTTTTTAGCGAAGGAAGGGCCTCGTCACGCAACACATTGACTTCATCAATTGCTTGCCGATTAGCCTCATAAGTGGCGATGAGTTGAGCCTCCAATTGCACTCGCGCGCTGTCTCGTGCGAGTTCAGCACTTTGTTGATTGGCATTAGCGGTTGTGATTGCGCCACCGGCTCTACTGCCTGCACCTAAAGGCATGCTCAAGCCAAGCACGACAGCGGAATCCTCGGAAGCCTGAAGACGACGAACGCCCGCATTCCATTCCAGGGAGGGGCGTCGTTCGCTACGCGCTTGTTGCACTTCGGCTATGCGAACATCTACTTCTTTGGTTAATTGTTCCAAATCCGGATTGCCCGACAGCTTGCCCAACAACGTCGGCAACGGCATTGCCGTTGGAACCGCATAAAGATCGGCTTTTACCGCTGTAAAATCCGGCGAGGAATCTGCCCAATAAGCGCTGAGTTTGACTCGCTCGCTACTCACTGTTTGTCGGGCTTGTTGCAAGGCAATTTTGGAGCGCGCCAGTGCGGCGTTTCCGCGCAAGAGCTCACTGTCCGCCGTACCGCCTGCCTGAACCTGCCTGGTCAGTGAGCTGAGGGTTTGCTGGATTAACTGGTGCGCCTCTTCCTGTAACGCCAGTTGTTCTTGCGCAGCCAGTAATTGAATGAATTGATGAGTCACCGCTGTAATCACATCCAACGTCAGTAGGCGTTGGGTAGATTGCAGTTGCTGTTGGCGGGCGGTAACGAGATTCATGCGCGCATCGCGCTGACCACCCAACTCAATAGCGGATGACAATGAAATGGTCAGTTCGCTGGCATCGGTACCGCTAAATTCTCCGGACCCTGCGACATTCTCAAGATCAGCGCTGATGCGATACTCGGGCCGCAGCGCGGCAGTTTGTTTTTCTCCGGCCAAGGCATTGACCTTAAAGGTATAGCCCGCCAGTTGAGGATTTTGTTGCAGGGTTGCCCGGACTGCCTCACTCAACGTGAGTGTTGATTGTGCAGCTGAGGGCGCAGCATAGGCACTACAGGTAATGGCAATAACCGAGACGGTTAATGCCCGATGGATAAATTGCATAGAAAGCTCCAGCCATATAGGTATTTCCCGGCGCAGCACGTGGACGCACAATGGAAATACACGAATTACCCCTGTCAAAAAAAGGGGCGTTATGGGTAATCAGGCTGGAGTGACGGGAGGCGCGCGTGGCGGCGGGCGTAAACCGATAATACGGCGTGGGTGAGCGGTTTGAGAAACCGGGGAGAAAAATGCGGCTCGTGGCGATACCAAAAACACAAAAACGGCAACCAGTAATAACGCCAATGTTGCATCGAATTTCAGCAGTTTGGCGACAACTGATTGGGATAGATCGATATCCATATCGACATGCGCACTGTCTGCACCATGTTCCTCATGTGTATCGATATTATCGAGATGAATGGAAATAGGAGGTTCCTGACCATCAAAGCAATAGTGCCCGTGCACACCAGCCCAACTAGCCATCAGCCAGAGCAGTGTGGACAACAAAGCCCAATACTTATAACGCAGGAAGTAATTCACGATTACTTATTAGTTCCAGAAAAGTTGGTTGGATTATGGCAGCAAACCAGCGATTGTCTGTAGTGAAGACTGCCATATTATAAAAAGTGGCGCCTCAAATAACAGCCCTGTAGTACTCAGAAACTATGAGGGTCTTCGCCTCTATAAGTTCATACGCTTGCTCACAGTGCGTAGAACTATGAAACAATATAAAGTCTACAGTAACTATAGAGTCAATACCGGACTGTGTATGAAAATAGGTGCGCTCGCAAAACTTACGGGTCTTAGTGTTCAAACCATACGCTATTACGAACACGAAGGGTTGTTGTCTACAGCCCCTCGCACTGAAGGCAATTATCGCTTTTACGATGAGACGGCCTCCCATGATCTCTTCTTTATAAAACAATGCCGGAACCTCGGATTGACATTGGAGGAAATCCGCCAGTTGATCGGTTACTCCAGTACCCCGGATGAAGCCTGCAATAGTATCAATAAGATTATCGATAACCATATCCAGCAAGTCGATGTGCGTCTTGCCGAGCTACAGGAATTGCGTCGGCAGCTTGGTGAACTCAGAACCAAATGTGATGCTCACCAAGCAGTGAAAGATTGCGGCATTATGAAAGAGTTGTTGGAGCATTAATCTAAGTTAATTGCTCGGTTTATTGTTTTACATTATGTTTCTTGTGTTGCATCAACAAATACGCCGCAGGCAATACCAATAGCGAAAGCAAAGGTGCGCTAATCATTCCACCCACCATCGGTGCTGCAATCCGCCCCATGATTTCCGAACCCGTACCACCGCCTAAAAATATCGGTAGCAAACCCGCGACAATCACAGTTACCGTCATCATCTTGGGACGAATCCGCAATACTGCACCTTCCTGAATGGCATCAAGCAAATCCTGCTGTGTTGTTGTGCCCAATTCGATGCGCCGCTGCCATGCCTGTTTCAGGTAGAGCAACATAATCACCCCGAATTCGGCGGACACTCCGGCCAGTGCAATAAACCCGACGGCTGTTGCAACCGAGAGCTCGTAATCCATTAAATATAAAAGCCAAATGCCTCCGGTTAACGCAAAAGGTAAGGTGCCCATGATTAACAGGGCTTCATCCAGGCGGGAAAATGTCAGGAATAACAGCACCAGAACAATAACGAGCGTTGCCGGGACTATCCATCGCAGGCGGGCATTGGCGCGTTCCATAAATTCAAACTGGCCGGCGTAGCTAATGCTGGTGCCCGGTAGTAAAGTCACCTCTTGGTTAATGGTTTGTTGCAGATCCCTCACCGTCGAACCCAAGTCGCGGTCGCGCACATCAATGTAAACCACACTGGTGGGACGGGCATTTTCGCTTTTGAGCATACTGGGGCCATCGGTAACTTTGATGGTGGCAATCGTACCCAATGTGATTTGGCTGCCGAGTGGCGTAATGATGGGTAGGTTTTGCAGCTTGCCAATGCTGTCACGCCAATCGCGCGGATAACGCAGGTTGATAGGGAAACGTGCACGACCATCAACCACTTCACCAATATTGTCGCCGCCGATCAGACTGCTTACTACCGATTGCGCCTGAGTGATACTCAGACCATAACGCGCGAGTGACGCGCGGTCGAACTGGATATCAAGGTAACGCCCACCACCCAAGCGCTCGGCAACTGCCGAGGAGATACCGGGGACGGTTTTGGCAACTTGCGCAACCTGTTGCGCAACCTCATCAATATCGGCCAGGTTCTGGCCTGCAATCTTGACGCCGATGGGGCTTTTGATCCCGGTGGCTAGCATATCGATACGGTTGCGGATGGGCGGAATCCAGATATTGGATAGCCCCGGTATTTTGACCCGTGCATCCAGTTCAGCCATGAGTTTTTCCAGCGTCATGCCGGGGCGCCACTGATCACGCGGCTTAAACTGGATGGTGGTTTCAAACATCTCCAAGGGGGCAGGATCGGTGGCGCTGTCGGCGCGGCCCGCCTTACCAAACACGCGCTCCACTTCCGGGACAGTTTTAATCAGCCGATCGGTTTGTTGCAGCAAGCGGCTGGCCTGCTGGGCACTTAACCCCGGCAAGGCACTGGGCATGTACAGTAAATCCCCTTCGTCCAGCGGCGGCAGGAATTCACTGCCCAGCTGGCTCAGTGGCCAGGCGGTGCTCAGTAATACCGCCAATGCAAAACCCAGTGTCGTTTTCGGGTGACGCAAAACTCCGGTCAACAGTGGACGATAACCCCGGATCAGCCAGCGATTGATGGGGTTTTGGTGTTCCTCCGGAATCCGGCCACGAATCCAGTAACCCATCAGCACTGGAATTAGCGTGATAGACAAACCAGCTGCTGCTGCCATCGCGTAAGTTTTGGTGAACGCGAGTGGGCCAAAGAGCCGACCTTCCTGTGCTTCTAGCGTAAATACCGGAATAAACGAGAGAGTGACAATAAGCAGCGAGAAAAACAGCGCGGGTCCCACCTCAGCAGCAGCCTGGGTTAATACCTGCCAGCGTTTTTCACCGATGAGGTCTTGCTCGGGATGTTGTTGCTGCCAACGTTCCAGATGCTTATGGGCGTTTTCAATCATGACGATGGCTGCATCCACCATTGCCCCTATGGCAATGGCAATACCGCCAAGTGACATGATATTGGCATTGATACCTTGGTAGCGCATAACGACAAAAGCGATCAACACTCCAAGTGGCAGGGCGACAATCGCTACCAACGCAGAGCGCCAGTGCCAGAGGAATAAGGCGCAGACCAACGCCACCACCAAAAACTCTTCAAGCAGTTTATAGGTCAGGTTGGCAACTGCGCGGTCGATCAGGAGACTGCGATCGTAAGTGGCGATGATCTCGATCCCGGCGGGCAAACTGCTTTGGAGTTGCTCCAATTTTTCCTTAACCGCTGCGATGGTCGCGCGGGCATTTCCGCCCGAGCGCATCACCACAATACCGCCGGTGACTTCACCTTCTCCATCCAGTTCCGCAATACCCCGGCGCATTTCCGGCCCGAGCTGGATATGCGCGACATCGGCCAGGGTCACGGGGATGTTATCCACCAGCTTCAACGGTATGGATTTGAAATCATCTAGGGTGCGCAAGTAACCGCTGGCACGGATCATCAGTTCGGCTTCACCCAGCTCAAGAACACCGCCACCAGTTTCCTGATTAGCCTGCTGCACAGCGGTAATCACCGCCTCATGGGACAAGTTATGGGCTGCAAGGCGGATCGGGTCCAGCACCACTTGGTATTGCTTGACCATACCGCCGATAGCGGCGACTTCGGCCACATCCGGTAAAGGCGCCAGTTCAAAACGCAGGAACCAATCCTGCAATGCTCGCAATTGGGCAATATCCTGTTGGCCCGTCTTATCGACCAGGGCGTACTGGAATATCCAGCCCACACCGGTGGCATCCGGCCCCAATGCCGGAGTGGCGCTGGCCGGTAGCTGCGCTTGCATTTGGCTCAAGGACTCCAAAACGCGGGAGCGCGCCCAGTAAAGATCGGTGCCATCCTCAAACAAAACATACACAAAACTATCGCCGTACATTGAATAACCGCGCACGGTTTTAGCGCCGGGCACCGAAAGCATTTTGCTGGCCAAGGGGTAAGTCACCTGGTTTTCCACCAGCTCGGGCGCTTGGCCGGGGAAGCTGGTGCGGATAATGACTTGCACATCCGATAAGTCGGGTAAGGCATCAATGGGTGTGGATTTGATGGCCCAAACTCCCCAGCCGCTGAGCAACAGCGAGGTTAAAAGCACCAAAACCCGGTGGGCGACAGACCAATGAATCAACCGGCTAATCATGGTCGTGTCCTCCCGCTGTTTTTGGTGCAATTCCCAAAAAGGAGGCTTCAGAGTCCAACAGGAACTGGCCGCTGACCACCACCTCCTGATCCTCCTCTAAACCCTCGCTGATGAGTGTTTGGTTACCCACCTCATGGCCAGTGATAATTTCCACTGGGCGAAATTTGCCACCAGCCTCAGCCAGTATCACCAACACCCGTTTTCCCGTGCGGATTACCGACTCAGTGGGTACAAACAATCCGGTTTCTCCAGTGGATGATTGCAAGATTACACGTCCACTGGTGCCGGGTTTCAGGCGTCCTTCGGGATTATCCAACAGGATACGGGCAGTCAAGGTGCGGGAGCCGACATTGATAGATGGCAACAGGTATTCCAGCGTGCCGATCAGTACAGGGTCACCGGGATTAGCGGAATTGAAAATTGCCTTGTCACCTGCGCGCAAGCCGGTTGCTCGTGCTTCAGGAATGGCAGCATCCAGCCACAGGCTGTCCAGATTGTTAATTTTTGCCAGAGTAGCACCACCGGTCAGCGCCATACCGACTTTAACATCCAGCATATCCACCACACCCGAGATGGGTGACGTGATGGTTACACGGGTCTCTGGTTGGCGGGTTTTTTCCACTCTGGCAATCAAGGCATTGGGCATCCCGAGTAATTGCAGGCGTGCACGCAATGTCGCTAACAAATGAGGATTCTGGTCAATCGGTTGGGAGAGCAGCTCATTTTGGGCGTCCAGCCATTCGGGTATCTGGAATTCGGCAAGCGGCTGACCGGCACTGACCTTGTCACCCACCGCTAGCGGCCAGGCTTTTTCCACAAACCCCGCCGCGCGCAATTGCACTATCGCCTGGTTGCGCTGGTTAAATTGCAATTGCCCAGCGACTTCCAGCTCGCTATGTATTGGTAGGCGCTGCACCCTGGCTTTGCGCATACCGAGGTTTTGCACCAGGGCTGCATCAATGGTTAGCCCCGATTCCTGGGTTGATGGCGCCGCATATTTGGGTACCAGATCCATATCCATAAAAGGTGATGGCCCCGGTTTGTCAAAATGCCGGTCAGGCACCATGGGGTCATACCAATAGAGCACCTTGGGTTCCTGTTTGGCCTTATCAGCAGCATCCTTTTGAGGTGACGGTATAGGGAGAGATTTATGCAGGTGCTGCCAACCAATACCTATCGCAATGCCAAGTACCAACGTGCTTAGCCCAACGACTGCAAGTAGGCGTACAGAGAGATTATTGTTCATTCATATGATTCCTGAGAGACGATAAAAAACGTCCCGCCTAAACACCCGGCATCTTTACCGGTTCAAGCGAGGTGAAATCGTATTAACTCAGGAGGCGTTCGGAGGTCGCCAGATACTGGCGGGATTGAAGACAGCAAGATTCAATGGGCGAGTTTTTGAGCGTGCCGACAAGCTTGAAAGAGAGAAAAACGACGCGGGTGTATAGAGATATACCTGCACGGGTGTTTTACAGAGATGACAGGATTTAGCGGTTTCACAGGAATTTATAGCATCACCTTCATCTGCATCAGGGCAGCAAGGCATAGTTTCGCTACCACCGGATTCATCCATTACCATGGTCATTTCTTCAGGGCACGGCGACGCGGACAGCAGAATTTCTGCCGCGACTTGCAGAGGCATCACGAAGCTCAGAAGTAAGATAAAAAACAATGAATAACGGCGCATAGTGTCAGCATAGCTCAATGCAGGCGACAGAAAAATACGTCATCCAGGATTAGGGGGGTAAGCCCTCAAAACTCACTCCCCCCGAGTCTATTGATCGTTGACAGAGATTTTTCCCCGTTTCAACCGCAGGGCATTTCCAATCACCGATGCAGAGCTGAGGCTCATTGCCAGTGCTGCGATCATTGGCGACAACAACCAGCCCGTCCAGGGAAAAAGTATTCCGGCAGCAATTGGAATTCCCAAACCGTTGTACAAGAATGCAAACATCAGGTTTTGTTTCATATTGGCCACGGTGGCTTCCGATAAAAACCGCGCGACCGCAATACCGCGTAAATCGCCTTTCACCAATGTAACTTGTGCGCTGTTCATCGCTACGTCAGTACCGGTGCCCATGGCAATACCCACATCGGCTTTGGCCAGAGCGGGGGCATCATTGATTCCATCGCCCGCCATGGCAACAACCTTGCCCTCGGCTTGCAAGCGTTCAACCAAACGCAATTTATCCTCTGGTTTCACTTCACCGTGGACTTCATCGATACCCAGGCGCGCCGCCACGGCTTTGGCTGTAGTGAGGCCATCGCCCGTCGCCATAACAATGCGTAAACCAGCGGCTTTTAGTGTCGCCAAGGCTTCCGGTGTACTGGCCTTGACGGGGTCAGACACCGCCAACAGACCCGCGAGCTGCCCATCCACTGCCAGGTACATAACACTGGCACCCTCACTGCGTAAGGTTTCGGCTTCGGGCACCAGCGGTGCAACAACGACACCCTGTTGCTCCATTAGCACCGTGTTTCCCAGCGCCAGCTTGCGCCCCGAAACGGTTCCATACACTCCGATGCCAGAACCCGATTCAAATTGTTCGACTTTTTCCAATGCGAGATTGCGCTCGCGCGCCGCGCGGACAATGGCATCGGCCAGCGGATGTTCGCTTCCCTGATCAAGGCTTGCGGCAAGGCGCAACACATCGTCTTCATTAAATCCTTGAGCCGGTACCGCACGATCAAATGCAGGTCGTCCTTCAGTCAAGGTTCCCGTCTTATCGATAATGAGGGTATCTATCTTGCGAAAGTTCTCGATGGCGGCGGCGTCCCGAAACAGCACACCCTGTGTGGCACCACGCCCGGTGGCCACCATGATTGACATAGGTGTCGCCAGTCCTAACGCGCAAGGGCAAGCAATAATCAGTACCGCTACCGCATTAATTAAACCGAATACCCAACGCGGTTCAGGGCCGAACAGTCCCCAGGCAAAAAAGGTCAGCACGGCAATCGCGACTACAGCAACGACAAAATAACCGGCGACGGAATCCGCCATGCGTTGCATCGGTGCTTTGGATCGCTGCGCTTGCGCCACCATCTGAACAATCTGCGCCAACATGGTCGCCGACCCCACGCGCTCAGATTCAATGGTGAGTGCACCATTGGTATTCATTGTCGCTCCAATGACTTTATCACCCGCGCGTTTCATCACCGGCAGCGGCTCGCCGGTCAGCATGGACTCATCCACTGCGCTGCTACCTTCCACAACGACACCATCTACCGGCACTTTTTCGCCGGGGCGAACACGCAACTTATCGCCGACATGGACATGCGTCAGTGGCACATCCTCTTCACTCCCATCATCGCGAATGCGTCGCGCTGTTTTTGGAGCTAAACCGAGTAAGGATTTGATCGCCGCCGAGGTTTGCGAGCGCGCCTTTAATTCCAGTAATTGCCCTAAAAGGGTCAGCGAAATGATGACGGCCGCCGCCTCGAAATAGACAGAAACTCGTCCCATGGATACAAAGGAATCCGGAAATACACTGGGAGCCAACGTGGCCACCAGGCTGTAAACAAACGCCGCACCTGTCCCTAAGCTAATTAGCGTCCACATATTGGGGTTGCGATTGATAATCGACTGCCAGCCGCGTACGAAAAAAGGAGCTCCAGCCCATAATACAATCGGTAACGTCAGGATCAATTCGATCCAGGTTTGGGTAAGTACATCAAACAAATGAAGCTGATGACCAAACATCGCCAGAACAGTAACGATAATGGTTAGTGGCAATGTCCACCAAAACCGGTGTTGGAAATCCCGCAACTCAGGATTTTCCTCCTCTTCTAATTCGGGAATTAGTGGCTCCAGAGCCATTCCACACTTTGGGCAACTGCCGGGATGATCTTGACGAATCTCGGGGTGCATTGGGCAGGTATAAACGGCTCCGGACCCAGATATTGCCGGTGCTGTATCGCCAACATTGCCGTTACTTGGTGTCCTCAGATACTTGCCGGGATCAGCTTTGAACTTGGCCTGACAGCTCGCGCTACAGAAATGATAGGTTTTCGCCTGATACTCAATGTGATGGGGCGATGCAGGGGTGACCGCCATACCGCAAACCGGATCTTTCAATGTAAGGTTCGCCTTTTGTTCATGGTGAGAATGCGCGTGTGTGTGTTCCATCAGTAAACCTCTTGGCAGTTGAGTTATTCAGTAATCATAGGGGTCACTGATAGTGCTTGTTTGAGATGTATCAAACCGATCCCTATTTATCGGGCGCTTAGTGGTGGCTGGTTTCAGCTGGCTCGCGTGCGGTCAGGATCTGGTATTGCTCTGGAGTCAAGGTCGGCAATTTCTGGATAAACGCCACCATGGCCCAAATCCGTTGGTCGTCATGGGTCGGCCCCCAAGCTGGCATACCGCTAGCTTTGATGCCGTGCTTGATGATCCAGAATTGGCGCTTCGCACTGGCTGCGTTACCACCTGCATGGGTGTGCTCGTGATCATCCAGCGCTAGAGACAAATTAGGTGGGCTGGGATAAAGCCCGATACTCATATCACTGCGCTTCACGCCCGGTTTCAAATGGCATTGGGCGCACATGTCGTTATAGTCAGGTCCACCCGTTAAGAGTAATTCCGCATCCGAAAGATCCGGTACCTGAATATCGGCGGCAGCACGTGCAATCGATTGTTCCCGCAAGGTTTCCAATGCCCTATAAGTCAGCCGGTTATGCGGGACATCGGCACCCATCGGGTAAACGCCGGAATAAATAAAACCCAGCCCTGCGAGCAGCATAATAATGGCTGTTAGCAGTATCACTTTGATCAACGTCATACAGTCTTCTCCTCATAGAGATGGGAGGGCGACGACCGTCGCACTCCCATCAATTTGTTAATGGCCGCCATGACCTTCGTGGTTTGTACTGGATGCCGCTTTACTGGTGGTAGTTGTCTTACCATGGTCCATTCCCTGGTGTTGATCGCCATGCTCGCTGTGTGCAGCGCTGCATTTTTTCATCAGCGCTTGCATGACCGGATCGTTCATATCCATCTTGGAATGATCCATTTTTTTCATGGCTTCACAATCGGGTGCTTCCGCCGTTTTGGCGTGTTCTGCCGGATCATGCGCAAACGCAGGAGCGATCAGTAGTGTGCTGGACAAGATCAGAGCAGCATTCATCAGTATTTTTTTCATCATTAAGTCCTCGTTAGTTAACGTTGGATAAACAGCTATTTAAAACCAGGCCCGAACGCCAGCTACCCATTGGGTATCACTGGTTGATTCGCCATGGTCTCTTACAAAATCGGCGGTATTGCCGAAGCTTCTCGTCCAGTTCACACCAATATAGGGTGCAAATTCACGACGAATTTCGTAACGCAACCGTAAGCCTGCCTGGGCATCCGAGAGACCTGAACCCGTCAGCCGGTGCATATCGTTCTGGCCATAAAAGTTCACCGAGATTTCCGGGGATAAAACTACTTTTTGGGTAAACATCCATTCGTATTCTGCGGATAAACGTGCGGCGGTATCACCCGAATCTCCGACAAACAACGCCGCATCGATTTCAAAGAAATACGGCGCTAACCCCTGGAGACCAATCACACCCCACTCGCGCTCAGGTGTGGGCTTCAGGTCTTGCCGTATGCCGACTTGAACATCCCAAAACGGCGCTATCGCGTGGCTATAGAGCGCCTGGATTTCGGCTTCCTCGGTTTCACCGTCTACGCGTTCCACATCGGTTTTGATCCAGAGTTTGTGCAGGTCTTTACCGATCCAGGCCTGCGCCTCCAGGACGTAAGGATCAGCTTCATCACCGCCGTCGCGCCACTCAAATTGGTCGATCATCACGCGCGCTAACAAGGGATCGCCGCCCTCATGGGCAAGCACCGGCAGACTGGATGTTGCAGTTGCCCAGAGAGCAAGGGTCAGTTTTTGAGGTAGATTTTTCATGGGTATTCTCCTAAACGACCCGAACTTCACGCATCATGCCGGGCATGTGGTAAAGCAGATGGCAGTGGTAGGCCCAGCGGCCTTTGGCATCCGCAGTCACGAGATAACTGATGCGCGAGCCGGGCTGGACAATGATGGTGTGCTTGCGCGGGATGTAGTGGGGATCACCGGTTTCCAATTCGCTCCACATACCGTGTAAATGGATGGGATGCGTCATCATGGTGTCGTTGATCAGGATGATGCGCACACGCTCGCCAAAGCTCAGTTCCAGCGGCTTGGCATCGGCAAAATTGAGGCCGTTGATCGACCACATGTAGCGGCGCATATTGCCGGTCAGGTGCAGCTCAATTTCCCGTGAGGGTTCGCGCTTGTCGTAAGTGGGATGCAGGCCGCGAATATCCGCATAGGTCAATACGCGTCGGCCATACAATTTCATATGGTCGCGCAGGCCAATACCGGGATCGGCCAAGCCGCTTTGTGGGGCTTCGGAATGGCTATCCACATGGGGGCCGAATTCCGTATCGGCATGATTGATCTTAGCGAGCGGATCAAAATTGCTGCCAAAACCCGCTTTGGCCAACCGCGATTTGCCGTTGTGCTGGCTGTGATCCATCTTCATGGCGGACATATCGTGCCCGTTGTGATCCATCGCGCCCATGTCATGGCCGGAATGCTCCATGCCTTCCATTGCAGGCTTAGAATGTTGGCTATGGTCCATACCCGGCATCCCGCCTGACATATCATGACCACTGTGATCCATCGTCTTTTCACCCTGGTTGCCGTGATCCATGGCTTTCATCGCCGACATATCATGACCGCTATGGTCCATACCGCCCATATCGTGGCCACTGTGATCCATGCCGGACATATCCATCCCCATTTCGCGGTGACCTAATGTCGGAGCTGGGTCCATCGCCGGTATCTCGGCACGCAAGGCAATGTCTGTCGTCAGGGTGCCACGGGCATACCCGGTACGGTCATTGCTCTGGGCGAAGATCGTGTAGGCGCTATCGGCAGCGGGTTCTACGATCACATCGTAGGTTTCCGCTACCCCGATGCGAAATTCATCGACGACCACCGGCTGGATATTCTGGCCATCAGCGGCAACCACCGTCATTTTCAATCCCGGAATCCGTACATCGAAAATAGCCATCGCTGCGCCGTTGATAAAGCGCAGGCGTACTTTCTCACCGGGTTTACACAGTCCCAACCAGCCTTGATCCGGCGTAACCCCGTTCATCAGGTAGGTGTAGGTATATCCGGTGACGTCCGAGATGTCGGTCTCGCTCATGCGCATCTGGTTCCACATGGCACGCTCATTCCAGGTGGCTGATAAACCCTTGGTTTTGAGGTCACGCACCAGATCACCGACTGTCCGCTCACGGAAGTTGTAGTAGTGGCTCATCTTTTTCAGGGTGCTATACACCTTTTCCGGCGCGGTGTCCGTCCAGTCAGACAGCAGCACAACCATATCCCGGTCGTAGGCAACCGGATCAGGATCTTTGGGATCAATGACGATGGCGCCCATCAACCCGGTCTGCTCCTGAAATCCGGAATGGCTGTGGTACCAATAAGTCCCGTTTTGATTCACATCGAATTCGTACACGAAGGTCTCGCCCGGTTTGATACCGTCAAAGCTCATGCCCGGCACACCATCCATTTCCGAGGGCAAAATGATGCCGTGCCAGTGGATGGAACTGTCGTGATCTAGCGTATTGGTGACTCGCAATGTCACGCGTTCTCCTTCTTTCCAGCGAAGGATGGGCGCAGGCAAGCTTTGGTTAACCGTGGTGGCGATGCGTTGTTTGCCGGTAAAGTTAACCTTCTGGAAGCCGATCGAAAGATCAAACTGGTTTCCGGTCAGGGTTTGGGGACCATTGGTTGGCCGAGGCGCGTCGGCAAATACCTGGCTGGATAACGGTAATGCACTCAGGGCTACCAAGGAGGAAGCACCGAGTACAAAGCGGCGGCGTGACTGGTCTGATGGCAACAGATCAGGTACCACTGGATAGCGATCCATTGCGGCAACCAACTCCGTTGTTGTTTGTATCCCCGCTGTGCGGGTATCGGGAATTTTCATGCCCATTTCTCCTTAGAAGGTTTGCGTCAAACTGGTGATACGGATGTATACCTCGCTGCTGCCATCGCTTTTCAGCAAGAGCACATCGTAGGGTGTGAAGCGTTCGCCCATTTCCATACCGGGGCTGCCCACAGGCATACCGGGAACGGCCAGTCCTATGGCCCCTTGAGGTTTTTCGGCGAGGAAACGGGTAATGACCGGAGCCGGAATATGCCCCTCAAACACATACCCCTCGGGGGAGACAGCGGTGTGGCAGGACTGGTATTGGGGGCTGATCCGATAGCGGTTTTTGATCGCATTCAGATCATCGGGATGATGGATAGTGGATTTCAGTCCATGGGATTGCAGGTGGGAAATCCATTCTTCACAACAGCCGCAAGTCGGGCTTTTGTATACCGCTAACTGAACGGGTTTATCGGCAGCCGCAGCTAGCGATGGGATGGATGAGGAGTGTGCTGTGTGGCTTATCAATAAAAACGTGATCGCCAGGCTACCGATAGCGCCTATAAAACGCTGGAAAACCATAAAAGCTCCAAAACAACGCGAAGGTTGTTAAACATCTACGGAGGGAGCTAATGTCACTCCCGCGAATACAATTGGAAGATCTATACGCCAAATTTCAGGCGTAACTGTCCTGTATCAGCGGAAAATGGGGGGACGATAGAGAGATGAAACGGGCGAGCTGGGGATGTGTTGGTGATACGAGTTGGTATTCACGGAGGTGTCAGATTGGATTGCAAACGCGACGCTGTAGCTCAACGCCGGTGCTGAACAACTACTGGAAGAACAATGCCCCATGGTTTTGCAACAATCGTGGGTGGTTTTCATATTCATGGCGTTATCCTGGGCATCCATTTGGCTCATATCGTGATGCATACCCATCATCGAATGATCCATGGATTCCATGTTATGGCTCATGGGAGCAACGTCCATCAACTGACATGGCATAGCCACAACCGCCAACGATTGGCCTAAAAAGACCAAGGTAAGCAGTGCGATTAACCACACAGAGTGACGTTGTTGAATGACCATGAATAACCGGAATGAAGCAACGAAAGTTTAAGGATAGTCCACCGGGAACCCCAACGTCCAGCGCTGTGGATGACTGTGAGCAGGCTTCCACAGTATTTACATTCTCTTTTCGGACCACCCAGCCCTTCGATTGCCATATACACAGCGCCGGTACTCAGCGATGGAGATGTTATTGAAACCCGCTCTGGACTTCCCAGATTTCCCTAGACACCTAAAAGCCTCATAATCTAACTCCAAGATGAGGTGTTTATGTCAGGCAAACGATTTACCGAAGAATTCAAAAAAGAAGCCATCAAGCAGATTACCGAGCGAGGCTATTCCGTTGCGGAAGTTGCCGAACGGCTTGGAACTACAACCCATAGCCTGTATGCCTGGCTAAAGAAATACAACGAACCACAACCCCGCCAGGCGACCCACGTTGACGAGCAAGCCGAAATCGCGCGACTCAAAGCAGAACTCAGACGGGTGACCGAGGAGCGCGATATTTTAAAAAAGGCCGCCGCGTACTTTGCAAGGGAGCACGAATAAAGTACGCCTTTATCCGCGCCCACATCAAGGTGCATTCAGTACGCTTGATGTGCCATGTTTTAAAGCTTCACCCCAGTGGCTACTACGCTTGGCTAAAAAATCCGGTATCAAAACGCGAGCAAGAAGATCAGCGGCTATTGGTATTAATTAAAGAGCATTATTTGGCGAGCGGCGGTACTTATGGCAGTCCGTGGATACACAAGGATTTGCGTGAAGCGGGAGAGGCATGCAGTGTGCATCGCGTAGCTAAAATCATGCGTAAACACCGAATCAAAGCACAGATTGACTATAAGCGACGTTACATCAAAGGAAGCAAAACCGCCAAGGTGGCCGCCAATTTGTTAAACCGGAATTTTAGCCCTGAAGCGCCAAATGTTTCGTGGGTTAGTGACATTACTTACGTGCGAACTTACGAAGGCTTTTTGTATGTGGCAACAGTACTGGATTTATTTTCTCGACGTATCGTTGGTTGGTCTATGGGTAAAAATATTGACCGCCACTTGGTAATTGATGCACTACTTATGGCGAAGCTACGGCGCCAGCCAAGAGATGCTGTTCTCATCCACAGCGATCAGGGCAGCCAATATGGGAGTCATGATTACACGGCTTTTATGGAGGTAAACAATTTCATTCCTTCCATGAGTCGTCGAGGAAACTGTCATGACAACGCGGTTGCTGAAAGCTTTTTTGCAACATTCAAGAAGCGAGTGACCAGCAGAAAGATTTACAGCACGAGGGAAGAAGCCAAAACAGAAATATTTAATTTTATTGAGATGTTCTACAATCCGGTCAAACGCCACTCGCACAACGGCGGGCTATCTCCCGTTAAATACGAGGAGGCGTTTTTTCAGAGGCTTGATAGTGTCTAGTAAAACTTGGGATGTCCAGTCTTCCTGTCTCAGTGGAAGCTTAGTTGAATTAGATGAAGAAAGAATCATTCGGCTAAGTTTGCTTCTAAAGTTTCACCGTCTCCTCAATTCGATAAGCCCTCAAAACGTAGATTCATCATTGTTTTTCAACAGCTTGAATAGTGGGGATTTCCTACAGGGCTCTTCTATCAGAGATTATTTGCTGAAAGATCCATCGCTTGAACGGTTTTTGCAATTGAAAGACTATTTAGAGTCGATTACAGCTGATCGATACAGTTAGCCAAACTTTACGTTGTTAATCTTTAACAACGATTCAAAATAGGTCGATCCTACATGAATAACTTTTTTACCGTTTTTTTTCATTTTAAAAATGGGGGACACTCCATTAAACAATTTCGCGCGCGAGATTTAGAAGTATTACAAGACCAAATTGTTGAAGATCTATCATCGCTAAACGAAACAAATATTACGGAAAGAGAAAAACAAATCCTTGTTTCGAATTACATCCAGTTTAGAGATCATTTTCAAATAATACCAATTGATAACTGTATAAACATTTGGGCACTTAATTTAAGCATCCCTGTTGATGTCTACATTGTTAAAACCTCTGTCATAGTTCAAAAGTTGTAATTGAGTAGATATCAAATACTTGAGCGGATTACTACCTATCAGCCCAGTTGACATAGGGTTTAATATTTTACTAACTTCATTCGTTCGAAAACACTCCGCAGATTTTCTTCCGTTTGCTCATCATCTCTCAGCCATCTAACTTTAAACCCCAAATAGGTCGCCCATGAAATTCCTTTTTTGAAAGTTTTCCAACTATCAATTTTTGCAGATAATTCAATGTAGCTATTCACTAACTCGTACTGATTCGTTCCTGCTGCATATTTTGCTAACTGAAATGCCTTCTGAATGTGGTTAAATGAATCCTTGAAGTCATTGCGACGGTAATAGAATACAGATCGATTCCAATGTACTATCCATTCGAGAGAAAAATTCAAACCAAAGGATTCAATGTAGTCATTATATTCATCGATTTCTTCTAGGTTAGACGCTCTCTTCGCCAAACCTAAGCCGCGCATTAATGCTTGAGGAAATTCGCTAGGGTAAACGAGCTCTTCTGCTTTAACCAAATAGTCACGTATTGTAAGAACACTATGGTATCCGAATTGATTGATTAATGGATTTATATAGGATTCGGGTATTTTGAAATCGTTTTTACGGTATATCTGATCCATTGTATTTGAGCAAATTTCAGCTCTATCTTTAAACATACTCCAGTAATCCTGTGCAGCGTACCACCAAATTTTATTTCGCTCTTCTTCTGATTTTTGGATATTTTCTATATGTGATTTAACCTGCTGCTTAAATGTACTGGTATCGATATCTAGCCAATCTTTATGTTTTTTAAAGAGTGTCGCCATCTCCATTAAGAAATCTGATCCATAGGTTTCGTTCAGTTGCTTACCGATAGAAGTACTTAATCGAGCTATAAATAGAATGTAAAGATAGCTTTCTTTTTCTTTAGTGCTTATGGATCGATGGTAAGATTCGCGTGCATTATTGAGATTATCGATTGAGTCAGAGAAGTTCTTATGTAAGCCATGCCAGGACGGAAACGTTTTTTCCGTAGCCCACTTATAGGCATTTTCGTAATTTTTGCGAAGCTCAGGATTTGTAGATCTATTTACATCTTCTGGAATGTGAAATTGGGTTCTGTTTGTCTGACATTTGGAATAAATCCATTCAATTACTTTTTGGAGTGGCCATATAATGCCATCTTCAGATAATGTCGGAAGATACCAATCGATTTCTTCTGGAGCGAAAAATTCCTCTCTCGAAATATTGAAGTGGATGGTGTGTTTTGTAATAGAAAGTACTAGTCTTTGTATAGCATGTGTTTTGCAAAACCAACGCACACTTTCTTTTTGTGAAAGAAATGTTGCTTCATTTCGCACGACAGAACTATAGACTTCAAATAGATCCAGAAGTGTTTCACCGATAGCCATGTTAACTTTGAAGTTTGGAATTGTGCCAGTCAGCTCAAATACTAGTGACTTAATTAGTTCTCCACTGTTTCTGTTTATATCTCCCTCTTCTTTTGTAAGGCGCTCAATCTGCTTTGATAGACGCCTTACTTCGCTAAAACTAAGTCCGTCTTCTTTACTATGCTTTCTTGGCAAAATTCCGGTTGCGTCAAAGGCGAATTTAAAAAGCTGGCCTAGGGTAACAAAGGTCGCGTGCATAACTATTCTGCTTCTCTCGAAATATAAAAATTAGCCCACGCAAAGTGGTGGGCTCAATGATTAATCTATCGTTTGTTTGGGTTTAATTGTTTTCCTTTATTTCCATGGACTTTAGCATTTGTCGGGTTAGTACCCGAAGTCCCGATATTCTTATTCAGCATATCTGCTTTATGGTTGAGTTGTTGTTGAGTTAACTGAGGTTTAGATTGCTTAGACATGTCTGCTCCTAAATGGATGAAATGGAACTGCCATCCTAAGGCGGGAGCTTTTTGGGGTCTTTAGGAATTTTTGCGACGTAAATTTAGTCAATTGCGTAGCCGTATAGTGATTGGCTGGAACTTATCTTCTCCTTGCTTAAGTCAAAATGCATACTCCTATTAATCTTAGGGTGAATATTCAAATCAAGAAGTTAGGCTTTTTGGTTTGAATAGATACCTCAATCTAATCAGGTTCGAGGAATTAAAGCTTCGATATAACCAGTACAGGTCTCGTATATTTGATGCTCATAATGATCCAAAAAGTGGACATAGTGGCACTTTTTATCGATAATGATCTCTAAATGGATCATTAAATTGGCCTGTTGTTATGAGGAGTTTTGTGTGATTAGTCGAAATTCTTATGTCGCAATTGCGGAAGACCTGGGTTCCCGTTTAAAACAAGCTCGTCTCAATCGAAACGTGACTCAGGCTGAGCTTGCCGCCCAACTGGGCTTAACAAGAAAAGTAATTGTGAATGCAGAGAAAGGTGATGTGCGACTTGAAACGTTCGTTGCTATTTTGATAGCTATGGATCTTGTCGAGTCTCTAGATCTGTTTTTGCCTCCCCAACCGATTTCACCAATCTCGTTGGCCAGACTGCAAGGCAAACAGCGGCAGCGGGCCTCCGGAAGCATGAAATCGAAGAACGAAATCGATTTAAAATGGTAACGCTCTTCCTTCAAGTAGAAGCGTCAGATCAAGTCGCTACTTGAACAAATAATGGCAGGAAATCTCTTCTCAAATATGAAGAAGCGTTTTTTTCAGAGGCTCGAAAGCGTCTAGTAAAGACTGGGAAGTCCAGTTGGTGATGTTTTCAATCAGCGGTCATCAAGTAACACGCTTTCTAAACCTGTTGATTGAAGCACGCGGAGCACCCAGCCGAATTGTTTGTGATAACGGCACTGAGTTTACCAGTAAGGCCATGTTTTTCTGGAGTAAGGAATCGCGAGTTGGACTGGGTTTTATCCAACCAGGCAAGCCCACCCAAAATGCATTTGTTGAAAGTGTTAATGGCAAATTCCGTAATGAGTGTTTGAATCTGCATTGGTTCCGGACGATTGAAGAGGCGCGTTATGAAATTGATTTATGGCGTAATCACTACAACCATGAAAGACCACACAGTTCATTAAATTATTTGTCGCCAGTGGCTTTCGCGAAGCTGGCGGCTTAACATGGAAATCTCATCCTTGAAGTGGTACTGAGATTGGGGATAGGTCAGACGCAATAAAATAGCACCCGTACTATGCAATATCGGAATAATTATGTATTTCTCGATTCGTAAGAATATTTTCTAAAGTTGGGCGACCGATATTTCTGTCAGACGATCTATTGATTGCCTCAATAGACAACTCTAAAGCGTAAAGATGGATATATTTAGACAACTCAGATAGCTCAATACTTAGCTCTGTATAATTATTTCGAAAAAGAAGAATCGTCATAATTGCAGCAACTACCGCTGATGGTTTAGCATTTTTGTCTTTTGCAATAAACTGCTCTGCTTGATCAACTAAATATTCTAGCCAACTATCACTTAGATTCTCAGGAAGAACAGCATTCACACCGTTTGACAATACCTCTTCCTTAAATTTACTTAAATTCTTAGCCTGTTCCACTTTTGCCCCCCCACTACCTCAATGATAACCTTCCCTAATTCAACACACGCATTTCTACTCAGACCATTAGCTTTTAGGTGGTCAAATACCATCTCAACGAAATATCCACTATTTATCCAGTAGTAGTTTGAAAGATACGCAACAGCGAGCAATCAACCGTTTCGCTTTCCCCCCGCAAATAGAAATGCACTTCAATTTTCAAGACCGATTTTATATCCAAATCAACTGTACTCATTTTGAGTACAGTCCGTAATTATAAGCACAATATATGAATGAAGAAAACTATTTCTAGCTCTCAATATTTAACGCTAATCAAATGGCTGACCAATCGACGCATTTCTTTAGATCTCAGCATGCGAGACTTATCGAAATTACTTAATCGGCCACATAGCTTCGTGCAACGAATCGAGCAACTGGAAAGAAGACTAGATGTCTTTGAATACACAGTGTACTGTGCCGCACTTGGACTTGATCCAGCCGAAGGCCTGAAAATAATGCTTGCCGACTCAGAGCAATGTCCCCATCTACCTGATCGCATCTAACCTTATCAAATCCAAACAACGCTTCACCTTTGAGACAACTCGCCACCGCATACAACCCTGAACTTTCCCTAAATATCAAACACTTAATATCACATAGAAACTGGTACCCCCAAATTTCACCGCCAACCTGTGTACGCCTTGCCCCATATTTGTACATAACCCTTAAAGATTTATATGTATACACACTAAATTTAGTATTTTATTAAAAGGTAATTAAATCAATACGTTAATGATGTACACTAATATCAACGTTAAGGGTGATATAAAAACCGCGTGTATCAGGTGGGGATCGAAGGTGGCAGCCCGGTGATCGCCAAGTTTTATCGCCCCGGACGCTGGAGCGATGCGCAGATCATCGAGGAACACCAATTCACTGCCGCATTGAAAGAGTTGGAAATTTCAGTCGTGCCACCGCTGGCAGATGCCGAAGGCAACACCCTGCGTGAATACCAGGGCTTCCGCTTTGCGCTCTACCCTCGCCAAGGTGGCCATGCGCCCAATCTGGATGACTTTGATGCGCTGCTATCGCTCGGCCGCACGCTGGGGCGCATGCATGCCTTGGGGCAGGCGCGCGCGTTTGAGCATCGCCCGGCGCTGGATATCCAGACCTTTGGCCGCGACAGCTATGACTTTTTGCTGGCCAATGACTTTATTCCGGCGAGCTTGCGCGAGTCCTACCGCACCCTGGGCGCAGATGTGCTGGCGCGCTGCGAAACCCTGTTCAAGCGCGTGGCTTACACGCCCATCCGCCTGCATGGTGATTGTCACCCGGGCAATATTTTGTGGCGCGATGACGTGCCGCACTTTGTGGATTTTGACGATGCGCGTATGGGCCCTGCAATCCAGGATTTATGGATGCTGCTCTCGGGCGAGCGGGAGCAACAAACCGCGCAGATGAGCGAAATTCTGGAAGGCTACCGTGAGTTCTGCGATTTTGATTTGGCCGAGCTGGCGCTGATCGAATCGCTGCGCAGCCTGCGTATCATGCATTACAGCGCTTGGCTTGCCCGGCGCTGGACTGACCCGGCCTTCCCCCATCACTTTCCCTGGTTCAATACCGAGCGCTACTGGGGTGAGCACATTCTGGAGTTGCGCGAACAGTTGGCGATGCTGAACGAACCGCCGCTGGTCATTTATTGATACCCTGCAGTGGAATTGTGTTGGAAATTCAGCAACAACACCCAATAATTGTCGTTAATGTGCTGTTTGATTTTGCTTGTCAGTATTTATCCCACGATTTACCCCACGTAAGGATCTGGCCATGAATGCCACTATTTCCGCCGCAACCTCCGCTACTGCCGTATCGCCAAGTGCCAACGTGGCTGACAGCTTGTGGGAGTCCATCCGTTTGCAAACCCGCAAGCAGGCGGAAACCGAGCCGGTACTGGCCAGTTTTCTTTATTCCACCATCCTTAATCACGACTCTCTGGAAGGCGCACTGAGCTTCCATCTGGCCAACAAGCTCGACAGCCCCGCCCTGCCCGCCATGCTGATTCGCGAAGTGATTGAAGAGGCGATGGAAAAAGACAGTTCGATCATCGAATCCGTGCGGGCCGACTTGATGGCCGTCAGCGAGCGCGATTCTGCCTGCTGCTCACTGGTCACACCTTTGCTGTACTTCAAAGGTTTCCACGCCTTGCAGGCCTATCGTATTGCTCACTGGTTGTGGCAACAGGGGCGCAATTCACTCGCGCTGTTTTTGCAAAATAGGATATCGGCCGTGTTTGCGGTAGACATACACCCCGCCGCGCGTATCGGCAAAGGCATTATGTTCGACCACGCCACCGGCATAGTGATTGGCGAAACCGCCGTCGTAGAAGATATGGTGTCGATCATGCAATCCGTCACCCTTGGCGGCACCGGCAAAGAAGCGGGCGACCGCCACCCGAAAGTCCGCAAAGGGGTATTGATTGGTGCCGGTGCCAAAATCCTCGGCAACATCACCGTCGGCGAATGCGCCAAAGTCGGTGCCGGTAGTGTGGTGCTGAAGGATGTGCCTGCGCGCGCAACAGTGGCAGGCGTCCCCGCCCAAATCATCTGCGAGACCTCTTGCAACCAACCCGCGCGCGAGATGGATCACCTGATTCGCTAGTGCTCGCGTATTGATGTTTGTGCAGTTGGCATTTGTATCGGCAAGTGTCAACTTGCCATCCAAAACGCCATTTCGCCCCAGAATAGCCATCCCGCACCAAAATAGACCGGTATTTTGCCCGGCCACTTACCAGAGCAAGCCACAATGGCCTTGATTTGCCATTGGTCTACTTTTTGCTCAACCGAGGATTATCACAACAAAAAATCCCGGCTTGAGGAAACTGACCATGCAATACACTAAGCCAATGATTGATTTGGTGTACGAAATTCGTCGCCGTGTCGATGCGAACATGAAGCCCAGCGTAAAAATGGCCAATCCCGATGTTCTTAAAGAATTGGCTGATCACTACCAAATCACGAAAGATACAATTACCAAAACCCTGATCAAGGAGCTTCTCACCATGGCAGGGGATGAATGGCGACAGCTGCTGGAACCGACACCCTTGGCGATTGAACCACCCAAACAAGTCGTCAAAGTTTATCGCGGCCAAACCATTCTGGTAGAAGCGCCACAGCGCAGTGAATTGTTAGTCGCGGATATCACCCCGGAAAAACCTGTGCGCATGTATCGCGGCCACAGGGTGATTGTCTAGTTGGGTTTGTCGTTAAAAAGCACAAACTTTTCTGGACGACAAGAACGTTCACATCCAGAATTAGAGCAACTCTTGGATTTCTCCTTCCTCGGCGCACTTATCCAATAATCCAACCCCGTTTGGCAGACTATGAACGCTTTTTGGTATCAGCATCGTTTTGTTTACTGCTGCATATTGCTGACAGCAGTCTTGTGTCGCCATGCTTTTGCTGCAGACGATAGTGATGCCGCACCTATTGCCAATATCGCTGTTTTGCCCGATATCCATAATGACTACACACTTTTTTTAGGTGAACGCAATCCGGTTGATGTCACCTATTACGGCGGCAATCACGCCCGCCGCGACGTGATCGAGCTGGTGCTGCTCCAACAAGCACTGGCGCTGGGCGGCTTCGCGCACTCACTCAACTTTGTCGATGAAGAAAATTATTTCCGCAGTATCCGCAATGTGTTGGATGGCAAAACACTCACGATGAGTGGCACCATCTGGTATCAGGATTTATTACCTCAGGTGAGCAGGCTGCATATCTCTCCGCCGATCGTAGAAGAAGGTCAATTTATTGTGGGTATTTATACATCCCCCACCAATAAACGCGCGCTGTCCAGCACCAGCCTTGAGCAAATTAACAAGCTGCGCGTCGTCACCAGCCGCCAATGGAAACCCGACCTGACAACGCTCGAAAATTTGGGATTCACCAATATTATGCACACACCCAATTGGGTCAACATGGCGCGCATGATCAATGCCGGGCGCGTCGATATTACACTCTCCCCTTTTCACCAAAATCCGGCAAAAGAAATTCAGGTGGAAAATATCCGACTAGTCCCGATTGAAGGTGTGAAAATTGCCATTAAAGGCAGCAGGCATTGGCCTGTGAGTAAACGCCATCCACTGGGTGACGAATTTTATCGTGCGCTGATAAAAGGAGTCGCAAAAATGCGCAAGGAAGGAACAATAGAGCGAGCTTATCGCGAGTGCGGTTTCTTCCACCCCGCATTAGAAGAGTGGAAGTTACTTAATCCCGAAACATCACCAGCATATTAACGAGTGATTATTTTTGCTGTTGTTTAAGTAAATCGCGGATTTCAGTCAGCAACACTTCCTGATTGGAAGGAGCTGCAGGTTCAGCTGGTTTTTCTTCTTCTCTTTTCTTCAGCCGATTAATTACTTTAATCATCATGAAAATCGCGAATGCGACTATGGTGAAATCCAAAATCGTCTGGATAAACTTACCGTACATGATTGGAACTGTACCTTTACCCTCAATAATTTCCGGCAGGATAATCGCCAAATCAGAAAAATCCACGCCGCCAATCAACCAGCCCAGCGGCGGCATAAAGACATCGCTCACCAACGAGCTGACCACCTTGCCAAAAGCCGCACCGATAATAATACCTACTGCCATATCCACTACATTGCCGCGCACGGCAAACTCTCTAAAGTCTTTAATAAAGCTCATCAAAATTCCCCTTCTTTCAGTTTAAAAACAGTTGTTATTGTCGCTAAAGTTTTATAGCCCATCCGCCGCCAGAAACCAAGCTGCCGACATTAATATGCCGTAGGCGAATCAATCCCCAGCGTATCCCATATTTCATCAACGCGCTGCTTAATATGCTCATCCATTACAATCGGCGTGCCCCACTCGCGAGTGGTTTCACCTGGCCATTTATTGGTAGCGTCAAAACCAATCTTGGAACCAAGACCGGAAACGGGCGATGCAAAATCCAGATAATCGATTGGTGTATTTTCTACCATCACGGTATCGCGCGCGGGATCCATGCGCGTGGTCATTGCCCAAATCACATCGTTCCAATCGCGGGCATTCACATCATCATCTGTAACGATGACAAATTTGGTGTACATAAACTGCCGCAAGAAACTCCATACGCCCATCATTACGCGCTTGGCGTGGCCGGGATATTGTTTTTTCATAGTGACCACAGCCATACGATAGGAACAACCTTCGGGCGGCAAATAAAAATCCACAATTTCCGGAAATTGTTTTTGCAAAATCGGCACAAATACTTCGTTCAATGCCACGCCGAGAATTGCAGGCTCATCCGGCGGACGACCGGTATAAGTGCTGTGATAAATAGGATCGCGCCGGTGAGTAATGCGCTCCACCGTGAATACAGGAAAATCATCCACTTCGTTGTAATAACCCGTGTGATCGCCAAAAGGGCCTTCGGGGGCCATATCATCCGGTGCAATAAAACCTTCCAAAATAAATTCAGCCGATGCAGGCACTTGCAAATCATTGCCGATACATTTCACCACTTCTGTTTTATCACCGCGCAACAAACCCGCAAACCCGTATTCGGAAAGCGTATCAGGCACAGGAGTTACTGCACCGAGAATTGTTGCGGGGTCAGCACCCAACGCAACCGCAACCGGAAACGGTTTGCCTGGGTGTTGGATTTGGAATTCGCGAAAATCCAATGCGCCACCGCGATGCGAAAGCCAACGCATAATCAAGCGGTTTTTTCCGATTTTTTGCATCCGGTAAATACCCAGATTTTGTCGCTCTTTGTGCGGACCGCGCGTTACCACCAATGGCCAGGTTACCAGCGGGCCGGCATCGCCCGGCCAACAAGTTTGGATGGGAATCTGATCAAGATTGACAGCGTCACCTTCCAACACAATGTCCTGACTCGGAGCTTTGCTCAATACTTTGGGAGCCATATTCAATACTTGTTTGAAGATAGGCAATTTTTCCCAGGCATCTTTAAAACCTTTTGGTGGCTCTGGCTCTTTTAAAAACGCGAGCAATTTTCCCACGTCGCGCAAAGCGCCCACTGACTCCTGCCCCATTCCCAATGCAACCCGCTCCGGGGTACCAAATAAATTTCCCAATACAGGAATCGAATAGCCTTTGGGATTTTCAAATAGTAATGCGGGGCCACCTGCGCGCAAGGTGCGATCGCAAATTTCGGTCATTTCAAGATGAGGATCAACTTCTTGCTTGATGCGCTTTAACAAACCACGCGCTTCAAGCAGAGCAATAAAATCGCGGAGATCTTTATATTTCATGCGGTAAAAACTCACAGGGCGGAAAAACAAAAACGCCTTCCGCCGTTAGTAGAATTGGCGGAAGGCGTTTCACGTTCCGCCCTGCAAATATCTTCTTGATGTATCGATTACTTACGCTTCATCGATTGGAAGAATTCGTCGTTGGTTTTAAAGTCTTTAAGCTTGTCGAGCAAGAATTCAGTCGCGGCTACGTCTTCCATATCGTTTAACAAACGGCGCAAAATCCACGCGCGCTGCAACTCATCTTCACGCATTAACAACTCTTCACGGCGAGTACCGGAACGGCGCACGTTGATTGCAGGGTAAATACGCTTTTCAGCAATTTTGCGATCCAAATGCAATTCAAGGTTACCGGTGCCTTTAAATTCTTCGTAAATAACTTCGTCCATTTTGGAGCCGGTATCAACAAGGGCGGTGGCGATAATACTCAAGCTGCCGCCTTCTTCGATATTACGTGCAGCACCAAAGAAACGCTTCGGACGCTCAAGTGCATGGGCATCCACACCACCGGTCAACACTTTACCGGATGAAGGAATAACCGTGTTGTAGGCGCGCGCCAAACGGGTAATAGAGTCGAGCAAAATCACTACGTCTTTTTTATGCTCAACCAAACGTTTGGCTTTCTCAATCACCATGTCCGCCACTTGTACGTGACGCGCTGGCGGTTCATCAAACGTAGAGGCAACCACTTCGCCGCGCACTGAACGCTGCATTTCAGTTACTTCTTCCGGACGCTCGTCAATCAACAAAACAATCAAATGACATTCAGGGTTATTGCGCGTAATCGCCTGCGCAATATTTTGCATCATGATAGTTTTACCGGCTTTGGGCGGCGCCACGATCAAACCGCGCTGACCTTTACCGATAGGAGCAATCAAATCGATGATGCGGCCGGTGAGGTCTTCGGTAGAACCATTACCCGCTTCAAGCGGCAAGCGAATATTGGGGAATAACGGCGTGAGGTTTTCAAACAGGATTTTATTGCGGGAGTTTTCCGGTTTGTCGAAGTTAATATCGTTAACTTTCAACAGGGCAAAATAACGTTCACCTTCTTTGGGGGGGCGAATTTTGCCAGAAATAGTATCGCCAGTGCGCAAGTTAAAGCGGCGTATTTGGCTGGGTGAAACATAAATATCGTCAGGGCCTGCTAAATACGAACTGTCCGCTGAACGCAAAAATCCGAAGCCATCTACCAGAATTTCCAATACACCATCGCCGTAAATATCTTCTCCGCCTTTGGCGTGGCGTTTGAGGATATTAAAAATAATGTCCTGTTTACGCGAACGGGCGATATTTTCCAAACCCATTTCATGGGCAATATCAATTAATTCTTCAATGGGTTTTTTTTTCAGGTCGGTTAGATTCATAAGAAAGACTTTATGGATGGATGTGAGTTATTGCAGATAATTATCGGAGGCTCGATGCCAGTTGTAGAAAAGGATTGCGATTGTTGCTGTTATTAAGCCGCTATAGTCCTATTTAATGTTGCCTGTTTTTAATTTTGAGAGGCTGATCTGGTAATCCAGAGGCCGAGGCAAGAACAACAGCAGGGAATTGGGTTTGTTCGTCTGGTTTTGGGAATCGGGAAGGTGATTCAGGAGGAACAAACATCAGATTGGGCTGAGTATAGCGGCAAAAATCACACAGTGCAAAAACAAATTAGGCCATCTTTCGATGGCCTAATGATCAATCAGATTGCGCTGTTAACGAACTCAACCAGTTGTGGTTTGCTGACGGCACCGACTTTGGTGGCGTGAGCTGCACCGTTTTTGAAGATGATCAGCGTAGGAATGCCGCGCACATTAAATTTGGCTGCAGTTTCTTTGTGATCATCCACATTTAATTTGGTCACTTTCAATTTGCCGGCAAATTGCTCGGCCAAATCATCGAGGATGGGAGCAATCATCTTACATGGACCACACCAGGGAGCCCAGAAATCCACCAGTACTGGCACATCTGCACCCAGTACTTCCTGTTCAAAACTGGCATCACTGATATGAACAATAGCATCGCTACTCATAGATAAACTCCAAACCTGACGGTTAATTGGTAATGGGGGTAGCCCCTAAATTTGCTGAAGCCATGATAAGGATTGACTCCAGTGCAGGCAAGGAGAAAAAACCAATCATTACAATAGGGGAACTCTATGCTGTAACAGCAAACCACCAGGGATTAAGCGGATGGCACCAGCAGCTCTGTTGCCTCAAATGCTGCATACAAACTATCGAAGGTGACGGGCTTGGAAAGGTAATAATTCATCCCACAGGCAAATACGGCATCGCGATGCTCCTGCAATGCATGGGCCGTAAGGGCAATAATGGGTATTGCAGAAAGCCCCTCGCGCCGTTCGTAATCGCGGATAGTGCGTGTAGCTTCAAAACCATCCATTTCCGGCATTTCGCAATCCATGAGAATGACGTGAAATCGCTCACTGGCGTTAGTGACTATATCGCAAGCTTCAACGCCATTTTCAGCAAATACCGGCACTATATTGAGCTTGCTCAACAAGCCTTTGATTACCATGCGGTTAACCGGGTTATCCTCTGCGACCAATACCCGCAAGCGCGAAAACTTATCCAGATTCTGGATTCTGCGTGCTGGCATTGCCACTGGAATAGGCGCATGGCCCAGCAAGGCTACCAGCTCCTGATAAAAGACGCGCATCGAAACAGGTTTACGCAATACCGCGTGGATACCCAAGCTGCGTATTTGGCTTTGATCGTGATAAATATCGCCAGCGCTGAACATAAACAAGGGCAGCTCACGCAACTCGGGAACCTCACGCAGCCATTGCGCCAACTCAAATCCGTTAGCATCCGGCAATGCATAGTCAAAGCCGACAAAATCGTAAGGCTCGCCGGAGTGCATCGCATGCTTCACTTGTGTCATCGCCGTTTTCGCAGAGGCGACCGCATCAACACTCACTCCCCAGGTAGCGCAGTGATGAAAAATAAAATCGGTCAGATGAGTGTTCGCTTCAACCAATAATAATTTTTTGCCCGTTAATACACCCTCATGCGCTTGCAATCTGGCCGCATTGGCATCGTACACATTTTCTTGCTCCAGTAGCGCAGTAAACCAAAAGGTAGAACCATCTCCTTTCTTGCTATCTACACCAATTTTTCCACCCATCAATTCTGCAAGGCTTTTGCAGATAGCCAACCCTAATCCCGTGCCGCCGTACTTGCGGGTGGTAGAGGCATCAGCCTGATTGAATGAATCAAACAAGCCCTCTGCGCTCTGGGCATCGATACCGATGCCGCTATCCTGCACGCTAAAGCGCAATTCAATTTTGCCATCCGGCTGCGTGCCCACCTGTGTCACCTGCAAGGAAACAAAACCCTCACTGGTAAATTTAAACGCATTTCCCAACAGGTTGATGATAATTTGCCGCAAGCGCGTAGGGTCGCCTTTAAACCATTTAGGGATGCCAGGATCGACGCCACCAAAAAGCTCTATTTGACGTTTATTCGCACTGGCGCCAAATAATTGCACACAACTTTCGATCAATTCTTCCAATTCAAAAACCGTTTCTTCAAGGCGCATTTTTCCGGCTTCGATTTTGGAATAGTCGAGGATGTCATTAATGATGGCCAGCAGGGTTTCACCCGAACGATGGATAACATCGATGTAGTGTTTCTGGTTATCGTCGAGCGGAGTATCGCGCAGCATTTCCAGCATGCCGATAACACCATTCATAGGCGTGCGTATCTCATGGCTCATAGTGGCAAGAAATTGGCTTTTAGCGCGGCTCGCATCTTCTGCCGCATTTTTTTGACGGCGGGTTTCAAGCTTCTCTTCTTTTTCTGTGAGCAACGCCATTTCAATTGCGTGCCGTTGTTCAATATCGTCAAGCAACGTTTCGCGCATGTGATTAATTGCATTAACCACATTATCCAATTCATCAGAGTGGGAATTCACTTTCAGGCGCTTGAGTTTGAGCGGTTTAGTGAGTGTTTCCAAATTAAGGTTGCGCGCATAATTGGCGATGGTTTTGATATGGCTCGTCAGCAAGGTATGCACTAACCACACGATAAAAAGCGCAATAACCAGCGTCTTCGCACCTTGGACCAAGGCGGTAAAAAATGCACGCTCCCACAGCTTGTCGTAAATACTGGTGAGACTGGCGGTAACGGTTAACACCCCCAATTGCTGCTCCGGGGTGCTTGCGTCTTCATAAATCAGAGGATAAGAGCGCACCAAAAATTGGCTGCGTTTATTTTCCAGATCTTTTGCATCATAAGTGTTGTTGCTGGCTACCAGGGTTTGCTCGGTATTGTTCCAGTCGTGCCACACCACTTTGACCTGCACAACATCTTCAACATCAAGGACGCTGTTGATCTGGATGTTCAACTGCTCCTGATCAAAGCCCCACAAACTTTTGGTGATACTGGCCAAGGTACTGATCCGCACCTGATCAATACGCTTTTCCAGTGCCGCAATGTCATCATTAAAATTGCCATGCAACTGCAGCAAAATAGCGACCAATGTGACAATCGAACTGCTGATAATGATCAATCCCAACAAGCGCGCTGCTATGGGATTTTCACGCATGTAATTTCTAATGCCGGGCATTTACACCAACCGCACAGGACAGAGAATATTGTTTTTGAGTGTAGCAGCTTTAAACCTCGCACGGGCACTGCAAAGAACTGTAAAAAAAAACGTGGCAGCCCGCTCTCCAACCCGCTATTTTCACAGGCAGATGGTTTACAATGCGCGCCAATTCTTACCTCTGTGCAACCTCCTGTGGCACTGGCAAACCAAACCTGACTTTTTACTGTAATTAAGCCCAACAATCCGAAATGGAGAGAGTAAGTGGATGAGCATGCTGTCTAGCAACAAAAAGGCAAATAATCGATTGCTTGTTGGTGCAGGGATTGTCGCCCTGACGATGAGCTGCTTACTGAGTAGCAGCATCGCACATGCACAGCAGCCCGCTGTAGCACCGGCGGCCGCAACCGAAATTGCCCAGCCCGCTTTATTCGATGCCATTGCATCGCGGGCAAAGCTGCTGGCCAAGCGCGAATACAAACCTATTCAAGCCAACATTCCAGAAGCACTGGCCAATATGGATTACGACCAGTACCGCTCGATCCGCTTCCGCCCGGAAGCATCGCTATGGCACAACGAATCCCTGTTTGAGCTGCAATTATTTCATCCAGGATTTCTCTACCGCGAACCCGTTACCCTGCACATGGCCACTGATGGCCCAGACGCTTTTGTGCAATTCAAACAAGAGTATTTCAACTACGACGGCCCTGCAGCTCCGTTAGCAGGCGTAGCACCCAACAATATCGGCTTTGCCGGTTTCCGCATTCACTACCCGCTCAATAGCAATGAATACAAAGACGAGTTTGTCGTATTTCAGGGTGCCTCCTATTTCCGCATGGTTGGTCCCGGCTTGGCATATGGATTATCCGCACGTGGTTTGGCCATTGATACCGCCGAACCCAAAGGCGAAGAGTTTCCGGTATTCCGCGAATTCTGGCTGGTAAAACCCGGGCCGACTGATACCCGTATGGTGATGTATGCGCTGCTCGATAGCCCATCGATTACCGGCGCCTATCGCTTTGAAATCATTCCCGGTGCACCAACCGAGATGGCCGTGGAAGCGCGCCTCTTTGCCCGCACCGATATTTTGAAAGTGGGCATAGCGCCTTTGACCAGTATGTATATGTGGGGTGAGAACCATACCCGCTTTGTGGATGACTTCCGCCCCGAAGTACACGACTCTGACGGCCTGTTGATGGCGGCATCCAACGGCGAATGGATCTGGCGCCCGATCAGTAACCATCGCCAATTACGCGTGTCATCAATGATGGATGAAAACCCACGCGGTTTTGGTTTGTTACAGCGCGACCGCGACTTTGACCATTACATGGATATGGAAGCCCGCTACGAGAAACGCCCAAGTATGTGGATTATGCCCGAAGGCAATTGGGGTAAAGGCCGCGCCGAGCTGGTGGAAATCCCGAGCGACAGCGAAACCAATGACAACATTGTTGCCTATTGGGTGCCCGCAAAGGCGATGAAAGCAGGCAGCAGTGCAACCTACAAATATCGCCTGCGCGCGATGGATGATCATGTCACTGAAAATACTGCTGCCAAAGTTATCCGCACCCGCATCGGCTGGGGCGCAAACCCTGGCCAAGCCAACCCGCCACCACCGAGCAAACGCAAATTCGTGATCGATTTCCGCGGCGGTGAATTAGACAACCTGTCTACCGATGCACCTTTAGTGGCTGAAATGCAAAAATCTGCTGGCACAGTGAGCGAGCTGACAGTGCGCCAATTGCCCGATGGCCGCACCTGGCGCGCATCATTCAAGCTGGACCCCGAAGGCGATAAGGTTGCCGACATGCGCTTGTTCCTCAAACTGCGCGACCAACGTTTAAGCGAAGTCTGGAGTTATGTCTGGTATCCGGACGCAATTTGATATGACCCACATGCCCACACCGCACCCCAAGGTCAGCCGTCCCGTGGCTGACCTTTCTTCCGCACCTGCAGATGCAATCCAAATTCCAGCCAAGTCTTTGCGCCGCTGGATTTATGCATTTTTGAGCGTGCTGACCGCCGTAAGCGGCGTCTACATCATGTTTGACATCCTGCGCGCCAATGACCTCACTGCGCTGGAAACCATCATCCTGATTTTGTTCGGTATCAGTTTTACCTGGCTTAGCCTAGCGTTTTGGAGTGGGCTGTTTGGATTTGTATTGCAGATGCTGCGTATCGACCCCCTGACCTTGAAATCCACCAAGGGCATGCTCGAAGACACATCACCAATTACCACCCGCACAGCCGTGGTAATGCCGGTATACAACGAGGACACCCACCGCGTTATCGCTGGTTTTGAAGCAACCCTGCGTTCATTGGAAAAAACCGGTGAGATCGACAAATTCGATTTTTACCTGCTCAGCGATACCACCAACCTGACCATCGCCCAAGCCGAGCGCGATGCATGGCAATTGTTGCAGCAACGTCTGGGCGATCTGGGCAAGCAAACGTTTTATCGCCGCCGCGAGAAGAACATCGGGCGCAAAGTGGGCAACCTTGCCGAGTTCTGCCAGCGCTGGGGTGCCAACTATGAGCATATGATTGTGCTCGATGCCGACTCCATCATGACCGGCGACTGTCTGGTAAAAATGGTGCGCGCCATGCAGGCAAACCCACGCACCGGATTAATCCAAACCATCCCGATCCCCGTTCGCCAGACTACTTTCTTCGGCCGTTTTGTACAGTTCGCAGCGGTGCTCTATAGCCCTATGCTCGCCACTGGCCTTGCCTTCTGGCAGACCGATGCCGCTAACTATTGGGGGCACAACGCGATTATTCGTATGCGCGCTTTTATCGATCATTGCGGACTACCTACCCTGCCCGGTAAAGCGCCTTTTGGTGGCGATATCCTCAGTCACGATTTTGTGGAAGCGGCGATGCTGCGTCGCGCTGGTTGGGATGTGTTTTTGCTCGCGGATTTGGAGGGTAGCTACGAAGAAGTACCCTGCAATATTATCGATTACGCCAAGCGCGACCGCCGCTGGGTACAAGGTAATATCCAGCACTTGGGAATTGTCGATACCAAAGACCTCCACCCCATCAGCCGCCTGCATTTTTTGCTCGGCGCAATTGCTTACATTACTTCTTTTATCTGGCTGCTGATGCTGGTGCTGAGCACTGCAGATGCCGTTGTGCGCGCCATCAATTCCAATGTGTATTTCACTGAGGTGTACCAGCTTTACCCCAACTGGCCGATCGCCAAAACAGAATTGATTATTGCGTTGATCCTGCTCACTACCATGCTATTGATGGGGCCTAAATTTCTTGGTGTCGTGGTGGCGTTGGTTCATCGCCGCAAACAATTTGGCGGCGCGCGTGCGATCATCAAAGGCGCGTTCGTTGAAACCATTTTTGCGGTGCTGATCGCGCCGATCATGATGGTCTACCACGCCTATTTTGTGATTTCAGTATTGCTTGGATTCAAAGTGAATTGGGACTCGCAGGATCGCGAAGGGCGTTTACTGCCTTGGGGCGAGTGTATTGCCCGCACCTCAAAGATGACTACTGCAGCCATTATCTGGGGCACCATGACCTATATCTACGCACCGGTTTTTTTCTGGTGGCTGACACCGGTCATCACCGGCCTTGTGCTGGCATCGGCATTGGTGCGCTATTCAAGCAGCCTTGATTGGGGGCGCAGCACACGCCAGCACAATATATTTTTAAGCCCAAGTGAGGCGATCGAAGACCCTGTGCTAGTTCATTTGGATGAGCTACTCGCCATCGAACATCCCAACCTGGAAACCCCCGCGCCTATTCCAGCATTACCGGCCGATAACTGGACTGATATGCCGCATCGCGAAATGGATGATTACCTTCACATCACCCGCTAATGCGGCAATTGGAATGTAACAATTGGATCGCAGCAATAAAAAAACGGGGCGCAACTTGCGCCCCGTTTTTTTATCGCCAGCGAGCTGTTGCAACGCTTAAGGTGTTGGCAACTGATCCAGATACTGGCGATGGTTTTTGGAGAATTCAAAATTGTTGAATTGATCCCAGTTGATTGACCAGGTCATCAATCCGCGCAAATTACTCCATGCCGCCGCCGGTTGATAGGTTGTACAACCTTGCGCTTTGATCAGGCAGTTCATCGCCGATTGCACATCAGCCACGCTGGTGAAACCGCCACCGGCATTTACGTTTGCAGGCAAACCAATCAACACCTGATCCTGACGCAACGCCGGGAAGGTCAAATTAGTGCCCGCGACTTTAAAGCCGGTCAACAACATATCAATCATTGCGACATGGAAATCCGCGCCACCCATGTAGTGATATTTATTGTCCGTGCCCATGATCGCGCCGGAATTGTAGTTCTGCACCTGCAGCCAATCGAGCTTGTCACGCATTGCATAAATCACCGGTAAATACGCACCTGCACGGGTATCGCAACTTGAACAGGTTCCACCATAGAAGCTGTAACCCAATTGCACAAAGAAGGTTTCTGGAGCCATGGTCAGCACGAATTTATCACCATAGTGATTGGTCAAATCCTGCAGTGCACCGATCAGGTTAACAATCACCGGGGTTGTTGGATTACGGAAATCATTGTCGCCCGAATTAAGGAACAATGAGTGCCCCTCAAAATCCACATCGAGCCCGTCAAACCCGTACTCATCGATAATTGCTTTCATTGAGTTAACAAAGTTCGCGCGCGCAGCAGCAGTGGGTAATTGCACCTGGCCATTAGCACCACCAATGCTGATGATGACTTTTTTGCCTGCCGCCTGTTTGGATTTGATCGCGGCTTTAAACGCGGCCATATTGAATGCAGGGTCCAGCACAAAACCTATCTCTCCCGGCGCTCGACCTGTAGGCTCGGCAAAAGACACGTTAATCGCGTCGTAAGCATCCGATACCTGATCCAGCGGAATCACGCCTGAACCGTTATTAAAGTTATGCCAATAACCGGAAATAATGCGGTAACGACCCGTGCCTACACTCGATACCGATGAACTCACGGATGAGCGCGATGAGCTTGCTACAGAGCTGGGCATTGCACTGGAAGACGACGTAGCACCGCAGCTGCGCACCAATTCCCACGCCATTTGCCAATGTGCACCTGTTCCTGGCGCATAGGCCCATTCAGCGGTTGAGCTACACCAACCAGCAACCGTGCAACGGTATTCATTACCCGCATTCTTCACTAATTGCCCGACTGAGTAAGCGGTGCCCGCAACATATTGCGATGAGGCGCAATTGCCACCAACCGATGAACTGGACGGCGCAACTGAACTGGCTGAATGGGAGCTTGGAATACTTGAGGGTGCGGTGCTGGATTTCACCGAACTGGGCGGTGCAATACTAGAAGGTGCTGAAGACGAACGCACTGATGATGGTGCGCTGGAGCTTGCACCATCACATGTGCCTAGCAGTGCCCACTCTTGCCACTGGCCGGAGTAACTTGCAGGGCTGTGCCCCTGTGACCACCAGTTCGCCTTATAGGCTTTACTGGCTTCTTGCACCTGGCTCCCACCACCATAGGCGGTGCTACTGTTCCACTGCGGGATACCCGCACAACTGATCGCATGGCTTTGAACGGATGCAGCGGCAAGGCATAAGCCCGCCACAGCGAATAATGACTGTTTCACTGGATGATTCCCTCTCTAGGTTCAAAAAAGTTCAGAAAAAAGTTCAGGCAAAAACGTCCATTGGAAATGCTTAACAAATCCCAAAGGCGTTAGGTTTTATTGAATGCTTACTTCGCGACTGCCAACGAATCGACGTTAATAACGACACGTTCGTTTGTTCTCTAGAGAAAATACATCCGTTTTATTGTTATAAAATTTGTCGCCAATTCTGCCGGGAGATCTGGATCAAAAACGCCACCAACCCCTTATGACAACATTGTCATTTATATCACGCTCAAATTCTGTACACAATTGCGCAGCTATCGGGATCGTTGCGGCAACAGGGAGATCACGCGACTTTTAACGATAATTGTGGCAGGATCGACACACTTTCAATCAATAGAATTGTCCTATCCGCCACACACCTGCCCTGCATTCATGAAATCGTTACTGACATTACTGCTCACCATCGTCTCTATCGCTTATCCGGTGCTGGTGTATTTTGGAATCCAGCACCTTAATCCGGCCACATTTGCGATCATTATTTTCGTTTTGGGGCTGGTCAAATTTTTAAGTACGAACAATAAATCCGACACCAGCCAAATCCTGCTACTCGCTGCAGTGTCGGTTTACAGTGCAGGATTATTGCTCAGCAACAGCGAGCATTGGCTGAAGCTTTATCCTGTCATCATCAGTTGGTCCGTCGCCGCGCTGTTTGCGGTCAGCCTTCGTCACAAAGAAACTGTTATTGAGCGCATGGCTCGCCTTGGCGGCGCAGTGATTACCCCCAAGGCAAAACACTACATTCGCGTACTGACATTGGTGTGGGTTTTCTTACTGATCGGTAACGGCCTGATTGCACTTTATCTTGCCTCATTTGCCAGCATGAAAAGCTGGGTACTCTATACCGGGCTGCTTTCTTATGGTTTTTTTGCGCTGTTTTTTGCGTGCGAATACGCCTACCGTCGGCACTACATCCGCAAGCACAACGAGCAGAACTAAAATCGGACAATTGGGTTAGACCGCTGGCTGGAGTATCATGTCGCCCAACCCAACAGGCTGCATTCACGCGATAAAAACCAATGACCGATGTAAATCTCCTTGCGCAACTGCGCGAACAATTCTCTTCTGCGCACTGGCCGCGCATGGAGAACATTAGCCGCGATCAAGATCAATGCGTCATCGATATGTATATCGCCCATGATATGCATTGGCTGGAAGGGCATTTTCCGCAACAACCGGTAGTCGCAGGCGTTGTACAAACCCATTGGGCAGGCGAGCTTGCCAAATCGCTATTTAATATTGGCGATGAATTTATCCGTATCGATAACCTGAAATTCCAGCAGGTCATTTTGCCCGGGCAGCATTTGCAATTAACACTGAGCTACAGCAGTACAACGGTAAAATTTCGCTACAGTCAAAACGACACTCTTTTCTCTGAAGGTAAATTGGTTTTCCAAGGCCAATCACCGGTAACGCAGTAATACATCATGAGTTATTGTTTATTAATTCCGCATTACAACCATGAGCGTCAATTTATTGCGTTTTTACCGCAGTTAGTCGCGAGTGGATTACCGCTGGTCATTGTGGATGACGGCAGCAATCCCGATAGCCGCGCGCAAGTAGAAGCAGCGATTACGCATTACACCAACGTGCATTTTTTTGCACTGCAGCGCAACCGCGGTAAAGGTGCGGCAGTAAAAGCCGGTTTCACTTTTGCGCGCAATCTGGGTTTTACCCACGCCATTCAGATTGATGCCGACGGGCAACACGACGTCGCCGATATTGAAAAGTTTGTGCAGTGTTCACAGCAACAACCTGATGCCATTATTTGTGGCAAACCCGTGTTTGATACATCCGCCCCCAAAGCGCGCGTCTATGGCCGCAAAGTCACTGATTTTTGGGTCGCACTGGAAACTTTGTCACTGCGGATTAAAGACGGGCTGTGCGGCTTTCGTGTGTATCCACTCCACGCAGCTGAAGATGTACTCGACCGCCACTTCGTCGGCAATCGCATGGATTTTGATACCGAGCTATTGGTAAAAGCGGTGTGGAGCAATACCACATTGGTATTTCTCAATACCCATGTCATCTATCCCGAGCAAAGTGTGTCGCACTTTAATTATCTGCGCGATAACCTGTTGCTGATTAAATTACACAGCCGTTTAATGCTGGGCATGTTGATCCGTTTGCCGGTGCTGCTATGGCAGCGTTTGCGAGGTCAATAATGACAGAGTTGGACACCAGTACAGCATCAACAACTGCAGCCGAAAAACAAGCGCATTGGTCAACGTTACAAGAGTCCGGCACTATTCGCGGCATTCTATTTATGCTGTGGATACAACGCATGTTCGGACGAGGATTTTTTAACGCATTGTTGTATCCGATCATGGCGTATTTTTTTCTGGTTAACCGCCGCGCACGCTGTGCATCACTCGAATTTTTACGTACGCATGCCGAAAAATATCCCGATTATTGGCAAGGAAAAACACCCGGTTATCGCGATGTTTTTCGTCATATGTATTCATTTGGACAATGCATCCTGGACAAACTCCTCGCCTGGAGTACGCCCATCAACGAGCAGGATTTTGAAATCACCAACGAACCCTTGCTGGCTGAATTTATGGCAAAAACCAATGGCCAATTAATTATTGGCTCCCACCTGGGCAACTTGGAATATTGCCGTGGCTTTGTGCAACGCTATAAAGCGCGCACGATCAATGCACTCGTTTACGATCAACACTCCGCCAATTTTGTCAGTGCGATGCAAAAAATTAATCCGGAATCGCGCATTCATATTTACCAAGTCAATGAACTGGATATTCCACTCATCCTGCAATTGAAAACCAAAATTGATAATGGCGAATGGCTATTTATTGCCGGCGACCGGATTCCACTCAGCGGAGAGGCGCGCACCGTCACGGTAGATTTTTTAGGCCGCCCCGCGCAATTACCTATCGGCCCTTATATGCTCGCCAAAGTATTGCAGTGCGAAGTGCAATTGATGTTTTCCTATCGCAGCGCGCACAAAATTGTTTTTGAATTGGTTCCCTTTGCACAACAAGTGACACTGCCACGCAAAGACGGCGGAGCACAATTACACGCCTACGCCCAGCAGTATGCCAACGCCTTGGAGCAACAAGCGGCACGTGCGCCACTGCAATGGTTTAATTTTTATCCCTATTGGGCGAGCAGCCGGTCTGCCAATGAATCTGCCGAGGAATCTGCCAGATGATTGATTCACGCATCTACGATTTAATACCGCATCGCGAGCCCATGCTGTTGATCAATCGCATTATTGAGTTGGCTGGCAATTTTTCCTGCGCAGAAATTACCATTAGCGAACAGTCTTCTTTTTTTGTTGCAGGCAAAGGTGTACCCAGTTGGATTGGTGTGGAATACATGGGGCAAACAGCGGCATTGATTGCAGGCTATCAACTGCAGCAAGGTACAGTCGCGCCGCATTTGGGATTGTTATTAGGAACCCGCAAATACGAGGTATTTGTTCCCTATTTTTGCGCGGGCGATGTATTGCAAGTGCGCTGTTCGGAAAGCGCCGTTGTTGGCGAAAGCCTGGCTAATTTTCAATGCGAGATAATTAACCTGCGCGATCAACGCTGTGTGGCACGCGCTAAATTATCAGTATTCCGCAAACCGCTGAGCGAGTACGAAAACCAATCGCAAGAACAAGCGAACGAAGAAGCTAAAGCACAACAGGAAATTCCACCAATAACAGGAGCAAGCGCGTGACAAAACGTGTCGCCATTACCGGAGCCGGTGCCATATCAGCATTGGGTCACGAGTGGAAAACCATTCGCGAAAATATTCTGCAATTAAAAAATCGTGTTCGTTACATGCACGAGTGGGATCAGTATCCGGAATTGCAAACCCGCCTTGCATCGCCCGTGGATGATTTTGTAATACCCGCGCATTACACCATGAAGAAAAAACGCGGCATGGGGCGTGTGGCACAGATGGCGGTTGTCGCAACCGAGCAAGCGTTGATTCACGCCGGATTATTTAAAGATCCGATTATCAGCAGCGATGAAACCGGCGTTGCTTACGGCTCTGCCACGGGCAGCAGTGATGCGGCGATGGAATTTTTTGGCTTGCTCGAACACAAATCCATGGCCAAATTAAATGGCACAACCTATTTGCGCATGATGAGCCATTCCGCTGCGGTCAATATCAGCGTGCTGTTCGGCACCTGCGGGCGCATGTACACCACCAGCAGCGCGTGCACTGCCGGAAGCCAGGGTATTGGTTTTGCTTATGAAGCCATTCGCAGCGGTCAGCAAACCATTATGATCGCCGGCGGCGCAGAAGAACTTTGCCCGACACAAGCCGCTGTATTCGATACGGTTTACTCCGCCAGTTTAAAAAATGCGACGCCCGATTTATCGCCACGCGCATTCGATACCCAACGCGATGGCTTGGTATTGGGCGAAGGCGCTTGCACATTAATTCTGGAAGAATGGGATCACGCCGTCGCACGCGGCGCTAACATTCTTGCCGAAGTGGTTGGCTTTGCTACCAACTGCGATGGCAATCATTTAGTGCGCCCCAATCAAGCCACCATGGCAAAAGTCATGCAAAAAAGTTTGCAGGATGCGCAATTAAATGCCGATCAAATTCACTACATTTCCGGCCACGGCACCGCCACAGTCCACGGCGATATTGCCGAATCCCATGCCACCCAAACTGTGATGGGCAGCAATATCCCCTTTAGCAGTTTGAAAAGTTATATCGGTCACAGTCTTGGTGCCTGCGGCGCATTAGAAGCTTGGCTCGGCATAGAAATGATGAATGAAAATTGGTTTTCGCCCAATTTAAATTTGGATGAGTTGGATGAAAATTGCGGCCAGCTGGATTACATCCGCCATGAAGTGCGCGAATTAACCGCGCAATATTTTATGAGTAATAATTTTGCGTTTGGCGGTGTTAACACATCGCTGATTTTTAAGCGGGTTTAACAGCAAATCCCCCGCCCCCTTTGTAAAAGGGGGCGGGGGATTCAACACATTCCCCCATTCACACTAATCACTTGCCGCGTTATATAACCCGCTGCATCGGACACTAAAAAGCTCACGGTTGCTGCAACATCGTCCACTTTACCGAAGCGCTGCATGGGAATTAATTTCATGGCTTCGTCGTGATAAATGCCTTCGATCATATCGGTTTCAATCACGCCGGGCGCTACGCAGTTTACGGTGATATTGCGCTTGGCCAATTCAATCGCCAGCGCTTTGGTGGCACCGATAATGCCCGCTTTTGCAGCGCTGTAATTGGTTTGGCCGCGATTGCCAATCACACCAGAAACGGATGATATCGTCACAATACGACCACCCTTGCGCAAGCGGATCATTGGCATAACAAGCGGATAGAGCACGTTGTAAAACGCATCCAAATTGGTGTGAATGACTGAATCCCACTGTTCGCCTGTAATCGCAGGAAAAGCATTGTCTGCCGCGATGCCCGCGTTGCAAACCACACCGTAAAAAGCACCATTGGCTTCAACATCAGCCAATAATACCTCGCTCACTTTTTCGCGCTCGCACACATCAAATTGAATCAAACTGGCGCTGCCGCCATTGGCAATAATTTCAGCGGCAACGGCTTCTGCTTCAGCTTTTCCGGAGCGATAGTGTACACACACATCAAAACCATCGGCACCGAGTTTTAAGGCGCAGGCTTTGCCAATTCCACGGCTGGCACCGGTCACCAATACACGTTTTTTGCTCATAGTTGTTTACTCGTCATTTTTGCTAACTGTAATTTACTTACAATTGCCTACACCAATATCACACTAATGATTTTTCCAGCGACGGCTGGCCAGAAGTAATGCACCCAATAGATTAAAGCTGCTGCCAATAAATAAGGCCAAACCAAAGGCGCTCACCGCAGGCAAAATACTCAAGCCCAACAAACCGAAAGATAAAAGATTGGTGGTGGATGAAATCGCCACTGCAGATAAGGTTTCTACTGAATTTTCGCTCATCTCGGCAATAAAGATGACGTAATCCATGCCCAAGCCGACCACCAAAAAGAGCGCCATGACATGAAACAATGTCAGCGGCACATTAAATAAGGCCAACAAAATAAAACTGGCTGAAATAGCAAAGGCAGGCACCGCCATCAGCTGCAATACGGTTCGCCAGGGATAGCGAATAAGCAATAGCGCCGCCATCAACGCCAAGGCCAGCAACAGCAATTTCATTGAAGATTGGCGCAGGTTTTTCATACCCATTTCTGCGTCTTGCATCGCACTAAAAAAACGAACGCCGGAAATTGCTGCAACCTGCTCGGCCACTTTATGTAGATCCATTGACTTGGGCAGCATTAAAAAGGCATCCACACCTTTATCACTTTCAATCCAAAGTGGCGGCAATAAAAATGCGCCTTCGGTAAAAAATTCCGCTGGGTTCAACGCATTATTCTGTTGCGCGCGATACGCCTCAGCCAAGGCTTGCGCGGAAATTTCCGCGAGCCCTTGCTGCTGGATAAATGTTGCAGCGAGACCATCTGCACCATAAATACGTTGATTGAGCTGATAGTTCGTTTGCTGTTGGGCGGGTGATGGAAAAAATTGATGAACGCCAAGCAGCGGCAGCAATGCTTCATTTTCTTGTGCCGAATTTTCTACAGCGGCTTGCACCAGCGCGATGCGATCGTACACTTGCTGCGCATTCTCACCGTGAACCAGAATAAAACTCGCTGGCTCGTGGCTCGCAACCCATTCGCTGACTTGTTTTTCTTGCTCAATCAATTGTGGATTGGCGGCAAAAAAACTGCGCGGATTATCGCTCACCGGAAAGTCAAAACGATTCACCCAAAAGCTCGCACCCAGCACCATCAACATGGCCGCAATGACATGCACCGCGCGCAACTTGCCAAACAAACGCAGCACACCCAGCACCGCTTTTTGCAAACCGGCATCGTACACTTTTACGTTTTTAGTGAGGAAATGGCCGAGTGAAATCACCACCAACCAGGCGTAGACCAAACCCAAGGCCGCAAACACGGCCACCTGCTGCAGCGCCGCCAACCCCGACCAGGCCAATGCGCTAAAACCGATTACGCTGGACAACAAACTCAACATCAGTGCGCGGTAAAGCGGCAAACGGTTTTCGCCCTGCGGGTGATGTGCCTGAAAATAAAAATAGTGCAACGCATAATCCACCACCACGCCGATCAAACTCGACCCAAACACCAACGTTAATACATGGATTGAACCCAACCAGTAATGGCAAATACTAAACGCAAACGCCAAACCCAAGCCGATTGATAACGCAGGCAATACCAAGGCACGCGGCCCACGAAAAATCCACAGCGCCAATAACAACACACCAATCGTAGAACCGGTGCTGATGGTTTCAATATCCGCCCGCGCTGACTGGGCCGAGTCAGCTGCAAAAAATAAAATGCCGGATTCTACTATTTCTACATCGGGATATTCCGTTTTAAATTGTGCGGTAATTTTTTCAAGTTCCGCTAGCGCCAGATCCTGCTGTTTCATTTCCATCGCATCGCTAGCCAAGCGCAATTGATGGGGCGCAATAAAGATGTCTTTCCCTGCGCGTGTTACCGCTTGGATTTCGTCACTGTTATTTACGCCAATGCGATCTAATAACCCCACTGCGTATTCATTCGCAAAACCCAATGGATCGCGAACCACAGGAACCAAACGCAGCATACCGCCAGTGCCGTAGAGATTGTTTTCTCCCAGTTTCAATACCGCAGCATCCTCACCTTGGGCGAGTACCGCTTGCGCTTGCGATCCCAAAATATGAAATGAGTGCTGCTGTAACTGCGCCGCATAGGTATCAAGCAATGGGGTGTGATCAACGTAACGAATGACCTGCGCTTCTTGTTCGATTAATTCACGCAAATAATCGCTGGCATCGGTGAGCGAATCTTCATCCTCATGCACCAGCACCAGCATAAATTGCTGCGCGGCATCGGCAGACATTTTATTAAGCGCCTGATTTACCGAGGCATCGACAGAGAATGAAGGTGAAAGGCTGCGCAGATTGGTATCGATTTGCAAACCTGTACGGCTTATCGACCAAAAACAGACAAGGGATACCAACGTAAGGATCAGGAGGGCGACGCTGCACCAGCGACGATAAACATGCTGCGTCATAAAGCCTTCACTCAACTAAAGCTGTGATTGAAATAGAACTGATTATCGAAATAAATGTTGGCAAGCAATCGAAAACGAAGGTGCTGCCTCCGGGGCTAATTGCTGGCACTGTTCAAACGATGCACTCGCCAATGCCTGTAATTGATACACCTTGATTGCAGTAAATTCTTCGCCTTGATGCTGCATATAAATGCTCACCGCCCCGTCAGTGCGCGTGATATCAATTGAACGCAGGAATTTTTCCATACGCTTATTGCGCGGCATCAGGCGAACACCGGTATCGGTCTGCGCAACTGAAAAGGTTTTTTCAATATAGCGATGGTCGCCGCCGATCAAGTGGTTGAGCATTTTGCCCAAGTGTTTTTGTACCGCACCGGAAATTTTTTTCGGCGCGCCCGCAGCGGGAATTAACTGGGTGCTGCCTTGCAGTTCATATACCAGCGTTTCATTTAACGGCGCGCCGGCGTACCACAACAATCCTTTGTCACAGGCAAATACAAAACTGCCACTGGTTTCCAGTTGCTTACTAATGCCTGCGATAGATTTTTGCTGCTGATAAAGACCTGTCTGGTTACAGGTTTCCGGCAGGTAGGCATCGAGCAGGTTTGTATTGCCATTTGCATAAACCACAGCAGAGCAGAAGGCTGACACACCCAGCATCAGTATTGTTATGGTTTTTAGCAATTGCGTTTGGTTTATCAACATGGGAGCATTTTCTTTAGGCTAACTCGTTATTCTAAAAACCGCTTTACGCGTTATTTAAAAGTTGCGTTATTTGAGAGCTGCGTTATTTAAGAGTTGCTTTACTTTATCGATCAAAACATCAGGGCTGCCGATACGCAGCAACTTGGTGTGCGCATCTACCGCTGCTTGTACCGTGTGGGCTTTACTCAATACTGCATGAGTGAGCGCATCGCGAATGACGTAATGAATTTTTAAGCGATATTCCCACTCCACCAAACTCGCCGTCACTATCACTTGCTGTTCAAACACCAGCGGCTGGATGTATTTAATTTGCATGTCCACAATCGGAAACATAAAGCCCGATGCTTTCATATCGGTGTAGTTGTAACCGAGTTTATCGAGCAAATTGCAGCGCGCCACTTCCAGATATTTGCAGTAGTGGCCGTGCCACACGATGTTCATGGAATCCACATCAAAAAACGGCACAGTGATGGCAGTATCCACACTGAGCACTGCGGCTGGCTCGCGGCGGCGCTGCATTAGTTGGCTGCCTGATCCTGATGTAAAAACGCGAGAATCGCTTCAATCAAATCACCAATGGTTTTGACTTGGTGAAAGTTCTCCAAGGTGATTTTTTTGGCGGTGATGGATTTTAATTCGATCATTAAATTCACGGCATCGATGCTATCGATATCCAGATCTTCGCGCAGGCGCGACTCCAGAGTGATGGAGTCTGGCTCCACATCAAATTGTTCCTGGAGTATCGCAGCGATACGGGTTAACAGACTTTCGCGGGTATGGATCATAGAAGGCACTTTGCAACCGGATTAAACAGGCGCGGGATTATACAAGTTTTATCGGCCAGTAAGCAGTTAGCCTTGCCTGCCTTGTAAGACATCGCGCAGCGCTGCCGTGAGAGTGCGCGCCTGCAAACCGGGAGGCTGGGATTTATCGACCACTTCATCCAGCGCTATAAGCGGTAACACGCGCAGGCTGAAATGGGGTTTGGCAGGCGGGATGTGATACCAGGGTTCGCCTTTGCGCAGGGTCATGGGCTGGCAATCAATGACCACCGGCAAGAGCGGGCAAGCTGCCGCCAGCGCGATATTGGCGGCACCGCGCTTGAGCTTAAGCTCGTCGCCATCGGTACGGGTACCTTCAGGGAAGATCATCAGGGTTTCACCACTGCGCAGCGCTGCCGCCGCTTTTTCGACCAGCTCCACCCCCACTTCGTCGTTGGGAATGTAACCGGCAAGGCTGACAATCCAGCAGGTAAACGGGTTGCGCGCCATTGCAGCTTTCATAATAAACGTGGCGTTGGGCATTACCGCCATCAACAGAATCGCGTCAAGCAAAGTGGGGTGATTGGCAACCACCAGAACACCGGATTGGCTGAGCGCAGCCTCGCCTTCAAACTCAACCGTTAGAAGCCCCAGCGCGCACATTATCCACACATAAAATCTAACCCAGCGCTGGATAGATCGCCGCGCCAGTTGACGGCGACGTTGCTCAGGCCAGGGAAGCAGACGGATCAGGGGCGCAAGCAGGATCGCAAGCAGCAAGGCCCCTAGCGCAAAAAGGACAAAAGAAAAGGCGGTCGCCAGCAAACGCCAGCACCAATTGAGTTGTTTCATGGCGATGAAGGCGTAGCCAGCGCCTCGATTTCAACCAATAACTGGCTGCGGCAAATGTCGGCATAAATAAAGTTGACGGCCGACTCCGGCAAACGGGCACTAATCAATGCTTGCGCCAGAGGAAGATCTTGCGGGTGGCGAAGATACACGCGCACTGCACTTAACTCGCTTTCCGCTTGCTCTACGTGTTGCAGCAAGTGCTGGATATTGTCGAGTGTGATCGCCAATTGCTGTTGCAAGTCACCCACTGCCTGCGTGTTGTGACCGATGATACTGGCAGTGCCAGAGACAAACACCTGCGGCTTGCTGCGCAGCGCCAAACTGGTTGCGCGAGCGAAACTCGGGCTGCTTGGGCCGTACTCGCGCGGATATTTGTAAGCGGGTTGCTGGCGCGGGTTTTCGTGATGCACACCGGAATTGCGCCCGGCCAGCAAATAAATCACTGCACCTTGTGTGTGATGCCCCAGCGCGGAAGCCGCCGGATATTCCCGTGGCGCGACATGATAATCATCAAATGCGCGCTCACGCCCAACGCAAAACTTCTTGTATTCCTCGCGGTCGCCATCGCCGCGATTAATGTCCGGCATAAAGTTCCAAATGCGGAACGGGTAGGGAAAACCTTTGGACTGGATGACGCGGAACAAGCGACCATAGGCCACCTCGGTCGCGGCTTCTATATCGCTGCAATCTTGCGGGGCGATCCAGGTGGCGACGCAGAGCACATCCTCAATCAAACTCCACTGGCAGTGCTCATCGGTACCGCGCTGTGCAACAGAATCGCCGTAGCGGATAACCTCCCAGGGTTTATCACTCAGCGACGGCATCCCCAGCGGGATAATGCCCGGCTGCTCACCGGGCTCGCACAGGTCGCCAAAATTAACCAACGCAAGCACCCCGGGCTGGGCGAGCAGTTGGGCGGTATCCGTCACCGCGTTGGCAGATAAATATTCCTGGCGAAGTATGGGCATAACAGCGTCTTGTCACTTTGGTCGATGGCGTGAAAGGGCGCGAGTGTAACCAAAAACGCGCGTCAAGTTAACGCTGCATGGCGCAAGCGCGGGTGATTTTGGAGCACAAAAGGACTAAACTGCGCGCCTTTTCAACACCAATCCACACAAGATTAGCTCCACACAATCAAACGACAATAACGCCGAGGTATTTATGTCTGCGCAAACTGCTGCCCAATTGGAAATGGCCGAATTACTGGTAGAAGCACTGAATCTGGAAGATATAGCAGCCAATGAGATTGCCCCGGATGAATCGCTTTTTGGCGATGGCCTTGGGTTGGATTCTATCGATGCATTGGAAATTGCCCTCGCCATCTCCCAAAAATACGGCGTGCAAATGCAAGCGGAAGATGAAAGCACCCGCAAGGCATTCACCAGCCTCGCCACCCTTACCGACTTTGTTCAAGCCAATAAAAGTAAGTAAGCACTAGCTGCCTTGCTATGGCTTGTGAAACCTCGATAAAAAATCCAACCACCAACCAATTGCCGCTACTTGAGCGGCAATTGGATGACTACTTTGCCCGGATCAACCAGCCCTTGCCCGCCCTTGGCGAGCATACAGGCACAGTGAGGGTAGACGAGTTTATTGGGCAGGTTATGCACTTGGCTGCGCGTTTGCCCGAGGCAGAAGCGGTTATCAACCTCTGCGATAACCGCTACCTGTTTACCCTGGGGTTTTGCGCCGCGTTGCTGCGCGGGCAAACTAACCTGCTACCGCAAAATCGCGCGCTCGCCACGCAGCAACAGCTGCTGGATCAATATCCGCACAGCTATGTATTGCACGATGGACTGGAAACCCTGCTTGACGGCTGTACCCAGCGCAACCTGAACCAACTGGATTTACGCGCCGCCGCGGCCACCGCGATTCCCACAATCCCCGCCGACCAGCTCGCCGCCATCGCCTTTACCTCTGGCTCTACCGGTCAGCCCAAAGCCAACCTGAAACCCTGGCATACCTTTGTCACCAGCAGCCGGATGAACGCCCAGGCCATGCTGGGAGATAACTACCTCGACCAGCTGCGCTTCGCGCTCGCCACAGTGCCCGCGCAACATATGTGGGGGCTGGAAACTTCCCTGCTGCTGCCGTTATTTGCGCGCCTGTGTATTAGCGATGCGCGCCCGCTGTTCCCGCAGGATGTGGCCAATGCCCTGCAACAACTACCGGCACCGCGTTTGCTGATCAGCACGCCGGTGCACTTGCGCGCCCTGGTATCCAGCGGCGTGACCATGCCGCAAGCAGCGCATTTGCTCTGCGCCACGGCGCCCTTATCCACTGAACTTGCGCAAGCCACTGAAACCTGTTTTGACGGTGAGTTGATAGAGGTTTACGGCTGCAGCGAAGTCGGCTCTATGGCGCGCCGTCGCACAGCGCAAGGCGATGTGTGGCAGCTGTTTGAAGGGTTGGAATTTGCGGAGGAGTTAAGCGTGATTCGCGGCGATCACCTGCCGCAGCAACAACCAGTGCAGGATCGTATCGAGACCCGCGATGGTCGTACCTTTCGCCTGCTGGGGCGCAGTGACGACATGATCGAAATCGCCGGCAAACGCGGCTCGCTACAAGAGATGAATAAGCTTTTGTTGGCCACGCCCGGCGTAGTGGATGGTGTGGTGTTTATGCCAGAGCATGGCACTCAAGCAGTCACCCGCCCGGTCGCCTTGGTGGTCGCCACAACCGCCAGCAAACAGGATATAAGCGCGCGTTTTGCCGCGCATTTGGACCCGGTATTTATGCCGCGCCCGCTGTTACTGGTGGATGCACTGCCGCGCGAAGATAACGGCAAATTACCGCGCGCCAAGCTGCTGGCGTTTTACCGGCAGCTGCGCGGCCACTAGCCTCAGCCTGGAATTTTTAACCGTCAGCCTAGAATTTTTAACCGATAGTCACCCAACAACTCACTCTCGGCAGCGCTGATGTCGAGCGTTGGCATGTCACCCAACATATCCCGCACCGCCTCGGCGACTTGTTCAACCAATGCCATATTGCGCGCGAGTTCATCGGCAAGTGGCAGCTGGGGCTCTTCCATCAATACCTTGTTAAAAAATTGCAGGCAGGGGATTTGGTATTGATCCATAAACACGCCGCGATTAGGCAGCTGCAAGCGGCGCTCGGCGCGCGCACGGAACAGGGCTTGGATGGACTGGTTGAGTTGCTGGGCTTTGTGCAATTCACCCCCCAAAGGCCGGATGCGCTCAAAGTCGCACAGCGCGTCGCGAAAATACAGCAGCGAGAGTACGCCCCAGTAGTAGCTGTAATCCCACAGGAGTTTTAGCCCCATCATCACCCGGTCGCCAAAACCGCCGTATTGGCCAGTGTAGAGCGACAGGGTGTTTTGGTAGATGGAGCGCAGCAATCGCTCATAAACCACGGTTTGCACGCGGATATCCTGCCCGCGCCGCTCGGCGGTGATCAGCGAGCTAATAAAACCGTTGGCGAAGGCGATAAAGTCGCTGCCGGGTGAGTAAAACGGATCGGCAAAAACACCAGCCTCACCCGCCACCGCCCAACGCTGGTCGCTGAACAGTTGTTTGCAGTCGTAGGAGTAATCGCGCAGCAGGACAAAATCGAGGAAGTTCGCATCGCCTATTGACGCTGCACAGCGTGGTTGATGTTGCGCCAACCACGCCATTGCCGAGGTTTGGTCGCTAATTGCCGCCGCATCAAAGGCAACGTCGTCCATCACTATGCCGATGCTGGTCACACCCGAGGCGAGCGGGATAATCCACACCCAGTAACCCGGCCCGACCAAATGGTTAGTACTGAGCCAGCGGCGACCTTCGGGCATACAGCGGGCGTGCCATTCGGAACTATTGCACCAGTCGTCCAGGGTGATTTTGCGATCCACTCGAAACCAGATTGCGTTGGATTTGTGCTCGTTTTTGGCGGCGAGCTTCAGGTGATTCTTTAGCAAACCGGCGCGCCCGGCGGTGTCCACCAGCCAGTGACCGAGCAAGGTTTGCTCGCCTGCAGCGGTGCGAACCAGCAGTTGTTTGTCCTGCGCCGAACCAGTTTCAGCCTGGGTGCCCAGCTGCAGGATATCGGCATTATCGATCAGGCTGACGCCCAGTGCGCGCACCTCATCAGCCAGGTGATTTTCGATATCGCCCCGGTCGATTTGATAGGTGGGAATACCAAAGGTCTGGCTTGCGCCCAGCTCGTCCTGTTGGGAGAAATCTTCCGCTGGCGCACCAAAAAAAATACGGATGCCGAATTTTTTAAGGTGGTTTTCTTTGAGATGCTGCATCAACCCCAGGTGGTGCGACAAATAGTGGGAGCCGATTTCCACCGTGGATTCACCGACTTTGGCGATGGCGCGCGGACGCGGAAAGCCCTGCTTTTCCACCACCACAATCGCCAATTCGGGATTTGCCTGCTTGAGCTGCTTGGCCAAACCCAAACCGGCCAAGCCGCCACCCGCGATAATCACATCCCAATAGGACAGGTTTTGCGTCATCACCTAAAAACTCACCTCAAGATTGAGCGCGCGCGCGGGGCTGAGAGCAAATGCACACTGCCCGGTTTGCTTCTGCGCTAATTGTTGCAACAGACCCAGCACCTTGGCTGAGGGATTGTCGCGATAGAGCGCGGCCAATTGGGTACAGGGCAACTCCGGCGCAGCGACCGCCTCGCTGTTTTCAGCACTTATGGCCAAGCGCGCCAGGGGAGCCGCGGCCGTGCCCGCAGGGACAATCAGCAGCGCTACCGCAAAGCTGTATTCGCAGGCAAAAATCTGGCGATAGGCGTCGTGCGCGGCGGTGTCGAACAGGGTCACCAGTACCGGCTCATTGTGCTGCTGGCACTGGATCATCGCCTCCAGCAGTGCCAAACCAGCGGTATTTTGGTAGGCGGCGATGGAGTTGGCGGATTTCATACAGCCGGTACTAATAGTCCAGTAACCCGCTGCGGCGTTGTGTACCGAGTTGTGGAATTTGGTGGGCGACAACTGCTTTTCCGGCGTAGTGAGCACACGGCACATATAGTCGGTGATTTCAGTATCGCCCAAACCAGAGCCAAATACGCAGGCCACCTCACTGGATGCCAAACCCGCCTGTTGCAGCGCCTGCCAACTCACCTCCACCGCAGCACGCACCGGCAGCGGCGCGCGGCGACGTTCATTGGCGGGGATAATCTCTGGCTTTGGCGTTTGCATCGCCCACTGCAGCTCTTCGCCAATCGCAGGATTAGCCAACAGCGTCTGCAGTTCCGCCCAGTTATTAAAGGCTGGCCCCCAAACGCCTATCCCCACAAGATCTGCACCCACCAGATCTACCGCCATCTTCTGCTGGCTCATACGGCCACCTCCGCACGGCTAAAAATCAGGCAGGCATTGTTGCCGCCAAAACCGAAGGAGTTACTCATGACATGGGTTAGCTCTGCGGTTTGGTTGGCGGCGCTCATGCGGATGGCGATCTCAGGGTCAACCTGCGCCAAATTCAGTGTGCCCGGCACCAGACCGGAGCGCAGCGCCTCCAGCGCAAAAATCGATTCGAGGATTCCAGCCGCACCCAGCGTATGACCTGTCCAACCTTTGGTGGAGCTGGCAAGTATGGATGATGGAAACAGTGCGCCAACCAGATTGCCTTCAATATGGTCGTTGGCGCGACTGGCGGTGCCGTGCAGATTGATATAGTCGATGTGCGCCGGGGTTAAATCCGCTTGCGCCAGCGCCTGCTCAATCGCCAAGCGCGCGCCCTCGCCCTCGGGGTGCGGGTGGGACATATGGTGCGCATCCGAGCTTTCGCCGTAGCCGCTCACTTGAATGCCGGTGTGCTCAATAGCTTCAGCATCGCTGCCGCGCACCAAAATCGCAAAACCAGCGGCTTCACCCAGATTGATGCCATCGCGCGCGCCATCAAAGGGGCGACAGGGGGATTCAGATACCAGCTGCAGAGAGTGGAAACCATAAAGCACGCTTTGGCAAAGCGTATCGGCACCGCCGACTAACACCGCATCCACAATACCGGCACGCAGCCAGCGAGCCGCCGTAGCAAACACTTTGGCGGAGGAGGAACAGGCGGTATTCACCGTCATGTTTGGGCCATCCAGCCCCAGCAATTCGGCGACAAACAAACCCGGCGCATGAGGGTTTAATACCTGCTCTTGCAGGAATTGCGGCGGCAACTGACCTTGCGCATCCAGCTGGCGATAAGCTTCTTCCGAACGGTCGATACTGGAGGTGCTGGAACCCATCACCACACCGATGCGCACTGAACCAAAACGCTCAATCAGTTTGGCGAGCGATTGCTGCAACGAGCCCTGCTGTAACCCCAAGGCGATGAGCGCATTATTGCGGCTCTGCCACGCGGCCATATTGGGCGCAAACACATAGTCATCAATCGCCGCGACACGGCCAATCCAGGTCGGCAAATCGCAGCCTGGGAAGTCATTGGGACGCAGGCCGGAGCGTTGATTGGCCAGCGCCACACGCAGCTCATGCATACCGCTACCGGCGGCGCAGGTCGCGTCATAATCGACAATTACTATGGACTCAGGAGACACAGTTCTCTCACTTGTTATTCGCAAAAAGGCAATGATTGCCACAATCGGCAACCTTGAAAAAGGCTCGGGATTATAGAGATAGGGGCACAAAATATCATCTTACGGATGAACCTTTGCGCCCGATCAGGGGAATTGCCGGAAACTAAAACCAAAAGGAAAAATATAAGCGGATCACATCGGCTTGCAGGCTGTAAAGCGGCTCCTCACCCGCAGCAAATTCCTCAGGGGAGACACGCGCATCGCGGAAATCGTCGTAGTCAATATTGAAGTGATCCCAATAGAGATTCGCGGTGCTTTTGTCGAACCAGGGAATATAACCTGGTGGAATTTTATAGGTCACACCCAAGCCCAGCGTGGTGGATGAAAACGGGCTTAATTCTTTATCGCGCGCCAAAAAGTTTTGGGCATCACGATAGGGGAATAAATCCGCGTAAAAATCTGCACCGGTTTGCTCGTACATGCGGAATTTCACTTCAATCAAAAACTGTTCGCCGTAGGGATGCAAATAGCGCAGCTCGATATTTTCTGCATCAATACCCCAGCTATCAGAAAACTGGCGCGCTTCAAAACGGACAGAGGCGCGATAGGGCAAATAATAAATGGCGCGCAACCCCAGTGCATCGCTGTTGCGCGTGTGCGGGTAGCGCTCGGATTGATACAGATAACCGCCGGTGCCACTTAAATAACGCACCGAACGATAAGGGTTATTTAAACAACTCTCTTCCTGAGTGAGATTCAAACATTGATCGGTGGCGCTATCAAAACTCAGCGAGGCCAGTAAATTTTTGGTGACAATTTGCGATGCATTGACACTGTACTTACGGCGCTGCAAATCGCGCGTGTAAGTCGGGTCGGTATTTTGCCCAACCACATCTTCACCAAAACTCACACCAAATCCGAGCGTGGTTAAATCGCCAAAAAAACTTTGGTCGATACCCAATGAATAGGTCGATGCATCGTAATCATTTTCTTTACTGCTGACGTAACCGAACTTGATGGTGGAGCGATCAACCATGTATTGACCACTGAGGCCGGTTTCTTTGCGTTCTTCACTGTAGGGGCTGGCAGTTGCTTGCACATCAATCGATGCACTGCTCACCATATCGACATAATAATTGGCCGCCAAGGATACCGAGGTACCAATATTTTTGCGCACCAAAATCGAAGGGCCATCGATGGTTGCGCCGCCACCATCATAACCGTGGTACAACACATCGATGCGTTCATCGGGTAATACGGCGGCTTGCGTTAGCGTCGATAGCACAAGTAAAAGAAACGATAAAAGCAAACAAAAACTGGATTCCCGCATACGCGGGAATGACGATGAAGAATTAATTACAGCCACAGCCACCTCCCGATGCGCCGTCGCCACCACGCGCGGCTTCGCGCGCATCATAAACGTGATGCAAATACGAATCAGCGACCGGATCGCGCTCGAAACTCATGATTTCATCCGCAATTTTTTGCCGCTCGTAAGGCTTCACCCAAGGTTTTAACGAGCTACAGGCAGCGATGCACAACAGCAGCGCGAGTAATGTGAGGCGGCGCAGGATCATTCTTTAATCAGCTCTCGAATTTGATCGCGATATTTATTTTCGTCGCCCGCTTTGTAGCCGCGATTGACGTAGCGAATCTGGCCTTTTTTATCGATCACAACCGTAGTCGGCATAGCATCAACGTTATACAAGCTGCTCGCTTTGCTTTCGGTGTCATACAAAATAGGAAAGGTCACGCCCAATTCTTTAATCAGTTTTTTTGCGTCAGTATTGTCTTCTTCAACATTCACACCATAGAGCACGAAACCCGCGGCACTGTAGCGCTTGGACATTTCGTCCAGCAGCGGCATTTCTTTACGGCAAGGGCCGCACCAGGAGGCCCAGAAATTCAACATCACCACTTGGCCGCGCTGTTCAGCCAAGCGCACATTTTCACCGGTGCTGCTTTGCAGGGTGAAATCGGGAGCGGCATCAGCCGCTGCGTGCAACGAAAAAACGCCGACAGAAACCAGCATCAACAAACGTGCAAACATTTTTTGCAATAACATCATTGAATTCACCACTCAAATAACCGTATTAAAAATAGCCATTAAAAAAATAACGATAAACCTATGCGCGATTCCAGATTGGTTACGGTTTTGCTTTCACCAAATAGTTCGTGCTTAAAGCTGTGGCCGCGCATGCTGATATCCAACGCCATCCAGTCGGTGGTGTAAAAGCGCAACCCAGCACCAATATTGGTAGTGAAATAATCTTTCGCTGCAAAATCGGTATTGCCTGCACCTGCCAAAATATAAAAGTGATTATTGAACGTCCATTTATCGGAAATAAATACTTGCCCATGCAAGAAATTGTATCCAAGTGACAGGTTGTAATAATTCAAATCGCGCTCGTCATCGGTAAGCAGTTCTACACCGCCGCTCAACAATTCATAACTGGTTTTTTCGGTTTTACTGATGCCGTAGGCAGCCTCAACAAAAAAGTCTTCGGTTATGTGATAGGCAAAGGTAATCCCCTGCACTTCATTGGTGCCGAAGTCTTCAATACTGAGCAACCCAAAAAACGCGCCCATTTCAAAATTTTCACTATCAAGATCATCTTCTTTAATGGTGCGGCGTTTGATGTCCGGCGTGATGATCTGCTCAAGCTCATCATCTTCGCTTTCACTGGAGTCATCCTGCGCATAGGTCAGCTGCCCAACGCAAGTCGTACCAAGCAATAGTGCGATTAAAAAAAGACGTTGAATCCGACTTTCCATTCATTAACCTCTTCGTTGGTATTGCGGCTGGTGAGTATGTAGTGATTGGTGTATTCCACCCGCAGGAAAAAACGGCCCGTCAAATGCACATAAGTGCCTATGCTTGCCTGTAATAAATTGTCTTCGCGATCTTCGGTTTGTACCAGTGTCGAGCTGGGAAAGGTATTAATCGTACCGCCGCCGATACTTAAAAAAGGTGATGCGCGCAATTCAGGAAACGGCTGGAATAAAATGCCCGCTGCGATAATTTGGCTGTCGGAAAACTGGCCGGTGTTTTCGGCGTAGCGCAATTCCGCCGATAAATTTTTTGTGAAGCGATACCCCACATTCATCGACAAACTGTCTGCACCGGCAAAGTCACCATAGGCTGCACCCATTTCAAATCGGTTCACCAAATAATCGGCTTGCTTGGTATCGGGAAACTCCGGTTTGCTGCCATCCAGCGCCAAGGTAAATTGCATATCATCGCGCTTGATCCAACCGACTATTCCGCGTTTGGTTTTGATTTTTATCCAATCCGTGCGGCTCTTGATAAGCGTAATAATTTCGTCGCGCTCGACCACATGAAAAATGGGATAGCCACGACCGGGGCCGGAATACACATTGATAAATGCATCGTCCACAATGACCTGCAGCGGCTCATCTTCTGCAAACCAATTACCAAACCAACTTTGCGCCAATGCGGGTTGCGCGGCCAACAGTAAACCACACAAAAGCAAGCGCACCATTGACAAACCGGCGACTACTGAAAAATAGCGGCGCGACTGTTTTTGTTGTTGTGCTGCGCTGAAAATCGTCATTGAAAATCAATCTACCGAATCAAAGGGATTGTTGTAGTAGGCCGCGCGGATATCGAGCCACTCGGATAATAATTTCAACTCACTGGAATTTAAAAAGCCGCGATGGTCAACAGTATCCGTCGCCGCGTCAAAATTAGCAAAGCGACTGAAAAACCGTGCGCTGGCACGCGCGCCACCCGCCGACATAGATGCTGTGACATCGATTTGCTCGGTAAGAGGGATCGGATTGCCCTCGGCATCCAATACCAATACCTGTTCAACTTCACCCAATTCGTTAGTTATGTCTTGCTGTACAAACGGGCAATCCACAACGCCGTCGCAGGTAGGATTTCCGTCGGTATCAAATACAACCTGACACTCGGGAATCGCATCTTCATCGACAACAAATTCGCACACCGGAATGTTATCGGTAAGACCTGCCATGTCACCCGTCAGAACCTGCCGCAGATCATCCACAAGCAGCTCACTGTAAGAGGTCATGTGATCGTTATTCATATCCGACGGCTGGCTCGTCAACTCTAGCTGACCGGCTGGAACCTGCACAAGCGCATTGCCGTTGAGATCGGTGGTGTTGCGGCTATGGCAACCCGTGCATTGGCGCTCAACGGCATTGACTATGCGGCTGCGCTCCCACAAAGGTTGAATGTGGGTTTCGTAGTTAATGGTGATCCGGCACAAGCTGTTCCAGCCATCCGGCTCCATGCAGGCTTCAGAGGTAGGCGCATGGATTTGCGCGGGATCATCTACAAGGGTGCTATAGCGATAATCAAAAGCAGGCTCTTTGGCGCGCACTGCAGGGTCTGTCCATTCATCGTTAAAGACGATATCCACACTCGGCTGGCGCTGCGCAACGGGTGCACAGCTCGCGGCATTTCCTGCCTCTGCGCAGAAGGTCGAGCGCGCGGCAAATTCAGCCATGGTTTCACCCATCGCCGGGGTGATGGGTGTACCGAAACTGTCAAAGCGGATGGTATTTAAAAATTGCATCCCGCTGGTTACCGCACCCTGATTGAGCGCAGCCACTTCGGCATCGGCACGGCCATGGGCGACATCGTTGCGATTGTCGTGGCAACCGTTGCACTCGCGCACTTCGCCCGGGCGCAGCTGCAACCAGTTATTGTGTGCCGGGCTAATACGACGACCATTCACATCCAGAATTTCAATGGTAAACGCAACATCGGCAGGGACTTTTACCTTGACCGAACCATCCGGCTCGATGGGCGCATAACCCAATATTTCACGCATCACCCCGCCGCTAACACCAAAAGCAGAGCCGTCAAAATCGAGCGTATCGTCATCGGGCATGGAAACAGCTTTGATCAAACGCAAAAAGCGCGCGGGGCGCTGGGATGGGGCAGCAGCAGCCATCGCCACCAGGTCTGCTGGCGCACTGGTCACACCGTAGCGGCCAAAGCTGCCATCGATGTCATACACACTGCGGATATGAAGCACCCCGACCGATTCCTGCGCCAGCTGGGTATCCACTTCCGAGCGGAAAAAGGTGGGCGGGGTAATTTTTTCCAGCGAGACCGCATCGGTATACATCAGCCCCGGCTTTGCCAGCACTACCGGCTGTTGGGTTTGCTGGGTGATGTCGTAAATCCAGATGCCGTAAAACGGCTCTGCTTCGGTGATATCAGGGATCGCCCGATTGGCTTCAGTACACGGCAGGAGACGTTCGGTTTCCGGCTCTTGCAGACGGCACTGGCTCCAACTCACCAGCAGGCGATTGGTGCCATCGTAGAGCGGATAAAGCGAGGCAAAACGCCCGTGCGGTGAGATTTCATTTTCGCCTTCGCGGATATTAACCGGCAGTATGGATATACGGGTCTGCCCATCCGCGCCTGCACTGTTAGCCCCCTGAACCGGGCGGTCGAATTCACGGAACCCTGCACCATCGATCACCACCATATCGCCCCCCAACAGCGCGCCGCTGGGTTTGAGGATGGCAGCGATACGTCCGTCTGGCATGGGGTTCAGGCCAAACAAGCGCGGCGTGCTTTGGGTGTCATCTTCCGGCTCTTCGTTCAGGCTGTTGTAGCCATAATAAATCTGGCTATTGGTGCCATCGGGGTTGACGGTATAGAAGCTGAGATTATCGTTACCCATGGCATCCCAACGCATATAAAACACGCGCCCGTCAGGCAAAACGCCGGGCTGGATATCATGGCTTTGGTTGTAAGTAATTTGTTGGATGTCGGTGCCGTCGTCTTTCATGGTGTGCAGCACGAACGCGGGTTCGTTGCGGTCGTCCTCGATACCGGCGGCATACTGGGGCTTGCCGTCATCCAGCAAGATGGCTTTGCTGCGCGTTTGGCGAGTGGAGGCAAACAAAATGCGGCCATCGGGCAGATAGCGCGGGGAAATATCCTGCCCTGCCTCAGCAACTATATCGGTCGCAATAATGCGCCGCAGGGTTTTGCTTTCCAGATGGTATTCCCAGATATTCCAGGTGGGCTGCTCGTCTTCGTCAGCATCTTCGATTTCCGGCGCACGCATCGCAAATACCAGACGCTGCCCATCGGGGTGGACCGAAATATCCTTTACATCGTAGAGCGGGCCATCGGGATAGTCCTCAACGGGAAAATCCTCCAGCGGAAAAGCGGCCGAACTGATATCAACCGGCGTTGCCTGCGCAGTGGCACGCTCTTTCAGGATTAATTTGGCACCGGGATTAAAAGCCGCTGGCTCAAACACATCAGGGAAAACTGGCTCACCGTCTTCATCAACCGGAATAGGGCGTTCGATGTAGGCGATAGGCAAATCCACCACAACAGGATCAGGCTGTTGCCCGCCATCGGACTTGCCACCTCCACTGCCACCACCACAGCCGGCCAACACCAACAGAATGCTCGTCAGCGAGGCCAAACAGGCATTCCGCCAAAACAGAAAATCAGCCTTGAGAGTGAGCAGAGAAAACCCCAATTCGCATTTCATAAAACGGTTGCCAATGTTGTTATAGAGCGATTCGCGCAGCTTGATCATCAAAAGCCGCGCCAACACGATTGCATTCAGCCAATACTAGCCAAAGGCGCGATCTTCATCCGATTCCACAGAAAGCGATGTGATCCCCTTCTCGCTTTACCGGCACAAAGCGCTTACTGGCCTTGACCCCTACGGAGTTGAACCAGTTCTCACTCTGCCCATATGCACACCAAAGTGACAATTTATGCCACATAAACAGCGGTAAACTATCCGACTAACGGCAGAAGGAAACCGCTGGGATAGGGCTAAAATCACGCCCAAACGACAAGGAAAAAGCGCCACCGCAAACAGGAAGAGAGAACCAATTCTAATTCTGGAAACATGCAGGCCGATACACGTTTGTGCCCACTTTTTCGGCATATTCACTGCATAGTCACCACGTTTATCGCTTCGCTATCGTACTTATCGTTTAACACTGTCTGCATGTCGCTGCCACGCTTGTTGCAGCCATTGACCGGGAGCCACCGTGACTATTCCCTCTAACTGCTTATTCCGCAAGCTGGCGTTTTATCTGCCCGCCGGATTATTCGCACTGGCGCTGATTGCGCCCGCCACCCAGGCAGGCTCACGCGAGCAAGCGCTGCAAATCCACAACCGTGTCGCCGGTGTACCGCCCACTGAAGCGGTGCTGCTGCAAATGACCGCGCAGATAGACGCGGGCCAAACTGCCGAAGCAGTAAAAATCGCCATGGACAACGAGGCGTTTTACAGCGTCACACTGAAAAATATGGCGACTCCCTGGACCAACCGTGAGCAGACGGTATTCGCACCACTCAACGACTACACCGCGACTATTATCGGTCTGGTGCGCGACAACGCCGATTTCCGCACGGCGCTTTATGACGATGTGGTTTACACCAGCAGCGCGGGCGGTTTACCCGCCTATTCCAACAGCAATAACGATCACTATGTTGCCATTGAAAACCAGAGCGTCAGCCTGAAAGACACCTTGGTACGCCGCACCCAATCGAGCTTGAATGGCTTGCCATCCGATGCCACCTCCGGCGTGATCACCAGCCGTGCGGCAGCCAAAGCATTTTTTATCGCCGGAACCAACCGCGCCATGTTTCGCTTTACCCTGATCAACCACTTATGCCGCGATTTGGAACAAGTTCATGACACGTCGCTGGTGCCGGACTATATCCGTCAGGATGTGAGCCGCAGCCCCGGTGGCGATAGCCGCGTGTTTCTCAACAATTGCATCGGCTGCCACAACGGCATGGACCCACTGGCGAAAGCCTACGCTTATTACGATTACGAATTTAATATCGACGCAGACCCCGATGGTGCAAGCGGTGCCATTCACTACAACACCGAGGGCACACTCGATCCGGACACCAATTCGCGCGTGGAAAAGAAATACCGCATCAACAGCTCCACCTTCAAGCCCGGCTACGTCACCACCAACGATGACTGGACAAACTACTGGCGGCAGGGCCAGAACAGCCACTTGGGTTGGGCGTGGAATTCACCGGCATTAACGGGCAGCGGCAGTGGAGCCAAAACCATGAACATGGAGCTTGCTCACTCCAAAGCCTTTGCCAGCTGCCAGGTTGAAAAAGTGTTTCAAAACGTGTGCCTGCGCAAACCGGGCGATGCCGCCGATCGCGCCAAAGTTGAGGAGTTCACCCAAAACTTCGCCACCCACAACTACCAGTTGAAGCAGGTGTTTATCGACACCGCCAACTACTGCAAAGGCCAATAAGGGGTGATGACTGTGAAGACTATTCAATTGCGCTCCTCGCTGCTTATCCTCAGCTTGATTACCGCCCTGATTGGCTGCGGTTCCGGCTCGGGTGCCAAAACCGAACCCAACCCCAATACCAATCCCGGCAATGGCAACGGCGAAGACTTTTCCTACAAAGGTGAAAAACCGGCATCGACCGCTGACATCACCAAATTCCAGAACAACCTGTGGATCAACATCGCGCGCGAAAATCGCTGCGGCGGCTGCCATACCCAAGGCAAGCAAGCACCGGAATTTGCGCGTGGCGATGACATCAACCTCGCCTATGCAGCGGTGATTGATAACGGCTTGGTGACGCTGGGTAATCCGGCGCAATCGCGCTTGGTCACCAAGGTCGCGGCTGGCCACAACTGCTGGCTGGCAGATCCGGTCGCCTGCGGCGATATCATGACCACCTGGATTACCGCTTGGGCGGGCAATAGCGGCACTACCGCAAATAGCACAGTGTTAACACCGCCTGCCGAAAAAGACGTGAGCAGCAGCAAGGTATTTCCAAGCAGCCCCACTGCATTTTCCACAACGGTGTATCCGGTGCTGACAGAGTATTGCGCCCAGTGCCACAGTGAGAGCGCCATCACCCGCCAACAACCCTATTTTGCGAGCAGCCGTGTGGATGTCGCCTATGAGGCCGCCAAAACCCGTATGCGATTGGATAACCCATCCGCATCGCGTTTTGTGCAGCGCTTGTCGTTTGATGGCCACAACTGTTGGAGCAACTGCAGCCAGAACGCCGCAGAAATGCAGGCGGCAATTACCGCGTTTGCAGATAGCATCGCCCCCATCACCGTTGACCCGAATCTGGTCATCAGCAAAGCCGTTGGCTTAAGTGATGCGTTTGTGGTCACCAGTGGCGGCCGCATCGATACCGATATTATCGCCAAGTACGAATTCAAAACCGGAAAGGGCAGCATCGCCTACGACACCTCGGGTGTAGATCCGGTCGCCAACCTGAACCTGATCGGCAACGTCGGCTGGAGCAGCGCTTGGGGTTTGAAATTTAAAGACACCGGCAAGGCGCAGGCCGCCACTGCGGACAGCCGCAAATTTTATGATTTACTGCGCGCCGCGGGCGAATACTCCATTGAGGCCTGGGTGATCCCCGACAATGTGGTGCAGGGCGATAACGACAACAATCCGGCGCGCATCGTCACCTATTCCGGCAGCAACACCAGCCGCAATTTCACCCTCGGCCAGTATGAGTACAACTACAGCTTTTTAAACCGCACCTCCATGAGCGATGCCAACGGCCTACCCGAGCTGGCCACCGCCGCCAACGCCGAAGTGTTACAAGCCAGCTTGCAACATGTGGTGGTCACGTTTGACCCCATCCGCGGCCGTCGCATCTACGTGAATGGCGAATTCACCGGCGATACCGACCCGGAAGCCGGTGCGGTACTCAAAGATTGGGACAGCAGTTTTGCGCTTGCGATTGGTAACGATGTCTCCAACAACCGCCCCTGGGCGGGCAGCATTCGCTTTTTAGCAATCCACAAACGCGCGATGAGTGCAGGCGACATCAAAACCAATTTTGATGTCGGTGTTGGTGCGAAATATTTGTTGCTGTTCAACGTGTCGGAATTGGTAGGTACGCCGCTGAGTTTTATCGTGTTCGATGTACAGCAATTTGACGACTACGCCTACCTGTTCAGCTCGCCTTTCTTTACCAATCTGGGCGATGAAAAAGTTTCGGGCAGTGTGGATTTGAAAGGTTTGCGTATTGGTGTGAATGGCACCGAAGCGCCCGTCGGCCAAGTGTTTGCCAATCTGGATACACAGATTAGCGCAGCACAGATGGTTGAAGGACGCCAGCCGTTATCGAGCTTGGGGACGATCATTGAAATGAAACAGGGGCCTGAGCAAGACCAGTTCTTCCTGACCTTTGACCAGATCGGCAGCAACTCTTACAGCCGCACGCCCGTTGCCGTACCACCACCGGCGGTACCGGCTGATATTCCCGGCCAGGCGCATATCGGCCTGCGCAATTTTGCCGAGATCAATGCGGCGCTGTCGGCCATGACCGGCGTGAGTAAAACCAACGCAGCAGTGAAAGCGACTTACACCAAAGTCGAACAACAACTGCCCACACTCACCAACATTGAAGGCTTTTTGGCAGCACAGCAGATGGGGATCACCCAACTCGCCGTAGCCTATTGCAATGCACTGGTGAACGATACCAGCCTGCGCGCCAGCTATTTCAGCGGTTTTAATTTTGGTGCCAGTGCCGCGACCGCGTTTGATACCAATGGCCGCAACCAGATTATCGACCCGCTGTTGCGCAATTTGCTGGCGGGCAATATCGCCTCCGGCGGCACACTCAGCAATCAGGCCAGCCCGACCGAGATCCGTGCGGAGCTGAACAACCTGATCAACCGTATGACTGCCTGTGGCAGTGGCTGCGCCAGCAACCGCACCGCCACCACAGTTAAAGCCACCTGCGCCGCCGCAATGGGCAGCGCCATTATGTTATTGCAGTAAGGGAGCCGAGATCATGGCCAAAAAGACCACACCACTTCATCCCGATGCCCCGCTACTGCTGAATAACCACAGCCGTCCGGTGACCCGCCGCGAACTGGTATCACAAGGTTTCCGCGCCGGTACTGCCACCGTATTAGGCGGCTCGATTTTCAGCTTGTTCGCCAATCCCCGTGAGGCTGAAGCCGCGCTCTCGGCGGATCTGATTGCGATGCGCAGCAGTTGCGGTATCGCCGCGCAGGGCGCAGGCAAGATCCCGTTTATCTGCTTTGATTTGGCCGGTGGAGCCAATATCGCAGGCTCCAATGTGTTGATCGGCCAGCGCGGCGGCCAATTGGATTTTTTAAGCGCGGGCGGATACAGCAAACAAGGCCTGCCACTTTCCATGAGTCCGGCCGCCTCCAGCGCAGTCAATCCGCTGATCAACAATGAGCTAGGCCTTTCGTTCCATTCCACCAGCGCCATGTTGCAGGGGATTTTGGAAAAAGTTGCTGTGGGCAACCGCGCCCTGACCAACGGTGCAGTCATTCCTGCACGCTCGGAAAATGACACCGGCAACAATCCGCACAACCCTATGTACGGCATCAACCGCGCCGGAGCCAATGGCTCGCTGCTGGCACTGATCGGCTCGCGCGCCAGCGATTCCGGCGGCAACTCCATGGCACCGGCGATGATGATCAACCCCGAGGTGCGCCCGACTAAAGTCGATAACCCCAATGACGTCACCGGCCTTGTCGATGTGGGCGATCTGGTCAGCCTGCTCGATCAACAAGACACTGTGGCGGTGATGGAATCGATTTATCGCCTGAGCGACAAAAAGCTCAGCGCCGTCAACACCGGCACCAGTAACGATGCGGTGATCAAAGACATGGTGCGCTGCGGCTATGTGAAAAGCGCCGACCTCGCCGACCGCTTTGGTAATCCATCTGCGATTGATCCGGTTGCAGATGCGGATTTGGTAGGCGCTGGCGGTGTATTTAGTCAGGCCGAATTTGATGGCGATGGTGAATTCCGCAAAACCGCATCGGTCGCCAAACTGGTCATTAACGGCTATGCCGGTGCCGGTACGATTACCATGGGCGGTTACGACTATCACACCGGCGACCGCTCCACCGGCGAAACACGCGATTTGCGCGCAGGCCGCTGCATAGGTGCTTGCCTTGAATACGCGGCACGCAAAGGTATGCCGCTGATGATTTATGTATTCAGCGATGGCTCGGTATTCAGCAACGGCATGATTGACGACTCACCCATGGGCGGAGGTAAAGGCGTTTGGACGGGCGACGACCAGCAGACCGGTGCCTCCTTCTTCCTGGTCTACAACCCCGCACGCCGCCCGGTGCTCATGGGCGGCAGCAGTAGCGATCCAGCTACCATTAGCGATGTACAGCGCGTACACCAGCAAATTGGCCATATGCGCGCCAGTGGCGATGTGGAAACAGGCTCCGGCGTAGGCGCGGCCAACAACGTTAACTCGCTGGTGGAGACGGTGATCCTCAATTACATGGCGCTGCACGGGCAACAAAACCAATTCGGCAATTTGTTCCCCGGAAATAGTTTGGGCAATGCCGCCGCGCTGGATAAAATCACCGCGTTCACCCCCATTTGCAACGGCGTGATTTCACAGCCGGTGTAACTGCCGACACATCGACAGCACAATACAAAACGCCGATACTGCATGCCAGTATCGGCGTTTTGCTTTATCCACCACAAAAATTCCTGACCTTTTATATCGCCCACAACAATAATTCCAAGGATCTGTGCCATGAAAAAATCATGCTTGTTGATGCCCTGTTTTATCGCACTCACCAGTTTTTGTTCTTTTAGCAATGCCAGCATTCTCTGGCAGGGCGATTTTGAAACAGGCGATATGTCGCAATGGAATTCGCCGATTAACGCCGCCGGATTATCGCTCACCAGTGAATGCACCTTTGATGGAAAACACGCAGGCAAAGTAACGCTGACGGGAGATGATTCTTTTTTATGGCGCGGCAATAAATTTCTGAACCGCAGTGAGTTCCATCATCGCCGCGCCGCAGGTAATACCCATGAAGGTAAAGACACTTTTTTTGCGTTCAGTTTTTATCTGCCCCAAAAATTCAGTGAGCACAAACATGAATTGGGTTATTGGGAATCCGATAAATCCTGGCAACAAATGTTTCGCTTCAACATTCACGGCAGCGACTTAAGTTTTCAGGAATCCGCCGCAAGCGATGTACTCTGGAAGTTACCCGAAGGGGCAGCGCCCGGGCAATGGCATCGCGTTGCCTTGCATATCCACTGGTCAACCGACCCGAAATTGGGCTCGACGGAAGTCTGGGTGAATGGCAAACACATGGGTAAACATCACTTCAAAAATCTTCCCACCAAAGATGCGTTGATGTTTACCCAGATCGGTATTTTGCGCACCCAAGAACAAACCACAGAAGAAATCCTGATCGACGGTGCACTGGAAACTGACAACCTCACCGAACTACTGGAGCGGGACAGGCATTTGGTAGGGAAGACCTGCGAAATTTAAATTTCCTGTGTGCAGATTTATACCATCGAGCTGCTAGGCTTAAGAGCAATTGGCTTGTGATAACTTGCCCTTAACAACTTGCTGCAACAACAGGATGGTTATGCCCGGCAAAACCGCATCGCTCAACCGTTTGATGTTCTGCTTTTTCCTCGCCCTGATGTGGCAGACCAGCCACGCGCAGGAAAAACCGCTGGTATTAAGCAATCATCCCGACCAGGCATCGGTATCACTCACCGAGTACTTCGCCATTCTGGAAGACTCCAGTAACAAACTCGGCTTTGATGACATCCGGCAACCCGAATGGGCGGAGCGGTTCACTACTGGACAACTGCCCGCTGCATCGCTGATTTACGGTTTTACCCGCTCCGCCTATTGGTTTCGCCTGCGCTTACACAATCCGCATAGCAATCTGGTTGAGCGATTTCTGGATATCAATTACGCGCGGCTTGCCAACGTCCAGCTGTATCATCAATCGCCCGATGGCCAGGTGTTGAGTTGGACTACCGGCACCGACTTTCCCTTCGCGACCCGCCCTCACCCCAATCGCGGTTTTGTGTTTCCATTAACACTGCTGACGCAAGGTGAACACACCATTTACATTCGCGTAAAAGGTGTGGCTGCGCTTGAGATTCCCGCTACGCTTTGGCAGACCGATGACTTCTACGCTTACGAGCGCAGCGATTATATTTTTTATTCGGTGTACACCGGCATCGCGCTGGCGATGGTGATTTTCAACCTGTTGGTATTCATACTCTTGCGCGAAAGTATGTATGCGCTCTATGTATTTTTTGTCGCCTCATTTGCACTGACTCTCGCCGCACAAAATGGATTGGCCAATGAATTTTTGTGGCCCAACTCGCCGCTTTGGTCAAATTATTCCATGGCGATTGGCTATTCCTACACACTCGCTGCGCTGCTGTTATTTACCCGCAGCATGTTAAATACCGCGAGCGTATTGCCGCGTATTGATCGCATCGTAAAAACCATTGTGGCGATTTATATCGTCTCACCCATCGCCTTTTTTCTCGCCTACCAAACCGTTATTCCGTTTGCGATGTTGCTGAATGTGGTTGCCTCCACTTTGATTTTGGGGATTGGTATTTACTGCGCATTCAAACGGCAACGCAGCGCCTATTTTTTTGTTGCCGCGTTTGTGGTGATTTGCACTGCATCACCAATAAATTCGTTGCGCGTCGCAGGTTTGCTGCCCACTAATTTATTTACCGTGAATGGATTGCAAATTGGCTCGGCGATTGAAATGATTTTGCTCGCCTACGCCCTTGCCGACCGGCTTTACACAACGCGCAGAGAAAAAGAGGCCGCCCAAATAGCAGCGCTGTCCGCGCAGCAACAAGTGGTGGAAACACTGCAAAGTTCCGAGCGCAATCTGGAAGAACAAATCCAGCGGCGCACCCAGGAGCTGATTGAAAAAAATCGCGCACTGGAATTGCTGTCGATCACCGACCCATTAACCGGTGTATTCAATCGTCTCAAGTTAAACCAATTGTTGCGCGATGAAATTGAACGCAGCAAACGCTATGACATTGAGTTGTCTGTGCTAATGATTGATGTCGATCACTTCAAAGCCATCAACGATACCTATGGCCACCCCGCGGGCGATTCCGTGTTAGCCACTATTGCTGCGCAACTGCGTCACTACAGCCGCGCCAACGATTCACCGGGACGCTGGGGCGGTGAAGAGTTTTTGGTGATTTGCCCGGAAACCTCGCTGGAGGGCGCAGCCACGCTCGCAGAAAGTTTGCGCAGTGTTATTGCACAGTACCCATTCAACCTTGCAACACCGGTGACAATCAGTATCGGTGTCACGCAATTCAATACTGATGACACGTTGGAATCACTCATGGAACGGGTCGATAAAGCGCTTTATCAAGCCAAACAAACCGGGCGCAACCAAGTGGTTAGCACCCCACAGATGACCGATCAGATTGCAGGAAATCATCCATCGCAACATGATGCTTAAAAACTTCCGGTTATAAGTACCAAACTAATTATCATTAGGCATCCTTCACCTCGGCTGTTAGCCTGCGCGCCCTGTTTATTTTTCAACACTTATATACCCAGCAATTGGTTTTATGTTGAACCGATTGTGCATGGAGTTTTATGGATTTTCAGATTGGCTATGTGATCGCTGGTTTGGTGGTCGGTTTTATCGTAGGTATGACCGGCGTGGGCGGCGGGTCATTAATGACACCTATCCTGCTCTATTTTGGTGTGAGCCCAGCCAATGCGGTGGGTACCGATTTACTGTACGCCGCCATCACCAAAGCGGGTGGAATCCACGTCCACCATAAAAAGAAAAATATCGATTGGAAAATTACCGGTGAGCTGGCATTAGGCAGCTTGCCTGCGGCGGCACTCACCTTGTGGGCGCTACATAGTATCCGCGTAGATACTGATACGCTGAACAGCATTATCAAAACCACGCTCGGTTATGCGCTGATCCTGACCGCGACTGCAATTTTATTTAAACGCCGGATTTTTGATTACAGCAAAAAAAATAACAGCTGGATAACGCGCATGAGTCGCCGCAGCCAGATGATTGCGACAGTCGTGACCGGCGTGATTCTCGGCGCTGTCGTTACCATTACATCCATTGGCGCAGGCGCCTTGGGTACTGTCGCCCTGTTTATGCTCTACCCGCTATTGCCTACTGTCCGTTTGGTGGGAACAGAAATCGCCCACGCAGTACCGCTCACACTGGTTGCCGGAATGGGGCATGCAGGCTTGGGGAATGTAGACTGGCATTTGCTCGCCAACTTGCTGATCGGTTCACTGCCGGGAATTTATTTAGGCAGCCACCTCGCCAACCGCGTAGCCGACCACTATTTGCGCCCGGCACTGGCGATCATGTTGGTGTTTGTGGGATTCAAATTGTTGTTTTGATCTGCACATTAATCCGCAAAAAAATGGCGACTTGCAGGTCGCCATTTTTATTTATATCGCACCAATTACTAAACCGCTTTTACTAACCCGCCTTATCCGGCGGCGGTGCCACACGCAAGACTTCTTCCATTGTCGTCAAACCCGCTGCGATTTTCTGCGCGCCGGACAAGCGCAAGGTGCGCATTCCCTCTTTCATTGCCAGCTTGCGCAGCTCTTGCAGGTTGCAATCAGGAACCACCTTGTCTTTGAGGTTATCGGACAGCATCAGGATTTCATACAGCCCCTGACGCCCCAGGTAGCCGGTATTGCGGCACTCCAGACAACCCACCGGACGATACACCCTGGCAGGCACGGCAACCTTCCAGGGCGCTACCAGTTCCTGCCAATGCTCGTGGGAGATACTGCCCTCCTCCTTGCAATGGGGGCACAGGGTGCGCACCAGCCGCTGCGCCATTACCCCGAGTAAAGTGGCGTTGATCAGATACGATGGGATTCCAAGATCCAACAAACGGGCAACCGTCGAAGGAGCATCGTTAGTATGTACGGTAGATAACACCAAGTGGCCAGTGAGCGCAGCCTGCACCGCCATCTGCGCGGTTTCCAAGTCGCGGATCTCACCTACCATGATGATGTCAGGGTCTTGCCGCATCAGGCTGCGGATACCCGCGGCGAAATCCAGCCCAATCTTGTGGTGCACCTGCGTTTGGTTAAAACGCTCTTCCACCATCTCGATCGGATCTTCAATAGTGCTCACATTCACTTCATCGGTTGCGACTTGGCGCAGCGACGAATAGAGCGTGGTGGTTTTACCGGAACCGGTCGGCCCCGTGACCAGCAAAATCCCGTTGGGGCGGTTGAGCATGGTATTCCAGCGATTGTAGTCATCGCCCACCAAGCCCAAATCGCTGAAGCTGCGTTGCAAGACTTCCGGATCAAAAATACGCATCACCAGCTTCTCGCCAAAGGCGGTTGGCAAGGTAGACATACGCAGCTCGATCTCGCTGCCGTCACTGCGGCGGGTTTTGATACGGCCGTCCTGTGGCTTGCGCTTTTCGGCAATGTCCATACGCGCCAGCACTTTGAAGCGACTGGTCACGGCAGTGGCGACGTTGGCAGGCAATTCGTACACATAATGCAGCACACCATCGATACGGAAGCGGATGCGCCCGACTTCCCTGCGCGGCTCTATATGGATATCCGACGCGCGCTGGTCGTAGGCGTACTGCAGGAGCCAGTCTACGATCTTGACGATATGCTGGTCGTTGGCATCCGGGTCGCTCGCCTTGCCCAACTCCACCAGCTGTTCAAAGTTAGTAATCGCTGAGCCAGCCGATGCACCGCTCGCGCCCGACACCGAGCGCGCAAGGGTGTAAAACTCCACCATATAGCGTTCGATATCGGCCGGATTGGCCACCACGCGCTTCACCGCGCGGCGTGCCACATGCTCGACTTGCGGCTCCCAGCCCGCCATAAACGGTTGGGTACAGGCGATCACCACATGATCGGCCTCGACTTTCACACAGAGTATGCCGTGGCGTTTGGCAAAGGCGTAGCTCATCACCTCGGTACATTTGGCCACATCGATCTTCATCGGGTCGATATGCACCAGCGGCAACTGTGCTTTGGCAGCCAGCCATTCAGTCAAGGTATCGCCATCCAGATTTTTGCCGGGGCGCAGAACATCTTCCATATTTTGGCTGGCGACATACGCAAGCGGATGCATGATAGCTTGCTCACGCGTGCGCGATGCGCCCAACAACAGGTTGGCGTCAATCTGGCGCATACGGCCATCGGCGACCAGATCCTGAATCAAGCCACGTAAATCCAATACCCGGTCCAACACCTGCGCCATCTTGTTATTCCTGTTTGCGAATGAGGGGATGCCAAGGATTGTAGCGGCTCCAGCACCAAGCGTCTGCACACATCACCACACAACTCGCCCCTCGCCCCACCACCTGCCCCGTCACAGACTGGCATTCACACAAGCATCATCTAGCCTCTTGATAATCACAAAGGGGATAAATGCCTAGCAAATAACCAACCAAAAAGCATCATAAGTTTGTCATAAAAACGCAATAAAGCTGCGTGACCTTGGCAGGCGATCTTTTTATACTGCGCACACTTTTAACCGGAGGGGTAGTCCATGCCTTTTGCTAACCTGTCGAACCTGTTTGGCCGCTCGCCCATCAAGCCGATGCAAGAACACATGGCATTGGCTGTGAAAGCCGCTGCTGAATTGACCAGCTTTTTTGAAGCAGTGACCAGCGATGACTGGACTCGCGCCAGTGAAATCCAGCAGCAAGTCGTCAAGTTTGAAAACGAAGCTGACGAAATCAAAAAGCACCTCCGCCTCCATCTTCCCAAAAGCCTGTTCCTGCCTGTACCCCGTACCGATCTGCTGGAACTGCTGACCATGCAAGACCGCATCCCCAACCGCGCTAAAGATATCGCCGGGATCATTATGGGGCGCCGCATGACCATCCCCGCGAGCATGAAAGACCAAATGAATGAGTTTGTTCACGCAAGCGTCGCCGCTGCCGAACAAGCCCTCACCGCCATCAACGAACTCGATGAGCTGCTCGAAACCGGCTTTAGTGGCCGCGAGCTGACCGTCGTTGAAAACATGATCAAGGAATTGGACATTCTCGAAGAGAAAGCCGACCAACTCGAAATTGGTGTGCGTACGTCTCTTTTCGCCTTGGAAGCCCAGTTGCCGCCGGTCGATGTGATGTTCCTCTACAACATCATTGACTGGGTGGGCGATATCGCTAACCGCGCACACGATGTGGGTGGCCGTTTGCAGTTGCTGCTGGCGCACTAACCGTTCTTTATTTTTAGGTAATTCACCATGACTTTATTTGCTGAATACAGCCAAGTGCTGTTCGTTCTAGCCTGTGTCTTCGGCCTGTTTATGGCGTGGGGTATCGGTGCGAATGACGTATCCAACGCAATGGGCACCTCAGTAGGCTCACGCGCCCTGACCATGAAACAGGCAATCCTGATTGCGATGGTATTTGAGTTTGCCGGTGCCTATCTTGCAGGCGGTGAAGTGACAGAAACCATCCGCAGCGGCATCGTTGAGCTGGATGTAATGACCAGTCATCCGGATTTATTCGTGTTTGGCATGTTGTCATCACTCCTTGCAGCAGGTACCTGGTTGTTAATTGCCAGTATCCTCGGTTGGCCAGTATCCACCACCCACTCCATCGTCGGCGCGATTATCGGTTTCTCCGCAGTGGGCATTTCGGTTGATGCGGTGCAATGGGGTCAGGTCTGGGGCATCGTGGGCAGCTGGGTCATCACACCCGTAATTGCCGGTGTTCTCTCCTTCTGGATTTTCCGCTCTGTACAACATCTTATTCTCGACACTGAAGATCCCTTCACCAACGCCAAGCGTTACATCCCGATTTATATGTTTGCCGTTGGGTTTTTCCTTTCCATGGTGACCATCCTCAAAGGTTTGAAGTACGTACTGAAAGAACATCATCTTGATTTCAGCTTTATACAAGCCGTTATGATCGCGGCAGTGATTGGCGTGCTTGTGGCGGGTATAGGTATGTATTTACTCAGCCGCATCACCCAGGATGCCGCAGCGGACAAAAACAACCGCTTCTCAAGCGTTGAGCGCGTATTCGGCGTGTTGATGATTTTCACGGCTTGCTCTATGGCATTTGCCCATGGCTCCAACGATGTTGCCAACGCGGTAGGCCCTATGGCTGCCGTGATCAGTGTTGTCGAATCCGGTGCAGTAGGTGCAAAAGCGGCTGTAGCACCCTGGGTGCTGCTGCTGGGTGGTATCGGTATCGTTGTTGGTCTTGCCACTTATGGCTATAAAGTAATGCAAACCATCGGTAAAAAAATCACCGAACTCACCCCAAGCCGTGGCTTTGCTGCTGAGATGGCTGCGGCCGCAACGGTTGTTATCGCATCCGGTATTGGTTTGCCTATCTCCACCACCCACACATTGGTAGGTGCAGTACTCGGTGTTGGTTTGGCGCGCGGTATTGGCGCACTTAACCTGCGCGTGATCGGCGGCATCTTTGCCTCATGGGTAATCACTCTGCCCGCAGGTGCAGGTCTTTCGATTTTGTTCTTCTTTTTCTTCAAAGGCGTCTTCAGCTAATTTTTCAACGACGTATTGGAGCCTTTGTGCTCGCGCCAAACCCGAGCCGGAACTCCGCCTCGGGTTTTTTATTGCCTGCTTTTCAGTGGCTTTGCCCTACCTCGGGGTACTTGCATTTTTACCGGCAATCATCGATAACACCGGCATAGTCTTTAACGGTTACCCGTGGATCATTCATGAGCGTTGATTTCAAACATTACCAACATCACCTGCAGCAACTGGTGGCATTACCATCGGTAAGCTGCGCGGTGCCCGAGTGGGACATGAGCAACCGCGCGGTCATTGATTATCTCGCTAATTGTTTTGCGGATTTGGGCTTTAATACTCAGGTACTGCCACTTGAGCAAACCGGCAAAGCCAATTTGGTGGCTACATTCGGTAGCGGCGATGGAGGCCTGGTGCTCGCAGGTCATAGCGATACTGTTCCCTACGATGCCAACCGTTGGCAAACCGATCCGTTCACCCTCACTGAAAAAAACGGCAAGCTGTACGGCTTGGGTGCCACCGATATGAAAGGGTTTTTCCCGGTCATTATTGAAGCGGTCAAACCCTATTTGTCGCACGCCTTCCGCCATCCACTTGTGGTACTCGCCACAGCTGACGAAGAAAGCAGTATGAGTGGCGCGCGTGCGCTGGCCCGCACAGGCATACCCGGCGCTACGCCACGTTACGCGGTGATTGGTGAACCAACTAATCTGGTGCCGATTCGCGCACACAAAGGCATCATGATGGAAGCGATACGCGTGCAAGGCCATAGCGGCCACTCATCCAATCCCGCACTCGGAAAAAACGCATTGGAAGCGATGAATCTGGTCATGACCGAACTCATGCAATTGCGTGGCGAACTACAATTGAAATATAGCAACCCGACATTTGCCGTGCAAACGCCCACACTGAATTTGGGCTGTATTCACGGCGGTGACGGAGCAAACCGCATTTGTGGAAGCTGCGAATTACATTTTGATTTGCGTTTATTGCCGGGAATGGATAACGATGAATTGCGCGCTATCATCCAACGGCGCTTGCGACCGATTGCCGAACATAGCGGAACCGATATTGTTTTATCGTCGCTGTTTGAAGGCGTCGATCCATTTGGTGAAGACGAACATAGCGATCTGGTAAAAGCCTGCGAACAACTAACCGGTAACCGCTCCGACAGCGTTGCCTTCGCTACCGAAGCTCCGTTTATGCAACAACTGGGTATGCAGACACTGGTTCTAGGGCCTGGCTCAATCGATCAGGCACACCAACCGGATGAATTTATTCCATTGGATCAGATTGCACCAGCAGTTACTGTACTGCGCAAACTGATCGAAAAATTTTGCTTGTAAATGTGCAATTAACAACGAGAACTATTGTGCCGACCAACACTCAAGATTACGTAAAGTGGTTTCGTCATTCCACGCCCTACATCAACAGACACAGCGATAAAACGTTTGTGATCATGCTGCCCGGCGAAGCCATCACCCACACCAACTTTCACAATATCGTCCATGATATTGCGCTGCTATGCAGCCTCGATGTGCGTCTGGTTCTGGTACATGGCGCGCGCCCACAAATTGATGAGCGCTTGCAAACTGCCGATACCTACAGCAGTTTTCATAAAAACTTACGTATCACCGACAGTGAAAGTTTGAGCCTTGTTATTCAAGCGATTGGCGAGGCGAGAACGATTGTTGAAGCAGCCCTTTCCACCAGTCTGCCAAATTCGCCAATGCACGATGCCGATATGCAAGTAATTAGCGGCAATTTTGTTGTCGCCATGCCTTACGGTGTAATTGATGGTGTGGATTTGCAACATACCGGCAAAGTACGCAAGGTGCACACTCGCTCATTAAATGCAGCGCTGGATTCCGGTGCAGTTGTACTGCTATCGCCAATTGCCTACTCACCAACGGGCGAAATTTTTAATTTATCGTTCAACGATGTAGCGACCCACGTTGCCAGCGCAATTAAAGCGGATAAATTTTTGGCGTTCGTCGCAGGCAATGGTGTAAGTGACAACGAAGGAAACCTGATTCGTCAATTATCCTTGCAAGAGTGCAAAACCTACCTCACCGAACAAGGCGATCAAATCGGCTTTGATTTACAGCAAGCTATCAGTGCTTGTTATTTGAGTTGCCTGCAAGGCGTACAACGCGCACAACTCATCAGCTATGAAACTGACGGTGCTTTGCTCACCGAATTATTTACCCGCGACGGTCTGGGAACCATGATTTACTCCGGGTATTACGAGCAGTTGCGCTCTGCCACTATCGATGATGTCGGTGGAATTATCGAATTAATTCGCCCTCTTGAAGAGGAAGGAATTCTGGTGAGGCGCTCACGCGAAGCATTGGAAATCGAAATCAATAAATTTCATGTCATGGAAAAAGACGGAACCATTATCGCTTGCGCCGCGCTTTACCCTTATGGCGATATGGCTGAACTGTCTTGCGTCGCCACGCACCCGGATTATCGGAATGGTGGGCGCGCAGCACAACTGTTGCAACAAATTGAGGCGCAAGCGCGCAAGCAAAAAATCAAACAATTATTTTTACTGACCACACAAACGGCACATTGGTTTATCGAACAAGGTTTTATGCAGGGTAAATTGGAAGATCTACCAGTACAGAAGCAACTTTTATATAACTACCAGCGCAACTCCAAGATTTTTATGAAGCCATTGGAATAGTCATTTTATTTTCTGCCTCAATGGTTCCGGGGCAGTACTCTGCATGACGGCACCTGATGTCAATGCCGGAATTCCGCCTTTTCTGGTATGCTTCTTATCCTTTCAATACCCTTTACAATACTGATTTTCCCCACCGCCGTTAGCACAAGCAACAGGCTTTATGAGGTTAAGCGTTATGCCAATCTACCGTTCCAAAACCACCACAGCAGGCCGCAATATGGCAGGTGCACGCGCCTTGTGGCGTGCTACAGGCATGAAGGATGAAGATTTCCAAAAGCCCATCATCGCCATCGCCAACTCATTCACCCAGTTCGTGCCAGGGCACGTACACCTTAAGGATTTGGGTCAGTTAGTTGCACGTGAAATCGAAAAGGCCGGCGGTGTGGCAAAAGAATTCAACACCATAGCGGTAGATGACGGTATCGCTATGGGACATGACGGTATGCTCTATAGCTTGCCATCACGCGACATCATCGCCGACTCAGTTGAATACATGGTCAATGCTCACTGCGCTGATGCTATTGTGTGCATTTCTAACTGCGACAAAATCACTCCGGGAATGTTAATGGCAGCAATGCGCCTGAATGTTCCGGTTATTTTCGTTTCGGGTGGGCCAATGGAGGCCGGTAAAACCAAACTGGCAGATCACAAGCTCGATTTGGTCGATGCCATCGTCATCGGTACAGATAAAAACGCCAGCGACGAACTTGTTGAAGCTTACGAACGTTCTGCATGCCCAACCTGCGGCTCTTGTTCCGGCATGTTTACTGCCAACTCGATGAACTGTCTCACTGAAGCCTTGGGTCTATCACTCCCCGGTAACGGATCAACTTTGGCGACCCATGCGGACCGCGAGCGCCTGTTCCTTGAAGCAGGCCGTCGCATCGTTGAAATCACCAAACGTTACTACGAACAAGACGACGAAAGTGTATTGCCGCGCTCTATTGCCAGTTTCGAAGCTTTCGAAAATGCGATGGCGCTCGACATAGCAATGGGCGGCTCCACTAACACCATTCTTCATTTACTCGCAGCGGCTCAAGAAGGGGAAGTGCCTTTCACCATGACAGACATTGATCGCCTGAGCCGTAAAGTGCCGCAGCTCTGCAAAGTTGCACCCAATACCCAGAAATACCATATGGAAGATGTGCATCGCGCCGGTGGTGTTTTTGGCATTCTTGCGGAATTGAATCGCGGCGGGCTGATCCACAACCAAGTTCCTACTGTTCACAGCAAAACGCTACAGGAAGGATTGAATAAATGGGACATCGTCAGTACCAGCGATGAATCTGTTGCCCAATTCTTCCGCGCAGGTCCAGCAGGAATCCCAACCCAGGTCGCTTTTAGTCAAGCCACCCGCTGGCCTACGCTGGATGCCGACCGCGTCGAGGGCTGTATTCGCTCGGTTGAACATGCCTATTCCAAAGAGGGCGGCCTCGCTGTTTTGAAGGGCAATATCGCATTAGATGGCTGTGTCGTTAAAACTTCTGGTGTCGATGAAAGCATCTGGGTTTTTGAGGGGCCGGCTTATGTGGTTGAAAGCCAGGATCAAGCAGTTAAAGATATTCTCGATGGTAAAGTAAAAGCAGGTGATGTAGTTGTAATCCGCTACGAAGGCCCTAAAGGCGGCCCTGGCATGCAAGAAATGCTCTACCCAACTAGCTATCTTAAATCCCAAGGCTTGGGCAAAGCATGTGCACTGCTTACAGATGGTCGCTTTTCAGGTGGAACATCAGGCCTGTCTATTGGCCACGCCTCACCAGAAGCAGCAGCTGGAGGTGCGATTGGCTTAGTTAGAACCGGTGATATTATTCATATCGATATTCCCAACCGCAGTATTAACGTACTTTTATCAGATGCAGAATTGGACGCACGCCGTATCGCAGAAAATGCCAAAGGCCCGCTCGCCTGGAAACCTTCAGAGGTTCGCCCACGCAAGGTCACAGCATCTCTCAAAGCCTACGCCATGCTTGCAACCAGCGCCGATAAGGGAGCCGTCAGGGATTTAAGCAAATTGGATTAAATGATTCTGCCAATATCTATAAGTAACAACGATATGGTATTGGCAAAATTATTTCTCGCTGGTAAATCTTGCTCACCGGTGTAATTTAGTTAATCAGAAGTTCTTTGTTTCAAATAGAGTAAAAACAAAAAAGCCAGCATATGCTGGCTTTTTTGTTTTTAGCTGAATGACAAGAGCTAGTCTTGGTTAGCCAACTCTTGTTTTTTCTTTTCTCTTTCACAGAAAGCAATCCATTGAGCGGCCACTTTAGATGAACGAGCATCTTTACCAGCCTCTCTGAAGAACTTGATAGCTTCATCATAATTCTTCAATTCAAACTCTGCTTGAGCAACAGTTAAGTTAGCGTAGTCAACACGCTTGATGCCGCCTTTACGCAAAGCATCACGCCCCCATTTGGACGCATCTTTGAATTTATCATTCGCAAGATAAGCCTGAGCCAAACCAATAATTAACTCGCCATCAGTTGATTTCGTTGCAGCACGCTCATACTCAACCAAAGATTCTTTGGCGTTCTGCGCGAGACGCAATGCATCAGCAAGAGTTTTCAGATTTTTAGCTGTTGGCTCTATGACCTTATCAGTATAGATACCTTTTCTCAGAACCTTAGCTGCCTTGTAAGGGGTTTCAGCCTCAAGGAAAGAATAAGCCAAGTTAACCAGATCTCTCTCGGTTGTCAGACCACCCATTAAATAACACGTTTCCATTGCATGAAGCGCATCATTTGTACGATCTAACACGCGATAGACTTGAGAGAGCTGCTTCCAGTATTGTGCCTTTGGATAATGCTTAATCAGCTTTTCCAAAACAACCAAACCACTCTTATAGTCTTCTTTATCAAAATACAAACCACGCTGCAAAATAAACCAGGACTCAGCTGGCACTTTGCCTGCAGCTTCCTGAGCTTTCACAGCTTCGTTTATATTTAATAAAGCATTCTTACTATCATCCAATTGATAATACAAAGTGGCGAACATATAAGAATCTTCAGGCTTTAACTTTTCTGCAAAGTCTGTCCATTTCAGCAACGTTTCTAACGCTTTCTTGGGATTATCAAGTTGCGAATACAGCTGACCAACAATACGAATAGTTGATGATTCAGTTGCTAACGGCATGTTGGGGCTTAATGCGAGCATTTTATTAAAGCTCTCGATAGCCTTCGCATAGTTTTCGACACCTAAATATGCATAACCCATATACTGATGCAACAGTACTTTTTCATAAGGATTTGCTTTCGCAGAGTTAGCTTCCATCTGATTCAAAAGCTGCATTGCTTTGCGTGGGTCGGGCTTTACAGATTCATCCTGCGGTTGCAGAAAGTTAGCAGCCTCAGTAATTTTTTTACCGAACGACTCAGATACGTTTGGAAACTTACGTTGCTGCGCACCAGCATATTTGTTTTTCGCCGTTACTTGAGCATGAGCAACAGATAACGATAACTGCACACCGGGTGCTACTGCTGAAACGATATTGTTTATTAATACAGGCGATACAGCTATCAAACCAGCCAACAGAGTGCGATTAAGAGCAACTGAAACGGCAGGAAATACTTGTTTCATTTCATTACCCCTTATTTCTGCATCTCGTAAGTGAAGCGGTTTTTCACACCGGGAACTTCTACCGCTTTCCCATCAACCACTTTCGGCTTGTATTTGAACTTCAGTGCAGCCTTAACAGATGCACGGTTGAATACAGTAGTCGGCTTGCCTTCTTTTGTGATGCACTGATCAGGAATAGGCTGTGGGTCACGGGTAGTACCGGTTTCCGTTACTGTGTAAACCACTGTGCAGAAACCTTCAATTCCACGCGATAAAGCTGTACTTGGGTACTCAGGCGGAACCTTCACGATAGGCAGGTATTCACCCTCGCTAAAAGCCAATGAGTTGCCACCAACATCAATATCAGCTTTGGCAACAGGCGCACTCATGTTTAACGCATCGCCAGAAACATCCGGAGCTTCAAACTCTGGCTCCGGCAGATCAGGAGGAGTTTCAGGCTCTTGTGGTTTCTCTGGCTTTGCATCTTCCATGCGAGTTTCAATTTTGGTATCAGACATACGAATATCTGGGATTTTCACAGACTTTGACTCATCAGGTGGAGCAAACTCTGTGTTAACCAAACTATTCATCAAAAACAGGAGTCCAAGTGTGGTAACTACCCCGAGGATTCCCGCTATGGTTACTTTAGTAGGATTCATAGCTATTAATTCTTCTCAGTAGATACACTTACATCGGTCACGCCAGCTGTGCGAGCTGCGTTCGCTATCTCAACTACAAACTTGATATCAGCATCTTTATCAGCCTGAATAGAAATAGCACCCTTTGGATTGTCTACACGCATACGCTCTATTGCTTGGCGCAAATTACGCGAATCAATTTTTTTCTTATCCATCCAGATTTCGTTATCAGCACCAACGGCAATCAATATACTTGCGTTTGGCTTGTCATCCGCAGTGTTCGCATCTGGCCGGGTTACATCTTTACCGGTTTCTTTGATGAAAGTTGCAGTAACAATAAAGAAGATCAACATAATGAACACAACGTCCAACATGGGCGTTAAGTCAATTGCTTGAGCCTCTTCTTCTCGTTTGGGATTATTCCTGCTCATGAGACATCTCTTTCATACAGGTTAAAATTTATCACCACTAATGGATCACTATAATTAGTGATCCATTGTCAAATGATCTGCAAACAATGCCTTTTCACTGTCAGAGACACGAGTCAAATAAGTACTGGCAAAAACACCTGAAATTGCAGCAACCATTCCAGCCATTGTAGGGATAGTAGCTTTTGATACACCACCAGCCATTGATTTGGCATCACCGCCACCGGTATTCGCCAGAACACCAAATACGTCAATCATACCTGTTACCGTACCCAGCAGCCCCATCAATGGACAAATTGCAACGAGTGCGCCGATCAAATCAAGGTTTGCGCTAATTTTATCGTTCATGCGAGAAATCATTGCATTGCGGATTTGGTGAGCATTCCAGGACTTGCGCTCTTTGCGAGCCTCCCAAGCATTTAATTGACTTTGAATCTGCCCTCTTAGATTACCTTTGAAGTAGATAACTCGTTCAAAAATGAGTGCCCACATAACAAAGGTCAAGGCAGCAATGAGATACATTACAAAACCACCTTGATCCAAGAAGGCTTTAAGGTTTCCGAAAAAATCCATTAAAGCCTGCATGGTTTAATCTCCTACTTGCGCTCGGTATTTTCGGCAATAATGCCAGTAGTCTGCTCATCCAAGACATGAATTACTGACTTGGCACGACCATTGACGAACGTGTGCATCAGAACCATTGGAATAGCAACTAACAGACCTTGAACAGTGGTGATAAGTGCAGCAGAAATACCGCCAGCCATGTTCTTAGGATCCCCAGCACCAAAGATTGTGATTGCCTGGAAGGTAGTGATCATACCGGTTACAGTACCCAACAATCCCAACAAAGGAGCAACTGCAGCGATAATCTTCAATATTGCCAATCCGCTTTCAATTGAAGGACGCTCTTTTAAAACAGCCTCTTCAAGCTTGAGTTCAAGCGTTTCAACATCGACGTTTTTATTTTCCTGTGCCACCATCAATACACGCCCTAAGGGGTTATTGGCGCTTGGGTTAGCAGGATTTTTCAGCTGAGAGTTAACTTTTGCACTCATACCGAAGAGTACAATCATACGCCAGACTCCTAGCAAAATCCCGAAAATACCTACATACACAATCACCCAACCTACAGAGCCACCCTGCTCAAGATACTCTTGAAGATTTGGCTTTTGAATCAGCGCTGCTAGCAACTGACCACCAACAGGACCTGTTGGGTCAATACCCACATCCACTACACCTGTTGATGCATTTTGCAATGCACTGGCAGCAGACAACATGTCAGAAGCAGGCTGACGGCCTAATTCTTCAATTTTTCCAGAGTTGTAGCTCAGGTAAGTGCCATTTGATACCAGGTTGTAAGCACCAATACGTACAATTTCTTGCTGTGACTGTTCGCCATTAGGCTTAATAACCGTACCGTTAAATTTTACAACACGGCCAGTTTCTACCATCTCGCGCTGAACTTCATACCAAAGACGTTCAATTTCTTCGATATCCGGCAACTGGGTACTACCGTTCATTTTCTCGATCAACGCATCGAGGAAATCACCACGATTTGGATATTGAGCACTCACCAGAGAAGTATCCAAAGTTGCGCGCAAATCACCTGCTGTAGAGGTCAAGTGACCGAACAATTCGCGCATGGAACCTAAACGCTCATTCAGCTGAGCTCTTTTTTGAGTTACGAGCAGCTGTTGTTCCGCATACTTTTTCTCAAGCGTTTGCGAACGGTTTTCTTCCGCTTGACGAGTCGCTTTGGCTTGAGCTAACAAGTTAGCTTGATTTGCTTTATCACGAGCAAATTCAGCCTCACGTTGTTTGTGCTCAGCAGATTCACTGATTTGTGACTTCTTAACCATGTCGAGTAACTGATCAAGAGTCTGAGCCTTTTCTTGTGCAACAGCAAAGCTGGTACTCAGCAAGCCAGCAGCTGCTAGCATCAGACAGCTTTTAACAAACTTCATTTTCATTGTGCTGCCTCCGGAGCTTGAATTGGCATGGTCATAATATCTTTAGTCGCCTGATCGCGAGCAATTTTCAAGCCTTTAAGGATTTCACTGTTGTATGAGCTATCCAATGGCAACCAAGATTTTTGGGCAACATCCCAATAACCGCTGGATTGAGCATCAGTTGTTTGATACATCAGGGAAATGCGGCCTACACGGAGGACGTTTACTTCACGATCTTGACCATCAAGATTAAGGGTCGCTTTGTAAGCACTAATAGTGCTGCCGTAAGCAGATTCAATTTTGTAGGCTTCCAACACTTGGCGGAATTTCTCTGATACAGAGATATCAGCGCGATCTTGGTTGGCGCGAACCATTTCCAAGCTTGCTTTGCGATCATCCAGATAGAAAGGCTTATCCAAATTAACAAATTGCTCAAGGCTATCAAGCATGCGGAAAATCAATGGCTGAATTTGGCGCTCGATTACAGTTACTTTCTCGATTGACTGCTCTAACTCGGTTACTACGGTCAATTGTTTGGCAACTTGCTTTTCCATTTGGGCGTTGAAAACGCGCAGATCTTCGATCAACTTATTTTGACTCTTGAATTCTTGAGTCAAGTCATCGGTTTCTTGAGCCAGTCTATCAATACGCTTTTGAGAATCTTGCGCCAGAGTAGTCTTGGCTTGGCCTGCTTTAAGTACTGCATCCAGACTTTGATCTGCCATGGCAACGCTACCCATTAGCGCGCCGGCAGAAAGCATGGTGGTAATAGCCACTGCTTTCAATCGCTGCTTTTTCATAATCCCCCCAACTGGGTGTTCAATCAAGTGAGTTTGCGGCAACCCGCTGCCGCAGACGCGTTATCCACGTAGCCTCGTATAGAGGCAGCTAAGAACGGCCGCATTGTAATAAGCGCCAAGGCTTACTTTCCAATGATTTATCCTTAAGCTTTTTACGTGTGTATTTAGGTATCACTCTGGTAACACATATTGCAATCAATAAGCTCACCAGTAACACAACAAACAAAAACAAAACCTATGTCGCACTTTTAGTCGGGCGATAGACTACTTGTCACCCAAATTCTCATCCAGACGGTCATATATCAAAAAAGTGTGACGCGCAGATGCATCCGCCTCACCTTCAATACTAGATACCAGTGACCACTTTGCAGGATCGAGCTCAGCAAAAAAAGCATCGCCTTCTGGCGTCAAATCAACGCGCGTGAGATAAACACGCTGCGCCGCTGGCAGAGCAGATCTGTAGATTTCTGCACCGCCAATAATCATGGTCTCTGATGCATCAAACCTCTTCGCCACTTGCACCGCCTCATCAAAGCTGTGAGCAACCTCAACACCATTAGCGACCCACGCACTATTGCGAGAGATAACAATATTAATTCTGCCAGGCAGGGGACGACCTATGGACTCATAGGTTTTGCGCCCCATTATTACTGGTTTTCCTAATGTTACCGCTTTGAAATATTTGAGATCCTGCGGAAGGTGCCAAGGCAATTGATTATTGCGCCCTATAACACCATTTTTGGCGACGGCCACGATGATGGCTAATTTCATGCAGAGGATTCGCCTTCTTATTGACTACTTATTTGCCAACAACCAACAAACCACTAAATGGCAATAGGCGCAACTATACGCGGATGAGGTTGGTAACCTTCGAATTCAAAATCCTGAAGCTCGTAATCAAAAATCGATTCAGGTTTGCGACAGATCTTAAGTGTAGGCAAGTTTTTGGGCTCGCGTGTTAATTGTTCGTAAACTATGTCGTCAGAAATATGATTGTTATATAGATGACAGTCACCGAAGGTATGCACAAAGTCGCCAACACCAAGATCGCACTGTTGCGCGATCATATGAGTTAACAATGCATAGCTGGCAATATTGAAAGGCACCCCAAGAAATAAATCCGCACTACGCTGGTACAGCTGACAAGATAACTTGCCTTCCGCTACATAAAACTGAAACAACGTATGGCAAGCCGCCAACGCCATGCGTCCATGCTCTACATTTTGCTGCGGACTCATGGATTCATCTGGTAAATCAGCTGGATTCCACGCGCTGACAATCAAGCGACGGGAGTACGGATTCTTTTTGATCTGCTCGATAACTTGCGAGATTTGGTCGATTGTGGAACCATCCGGACACGCCCAACTACGCCATTGCTTTCCGTAAACAGGGCCCAATTGCCCGGACTCGGTCGCCCATTCATTCCAGATATTACAACCACGTTCCTGCAGCCAGGTAACATCTGTGCGCCCCTGTAAAAACCACAACAGCTCGACAATAACACTCTTGAGATGGACGGTTTTAGTTGTTACCAACGGAAACCCATCGTTTAGATTAAATCTCAACTGCCTACCAAAAACCGAACGGGTTCCGGTGCCAGTACGATCCCCTCGCTGCACTCCGCTTTCAACCACATCGCGCATCAAATCAAGATATTGTTTCATCAAACAACTCACACAAAATTAAAATGATCAACCCTTAGCTTTTTTGTCCGCAAACTTATAGGCGTAAACCAGCAGTCCTAGCCCTAGCAAAAACATGGGGACGCACAGCAATTGCCCACGAGTCATCCATCCCATCAGATCAAATCCAATACCTTGATCAGGCTCGCGTACAAACTCAACACTAAAACGGAAAACCGAATAACCTATCAGAAAAATACCCGATACCGCACCGCGCGGACGCGGCTTGCTCGAAAACCAGAACACAATAATAAACAACACCAGCCCTTCAAAAAAGGCTTGGTACAACTGACTAGGATGGCGCGCAACCCCCTCTGGAAGCGCCTTTGGAAAAACCATCGCCCAGGGGACATCACTAATACGCCCCCACAATTCCTGCCCAATAAAGTTGCCCAAGCGCCCAAATCCCAAACCTAGCGGCACTATGGGAGCCACAAAATCCATCACACTGATAAAAGGGCGACCAATCCGATAGGAGTAAATAAGCATGGCCGTAATAACGCCTATCAATCCACCATGAAAGGACATCCCACCTTCCCAAACCCGGAACAGCAAAAGAGGGTCAGCCATCCACTGTTCAAAGCTGTAAAAAACAACATACCCGAATCGGCCACCCAGAATTACACCAAAGGCACCATAGGTAATCAGGTTTTCAACCTGCGCCCTATTGATCGTCGCTGTCGGCGCTTTGGCGCGATATAAAGCCAACAACCAGGCACTGGCAAACGCAAGAAGATACATAATCCCATACCAGTGCACATTAAAAGGGCCGATAGTGATATCGCCAAAAGTGATGGGGCCGATAGGTATAGTAAAGGCTACGGGGTCAAGATCGGGGTATTGCAACATAAGCAGTTAAACCTGAGGCGTCCTGAAGTGGGGGGGGGCGATTATGGCGTCCGTTTATGACCAACCAAAGACATTTATTTAACCAGCATCCGAAGTAACTGGACGAATCAATCGCGTCAGCCCTGAGTCACGCAACTCACGTGCAATATACTCACGAATCTGTTCGCCATTTGACATACGCATAACATCTGACAGTAATTTTTTGGCATGGTCATAAGTAATGCCACGAATAACAGACTTTACCTTGGGTAAATTGGTTGCGTTCATGGACAAGACATCGTAGCCCATCGCCATCAACAAGATGGCAGCCCCCGGATCGCCCGCCAGTTCGCCACATATACTGACACTGATACCTGCATCATGAGCGGCATAAACAATATATTGCAGCGCACGCAACACAGCGGGATGGAAAGCCTGATAAAGATCGGCAACTTGAGCGTTATTGCGATCCACAGCTAGCAAGTATTGGGTTAAATCGTTACTACCCACCGATAAGAAATCCACGCGACGGGACAGCTCCGGCGCAAGATAAACAGCGGCAGGCACCTCGATCATCGCGCCAACTTGTGGCTTGCGAACTTTGAAGCCTTCCTCCAGCAGCTCTTTGTAGACACGCAGAATCAACGCTTTAGATGCATCCACTTCCTGTACGTTAGTGATCATTGGCAAGAGGATACGGAGATTATCCAGCCCCTCACTCGCTTTGATCATAGCGCGGATCTGTGCCAGAAAAATTTCGGGGTGATCCAGGGTGACGCGGATTCCACGCCATCCCAGAAACGGGTTGTCTTCCTCGATTGGAAAGTAGGGCAAGGCTTTATCACCACCGATATCCAGCGTCCGCATGGTCACAGAATGGGGTGCAAATGCCTCCAGCTGCTCGCGATAGATGGCGCGTTGCTCCTCTTCACTGGGAAAGCGATCGCGCAACAAGAAGGGAACTTCTGTGCGATACAAACCCACACCTTCCGCTCCACGCTCCAGTGAACGAACAACATCAGCCATCAGCCCGGTATTGACATGGAGCGGCAGGCGATAGCGATCCTTAGTCTCACAAGGCAGATTCTTCAGCGCTTCAAGGCCTTTGACCAAAGCCTGCTCTTCCAGAAAAATCGCTTTATATTGTTTGCGCAACTGGGCACCAGGGTCGCAATAGACAGTGCCTTTGTAGCCATCAACGATGATTGGCCTGCCATCAATCTGGGTGAAAGGTAAATCCACAACCCCCATTACCGTGGGGATATCCATCGCACGAGCAAGAATTGCCACATGAGAGTTAGATGAACCGTGCACCGAAACCAAACCGGCAAGTTTTTCTTTGGGAATCTCCCCCAGCATAGATGCCGTCAATTCTTCACCAATAAGAATGGCTTTATCAGGATATACACGGGTTTTTTGGTTGGATTCCTGCAAATAAGCCAGTACACGACGCCCCAGATCGCGCAGATCGGTAGCGCGTTCGCGCAGATAAGGATCATTCATGCTGTTGAAAATATTTTCGTGCTCGATGATCACCTCGCTCCAGGCATACGAGGCATTCGCCCCTTTGCGGATACGACCAACCACTTCACTGGCCACGGATGCATCATCCAACATAGCAAGGTAAGCATCGAATAACGCCTGTTCTTCACGATTGATGCGGGCTTTTAGCTGCTCTCCAAGCGACTTGATGTCTTCGCGCACAGCCATCAGGCTACGCTGGAAAAAGTCGATTTCCGCCTCAATATCCTTGCAAGTCTGATAGGGAACAGAGCGTAGGTCTGCCGCTGGGGCGATAACAACCGCCTCTCCTATAGCAATCCCTGATGCCCCCGACACCCCCACAAATTTGGATTGAGCGGCCTTGGCTTTGGTGCCCACAGGCATAACGCCACCAGTCGCCTCAGCATGGGCAATAACACCCGCCAATTGAGCAGACATAGTGACAAGGAAGGCCTCTTCGCCTTCATCAAAACGGCGCTGCTCCACTTGTTGCACAACCAATACCCCCAACACTTTGCGATGGTGGATAATCGGCACCCCTAGAAATGAGCTATACCGCTCCTCTCCGGTTTCAGGAAAGTATTGGTAGCTGGGATGAGCCTCCGCATGCTCAAGATTGATAGGCTCTTCACGCACTACAACACGCCCAACCAAACCTTCGCCCGCCGCCAGACGCACCCGTCCTACCGCATCGGCATTAAGACCATCGGTTGCCATGAGCACATAATCGCCTTTGGCATCACGCAAATAGACAGAACACACCTGGGTGGCCATCACCTGTTTCACTCGCGTAACAATAATCGCCAGCGCGGTTTTCATATCGCGCGCGGCGTTTACTTCCTGAACGATGGAGCGAAGTGAGTTCAACATAAGGGTGATGATCAAACCTGTCAGATGGATTAATTTCTATTTTATGCTTTTGGTACTAACGAAGACGGAGGCCGCGCTCCTCCAAATGCGAGTGATACAAGGACAATTCTTTCAAGGCTCGTCGATACACATCGCGCTTAAATGAGACCACTTTCCCCAGAGGATACCAGTAACTCACCCAGCGCCAATCATCAAATTCAGCTCGCCCACCGTTATTAAGGCTGACTTTTGAGTCATCACTCAACATGCGCAAGAGAAACCACTTTTGCTTTTGGCCTACACACAGCGGAAGCGAGTTGTGACGTACCAGTCGATGCGGTAGCCGATAACGCAACCACCCCCGCGTACATGCCAGAATCTCTACGTCACTCTGGTACAAACCAATTTCTTCGTGCAGCTCACGATAAAGCGCCTGCTCAGGGCTCTCATTCGGATTAATACCACCCTGAGGAAATTGCCAGGCATCCTGCCCCCCGACACGCCGGGCCCATAGGAGCTGCCCCTGATCATTGGTCAAAATAATGCCCACATTCGGGCGGAATCCATCGGAATCTATCACGGGGGAACGGTCCATATAAAAGGTTTTACTGTGGGGAATCACGCCAATTTGCACCACCAAATCAGGGTGCAACATGTTCCACAAAACAGCGTTTTCCGCACTATATCAGGCTTACCCAAACCCGCAACCCTGAATCTGAGAAATGGATTTGCATTGAGCCTATGGATATCGCCCGCTATCCTAGCGCCCCTTTACAAGCATTTTTGTACCTGAAGACCTAACCAAAACGGGGAATATTGTGGCGCTGGCTATTTTTGATCTCGACAACACCCTCATTGCTGGCGACAGCGACCACAGTTGGGGCGTATTTCTAGTGGAAAGACAATTGGTAGACGCGGACGTCTATCGTCGCGCCAATGATGGCTTTTACGCCGATTATAAAAATGGAACATTGGACATCCGCGCTTATTTGCAGTTTTCACTTGCCCCCTTGACCCAACACAGCATGGAAGACCTGCAAAAATTACACGCAGAATTTATGCAGAAACACATCGAGCCTCTGATGCTTCCCAAAGCGGTGGCGCTTTTAAAGAAACATCATGACCAAGGTGATCACCTGCTGATCATCACTGCCACCAACGGATTTGTGACGCGCCCCATCGCCAAACGTCTTGGCGTAGATGACATATTAGCTACCGATCCGGAAGTGGTTGATGGCCGCTACACCGGTAACTTTGTGGGCACCCCCTGCTTTCAAGCAGGAAAAATTACCCATCTACATGAATGGCTTAAGAGCAGTCATCACTCATTGGAAGGCGCTTATTTTTACAGTGATTCAATCAACGATCTGCCCCTCCTTGAGCTGGTTGACAATCCAGTTGCCGTGGATGCGGATGAGCGCCTTAGCCACATCGCACGCGAACGCAACTGGACGATGCTAAGCCTGCGTGATTAGTTAACCAGAGAGTGTTTACGCCAGATACACACGCGCAAACACCGCTTTTAAATAGTCAGTCTCAGGGATGGCAGGATGAACAGGGTGATCCGCACCCTGCCCGCCCTGACCGATAATCTGTACATGACGATCCAGATGACGGCCCGCCGCACGCACAATTTCTACCAACGTATCTTTGCCTAAATGCATGGAGCATGAGCCTGACACCAACAATCCGTCACGTCCCAATAAACGCATTCCCAATTCATTAATATGACGATATGCCGCTTCGCCCGCTTTTTGGTCTTTGCGCTTCTTGATAAAAGCAGGAGGATCAAGCACCACCACATCAAACCGCTCGTCATTCGCTATCAACTCTTTGAGAACATCGATCGCTTTACCTTGAATAGCTGCAACACGATCAGCCACCCCATTGAGCTGCGCATTCTCTAATACCGCATCTGCCGCAGCTTCAGAAACATCCACACAGAACACCTCACTGGCACCCGCCACTGCGGCCTGAACCCCCCACCCACCGATATAAGAAAACACATCCAACACACGCTTACCCTGAACGTATTGTTGCAAGAGTGCACGATTCATACGGTGGTCATAAAACCAGCCTGTCTTTTGCCCACCATGCACCGGGGCCATAAAACGCGTACCGTTTTCCACCAACTCGACAAATTCAGGCACCTCGCCGTAAGCCACCTGGGTATATTCAGGCAATCCTTCCAATACTCGCGCGCTATGCTCATTGGCAAGTAAAACGCCCTCGGGTGCCAGCACCTGGACCAATGCCTCGACAATCTCATTTTTGACCAATTCCATGCCTGCACTGGCAATTTGTACCACCAGATAATCACCAAATCTATCCACCACCAACCCTGGCAACAAATCAGAATCGCCATAAATCAAGCGATAAAAAGGCTCATCAAAAGCCAGTTCACGCAACGCAAGCGCCTGTTTGATACGATGCACCAGAAGGGACTTATTTAACGGATGCTTTTCATCGCGGTTGATGATGCGGCCACAGATCAACCCATTAGGATTGATCAAAGCAATCCCTAGCGGCTTACCATTACTGCTTGTGACGAGAGCTTGCTGCCCCATAGAAAAGGCTTTGAGTGGCGATTTGGCAGTATCCACCTCATTGCTATAGATCCATAAATGCCCCAGCTTCAAACGGCGATCAGCTTGGGGATTAAGAACAAGAACAGGCAGATTCATAGCAACACTCACATGATAAAAAAGTGCGCAGATTATAAGGCTTGTGCGACTGGGACACAGAAATAAAAACAGCCCGGCGGCAAAATGCGAAAGGGAAAAAGCTCCAAGTGACGCATAAAATGCTAATAAACGCACAAATATCCCGTGTTTTGCACTCAGGAGCGCGTTTTTTAAACGCCCAGCTCTTTATCATTCAAAAGATATGAGCTAACGTTAGCTTTGGCCAATAAGTATCAATAAGCTCAAGAGCTTAGCGCCGATTCTTTATGCCGTTTATATCATTGAATTCAATACCAGCCGCCGCCTTATGCCCATCTTTCGGCGTTCGGAAACCTAGGAAGACACCATGCATACTCTAAAAACGACGACGATAGTCAGTGCAGCTGCTCTGAGCCTGTTACTTTCTGCTTGCGGTGGCGGCAGCGACTCGCCGCTGATTAGCGGTGGTTCCAGTAGCGTCAGCTCTGGCACAGTAGATACCACAACCCCAACATCTATAGGACTCGGCAGTGGCGCTGATTTCGTTTCTGGCCAGATTGGCGTGGGCATCGGAAATGCGACCCTGTCTCCCGGTGGAAGCACAACACTGACAATCAATGTTGTAAGCCCAACCAACACATTGGTAACGAATCCGGTCAATGTGACATTCAACTCAGTATGCGTTGCTTCCGGTGAGGCCATCCTCAAGAACGGCGACACAACCACTAATAATGTTTCCACCAGCAATGGTCAGGCCACTATCACGTATACCGCTAATGGTTGCGTAGGTAACGATGAAATCACTGCGAGCGCGGTACTTGCTGGCAGCACTAAAACAGCCAGAGCAATATTGAATATCGCCCCAGATACCATCCAGACCGTTTCTTTTATTGAGGCGGACCCAACACTGGTGAATTTGAAGGGCACAGGAGGGAAAGAAGTGTCCAACATTCGCTTCCGTGTTCTGGGTGCGACTGGAGCCCCTATGAAAGGGGTAGATGTTGATTTTTCACTTAGCACCTCTGTAGGCGGCCTCAGCCTGACGGATACAACCACCAAAACTGATAGCGCAGGTTATGCAAAAACCACCGTGCAAGCCGGTGCAGTTGCCACCACCGTGCGCGTAACTGCCAAAGCGCGCGGCACCGAAATATCGACACAATCAAGCCAACTGATCGTATCAACCGGCATTCCCGATCAAGACAGTATGTCGCTGTCAGCTACAGAGCTCTTTCCTATCGGAGCATGGGACTATGATGGTATCGAATCCCAACTCACAATTCGCATGGCCGACGCTTTTAACAACCCACCTCCGAATGGAACGGCGATTACCTTTACCACCGAAGGCGGGGCAATAGAATCGGGCTGCCCGGCCGAGGCCGGAGCCTGTACAGTCAGATGGGTCAGCCAAGCGCCAAGACCAACTCGTAACAGTGCGAATAACTCTCCCGAACGCATACTTTGTGTGGATGCATTGGGCACGCGATTAAATGATGCAGACTACAATCGTTGTGCTCTGGAACGTGCGGGGCGCGTCACCATTTTGGCAACAGCTATTGGTAATGAAAGCTTTATTGATACGAATGGCAATGGTTACTACGACAAAGGAGTAGATATTTTTAAATCATTCAACGACGGCGGAAATTGTGATGCAAACGTCCCCCCATCATCAGCCAAAACACCGTCCAACTCCGGCGTTATACCTTGCGATGACTTGGTTGAAGCTTATATAGACAAAAATGAAAATGGGAAACGCGACACAGATGAGGAGTTCGTCGACTTTAATAAAGACAACGCACACTCTATAGAAAATGGAATCTACAATGGTGTGTTGTGCCAGATTGAAGGGGATGGTTGCACAAAAACAGGAGTTTCCATTCGAGACGAAGTAGTAATTGTTATGAACAGCACTCGTATGCTGATGCGCAATAAAGTGTTCCCGTTCATAAACAAAAACATAACGCTTACCGGCGCCGCCCCCATTAGAACTACCTCATTCTGGATGGCTGATGAGAATGGCCATGGATTACCTGCAGGCACAACGCTTGATGTAGATACTGAAAGCCTAAAAAATGCCGATGCCACCATCAATACCAAGGGTCCTATTATCGCGTCGGCAGACCCCGCAGTTGTTGAAGTGACAGTCACACCAGCTTCCACAGGCATACCTTCAGGCTCTTTCAATGTAGAAATTACTGTTCCTACACCCGGTGGCGATGTGACCTATATTGAAACAGTCAACGTATTTTTTACACCTTAATCAAAATCACATTCGCGAAAATCAAAAAAAGCCCTTCATGAAAATGAAGGGCTTTTTGATTTTTTGGATACAGCTAAATATTTATCAACTCAGAGAAGCTTCTCAATCGCTCCCGCCAACTTCGCTGAATCCGGCTTTGTCATACTTCCAAAATGCTCAACAACCTTTCCGTCTTTACCCAGCAGATACTTATTAAAGTTCCATTTGGGCTCTTTGGATTGGCTCGCCAAAGCCTTGAACAATGAGTTGGCCTGCTCACCTTTTACGTGGGTAGGTGCCAGCATGGTAAAGGTCACGCCGTAGTTCAGGTAACAAATTTCAGCAGCTTTCTCTTCATCGGCATCCTCTTGTTTAAAGTCATCACTGGCAAAACCCACCACGACCAAACCTTTGTCTTTGTATTTCTTATGCAAAGCTTCCAGCTCTTTGAATTGCGATGTAAAACCACAATGGCTCGCAGTATTCACCACCAACACCGTTTTGTTTTCCATCAGCTCGCAAATATTCACCGAATCTTTGGAATGCAACTTACGGTATTCACCTTTCATATAATCCGGACATGCAGATACAACAGCACTTGCCATACTCATCATTGCCACTCCAACAAGACTCAGTGAAGTTTTCATAAATACGTTCACAACTGTTTCTCCATTCTCAGGGCATTGGCGACACGCCAACACAATCAGTACGAAGTCTATGCTTTTTTGGATGCAATAAAAGCCATGACGGTGCTACTTAACCAATCCTTACCGACCCGATTCGCAAGCCAGATGTGCGTTGCGGATAAATAAAAAAGCGGATCTGCAAGCAGATCCGCAAAAGTCCGGGGAGGACATAACGAGTGAAAAATTGTTGCTCGCCTTACCAATAAGGCGTTTTAGATTTTGGTGATGCGCAGCCAGTTAACATTCCAGCCGCTTTGTGGGGCATAAATTCCTACACTGTAAGTACCGGCAGTGACTTGTACATTGTGCGAAACCGTTGTCCAGTTTTGCCAGCCACCGGTTGCCGGAATGGTTACTTGGCCTAGCTGGATTGCGCCGGCATTTAAATCCAACGACAGCGCAGAACCTGTCGGGCTTGCAACACGGTATTCCACCTTATAAGTACCGCTGGTAGGGAAATTAATATTCGCGTATGACATCCAATCGCCCGTATCAATCCAGCCAACATTTTGCCCACCACCAGAATCCGTTGTGGTTTCAAGTTGTACACCGCTCATTACCGAATAACTTTCCGCCTGGATTAAACGTGTAAACGGCGCAGCACTGGATGATGCCCTGCTGGAGCTTTGCGGTGTGCTGGAACGCGAGCTGCTGGATGCAGTTGCGCCTACCACACCATAGGGAGGCGATAAGGTTTGGCATGTTTGGATACCAACGCAATCCGCGTTATTTTGCCAACCCCAACCGGAGCTGATGTGCGTACAAATAGGATAAAGCGTTCCCCACCAATTGCATTGCTGTGCGGCCGCGCTACTTGAACTTGCAGGCGTTGATGATGCGGGGATTGAACTGGTGCTATTACCATTGATGTTTTGTATGTAGCTTGTTCCCGCTGCGCGCAAGTTCGCAACTTTTTGTGGAATTAATGTTGGCGAGACGATGTTATTTTTTTCAAAATAAACCCAGTCAACGTCCTCATAATATTCGCGGTAATTGCTGTTGTTGATGTAACCGTGTGTATTACACGCCGCATCAAAACAATCGTTGCTGAACCACAATTGGAACATCAGATACATTGGGTAATCCGGCGCAACTGCACCACTGAACGACGTCTGGTAATTGCCATCGATGTAAAACGCAATATGACCATCTTGCACCTGCATAACGAGTGTATGCCAGCCTTGCAAGCTTCCCTGGGTACGCGTTACACCGTGATTGCTTTCATCACTCCAATCAACGATACGATAGGTACCCGACCACATACTCGGCGTAGCCGAACCAGTCCACCAACCACCGTTGGGCAAATACTCAAAATCAATTTCACTGTAAGGCTCCGCACCTTCGATGTAATCCGTCAAACCAAAGAACGTTTGAATCACCGTATCGCCATCGGCACCGGTGCTGGGCGAATCATTAAAATACATGCGCGCAGCCCAGGTTCCGTTTTTATAAATTTGTTCCGTGCGGGCAACTTCTGCTTGCGACACACTGCCCGAGGTTGAATTATTATTTGCAATAGTGCTGCCGTTAATATTAGTGCCCGCTTTCAAACGCATGAATTTATTGGATGGCGATGCAGGATCGGTCACAAACGAAATATTATTTTCACTCCATGTTCCATTTGCCAACCCGGGACCACCAGACCATGTGCGTAACCGCCATCCATTATTAGTAAGCTGGGTGTTATTGGTGTAACTAAAATCATCAAATAAAATTTGCTCTGTTTGCGCTGCTACAGGCAGGGCGGACAAACACAGTACACTGGCTGCGCCAGCGCACAATTGTTGTAATGGTTTACTTAGTGGAAATTTCATTATTGTTCCCTCTCACCAGTTTTCATCAATAAAATTGATCGAGACCAATTACATTAACAATCCAATTGACCCGATACCGATAACGCAGCACTCTGAAACGTTACTACTAGACGACTACCAAACAAATATCACACGTTCACCAATCTACAGAGTGCATTGACCACGCTAGCACCAGCCCGAAAGCGCAACAATGCGCGGCGCTAAAGTCAAACCTTTGCGAACAAAAGTCGAACATAGGCTACAAAAGTGGTTCCGATTAGTGCCGGATTGATCACATCCACTCCGTGCGCCAATTTTGTTTCCACATCACACTCTGATAAACACTTTACGACGATACAGAACCCAGCTTACGCACCAAAAAAGCAAAACATGCAACAGCGCAAAAACAAGCGATGCCATAGCGGGCGGAAAAACCTGTGCTAATACACCATATAAAAAATTGTAAAACGTTATGCCTTTATTACCTATCTGCAAATATTGATAAGCGTGAACCCAAAACGGAGCCAACATATAAATAAAAATGGAATTGGAACCATAAACAATCAACGGCTGTGCAAATGAATATTGTTGTTTGATATCGACCAACCACACAAATACTGCCAATGCGATACAAAAATACCCTGCGCTATAAATAACAAAAGAACTGGTCCACAGCGATTTGTTAATCGGTAACCAAATATTCCATAACAGCCCAAATAGAATTCCACTTGCACCAATTAACAATAATATTTTCACACTGTAAAAACGGTTTGGTTGCAACACCAAAAAACGTGTTAATTCAAAACCGATCAATACATTCACAATGGCAGGTAAGGTACTGAGCAAACCTTCCGGATCAAAAGGAATGCCTTTTCCGGTGTACATATGATCAGGACCGATCAGTATTACATCCAGCGCAACAACGACATTGCTGGTTAGCCCAAATGGATCACCTTGAGCACCTGAAACCAATAACGTCCAATACCCCAGCAATAGCAGTGCACCTACCACGTACACCGTCATTTGATTAACGCTCAATACAATGAATGCAGCGAGCATATAGGCAAGTCCGATTCGCTGTAGCACCCCCATCACACGCAGATTTTCCCATCCACCAAGCACGCCATTGAATACCAGGCCAAGTGCAAAAATAATCAGCGCCCGGCGCACAATTATTGTGAACATAGATGGCAGCAACCATTTTTCGCTTTGATCCAATCCATTTTTATAAAAAGCGAAATACATGGCTGAACCCACTACAAACAAAAAAAACGGAAACACCAAATCAGTTGGTGTACAGCCATGCCAGTCGGCGTGGGCAAAAGGGGGATAAATAAATTCCCAGGAGCCCGGAGTATTTACCAAAATCATCATCGCAATCGTAAGCCCGCGCAGCGCATCCAATGCGAGATAACGGGTAGAACTTGTTAATGCCTTCATCACTCAAACCACATCAATCGTTTAACAACACTAGCGCTTGTAGATATACCAAAACCGGGTAATTATGCTGATTCCATCTGCATCACCTCTTTCAGCAAATTATGTGCGCTACAGTGTTTTGCAATATAGTCAGCATGGCTTGGCATAGCATCGGCAGCGAGACTGATGACGGATTTTATTTCCTGCATTATTCGCTGAAATTCAGCCGCTTCAATTTGATCTGCAAGTGGATGATAATCCCGCGCGTGCAGCCCCTGCCCTTGCATGACCGCAAACCAACTTACCTCGTCAAATAATTCATTGTTATCGCGAAACAACCGGCCAGATGCATGATATAAATCCAATTTTTTCTGCAAAGATTCTGGCACCTGCATATGGCGACAATAATTCCAAAATTCAGAATCTGTGCGTTGGCTGACCTTGTAATGCAAAATGATAAAGTCACGCACATAGGTGAATTCAGATGTGAGTAATTCGTTGTATTTGTCGATGACAGTTGGATCTATCTCTGCCATCGGCAATAGCGCAATGAGTTTGGAAATGCTGGATTGGATTAAATGGATACTGGTAGATTCCAACGGCTCCAAAAACCCGCTTGCCAACCCCATAGCCACACAATTTTTATTCCAGAATTTTCTTCGCATTCCGGTTTTAAAACGGATAAAGCGCGGCGCTGCCAGTACGTCACCCTCAATGTTCTCCAGCAGAATTTTTTTTGCTTGTTCATCGCTCATGTATTTACTGCAAAACACATGGCCGTTACCCGTGCGGTGCTGCAATGGAATTTTCCACTGCCAGCCAGCGGCGTGCGCCGTTGAACGGGTATAGGGCAAGGGAGACGATACATTACTGCTGGGCACTGCGACGGCTGTATCGCACGGCAGCCAATGTGTCCAATCGTCGTAGCCGGTATTCATGGCTTTTTCGATGAGTAATCCGCGAAAGCCAGTGCAATCAATAAATAGTTGCGCCGATAATGCCTGCCCGCTTTTCAAAATCACTTTTTCAATAAAGCCATTGTCTTCACGCAGTTTTACGTGTTCGATTTCACCTTCAATACGCTCAACGCCGCGCGCTTCAGCAAAATTGCGTAAATATTTTGCGTAAAGCCCTGCATCAAAATGATAGGCGTAGGAAATTTGCGATAACGGCGAGTTGGGCATTTTTGCCGGTGGCATAAAACGCCCGCGCAACGCCGCCTGGATTGCAATGGAATACTCACCGGGGTCAACCGTTTTACCAGCCGCTGCATGGCGCAACCAGTAATGGTAAAAACTTAAATAGCCCATGCTCATACCGTAAGGGCCAAAGGGATGTACGTAGCTATTGCCAATACTCCCCCAATTCACAAATTGGATACCTAATTTAAAAGTGCCCTGGGTGTGCTTAATAAAATCATTTTCATCAATGCCCAGCATTTGATTAAATTTTTGGATAACCGGAATGGTGGCTTCGCCTACTCCCACGGTGCCGATCTGATCTGACTCCACTAAACGGATGCGACACTGGCGATTTTTATACACATGCGATAACGCCGCGGCAGCCATCCAACCCGCGGTACCGCCACCGACAATTAAAATATCTTTTATCGTTTTTTCTGATCGGCTTGCATCCGCTTGATGCTCTCTATGCGATTGATGCTCTCTATGCGATCGCTCATTCATGACAATTGCCCTTCCCCGCTTGAGTTACAGTATTTTTTCGTTGTTGTTTTTAAGTAGACACATTGCACACCCCCGATATTGTCAGGGAATGTGCAATGTGTTTTTTTGTACGGTTATGAAGCGTTAAAATTAAAACGTCGCACGTACTGATAACGCGTAACGTCTATCCGTTAACGAGAAGTTTTTCGGTGTAGTGACACCATCCTGATTAAACTGCGTGCGCGTGAGCGTCATTTCATCCAACAGGTTGCTGCCTTCAATACCGATACGGAAGTTGTCATTGATCGTGTACCAGATGGACGCATCCAGATAGCCCTGGTCTTCGCTGAAAATCGGTGCAAAGGCATTGGCATCGCGACGCGTAATCAAATACTCGGAGCGCCAGTTGTAAGCAAATCGCGCCTCTATACCTTCGTACTGATACATCAACGCGAAGTTATAGGTGTCTTCCGACAATCCGGGCAATGGCAAATTATTGAAATTACGGAACGCATTGCGGTCACCCCCAACGGAAACACTGGTGCCGTTTTTGGTATCTTCCAAATCATCTTGCGATACGTAGGTGTAATTAAATTGCGTACCCAATCCGCTCCAGAAGCCGGGGAGGAAATCGTAAAATTGCTGATACGCAATTTCAAAGCCCTGGATTTTTCCTTCACCTTCGTTGACTTGTTTGCGCACCAACATATCGAGCGATACATCGCTCACTGGATTCGTCACTGTGGTTAAGTAATTTCGTTCACGGAATAAATTGGTGATGTTTTTATGGAACACACTCAGTGTCAAAGAGCCCACTTCGCTGAAATACCATTCCGCCGTCAAATCAATTTGGTCAGATTCTTCCGGTTGCAAATATGGGTTGCCGCCAACACCATTTGCACTGACCTGCATATCCACAATGGTGCCGGGGTTAGCAGGATCTTCTGTTGAGGTTACGGCAGCGTTGTAATTGACGGTGTTGCGCATATCGTAAAGCGATGGGAAAAACACTGCTTTTGATAATGCCAAACGCGCGATCACATCATCGGTCACGCCCACACTCAAATTAAAACTGGGCAGAGTTGTGGTGTAGGTGTCCGGTTTTGCGGTATTTACCGTTGAACCATCGCCATTAAAAAATTGCGCGTAAGTAGGAAAGTTTTGTTCGTAATACGCTTGCGCAACATCGCCCAAACCCGGTTTGTTAAAGCGCGATGTGCCTGAAGCCTCCACGCCATAACTTACGTAGCGCAACCCGAGATTGGCTTTGATCGGCATTGCCAATTCATCGTTTACAAAATCAAAACGGATGTAGGCTTCTTCACGGTCAATTCCGGTGGTGACAGTTTCGTGCGGCAAATAACCTTTGGCATCGGTAGGTTTACCATCGATCGTCACGCGCGTTGCACGGTTGTGCCAACCGCCGTTGTTCAATCCGTTTTCCATCAGGAATGCATCGTAGGCCAGCAGATTTTTTTCCTGGGTGTTGCTCATGCGCGGGAACAAAAAGGTGCGGTTATCTCCGGCCAGACCTCTGCCGCCCATAAAATCGCTGCCAAAATTCACCGCCTCATACAACTCCGGATTGCCCGCCATGCCCGCTGTTGGCACTGTGCCCCAAGTGTGCGAGACAGCGCCCCAGTTAATGTATTCGTCGTCTTGTGTGGTGCGGTCGATATCAGCGAAATAAGCGCCACCGGCAACCGATTTTAACCAGCCGCCATCAATCTGGTATTCCACGTCGGCGGTGAACGAATCCATCGAACCGGTTGCGTCCACGTTGGTATCCATGATCGATACCTGATAGTAATCACAGGCACCGGCAGGGTCAGACAAATCGGTTGTGCCCGGATTTGCACCAGCAGGGCAACCCATCCAATCCGGCGCGCCGCCACTGGCATTGGTGCCCAGGAATTTCACCGTTGGCACTTTGGTGCGCAAATCGAGGAACACATCCGACATCGCAAAGCGGTTGTTGATGGTGTTATTTTCGCGGTCGTAACTGGTATCCAATGTTTGCAAATCCAATTCGATTTTCCATTTGTCATCGGGCGTGATAACCAGATTAAAACTGGCATCTTCCACGATGCTTTCGGTGCGGTCGCCGCGCGAGGAGGCAAGGTAAGCCACGTTCCACGGGTAGCTGATAGTACCGCTGGTGAAGTAGCCGTTTTCGTCAAAGGTTGCGTCATTGCCTACCAACACCGCATTCATCAGATCGGCATCAAACCCTTGTGAACTGGTGGTTGGGAAGAGCACGCGCTCGCGCCAGCTTTCCTCGGAATCCGAGCGGATAAATTCAGCGGTCGCCCTGAGTGTTTCATCCGGATTTTGCCATTGCAACGCCACATCAAAACCGTTGCGGTCGCGATTGGAATCAGCGGTTTGCATCCAGGGGCCGGTCGGCATAAATAATTTCTGCCCGGCATAACCCGGCAACTCGGTGTTACCCAAGGTCGGATATTCCGTTTGGGTCGCACTGCGCTCATAGAAGTTACTCAGATTGATGCCATCGCCGCGCGCGGTAAATTCCGATGTTGATGCGCTGATCAACAATCCGAATTCACCCACACTGGTATCCCAGCGGTCGCTGAACAAGCCCGAGTAAGAGGGCGACCAATCATCGACCAAATCGCCGTAGCTGGTTTTGGCCGAGATAAAAATTTTGCAGCCATCCATATCGAGCGGTTTACGCGTAATCAAATTCACCGTACCCGCTACACCACCGGCGATGATGTCTGAGGTCTGGTTTTTTATCACCTCAACCGTACCCACCAACTCCGGTGGAATATCTTCGTAACTCAATCCGGAAGTCCAGTTACCGGCACTGAAAGATTCGCGACCATTGAACTGGCTGTGCACGCGGTCAAGACCACGCACCAGGACACCGCGACCTTCGGCCGCAAAGTGGTTTGGGTCTGTCGGTGCGGCAAAGCGGCCAACGGTCACACCCGGCACACGCTGCAAGGCTTCGGTGATACTTTTGTCCGGCAACGCACCAATGTCCGATGCGGTAATTACATCCTTCACCGTATCGCCTTCGCGCTTGAGCGCTTGCGCATCCTCAAGGCTGGTACGGATACCCTGCACCACAACCTCTTCCAGATCCGGATCAGCTGTATTAGCCGTTTGCGCCAACACCGGCGCCCCCATCGCCATGATGGAAAGCGCCAGCAGGGATTTCTTGAATCCCCGACCGCCAATGTTCAGCTCTGGTTTCTTACTGCCAATCTCACCGCCTATCCCGCTTTTTTTCTCGTCTGTTTGTTTGTTTGCGTTATTGCGCATAACCAACCCCTTTGTAATTTTCACGAAGTAGAAATTGACCATCCGTTGCGCGGTAAAAGCCGCAAACACGGTCATTTCGAATCTAACACTCGTGTTTTCAGGGGTTCTACAGGCCAAAAAAACTCGAACCACATCTACTAAAAGTCGCACCTAAAACAATTTCTTAAAGTCGAACCCACTATTTTGAGTGTGACTTTTGGTAATGCATCGATTTTTGAACAAGAAAGATACAGAAATGAATTGCCGAAGTGCAGATGATTACCAAATTCCCGGTTCGATAACGTCATGACTCAAAGCCAGACAAAAAATGGGCAAAAAAAAGCGGATCATAACGATCCGCAAATCCGGGGGAGAATGAAAACAGTAATGTGAGATTAATCGTTTGGCCCGTTAGTCGATAATCGTGAGCTCAGCATCAGGTTCTTTACATGTCATCCCCGCGTGCGGGGATCCACAGGTCTTAAATCTAAAGCTGGACTCCCGCTAGCGGGAGTGACGGCGCCAGGTCAGACCGCATCCTTGCGATTAATGTTTGGGGATTACAGCTTGGTGAAGCGAATCCAATTCAGGTTCCAGCCACCTTGCGGGGCAAAAATACCAATGGCGTAGGTGCCTGCATTAATCGCCACATTGTGGGACACAGTCGTCCAGGTTTGCCAACCGCCGGTTGCTGGAATATTCACTTGCCCAAGCTGGATTGCACCGGCATTTAAATCCAGTGATAAACGCGAACCACTCGGGCTGGCCACACGGTATTCAACACGGTAAGTGCCGCTCGAAGGAAAGTTGATATTGGCGTGTGCCATCCAATCATTCGCATCAATCCAGCCCACGTTTTGGCCGCCGCCGGTATCGGTTGTGGTTTCCAGTTGCACGCCGCTCATTGAGGTATAGGCTTCCGCTTGAATCAAACGGGTAAATGCAGCCGATGATGAACTCGATGAAGAAGTACCGCCGCAAGCCGATGCCGCAATCGGCTCCCAAAAATACGTGCTTACGTTAGGGATATAACCGGGGTTTGCGTATTCCGCGATGTAGTAACCGCCTTGATAAGTGACTTTATCGCCCACGGCATAATTTTGGCCGCTGACCCACGCAGGGCAGGCAGTTGATGTTGAGGAACTTGAACCGCCGCCGCTACCAATCTGGCTGTGAATTGCCGCGAGCAAACTGTTTGCGCCCGCAGCATCTTGTGACAATTCCCAAATCATCACACCCGAACCTTCTTGCAGCGCGAGTTGGGTTTTAGCACGAATAGTGGGAATACCGTTGTAGGTAATGTAACTGCAACCTGCGCAGCGAGTGCCAATCACATCGGCCTGTGCAGCGCCCGCCCCAAATTGGCTGACGATGGAATTGAAATCATACGCAGCAGCGTAACCATTAAATCCATAACCATAAAATGGAACACCTAACACCATTTTTTGTTTGGTGAGGCCGCGTGCTTTCCAGATATTAATGTCAGACACCGCCATTGAATAAGGGGAATGCTCAACACCGGCAGGCCCCCAACCCGGGCCAATTGCGTCGTATGACATGATGTTTACAAAATCAAAATACGGCAGCGATGAGGTGGGCACCATTCCGCCAACATAAGACGCGGTTGCCGAGGTCAGTAATTTTCCTGCAGGTAATCCGTTGCGCAGCGCCTGGATAAACGGCGTGTAATTTCCGGCGTTATCGATATTGGTGAGTACCACACCTTCAATATCAATATCCAAACCGTCCAGATTAAACGTATTAACCACCTGCAATAAATTATTCACTACCGTCGCGCGGTTTGCCGGTTGCAACAGCGTTTGCCAATTGCCGGAACAAGGTGGCAACACACCACCGGCAACCGACACTAATACTTTTACACCGGCTTGATGGGCTTTATTTACTACGTATTGAATATCCGCAGCGCTGGCTCCCTCCATACACACCGGATTACCGCCACTTAAAAACGCGCCGCTCGCATTCGGGTTGAGAAACGACAAATTCAAATGGGTTAATTTACTTAAATCTGTACGGTCAATAACAGCCGGCATATTTTTATAGGAGGGAATGTAACCAACTACTTTGGTCTGCGCCTGTACCGCCTGCGCAACACCGGCCGATACTGCAACGGCCGCGCACACCACACCTAGCCAACGTTTAATGACGCAATACGATTGTGAAAAAGAAGAAAGATCTGCACGCATAGAAAGTTAGCCTCTGTTCGTTATTTGTGTAATCAAGCAATAACATCAAATCCACGCTAACACCGGCTAAAAAACACCTCAACGCGCGACATCAAGATCGCACCCGATCGCCGCAAAGTCTTACCTGGGAATAAACAAGTGGGATGCAAAAATGACAAACCGGTCACATTAAAATGAATGTGCCACTTTGGTGAAAAACGGGAGTGGGATAAGACGTTGCGCGCGGGCTATATCTGACAGGCGAACAAATCCATACAGAAGCAAAAACAGAAACGGCATAAATAAAAAAGCCAGAATTTTGAGCTCTGGCAAGTCACGGGAAAACACGGTTAAAAACCGTAAGGCAAAAATATCAAGGCAGGAATTTAATAGCTGTTCAACAGAACGACAACAGCACGATAAAAGCCACAAGCAACGCAGTATTAACGCAATAAAACCACGTCAACCATTTGCCACCTTGCGACGGTTTATCGCTGGTGGGTGCACCCGAAGTGCAAGCGATAAAATTTGCCATAAGCACACCCACCTTCAAAAAACTGTCCGACATATACCTTAAAACCACATTAGCACCGCTATTACAGGCCAGCAATAACGTATTTTGGTAGGAATGAAAGTCGAACTTTTCAGGCAAAAACAGAACCCTTCTCAATTTTACCCTGTTAAAAATGGAACGGCTTTGGCCAATAGATTAATAAAAAATAAGATTTCAAAAGACCAGCTAATCAATTGATCCCAAGCAGCTCGTTGTGTGTTTTAAAGTTCAAACCACATCGACGAATAAAATCCGCCAATTGCGCTATATCCTGACCGGATTTCACTTGGTTATTTAGTGCATCTTCCCTTAACGGCGGGAACACGCCATAACCGGCCAGTAAACATGCCCATGATTTGGGTTGATAACTGCCGATTAAGTTATTGGCGTACATATTTTTGGCAAAGTCACCACCGGCTTGCCAAAAATGCAGAACTTGTTTGAGCGATTCCGATAAATGCGTATTGGCCGCATTATCTTTCCAGTAATCTGTATCTCTGCGCTGGTTCGCTTTGTAATGACAAACAATATAATCCCTCACGCCGTCAAATCGGGCATTCATTTCTTTATTGAATTCATTTTCATATTGATTGGTGTACGCGCCTTTTTCGTAGCATTTAATAAACGCCGAAAGAGTATTAAACGAGAGTGCAAGCGCAGTAGCTTCTAATGGCTCAATAAACCCTTGCGACAAACCTACCGCTACACAGTTTTTTTCCCAATGTTTTTCAACTCGCCCGACTTTCATCTGCAAATGTCTGGCAGCAACATCGCTATCCAGCATTCCCAAATGTTGTCTTAATTCAGTTTCAGCTTGATCTGGCGTAATGTAATCAGCACTGTAAACATAACCGTTGCCAAAACGATTGATGAGTGGAATTTTCCACGCCCAACCATTTGAAAGCGCAGTTGATCTAGTTTCGGGTGGAATCACATCTGAAATGGCGGTCGGCATTACCACCGCCGCATTATTAAACAAATTTTCTTTAAAACTAATGTGAGTGACTTTTAATGCGCTCTGCAATAACAGCGATTTGAAACCGGAACAATCAATAAAAAAATCCGCATCAATAAGGCTGTTATCTTCCAGACGCACCGAAGCCAATTCTCCGTATGGATTCATAATGACTTCAGTCACTGTGCCAAAAATGCGTTTAACACCACGGCTAATCGCTTTTTCGGCAAGATATTGTCCCAACAAGCCCGAATCAAAATGGTAACCATAGGCGACGCCAAACGGAAAATTTTCCGTTGGTATAGGGCCCAGATTTTTTTGGGTGATATAGGTTTCTAAAAAATAAGTGTCCGGATGCGCATTCACGTTATAACCCTGCATGCGCGCATGAATGTTTGCAAAAAAAGCAGGCACCGTAAATATATCATCTGTCTGCGCAGGAAATGGGTGAAAGTAACTCTCATAGCCCGGAATCGATGACCAATTAACAAATGAGATACCGTTTTTGTAAGTGGCATTGCAGCGCGGCATCCAATCAGATTCTTCAATACCTACTTCATCAAAAAAGAATTTCAAATGCGGTGTTGAACCCTCGCCCACACCAATAATGCCAATATCACTGGACTCAAGCAGACAAATTTCCATATCGCGCCAACGAGTGGCAAATAAATTGGCTGCCATCCACCCCGCTGTGCCACCGCCGACGATCAGTATTTTTTTAGGTTTTTTTGCTTCGCTTGTCATTTGGCTAGTTCGCTTTTACATACATGAATCTATTGAATACGCGCTACCGGATTTGCGCCTACTGATTGCGCACAGCACTGGTTTCACAAAATTACTTTTTCAGCTTTTCAATAAAATAATCTTTAACCGACCTTACATAATCGAGCGACATTTTCCCCAGCACATGATGTTGGTGTTCAGGAATATACGAGGCAGGATCTACCCCTTGTTTAAATAAATAATGGTCAAACATATAACGCCATGCCTTGCGCTGGTTGGGGGTCAAATCGCGCATGGCCAGCAGCGCAATATTTAAACTGTCGATCGGGCTTGGCGATGTTGCACTTTTCGCGGCAGAACCATTCCACCAATAATTCATCAGCGCATTTACTTTTGCCAATGACTCCACATGATGCCACCAGAGCATAGGGATAAAAATGGCATCGCCCGCTTCAAGCTCTGCGCAATAAGCATTATCCAATGCCGTTTTAAATAATGGATATCGTTCAAAATCCGGAGCATGTAAATCCACCATGCTCACTGGTGCTCCTGCAGGTGTGAAGTTGAGTGGGCCGGGATATAAATTGCCGGTTTGATCCGGTGGAAATAATATAAAACGCCGCTTGCCGGCAACAACGCAGGCAATATTGTCTGCGCCATCGTAATGCGCACTCACAATACCTTCATTGCCAACCCATAAACGCGGCTCGGTTGTGGGAAAAAACTCTGAGGTATTTTCCTCACTCAAACCGGGCAAGAGCTCACTTGGCGACGAATTTTGCATAGAAATAGCCGGATAAATTTCCCGATCCATTAACTCCAGCATGCGCCCCAAAAACAAATCAACACGCTCTTCGCCGCTGATGTAATTCACGTCGGTTAATTCATCGTTATAAAAAAACCGTTTTTTCGCTACCGGCGGAGCGACAAAAATACGGGCTTTTTTACCGTTATAAAAACGCGTTAGATAGGATACAAAATCCTGCGGGGATTGTTGTGCTGCAACAACCAGCGGCCAACGTTTTGCAAAACCGCGAATAACCACCGGCTTGTGCTCAGGTGCTATCTGCCCGAAAAACTGGTCAGCGCTCAGCTGATGGTATTCCGGTATTTGTTTGTACACCGTCATATTTATGTGCTCTTGATATAGCTGCCTACACAGAGGTTTTTTTTACTGCGCAATGCTGCTGGATATATTCTGCGTGATCTGGCATTTTCATAACTGTTTCGCGAACGCTGCGTGCATTCTCTCGCATCAAAGTTGCGAGATGCTCTTTATCAAATGCATCAACCAACGGATGATATTTTCTCGGCCGAACCTTCATGCCTTCAAGGATCGAACACCAGCTATCCATGGTGAAGAACTGGCCAGGAATATGCTCTATCTGACCGCGCTCGCGGAATAAACTGATTTTTTCACGCAAAGAATCCGGCACCGGCATAGTCTGGCACCAATGCCAGAACTCAGTATCATCGCGGCCACTGGTGCAATAATGCAAAATAATAAAATCGCGAATTTCCTGATAATCCACATTCATTTTTTGATTAAAGGCCTGCTCTGTATAAGCTTCAAAATCGCGGTCAGGAAAGTGACGAATAAAATGCACCAGAGTTTTATGCACCAGATGAATCGCTGTAGATTCCAAGGGTTCAAGAAAACCCGATGCCAGCCCCAAGGCCAAACAGTTGTTGTGCCAAATTTTTTTGCGCCGCCCGGTGGTAAAAGGAATAACTCGCGGTTCATTGAGTAGCTTGCCTGTGACCGCTTTACGCAAAGTATCAATCGCTTGCTCATCCGAACAGTATTGACTGGAAAACACGTAACCATTGCCGGTGCGATGCTGTAATGGAATTTTCCAGGTCCAACCGGCCTCGCGTGCAGTCGCGATAGTGTAAGGATGCAAGCCGCTGGTGTTTTCTGTTTGCACCGCAACCGCACGGTTACACGGCAAGTAATGTGTCCAATCTTCATAACCAATATTAAGCGCACCTTCAATCAGTAATCCTTTAAAGCCGGTGCAATCAATAAAAAAATCACTGGTAAGGGTCTGCCCATTATCCAATTCAAGTGAATGAATAAATTGCCGTTCATCCACCACAACCTTATTAACAGTTGCTTCAATTCTTTCTACGCCGCGCGTTTTGCACAATTCACGTAAATAACGCGCGGCCAATATCGCATCCAAATGCAGTGCATGACTGAAACTATTCAACACCCAGTTTTGTTGTGGGGGCGGGCGCAGCATAAAGCGTTGGTTTTCAGCCATGATGGCGCAAGGTGAATGATCAAGCCAACGGGTGGCATTGCCATCTGTAACATTTTTTAACCACAGCTGATAAAACTCAAAACCATTCACATCCTGCCCGACACGGCCAAACGGATGAAAAAATTGTTTACCCGGTTTTAGCCAATCATCAAAGCGAATGCCCAACTTGAATGTGGCCGATGTGGCTTCAACAAATTCTTTAAGATTGATCTGGCAGGTGCGCAAAAAATCCATGATTGTGGGCACGGTGGATTCACCTACTCCAATGGTCGCAATATCCGGTGCTTCAATTACCGTGATTTTTATCCGGCTACCTTGCAATGCAGAAGAGAGCAAACTGGCGGCCATCCAACCTGCAGTGCCACCGCCCACAATACAGATTGAATTCAAGGTATTTTTTTGCATTGTCAGTATCTATTCGATTAAGTGTCTAGCAATCATAGTAGCAACCATAAAAAAAGCGCGCAGTAAAATTGCTGCGCGCTTTTTTGTACAACATCCAATTAACTATTTTTTAACAACAATAGCCAATTAGAAGGTTGCGCGAAGGCTCAGCGCATAACGACGGTCGGTAGTGAAATTCAACGCGTCAGTTCTGGTACCAGCCTCATTCATTTGATAAGAGGTTTTGGTTTCGGTGTTCAGCAAGTTGCTGCCTTCAACACCGATTTTCCAGTTATCGTTAATGGTGTAGTACAAGCTCGCATCCATCATACCGGCAGATTTCGCATAAACCGGAGAGAAGTCCTCAGATTCACGCAAGGTCAACAGGTATTCTGAACGCCAGGTGTAGGCCAGACGGAATGAAATATCGTTGTATTCGTACATACCAACAATGTTCATGTTCTCGTCGGAGTAACCTTGCAGTGGCAAGCCGCTGAATACACGGAAGGTGTTGCGCTCATCTACGATAGGCTGACCCGCCGAGTTGAAGCGAGTGCTTGGGCCTACTGCACCATTTGGATCTTCCAAGCCATTCTGGTCGATGTAGGTGAAGTTAAATTGCAGACCTAAACCGCTCCAGGCACCTGGCAACATGTCGTAGAACTGCGAGTAAGAAAACTCAGCACCGCGGATGGTACCGGAACCGGTGTTCGCCGGGCCGTAAGCAGCGAGGGTGTGCATAGTCCCTTCGTGCTCAATGTCCAGATCAAACCCTCTGTTGCGGATAATGTTGTCCAGCTCTTTGTGGAACAGGCCAACACTCAATGAACCCGCAGTTGCAAAGTACCATTCAGTGGTCAAGTCAAAGTTAACTGACTCTTCCGGCTCAAGGAATGGGTTGCTCGCCTCAGCATTCAACGACACGCTCTCGATACCGATTGGCTTGTTGGTCGAGCTTTGCGGCTGTGATTCATCCTGCAGCTCTGGATCAACATCCAAACCAACGATTACACGGTTACGAGTATCTACCAGACTTGGGAAGTACAAGCCTTTGGATGCGCCAAAGCGAATCACTACGTCATCAGTAATACCAAAGGTCATGTTCAAGCTTGGCAATACGGTGTCGTAATCAGTGCCTTTAACGGTGCTCTTCAGCGATTCGCCACTGGCAAGTGCGTAAAGCGCTGGGTATTCCGCTTGAAGGAATACTTCTGCTTCACCGCCACGGCTGGTGGTTGGTGGCAATACCATAAAGCCGGACGATTCCAACTCATAACTCACGTAGCGTAAACCAACGTTACCTTTGATCGGCACTGCCAGATCAGCGAATTCGAAGTCACCACGCACGTAGAATTCGGTGCGTTCTTCATTCGATTCACTGACATCGTGATTCGCGAAGTGGCTATTGCGGCCTTCCATATCTTCATAGGGAATTGCACAACCGCCGCTGCCGTCGGCCGCGTTACCAGCAGAATCACCTTGGGTAGACCAACCATCTGCACAGCCATCACGCAATGTTTGAGGATAGTTTCTTACCAGGTCGAGACGTGGGAACAGGAAGCTCTGTACATCGCCATTCAGCACCTTGCCATTGTAGTAATCAGAGAAATCAACGCGGTCATACAAGTCAGGGCGGTTCGCCGCTGCTGACATCACACGCTGCTCATTCACCCATGGGGTAGAGATAGGAGACCAACCGGCATATTCGGTGTCGCGCACGGTCAGGGTTTTATCGGTGAAGTAGATACCGCTCTTGACTGCGGTTATCACGCCATCGAGCGCGTATTCCACATCGACTTTAAAGGCATCTGCTTTGGCGTTGTTCAGCTCTTCTTGCTGCATACCTGAGCCGATAAATACTTCAGGCTGGAATGCCGCTTGATCAATCCAACCAGTGAAGTCGGTATCGCTCAGGAATTCGATATTGGGAACACTGCCGCGCAAATCCAGATAGTAAGGCAGCAAGGTACCAACAGCGGCAGCGCCACCACGGGTTTGGCCAGACAAGCTGTAGTTGTGAACCAACTTCTCGGAATCGATGTGTTGGAAATCCAGCTCGACTTTCAAACGATCGTTGGGTGTGAGCGACAAATTGAACGAGGTATCTTCAACGGTGTTTTCGTTGTAGTTCCAGCGAGTGATGTAAAAGAGTGGTACATCAGCACTGATACCAACGCCAACACCTGAAGTCAGGAAGCCGTTGCTATCAAAGGTGCGCTCATAACCTTCGTCTGATTTATCCAGCCAATCGTGAGAGCCCGCCATAAAGCCTTTGAAGCCTTGGGCTGCATGTCCAACACGGCGCTCTTGCCATTCCAGCGATGCCTTGGAATTGATGTGTTCCAAGGTTGCGGTAATAGTCTCGTCGGCATTAGCCCACTGCAGCGAGGTGGTGAAGCCGGTACGCTCACGGTCGTTTTCCGCCGTGCTCATATGGATCTGTGAAGGGGTGTAATAAGTCACACCATCAGGTTGACCGGTAATTGCAGTACCTTCATATTTTGGTACATAGGCTGCTGCATCTTCTTCAGTGTACTGACCTGCACCCGCTTCGAGTTGCGCAGGAGTACATTCACGCCAGTCGCCAATACCAATCATACAAGGAGCTGACCATTGACCGGCAACAACACCAGGAGACGGAGTACCCCAGACGTCATAAGAGAAAGTATCTACAGGTCCACGACTCTGGAAGTTACCCAAGCCAACACCATCGCCGCGCGATTGATACTCTGATTGGGAACCCGCAATCAAGAAACCAAACTTACCGGCACTGGTCTCCCAGCTATCAGCAAACAATGCAGAGAAAGACGGCGTTACTTCTTCACGGAAATCACCGTAGTTAGCTTTAGCATTGAAAGAAAGCAAACGTTCATTCGAATCAAATGGTTTGCGGGTAATCAGGTTAACAGTACCGGCAATACCACCAGAAATTTTGTCAGCCGTTTGGTTTTTGGCAACTTCTACAGCCCCCAGCAATTCCGCCGGGAAATCTTCATAGCTCAGGCCACCCCATGGGTTTGCACTGAATGCATCGCGGCCGTTAATTTCAGAGCGAACACGGTCAAGACCACGCACCAATACACCAGTACCTTCATCAGCATAGTGCTTGGGGTCATCAGATGATGCGAAACGCTCAATGGTTACACCAGGAACACGTTGCAATGCTTCGGTTACTGATTTATCCGGCAGCGCGCCGATGTCGCTTGCAGTAATCACATCAACAACAGTATCCGCATTACGCTTTAATTCTTGTGCAGAATTAATACTGTTCTTCATGCCGGTAACAACTACCTCTTCCAGATTTTCATCTGCAGGAGCAGTTTGCGCGAACGTAGGTACGCTCAATGCCATGATTGAAACGGCGAGCAAGGATTTTTTGAATCCTTTACTGCGCATTTCGGTCACATTGTTTTTACTTTTAAACATATCCAACCCCTTAGTTGTTTTCTCTCGTATTAAACCCACGGAAGCGTATAACCAGAGAAGCCATACGCACCTAACTGAGCATTCCATTTACTGCATTTTTACTACTTTTTACTGCTAATTCACTTGTCGTTGTTTTTGTGCAAACGCAAAAAATACTTCGGCAATGCGACAACATCAAAACTATTAAAAACGGAGCAACGTCCGAATTTAACACCTGCTTTTTATCGACTCTATATGCAAATCAAAATCGAACGCTGCGTTACTAAAAGTCGAACTTCTTACTTCATGCCATTAAAAAATGGCTTTACACATACACCAACCTTTCAAAAAACTTAATGTATATTCAAAAAATTGGCTGATGTTTTTCGGTTATGCCACGGCATAACCCACCTTAATGTTTTTACCCGTTTTCATCTCGCCACCCGACAGCTGCATTTTTTCGCGCGCGGCTTGCAGATAATCGGCTTGCATAGGCATAGCGCCTGCCGCAGATGCCATCATGGTTTTCATTTTTTCCAAATTCTGGTTAATCCACACCTGATCCATTGTGCGCACCAGCGGATCGCAGCGCTGCGGCCAAAATCCATTGCCTAACAATAAGGACGTCCAGATTCCGCTAGAAAATGTTTCATTTTCATAATGCGGAATTAACCCGCGTGTTTTAAACAGTTCCAGCTTGTGCAACAGCCGGTCGGATAATTGCGCGCGTGCGATGCTCTGCCAATAATCGGAATCCGTTACTGCAGCCAGTTGATAGTGCAACGCATGGAAATCGTCTATGTGGTCAAGCTCAAGATGAGTGAGGCGGTTGTATTCAACGCGGTTAAACACCGCATCCGCTTGCGCAGGAAAAAGGCTGAGCAAACGCAGCACCGCGCTTTGAACCAGATGTAATTTTCCTGCAGCCAATTGATCGGGGTTACTGGCAGCCTGGCCTATCGCAATGCAGTTGTTCTGCCAGAAGGTTGCGCGCCGCCCGGTGCGTAATGGGTGAATTTTTACTGCAGATAGATCCGCATTCAGCGCAACCGATATTTGCTCATCGTTTGCAAAATCGGCGTGATAAAAATAATTTTTTCCAACATGTGTTTGTGTTGTACAGGTTTGAATCCAACCAGCCGCAGCCGGTTGTAATTGGCGCGCAACAGGAATAGCCGCGTCGGCACCTAATGGCTGCAAGCTGCTTGCCACTTGTGTCACAGGGGACTTACCGGAAACAGGCGTAACATTTGCTAATGGCAGCCATTCCACCTGTAATGTTTTTTCAATGAGTGCGGCCGTAATACCGGAACAGTCAATAAATAAATCGGCGGCGAGCAATCCGCTTTCATCTATCCAAAGGGAATTGATGTTGCGGTTTACTGTTGAATCAACACTGCCCAAACGAATAGCTTTGATATTTCCGCTTTCATCCACCACAGCGCCGTCAGTTTGTGCCTGTATGTGTGCCACACCCATAGGTACCGCAAACGCAGATAAATATTCTGCATAGGCATTGGTGTTCAACGCCAAACCATAATCCAACGTAGAAAAAAGTGATGATGACTGCGCAGAAGGATGGCAAAAACGCCCCGCTTTGGCGGCAACAGAGGCGAGTGCGTAGTCATCGTAGCTGTTGAAGTGGAATGGCTTACCACCAAGGTGGTGGCTGATTGTATATTGGGAGAATTCAATCCGATTGAGCATAAAACCGTGATCGACAAACGGCATAAAGTAGTGCTGTTGCGCAGAAGACCAGGCATTAAATTCGGTCGCCAATAAAAAACTGGCTCCGGTTTTCATTACCAAATCCAACTCGGAAATACCCAGCGCACGATGAAACGCAACACAGGCTGGTGTCGTGGCTTCGGTATGCAAATCGATTTCAATCTGCGCAGGGTTATCAATAAGCGCTATTTCAATATTCAATCCGCGCAAGCCATTGGCCAACCCGGCAGCAACCGTCCAGCCCGTTATGCCGCCGCCCACAATAGCAATGCGTTTTATCGCGGCGGTATTGTTTTTCGCGCAGCCAACGTTGTCATTTTCGGACAAAAAAATACCGGTGTGTTTGGAGTTTTCTATCATGAGAACACCCCATACAAACTCATTGCCGCAGGCGGCCAACTTTTTTCAGTATGGTCATCGCGGCAATAGCGCTGAATACTGTCGCTGTGAGAGGCCATAGTGCGCACTCCCGCGGTAATTGCATCGCGCATGCTGCGCAAATACTGTTGCAATTGACTCATATCCATTGCGTCCGCCAATGGATGATACCGATTGGCCGCAATGCCCTGCCCCAAATAAACAGCAACCCAACTCGGCTCCAAAAACATGCCGCGTTTGTAGCGCTCTACGTGCCCCTGCTCGCGGAACAAATCCATTTTATATTTCAAGCTTTCAGGAATTTGCATCGTCCGGCAATAATTCCAGAAAGCAGAATCATCACGCCCGGTCGCGTGGTAATGCAGGATTAAAAAGTCGCGGATGCGTTCATATTCCATCGCCAGCTCACGGTTAAATTCATCCGTGTTGGCAGCATCCATATCCGCATAGGGGAAAAATTCAATCAGCTTCATGATCGCAATTTGGATCAAATAAATACTGGTGGATTCCAATGGCTCAAGAAAACCACTTGAAAGGCCAATGGCAATACAGTTTTTATTCCATGAAGTTATGCGACGGCCCGTTTTAAAACGCAGGTAATTCAAATTGGCGAGTGGCTCACCATCAAGACTGGCAAGCAAATTCGCAGCAACCTCATCATCGCTGATGTAGTGGCTGCAATACACTTGCCCATTGCCGGTGCGGTTTTGCAAGGGGATACGCCACTGCCAACCGGCTGTCCGCGCAATTGCTTTGGTGTAAGGCAATGGCTCACTGGTTTTTGCCGACGGCACCGCAATAGCGCGGTCGCACGGCAACCAGTGACTCCAATCTTCAAACGCGGTGCCCAGCGTTTCATTAATCAATAAACCACGGAAACCCGAGCAATCAATAAATAAATCACCTGCAATTATTTCACCGGAGTCAAGCTGTACTGATTGGATAAAACCGGTATCGGGATGCTGCACAACTGTGGTGATTTTCCCTTCGCAACGCGTTGCCCCGCGAGCGCAACTGTATTCACGCAAAAAACGTGCATACATAGAGGCATCGATATGGAAGGCATAACTGTATTTGGAAAAAAGCGAGCGTGAATCCGCCGCAGGATAAGCAAATTTTTCTGCATAGGCCGCCGCAACACCAACGGAATAATCGCTAATGTTGCTGGTATCACCCGCCTGATTTGCTTTCAGCCAATAATGATGAAAACTGATGTCATTGTGGCTTTGGCCATAAATCCCGAACGGATGAATATAGGCATCGCCTACTTTTCCCCAGTTTGAAAACTCAATGCCTAATTTGTAAGTGGCATTGGTTTTTTTCATAAATTCATTTTCATCAATACCCAAAACTTCGTTGAAATAACGAATGTGCGGAACCGTCGCTTCACCCACGCCGACAGTTCCAATCACATCCGATTCCACGAGCGTGATGCGGTATTGTTTTGGCTGCAAAAATTTCGCGAGCGCGGCTGCGGTCATCCAACCGGCAGTACCGCCCCCGACGATAACAATGTTTTGCAGGCATTCAGTTTTCATGGCTATGCGTTGCGCCCCGTCTTTCCAACAATGTCAGATTGCCCAACAGCACCAGATTGTCTTGCGATGACAAACAGCACTAACAGCGCAAGAAAACACAAACCGATTGAGCCACCGCCGCCACCAGATGATTGACCAGCGTTGGATTTCACAGAGGACGCCGCTGTTGAGGAAGTAGGCGCAACGGACGCTGCAGTTGATGAGAGCGCAACAGACGAGGCAGCTTCACTGGCTGCGGATGAATTATTGCTGCTGGACGTACTGGCTGATTTTTTAATTTCGTCGTCAATCACTTTTAGCAAACTATTCGCGCCTGCTGCATCTTGCGATAATTCCCAAATCATAATGCCTGAGCCATGTTCCAAACCGAGTTTGGTTTTTGCCTGAATAGTTGCTGCACCGTTGTAGGTGATGTAATTGCAACCTGCGCAGGCATTGCCGATTAAATCGTTATTTGCAGCATCGGCACCAAATTCATTGAGAATACTGGCGTAGGTATAGTCGGATTTATAAGTGCCAAATCCATAACCATAAAACGGCACACCCAGCACTAATTGCTCTTTGGTCAGGCCGCGGTTTTTCCATACATTAACGTGGTCAACCGCCATCGCATACGTCGAATGCTGTGTACCGGCTGCGCCCCAACTTGGGCCAATCGCGTCATAAGACATGATGTTGACGAAATCAAAATAGGGAATGGACGAAACCGGAATCATGCCACCGACATAACTTGCCGTAGCGCAGGTAAGCAATTTATTGCGGGCGACTAATTGCGCAGAGAGCGCTTGGATAAAAGGAGTGTAATTACCCGCGTTATCAATATTGGTGAGCAGTACGCCTTCGATATCGACATCAATACCATCAAGACCAAACTCTTCCATAAAAGCGATCAGGTTATCGACCAATTGTTGGCGATTGGCAGGCTGCAATAATGTCTCCCAATTACCCGAACAGGCTGGTATAACTCCACCGGCAACTGATGCCAACACTTTCACGCCTGCCGCTTGCGCTTTATCAATCACATAACGCACGTCTGCTGCGGTTACATTGCCGCCTAGCATGCCGGGCATACAGGTCATCACCCCATTTTCCACCAGTTTCCCTTGCGCATTGGGGTTGGTGAACGACAAATTGATATGGGTTAACTTGCTTAAATCAGTTTTATCAATCGCCGCTTTCATGTCAGTAAAACTGGCAATGTATCCGATGACTTTTGTCTCAGCCGATGCGCTACCTGCCCATAGGTTGATAGACATCATGCTCAGCAGCATACAAGCACTCACTACAGACAGGCGCTGCATTAATCGCTCACGGATATTGTTAATCATCTTCATCACAGGTACTCCACTGTTATTCATTACACGGATTTGTAATGGTGCCGAATTAGTAACAGCGACCGACAAACCTGTGCTACCTGCATCCTCAAAATAAAACCCGCACTACCAAAAGTATTACCTTTCACTTAATGCAAATGCTGTTGGCGATAGTGACTTGGGGTAACACCGACGGTTTTCTTAAACGCCTGATTGAAAACCGATTTACTGTTAAAGCCACAACTTTTCATAATTTCACTGATCGGCTTTTGACGCAGCTCTGAGTCAGCCAAACGTTTTTTCGCCTCTGCGACGCGATAGGTGCCAATCAACTCAAAAAAATTCATATGCAACTTATTATTAATGGTGCACGACAAAAGTTTGGGAGACACATTGAGTTTGATCGCCAAGCGCTCAACCGTTATGTGCGGCTCCAGATAAGGTTTGTTTTGCTCCATAAAATGCGTCAACTTCTCTACCAATTGCTGCTGGGGCTCCTCCGGTGTGGGCTCCGGTGCAATCGTGTGCTCAATTTGAATATCCGAAAAACCATGTGAGTTTTTTAATAGATAAACAATCAATACACTCATGAATACCAAATACAGAAAACTCTCTGATTCACCCAGTATGCTGGCATCCGCCAATTGCAAAAAACGGGTATCAATCAAGGTCAAGAATGTCCATCCATTAATACAGCAAAATCCGATAACCAACAGTTTCAGCCAATGCAAATCCACCTTATTCAGCTCACAATGGCGTGTAATCAAATGGTGTTTGTACTGATACAAGTGGTAAACGCAATACAGGCTATATGCAAATAACACCACTCTTTGAATCCAGATGAGCGCTTCAAAATAGGGGTTACTAATCACATGTGCCCAATCATGCACATACTGCATTTTTTGTTCTGGATCCAAACCATGATAAATGTGGTAGATATAAATCGGATAAATCGCTGCAGGTGCCAGATGAAGCGCATCAAGGCGCTTAAGTTCAAAATCGCGAAAAATGGCTGCGCGCGTAAACCATAGCAACAGTGGCCCCTGCAAAAAAAACACGAATCCAAACAGAAAGAAAAAATTCGCGGATACGAGAGACAAGGTATCGCGCAAGTTGATATTCCAATAGATCAACGTATCGAATACACGCAGTGCACTTAGGAAAAAGAACAAGCCCAACAATTGCCAGTAAAGCTTTTTGATGCGCCCCGGTTGTTGGGCAAAAAACAACAAAAAAGCCAACACTAACGCAAGGAATCCACTGAATAAGAGTGGAATGTCATTAATATTAAACAGGGCTACTTCAACCATATCAGTCTACCAATAGCGCAGGTCATCATAGATAACGTATTTATATTTAACGCTGCAGTAACTTGCCTATGCTTCGCCCTCCCCTTTACACCAGCTACGCTGGTCTATGAGCGAATTTTTTATGCATCGGCACCGTAATGTCTGCTGCGCACCTTCAATTATTCTTCGTCACCTGAGCCTTCAGACTTAGCTGTCGGCTCCCCAAACTTACATCCAGCTGGACAACGTTGTCAATCGTATTTACAAAACTTCCCCCCTAATATCAAGGTTAAAAAGTTGTAAACGAATCCAGAATTAATTCCAACGAAACCGCAGCGGCGATTACCAATTCCTGATCCAGTGTTCGCGCCTGCCAGATCAGCGCCTCTACTTGCGCTCTTTCTGCCGCAGAGAGCCCAGCGCCACTCATTCGCAACGCCAGTAATCGCATGCTGCTATCAACAACACTATTCGATTTTTCCACCAGTGATTGCCACTGGGGATTCAGCAGCAAAACCGGTTTTAGATTGTCAAGATTGTTTTTCCATAACTGCAGTTGCGCGTTTAATGCAGCGTAATCTGCATTGTTTTGCGGATTTGCCAACCAGCGGCTTAACCTCTGGTTGAATTGTCGCAAATTCTCATTTTCGGCCGGCAATGCATCAACCAGGCGATTGAGAGGATCCTGTTTGGAATAGGTTTCGTAAGCAGATTTTTCGTGCTGACGATGGTAGTAATGGGCAGGCTCCAATAATTCGGCAAATATTTTTACCGGTGCAATATTGTTTTTACCCGCCAACGTTTGCAGCGCTCTGTCTTGCTGCAGTCGGTGCTGCAATCCAACCGATTTTTCAGCCAGCAGTGCGATTGAATTTACCCGCACATACATACTATTTTCGTCTTGCAATTCCCGCGCCGACCAGAGCCTTTCTGCAACAACAAAGGCGCGCGGCCACAAACGCACGTCAATACTTTGCTCATTCACTATCTCGGCCCAAAGTGCCGCTTCCCCACCCAGAACCAACGCCTCCTGCTGTGCACCCAAATGCGCCACAGACTCGGTTTTCGGTAACTGTTTTTGTGCAACATCGGTTACTACTTTTTCACCGCTTACACTGTAGGGCGTGTTACCTACCAGCGCGCGCCCCTGTAATTTATTGCCCAAGAAATTTACGTAAAATTCCACCGGCCCCATCCAGGTATCCACTGAAAAACGCGCGCCCGCATCGGAGATATTTTTTAACAGCACATCACGGCGAGACTTGCCCGTAAAATCAATTACGCCATGAATTGTTTTTTCATCGCTGCCAATATTTTTATCGCCACTCCTGGATTTTATTAGTGTAAAAGTCCCTGTAACCGGCTTGCCACGTTTACGCGGCATCTCGAAACGCCAGGTTGTGATTGTTTCGTTAGCGGATATATTTTCGATCACTACAGGTGCAGAAGGAATGGGATCATTGCGATAGTGATAGGCAGCCGCTTGCGGCTGATCCAAATAATATCCGGTTGATAATACGGATTGAAAACCGTGGCTTACCGCATCGCTTACACCATCCGGACCGCGCCAGGAATGAATGACAATATTGTTAGGCAAGTCAGGATGTTGTATTTCATCCCAGCCAATCATTTTGCGTTGGTGTTTTTCCAATAGCGCTTGCAAACGCTGGTTGAAATAGGCCTGCAATGCGCGATGATTTTTTAAGCCCTCTGCTTTCATAAACGCTTGTATAGACGGATTGGTATTCCAATGCTCGGGATCAACCTCGTCACCGCCGATATGGATATATTCAAACGGAAAAATATCAGCAACTTCTTTAAAAATCGCATCTGCGAATTTATATACATTTTCATTCGCAGGATTTAACGTGGGCTTGTGCACACCCCAGCGATATTCCATTGCATAAGGCCCAGGCGCAGACATCAGCTCCGGATAGGCAACTGCAATCGCACTCGCGTGACCAGGCATGTCTATTTCAGGCAGAACCTGAATGCCGCGCGCACGCGCGTAGGCCACAACATCGCGCATTTGTGCGCGGGTGTAGTATTCGCCATCGGACGCTAATGTATGCAATTTTGGATAGCGTTTGGATTCAAAACGCCAGCCTTGGTCATCGGTTAAATGCCAATGAAAAATGTTGTATTTGGCTACTGCCATTGCATCAATCTGGCGCTTGATTGTATCCACCGAAAAAAAGTGCCGCGATGTGTCCAACAACAGACCGCGCCACTTAAAGCGGGGAAAATCATTAATCGTCACCAACGGAATCGCCAACTGGCCGTTGGTACCGATCAATTGCAACAGCGTTTCCAAGCCGCGTTGCGCTCCGGCTAATTGCGCAGCCGATAATTCGATTCGATCTGCATTAACTGTTAACTGATAGGATTCATCCCACTGCGCCACACTACTTGAGAGTGGCGCTGCATTTTTAATGCGGATCAGCACGCGCGATTTTTTTTCACTGGTTTTTTTCCAGCGAATCGTTTTTCCGGTTTGCGCTTTTACCCGATCAGCAAATAGATCCAAAGTTACATTAAGATCCTTCGTTACTTTTCCATCTGCCGCAAACAGCCATTGTTCATTCATTACCAATTGCCCTTGTTGCTCCACTACAGATTGTGGATAGGGCACCAAAGCAAGTTGCCCGCTATTGGCGGTGGCCAGTAGCGGAAACAATGCGACAACGATGAACAACAAACACCTTTTCATAAACTGTTTTTATCTTTCTCTTTTTATCTAATTTTATCTAACGGTTTTATCTACATTCGTGGTTTATGGTTTTTTATAAGCCACGCAATCTACTTCAACTTTACAATCCACCACCATGCTCGATACAACACAAGCACGCGCAGGTGGATTAGCACCGAAATATTCCATGAATACACGGTTGAATGACATAAAATCACGCGGGTCATCCAGCCACACACCGCAACGCACCACATGCTCAGGGCCGTAACCTGCTTCGGCCAAAATAGCCAATACGTTTTTAATGGTTTGGTGTGATTGAGCAACAATGCCGCCATCGATAATTTCACCATTCACCATGGGCACTTGCCCTGACACAAATAACCAACCATCTGCGCCTGCTGCACGAGCGAATGGCAAATGCTGCCCGCCAGTTCCCTTTCCACCTTCAACGCCATAACGTTTTATATCTGTCATAAAAAAATCTCTTTAATAAAACCCAATCCGTAAATCACGCTGGCGTTCCAAAAACTTTCCAGCGCGATTGCCTGTTAAATGTTGTTGCGAGTAGGTCAATACACCATTCACCCACACAGCATTGATACCCTCGGCCAATTGCTGTGGATTGGTAAAGGTGGCGGCATCGCGTACTTTTTCCGCATCAAACAACACCACATCTGCCGCTGCGCCGACTTCGATGCGGCCGCGATCATCCAACCCAAAACGATCAGCCGACATACGCGTCATTTTGCGCACCGCTTCAGGCAAACTGAACAACTTCAAATCGCGGCTGTAATGCCCCAACACACGCGGGAATGCACCCCACAAACGTGGATGAGGCAACGGATCAACGGGCAGACCATCGGACCCAACCATAGTTAACGGATGCGCGAGAATTTTTTGCACATCCTGTTCATTCATGCCGTGATACACAGCGCCAGCCGGCTGCAATTTTTTTGCAGCGTCCAACAAACTCACATCCCATTCATTGGCGATCTCGGCTAATTTTTTTCCACCCTGCTCAGGATGCGGCGTACTCCAGGTAATCACGATATCGAAATCACTGGTGACCTGTTGCAAATCCAACGTCGATGAACTCGCGCTGTAAGGATAACAATCGCAACCTACCGGATGATGCTCAGCTGCACTTTCCAGGTGCTTCAATATTTCACCACTGCGCCCCCAATTACCCGCACCAGCGCACTTTAAATGCGACACAATGACCGGCGCTTTGGCATGGTCGGCAATATCAAATGCCTCATCCAGTGCAGCAATAATTTCGTTAAATTCCGTGCGCAAATGCGTGGTATAAACTGCACCGGTTTCATTCAGCACTTCAGCCAATAATTTCACTTCTTGCGTTGTACTGGCATAAGCCGACGCATAGGCCAGACCCGACGACAAACCCAACGCACCTTGCTTAAGCGCTTCACGCAATTGCACACGCATCAATTCAATTTCGTCGCGCGTTGCTTCACGATCAAGGCGGTCCATGTGGTTGTTACGCAGCGCTGTATGCCCGACAAGCGCCGCAACATTGACCGCAGGTTGCGCGCGATTAACCGCTTGCTTGTAACTGGAAAAATCGGCATAACAAAAATCGTTTGGTGTACCCAATAAATTCATCGGATCAGGCAAGCTTCCTTTCAAGGTGACAGGGCTTGCGCTGATGCCGCAATTTCCCACCACCACTGTGGTAATGCCTTGCGAAATTTTGGGCAACATGTTGGGCGCGTGAATCACTTGCAAATCATCGTGCGTATGCACATCAATAAAACCCGGCGCTAACACCTGTCCTTGTGCATCGCGAATTGCAGTAGCATGTGCACCGTCAAGATCGCCGATCGCGGCAATGCGCCCTGCAACTATCGCAAGGTCTGCGCGATAGGCCGGTAAACCGGAGCCATCAATAATCTGCGCATTGCGAATAATTAAATCAAAATTCACCCACTTGCTCCCTACTTACACCTGTTTGCACCTGTTTGCATCTATTCGCACCTGTGTATAGTGAAAAACAACAGGCCATAACAATTCGTAATTAATCACCTAATGGCAAACGGTTATCGCCGCCGCGGTATTCATCCAACGCAAATTTCACGCGGCGCAATAATTCTTTACTCTCGGTTTTACGCGCGAGCGCTAATTCAGTAGCGAGTATGTCGATCGCCAACAACATGCCGTAACGCGAAGCCGAGGGCTTGTAAATAAAATCGGTTTCTTCAGTCACGATTGGAATAAAAATACTGGCTTTACTCGCCAGCGGTGATTGCGGTGCAGAGAACACAATCACCTGCGCCCCGTATTCGCGGGCGATATCTGCCACTTCCAACAATTCCGGTGTAACACCGGTGACCGACAGCAACACCAGCACATCTTTTTCCGTCAGGGTGGCCGCTAACATGCGCAACAACACCGGATCATGGTAGGCCGTTACAGCCAACCCCAAACGCGCCACACGGAACTGCACTTCTTCCGACAGCATGGTGGAACCGCCACCCATACCGCCGATATAAATCAACCGCGCACTGTTTAATAACGCCGCCGCATTGCGAAAATCTGCCTCTACAAAACGCGATAAATTAGCGCGCAGTGTTGATTCCACTTCGCTGCAAATTTGCGAATAAAATGCACTCTCTTCCACCGAGGGCACTTCCGCCAAAAAACGTGTACCGACAGCGCTCGCTTGTGCGAGTTTTAATTTCAGATCGCGGATATCTTCACAACCTACGGACTTTGCAAAACGCGAAATGGTCGCGATGCTCACCGCCGCTTTTAACGCAAGCTGATCAATACTGGCAGCGGCAGCGAATGCGATATCATCCAAAATTGCATCGGCAATTTTTTGCTCGGTCGCAGACAAGCGGTCGCGGCTGGCGCGCATGTGGTACACAATATCGAACAAAGCCGTCATCGTTTTACAACCTGTTTTTAAAGGTTCAATTCGCTTACATCATGGCTGCGAGCAGCGACACAAATGCAAGCGCAACAAAAGAGATTATGGTTTCCAGTACCGTCCAGGTTTTTAAAGTCTGGGTAACGGTCATGTTGAAATATTCTTTGATTAGCCAAAAGCCGCCGTCATTTACGTGCGACAAAATCAATGAGCCTGCACCGGTAGCAATCACCAACAATTCAGGATGCGGATAACCCGCTGCAAGCGCGATTGGCGCAACAATTCCCGCAGCGGTGCTCATGGCAACGGTGGCTGAACCGGTGGCGATACGCATTAACGCAGCAACTAGCCATCCCATCATCAAGGGTGTTAATGCCATATCCGATGAGAAGGTCACAATTTCTTTGGCGATACCCGCTTCCACCAAAATGCGATTTAAACCACCACCCGCGCCCACTAATAACGTGATCCCCGCGGTGGGAGCCAAACAGTCGTGACTGAATTTCAAAATAGAATCGCGATTAAATCCGCGTGCTAATCCGAGTGTGTAAAAACTCACGAGGGTTGCAATTAATAGCGCAACAACAGAGTTGCCGATGAACAACAAGAAATCATTCAGGCGCGTACCGCGTTCAGCAATCAGATCAGCCCAACCGCCCAACAACATCAACACTACCGGCAACATGATGGTGAATAAGGTAATGCCAAAACCGGGCAGCTGACGCTCGGCATCGGCATGAATAAATTGCTCTTCAAGTGGATTGTGCGCAGGCAATTGGATTTTGGGCGCAATCCATTTTGCAAAAATGGGCCCGGCGATAATCGCCGTGGGAATGCCCACAATCAATGCAAAAAAAATCGTGCGCCCGACGTTTGCCTGATATTCACCAACAGCAATCATCGCCGCCGGGTGTGGCGGTACCAAACCGTGTACGACAGATAAACCCGCCACCATCGGCAAGCCGACTAACAACATGGAGGTGCCGGTGCGACGCGCCACGTTAAAAGCAATCGGAATTAACAACACAAAACCGACTTCGAAAAAAATCGGGAAGCCAACCAGGAAGGCGATAAACACCATCGCCCAGTGCACATTTTTTTCACCAAACAAACGAATCATGGTGCGCGCGATTTGTTCGGCACCGCCGGATTCCGCCATCATTTTTCCGAGCATGGTGCCCAGTGCAACAACTAACGCAATGTGGCCGAGGGTTTTGCCCACGCCAGCTTCATAGACGAACACCACATCTTTTGCCGGAATGCCCGCCATCAACCCCAAACCGAGCGACACCAACGTAAGCGTGATAAACGGATTGAGGCGGTAGCGTGCAATCAACAAGATCAACGCAATGATGCTGATGGCCGCGTACACCAATAACCATTGGCCGGGCGTGAGCAAGGTTGAGAAAAAAGCGTCCATGGCGCGCCCTAAAAAAACGTTTCCACGGCATCGACTACCGTGTAGTGATCGTCAACCACCAGCAGCTGCCGCCATTTATCAAAGGTCAGGCAGGGGTGGGAAATATCCAGCGCGAGCATATCGCCTACTTGCAGGTCAGCATCAGGCGAGACCTTCATAAACGCGTGTTGATCCATCATCGCCGTGAGTTGCCAATCGGCAGGGGCAGCAATAGGAGCTTCGCTTCCGGAACGCCCCATGTTTTGAGGCCGGAAGTGCATAGCAGGAATAGGCAGGCCGGCATCAAACGCGGCATCGCGCTTGCCAAGGCCAAGAATCGCAAGGCCGGGCTCAGGAATGGAAAGCACATAAGCCCACAACTGCAGCGCAGGCAGCAGGCTGGTTTGCATTGCGCGGGCAACCGGGTTGCTGGCGTGGATACGCGCTTCAGCGGCTTTGTAGATACCCACATCGTGGGTGAGATAGCAGCCAGGGCGCAGGATGATGTCGAGCGGGCGACCAAGGGTGACACCTGTCCACTCTTCAGCGACCAGATCAAACCAGGCGGAACCGGCACCAGTGAGAATGATCTGACCATCAGCCAATTGGCTGTGCGCTTCCAGCGTCATCAACTCGCGCACTGCCAGACGCAGGAAATCGCGGATGGCAGCTTCGTCTTTGAGCACACCCTCGTACACTTCAATTCCCCGCAACGCGAGCGACTGCGGGTAACGGGCGATGGCGTCTAATACCGAGTCGCGGGTTTGAGGATCGCGCACCCCCGTACGGCCACCGTCAACACCCAACTCCAGCAGCACATTCAATGTCTGGCCGGACTGCGCAAAAAATTGCCCAAGCTGCTCGACGTTAGCGGCGGAATCGACAATCACGAAAAACTCAAATTCAGGGTCTTGCAGCAAGCGGGAGATGATCGCCATATTGGCGCGCCCTACCAACTGGTTGGCCATCAGCACACGGCGCACGCCAAAGTGATGCGCAGCCTGCACCTGAGGCGCGGTTGCCAGGGTAATTCCCCATGCACCATGGGCGAGTTGCTGATGAAAGAGTGCCGGGCTCATGGTGGTCTTGCCATGAGGTGCGAGTTTCAGCCCATAGGTACTAATAAAGGATTCCATCCAGCGCAGGTTGTGCTGGATGCGCGTCTGGCTGAGCACCGCGACGGGCAGGCTCACTTGCTCTTTAAGCAGGTTCCAGCCTAATTGGGGAGTGGCGGCTATCGATGGCTGCAAACTGACATCACCCAACCCCTTACCGGTTGGGCTAAGCAGCCGATCCATTAGCACTTTTTGTAAATTATTTTCTTTGTGCATAGTTTTTTTCGTAACAAAAGCAGAAAAAACGATCATTTTTTCTAGGCTACCACTAAAAAAACGCCATGAAAAGAAAATAATTTACAAGAATGGCAGATTTTCCATCACTTTCATGAAAATTCCATGGCACAAAACACAGCCTTTTTCCCTCAACAGAAAATGATACCGCTGTCACATCTATCCAAAACCCGAACGCCAGACCAGCAGCACGGGTAAAAGTCATCAAAGTTCGAGTTTTCACTTTCGCCTGGTTGCTGATGCCTTTTAAAAAAGTCGCACCTTTGCACCAAAGTGGCAGTTAAAGGCAAAGCCAAACTGGGACTGGCAATCCCCAGCCGCATGTTTAATGATCAACTCGCTGGCAAAAAACGGCTGTACACCGCACCGGTGATTTTTGCCCAGCCGGATACACGCCGGATCACCAACACAAGCGACCATAAAATAACAACCGCTCACATCCGGTCATGTATCTGCATTCTGGCATCAGGCTCCATCACCCCTCTGACTCCGGCGCAACGGGGGCCTGATTAACCGCACCCATCCAATGAGGACAATAACAATGATCAACCTATTTTCCGGTCTCCCTCGCTGTATTACCCGGCTACGCCATAAACCGCTTTTGGCCACGCCCGCCCTGCTCCTGTGTGCCGCACTTGCGGCTCCAAGCCAGGCAGTGGTTTACCAAGCTGAAAATTACAACGCTTTTTTTGATACCACCGCAGGCAACAGTGGCGGAGCCTTCCGCAATGACGCGGTAGATATTGAGATGACGACCGATTCCGGCGGCGGCTACAACATCGGCTGGATAGCGGCAACCGAATGGCTGGTGTACAACAACCTTTCTATTCCCACCAGCGGCAACTACACCATCCGTATGCGCGTGGCGAGCCCATCCGGCGCAACCGCATCGGTCGATTTAAACGCAGGAGCGATACAGCTGGGCAACTTTGCCATCCCCAATACCGGCGGCTGGCAAAATTGGACTACCGTCAGCCGCACGGTGTACATCAACGCGGGCACCTACAACCTGGGCGTATTTGCCCAAACCGCCAATTGGAACTTTAACTGGATTGAAGTCGTCGGCAGCGGTGGCGGCACCACCGGCCTCGTCACCGCCTATGAGCACTGTAACTATGGCGGCTGGTCAGCAGGCTTTAATGCGGGCTCATTTGATGTTAATGCGATGAACTCGCTTGGAGCACGCAACGACCAAATATCCTCCATCCGCGTTGCCGCAGGCTACGAGGCGGTGCTCTATGAGAACTGGGACTTTACCGGTGCCTCGGTCACTATCCGTGGCGACAACAGCTGCATCAGCAATTTCAATGATCGCGCGTCATCCATGATTGTCCGCACTGCCACTACCAATCCCCCTGCAAGCGGATTTGGTGCCGTGGTGAGCGAGGCACAATTCAACCAGATGTTCCCCAACCGCAACCCCTTCTACACCTATGCAGGGTTAGTGGCAGCCACAGCGAGCTACCCCGCCTTTGCAGGCACCGGTGATCTGGCGATGAAAAAGCGCGAAGCGGCAGCGGCGTTGGCAAACTTCTCCCACGAAACCAGCGGCTTGGTGTATGTGACCGAAATTGCACAAGGCGATTACTGTGGCGACTGGGATGGCAACCCCGCGACCTGCCCATGTGCACCCGGCAAAAAATACTATGGCCGCGGGCCCATCCAATTAAGTTGGAACGGTAACTATTGCGCCGCAGGCGCTGCGCTTGGGCTTGACCTGCGCGCCAACCCCGATCTGGTACAACAAAACGCAACTGTCGCATGGCAAACCGCACTGTGGTTCTGGATGACACAAGCCGGTGCCGGTTTCCGCCCTGCGCATGACTCTATCGTCAATGGCAATGGTTTTGGTGAAACCATCCGCACCATTAATGGCGCACTGGAATGCAACGGAGGCAACCCTGCACAGGTGCAAAGCCGCATTAATGACTTCAACCGTTTCCTGAATATTTTAGGAACAACAGCAGGGCCAGGTAGCCTTGGCTGTTAAGCGAAAGAAATAATGGATTCGCCGCCGCAGGGATTCAGCGGCGGCAGCTTTCTGAAAATACTATCAATACAAATCCTGCCAATAAAAAACCCATCAATAAAACCACTATCAATAAAAATTCTCTTAATAAAAAACTGATCGGTAAAAAAATATCACCAAAAAAATACATATCTGTTATGCACTGAAATGATTGCGCGCGCGATTTTTATTTCAGAAATAGAGCTGAAGTGTATTGACTCACAAAAATAATTTTCAAAAACACGTTTTGCTTTTTTGCAATAGTTACAAAATATCCACCACTTAACATAATGGAATTCTCTGTTTTTCAGTCACTTAAAGTGCATGGCATACATTCTGCAACTATCACTGTGACGTTATGTTTATCCAAACATAATCCATTAACCATCGCATTGATAATGGAGAACCATCATGGCTAACAACGAAATTACTGCAATTCGCGACCTGATTAAAGTGTTGAACGATGGCGTTAATTTTTATACGGACGCCAAAATTGAACTCAAGGGTTCTGGTTATGAATCTGTCTTTCAGGAAATGATTGATGTGCGCCAAAATGCGCTCGTGCGTTTGCAACCTCTGCTCTACGCCCGCGAAGGCGATGTAGAAGAAGGCAACACCATCGAAGGCTCACTGCGTAAAACCTACGCTGACCTGCTTGCTAAAATTAAATCCAACAAATCCAAAACCTATATTGTGCAATTGGAAGAACTGGAAGACCGCACACTGGAATACATTAAAAAAGCGCAACAGGAAGTCGCCTCTGTCGATTTCAATGTCGCACTGAATTACATCCTCGTATCCATGCAGGAATGCCATAACCGCATGCGCGCGTTAAAGCGCAATGTGGCCTAGCATCCGCGAATGCAAAGCATAAAAAAGCCCGCAGACAATGCGGGCTTTTTTAAAACACTAACGGTGTGAACGCTATTAGTTTTTATTTTTGCAGTTCTTGATTTTATTTTTGCAAAAGCAACCATTCGCGCCCAGCGCGTTCAGTGCGGAAGGTTTCAATCGCGCCGCGCTCTTGCAAAGTCACATAAACGGTTTTGCCATCAGCCCCACCAAAAGCAACATTGGTGGGTTTTTGGCCTTTTAATTTAATGCGTTCGATCACTGTGCCGTGCGGCGATACCACCGTGACTTCACCCGCGGCATAGCGCGCAATATACAAATTGCCATCTTCATCGCAACGCATGCCATCCAAACCGTGGTCGGGGAATTGAATTAACAAGCGTTTATTTTTGACATCGCCGGTTTTGGTATCGATATCGTATTTCCACACATTGCGCTGCACGCTTTCGTTAACGTACAAATGTTTTTCATCGGTGCTGACTTCCACGCCGTTGGTAGTGCCCATATTGGCTTCCAGCAAGGTGACTGTGCCATCGGTGGCGACTTTCCATAAGTTGCCGGTGTTGTCTGCCCACTTTGGATCGCTCGCGTAAATCACGCCGGATTTTGCGATGGCAATATCATTGGGCTGATTCATTTTATCGCTGTGGGCGTGCACAGAAATCGCTTTGGTTTTAGGGTCGATTTTCAACACATTGTGACCGGTGTAATCCGCCACATACATAAATCCGTCGCGATCAAAACGAATACCGTTGCCGGTGCTGCCTTCCGGCAAGGCCACAAACAATTGCGCGTTATCTTTTTTATCGACAATGCCGATGGTGCCATCTTTACCAAAACTCACCGCGTACAAATTGCCGTGCGCATCTACCGCTGGGCCTTCAATGCCCTGGGTGAATACATTATCCGCAACATAATCGGTTGTTTGGGCGTAGGCCAGAGGGGCAGCGGCAACCGCCACAAGTAATGCGCCTGTGAGGGCACCCATGTTCAATTTTTTCATTACGACCTCGTAATCATTATTGTGGAATAACAACTCAGTGGGCAGCAGTAGTCTTGTATTAGTGTAGTGATCAATACATATATGAGCCGATAAAGGCCATTTGTATCAACATTCGGCAGCCGGGGCTTAACCCTCTTTTCTCTTTCCCTATTTGATTTTGCCTTGTTTGCTCGGTCGCATCATATACCAACAACCTTCCCCGAGCGTTCATGAAGGCGATTTTTAAAAGACCAAGGAAACAGATTTGCATAACTTTGCGCAATCAGGATTCCATTTGGCAAAACAAAACGCACCAACATCTAACAAAATGACAGCATCAAGCATTTATTTGGAACATCAACATCCGCGTCAGAAGCACCATAAATGCACAAAACCAACACAAACCCTACCTGATACGCACTATTTACGCCTTGGCATACGCGTTGCAAAAGAGCCAATCATACGCAGCGAGAATACCCTGCACCAAAACAGGAATCGCTGCGCATCTACCACGCTGTCGTTAATTGACTGGACGATTTTCCATGAGCACTCATCGTTTAAACCTGTTGGATTTTTCCAATAAATCTGTTGCGACCCTGCACTTCACCTGGTTCGCGTTTTTTCTTTCCTTTGTGATGTGGTTTAGTTTGCCTTCGCTTAAACCACTGATTACCGCGTCTATTGTGATGACACCGCAACAATGGGCTGCGCTTCTGACACTCAACGTGGCGCTCACTATTCCTGCGCGTATTGTGGTGGGCAGTTTGGTGGATAAATTTGGCCCGCGAGCAATTTATTCTGCATTACTGATTTTTTCCGGCGCGATCCTGATTGCATTTGCCAGTGCACAAACCTACGAACAACTTGCACTGTTTCGTTTTTTATTAGGATTTGTAGGCGCGGGCTTTGTGATTGGTATTCGCCTGGTGAGTGAATGGTTCCCGGCGCGCCAAGTCGGTTTGGCAGAAGGCATTTACGGCGGCTGGGGTAACTTTGGCGCAGCGGCCGCGGGTTTTACCTTGCCATTTTTAGCGATTCACGTATTCGGCGGCGATGACGGCTGGCGTTACGCGATGGGCACCGCGGCAATTATCGCAATGATTTACGGTGTGGCGTTTTATCTCACCGTGCGCAACACGCCCAAAGGCTCTACGTATTTCAAACCGAAAAAATCTGGCGGTTTGGAAGTCAGCAACAGAAAAGATTTTATTTTCTACGTGATGATGAACGTGCCTATGTATTTAATTCTCGCGGTGCTCGCATGGAAAATGTCACCGACCAATTTGGGCTTGCTCGGTTACGGCACCACCTATGCGCTCTACGTGATTTTATTCGCGCTGTTTGTATTCCAGTTTTCACAAATTTATCGCGTCAACAAAGAGATGTTGCAAAAAGGCAGCGTGGCAGAGCACGACAAATATGAATTCAAACAAGTGGCTATTTTAAGCTGGGCTTATCTCGCCACCTTCGGTTCTGAAATTGCCGTTGTCTCTGTATTACCCGCATTTTTTATGACAACCTTCGCCGGATTAAGCGTAACCCAAGCGGCCATGCTGGGCGGTTCCTTCGCGTTTATGAATTTAGTGGCCCGCCCCGGTGGCGGTTGGGTGAGCGATAAATGTGGCCGTCGCTTCAGTATGACTATTATTCTGGCCGGTGTTACCGCCGGTTATTTGCTGCTCGCACAAATCAACGCCAGCTGGCCTTTATACCTTGCGTTCGCTGCCGTATTTATTTGTTCGCTGTTTGTGCAAGCGGGTTGCGGTGCAGTGTTTGCGGTTGTGCCGCTCATTAAACGCCGCATGACCGGACAAATCGCTGGCCTTACCGGTGCTTACGGCAATGTGGGCGCATTGTTCTTTTTAACCATGAATACGTTTATCGATATCCAAACATTTTTCTTTATGCTCGCTGGCACAGCGGCCATTGGTTTGGTATTTGTGCAATTCCTGAAGGAACCAAAAGGCCATGTGGTTGAAGTCAATGAAGACGGCTCGCTGCATAAAATTGAAGTGAGTTAATTATTGCTGGAGTCGTCATACCCGCGTGCGGGAATGACGACAAATAAATTGCTGACCGCTATGCTGTCGGCAATTTCTTTTTCTAAAATAGAAAATCATATGGATCACCTGCAATCAACACTGCACATCCGTTTTGCGCAAAAAAGTGAAGCTGGCCGTAAACCGGAAAATCAGGATACGGTCGGCGCGCGCATTCCCGAGGGCAATTTGCTCACCACCAAAGGCATCGCCATTGCGATTGCCGATGGCGTGAGCAGCAGTAACGCAGCGCGCGAGGCAAGCCAAACTGCAATTGCCGGTTTCCTGAGTGATTATTACGCAACACCCGACACCTGGCGCACGCAACAATCAGCGATGCGCGTTATCCAAAGTTTGAATGCCAGCCTGTGGGGGCGCAGCCAAAATTCTATTTACGGCGAAGGCTATCTCACTACTTTTTCATCGCTCATTTTAAAAGGCGATAGCGGATTTATTTTTCATGTGGGCGATACCCGCGTTTATCGCCTGCGTGATAACACGCTCGAATTACTTACCCGCGATCACACCCAGCGCATCGACAAACACACCACTCATTTAAGCCGCGCCATGGGCGCAGACCCTTATTTGGAAGTGGATATGCACAGCCTGGAATTACAGCGCGATGATATTTTTATTTTGACCAGCGACGGAATACACGAGGCAATACCCACGGCAGAATTTAAAGCGCTGATCCTGAACCATCGCGACAATTTGGATGAGCTGGTGAATCAGGCATTGCCACTCGCGCTGCAACACAATAGCAATGACAATTTAAGTATCCAGGCGCTGCGCATAGAAAATCTGGGCACTGCAGCGCAAGACGATGCAGTGCAGGTGCTATCGCGCTTGCCATTTCCACCGGTGCTATCACCCGGCCAAAGTATTGATGGTTTATGCATTAAAAAAATCCTGCATGAGTCAACGCGCAGCCAGGTTTATCTTGTTGAAGATGGCCAGCATAATTTACTGGTGATGAAAACGCCGTCGGAGTTGTATCAGGATGACAAAGCCTATATCGAACGCTTTGTGATGGAAGCCTGGATAGGCGCACGCATTCATAGCCCCGCCGTTGTGCGTGTGATCCCCGCTGCGGAATCGCGCTCGTGTTTGTATTACCTCACCGAATATATTCCCGGCCCGACACTCACCCAATTACTCAAGGAGCGCGGTGTTTTATCGATTCTGGATGCAGTGGAACTGACCGAAGGTTTGATTCGTGGCATACGCGCATTTCATCGCAAAGAAACACTGCATCAGGATATAAAGCCGGACAATATTGTGATCAGCAGTAAAGGCCCGATGATTGTCGATTTTGGTTCCTGCTGGGTGGCAGGCGTACAGGAAGCCGGGGCACCGTTTACGCGCGATAATATTCTCGGCACATTGGATTACTCCGCACCGGAATATCGCTATGGTGCAAGCGCCAGCGCAGCGTCTGACCAATTTTCGCTAGCGGTTTTGCTCTATGAAATGCTCACCGGAAAATTGCCCTATGGCAGCGCCTACAGCAAAGCGATGGATGCCAAAAGTTTCCACAAATTGAAATATATTTCGGCGATGAAACACAATCCGCTGGTGCCCTACTGGCTGGATAAAGCCCTGGAAAAAGCACTAAGCATTAATCCCGCCCACCGCTATGAAGCACTCAGTGAATGGCTGCAAGATTTAAAACGCCCCAACCCCAACTGGCTCAGCCAACGCGCGCAGCCGTTAATCGAAACACACCCCGATACCCTCTGGAAAATACTTGCGCTGAGCGGTTGGATTGTGGCGGTTATCCTATTCCTCAGCCGTTATCAATAATTGTTTGGCCGCAGGGATAATTAGCTGCCGATAACGCATCTGCATCTTGTGATTTGAATAGTCATTCACATTCCGTTTTTCTGTTAGTCTTGCGCAAATAATCATCATCGATAACACCATCGATTCATCACCACCCATGCTTTATCGCGGGGATTACTGCCATGACCATCAAACGCGCACTGATTGTGGATGACTCCACCACGGCTCAATATCGATTGAAAAAAATGTTGCGCCGCTATCCGCTGGATATCGATATTGTCGATTCAGGAGAGGCCGCGCTGCGCTATCTCTCCCGCCATGCGCCCGCGGTTATTTTTATGGATCACCTGATGCCCGGCATTGACGGTTTCCGCGCGCTGCAAATTATTAAATCCAACCCTGAAACAGCCATGATTCCGGTCATTATGTACACCTCCAAAAGTGGCGATGTGTACACCGGCCAAGCGCGCGCACTGGGCGCATTGGATGTGGTCAACAAAGAGCGGATCAATGCGACTGATTTATCCAAAGTGATGGAAACTATTCATATTTATCCATCGCAACCGCTAGCCAATAATCCGATAGAAAGCCCTGAACTCATTGCCGCGGCGAATCAGGTCTCGGCAATGGCAGGCGCGCTGGCCGATAAGCCAGCAGCACAACCCGAGCGACGCACAGCATCGGTTGAGCAAGCGCGCAATCTGGAATTGCGCTTGAGCCATATGGAGCACAGCCTTGAAGATAATCGCCGCTTTATTACTTCACGGGTGGTGCGCGAGCTTCAGGGGCTGCGCCAAAGCTTGCGGCAGGAATTCAGCACTATGTTGCAACAGCAACCAGCGGCAACAACTCCGAACGCGGCACTCACCGAACAACCGCAAGCAGTTACTCAACAAAAATCCGGCCTGTCTTTCATCGGTATTGTGTTTGTGCTGGCGGCGTTAGTGGCAATGGTTTATCTGTTAGTGCACATCACTACCCAACTCAATAACACCCAACAGCAGCAACAACAGATCAGCCAACAACTGCTGAATTTAAAGAATCAAGTCAGCGCAAAACCGGATACAAACACAGCAGTTATCGCGACAGACGTTACTTCAGCAAATACCGCACAGGTAAATATCACACCGCCTGCAACAGCAGCAGTAACACCAGTATCCACAACACCAACAGGTTCATCGTCACTCATCAGCCAGCGCAAATTAATTGATGAACTGGCGTGGACATTTAATCAAAACGCAGCGTTGCAATTTCATCAAAATACTATCGACCCGCAACCATTATTGCGCCTGCATGAGCTGTTGCATCGCCTGGCAAGCAAAGGTTTTAAAGGAACGGCGACAGTGAATATTTACGTGGGGGATTTTTGTGTTGCAGTAGATAACATGGGGCTGGCGCAATTGGCAGCCGCCAATAAAACCCTTGGCGACTGCATGCTCTCCAGTGAGATTTATACGCTTGCGCGGTTAATGGATGATTACGCGCGCGAAGCCACTATGATGTTGGGTAACCTGACGCGCAATGTGAATTCCAATGTACAGATTGCCATCACTGCTGCACCGGGAGCTGAGCCATACCCCGAACGCATTCCCAGTGTGAATGCCGGCGAATGGAACCGGTTGGCACAAATAAACAACCGGCTTGAGTTGCAATTAACGGCGCAGGATGAACCTTATTAGTTTTCATCAATGTCATACATATGCCCAAGCACATAGCGCGCTTTGGGCAGCAAACCATTCTCCTGGGTTTTGCTGTAATAATCTTGCCAGTGTTTTACCCCACTCCAAAATGTTTCCGGCGCAGATAAATTGGCATTCACACCGGGCGCCAGATCAAAACCATTGGCAGCATAAATTTGGTTGAGCATCATCGCCGAAGGAAAACCATTGTGCTGCATCAAAGGATTTACTGCGTTTCCCGCACCCCACACAAAAGCAAGCCACGGCAGAATGTTTTCTACCGCATCGTAACTCACGCGCGACTTACGGTATTCATCCAATGAAGCCACAATTTTTTCTTGTGCGACAGGAATCGCAAGCAAGGCGAGGTTGGGATAATCTTTTTGTGTGGGCAATTGTTTCAAGGGCAACTCAATCAATCCATTACGAGTGGGAGCATAACTTGCGGTTGCCGGTTGGAATAACGGCAAATTAAAAAAACTCGCCGTAGAAAAATCGCCTTGTTCGATTTTGAAAAATGCGCACTCAGACCAAAACGATGGCAGCATATCGCCGCGCAAATGGGATTGCGCAACGCGAATGCGGAAGGACGCAACATCTTTGCCGCCAGCCAATATAATAAAACTCCAATCCGCCAGGTTTTCCAATGCAAAACTATGGTAGGCGCGCTTCAACCATTCCAGATTGGGCTCGCGATTGACGCGATCCAGTTTTTGCACATCACTTTGGGAAAACGACTGGGAGAACGACTGAATGGAGAGTGTTTGTTTGATCATTATCCTTTCCTCAATATTATGAACGCCGAATTGACAGGCTTATGTGTGTTTACAGATTCAGTACTGTGAATTTACAGACTCAACAATTTAAATGGCCCCTGTGTGGATGAATGTTCCCGGCGCTTTTTTTCATCCGCGTCGGTACAAATATAATCCACACTAAACTCCAACCCGCCCGGTATTGCATGAAACCGCAGCAAGGCAACATGATCGCCCTGCTGCCGATGCACACTGGATAAAGCAAGATTAGCGAGCTTGATATCGGACAGATGAGGTGGCGCTTCCGGATGCAACGGAAAATCTTTGCCTTTACCTTTTGCATCGCGCCACATTTCTTTGGCCCAATTAATTTGGTCGGTGATGACCGTATCAATCAAGCGCGATGGCGATGCAATCACTTCATAAAAAATCGTTTTGCCGCGCGGATTTTTACCTTCCACAATACGCCCCCAATGTACATCGCCGGTGACATAAAGCATGGGAATATCCAACGCAAATAATCTGGCCAAGGCGCTGGTCAGCACGGCAAAGTCGTTGTAATTGGGCATTTCCATGTCGGCCAATTTGCGCGACCAGCGCCCCGGCTTTTCAATCAGCAGCGCTTGTCCTGAACTCAACAACCCCACTGCCGGTAAATTATTTTTTTTGCGCGCAATTAAATCCTGCGCCCATTGGTCTATCGCAATGTGGGTGGCATCGTTAAACATTTGCACACCTGTTTCATCGCGCCAGGTGCGCCCATCAAGAAATAACATGCTTAACGGCGCAATGTCCTGACGGAAATAACCATCGCACTGTGCAGGCGACATTTGATAGCGCTCATACAATTGCTTGGCCAGATCGCGCCAGTTGTTGCGATCCTTTTCCCAATGGGTGTTATTCAACTGAACCTGGGACAGCGGAAAATTATTCCAATATTCATGATCATCCGGCACACATAACACCGGGCCATGACGCAACACATCCGCAAGACCAGGCTGCTGCAGATGCGCAGAAAACCAATTGGTTTGGTATTTCTTGCCCAACACGCGCGCCAGTTCATGTTTTTTTTGCGGCAAGTTTTGCGATGAAGGTAAATCCAGATAGACCTGATCGCCTGCCAATAACGTGAAATCAGGCGATGGTTTTATATTGTCGATCAATCGCGAAAGCGGTAAGGATTTGTCATTCGGTTGGTAATAACAAGATGACAACAACAGATTAAAACTGTCGCGCCCTTTTGATGGCAATTGTGCAGGAATACGCCTACTACTCAGGCTCACCGTTTGGTTGCCTGCAGATACATGAAGTGTAAAACGCGTATCGGTCGCGGGCCAGGGCAATCGGAAAATCGCGCGATGATTTAACGCGCGCCCCAGCTTATCGCACACGCCATCGCCCAAGGGCTCAAATGCTGTGCACCCCGGCAATGGTTTTATCGTTTCGGCGCCGATGGTGAATGTAACCTCCGGTGGTGTAGCAATATCCAGCACACCTACCCACACCAGTAATTCATCCGGCTGCCCAATTGGGTTGTAAGCAAACAGCTGCACGACATTCTCCCCTGAATAATGGCAAGCGCACACTATATACCGATGCCATCACTAGCGCGATACAGAATGGTTTACACATTACCTATACAAATGGGAAGAAAGAAAATGCAGGGCGAAATCATTTATCAAGGCGGAAAATTATTCCACCCACAACACATCGCCTTCGGCGCGACGAAAAGCCAATTTGCCCATGATGTAGGTGCGCGCAATACTGTGCTCATCACCCAGCATCATCAATGCGAATAATTGTTCGATCAATTGTGTTGCCGATTGCTGGCGCATGGCCTGCAATGGTGTGGCCTTCATATTCAGCAGAATAAAATCAGCTTCTTTACCTTTTTCAAAATTGCCAATCCGCTGATCCAGCTTCAATGCTTTGGCATTGCCAAGCGTCGCCATATAAAAGCCTTTCAGTGGATGCAAACGCTGCCCTTGCAACTGCAAAATTTTGTACGCCTCCGAGAGTGTACGCAATTGTGAAAAACTGGTGCCGCCGCCAACATCGGTCGCAATACTGAGTGGCACACCCGCCTGCTCCAGCCGTGCCATATCCAATAAACCACTACCAAGAAATAAATTTGAAGTGGGACAAAATGCAATGCCCGTTTGGGTATGTGCAAGTCGCGCAATTTCAGCATCACTTAAATGTATTCCATGACCGAATACACTGCGCTCCCCTAGCAATCCATAGTGGTCATATACATCAACGTAATTGCGTGCGCGTGGAAAAAGTTGTGTTATCCAGGCAACCTCATCAATATTTTCTGCGAGATGCGATTGCAAATATAAATTAGGGTAGGCACGTAGAAGCTGCCCTGCAATTGCCAATTGTTCAGGAGAACTGGTGGGCGCAAAGCGCGGTGTAATCGCATAATGCAGCCGCTTGTGCTGATGCCATGCTTCAATTAATTCACGGCATTCCGCTTCACTGCTTGAAGGCGTATCAAGCAGCCCTGCAGGAGCGTTGCGATCCATCATCACCTTGCCGGCAATCATCCGCAAATTCATTTTTTCGGCGGCAGAAAAAAACGCATGGGTCGATTGCGCAAATACACTGGTATAAACCATTGCTGTGGTAGTGCCGTTTTGAAGCAGCAATTGTAAAAATTCTTGCGCGGCTTGCGCTGCAACATCAGGATCAGAAAACTGCATTTCAGCAGGAAAGGTGTAATCGTTTAGCCAATCCAGTAATTGCTCACCATAGGATGCAATAACCCGCGTTTGCGGATAGTGAACATGCGTATCAATAAACCCTGGCATCAACACGTACTCAGGGTAGTGTCGGCAGGATTGTAAATCCAACCCTTGCCGCGCAAGATCCTCTGCGCGACCAAGTGCTTTTACACAACCGCGCTCAACCAACAACACACCATCATCAAAATATTCAACACCTGCACCGGTGTGAATATCCGGTGCCGACGTAAAATGTAAAATGCGCGCGCGAAATGCTTGCAAATCAGATGAGATCATCTATTACTGCGCCTTGGAGTTTATTGATTTAAAAAAATCCCACATCGTTTGCATGAATAACATCAGCATTCAGACAGCAAACACAATAGGATTTTTAATGGATAGCAGGTTTTTACCAGCTCAACATTAATGGAAACTGACCAGATTAAGCCGGTAAAAATAAAACGTGCACAACTTCTCGTTATCAATGCACGTTATAACTTGATATTGCATTTATCGGCAGCCACTTTAAATGAGGCACCTAGAGCATGCACAGAAGAAAACATCTCTGAATTACCACCTCTTGGCACACGAAACCGGAGTTTATCCCCGAGATACATTTGTCGCACAATCGAGAGTGCTTTATTGCCAGAGGTCGCTGTAAAAGTAGATTCTGATCGCAATATCGATTCCAGTGCTTTTTTACGAATAGATCTAGCCATTGCCAAACTCTCTTCAGGCATTCCCTCCATGCCAATCTCAACATCACGCAATTCGCTGGTATCGTAATCGCCAAGTGGTGTCTCACTCGTATTGATATTCCACATAGGGTTTTTATCGATTCGAAGCTGTACATCACCTACTGCGAAAGGCGATTTACTGTCGTCACTTTTTATACCCACATGCAAATCACCATCGACTACTTCAACATAGGGAACGTACTGACGATGAATTAACGCAAAGGCATCTTCAGTGCCCACATCCTTCAGAGAAATAGTACAAGTTTTTTTATCGGTAAATTCATCCACATTAATATTCGCCACCCAAGTATCCATTACAACAGGTGGCGCTATATCTTTCGGTGGTGTTGCGCATGAAGAAAGCACTAAAGAAACAATGATAAAACCTATTTTTTGCATAAAATTTTCCTTTTTATTTACATCAAATACTGAGAGCCTGTTACAGCAACTCAAGCAACAACTTACTCTGTTTTTTCAGGCGGGACATATCCTTCAGCATCATCTACTTTTTCGCCGGACAAGAATTTTTCCATCTGCTCAGTTAAATAGACTTTGGTGCCCAGATCCATCACATTTAAACGCTTCTCGTTGATGAGCATCGTCTGGTGCGCCATCCATTCTTGCCAGGCTTTTTTCGAAACGTTATTAAATAATTCCTGACCTTTTGCACCGGGGTAAGGTGGTAGATCAAGGCCTTCCAGTTCAGTTTTATATTTGCGACAAAATACCATGCGTGCCATAACCATTTCTCACTTACGTTTTTTACGTTCAGATTTTGTGACTGATGCTGCCATTTTTGTTGCGCTGACACGGGGATCAAGCTGTGCAATTTTTTCCAGCAATTTTTTGACCGGTGCAGCAAGCCCCAACTCACTGGGCTGATGGGGATTAAACCAGTGCACTGCCGCCTCACCTATTGCGTTTGGGGTTTTGGCGAGTTGCACTAACACCGGGGTAATGTCCAAATGATAATGACTGAAGGTGTGGCGATAACTACTCCATTCTTCCAGCGCACTCACTTTACCAAAATGATCTTCCACATAACCGTGCACATCCGTATCGATAGCCACTTCAGGGAAACTCCACAAGCCACCCCAAATACCTTGCGCAGGGCGCTGTTGCAATAATAAATCACCGGCAGGATTGCGCAGCATAACCAGATGCACCGCTTTTTCCGGCAATATTTTTTTGGGCTTTTTGCCGGGATATTGGCTCTGCTTGCCCGTTGCGAAAGCAACACAACCGCCTTGCAGCGGACATTCCGTGCAACGCGGTTTACTGCGCGTGCACAGGGTTGCCCCCATATCCATCATCGCTTGCGTGTAGTGGTTTGCGCGCGTTTTTGGTGTGTAGGTTTCGGCAATTTCCCACAGCTGGTTGGCCACATCCAATTGCCCAGGCCAACCTTCTACCGCGTGATAACGTGCAAGCACGCGTTTGACATTACCATCCAGAATCGCTGCACGTTTTTGGAAGGCGATACTGACAATTGCACCTGCGGTTGATCGCCCGATACCGGGAAGATCTGCAAGCGCATCAACGGTGGCTGGAAACTCACCGCCGTATTGATTGGCCACCACCTGCGCGCATTTATGTAGATTGCGCGCACGGGCGTAATAACCCAATCCTGTCCATAAATGCAGCACCTCATCAATGGGCGCAGCAGCAAGGGATTTCACATCCGGAAAGCGTGCAATAAACCGTTCAAAATACGGAATCACCGTGGTGACTTGCGTTTGTTGCAACATGATTTCTGACAGCCACACTCGGTAAGCATTGATATTTTGCTGCCAGGGAAGATGTTTGCGCCCGTGCTTATCAAACCACTTAAGCACGGACGTTGAAAAAGAAGCGGAACCAGTGGACATAGAAACTCACGTTAACAGCTATCGCCAAAACGCGAATTCTAACGATTATTGCGCCGTCTGCCCATCCGGCACTGCGGCAGCACTCGTTGTTGCAGCAGAGGATTTACCTTTGTTTAACCGCTGCTGGAGCTTATCCAGAAGCCGCTGTTTTTCATCTTCCACTTTTTGCTTGAGCTCTTCTTTTTTCTCTTCAATTTTTGCGCCGTGTTTTTCTTTAATTTTATAGGCGGCGTAATCCTTGGTGAGTTCCAACATCAAGTCTTTGTCGGGGCGGCAATCAGACAATGGATTTATCTCCGCAAATGAACCTTTGCAGCGCAACAATTCCAAACCGCGTTCCAACCAGTACGCGCTGCCCACACTGCAACCATTGGCACTGGTGGTGACTGCGACCTGCTCAGCCGTCACAGTGTCGGTATTGTTTTGAATTAATTTGAAGGGCAAGAAAATATCGTAAGTATCGGCAGCGAGATTTATTTTTCCATGCGATCCCACTTGCAGTTTTTCAATACCGGCTTTGAAGGTATCGATGGTGACAATTTCATTGTGCAATTTAACACTGCCCGATAGCTCCTCTAATTCGGTGTATTTTTCCCAGTCTTGAGCAGGGTCTTCCGCTTTATTAACCAAATTGACTAATTTGCAAAATTGTTGCTCAAGATTAATCGGCGACACCCTTACCTGGGCTCCGGAAAATGTCGCGTTACTACTGAGGGATTTCAACAACTGGTTAACTGAATTACCTTTGCTAGTACCTAAAGCGCGCGCTTGTATCGCGCCCTGCAAACCAAAGGAGGAATCCATTTCCATGTCTTTCAATAGCGGTGCTAATTCAAGCCCGGCAATATCAGCATCAAATTGCAACTGCGCCTGCTGGCCGCGCGCATCCAATTGGCCTTTGGTTGAAAGCGTGCCTGAATATGCATTGGCTTTCAGGCTGGGCTCAATCATGCCATTTTTTGCAACGACTTTGAGCGCTGCATTTTCCAGCGCAATCTTGTTCACAATGATTTTTTTAAACGCCAGCTTTGCGTTGATATTCAGCTCGCGCAAACTGTCCAACGGCAAGGGAGTATCGTCTGCTGGAGCGGCAGCGGTGGATTCCGCTTGTGGCGTGACTGGTGGCGGCAAATAATCATCCAGATTGAATTGACCTGCTTCCAGAATGGCTTTTATTGCACTGGTGGAAAAATCGGTAACGGCAAGATTGCCACTAAACACAGTGTCGTCCACGATGAGTTGCACATTATCAAACTGGACTTTGTTGCCGTCCCCCGCAACCGCTGACGAAAACGCCAGCTTACTGAGCGCACTGCTGTTGGCAGTTTCCACTGTTACGCCAAATGCAGCGAGCAGTTTACGTGCATTGGTTTCGGTCAATTTTATTTGCCCTTGATAGGCGATATTTTTTTGCACATCCGTCAGCATCAGGGTGTAATCCACATCCAGCGATGCGCTGTCTGCCGCTTTTAATTGCATGCGTAAATTGCCTTCATCCAATTTGATCGCGCTGATAGTGGAATCGATACTGAGTGAATTTTTTAGCGCCGCGTCAACCAATACAGCATCGGCACCTGAGCGAGCCAGCTCCATTACCAGCGACAACTCCATTGCAAATGGACGCGCTTGTGTATTCACATCGCTCATCGTCAAATTGATATCGCGCAGGTTGATGGTTTGTGCGGTTTGCGCATCCTCATAACGCACGCTTGAATTGCTAAAACTGAGACGCTCAATATCCAGTTTCAGGCCGGATTCTGCAGAAGCAGCAGGCGTTGGCGCGGATGCCGACGTGGCATGAGTGGCGTTTGCGGGTGAATCCGATTGTGAAAGCGCATCCCAATTGTTCTTGCCCGCTGCATCAACCTTCAATGTGATAGCAGCACCTTCCACCGCGACATGATCAACCTGAAAATCGCCAGACAATAGCGGCATTAATGCCAACATCAAACTGGCTTGCTGTAATCGGGCGACGGGCTCATCGGGGGATTCCAACGCGGCCACGCTGACATCGTTTACCGCCACCCCGAGGCGCGGCCATAGGTCCCACCCCAGATCGCCGTTGATGTGCAGGGCGATCCCCTGCTCTTCGGCAATCGCCTCAATGTGGGGTTTAAAGCGGTTGGCATCTACCAACAGAACGAAGGCAACCACCGCCAACAACACGATAAGCAGCAGTGCCGCGACACTTTTTAGCAGTACTTTCATCACCATTCCTCCGCTAGCCACGTCCGTTGTTATTTGGCGCTGTTATTTGCCGTTGTTATTTGCGTCCTTTGCGCATTCCCGTGTTAGAGCGGAACCTGACGCTAAAGTGCCCATCGGCCAGCCAAAACCGGACGGGATTCACACAAAAGCCCGTCAATAACGCGCTAGTCAGCCAAACGTATTTGGCTGATGTCCGGCGTTACAGGTTTGACATCGGGTTTTAATTGCCCCAAATCACTGCCTACCGGTGCCAAGCCAAAATCGCCCACATCCACTACGGCGGGCACAACCAGCGGGCGTTCATCTTCCGTCAGTAAATCACTGCCCGCCTCCGCGATCTCCCAATCTTCCAACTCGATTTCTACCAGTGGCAAGGCCAGTTTTTCATCGGCACTAATCAGGTCTTCACCGATGGCAGCCAGCCCCAGGTCAGGTACAACCACAGTCGCAGTAAGTTCATGCTGGACTTCCACGGCATCCACCAAATTGCCGTCTGCCGGGCGCAGACTGAGGCCGGAGACATCAACCACGACGGGCGCAGGCTGGGGCGGGCGCTCGCGCTCTGGCAAGAGATCAGCCCCCACCGGGGCGAGTGTCCACTCCGGTTTTCGAGCCTGCACAACAGGGGCCTGCTCTGCACGCGCAGCCGCCGGTGCTGGTTTGGCGGGAGCATTGGCAGGACTTTTATCGCTTGGGCACACCTCTACCATCGCACCGGCTTTTAACAGTGCATCGCGATATTTGTTGGCGGTGGCTTCATCCAAATTGCGCTTGAGCGGAACCGGACGGCCGGTGAACAGGGAATCTATCTTGGCTGCGTCGGATTTAAACAACTGCTGAAGGCGCAATTTCACATCGGCAAGCTGATGGCCAAACACAATATCGCCGCGAAAAATAATATCGAACTGACTCATGGGGCGTGACTCATTAAGGCTGTGGGGTGATCAGAAGGAACCCGCGTCAGCAAGATAATAGCACCCAGCCGCAGGCCGCGCGGCAAAGACCCGGCATGGAAGACCAAGAGCGATAAGTAATACACAGAATGTAACCAATCGGTCTTAACTGTGGCTGGCGGCCGCTGTAAACGCCAACCATACTTATCACTCAGACCGCGAGGGAGGTGTCGAACTATGTTGCCTTTTATTCAAAAGAAATTGCAGGACAACCGTTTACTAATAGATGGAGAGCTGAGCCCGCACGGGAACGCCCGTATCAAAGTGGAGCAGGATATCGCGTTCCTGAACGACAGGATTGCCGCCATGAAAGCGCACCCTCGCCCCAACACCATGCTGATTGAGCATTACCAATCCATGCTCAAGAGCCGCGAATCTGTGCTGAAGTGGCTGCTGGATGGCTGCGACGACGAGACCAGTTACATCAGCGATAGACACAGCGCCTGACCAACGCGGGCATCACACATCCGCATCGTCGCTCAGGTGATGATCCATATCCAATGCCGGTGATTGCCCCTTCGGCCTGCCGATGGGTTTAGCCGGCACACCCGCCACGGTGGTGTGCGGCGCAACAGCATCCAACACCACACTGCCCGCACCAATTTTAGCGCCCTCACCCACTTCAATATTGCCCAGAATTTTTGCGCCTACACCGATTAATACCCCGCGACGGATTTTCGGGTGACGGTCGGTTTTCATGCAGCCGCTTCCGCCCAGAGTTACGCTGTGCAGCATAGAGACATCATCCTCAATCACGGTGGTTTCACCGATGACTACACCGGTTGCGTGATCAATCATAATGCCGCTGCCAATACGCGCGCCTGGATGGATATCAACACCAAACGCTTGCGAAATCTGGTTCTGGAAATAGAGCGCCAGTGCATTGCGTTTTTGCAGCCACAACCAATGCGCAATCCGCCAGGATTGCAGCGCGTGGTAGCCTTTAAAAAATAAAAACGGCATGGAAAATTTATTGCACGCTGGATCGCGCTCGCGGTGCGCGCGTATATCGGCGCGCATCGCCTGTTCAATGCCAGGATCATCAGCCATTGCATCTTCAAATACTTCGCGCAACATCATTGCAGGCAAAGCCTGACTATCCAATTTATTCGCAAGATGAAAACTGATCGCCGCCGCAAAGGTGGGATGATTCAAAATCGCAGCGTGATAGAAACTGGCAAGCACCGGCTCCGCAGCACTCGCGTGTTGCGCTTCGGCGCGAATTTCTTGCCATACATCTACATGCGCAAAATTATGTAGGGGTGTTTGCATAGGTTTTCTTAACGTCTCGTTTAGTGCGATTTCAAAATCAACGGCATTAATTCATCCATCGCAAAAAATACTTCTGCGCCCAGCGCGCGCATATCGGTAAGCAAACAATTATCGCTGCCGTCAGCATTAGGTGGACAATATCCCAAAGGGCGCATACCGGCAGCAACGGCAGCTTGTATTCCGGTGAGGGAGTCTTCCACCACAATCGCATTGCCTGGCTCTACGCCCAGCGTTTTCGCGGCATGTAAAAATAAATCCGGCGCAGGTTTGCCGCGCGTCACATCTTCAAAGCTGAATACACGGCCTTGCACATAAGGCATGATCCCGGTCTTGGCCAAGGTCATGCGCATTTTTTCGTGCTTGCCATTGGATGCTACGCAAAACGCAATGTGTTTTTCTTGCAAACTATCCAACACATCCATGATACCTGCCACAGGTTCCAATGATTTTTCACAAGCAACCAATGTCTCTAATTGCACGTGACGCCAAAACTGTGCGCCGCGCTCCGCTTGCTCCTCTGCACTTAAATTTTTCCAGGAATCCAATTGGGATAATTCTTCGGTAATCATGCGAATACAATCCGCGACCGATTTACCGCGATAGGTTTCCAGTATGTAGTGCGCAGACAACTCAACACCAATTTCTTTTAAACAATCACTCGATACTTGCGCAGAGATAATTTCGCTATCAACTAACACACCATCACAATCAAAAATCACCAACATTGTTTACCTCTGCTTTTAACAGCTATAACACGACTAAAAAATTACACGGTAGACGATCGCGCCGGATAAGGCGACTTCAGCAAAATAATCAAACCGACAATTAAAAATACAACCAACGCCGCCATACCGATACGCGCAGAATCGGCATAGAGCGTGAGACTTGCGACTGCCATAGGTGCAAGGAATGCTGTAGCGCGCCCCGACAACGCATAAACACCAAAATAGCGACCCGCTTCATCGGCAGAAACGCTGCGCGCCATAAATGAACGCGATGATGCCTGCACCGGGCCGAATGCAAGACCAATTAATAACCCAAACACGATGTAGGCTTTTTCAGCTGCAGTTGCAAACAAACCGCCACTATCCTGCTGTGATAATTGCATCAAGCCAAACAAGGTGTAACCGGGGCCGGTAGAAATAATGCCAAGCGTTGCAATAACCAAACAACACAACCCAATCACAACCACCTTTTTCGAACCTAGATGCATATCCATTTTGCCCGCTGCTGCACATCCGCCAATCGCGACTACCAGCAACAAAATACCGTAAATGCCCATTTCAATCGTTTGCCAACCAAACATACCCGCCGCAAAAGTGCCGCCTAATGCCAGCAAACCATTCACACCGTCTTGGTAAGTCATGCGCGCAATTAAAAAACGAAACAATCCGGGGCGCTGCATCAATTCACGCAGCGTATTTTTTAATTCACCCACACTGCGTTTGACTGCTGCCGTAAGCGGTGCTGCTTTTTTTGAATCGGGCGTTAATAAAAACATCGGCAAAATAAAGAGCAAATACCAGAGTGCTGCGTAAGGGCCAGTGATGCGGGCATCTTCACCTTGCGTTGCATCCAAGCCAAATAATGGCGCAATGCCAATTAATGTTTTTCCCGTGGCAGGATTGCCCGCCAGTAACAACAGCACGCTAAACAGGACAACCAAACCACCGGCATAACCCAACCCCCACGCCAGATTGGAAACACGGCCGATATCTTCCTGAGGAATTAAACGTGGCATCATCGAGTCATTAAATACAATCGAAAATTCTGCAGCGACCATCGCAAAAATAACGCACAGCATTGGCAACCATAGTGCCGAGCCGGGTGCCACCAACCACAACAAAGCGAGTGCAATAATTTTGATGGCTGCAAAAAAAGCGATCCAGGGTTTGCGCGGGCCTGTTGCATCGGCAAGCGCACCGAGCACGGGCGCAAGCACTGCGATCAATATACCCGCGATGGTAATGGTGTAACCCCATGCCGCTTGCCCTTCAACCGGATCAGTCGCCAAGCGCGATACAAAATAAGGGCCAAAAATAAACGTGATGACAACCGTAAAAAAAGGCTGCGCCGCCCAATCAAACAGCATCCAGGCGCGAATGGCTTTTTTAGGCGCAGGAGAAAAATCAATTTGGCTCACGCAGTTATTCCTTATAAAAAATCAATCGACGCGGATAAACCGCTGGTAAATTTCATCAAGGTTATCCAGCACCGTTTGTTTGAGCTCCAAGTCCGTTTGCTCAAGCTGCGCGCGCAGCACATCGACGGTTAATGCCTGCATAAAATCCTTTGCCAATGGGGCATAACTCAAATGCCAGGGCTCGGGCGCAATGCCTCCGCGATCTTGTGCATAAGGGCGATAAAAATGGCCGTCACTGTGCACCAGTTCATCATCAAGCCAACGATGGAAATCAGCAAAAGGGCCCGAGCCCTGCGTTTCCTCTACCGTGAGCTGCAATGAATAGGCAGGGTCAAGATTTGCAGCACCGTAAACATCAATATCCGTCCCCCAATGATGCCGCGACGCACCGGGCAATGCCGACCAACGCAAAATTGCCATGACTTTATCGCGCGCAGAAAGCTGCCCCATATCCATTGGTTCGCCCGCATCATTCAGCACCGGGCGCAAACCGCGCGCTTTGTTATTCCAGATGAATAATTGCCGCTCAAAACTGCGATAACTGCTGGCCACTTTCAATTCAAATCCCGCATCGGCCGCGCGCGCGCGCAGGGACATTAATGGAGCGACGAGCGCGTGATGCACGCGTGCGTTCAACTCCGGCATATCCACCAGATGAGTTTCATCCAAACCGAGCAACAGATTATCGAGCGTGCGCATTATAAAAATCCCGCCAGGGCAAAATAATTGATAAAAAATTCACGCAATTACCTTCATCGGATTCATTGCAACGAACCGCTCATTCCTATTTCCGATACATTGAAGAGAAAACAATTGCACAAGGCATCCAAGTATGTAAGATAAGCCTGCACTGTAAACGGAAATTTCAATACTACCCCGATAATAATAAATGGAGATTGCACTGTATGACTGCGAGTCATAGTGAGTTATTGCAATTAAAGAACCTCGGAATGGCATCGGTAAACATCCTGCGCGCTGTAGGGATCAACACCCACGCCGACCTCAAACGCACCGGAGCCGTTGAGGCTTATCGCCGCATTCGCGCCCGCGACATTAATGTATCCAAAGTCATGCTCTACGCATTGCAAGGTGCGCTAATGAACGTGCACTGGAATGATATCCCACCCGACCTGAAAGCCCGATTGGTCAGCGAGGCCGAAATGCCGGATCAGAATGATCTGGATAAAGTAACGGCTTAAGGCGCAAAAGAACACATTGCATCATCAGACTGAGGCGGGTTGCGCAGAATTTTTCGCGACACAGGCTACACTAAAAGCGCTTTAGCCGTGCTTTTTTGTAACCGAGGGGTCTATGTATCTTCCAACCAAACAGTCTGACCTTATGTCCGATCTGGCCGCCAAGTTGCGCGGCCTGACCGAGCTTTTGTGCTCCCAAACCTCGCCGGCAGATGAACCCTTTGAGGTGAACGCCACCAGCGATATTTTTGCCGATGCACCATTAACCAGCGTGTTTTTGATTACCGAAGGCCAAGTGGATTACCACCTGCAAAACAAGCTGATCATGCATTATGAAGCGGGGGATCTGATCGGCTTACCGCGCTCACTCAATCTCCCCTGCGGCCAGTTCAGCTGCACCGGCCCAATCAAATTAGTAGCCTATGAACGCGATACCTTGGTCGCCCAGGCCAATAGCGACCTCAAATCCCAACGCAACTGGGCCTACATGCTGCTGTGCATGATCAGCTATCAGGAGCAAGCATTAACCCAGGAGCTGCGCTCGGCCTTCCAACCATCGGCTGGCTTTGTGCACTTCAGCAAAGGGGAGACGATTATCCAGCAAGGTGACACCGCTGACAGGGTTTACACACTGCTTGAGGGCTCAGCCGATGCTGTTTGCGATGGCATCAAAGTGGGCGAAATCCACGCTAATGAAATCTTTGGGGCACTTGCTGTTTTTACCCGCCAGCCGCGCATGGCCTCTGTTATCGCCGCCGATGAATGCACAGTACTTGCGGTGCGCAAAGAGGAATTCATTGAACTGATTGATCACCAACCACAAATTTGTCTTGGGCTGATTGAAGAAATGGCCGCCAAAATTAATCAACTGAATAACCAGCTACTGCAGTCAAAAGGACAATCCGCAAACTAAATCACCACAAATGAGAATATTTCTCAAAAAACCTTGACCCCTTTAATGAGAACGATTATTGTTAACTCACTGCTGTACGGCATCTCCCGCACAGCAGTTGAGCGGAATCTTTAATCGCCCTGCAAGTCGGTTAATGACTCTACTCACCCCTTGGGGCTTTCCTCTCCGAAGGTCTCTCGGCTAACACGGTTGCTTGGGCCGCCCTTGTGGCGGCCATTTTTCTTGCCCTTTCCCCGCTTCACTCACTCGCGCAATTACGCCTCTTGGTGCATAGCAATTCTTAACGCACCGGCAATTGAAATTTTGTCCGCATGCACACATATATCGCCCGAGACCGCGCTTACTGCGGTTAACCAATAACTCTATGGGAGAGACTATCGTGTTACGCATTGGCTTGTTTTTATTAACCAACATCGCTGTCATGGTTGTGGCAGGCATAGTGTTGAGTTTGCTGGGTGTGGGTAACTATCGCACAGCAGGCGGGCTGGATTTATCAAGCATGCTGGTGTTCTGTGCCGTGTTCGGTTTTGTCGGCTCCTTTATTTCGCTGTTTTTGTCCAAATGGATGGCAAAACGCACAATGGGCGTCCAGCTCATAGAGCAACCACGCAATGCGGATGAACAATGGCTGGTTGATACAGTGACCAAGTTATCCCAAAAAGCCGGTATCAAGACACCTGAGATCGGTGTGTTTGCCGCGCAGGAATCCAACGCATTTGCGACCGGTTGGAATCGCAACGATGCGCTGGTTGCGGTGAGCCTTGGCCTGCTGCAACGCTTTGAACGCGATGAAGTGGAAGCCGTACTGGCACACGAAATCGGCCACGTTGCCAATGGCGACATGATTACCCTGAGCCTGATCCAAGGCGTGGTGAACACCTTCGTGATGTTCTTTGCACGTATCATCGGCGATTTCGTTGACCGCGTGCTGCTCAAGAACGAAAGTGGCCGCGGCTTTGGTTTTATGATCGCAACCATGGTGGCTGAAATTGTGCTGGGCTTCCTTGCCTCAATGATCGTTGCCGCCTTTTCGCGCTATCGCGAATTCCGCGCCGACCATGCCGGTGCAACGCTCGCTGACCGTGGCGCCATGATCCGCGCCTTGCAGCGCCTGCAAGCTGAATCCAATGCCGGTGTGGAAAGTCCTTTGCCGAGCAGCATGCGTGCGTTTGGTATCAGCGGCGGTATGCGCAATCTGTTTGCCAGCCACCCACCGCTGGAAGCCCGTATCCAGGCTCTGCGCGATAACGCCTAACCAGTGGAGACAGGGCATGAAACTCTGGCGCTGGACGATTACGACGTTTTTAGCAGGCATCACGTTTTTAACGGGCGCGAGTGCGATCAGTACAACCGCCCAAGCCTTTTCCACTGACGATGAACGCAACAGTGTCGAAGTGTTTGATGCGGCGCGCCCGAGTGTTGTGTTTGTCACCAACCAACAACTTGCCCGCGATCCTTACTCATTTGATCTGGTGACTGTGCCGCGCGGCTCAGGCACCGGGTTTGTATGGGATGAAAAAGGCTACATCGTCACCAACTACCACGTGGTAGAAGGTGCCCGGCAAATCACCATTACCCTGCAAGACCAATCCAACTGGCCGGCTGAAGTGGTCGGGCTGGCACCGGAGCGCGATCTCGCTGTGCTCAAAATCGATGGCAAAAAAGCCAAGCTGAACGCCTTGCCATTAGGCGATTCGAGCGATTTACGTGTTGGCCGCAAGGTATTGGCGATTGGCAATCCGTTCGGTTTGGATGCAACCCTGACGACAGGCGTGGTCAGCGCTCTCGGGCGCGAGATCATTTCCCCCAATCAGCGCAAGATCACCAATGTGATCCAGACCGATGCCGCCATCAACCCCGGCAACTCGGGCGGCCCCTTGCTCAACTCTGAAGGCAAATTGATTGGCGTCAACACCATGATTTACAGCCCTAGCGGTGCCAGTGCCGGTATCGGTTTTGCGATTCCAGTGAATACCGTTAAAGAAGTGGTGCCCGAGCTGATTACCCATGGCCGACTCGTGCGCCCGATATTGGGTATTGCTGTCGCACCGGATCAATGGGCACAGCAAATTGGGGTGGAAGGTGTACCGATTCTGCGAGTCGAACCCAATTCACCTGCAGCTCAGGCAGGGTTTGAAGGTGCCAAACGCAACAACTGGGGGCAAATCACCCTGGGTGATGTGATTGTGGCAATTGATGATTATCCCGTCGCCAACGACGATCAATTACTCAGCGCATTGGAGCATTACAAGCCCGGCGACAAAGTCAAAGTCAGCGTGGTGCGCAACGGCAAATTGCTAACGCGCAGTGTTGCGCTTGCTGCCCCACGATAATCTAAAGTAACCGTTAAAACGTAATGCCTAATTCACCTGGACAGCTCCGACTCTGTGCCCTTGAGGATATCCCTGAGGGCACCAGTAAAGGTTTTACGCTAGCTGAGCGCAGGTTATTTGCGGTCAACCAGCGAGGCAAGATTTATCTCTACCAAAACCGCTGCCCTCATTTGGGCATCCCGCTTGAATGGCAGGATGACGAATTTCTGGATAGCAGTAAAAGCATGATTATGTGCGCCAATCACGGCGCGCTGTTTGTGATCCAGTCAGGCAAATGTGTTGCCGGCCCATGTAGTGGTAAAACGCTTATTCCAGTGCCTTACAAGCTGATTGATGGCAGTATTTTTATCGACCAGACCTGATTTTATTAACCCGACTGATTTTATCGGCCACAGATGATTTGACTGGCCAACCTTACGCAATCCCATCGCTATTAACCCTGTTCGCGGAGAAGCTCATGCAAAATTTCACATTTTCCAATCCCACTAAAATTGTCTTTGGCGAAGGCCAAATAAAAGCGCTCGCCGAATTAGTTCCCGCCAATGCACGCATCCTCGTCACCTATGGGGGCGGGTCAATTAAAAAGAATGGTGTTTACGAGCAAGTAAGCAACGCACTGGAAGGCAAAGTCTGGTTTGAGTTTGGCGGTATTGAGCCCAACCCACACTATGAAACCCTGATGAAAGCAGTGGAACTGGCCAAAAAAGAGAAGATCGATTTTCTCCTGCCCGTGGGTGGCGGCAGTGTGATTGATGGCACCAAATTGATTGCGGCTGCAGTGAATTTTGATGGCGAGCCATGGGACATCATGGCAAAACACCAGCCCTTCTTCAGCGCACTGCCTATCGGCTGCATATTGACCTTGCCTGCCACGGGCACCGAGAGCAATGGCAACGCGGTTATCACCAAAGCAGCCACTCGGGAAAAACTGTCATTTGGCAGCCCGCTGGTTTATCCACAATTTGCGATTCTCGATCCAACGACCACCTATAGCCTGCCACCGCGCCAGATCGCTAACGGGGTTGTCGATGCGTTTGTGCATACGATGGAGCAGTACCTGACTTACCCTGTTGATGCCAAGGTGCAGGATCGTTTTGCAGAAGGCTTGCTGATGACTTTGATAGAGGAAGGCCCGCGCGCACTGAAAGATCCCACCAACTATGCCTTGCGCGCCAATATTATGTGGGCGGCCACCATGGCACTGAATGGTTTGATCGGCGTAGGTGTTCCGCAAGATTGGGCAACCCATATGATTGGTCACGAACTGACCGCGATGCATGGGCTGGATCACGCCCAGACACTCGCAGTGGTATTACCTGCCGTGATGCAACATCAGCGCGCCAAAAAGCACGCCAAACTCGTGCAATACGGCCGCCGCGTGTGGGGGCTTACACAGACCAATGAGGATGAGTTGATTGATGCGGCGATTGCGGCTACCCGCCAATTCTTTGAACAAATGGGCACCCCGACTACCCTGAGTGGTTATGGCGTGGGTCGCGAATCTATCCCTAAACTTGTGGATATGCTGGTCAAACACGAGTTGCTGGCATTAGGTGAGCATGGAGCAATCACACCGGAAGCTTCTCGTGAAATATTGGAACTGGCTGCCTGATACATACCGGCACCCTGTTATTAAAAATCCCCGTCAGCGCTGCTGGCGGGGATTTTTTTAGTTTCACCACAGTTAGTGAAACTTGGTCAATGCCAACTGCAAATCGCTGAATGCCAACTGCAGCTTGCCGATCATTTGCCGGTTTTGGTTGACGATGTGGGTGGTATCGCTGCTTAAAATGGACAATTGCGACGTTTGTTGCGCAATCGATTCGGATGCTTGGGTCTGCTCCTCAGTGGCCGCCGCGATTTGCTGGCTGATGCGGTTAAGCTCGCCAATCGCACTGGCGATACGCTCAAACATCTGCTCTACCGCTTCCGAGTGGGACACATTCTCCAATACCCTTGCACGGCTCTGAGCCATCGCCTGAACGGAACTGGTAGAGCCAGATACCAGGCGATCCACTATGGTTTTGATATTCTTGGTAGACACTTGGGTACGCTGTGCGAGTGCTCTTACCTCGTCAGCAACCACGGCAAAGCCGCGCCCTTGCTCGCCCGCGCGCGCCGCTTCAATGGCCGCGTTGAGTGCCAATAAATTCGTCTGCTCTGCAATGCCCTGGATTTCCGATACCGCACTGGTAATCGCATCACAGTCGGCCGACAAACTATTAATCGCCTGCGCGGTATCACCCAATACACTGGAGAGGCCAACAATCCCCTCGCGCGATACTTTGACTGCCGCCTTCCCCTCTCGTTGCGCCGCAACCGTATCATCAACCAGCACAGCCGCTCGCTGAACTTGCGCTGCCACACTCACAAAAGATTGGTGCATATTGTCCACAGCGATCTGAATGACGTCGGCCGCGGAGCTGGATTGGCTGGCCATTTTGACAAGCTGCTGGGTATTGGTGGTCAATGCACCGAGATTTTGATCCGCCTGTTCCTGTGCGCCCAACGCAGAGCGGATGGCACTATTGATACCATCCAGCAGCCAATTCAGGTGATCGAGAATCGCGTTGTTGCGCACTTTGGCCCGCACACTCAAATCAATCCGCTGTTCATTCACAATCATTGTTTCGGTCACACCAACCAGCTCCTGTGCCACCACCAATAAACGGCTCACCAGCCTGACCAACACAATCAATACGGCCGTCTCAATCACCACATAAAACGCATGCATGGCCACAATCGTCCATGAATGCATATGGTCAGGGAACAGGTAAATTTCTATTCCGGCGTTTTGCATCATATGAAGCACGACATGCAGTACCGCCGCTGCACCTGCAGCCCATACCAACGGACGCCAGTTGAGGTAGGTAAATAAAGCCGCCAGAAAAACAAAGTAGCCAAAGTGAGCTTCAATCATGCCTTTCAGCTGATGGACATGCAGGCTGACAAACAGCATATAAACCACTGCTATAACACAGGGCGTAATGTGAGTGTGCTTCACAACCCGGATGGCAAACCAATTGATTGCAGTAAAGAGGCCGCCGATAAACAACGCCAGAAACCAGGTATTGTTTACCGTTGCGTAGAGAAATGACATCGCCCAAGCGGCAAACGTCACCCAGAGCATGATGCGGTCAATATAGACGTGATAGTTGGTTACAAAATCGATCAAGTTGCCACGATTGGCAACTTGGGGGGAGGGCAAACCAGACATTAGACTTCCTCTTAATTGAGGTTTATACGAAGTCTAGCCAAGATTGGATGAATTGGTGCGGGCGCGCCGCGCTGGTTGATTTATTGCCGCAAAATCTTATTCACGATTGATGTGGTTGAGCAGTTATCGTAAAAACTGAGTACCTTGACCGAGCCGTTATAGGCCTTGACGATCTGGCCACCAACGACCTGATCTTCACGGTAATCGCCACCCTTGACCAATACATCAGGCTTTACCCTGCGCAACAGGCGCTCGGGAGTGTCTTCATCAAAAGAGACTACCCAGTCCACTGCTTCCAACCCCGCCAGCACCGCCATACGACGATCCAGTGGATTGATCGGCCTTCCCGCTCCTTTCAGGCGACGGATCGAATCATCGGAGTTGACGGCCAGCACCAAGCGATCGCCTTGCTTACGAGCCTCTTCGAGGTAACCTACGTGCCCCGCGTGAATAATATCGAAGCAGCCATTGGTGAAGACAATCTTCTCACCACTTGCGCGCGCATCTTCCAACGCCAAGAGCAATTGCTCTTCAGTCACCACACCGCGTTCAGCGCCCTGCTCGGCGATAACGGCACGGCGCAACTCCGGCGCACTGACTGTTGCCGTCCCCATCTTGCCCACGACAATCCCCGCCGCCAAATTTGCTAACGCCATAGCCTCCGGCAGAGTTTGGCCCGCGGCGATCACAGCAGCCAGCGTTGCAATCACAGTATCACCAGCACCAGTCACATCAAATACTTCGCGCGCGCGCGCGGGCAAGTGCAACTCGCTCTGGTTTTCGCGCAATAAGGTCAGACCTTGCTCGCCGCGCGTGATTAATAACGCTTGAATATCAAGGTCGCGTATCAACGCCTGCCCTTTGCTCACCAACTCCATCTCCGTTGCACACCGGCCAACAATCGATTCGAACTCAAGAAAGTTCGGAGTCAGAACGGTGGCACCGCGGTAACGGGAAAAATCATTGCCTTTAGGATCCACCAGAACCGGCACACCGGCATCGCGCGCCATGCGGATCAATGACTGGCAATCCACCAGACTGCCTTTGGCATAATCAGACAGCACCAGAGCATCAGTACGATTAATCAGGCCCTTCACCTTATCGACAAATTCAGAACTGTCAGCCAGATCAAACTTTTCTTCAAAATCCATGCGCAACAATTGTTGATGCCGGCTCACCACGCGCAGTTTGGTCACCGTGGGCTTGGTGGCCGATACCTGGAAGTTAGTATGGATTTTCGCTGCCCTCAGGCGGCTATAGAGAATCTGGCCAGCTTCATCGTCCCCGACAACACCGATAAGTGAAACACCGCACCCCAAAGCTGCCATGTTCAGGGCGACGTTACCTGCACCACCGGGGCGATCTTCGGTCTGGTTAACTTTGACAACCGGAACAGGCGCTTCAGGAGAGATACGCGAACTCATTCCATGCCAATAGCGATCGAGCATAATGTCGCCTACCACCACTATGTGTGCACGCTCGAAATAGGGCATTGTCAGATGCATATATCACTCCAAATAGTAAAGTCCATTAACGCCTTCCGTTAAAAACCATTGCTTGTTTACCACCCGCTATATGTCACGGGTTTTCTGCTGCCGATTCATCATCGCTAAACTGTTTGGCGTGAAGCTTGGCGTAATGCCCCTGTTGGGCGAGCAGCTGGGCGTGAGTGCCCTGTTCTACTATTTCACCATGATCCAACACCAGGATCCGATCAGCTTTCTCAATTGTCGATAACCGATGCGCGACCACAAATGTCGTGCGCCCTTTCATAACGGTATCCAGAGCCGCCTGAATATAGCGTTCGGATTCATTATCAAGCGCCGATGTAGCTTCGTCCAAAATCAGGATAGGTGCATCTTTCAAGAGTGCGCGAGCAATCGCCAAACGCTGTCGCTGCCCGCCCGACAAACGCGCACCCGATTCACCAATAAAAGTATCGAAACCCTCAGGCAGGTTTTCAATAAATTCGGTCGCATAAGCCGCATCTGCCGCGCGACGGATGGCCTCCATATCGCGCGATTGCAGACTGCCGTAAGCAATATTGCCCGCAACAGTATCGTTAAACAAGGTGACCTGCTGGTTCACCAACGCGATTTGTTCGCGCAAATTTTGCAATGCGTAATCGCGGATAGGAACACCATCAATCAGGATGGTTCCGGAATCCGGATCGTGAAACCGGTTAAGAAGGCTGACCAGCGTGGACTTGCCGCTGCCGGAGCGACCTACCAGCGCAATAATTTCACCGGAGGCAACGTGCAAATCAATATGATTCAGCGCTGGCTTAGGCTGGTTTGGATAACAAAATGTTACATTTTTAAAAGCGACGTCGCCCTTCACACGCGTCGCTTTATGGGTGCCCGTATCTTCTTCAACGGCCGAATCAAGCAGGGTAAATACACTATCGGCTGCAGCGACTCCTTTGAGTATTGTCGGTGCCACCTCCCCCAAACGGCGCAGCGATGGCAAGATCGCCGCCACAGCAGTCATATAGGCAACAAACTTTGCCGGGTCTTTCATTTCCATAAAAGTCAGCGCAATAAAAATCAACGCTGCCATTGCCACTGCAATAATCAACGTGATCAACGGCGTATTCGCCGCAGCGGTGGTGACGATTTTCATATTTTGTTGGAAGTTGGTTTTGCTCGCCTTTTCAAAGCGCTGCTTCTCATACGCCTCGCCGCCAAAACTGCGCATGACATGAAAGCCATTAATCATTTCACCTGTGACTTGGGTGAGATCACCTACCGTTGTTTGTACTTTATTGCTCAGGCGACGCAACCGCTTTCCGACGGTTCCAATAATCAACGCAAGGATTGGCGCGATCACAATAAATGTCATTGTTAATCGCCAATCCATATACAGCAGCATCGCAAACATGGCGATTACGGTGAGGCCTTCACGCAGTGAAATTTTGATTGCATCTGTTGCAGCCGCCGTCACCCCATTAATGTTGTAGGTAATAATCGAAATTAAATGGCCGGAATTTTTTTCATCGTAGGTCGAATTAGGCAAGCGCGTCATATGGTTGAAAGTTTGCACACGCAAATTGTGTATGACGTTAAATGCGATACGCGACATCAAATACACACCAATAAAAGAGCCCAGGCTGCGCAAAAAAGTCGCACCCAATACTTGCAACGGAACCAGATAGCGATTGCTCGGATCATCTTCCGCAATCACATTAATCAAATTTTCAAGAATGGAAACAAACAAGGTGTTGGCATAGGCATACAACACATAGCCCATAAAACTCAACACGAATAATCCGGTATAGGGTTTGACGTAAGTGAGCAAGCGCTTGTAAACCGCCCAAGCAGATGCGTCGCCAATGACCGGATTTTGATTTGCTACAGAACTCATAATATTTCCACAACCAATTTACCGTTTCGCCTCCAGGCGATCCGTATTTTTCAGCTGCTGCAAACCTGCCGTCAGGAGTGCGGCAGGAACCCAGTACAGCAACCACTTCACATCAATTTCCCAAAACAGGCTGCGCGAATCCACAAACAAACAACCGCAACCATAAAGAAGCCACAACGTCAGTGGTGCCAAATGCGAATGAAGACGAGCCCGCCACAATAACAATGCCAGATGAACCAGAGCCAAACCCAGACCGATCACACCGGTGCGATATAAGATATCCAACCAGGCATTATGGGCATGATGATATTCCCCGATGCTGGTGTGGATCTGAGTCACTTCGCTTATACCAATTCCCGATAAAAACAAACCCGGTTGGGCACACATCTGCCGGATGATGTCCAGCCAAATTTGATCGCGGAAAGACGCCCCCCGTTCCAGCAATAATTGATTTACCGGAAAAATTACACACAGTGCCATTATTGCCAGCACAGCAACCGCTATCTGTACTAATAAAATTTTCCGCTTGGGGCGCAGCCAAAGCAATCCGAGCACCAATGCCACAACCAAAGATAACAATGGCCCCCTGCTCTGCGATAAGCCTAGCGCAGCCAGTGCAGGAATGCAGGCAAGCGACAATCCGAGAGCGCGTTTGACGCTAGCAGTTCGCCAGGACAATAAAATCCCCAGCAGGATAACCACACCGAACACCTGCCCCACCAGAGTGGGCGCACGCGCAGCAGTAATGCCTTCCATACGCGCCGCAAGTGGATGGCTCCAATAAAACACGGCAATATTGATGAGCGCAGCGACTGCCCCCACCAACACAAACCAATACAACAGTTGATCCCAATCGAGCGATTTTTTTTGCAACACCCACGCTGAACCCGCCAACCATGATGCCAGCACACACCATTGCAAGATAAAAAATCCGGAGTCATCGCCCCATAGGCTCGTCAGGCAACACCACCCTGCATAGGCAAGTGCAACACTGGTAAATGCACCGCCATATTGCTGGAATTCCGGTTTACGCCATGGCAAGAGCAGCAACATGGGTATAAACAATGTGAGCGCGAATATTGCTTCCAATCCATCGCGCGAAGGTGCCCATAAAAATGCACTGACAAATATCCATAAGCCGGCGTACGACCAGGCCGATATTTTTGCTTCACGCCATTCGCGCTGTAAGAGTGCTATTGGCATATTATTTTTTAACCCCGAAATATTGCGGGGCATGGCCAAAATCGCGGCGATACATCTTGATCGCCCGCGCTGTGATTTTTTCCAGCATAGACTTTTGTTCCTTTAACAAACTGCGCAGATCCTGTGCAAAATAGATTTGCAAAAAATACAGATAATCGCGACGGGTAAATTGCAAATTCAACGCTGAGAATAATAGTCCGCCAACATCTTTTACCCGCCAGCGTTCCGGCACTTGCATGCGCATCTGCGCGCGGTGCAGATCAATCAAATAAATATCCGGCTCCGCATTCTGATTAGCAAGAAAGACTCTCTTCAACATAAAGTGGCAGAAATATAAATCGCGATGGTTTATTCCTGCCGCATGAAGTTCGCGCACCATGTACGCCACTTGCGCCAGAATGCGACGTTTAGCCTTGAAGCTGACATTATGCCGCTCAAAGAAATGATCCAACTGAATAACATCAGCTAACTCGCGGGTGACGATAAAAGATTGCTGTCTCGCAGGGTTTTTACCGCGCACACCATAAGCGAGCGGAATTAAACTCGGGATATTCAATGCACGCAATTTAGTGAGCGCATTCCATTCGTTAGTTGCACCCAATACTGGCCAGCGCAATTGCAGTAGATTTTTAATAATTTCTTTCCAGCCAACACCGCGATGCCATTTGCGGTAGTAACCTCTCCCATTTATTTCAAAGCGTATGGTTTGGCGATCACGCAATTCCCGCGCGACCTTGCCGGGCATTTGCTCCATGACTGAAAACACATCCTGAGCTTGCCATACATCGACTAACTCATCGAGCAAAACCACATGTTGGTTCGCCGTCGATAACACCTGCTGCTGGCTGGCAATAGGATTGTTATTTGCAATGCGCTCCAAAATTTGCAATGCAATATCTACGCGCGAAAACACATCCGAAGTTTTTGCAAAAACTTCGCTGCATTCGCGCCACACGGCAACATCAACAGCCAAGACAGAGGCAACCATTGCTGCGATAGCAACAGGTGTCGCACCAGCGGGGATGAGCTGGCCCATCGCTTGCTGCGCGACATAATGTGCATAGCCGCAATGCGCAGACGCCACGACCGGGCAACCGCACAGCATCGCTTCCAGAATGACATTACCCGCAAGTTCTTTACGCGCCGGATGCAAGAGCACATCTGCGGCATGCAATAAATCACCTACAGGGCTGCGCGCGCCGAGAAAAAAAACCTGATCCCCGACCCCCAGACTCTGCGCCTGCTTACGGTAATCGTAGGGATCATCACTACCGACAATCACCAGCGCCACCGGATAGGACACGCGCGTTTGCAAATCCGCAAATGCGGCGATGCTGATATCAACACCTTTGGTTTTAAAACCGGAGCCCAGGCATAAAATAATGCGAGTATCGGTTGTGAGACCTAGATCGTGCAGTAGCACCATGCGCGCATGCCGTGGGTTTTCACAGGCAATATGCGCGGCCGAAATTCCCGGAGGAAGAAAATGAAAGTGTTCTGCCGGTGTTCCGTAATAGCGCACAAATTGTTTTTGCTCGCTCTCAACTAGCGACAAAATATGTACATCACACTCTGCTGCAAACACTGCACGTTCGTACGCGAGATACAAACGCGAACGCGGCGCCAATCGATACATGCCGCTGCGCTCAGCATAAGCTTTGTGTGCAAAACAGCTGTCGCCCGCAAAATACACATCCAAGCCAGGCATTTTGTTAAAGCCGAGCAGCAGATCAAATTGATTGCGCGGAAACTGTTGCAAAAACGCAGTTACAAAATGTTTTACACCGGCGACATTAAAAAGACCGGATGGCTTAATAACCACAACATCAATACCGGGAACTTTTTCGCCTTGCCAATCACCGCAAAAAATAGTGACCGCATGACCGCGCGCCTGTGCGGCCTGTGCAAGCGCGAGCATATCGCGCTGCAAACCGCCAAACGGAAAATAGCGAAAAATAACGATCGCTAATTTCATCCGTTACTATCCATTTGCAATACAGCGGTTTGTGCAGTCAATGCATCCAACGCAGCGATCACTTGTTGCGGCATTAATTCGCGCAGGCATTTGTGGTGAACCTTGGGGCATTCACGCTCAAAACAGGGCGCGCATTCAATTTTGTTGCTGATGATGGACACGCGCTGCGCAAGCGGCGGCGTGTGCTCCGGCGAGGTAGAACCGTAAATAACGGCCAAGGGTTTTTGCAGTGCAGCCGCGATATGCATCAATCCGGAATCATTGCTGAGTACTGCATCAGCACAATCCATTAAATCAATCGCCTCACCCAAATTGGTACTGCCTGCAAGGTTAAAACAATACTCGCGCTCATCGTCCAATAGTAATTGGCGGATGGCATCGGTCACTTCGCAATCTTTGGCTGAGCCCATTAACCACACCTGCCAGCCTGCACGAATTTTTTTATCCGCCACTTCGGCAAAATAATGTTCAGGCCAACGCTTGGCCGGGCCGTATTCAGCGCCAGGGCAAATTATTAACAGCGGGCGATTCAGCTGCAATGCAAATTTTGTTAACAATTGTGGGCGTTGATATTGATCAACCGTCAAACGCGGATAGGGGAACTCATTGAGCGGTTCATTTGCTTTTGGAAAAGCCAGTGCAGCGTAGCGCTGTACCATTAATGGATAGCGTTTTTTATCTAGCACACGAATATCGTTTAGCAGTCCATAACGCATTTCACCACGCCAACCAGTGCGCAGTGGAATATCCGCAAAAAAAGGAATGAAAGCAGATTTAAAAGAATTGGGTAATACAATGGCTTGATCGTAGCGATGTTGCGCCAATGACTTTCCCAATGCGCGGCGCTCGCCAAACGCAAAACTGCCGTGACCGATAGGCATCTCAATCACGTGATTTACTTCCGGCATACGCATCAGCAATTGCCGCGTCCAACCGGAAGCCAATACATCGATTTGCGCAGCCGGGTTACGTTGCTTTAATAATTGGATCAGCGTGTGCGCCATCATCATATCGCCAATCCATGCAGGGCCAACCACCAAAATATTTTGGATTTTTTTCAGCTCTGTCGGGAATGCAATATCAATCATAGGCGCGAATAATATTTACTGGGGGCAAAAATGATAACGGAGCCATTCGGCTCCGTTTGGGTGGCGATTATTTTGCAACTGGCGCCAACCAGTTGGTGTGCCCGGGCAATTCCCCGCGCACGGATTTGAAATACAAATCCTGCAAACGAGTAGTAATTGGCCCGCGACGACCTTCGCCAATCTGGCGGCCGTCCAATTCGCGGATCGGCAATACTTCTGCCGCAGTACCGGTGAAAAATGCTTCATCCGCCACATAAACTTCATCGCGGGTAATGCGTTTTTCTTTGATGGTATAACCGCAATCAGCCGCCAAATGGAAAATGGTGTTGCGGGTGATGCCATCGAGACAAGAGGTCAGTTCCGGTGTGTAGATAATGCCATCGCGCACCAGGAAGAAGTTCTCACCACTGCCTTCTGCCACATAACCTTCGTTATCCAGCAACAACGCTTCTTCACAACCACTGTCCAGTGCTTCTTGCAACGCAAGCAATGAGTTGATGTAGTGACCATTCGCTTTCGCTTTACACATGGAGATATTCACGTGGTGGCGAGTGTAGCTGGAGGTGCGGATACGGATACCCAAATCGCGCGCTTCCGGCGACATGTATGACGGCCAGTGCCATGCAGCAACCATGATATGTACTTTCAGGTTGTCGGCGCGCAGCCCCATACCTTCGGAACCGTAAAACGCCATTGGGCGCAGGTAGGCCTCTTCCAAGCCATTTTCACGCACGACCATTTTGTGCGCTTCGTTTACCACATCCTTGGTGTAAGGCATTTTCATGCGCATGATGTGCGCAGAGCGGAACAGTCGATCAGTGTGTTCTTGCAGACGGAAAATACTGGTACCCAAACTATCGCTTTTGTACGCGCGGACGCCTTCAAAAACGCCCATGCCGTAGTGCAGTGTGTGAGTCAACACGTGAACCTTGGCATCGCGCCAGGGAATGAGTTCACCATCAAGCCAAATAACGCCGTCGCGGTCGGCAAAAGACATAGCAACTCCAAAATTCTTTATCAAAAAAAGTCTGTGTCATCAGGGGTGACCGATCACGCGATCCCAAATCGCCGTGACCCGTGCACGCTCTTCAATGAAATGATTGTCACCTTCCAGCACCGCCTCCTGTCGCTGTAGCGCGAGGCGATGGCCAGTGGATCGGTATGCTTTGTAAGCCGCGATCAGGTGGGCCACGGATTCGGCATCGAGTAAGCCTGCCTCTTCCAGTGATCCGAGTATGCGAATGTTATCCGTGTACCGGATGACCTCGGGCGCTTGCGCAGCCCAAGCCAAGGCCGCGTATTGAACCATAAATTCAATATCCACGATACCACCGGCATCCTGTTTCAAATTAAATAAAGCCGGTGTTTTAGCGGCATTTTGCGATGGGTTTTTGGCTTTGGACTCGCTGCCCAACTGCTCGCGCATTTTGCGCCGCATGTCGCTCACATCCGCACGCAATTTATCCAGATCGCGCGGGCGGCTAAGTATGCGCTGGCGCACCTGATCAAACTGCTCGCCAAGCTGCGCATCACCCGCTACTACCCTTGCGCGCACCAGTGCCTGGTGCTCCCAGGTCCAAGCCTCGTTTGCTTGATATTTCTCAAACGCCACCAGCGACGACACCAACAAACCCGAGTTGCCGGAGGGGCGCAGGCGCATATCCACTTCGTACAATTTGCCCGAAGGTGTATAGGTATTGAGGATGTGGATAATCCGCTGGCCAAGACGGGTATAAAACGTCAGGTTATCAATAGCGCGCTCACCATCGGTGCCAAGATTGGCATCGGCATTGTGGATAAATACCAAGTCCAGATCCGAGCCATGCCCCAGCTCGATCCCGCCCAATTTTCCATAGCCAACAATCACAAATTCCGGCGCAAGATCGACGCTGCCATCGGCGCGGCGCGGGCGGCCGTGACGCTCGACCAAATGCTCCCAGCTAAGTTGCAACACATGCTCCAGCACCACCTCGGCAATGTAAGTCAGATAATCGCTCACCTTCATCAACGGCAGGGCACCGGTCACTTCACTGGCGGCGACACGCAAAGCGTGGGCGGAGCGGAAATAGCGCAGCGCCTCCATGTGACCCTCAAGATCATCCCAGGTCAGACGCAACACATCGCGGCGCAACTCGTCGCGCAGGCGGGATTTGTCCGGCGGGGTGTAGAGGCTTTCCGGTGTCAGTAATTCATCCAGCAAGGCCGGATATTGGGTGATTTGGTCGGCGATTAACGGGCTTGCGGCGCAAAGGCGAACCAGCTGGTGCAGTGCCGTGGGGTTCTCGACCAACAGTACCAGATAAGCCGTACGACGAGCGACCGCCTCAATGAAAGGCTCAATTCTGGCAAAGGTTTCCGCGATAGTTAGTGGTAACTTACCAACACCCGCTTCCTGAAATAACATATGCAGTAAACGTGGCACAAACGCATCCAGCCGGGTGCGGCCGCTGGCCTGCATCGATAACACCGAGCGGCTATTACGCAGATCGGCCAGATTTTTTACCAGCGCCGGCGCGGTCTCCACATCGCGCGCCTCCAGCACCTGAACGGCATCATCCCCCTGCAAACTGCCCTCCCACAAGCTCAGGCAGAAAGTCAGCGATTGCTGGTCGATGGACTCCTCTTCATCGGGCGCGGCGATCACCGCTTTAAACTCGCTATTCACCCGTTGGCGATACTGGCTCAGCACCGCAAAGAAACTTTCCCAAGTGTCAAAGCCCATCGCCCAAGCCAACCGCAACTGACCGAGCGGATCAACTGGCAGCGCCTGGGTTTGCTTGTCCTGAAAGCCCTGAATAGCATGCTCGGTGTTGCGCAGGAAGATATACGCCTCTAACAGCGCCGCACCTGTACCTGGAGGCAGATAGTTTTCCTGCTCCAGGATCGGCAGCAACACCGGCACCTTGCGCTTGCGCAGGTTGGCATCGCGCCCACCGCGGATCAGCTGGAAGACCTGCACCACAAATTCCACTTCGCGGATGCCGCCCTCGCCCAGTTTTACGTCGAGATTCATGCCCTTGCGCTGTACTTGCCGCGCGATCAGACCTTTCATCTCACGCAGGGATTCAATCGCACTGAAATCGATGTATTGGCGGTAAGTGAACGGCTGCAGCATCTCACGCAGCATCGCGCGCACCTGTTTTTGGCGCTCGCCGCCAGCCATCGCCACCGTGCGCGCCTTAATCATGGCGTAGCGCTCCCACTCGCGGCCTTGCGTCTGGTAATAATCCTCCATACCCGCAAAACTCATGGCGAGCGGGCCGCTTTCCCCGTGCGGGCGCAAGCGCATATCGGTGCGGAACACAAAACCCTCGGCAGTGATCGTATCCAGACTTTTGATCAAGCGCTGGCCAAGCTTGACGAAAAACTCCTGATTGCTCACCGCGCGCGCTGCGTGATTGGTTTCACCGCCTTCGGGGTAGGTAAAAATCAGGTCGATATCGGACGAAATATTCAATTCCCCGGCACCCAGTTTCCCCATCCCCAACACCATAAACGGCTGCGCCAAACCGGATTCACGCCCGATCGGCGTGCCATAGATTTTTTCCAGCGCGCGGTAGTGATATTCAGCGGCCAGCTGGATGGATTTATCCGCAAAACGCGACAACTCTGCGGTCACCTCACTCATCCCCGCAAGGCGGTTCAGGTCGCGCCAGATCACCCGGACCATCGCTTTATTGCGCTCGCGGCGCAGGCGGGCATCCACATCCGCATCATTAATTCCGGCATTGATCGCCGACGCAAAGCGCTCAAGATCGGCATCGGTCTGCGCGCGGAACAAGGCACCTGACTCAATTAAATCCAGTAACAGGGCCGGTTTTTGGGCGGCGGTTTTGGCGATAAATTCACTCGCCACAAAAGCGCGGGTTAGCTGCGCAAAAAATACGTCTTCGCTCACCGATTCCGGCAATAACGTTTGTGGCTGGGGTAAATCCTGATTCTGGAGGGCGGCGGTAAACTGCTCCCAAAAACGCTGGGCAGCAGGCTGTAGCTCGGCAGGTACGCCGGTGAAATTCAGCATAAATAACTCGTCGTGGTTTTTATTCGTGAAGAAATACTAGCAGTCGATTAACCTTCGGTGCCATTTGCTGCATGGGTTTCATCCCCGGGAAGATTAATCCGCCCCAGATTTTGCTCAATCCAGTCCACCAGACTGCGCACTTGTTCGGCCACTTCTGCCCCCAAAGGCGTGAGGCTGTATTCCACATGGGGCGGCACCACAGGTAGGGAGCGGCGATCGACAAAACCATCCCCCTCCAGCACCTGCAGGGTCTGCGCCAGCATCCGCTCGCTGACACCATTAATCTTGCGGCGCAATTCGCTGAAGCGATGGGTGCCCGCCAGCAAAGCAACCAATACCAGCACACCCCAACGGCTGGTGATGTGGTTGAGGATCAGGCGCGAGGGGCATTTGTCGGCAAATACATTGCCCGCCGCCAGCGCCTCGGTGATGGAAGCATACCCCGGTGCAGGCCCTGCCCCTACCTCTACACCCGCCCTTACCCCCGAATCAATAAGATCCACATCAGCCATCGATTGAATTTTCTTCATACTTACCTTTTTGTGCGTACTTACTAAAAGTTAGCTTGATTGCTATTCTGCCCCTGAACTTGCGTGCAGGCAACCTTTACGCCGCAGCAGCGGCAGAAGTATTGGTGCGTGACAACCAGGCGGGCAAAGTGTATGAACTTGCCGGTGATGAGGCCTATACACTGGCAGAATTTGCAGCGGAGCTATCGCAGCAAACTGGCAAGCACATTCCCTACAACAATTTACCGGAAGCGGAATACCGGGCAATCTTACAAAATGCCGGCTTGCCCGAATGGCTTGCAGAATTACTGGCCTCTTCCGATGCCAGCGCTGCGCAAGGCGCATTGTGTGATAACTCGCACCAGCTCAGCCAATTGATTGGCCGCGCCACCACACCACTGGCAGAATCCATTAAAACCGCACTCACAGGAGTCACTCATGCTGCGCATTGATTTTATTTCCGATATTAATTGCCCCTGGTGCGCACTGGGGCTGGCCGCATTGGACGCGGCTATTCAACAACTGGGCGATGAAATTCCCGTGGAAATTCATTGCCAACCGTTTGAATTAAATCCGCAGCTCCCTGCAGGCGGGGTAAAACTGAAAGACTATTTGCAGCAGAAATATGGCATGGGCGATGCGCAAATCCGCAGCGTCCACGACACCATCGCCGCACGTGGACGCGAATTGCAATTCACCTTTGCCGAGCGTGAATTTTTATGGAACAGCTTTGATTGCCATCGCCTTTTGTATTGGGCAGAACAAGAGTATTCCGCCGAAAAACAAGTGCAATTAAAACGTGCGCTCATGCAAGCCTATCAAGGTGAAGGACGCAATATCAGCCAGACAGAAATCTTGGTAGATGTCGTTGGGCAAGTCGGTCTTGATAAGCACAGGGCAGAAAACATTTTGGCGAGCAACGAATTCACTCAGGATGTACGCGCACGGCAACAAACATGGGTCAATGCAGGTATCAGCGCAGTCCCGAGCCTGGTGATCAATCGCCAGCATTTGCTGCAAGGTGCGCAATCGCCCGATGTCTACGCTCAGGCATTGCGCGATCTTGCCCAACAACAAAATCCATCGCAATGAATCAGCTTTTTATAAAATTTACATGCAATAAACCAAACTGCGTCACACCTTTGTTGCAACCCGCATCTCAATGTGGAACACATCAAAAATGTATTAAGTTTTTGTTCATCAAACTCTTGCTTACATGAAATTGTATATGGCAAACAGCGCAAGCTGCAGGAGGAAAAATATGAACAAATCCATGTTTATGGGCATAGTGTTGGGGGCAGGTATTGCCACCGCGGGCGGTGCAATTGGCGGATATCAATTATTGAAAGATCCCGATCACGCTGATGTCATTAGCAGCACACCGATTATCAAGCAAACTAAAATTCCGCATCAGGAATGCCACGACGAAACCGTGGTTAAACAGAAACCAGTGAAAGACCAAAACCGTATTGCCGGGAAAGTGATTGGTGCAGTGGTCGGCGGCGCACTGGGAAATCAGGTTGGCGGAGGTAGCGGCAAAAAAGTCGCCACGGTTGCAGGTGCTGTTGCCGGTGGTTATGCAGGCGATAAAGTCCAAGCCAACATGCAGCAAAATGATACCTACACAACCGTAGAGCAGCGCTGCAAAACTACTTATGAAACACGCGAAGATATTACCGGTTACGATGTTGTGTATCGTTTGGATGGCAAAGAGTCTTCAATCAAAATGGATTATGACCCAGGCACTAAAATTCCATTGGAAAATGGAAAATTGGTTACCGCCCAGCCACAACATTAAACATCAAACATTAAACATTAAACATTACCCAAACAATTCCCGAATTAAAAAGATGATAAAAAATGGCGCACATGCGCCATTTTTTATCATTCAACATATGAATACAGGTATTGCATTATAAAGAAATCATTAATGTAGCCATATTAATTTTTTCACCGTCATCATAGACAAGCTCAATTTCTTGCTTATCTTTTCGGTAAGATTTCTCATCAATTTTGGAAAATCCGTCGCGCTCTAGATAATCAACAATTTCGCTTTTTTTCGCCAAGCACTTCAACTGAACTATCAATGGCTTTGCGCCATCTGCCGCACTATAAATAAAGCCAGGTGTGTCACTGCAAAACCCCGAGAGGCTGGCAATTTCTTTAGGCGTTAAAATCCAATAATCAGCGCTGAATTTTTGATATTCCCTGTGCTCTGAAAATGAAGCTACTACAAAATACCCAAACCCTACTAACAACACTATAACCATAGAGAACATGAATTTGACTTTCATTCTACTTAGCCTCGCGGTAATAAATACCTTCTTTAGCAGGCTTTATCGTTGTCAAGGCATAAGGTAACTCAGCAGACATTGGCCCGCCAGCAACAGGAGGAATCGGATACACATAAGGCACTGTTGTATAATTTTTCATATCACCAACAGCACCATATTTATCCCATATTTCCAACGCGATTCTCTTATTAACTGGCTCACAAAGTTGGATGTGTTGTCCGCTCGGCTCAACAGCACGATAAAAACCAATTAAATTGGAGACAAGATCTTCGGCACTATATCCACTGTTAGTGAACTTTTTGAATGGCCAATCTGATTGCAATGTTTCAAATGAGTGCGAAACATCCATAAAAATAGAGAGCGCAATAGATTTTTTATCTGCAATAGAAAGTCCTTTTTTAATGTCGTACCTTTTTGTTATACCAACTTTGAAATAAGGCCGTCCCATTAGTTGCTTATACGTTACCCTGAAATAACCTTCAAGCGCAGCACTACTGTCTTTCTCATTTATTATTTGATTCCACAAACCAAGAGCGCTCTCGGGATTAGCATGCCCCAAATCAATCCACCCACACTTTTTGGTATAGATTAATCCATATTTACGACCAGAAGCTTGAGCACCATCAATAATATCCATTCTTGACGTCATAGTATTGTCCCTAGAAGTTTCCAACTGAAGCTCATTATAAAATTCTGAATTTCGCAATTAAATAACTGTGCACGTGAAACTCTGAGAGTTATTTCACGCTATTGAATAGCATCTATGCAAAACAAGAAATCACAGCATCCTCCTGAGAAGATCAAGAAAAACATAACTAACCTGGTTTACTCTTCTTCGTTTTTTGTTTTTCTCGTCGCGCGCGGATGTGCTTTATCGTAAACCTTTGCAAGGTGTTGAAAATCGAGGTGGGTATAAATTTGGGTGGTGGAAATATTGGAGTGGCCGAGCAGTTCTTGCACCAAACGTAAATCGCCGCTGGATTCCAGCATATGACTTGCAAATGAGTGACGTAACATATGTGGGTGGACCGGATTATCCATGCCTTGCTGGGTGCTCAATTGCTGCATCCGCATTTGCACTGCGCGATGGCTAATGCGACCACCGCGCTGGGTGGTAAATAATGCTTGCTCGTCATCCTGCGTATATTGTTTACGCTCAACCAACCACTCTTTAAGTGCACTGACTGCATAAGAGCCGATCGGCAACATGCGCGTTTTGTTGCCTTTACCGGTGACAGTCAACATCGCATCGCTCCAGTCGATATCCACCAGATTGAGACTCACCACTTCCGCCAAACGCAATCCCGATGAATAAATTAATTCAACCAGTGCGCGGTCACGCTTATTAATAAATTCATCTCCTTCGATTTGCACAAACTGCGCAGCTTGATCCGCGTCCAGTGTTTTGGGCAACATCTTGGGCGCTTTCGGTGCGCTTATGCCATCGGCAATATTATTTTTCATCCATCCATGTCTTACGCAAAACTGAAAAAAACTGCGTAGCGATGAAAGCCAGCGCTGCAAGCTTTTACCGCCCAAGCCTTCGCGATGCAAATGCGCGACTGCCATTCGCACATGGTTCACGCCAAGATCGGGCAGTGCCATAACAGATTTTTGCGCACAAAATTGTTGGAATTTTTCCAGATCGCGCGCGTAATTGTTCTGGGTATGAGGAGAAAATTGTTTCTCGCTGCGCATATAGGCATAAAACGCAGCGAGCTGTTCAGTGAAAGGTAAAGCTATGGCGGGTGGAGAAATGTCGTTCATAAATCTCCAGTGAACAAGGTTAGCGTGGCAGATATTTTGGTAATAACCGGTTAAGCACTTCCGCAATATAGCTCAAAAACAGCGTACCCATACTGGAGCGATAGTATTGTGGGTCGCGGTTGCCGATGGTGAGCAAGCCAAACACACTGCCATGCACCAACGGAACCGTGGCAATAGAGCCAATTTCTGACGCATGCTCACCAAAAATAAATTCCATTTCTTTTGAACCCAGCGTACCACACATAGCGCGGCTATTTTTGAGCAACGGGCCAACATATTCGCGCGCTTCTGCAATATTCACCACACGCGCTTCACTGCTGGGCACCTTGTCTGGATTACCGAACAAAATAATGCGGGTAAAGTGAATGCCGAAATCTTTATCGAAACTGTACAACAAGGCATCGATAATATCGCCCATATCCTGACCTTCGAGCAGGCTCAGCACCAGACGTTTGCTTTTATCGAACAACTTATCGTTATCGCGCGCGTTATCGAGTAGTTTGCTCAAACGATTGCGCATATCAATATTGCGCTCACGCAGTATCGCCACTTGCCGCTCGACTAATGACACCGCCGTTCCAGACTCATGTGGCAGCGTTAACTCGGCGAGCAGATCAGTATGCTGCTCAAAGAAATCCAGATGCTCGCGCAGATAAGCCTCGATTTGTTCCGGCTCCAGAGGATCAGCAAGTGTGGCGATATGTTCGGTCATAGAAGTCGCTTTCAGAATAATTAGATTTTTATTTGTCCATGAAACACGGTAACAGCGGGGCCGGTCATAATGACCGATTGCCCTTCGCCCGGCCAATAAATTTGCAAGCTACCGCCAGGCAAATTCACTTTGACTTTTTCATCCAGCAAACCGCGCAAACGACCAGAGACCACCGCACCACACGCACCTGTGCCGCACGCGAGCGTCTCGCCCACACCGCGCTCATACACACGCAAATTAATTTCATTGCGCGACACAATTTGCATAAAACCCGCGTTCACGCGCGCCGGAAAACGTGCGTGGCTTTCGATCAACGGCCCGAGCTCGGCAACCGGTGCAGTCTTCACATTATCGACCACCAATACGCCGTGTGGGTTGCCCATGGATACCGCCGAAATATCGTAGGTTTTACCTGCTACTTCAAACGGATAAGTCACCGCTTGGGCATCGGCGATAAAAGGAACCTGCGCAGGTTGTAAACGCGGCGCGCCCATATCGACGCTCACCTGCTCATCCTGCTGTACGCGCAGTTCGATCAAACCACCCGCTGTTTGCACCTTGATTATATTTTTACCGGTGAGTTTGCGCTCGCGCACAAACACCGCAAAACAGCGCGCACCGTTGCCGCAGTTTTCAACTTCACTGCCATCGCAGTTAAAAATACGGTAGCGAAAATCCACATCGGGCGTATCCGGTGTTTCAACCAATAAAATTTGGTCGCAGCCCACACCAAAATTACGGTCGGCAATGTAGCGGATTTTTTCCGGTGTTAAACGCACACTTTGGCTGACGCCATCGATCACTACGAAGTCGTTGCCGAGGCCGTGCATTTTGCTAAAACGTAAACGCATGATTCTTTCCGTTTGAGTGACTGATTATCCCGCAGCCCGCATGAAATACATGGGATACGGGAATCTCACAATTATTCCGGCAAAAGCGCTTCGCCGCGAATCATATCTTCAAAAGTTTCGCGCGCGCGCGCCAGATGCATCTGGTCGCCATCGACAACCACTTCAGCGGCGCGACCACGGGTGTTGTAGTTGGAGCTCATGCTAAAACCATAGGCACCGGCGGACATTACTGCCAACAAATCGCCCGGCTCAATCGCGAGCTCACGGTCTTTGCCAAGAAAATCGCCGGTCTCACAAATCGGGCCAACAAGATCCCATTTTTTTACCTCGCCCGCGCGTGGTTTGACGGCTTTTATGTCTTGCCAGGCTTGATAGAGCGATGGCCGGATGTTGTCGTTCATCGCCGCATCGATCACTGCAAAATTTTTGTGTTCGGTTGGCTTCAGGAACATCACTTGCGTGAGCAGCACGCCCGAGTTTGCCGAAATAGAACGGCCAGGCTCAAACATTAACGCTAATTTACGATCACCTAATTTAGCTTTAATGGCAGCCATGTAATCTGCAACGGGTGGTGGTGTTTCATTGCGATAGGTCACGCCCAATCCGCCACCCAAATCCAAGTGGGAAATTTCAATACCCTTGCTCGCCAATTCATCAACCAACAGCAGCAGGCGATCCAGCGCATCCAAAAAGGGCGTGAGCTGGGTCAGTTGTGAACCTATGTGGCAATCCAGACCTTTAATAGCGAGACTGGGCAATTGTGCCGCGCGCGCATAAACCGCAGGTGCACGCTCAATCGCGATGCCGAATTTATTTTCTTTCAAGCCGGTAGAAATATACGGGTGCGTATTGGCGTCCACATCCGGATTCACGCGCAGGGAAATATGCGCAACCTTGCCTTTTTGTGCGGCAACTTCTGCCAGCAATTCCAATTCTGCTTCCGATTCAACATTGAAACAAAAAATACCGACATCGAGCGCGCGCGCCATTTCGTCCGCACTTTTTCCCACACCGGAAAACACAATGCGCGAGGGCTGGCCACCGGCGAGCAATACACGCTCCAATTCACCGCCAGAAACAATATCGAAACCCGCACCGAGTTTGGCGAGCATATTGAGGATCGCCAAATTGGAGTTCGCTTTTATCGCATAGCAAATCATGCCGGGATGCGAGCCCAAGGCCTGCGCGTAAGATAAATATTGCTGCGTAAATGCCGCACGGCTGTACACATAGCAGGGCGTACCAAAGCGCGCTGCCACTGCAGCGAGCGGAGTATCTTCAACGTAGAGTTCGCCATTGCGTTCAGTGAAATGTTGCATAAAAAATCTCGATCAAAAAAACCAGAAAGGAAATCAGGCTGGATCAGCAGAGAGGGATGAGGACTCATCCTGCCGGGGTTGGGTTTGTTCGGGCGTATCAGGCTGGGACACCTCAGGCTGCGGCTTTGCAGGCTGCGGCAAATACAGTGGCCCTTTTTGGCCACAACCAGCAAGGCCGATACAGAACAATAAACAGGCAGCAGTAATTTTCATAACCAGGCATCCGGCATCACCCTGCATTACTCAGGGCATTATTAAAGACGGGGCAGTATAACCTCGCGCAATAGCCAGCGTCACCCCACGCACAAGCGACGCAATTCGGATGCGGAATCAAGAAGGGGCCAGCAGAAATACGAACAGGAAGGATCAGACAAGGGCCGCGCGCAATTCCTCCGCAGATACCAGTTTGCCATCTGTTGTCAGCGCCAAGGCCTGGATCAGCGCTTTTAATTGTTCGACATTGATCAACTCGTGATGGGACTCCAGCAGCTGCCAGGCATCTTCGGTGAGATCAAATTCAGACGAGAGCGTAAATTCACGGATATAAAACTGCGCCAGATCGCGCACATCATCGCGCCGGTCAAGCAAATTCGGCAGCAATAATTCTTGCGTATGCTGGGCGAGCCACTGCACCTGAAATGACTCCAGCGCAACATGCTGGCTACTCAGGCTCATAATCAAACGCAGGCTGTAGCTGTTATCAAACCGGGTAACTGCCGCCTGTTTCCAGAAATTACACAGCGACTGGAATTCACTGCGCGATAACACATCGATATTGCGCAGGAACAAGGTGCCGCCCTTGGCGTAGGTATGCAGCGATTGCAAAATCCCTGCAGCACCGCCCTGTTCCCATTCGCGGCAATCCGATTCGATAAAAGGAGCAGTATCCGCGCGCGATAAACAATGCAGCGAACGCGCGGCAATCACTTTGCCACTGCCTTTGTCAGCGCGGATCAACACCGGCTGACTCCCTTTGGCCAATTGATCGATCCGTTGATCTAACTGGCGCAATGCTTTGCTATTACCCACCCAATAACTTTGGTCGCCATAAATATGGATGGCGCGGTAACGTGTTTGGTAGCGGCCAATGGTGCGGATAATTTCATCCGCAACCAGCGTCAATTCTTTCACCAATTGCTCGCGACTCAGGCGGGCATCAGGTGCAATTTGCGCAACCAGATACCCCAAGCGTTGCGGTTGTCCTTGCGGCTGTTTAAAGTTGAGCGGCAAACTGATCGCCTTCTCCGCCTCAAAATATTCAAATGGCGATGCATTCGCCTCCTGGGTGGAAATAATAAAATCATCCACGCGGCCAGCGGCGGCAATTTGCAAATCGCGCTCATCGTTGACTAATAATAAATGGCGATACCCCTGATGGGTGACGCAGCGCAGAGTGATGGCAACATGGACAAGCTCCAGACGCTCTACCGCCGCGCGCAGAATAATTTTATTCAGGCTGATAAAGCTTTTATTGACCGGAACCCACTTGGCAGTCGCCGATTGGTTGAACTTGTGAATCGCACGGGAGACAGGTTTGTAATTTATTGCGGCTTGAAATAAGGCAAATATAGCGGCCATCTCGTTTTATCTCTCAAGAGCGGTACGGTCTACAATCAATTCACCAAGACAATAAATTGGGAAAATGCCGACATCTTGTGGCAATCTATAGCGCAAATAAGGAACTGCCAATTACAGGCAATTACACGAGATTACAGGCGCAGGGTGAAATCACTTAAAGGAGCGACTGAAACCGGCACCCACGACCTTTAACTGCAGACTTTTTACGCGGAAAAACTATGGCTTATTTGCTGGATGTAGCTGCGAAGACGCACTTTCCTCTCGCCCCCCACCACACCTTTGGCAGACTCGCCAACAGTGTGGAGACGCATATCGATAAACCCTATGTGTCCAAGCTGCATGCCGCTATTGAGTGGAACGGTCGCCAATGGCGGATTAAAAACCTCGGCCTCAATGGCACCTGGATCAATGGGATCAGCCTCAGCCAGGGCGATAGCCGCGACCTAAACATCCACGATGAAATCCATTTTGCCGAGCAGACCGATCCCGGGTTTATCGTCGCCGACCTCACCCCGCCGACCGATATGCTCTGGCCACTCGACCAGCCGGTAGACCAGCTGCGCCCCATCGCCCTGTCGCGCTATCACCTGCTGCCCGATGCCAATGAACCGGAGCTCGCGGTGTTTTATAACGAGCAAACCCAACAGTGGCACTGCGAAGCCCTGCACCAACAAAACGAAAATGAGCAGCCTGAGTTGAACGATGGCGATCTGGTGCAATTCGGTAACAGCCACTGGCAATTTGTGCGTGCGCAAATTTACGGCCCGACCGAAGCCAAAGCATCGCGCCACCTGAATGATTACGAATTTATTTTTAATATGAGCATGGATGAAGAAACTACCCAGCTCGAATTGCACCACCAACAAACCCTGGATTTGGCAGTGCGCACCCATCACTATCTGTTATTGCAGCTCGCCCGCCACCGCGCCGAAGACGCCGAGCGCGGGCTGGACAGCAAGAGCCAGGGCTGGGTTTATGCCGACCAACTTGCGGCAGAATTGGGGGTTGATGGTACGCATCTGAACATCCAGATTTTCCGCGCACGCAAACAATTGGCCGACTGCCTGCCCGATACCGCAGGACAGCAATGCTTGCTGGAAAGGCGCGGAGGCAAAATCCGCTTTGGCTGCGAAAAATTCAAAATCTATAAAGGCGACCAGCTTACGCTTGCCTCGCCCTATAAAAATTGTTGATCGCTGAATGACCAACCCCAATCCGCCACACTCATCCAACAGCACCACCGAGCCACTGCGCATCGGCCACTATGAGCTGCGCAATTGCATCGGGCGTGGCGGTATGGGTTTGGTGTATCGCGCGCGCGACACCAAGCTGGAGCGCGAGGTCGCGGTGAAATGTTTGCGCACCGAATTATTTGAAGCGCACTACGTTGAGCGATTCAAACGCGAGGCCTTGCTGCTCGCCAAATTAAATCACCCGAATATTGTGCAGATTTACGATTACATTGAAGCGCCTGACCAACTGGCGCTGGTGATGGAATTGGTAGATGGGCAAAACCTGCAAACTTATTTGCGCGAGCACATCGCACCTGTCGCACAGCGTTTGCAGTGGCTGGCACAAATTGCCGAAGGACTCGCAGCGGCGCACGATACCGGCATCATCCACCGCGATTTAAAAACCGAAAATATCCTCATCAATAAACGCGGCCAGGCAAAAATTACTGACCTGGGCATCGCAAAATCACAAGACTTTAAAGGCACCCTGACCGATCACATTGCAGGGAGCTATTGCTCTATGTCGCCCGAGCAGGCAATGGGCGAGGCCATCACTTTCAAGAGCGATTTATTTTCACTGGGCATTCTGGCTTACCAATTATTGTGCGGCGCGCATCCATTTGGCGATACCACCAACAAACTGCAAACCATGCAGCGGATTATTTCCCACCCGCCCACCGCGCCGCAAAAATACAATCCAGACTTACCCCCTGAATGTATTGATCTACTCGGTCAATTACTCAGCAAAGATCCGGACAAGCGCCCAGACAATACCCATTGGGTTGCCGCGCAATTTGAAAAACTAAAAACCTTGCGCTGGCAAGAAACCGCGCTGGGCGATGAAACCCAGGCGCTGATCGCGCCAGCGGCAAACACCCGCTCATCGCACACGCAAGATCACCCGACATTTGAAACGCGATTTGCTGCATCACCGACGATTCCGAAAGTATCGGCATGGCAAAAAATTAAACAATTCATCGCCGCCAATATTATTACGGTGAGTTCAGCCGCTATCAGCATATTGATTGTTGCGGGTGTGATCGCGTGGCAACTACAACCGAAGCCGCCAAAGTATGTAGCTGTCATTCCACCAAAGATGATTGCAGAGGGAATGCAGGAGTCACAGCAAGAGCTTGTGAAAGAGGCTGTTTATGATGCGATTCAACAAAGCGTTATTCAATTAGACGGGTACTATTTAATCCCTAGAGAAGAAGTGGTGGACGTAAATGGGGATAATGAAACGGTTCGCAATGCAACCGCAGCAGATGAATTAATTACCACAGAGCTTCAGTGTAAAATTGAGATATGTACAATCAGGCTATCACGGCTCACACCTGAAAATAGCATCCCTAATAGCCGCTTAAAGGCGCATGACACCAAGACCATTGACATCCTCACCGAGAACTACTTATCAATAGCAGGGATAGTACAATCTAATGTGGGCGGGATGTATAAAAGCAGTCTTTCAAGCTCCTTTGAACAACTGAATCAAGGGGAGTATGAGAAATTACTATCGGTTAACGTTTCATACTATGAGAAAGGTGCGAGCGAAGCCCTGTTTAATAGCATAGAAACGCTGAGCAAAAACACACAAAAACTTTCAACAACGCAGTCCCTATTCAGTGAAATAGGTCTTGACTTGTACCATGAGACACAATCATCAGACATTTTAAGTAAAATTGAATTGCTACTTGATAAAGGCAACACAAAAAACGATCACATAATTTTTTTATACAACACCTTTTATTTGCAAACTGCGCAAAGAAACTTCCTGGAAGCACAAGAAACAATTTCAAAAATAAAAGCCATTGACGCCAATCAATCATCAATAAATGCACTAACAGCATACCTGATGAATGCTCAGAATAAATTTGATGCCGCCATCACACTCTACAAAAAAGCAGTCAGTTCAAAAAATAGCGTGAAAAATTTAATTGGACTATCAAATTCCTATCGTTACGCTGGCAATATGCTGAACGCCAAAGAAACTCTGAAACAAGCAATGCTCATGGCGCCTAAGAACTATAAAGTTCATAGCCTGTACGGATTAATAGAGTTACTTGAAGGGAACATTGAAAGTGCAAAAAAAGCGTTTGAAGTAGCCGTCAATGAAAATCCGAATGACATTTATAACCGTGGAAATCTTGGTCTATGCTACTTGCTATCACAAAACTTTGACAAAGCAATTGAAGAGTTTTCTCAAGCCGAAAAACTTGACCCTCAAAATACGGCTCACAAATTAAATAAAGCGGACGCCTATAATCTGAAAGGTGACATTGCTGAATCACGGATCATTTACAGCAGCATAATATCCACATTAGAGAAAGATGCATATTTAAGCGAGCACCATCTAAGGCTCGCACAGGCATATGCCCATATAGGACAAATTGAAAAAGCATTGCTCTCTCTCAGAGAATTGGAAAAATTAGATCCACAGAATATAGAAACCGCTTATACCGCAGCTCTAGTCCACACGCTCGCCAATAATGATTCATCGGCAATTTTGAATATCTCAATTTCATTAAAAAATGGAATGCACCCTGCATGGTTCAGCTTTTCTTGGTTCGATTCTCTTTGCAAAAAAGAAAGCTTCATTCACCTGATAAACAGCACAGGGGCATCAAATAGATGCCCCGAATCTTTACGTTAAGGTCTCTTGGGGTAAATTGTTGGATCTTGCGACTGATATATAGATACAGCGCCAGTCACTGCATCTGTAAACGACGCTACAAACTGGAACGGGATCATTTCCTCTGAGTTTTCCAGTACCTGCACGTAAATCAGCAGAGTAAACCCGTTATCAATGACCTCTACAACAATGTCGTTGTCTGGATCACAATCACCATCGGCGGTAGCAACGCCATCTAATGCAAAACGCCAGGTTCCATTAGTGGCTGGATTTTGCTGCATGCTGACCACTAAAATTGCACGTTCGAAGGTGCGCTCCAGCGCAGATGGATTTAACTGAAAGCGTACAGTTAAACCTGTAATGTCTGTTGTGCTGCCGGGCTCTGAAAAAATCCAATCCCCTGCCCCAGTCGCGGTTGGGAATGCAGGTACCAAGTTAAAATTCTGGATAACCTGACCGCCTCTTGGGACATTAATTTCAACACTGTAATCGCCTTCGGTTTTTTTCTTACCTTTTTTCACTGGCGTTTTTGCTGCCTTCGCGACTGTCGCAACAACTTTTTTCGCAGTCTTTTTCTCTGCTGCTTTCTTTTCTGTTTTTTTCTTTTCTGCTGCCATCTTGAATTTTCCTGTTAATTAAGTGTGTGAATTCCCTAAATGATCATCACATCAAAAATAACGGCTTTTTGATTGTGTGCTGCCTTCTTCCCAGAAAGCAGCTGTAAATAGAACGATCACAAATATCGCAAGGCAAGCATAGATCATAAAATGCACATGCGCAGGCAACTGCCATATGAGTTGCCAATACGCATCACGAGACGCATTAATACTGATAGCTCACCGACAAACCAATCGTGCGCGGGCGGGTGATGTATTCAAACTGACCTTGCTCGCCAAAAAAATCATCTGCACGGCCACTCGTGATGGCGCGCGTATTGTCGATATTATTCACGAAGGCACCCAATCGCCAATTACCCCGTGTTACACCAACGCGTGCGCTGGCGATACTGTAGGAGTCCAGCTTTTGATAGTTGGAAAACTCAGGATTAAGCGCTGTAGCAACATCACCAATGCGGTTCACACCAATACTGGCATCCCACAATGTGCCATTGAATTCCTGATTGAAATCCAGCGAGAGACTCCACTGCGTGCGCGGTGAGCCGGGCAATTGGTTGCCGCTATACACGCCTATCTCCGCAACCGATTCGGTAATTTCTGCATCGGTATAGGCATAGCCCGCGTGCAGGGCAAAGGCATCGCTCAATTGCGCCGATGCATCAAATTCAATGCCCTTGGTGCGCGCTTTACCGGCATTATCCCACGCCGTGCGACCATCGACTGTTTCCAACTGAACTTGCAAATCATCCCACTCGATATTGAACAGCGCTGCATTTAATTCCAGGCGCTGCGCCAACCATAGGGAATGGAAACCGAGTTCGTAATTGGTAGCAACATCCGGGCGATAGAAGCGATTGTTGAGTACCTCTGCTGGAGCCGTATTGGCACCGCCGCGGCGATACCCTTCTGCAGCGAGAAAATAGATTTTTTTATCGTCGCTGAATTTATAGCTGGTACTGAATTTTCCGAGCGTGTCTTTGCTAACGTCATCGCCATTGCTGCAATCCTCAATGGGACCAGGAAAATAGCTGATGCATACATCAAGATCATCGTCATACCGGAAATGGCGCGCACCGACAGTTGCCTCCCATTTTTCGGTGAGATCGTAAGTGACTTCAGCGTAGGTAGAGTACTCATCCAGCGTTTCGGTTTGGGTGGCGAGATATTCCAGATCACCGGGTAAATCCATTTCAAAAAACTCGCCCAGACCGGGGGTGTAATCACCCATGTAGGCATCCAGATCATCGCGGCTATAAAACGCACCGACCAACCAGCGCAAACGTTGGTTATCAGGTGATACCAAACGCAATTCCGCACTGTCTTTTACAATATCAATATCACTCGCGTTATACGCAGAGAGATTCTCGTAAAGGTTGTAGTACTCCACAGTCGGGTCAAGACCAATGTACAAATCGGTTTGGTCTGCACGCTCATGGTGTGCATAGTCGTAGTGGTTCAGGCTGGCGGTGAGCGTTGCCCAAGGCATTTCATAATTGGCATCGATACTCGCCAATTGCAATTCGCCTTGCATCGGCTGCAAATAACGGCTGGATGCGGCGTACTCATCACCAGTAAAACTTTCGTTCGTAGCCTGGCGGTCGCCTACATTGATTTTTTGATAGTGATAACTGCTGTTGAGCGAGAAATTGTCACTTGCTTGCCACAGCAAACTGATGCGCGCCTGCTTGGTTTCATCGTCATTGATATCGTCTTGTGCGCCGGATAATAAATAGGGGTTATCGATAAATCCGGCATTTTCGGTTTTGCCCAACATCAGGCGCAGTGCAAGAGTGTCTTCAATTAAGGGCGTATTCACCACCAGATCAGAATCGTAATTCAGGTCATCGCTGTGATCAGTTTGCGATAATTCGCCGCTCACGCGCACGGAATATTTTTTTACATCCGGTTTCGCGGTCACGTAGCGAATCAGGCCGCCGATCGATGCATTGCCGTAGAGCGTGCCCTGCGGGCCGCGCAACACTTCTACTTGTTGCAAATCTTTTAAACTAAATGCAGGCGGCACAAAATAACCTTGCAGCGGAATGTTATCCACGTAGCTCGCAATGGCAGAGCCGTCGCCGCCCAAATCATTGGAGCCAATTTCATCCAAGCGCAAACCGCGCATAATTAATACGGCGGGGTTGCGCGGACCTACATCTACCAGCGAAAACCCCGGCACCTGTGCGGCAATATCGCCCAGATTTTTAATCCCGGAAAAATCATTCACTACACTGACCGATCCGGAAAAATCCTGCAGGCTTTGGTTGCGCTTGGACGCGGTCACTACAACCTCTTCTACGGATGCAGTTGTGTCAGCTAAAGCCAGTGGAGCGCTAATCATTGGTAAAAGGGTGCACGTAATAAACAATGGATTACGCAGATAAGTTCTTCCCAAGCTAGATGTGTAAGTCATGAGTGAATGCTCTTGTTGTAATGAATAATAAATTAAGGTGCAACTGCCGCATCCACTGGCTGTTGGCGATACTCTGATGGGGTCTTCCCGACCAATTTTTTGAAAAACGTATTAAAAACCGACTTGCTGTTAAAACCCACCTCCAGATAAATATCGGTGATGGTTTTGTCTTTGTTCGCCGGATCTAGCAAACGCTTTTGCGCTTCTTCAATGCGGTAGCCATTTACAAATTCATAGAAGTTCAAATTGAAATGGCGATTGATAATCATGGATAAATCTTTGGCGGGAATACCCAGGGTATCGGCCAGCATATCCAGCGTCAGCTCCGGATTGAGATAGGTTTTTTGCGAGCGCATCACACTGTCGATTTTGGCAGCGTATTCAGGGTTAAGCAGCTTTTCTTGCGTTGTCTTTTTGGCCGGTTCTTTGTTTTCTTTTTGTTTGACCGCTTCAAAGTTGCTGAAGTAACGCATGCTGGTAAACACCAATGTGCACACCAGGAAAAAGAGCGCGTAGTAACCACTCAGGCCGATGTATTCGATCACATTGCCATCGGGGTCTGGATGTTGGAAATCGTAATTCGCAAGCAAGCCAACCAGTTTGGACAGCGCAAGGAAGGCCTCCATACAGGTGACCAGCGTAAACCCGACCACGAGGATTTTAAGCCAGAGAATATCCACCTTCTCAATGTTGGAGTGAGTATTTTTGAGGATGTCCTTGTATTTGAAAATCAACAGGAACGCCGCGATGCAGTAAGCCACACGCATCACCTTCACCATCAGATCCATACCGATATAGCCATGGCTGTAAACAAAAGTTTCGGTGTTAATCCATTCCTGACGTACCTCTGCCGGAAAGCGATAGAACGCCACCACCATAAACACTGCGAACAGGCCAAAAGGAATCAGGTGCAAGTAATCCTTGCGGCGGAGATGGAAATCGCGGAACACCAATGACTTCACATAGAAGTACAACAACACCGCATCCAGATAATAGGCAAAGGAACCGATGAAGTAGACCTGGGGCAAATGGTTGCGCACATGCAGTTTGAATTCTGCGCCCCACATAATCAGCTCATGCAGCGGAATAAACGCGTGGGCAATCAGAAACGCGGCCAAAAAATAGTTGCTGATATTTTTGGGGGGATTGGTCGCAATCAGCAGCACTGCAAAAAAGCAGCACAGCATGGCGGTCATCAGCAAGATGACATCGTGAAAGTTAAAGACGACCTGATTTAGATACATGACTCTCTTCTCTCGTGCTTATAGTTGTTGTTTTTTGCCAACCCATCTGGTGGCTGTTTGTAGCCGGATACTATAGAAGATGATGCCAGCGAGCCAGAAAAAATGGCGCATCAGGGTTTTCCCCAAGGGCGTACTAGCTTTTTTTAGACAGTCGAACCCGTTCGCGTCGATATTTTTTTACACCTGCCCCTATTGTCGAACGACGCACACTAGCATCACCCCTAACCTAGCCTTGCGAAACCCCGATAACAACCATAAAGGAATGTCGTAACAGCGGACCCGGCTTTCGTACTCTGTGAGCAATAACAATAACTTTTACAGGTACTTTGAAATGACAACCAACCACAAATCAGGCTTTTTGCTACGCAAATGGCCGGCTCTGGCACTCGGCCTTACTGGTGCCTTCCTCAGCCAATTAAGCAATGCACAAGTGCCCACCACCATACAGGCCGAAGCCTACAGCCATATGAATGGTGTGCAATTGGAAACCACAGCGGATACCGGCGGCGGGCAAAACGTCGGCTGGATTGATGCAAATGACTGGATGGCCTACAGCAACAGCCCCGTCACCATCAGCACCGCCGGTGTCTATGACATTGAATACCGCGTGGCCAGCCAAGGCGGTGGCGGCACGATTCGCCTGGAAGAAGCGGGCGGATCGGTTAACTACGGCACCATCGCCGTACCCAGTACCGGCGGCTGGCAGACCTGGACGACCATCAAGCAGCGCGTAAATCTGGCAGCAGGCACCCGCCGCTTTGGTATCGCCATTCCTGCAGGCGGTTTTAACCTTAACTGGTTCAGAGTCGTTCCGGTGCAAACCCAAGGCTGGACGCCGCTACCGCGTGTTAAGCAAAGCGGCCACTTGTGGGTAAACGCCAACAACAACCAGCGTGTTGACCTGCGCGGCACCAATCTCGGCAACTGGTTAATCCAGGAGTTCTGGATGATGGGCGGCATTATGTCCACCAACAACGGCAGCATTGGCGACCAATGTACGCTGGAAGCGACCCTCGCCCAGCGCTTTGGCAATGCTGAAAAAGAGCGCTTGATGAAAGTGTTCCGCAGCAACTTCATCACTGCGCGCGACTTCGACATGATGAAAGCCATGGGCATGAACGTGGTACGCATCCCATTCCTGTACAGCTTGATCGAAGACGAATACAACCCTTACAACCTGCGCGCCGATGCCTGGCAGTATTTGGATTGGGCGATCGATGAAGCGGAAAAACGCGGCATGTACACCATCATCGACCTGCATGGCGCAGTGGGCGGGCAAGCCGGTACCGCAGAACAGCACGATGGCTGCGTGGGTGCCGCACAACTCTGGACCAACGCCAATTACTGGGATCGCACCAAATGGCTGTGGGATATGATCGCGCAGAAATACCGTGGTCGCAGCGCCGTGGTCGCCTATGACCTGCTGAATGAGCCATGGGGAACCGATGCCACCACCCTCGCCAACCGTTCTTACGAACTGTTCAACGTGGTGCGCGCCAAAGACCCGGATACCATCATCCTCTTGCCTGGTCACAACTCCGGCATCGATGCTTACGGCAACCCCAACAGCCGCGGCCTGACCAACGTCTCTACCTGGATGCACTTCTACCCCGGCTTGTGGGGATGGAATGACACCGCCGCCTACGGCGCAGGCCAAGCCAACATGCACGCCAACTGGCTGCACTGCAATCAGAACGGATTGGGTGAAAGCTGCGACTGGCGCAACAAAATCATCGGCCTGCAAACCCCCTTCTTGGTGGGTGAGTTCCAACCCTGGACCTTGCTCGGCAGTTACGGCGGCCAGATGACGCGTAAAACTTACGACATCTACAACAGTTACGGCTGGGCAGCCACCAACTGGGCATGGAAAACCACATCCGCTACCGGCTCCAATGGCGACACCAGCAGCTGGAACTGGGGCATGGTGACCAACTCATCCAACGGTGGCGGCATGAGCGGCATTAACGTGAGTAACGCCAGCGCCGCGCAGATCGAAAACTGGTTCAAACAATTCAGCACCCAACCACTGGTACGCAACGAAAGCATCGCCTACTGGATGAACTGGAAAGCCGAAGTGGGCCAACGCATCGAAGCCGAAATGTTTAAAGACCACAACGGCATCCGCATGGAAACCACTACCGATTCCGGTGGCGGTTTCAATGCAGGCAGCACCGATGACAACGATTGGATGAGCTATCCAATCAACATCCCAACCGCAGGCAACTACACACTGCAAGTGCGCGTGGCATCGCCCTACAGCGGCGGCACGTTGGTGCTGAGCAGAAACGGAAGTGATCTGGGTGTAGTGACTGTACCTAACACTGGCGGCTGGCAAAACTGGCAGACAGTGAGCATCACCGTCAACTTACAAGCAGGTCAACAAGACCTGTCGATCTTCGTGAGAAAAGGTGGCTGGAATATCAACTGGTGGCAACTCACCAAACAATAGTTCAGCCCGTTAGTGTCTACGAAGTGTTAACCGGCACAGCAATGTGTCGGTCTTTTTTGAAAGTTGTTTTATCTCGTGTTTGAAATTTTGTAGCCCTCTCCATAGCTTCATGATTTTCCACCCTGGTTAATCATGATCCCTTCGCCGATACAGAAATGTATCGGCTTTTTTTGTTTGTGTAGCAAAGCACAAAACCGGTAGCATCCGCTCTCGCCTCAATCGGCGAGAACAAAGGACAACATTAAACAAGGACAGGAGCAAAAGCCGTGACTGACAGCATCATCAAAACCAATTCTGAATACACACATTGGCTCAAAGGGATAAAACAATCCTTCTTACAAACACAACTCAAAGCCGCCATCAGCGTAAACACATCACTGCTCGAATTTTATTGGCAGTTAGGTGGCGAGATTATTGAAAAGCAAAAGAATGCCCAATGGGGCGATGGTTTTCTCAATCAACTCAGTCAAGACCTGATAAGTGAGTTTCCTGATATTCAGGGATTTTCCAAACGAAATCTGGAATTAATACGGCGCTGGGTGCGTTTTTGGTCTGAGGCATCAATTGCGAAACAGGCTGTTTCGCAATTGCCGCTCATTCCGTGGGGGCACAATATTGCGATTATGCAAAAGTGCAAAAACCACGTCGAAGCACTGTTTTACGTACAAAACACCCTCAAACACGGCTGGAGCCGTAATGTACTGGTACACCAGATAGAAAGTGGCCTCTACCAGCGCGATGCCAAGGCAATTACTAACTTCGAACAAACCCTGCCACCGCTGCAATCTGACTTGGCATTGCAAACCCTAAAGATCCCTATGTGTTCGATTTTTTAAGCCTCACCCACGATTACAGCGAACGAGAGCTGGAACAGGCACTAACGCAACACATTGCCCAGTTTTTATTAGAGCTAGGCGCGGGCTTTGCCTACGTTGGCAAACAGGTACCCTTAACCGTCGGCAGCAAAGATTTTTATCTCGATTTACTTTTCTACCATCTCAAACTGCGCAGCTATGTTGTCATTGAATTAAAATCCGGTGACTTCACGCAGGAACATACCGGAAAACTTAACTTCTATTTGACTGCCATCGATAAACAATTAAAAACCGAACACGACAATCCCAGTATCGGTCTACTACTCTGCAAACAAAAAGATAAACTCGTCGCTGAATATGCGCTTTGCGATATCAACAAACCTATAGGGATTTCCGCCTATCAATTAACCCAAGCACTGCCGGAGAATCTGAAATCCAGTTTGCCGAGTATTGAAGAGATCGAAGCTGAGTTTGCAAAGGCGCGGTAAGATCTCTAGCAACTTAGCAATCTGGATCAGGATGCGCGCGCGCAAAACTTTCACAATGCGCAGCACCTGAACCAAGGCGACAATAAACGTGACAATTGAATGAGCAATACGATTAACAGCTACGACGTGCGCATCGCCCGCGTGTGCGAACACATCGATCAACACCTCAATCAGGAATTAACGCTTGAGGCATTGAGCGATGTGGCCGCATTTTCAAAATACCATTTTCATCGGGTATTTTTGGCTCATACCGGCATGAGTGTGACGCGCTATGTTCAGCTCGCCAGACTCAAACGCGCCTCATACCGTTTGGCTTTTGAAAATACAAAACGGGTTATTGATATTGCATTGGAAGCGGGCTTTGAAAGCCCCGAAGCGTTTGCACGCGCATTCAAGCGCACGTTTGACCAATCGCCATCTGCGTTCAGGGGTGAACCCAATTGGCCTGCATGGCATTTGCGGTTTCAATTTCAGCCAAAGCCTTTTGGAGCCATTCCTATGAACGTTAGCATCATTCAATTTGAAACCACCAAAGTTGCGCTGCTGGAACATCTGGGCGCACCGGAAAATGTGTTGGAAACTGCAGGAAAATTTATTGCATGGCGCAAGGCCACTGGCCTCTCGCCGGTAAAAACCAGCAAAACCTTTGGCATTCCTTACAGCGATCCCAAAACCACACCACCCGATGAGTTTCGCTGGGATGTTTGCGGCAGTATCGATGGCGATGTACCAGCGAATGAATTCGGTGTAAAAACTGGCAGCATTCCCGGCGGCAAATGCGCGGTGATCCGCCACCAGGGTAGTCTCGATAATGTCGATACCGCCATCTACGCATTTTATCGCGAGTGGCTGCCAAACAGCGGCGAAGAAGTCCGCGACTTCCCCTGCTTTTTCCACTACATCAACTTCATCCACGAAGTCGATGAGTGCGACTTACTGACCGAGATCTATTTCCCATTGAAATAAACTGTAATATGATCTGGCACTTCAAACCGCATAGCCTAAACGCTATGCAGTTGCCGTCACAGGAATGACCACAGCAGTTACCGCCCAAGGATTGGCGTTACGGATTTTGGATACACACTCGGCTGCTATGGAATTATGGATATTAAGCACTCCCGCATACTCCCGCTATTTCCATCCTCCCTGCTCGTAAAATTCGTACCCAAAATAAAGAGTGGCATTTCTATTTTCTTGCGACTTTTTTATACAGCAACCTGAAACCAAAACAAACAAACAAACAAACAAAATCATTAACGATCAAAAAAAGGAAAATTATGAAGCACCATCTTTTTATTACCGCTACTGCAATACTTCTGGCTTCTTGTGGTGGTGCAGGAACAGAAAGCGAAGGCTCATCTAAGACTCCGACAATAACAATGGAGAAAACTGTTCTCTATATACAAGGAAAGGAAGGTGGGAGCACAACCGTTTACAAAGAAGAGATGCCATTCAGAATTAAAAACATTGGCGACGGTGTATACATCTCCGCTAAAAACAATAGCCCCAAGTTAATTGAACGGGTTTATCTGCCTATTGTGAGCATGTCGAGCGAATCAACAGTCACGATATACGCAGCCCAGCCATACTACACAGGATTGAAGAAAGGAACTTATCAGGGAACAATTACATTATCCCTGTGTGAAGATAACGATTGCCTTAAGCCTATCTCCAACAGCGAAAAAATAATTAACATTGTTTATGACGTACTTTAAAAAAAATAACACAAATCATCTAACTGAATTAATTTCGATGAAAATCAAGCTGATCATTGTAACCATAGCGCTCGTTTTATTCACTGGCTGCCAATCCAACTCTATCAAATACAATCATCTTCGAGCTGGGGCAATTACTCCAAATAATATATTGCACGAATCAATCAGAATAGGCGCAGTGACTTCGTCTTATAGAAAGATCCCTGCTAAAGACTTAAAAGAAGCGTTCGCCAAAAGTCTTTCCGGCAATGATTACCTAAGCGAGAGCGACAAATTCAAAATTAATGTCAATCTTGTAAAAGGAGATATAAACGGAGCATTTACAACGGAGGTTATCTTGTCTATTCAATATGAAGTCGTCAGCACACTTACTGACACTATCGTCTTTACCAGGACAATAGACAGCAAGGCAATAGCAAAAACTAGCATGTTGGCACCATTGATAGAAGGCTTAGTAACAGGCGCCTTCACGGGGCAGGCTAAATTCAGCAAAGGAATAGAGAAGACAAACACCTATCGCCCCTCAAGACAGGAAGATTTAGAATTTGGATTCCCAGATCCAGGAACACCAGTTAACGCTAAAGATGCCACATTAAGAATTAAATATGCCACTGATACGTCTCTTAGAAAGAATTTTGCGGAGTTTTTGATCCAATTGAACTCAACTGTGACAGAAAGCTACTAGCCAGCAAATTGGGTTTACCACCCAACTCTTTATTTGCGGTAAAAACTGCAAAAGAATTAACCCGTAAAAAAACATAAAGCTTAAAAGAATTTCAAGTAAGAACAAAATTAGGATAAAACCGAAAGGAACACCAAATGAAAAAGACAATCGCATTTATCTCTACTTTATTTGCAGTAAACACTGCATGTGCCGGAACTTACCCTGACTGGGCTGCGGAATATGCCCTTAAGGCAGTTACTTACCAGAAACAAAATATTGAGCTTCGCTGTGACTATGGCGACAAGCGATGGCACAGCGATGTTGAGGAGCATCAACGTTTTGCAACTACTATAGGAAAAGCTACTGCCGAATTTGAAAATAACGTCAGACAAATTGCGATTTCACAATGCCAGAACGCATGGATTTATGCCGATCAAGCAGCTACACAACATGAAGAGAATGAGCGGAGGCATTGCAACCTTAAAGGTGATATGTGGCATTCAGACCAAATGATGCATTTCACTTGGGCGATGCAGCAAACGCCCTACACCATCGCCACTAATGACCAACAACGGCGCACGTTGTTGGCGCGATGCGAGTCTGATCGGTAATGTAAAACGGCAATGTATAAATAGACTTTTGAAAACCCCGCGACTCTTCAAAAGTCTATGCAAAACACAAGCAACCAACTCAAGGGGATTTGTATGGAAGAAAACATCTACGCCGCACCGGAAGCCACTTTAACGAACACTGACGCAGATTCAGTAGAACCAGCTTTTTATGTGGTATCAACAGCCAAGTTTTTAACCTTATTCTTTTTTACATTTAGTTTGTATGGGCTGTATTGGCACTTTAAGAATTGGAAACAGTACAAAATTGCTTACGATGACCACACCCCCATGCCAATTATGCGTTCGATATTTTCTATTTTCTTTACCCATGCACTGTTTGCAGCAATTGACACCCGCCTTCGCATGAAAGAGAAGGCTTTTTCATGGAAGCCAAACCTGTGGGCAACTATTGCGGTAATTGCGCTACTGGCATCGCGAATTATTGATCGGCTCACTGCATCCGGGTCGCTGACAACAGCAATTGAATTTGTTCCGATACCTTTAATGGTTATCTATGGCTTTGCTTTATTGCAGGCTCAATATGCCATTAACATTAGCTGCAATGACCCCGAAGGAAAATCCAATAGCAATTTCACCTTGGCTAACTGCGTGTGGATTTTCTTAGGCTCGATATTCTTAGCCCTGATAGCAATCGGGCTATTGCTACCAGCTGACAGTTTATGAGTGGCGAGCGGCCTAGCCGCTTCCATTAGTCTTACCGAACAGATACTTTTTAAACTCCCCGTTCGGATAATTGAAATTCACTCCCTCACCAACCAAACCCGCCAAAAAAATCCGGTCAGTTTTTACATTGTTGTGCAGCGCTTTCTTTCGCATCGCTGCTGGCGCAGTGATTTATCTATTTGTATTTATTGAAATCTCACCGCGTTCGGCTCGCCCCCACCAACAAAACCCGTCCTTGTTTTAACTTTTTGGTTCGCTTGCATGTGGCCGGACGCGGCGCATGGCTCCTCACGTTTTAATCGCTCTCGCACTGCCCACCTTGTATCGCTGTTATTGGTTTACAGGGAATGCGGTGCCACTGCTCCTGCAGAGCATTAATACCCATAACAAAACAACTCACAACACATAACAACTCACCATAAAAACAACTATGACTGAAAAGCACGATTCTTATTTGGATGGCTACTACGACCCCAACCAAAGGTAACGAGCTGCCCTCATCGCCCAAGTTCTGCATCAACCTGAACTACAGCCATGACTTTCATCTGCGCGGAGGGGGATTAGTACAACCGTGGATGGGCGTGAACTGGCGCGATGACAGCTACTACAGCTACTTCAACGTGGATAAACACACCGAAAAGTTCGTGACCGATACCCCCGAAGCCTTTAGCGATAGCCGCCCGGCGGCGATGGTTTGATTAAAGGGCCAGTTTCCATGCCGCGCTTTTACGGTATTCGCGCCAATTACAACTTCTAAAAGCTTTGTTAGTCAGGTACCAAAACCTTCTTCGGAGGGTTCTCCCTGGGTTCCAGGAAATCAGTCAGTTGCTATCGCGGTTTGTCTTATCCCAATCCGGGCAAACCTGCGGTGGTGATTTTTCCTGAAACCTCTTGCGCCCCGTGCCCGCACGGGGCTTTTTTATTCGACGAAATGAATCCCACCTTCGTCAAAAACAGGTTCGGATAAATTATCCGAACCCATTAACGGTAATGACGTGATCCAATTCTTGCGCAAACGACGGTTTTTCCCGCGTAGGTTCGAGCAAATCAGTTCCCAGTTTAGTTAGAACCCAAGCTGGGCCAGTTCGAGTAAATTTAGTCGGGCGCGAGCCCTTTTTGATTAGGTCAGGATACATGCGGCAATAGCTGTCCAGAGGTTTTTGCTCTCTGGCGCAGCACTAACAATAAACTTAAAAAACGATAAGAGAACCCGCGATGACTAATCACAACAACAGTGCACAACCCCTGCCGGGCGTATCCAAAGCCGGCATCCTGAAAGCATCCCTGCTCAGCAGCATGATCATTGGTCTGGTGGCCTGTGGTGGTGGTGGCAGCGGCGGCGGTGGCAGCAAATCATCCACACCGGCCAGTTCATCCGCCGCATCGGTCGCACCCTCATCCTCAAGCGCTGCGAGCAGTATCGCGCCCGATGAAGGCATGACCATGCTCAAAACCGATGGCACTAAGTGGGTTAAAGCCAGCGGTACCCAGATCCACCTCAAAGGCACCAACCTCGGCAATTGGCTGGTACAGGAATTCTGGATGATGGGACAAGGTGGCAATGGCGTTACTGACCAGTGCACCCTGGAAGCTGAACTTACCGACCGTTTTGGCTACGACGAAAAAGAACGCCTGATCAAATTATTCCGCGACAACTGGATCAAGGAGCGCGATTTTGATCAGTTGCAAGATTTCGGTTTTAACATCATCCGCCTGCCGATTTTGTGGAGCGTGATTGAAGATGAGAAGAACCCCAAAACCCTGCGCCCGGATGCCTGGCACTACCTCGACTGGACCATTGCCGAAGCGAAGAAGCGCGGCATTTATGTGATCCTCGATTTGCACGGCGCGCTGGGCGGCCAAACCCCTAACGACCACACCGGCTGTTCCGGTCAAAACAAATACTGGAGCACACCGGAATATCAGGAGCGCACCAAATGGCTGTGGGAGCAAATCGCCACCCGCTATAAAGACGAACCAGCAGTCGCCGCTTATGACCCGCTCAACGAGCCTTGGGGCTCAACCGAAGCCGATATGGTGACGCGCGTCACCGAGCTGTATCAGGTAATCCGCGCCATCGACGATAAACACATCGTGATGCTCCCAAGCCACTACGGCAGCATTGAAGGCTACGGCAACCCGGCTGAAAAAGGCATGACCAACGTCGCATTTGAGCTTCACCCCTACCCCGGCCTGTTTGGCGATCGCCCGAACGACAGCCACTACGACATCCACCGCGACTGGCTCAAATGCGGTAACGATGGCAAAGGCGGCGTGTGCTTCTGGGATACCAAACTGGATGCCCTGAAAACCCCGATGCTGATGGGTGAATTCCAACCCTGGCAGGGCGCAGGCGCGGGTGAAAATGACCTGGGCGGCAAAATCGGCGGCGCGACTTATGACATTTACGCCTCCTATGACTGGGCATCGACCAGTTGGGCTTACAAGCTGGTCTCGGTGGCGGGCGGTCAGGGTAGAGGCACCTGGGGTATGGTGACCAATGAGATCAATACCAGTCTGGACACCGGCGTTGGCTTGATCACCAAAGCCAGCACCTGGGATTGCAACAACTGGAACTCCACCTTTGCCGAGGCGTGCGCCAAGAAAGCACCAACCATCAAGGTCAATGGCACCGGCAGCAAGACCTATTATCTGGTGGTGAAAACCGGCGCGAACGGCGGTGCCAATCCGGACGTGACCTACGACAGCATCAGCCTGAAAAATACCGCCACCAATGAAGAAGTACTGGTGAATGGTGGCTTTGGCAGTGGCAGTGGCTGGACCGAATTGAGTATCAGCGGATCGCTCAACTACAACTACAGCGCAGCCGATGCCAGCAAAGCACCCACCGGTAGCGAGGGTGCCTTCCTGCACATCACCCGCCCGGATGGTGTGAGCGGTGAAATCAACGGCGCGGTGTATCAACAAATCACCCTGCAAGCAGGCCAAAGCTATGCATTCAGCGGCACCTTCAAAGGCAACACCAGCGTAAACACCTGGGCTGAAATCTACTTGATTGAAGATGCACCTGTCGCAGGTAAAGACGTGGTCGATAACGCCGGTAAAGTGGATTTCACCACCGCGCCCGTGGCAGCGATTGAAGCTCTGTTCAAAAGCTATGGCGAAGTGGGCTACGACGTGAACGCCGGTCTGGCCAAGTGGTTGGTGACCGATGAACACAACGATGTGTTCGATTACCCCGAGCGCCCAACCAACGTCACACTGACCCAAACCGGCACCAGTGTCGCATTGACCTGGAGTGCAGTGGCTGGCAATGGCATCACCTACAACGTCTACCGTTCAACCGCCGCCGGTGCCAAAGGCACCTTGGTCGCTGAAGGGCTGACCACCACCAGCTTTAACGATTCCGGCTTGAGCGAAGAAGAGACCTACTACTACTCGGTCGCTGCCAAAAACAGCATCGCCGAGGGTTACACCAGTGCACCCGCCAATACCCCACTGCTGTACGTCCCTGTACCGGCCAAAATCGAAGCGGAGAAATTCACTGCGATGAGCGGCATACAGACAGAGGCATCGGGCGATACCGGTGGCGGCACTAACGTCGGCCACTTTGAAGCAGGCGATTACATTGAGTTCAAAATCAAAGCAGAAAGCGATGGCAACTACACCATTGATTATCGCCTTGCGAGCCAAACCGGCAGCACCGGCTTTGAAGTGCTGATTGATGATGTGGTGGTAGACACCATGGATTTGGCAGCCACTGGCGGCTGGCAAACCTACATCACCAAAACCGGTAAATCCTTTGCCATGACCGCGGGCAACCACACCCTGCGCTTCCGTTCGATTGGCAAAGAATGGAATCTCAATTGGTTTGAGCTCAAAAAACAATAATCAGCAGTAATGCATCGCGCGCGGATAACAGCACAGCAGAGCCGATAAATGACTTTGCCGCGCTGCATACCGCGCGCAGCTACTCAAGTACTGAAGGTCTAGTGCCAATCGTTTATGTGAGTCGCTTTTATGTCCATCGTTTTATGCCAATAGCGCTTGTGCCAATCATTGGCATAAAAGAAATACAGATTTTGATGTTAATTTTCACCACCACAAGAGAACGCACGTTATGAATAAACATGTAAAAAAACTGGTGATCGCACTGGCACTTGCGAGCCCCACACTGGGCGCTTTTGCCGCCGAAAACAGTAAAACCCTGAGCGTTTACACCACGGCAAAAGACACTGGGCACAAGCTGAGCCTCACCGATACACTCAGCCTCAAAGCTGCCACACAAAATCCGGAAAATGAAATTGCGGTTTATGTAAACCCGGACAAAACTTTTCAAACATTTTTAGGTTTTGGCGGCGCAATTACTGATGCGAGCGCGGAAACCTTCGCCAAATTAAATAAAAAGAAACAAGCGGAATTTTTAAAAGCCTATTACGACAAAAAAGACGGTATCGGCTACAGCCTGTTGCGCACCACTATCCACAGTTCAGATTTTGCCAGCGGCAGCTACACTTACATTGAAGAAGGCGATAAAGAATTAAAAACCTTCAACATCAAACACGACCAAAAATATCGCATTCCCATGCTCAAAGCGGCCATCAAAGCAGCAGGCGGAAAAATTACCACCTACGTAAGTCCCTGGAGCGCGCCCGCGTTCATGAAAGACACCAACAATATGTTGCAAGGCGGAAAATTGTTGCCTGAATACAACAACGCCTGGGCGATGTACTACACCAAATTTATTAAAGCCTACGAAAAAGCAGGCATTCCAATCTGGGGCATTACCGTACAAAACGAACCCATGGCAAAACAAACTTGGGAGTCGATGATTTACACCGCTGAAGAAGAGCGCGATTTCCTCAAAAACCATCTCGGCCCGGTGATGAAAAAAGAAGGCTTGGGCGATAAAAAAATTATCGTCTGGGATCACAACCGCGATTTGATTGTGCATCGCGTCAACACCATCATGGCCGACCCGGAAGCAGCAAAATATGTATGGGGCGTTGGCTTCCACTGGTATGAAACCTGGGCGGGCGGCAAGCCAATGTACGGCAACGTAGCCGAAGTAAACCGTGCTTATCCCGAATTAAATTTGCTGGTGACTGAAGCAACCGTGGAAAAATTCAATGCAGAGCGCTACCACTATTGGCCAAACGCAGAGCGCTATGGCGATTCCATCATTAACGATTTCAACTCAGGCGCCGTAGCCTGGACTGACTGGAATATTTTGCTCGACAACACAGGCGGCCCGAACCACGTAGGCAATTTCTGTTTCGCACCCATCCATGAAAACAACGGCGAACTGATTTATACCCCAACCTATTACTACATCGGCCACTTCTCCAAATTTATCCGCCCCGATGCCAAACGCGTAAGCGCAGTGCCTAGCCGCAGCGTGTTGCAAACAACATCCTGGATGAACGCGGACAACAAACTCGCCACCATCGTGATGAACAACAGCGATGCAGCCGTGACTTACCGCTTGTACATCGGCACCCAGGAAACCACCGTGAATATTCCTGCGCACGCGATGCAAACGCTGGTGTATTGATTAACCCGACGTATTGATTAAAAGGGTATTCGGTCAAAACCAACCCACTGAACACAAAAAACCCGCTTCGGCGGGTTTTTTATTGGCTGCAAACTCACACCCTTAACAAAAAATGATCCTTCCTCGCTGTCGGCAAGCACTGCGGGCTGGCACACTCGCAGGGTTTTGTTTAGCTGCGTTCACTTAGCTGTATTTGTTTACCTACAAAGGAATCCTGAGATGAAAAAAATCGCATTTTTGGCCGCGGCGTTCCTGCTGCACGGCTGTACATCGCAACTCAATACCTCTGCCGAATCCCACTCACCCGCATTGAGTGCGCAAGATAAAGCGCGCTTGGTTAGCGTCACCCAAAACCTGTCCACTGAACACCAGGCCCGTTATACCGCGCGCCATCCGGTGGAAACCCTGTCGTTTTTTGGCATCAAGCCGGGCGATACCGTGATTGAAGCACTGCCCGGTGAAGGCTGGTATTCCAAAATCCTGTTCCCGTATTTGGGTAAAGAAGGCAAGTTGATCGGGGTAGATTACAACTACGCGATGTGGCCGGAATTCGGAGCATGGGGTAAAGACCCGAAATTTTTGGCTGAGCGCAAAGCCTGGCCCGCACAATGGGCTGCGGATGCAAAAAACTGGGGCGGTGCCGATGGCGCTGCAGCCGAGGCCTATACCTTTGCCACCATGCCCGCAGAATTGACCGGGAAAGTGGATGCCGTGTTGTTCATCCGCGCCCTGCACAACCTCGCGCGCTTTGATGCCAAAGGCCAATACTTGCAACAAGCACTGGCAGAAACCCATCGCGTGCTCAAACCCGGCGGCGTAGTAGGTATCGTCCAACATGCCATGGCAGAAGATAAACCCGATGCATGGGCAACCGGCGAGCGCGGTTATCTGAAACGTTCGGCGGTGATCAATATGATGACGAAGGCAGGCTTTGAATTTGTGGCCGAGAGCGATATCAATAAAAACCCCAAAGACGATCCGCAGGCCGATGATAACGTCTGGCGCTTGCCACCGAGCCTGAGTGGCAGCGAAGAGCAAAAAGCCAAAAATCGTCTAATTGGCGAATCCAATCGTATAACCCTGTTGTTCCGCAAAAAATAAGCTTTCACGACACCACGCTCAATGGATCGGCACCACCGTTTGATAAGGCACGGTGGTGCCGCCGTGATGTGACCCATGTCGTAAGGGCATTTGTTCGCATCAGGAGAAGAAAACGTGAGTGATTTGGTCAGGCTGGTGTACGCCAGCGAAGCAACATTCAATAGCAGTAATGCCGAGCAAGGCATAGAACCCGAAGTGGGCCGCATTTTGGCTCAGTCGCGCCGCAACAATGCGCGCGCTCAGGTAGGCGGTGTTCTTTATTACGGTAACGGGTATTTTTTTCAATGCCTCGAAGGCTCGCGCGATGCAGTGATCGAGACCTACCAGCGCATTTGCACCGACCCCCGCCACAAAAACCCCACGGTATTATTAAAAGGTTTTGCCAAACGCCGCTTGTTTGAAGAGTGGAGCATGAAATATTTACCGGCCGAAAAAAGCCTGCGCGATTTTCTCGCCCAACATGGATTAACCGAGTTTTCCCCATTCAATTATGATCGCGAGATGGTTGGGCGGCTGCTCATCTTTTTTCAACAATCCAAAGCGTCGGCCGACCCGGACACATCTACACCTTCTACGGCACAAGCCTCCCAGGCAGTTGCACCGGAACCCACCCAACCTACGCCACGCAAATCGTTCTGGCAGCGTTTATTTAATCGCTAGCGCTTGCTCCATACTCATACTTAAACCGATACCTGGACTTGCGCCGCTAGCCTTGACCAGGGCTATGACCAGAATCATCGAACAGATTAAAAACACTAACGGATTTTTTATCTTCAATCGTCATTAAGGTTGCAGCGTTACCTCAACGTGTAACGTCACTGATCTTGCACAACACGACAGAGAGCATCTAATGACAATAACGACACAATTATTTTTACTATTGGCGCTGATAAGCTTAAGCGCCTGCAGCGATAAACTTCACCACTCCCAATCTGTAGCGCCTGCCTACGATGCTATTGTCGGCGGCGATTCACCGTCTGCGTTTCCCACGATCCAGGCTGCGCTGGATGCGGCACCAAAAGATGAAACCATCCGCTACCACATTTTAATCAAGCCTGGCCGCTACAACGAAAAGCTGACCATTACTCGTGCAAATGTGGACATAAAAGGCGAAGGCGAAACGGCTACCGTTATTTATTACGATGCTCACGCGGCCAACTCGCGCCATTATCGTGAAGATGGCTGGGGCACACCCGGCTCAGCAACTCTGGCGATCAACTCGACCGATGTACATCTCGCCGATCTGACCATCGAAAATACATTTGATTATTTAACCAACGATGCAAAACAAGCGAACAACGACCCAAGCGCAATCGCAGACAGCCAAGCCGTTGCATTATTGCTGGATACGCGCAGTGATCGCGTGAGCGCAAGTAGAGTCACACTGAATGGCTATCAGGACACATTATTCGTACATGGGTATCGCGCGTATTTTTATCAGAGCACGATTAGCGGCAATGTCGATTTTATTTTTGGTCAAGGCACAGTGATATTTGATCAATCCACCATTATCAGCCGCCCGCGCAACAGCACATTTGCCGAGGGCGAAATTCACAGCTTTATTACCGCACCGTCCACCCATATTTCACGCGAATATGGTTTAACGTTTATCGATTGCAAATTGATGCGCGAACAAGGTGTGCCCGATCACAGCATTACCTTGGGCCGCCCCTGGCACCCGACCACCAACTTCCCCGACGGCCGCTACGCCGATCCGGATGCGATAGGTAAAGCAGTTTTTATCCGCACCCACATGGATAGCCACATCAATCCACAAGGCTGGTCAAGCATGCCAGGCACCGCGCGCGATGGCACCAAGAGCCGGATTTTTACGCCGGAAGAATCGCGCTTCTTTGAATATCGCAGCAGCGGCCCCGGTGCAGCGATTAATTCACAACGACCACAATTAACCGACGAACAAGCGGCAGATTATTCGCTGGAAAAAATATTTGTTGATTGGCAACCACAGCACAACCATTAATGGCGAGCCTACACAACGGATATTTTTCCACTCAATGTTTTGAACAATAACCTGCTGTAACAGGAATGCTTATGAAACCGATTGATTTAATAGGTTCAGCACTTATGTTAATTGGGCTCGCTGCCTGCTCATCACCAATAGCAACTGCGCCCGCACCTTACGAAAATACTTACACGGTAGAAAATCGCTTTGCGGGTGATGTAAAAAATTTTCCTGAAATTCAAATTGCCAGCACAATTGTGCCCAGTGATGTAGTTGAGAGAAAAAATATCACTTATGTGCGCTACGGCAATCGTGAATTGCAATTGGATTTATATCTGCCCCAAAAATTGACGATCAATGCACAGAGCAATTTGTCACCCGGGGTCATTCTTGTGCACTGCGGTGGCTGGCGCTCCGGTTATCGCACGCATCTCACGCCCATGGCAATTGAACTGGCCAAAGCCGGTTATGTTGCCGCCACCATTACCTATCGCCTCGCGCCTGAAGCGCAATATCCCGCTGCAATTTACGATGTAAAAGCGGCAATTCGCTGGATGCGCACCCACGCCGCCGAATACGCTATCGACCCAACCAAAATTGCGGTCGGGGGCTCATCGGCCGGAGGGCAAATTGCCAGCCTGACAGGAATGACCAATGGACTACAACGCTTTGATCCGCAGGCAAAAGAGAGCCCCATTTCAAGCGATGCACAGCTGATTTTAAATATTGATGGGCTGTCTGATTTTACCTCTGTAGAAGCGCGTAAACACGAAGATGTACCCGGTGTAGGCCGCTCATCTGCCGGGGCATGGTTCGGTGGCAGTTACGCCGAGAAACGCGACCTCTGGCATGATGCATCGCCCACATATTATGTAGGCGAAACCAGTCCGCCCATACTTTATCTCAACAGCGCGCAGGAGCGCTTTCATGTAGGACGCGATGAAATGGTCAAGAAAATGGATATTTACAATATCCCCACCACAGTAGTGACTTTGCCCAACACACCGCACACCTTCTGGCTGTACGATCCTTACATCAAACCGGCAGCGGCAGTGGTTGTGACGTTTTTGGACGAGCACTTCAAACGCTGATCGACCCTATCGCATCAACCTTCAGGTTTTGGACAAGCCCTTGCTGAACCAGCCCATGCAGCAAGGGCATACGCTATTGTTGATGCTATTCTTTACCTGTGACTGGCGGATTTTCCCCTGCCAATCGTCATGATACAAACCTCCCCTGCTCTCATGATCAGAGGAATGTTTGACACTACAGATTCCAGAAGAATAATCATGACAAATAGAGAAAACTTGGAGAGCGTCTACCTGTCCATCAGGAACGGGTTGATGAGGGCTGTGTCGCGCCTGGTGCCGCCAAAAGAAATTGAAGACATAGTGCAAGAGACCTATGTGCGTATTTGCGCGGTCAATAAAACCGAGCAGATTATGCACCCGCGGTCATTTTTGTATCGCACTGCGCGAAATTTGGCGCTCGACCATCTAAAGCGGGCAGAGACAAAATCAAATGTCAGCCTGGACGATGACAATTTAGGATTGGATTTGATTGAAGACGATGTTGATCAAGTCTACAACCAGGTATCGGCCACACAGGAATTCGAGCACTTTTGCGAAGCGGTTCGCCACTTGCCACTGCAATGCAGAAAAGCATTCGTATTAAAAAAAGTGTATGGATACTCGCAAAAAGAAATTGCGGAGAATCTCAACATCAGTGAAAACACGGTTGAAAAGCATATCGCTATGGGCTTAGTCCGCTGCCGTCAATTTATGAATCGCACTTCTGCTAATGAGGATTCCGGCACCATCAAAAGCCGGGATGTAATGTGATGACAAATATTTATCAGTTCCAGACGGATAACCAAATTTATGAAGAGGCCAGCCTGTGGGTGACACGCCTCGATCGCGGCTTATCGGACGAAGAAACCAATACGCTGCGCCGGTGGTTATCGCAAAATCCAAAACATAAACATTGTCTGTTAGAGATGGCGACACTCTGGGATCGCATGGATAGTTTGTCAGTGCTATCAGAATTGTTTGACCCGCCCGTCGCACAAACACAAACAACCACCAAGACAAAATGGAGTTTAAAGCACACAACCTGGGGCATAGCTGCATCGACATTGTTTGCGATAGTCGCCTTTAATTTACTGGCTCCCGTAACTCCCGTGCAAGAAATAGCACAACAACCGCCAGCGAAAGACACGACGACCAACACACTGTACGAAACCGGTGTTGGCGCTAACTCAACTATCAATTTGCCAGACGGAACCCAGCTATCGCTCAACACCAATACGCAGGTTTCAGTCACTTACAGCGAACACGAGCGGCTCCTGGTATTAAATAAAGGGGAGTTATTAGTCGATGTTGCACATGACAAACAACGCCCTTTGCGTGTGCAAGTAGGCGACCGTGTCGTTGAAGCAGTCGGTACCGTCTTTAATGTCTACCTGAAAGACAAATTGGATTTTGATGTGATAGTGACGGAAGGCAAGGTTCATGTAAAACCGGTAACGCATAAAACCAATACCATCGCCGATACAATTAAAGAACCCGGTATTATTCAGGAATTAGCGCAAGGCGAAAAATTAAGTGCGCGCGCCAGCAAACCGGTTGCAGTGGAAAGTATTGGCGCGGCGATTATTAATGATCGCTTGTCGTGGCGCGATGGCAATCTGGTATTTCGCGGAGAAACATTACAGGACGCGCTTAATGAGGTAAGCCGATATACACCGGATCGTTTTCAAATCATCGATCAACGCATTAGTAGCATGCGTATCGCCGGACTTTATAAAGCGGGCGATGTCGATGGATTACTATCGGCACTCAAAGAAAATTTCAACATTACCAGTGTTCGCACGCCCGAGGGAGTGATCGAGCTTTCACTGCAAAAATAATCATGCTTATCATAGACAGCCAAGCTCAAACCATAAAAGTGATTTTATTTATCTAATTTTTTTTGCATGCAATAGAGGAAAAAACACGCTAGATCGTCTTTGGTATAGCGGTGAATAACCGCCTCGGAGAAAGTTGAATTGAATAAAAATAATATTGCGCTAGCTGCCCTACTCATGACCTGTGCTTACAAGGTACATGCGGATAACACGAACCTTGCGCAATTAATTTCATTCAGCATTCCTGAAAATAAAGCTGACCTTGCCCTTACAGAATTTGCGCGGCAATCCAACCTCACCATTATTGTTCCTTACGATAAGGTGATGTCGGTGAGAACACGTGAATTGGTAGGGACTTATTCGGTAGTTGACGGAGCAATAACCTTGCTTGAAGGTTCCGGCCTCTACCTTGCTGTGAATAACAGCGGCCAGCTTTCTATTCGTACTAATAACGATTTAGAAGGGGAGCATTCCATGCTGCAAAAAAACACATTATCAACCGCTGTTGTACTCGCCATATCATCACTTGCAGCAGCGCAATCTATTGCGCAGGATTCACAAGCGCAAGAAGTAGAAGAATTAATTGTTACCGGATTTCGTGGCTCGCTGTTAAAAAGCCTTGATGCAAAACGCAACGCTGTCAACGCCCAGGAATCTATCATGGCGGAAGACATCGGCAAATTTCCGGATCTGAATATCGCCGAATCTATCCAGCGCATTCCCGGTGTTGCCATCTCACGTGAAGGCGGCGAAGGGCGCAACATTACGCTGCGCGGATTTAGCCCATCCTTTACTCGCACCACATTGAACGGCATGGAAGTGCCTGCAGGCAGCGACGGACTGGATTCTGGCGGCGTAACCATTAATGCAAGCCGCGCGTTTGACTTCCATGTATTTGCCTCGGAATTATTTAACCGCGTTGATATTCAAAAATCGACAACTGCATCGATGGAAGAAGGCGGCATTGCAGGCACCGTCGATCTGTACTCAGCAAAGCCTTTTGATTTTGACGGCTTTAAATTAGCAACATCCATTCAAAACAGCTTCAATGATCTGAGCGAAAAAAATGACCCTCGCCTCGCATTTATGGTGAGCGATACTTTCGCCGATGATAAATTCGGCGCGCTGCTTTCTGTTGCCTATTCTGAACGCACCGTACGTCAGGAAGGTTTTGGTACCGTACGTTGGACAACACCTGTTGCAACAAACAATATTTATCCAGCCAGCGCTAACCCAATCATCAATGGCAATATCGCTGAAGATGATTGCCAACTCAATGGCAGTGCCGTTGCGGCAACCAACTGTTTATGGGCACCGCGTTTACCGCGCGCTGATTATTTCGGTAACGATCAGGAACGCTTGGGTGTCACTACATCGCTTCAGTATCGCCCATCAGACACCGCCACTGTAACGCTCGATATTTTGCATTCTGAACTTGCCAATAATCGCGTAAATTACAATTCCATGGAGTGGTTCCTGACACACAATGAAATTACACCACTGGAAATCACTGTGCATCCGGATGGCAAACGCATTATGGCGGGAACCTACGATGATGTTGAATCCTGGATTGAAAGCCGCGACCAAACCTCAGAGTCTATTTTTGATCAATACGTGTTATCAGGCGAATTTGAACTTAGCGATTCACTTAAATTAAACACCATGATCGGCAAAGCAACAAACGAAGCTGATCGCGAAGAAGTTCGTTTCTATTACATTTCCGACTCGCACCAATATTCGTTTGATTTCACCGATAACATGGACATTCCCGCAGTCGCTTTGGGTGAAGGTTATGATTATTATGACCCGGAAAACTATAGCGTCACTACTGCCAACAACCGCTCCAACTTTGTTAAAAAAGATAATCTGACCTCGAAGGTTGATTTAACTTTCACACAAGAGCGCTACTCAATTGAAACCGGCATTGCCTACAATGACCGCAAAGTAGAATCGCGTGAAGGTAATGGCAATTATCCCGCCGCATTTTCTGCTGTGGGTTATACCAAAATGTTGCCAGTGTCTGATTTTGGTAAAGGACTGGATGGCAATTTGGTTCCATTTTTGGTCGCTGACTTTGATGCAATCTATCGCGATAACCGCATTTCAAAAGACTATACCGACAACCTGTCATCCGCATGGATAGTAGGTGAAGAAACACTGGCCGCATACGTTGAATTGAACAGTGATTTTGATGTGGGCGACATGCTGTTGAAAACCAACTTCGGGGTTCGCGCTGTTAATACTGACGTAACCTCCCAAGCCTGGATTAATGGCAGCGCTGTTGAAGTGGATCGCAGCTATAAAAACTTTTTGCCATCGATGAATTTCTCATTAGATGTTACCGAAGATGTTGTCGCTCGTCTTTCTTACGGCAAAACCATGACGCGCCCGGACTTGGGCTCATTAAATATTGCCGCACCCAGTTTTGGCTACACGACACGCACGGTAAGTAATCTTGGTAACCCTGGTTTAAATCCATTCGAATCAAATGATATCGACTTGAGCACCGAATGGTATTTTGCAGAGGAAAGTTTGCTTGCATTCAACTATTTCTTTAAAAATGTAACGACTTCATTGAAGACCGACATCGTCGAAAAACTGATTGATCCTGAATATCACGACGCAATTTTGTCTGATCCACAATACGATGAAGCTTACAATGCTGATCCGCGCACAGTGTTGTACACCCACTACATTCCGGTAAATGACAGCTCAGGTTATGACGTAAAAGGATACGAGCTTATTTATCAGCAAACCTTTGGTTTCTTACCGGGCTTTTTATCCAATCTTGGCGTGGTCACAAACTACACCCACGTAAATGCAGGAGACATGCTGGGCGTTTCGGAAAACTCCTACAACATGACCGTATTCTATGAAGTAGACAATTACGGGATGCGCGTATCAGCCAATAATCGCGATGATTATCTGCTGAGCAAACCGAGCGATAACGGCCACGCTTCAGAAATGAAATACGGCCCGACCCACATCGATTTTTCATCGTTCTATCACTTCAATGATAACCTGACGTTAACACTTGAAATGATCAACCTGACCGATGAAAAAGAGCGTATCTATGGCACCGGTGACGGCACTATGGATATGACCAGAGAGATCAACCACACCGGTAGACAATTTCTGGTAGGAGTTCGTTATTCCCTTTAACGAGGGAAGCAACGGATTGCTGCAATACCACTATCGTTGATAGTGGGTAGTTATTTCCCATGTAACGCACTTAAGGCACATTTATCGCCGGGGAGGTCGCAAGACCTCCCTTTTTTATTTACACTGTATTCACTCGGGCAAGTCCGAAAAATATAAAAACACAGTGGAATGATACAAAATAGCCACAACAATAAATCAGGTTTCAAAACCATAAGCTCTACAATAAAGTGAACCAATGCTCCCATTTTTCCGGGCAATTCCTTGATGAGGGTAACCACATGGTGACCTGCATCTTTTACAACCTCAGATTTTATTTGGCCGTACTTGGTCAGGCCGCACTGTTGCTTTATACAACTACAATATACGCATCGACAGCACCAGCACCAGCACCAGCACCAGCACCGATTGTTCAGTTAGCATATGGACTGGAAGTAACATTGCCCGGTTCACTCGCGCTCCAAGTGATTGCGCCGCATGAGCAATTTAAACACCCGATAATTGCTGGCAATATTAATGGCGAAGCAAGTTATTTTATCGCCGCTACCCGCATTAATGATTGGGAAAAAAATGCATTATTATGGAATCGATTGGAGAATCAGATCCGCAGGAAGAGTGATCGTAACGAATTCACAATTCGCCAAAGAGGTAGTTTCAGTACAACGCAGAATATCGCTGTATTTTTTCGCATGTACGAATACAACACAAACAACCAACAACATCGTCAAGTCTATTTCCTACTTAACAACCAACGCGCTGGGTATTGGCTCACATTAACAATGCTGGAAGGTGCCGATGCGAGCCTTATCATTCCCATCGCCACGGCATTGGTTCGCCGCGCTCACATGCTCAATTAAATTAATTTGAGCAATTCTTTTACATCACTCACATGACGGCGGCTGATAACAGGACGCAATTCGGTATCGGCGAGGCGCACATGATATTGCCCCTGCGCATTGCGCTCCAACGCTTCAATATGTTTGATCGACACCAATGAATTGCGATGGATACGCACAAAGCGCCCACTGAATTCCTCTTCCAATTCCTTTAAGGTTTCATCCAGCAAATGTTCGCCGTTGCGATGATAGACAGTGACATATTTGTGATCCGCAAGAAAATAGCGAACATCCTCCAGCGGAATGAGCTCTACACCGCGGCGCGTTTTGGCGGTGATATGGGTGCGCTGCGCCTCTGTTGCAGTGGCAGGATTTTTTTGTGCAGCGACACGCTGGATTTTATTGAGCTTTTTGGCCTTCTCTAATACCTGCAATAACTGTTCAGCTTTGACTGGTTTGAGCAAATACCCGACAGCATTGGTGCCAAAAGCATCGAGTGCGTATTGATCAAATGCGGTACAAAAAATAACGGCAGGCGCATCCTCCAATTCGGCAATATCCTGCGCAAGGCTCAAACCATCGCGCCCGGGCATACGGATATCCAGCAAGACAATATCCGGGTCATGCGCGGTAATAGCAACCAGCGCATCTTCTGCATTATCCGCCTCGGACACCACACAAAACCCTTCAATTTTTTCCACCATGCGCAGCAACCGCTGCCGCGCAAGGGGCTCATCATCAACAATTAAAATATCCATTGTTATGTCTCTGGTTGTTATTGTTTTCAGTTTTAATCGATATGAAAAAAAGCAAACATCAAACCGTCAAAGGACAAAAAATATAAGTCGTAAAAATGCCATTCTCTGCACTGCTGGATAACCGCGCTGCCGCCCCGAAGTGCGCCGTGAGCCTGCGGCGAATATTATCAAGCGCCATACGATTATGCTTTTGTTCGCTATGGCGCTGTGAGCCGCCTTGATAATGATTTTTTTTCACCAGCAAGTAAGGGTTGCTGATGACGATACTGAGCTGCTTATCGTTCTGCGAAACCTTGACCGTGATTTTTCCACCTTTAGGCAAAGGTTCTACACCGTGAAAAATGGCATTCTCGACCAAAGGCTGCATCATCAAACTGGGAATTTTTATATCTTTATTGTAATTGCTAATTTGCCAATCCAACTGCAAACGTCGGCCAAGGCGCAGCTGCTCTATATCCAGATAGTGTTTGCACAACTCCAATTCACGCTCAAGCGGAATCAAACTCGGCTCCGCCAAACTGGCGCGAAACAATTCCGATAAATCTTCCACCACCCGCTCCGCGGTATCCGGGTCTGTAGCAATCAAACTGGCGATAGAGTTCATACTGTTAAATAAAAAGTGCGGGCGAATGCGCGATTGCAATGCTTGTATGCGCGCCTGCATTTCCGCCTGCTGTTGATTGCGCAGCTGCTGCTGCAAATATAAATAGCGCAGCAAAACACCCGACAGAATTGCAGCGATGGCCATATTGTTAAGTAACTGCCAACCATCAAATTCAAAGCCCTGGTGTTCAATAAATGCCATGCCACTCACACCGTAAATGATCCACTGCCCTAATACACTCAGCACCAGTGTAATCGCGAGCACCAATGCATAACTGGTACAACCGGCGCGTACATGGCTTTGCCGCGCGAGCCAAAAGCGCAGGCGGCATAGCGCAATCGCACTGAATACCACCACCCATTGCACCTGCACCGAAATCAGCGCGAGCTTGTCCCAGTCAAAATGCTGCAACCCGGAGGATGCACTGATGGTCAGCAACAGCGCCAGTAACTCCGCCACCAACACCAGCAAAAATACCGATTGGCTAGTGCACAACTCCGGTAAAAATGGATTGGCAGGTTCAGCCAGTGATGACGGCTGTACCGGTGATACGGGCTGTTTTTTATCGGTTTCCGGTGCAGTCATTGTCGATACGGTTTCCATAACGAGCAGTCCAGATACCTGTCTGCTGGCTTGATTAATCGGTCTTTTTAAAACGCTGTTGGGCTATAATGCGCGGCCTGCGGCACGGGGCGTGATTATCCAGCGACATTTGCGCAAGCATCGCCTTGGATTCTAGCCCAACACCGGTCGCCATCTCTTTCATTATTTCTAGTTTGTGGACACATCCTCATGAGCCAAAACGATCAGCCCATCAAACCCTGGGGCGGCCGCTTCAGCGAAGCGACAGATGCCTTTGTCGAGCGCTTTACCGCCTCCATCGGTTTTGATTATCGCCTCTACCACCACGACATCAACGGCTCCATCGCCCACGCCACTATGCTCGCCAAAGTGGGTGTGCTGACCGATGCCGAGCGCGATCAAATCATCGCGGGGCTGGAAGAGATTCGCGCGGAAATCGTCGCCGGTAAATTTACCTGGTCAGTCAGCCTTGAAGATGTGCACATGAACATCGAAGCGCTGCTCACCCAGCGCATTGGCATCACCGGTAAAAAGCTTCATACCGGTCGCTCGCGCAACGATCAAGTCGCCACCGACATACGCCTGTATATGCGCGACGAAATCGACGCTATCGCCAAAGAGCTCACCCGCCTGCAACAGGGCATGCTGCAATTGGCGGAAGCCAATACCGATACCATCATGCCCGGTTTTACCCATTTGCAAACCGCGCAGCCGGTGACCTTTGGTCATCACATTCTCGCCTGGTTTGAAATGCTGCAGCGCGACTATGGCCGCCTGCTGGATTGCCGCAAGCGCATGAATTATTTGCCACTCGGCGCCGCTGCACTGGCCGGTACTACCTACCCGATTGACCGCGCCTACACGGCGCAACTGCTCGGCTTTGAAGCGCCCACCGAGAACTCGCTGGATTCGGTAAGCGACCGCGACTTTGCCATCGAATTTTGCGCCTTTGCCAGCATTTTGCTCACGCACATGTCGCGCATGAGCGAGGAGCTGGTGCTCTGGACGTCATCGCAATTCAAATTCATCGACCTGCCCGACCGCTTCTGCACCGGCTCCTCCATCATGCCGCAGAAGAAAAACCCCGACGTGCCCGAACTGGTGCGCGGTAAAACCGGGCGCGTGAATGGCCATTTGATTGCGTTGCTGACGCTGATGAAATCCCAGCCCTTGGCCTACAACAAGGACAATCAGGAAGACAAAGAGCCGGTATTCGACGCGATTGATACCGTCAAAGACTGCCTGCGCGCCTTCGCCGACATGGTGCCTGCAATCCAACCGCGCAAAGCGGAAATGTACGAAGCGGCTAAACGCGGCTTCTCAACCGCGACCGACCTCGCGGATTATCTGGTGCGCAAAGGCGTGCCTTTCCGCGATGCCCATGAAATCGTCGGTAAGTCAGTGGCCTATGGTGTGCAGACCAACAAAGATTTGTCTGAGATGACTCTGCAAGAACTGCAACAGTTCTCCAGCGTGATTGAAGCCAATGTATTTGACGTGCTGACACTGGAAGGCTCGGTGGCCGCGCGCAACCACATCGGCGGCACTGCGCCGGCGCAGGTAAAAGCGGCGGTTGAGCGCGCTAAAGCGAGCCTTGCTGGTCGCTAATAACTACGCCAGCCCCTGAAAAGCCGCACATTGTCTTCTCTGTGCGGCTTTTTGTTTTTGCGTATCAACTTTTACCTATCAATGACTTATCACCACAAACACCACCAAGATCAATCGATTGATCTTGGTTTGCGAAACCCATCACCGCCTCGCTCACACCTGTCACCTAAATCATCTTTAAATTGCCGCCATTACTGGTATTTGCACCAACTTGGGCTAGCCTTAGAGTCTAAAAGTTTATTTTTTGTCCGGATCGACTGAGGCGAAAATAAGGGATATGGGTAAAAAATCAGTGCATTCAGGAGATTCTGAAGAAGACCTGGCAGCCAAAATCCGGCTGCTGGAGAATGAACTCGCCTCCTTAAAACAGACACTGCATGCAAAACGCACCGTCAAACAACTGCAGAACTCATCGTTTGGGATCACCCAAATTATCGATGAAGTACCCACACCTGCCAGCCGCACGACCCTCGTTGGTGAAGGCGCTATCTTTGATGAAAGCTGGGTGCTGGACACGCTCAAGTTCCTGGTCAAACAACAGCGGCCCAACAGCATCCAACAGATTCTGGCCAAAGTGGGAGAACTGCTGGCACTGCGTGAAATAGCGCTCTGGAGCCGGGATAACCATTCCAACACCAACCAATTTCAGTATCAGTGGTGCACCGCTGACCTGCCTGATGGCACACGCAGCCATTTGCAAAATCCGGCATGGCTAGAGTCATTGCTGCAACCTGACTCTGCCAGCCTGCGCCAATTGCAGGAGGGCACCCCACTGGAGGTGCGCGCTACTGACCACGACATGGCAGACGTAACACTCGGCCTGCGCACCCAGGGGATTTATAACAGCCTGCTGATCCCGCTGTGCGAACAAGGGCAAGTGCGTGGATTGATAACCTTGCATCGCGACAATCCACGCACTTGGCACCCGAAAGACAACAAGGCGCTGGGCAGCTTGCTTGCCTGGTTGTTCCGCTTTATGCAGCAACATGAGCAACTGCGAATAATGGTGGACCGGGACACACGCCACCAATACGCGATGGAAGCGACCAATGACGGCCTCTGGGACTGGAACTTACTCACCAACCGGATTTATTTCAGCCGCAGTTATTTGCGCATGCTCGGCTACGATTACGAAGACCTGCCCGGCAATTTGGATACGCTGCGCGATTATTTTGTCCACCCTGACGACGTAGACAATATGCTCGTGGAATACCAGACCGCGGTTGAAAACCAACGCGAATCCTTGCAGTTGCAGTTCCGCATGTTGCACCGCGACGGCCATGAACTCTGGGTTAATTCCAAGGCCAAATTATTCGAGCCAGACCACAACGGCAAAGCCACGCGCTGTGTTGGTGTGAATACCGACATCACCGATTTTATGTCATCGCGCGAGGAATTGATCAACGCCAAAGCGCAAGCCGATTTGGCAAGCAGAACCAAAAGCGAATTTCTCGCGCGCATCAGCCATGAAATCCGCACACCCATGAATGCGATCATCGGCATTGGTTATTTACTTAACGATACGCAACTGGATGAACAGCAACAAAGCTATCTCTCCAGCATTAATTCCGCAGCCGATTCACTCTTGCAAATCATTAATCAACTGCTCGATTTTTCCAAAATCGAAGCGGGCCGCGTTATTCTGGAATATGCGCATTTTGATCTTGACCAATTGTTTGAAAAAATATCGCGCCTATTTGAAATTAGTGCACTGCATCGCTCAGTCAATATTATTTACGACATCAAACCCGATGTGCCGCGGTTTTTGCGTGGCGATGCTTCGCGCCTGAGCCAAATTCTCAGTCATTTGATTAGCAACGCGTTCCAATACTCCAACACCAATCAGGTTGTCGTGCGCGTGTGCCGCCGCGCGCAAAGCGCCAAGCAAGTGATGTTGGAATTTACCGTTGAAGACAGCGGACTGGGAATGACGGAAGAAAAACTGGCGCACATCAAAGAGCGTCTGGTGTTCAACCACAACGCACAAGACCATGAAAAAAATTCCTACGGCTTGGGCATCTGTAGCCATCTTGTGCATTTGATGCAAGGTGATTTCGCCATTGAGTCCAGCCTCAACCACGGCTGCAAAATTACGTTCAGCGCATCGTTTGAACGCAGTCACTTTGGCGAAAAAACATTAGTCAATCACCCGCGCGATCTAAATAATATCCGCGTACTGATTGTGGATGACAATTCAATTGCGCGCACTATTATTGCCAGCACGGCGCGGAGCATCCATTTGCAAGTGGATGAAATCGATAATCCGGTCAGCGCCATAGAGCGGATTCGCCAAGCGGATAATTTGGGTCAGCCCTATCATTTTATATTGCTGGATTACCGCATGCCCAATATGAACGGGCTACAACTCACCGGCCTTATCAAAACTGACCGCACACTCAAAAGCAAACCGCATGTGTTTTTAATTTCGGCTTATCATCGCGATGAAATTTCAAGCTCTGACCCTAACGCGATTCTGGTCGATGAATTTTTAAGTAAACCGGTGAGCGAGTCGCGTCTGTTCGATGCCATCAGCCAAACTATAGGCCGCGAGCAATTGCTGCAAGATATCAGCCCGGAAATCACTATCACTAATGAAGCTCTGGAACTACTGGAAAACTGCCATCTGTTAATTGCTGAAGACAATGTCGTCAACCAGCAGGTGATCCGCGGTATTTTGAAGAAGAAAAAAATCAGCAGCGTCATAGCCGCCAACGGCATAGAAGCGCTAAAATTATTGGAAAGCAGCAGCGAAATATTCGACGCAATTTTGATGGATTTGGAAATGCCTGAAATGGATGGCATTGAAGCAACCCAATGCATTCGCGCCGGACACATCCAGCAACTGCAAGACATTCCTATTATTGCAGTAACAGCACAAGCTATGCGCGGTGACCGCGAACGCTGCCTTGCAGCAGGAATGAATGGTTATTTATCAAAACCGGTTAATCCTGAATTACTCTACACCACTCTCGCCGATATCTTGCGCAAGAAAAAAATATCCAACGGGAACACCCAGCACTGACATTTATGTACTCACGACCGATCGACATTCACAACATAGATGACGGCGTTGACCGCAAACAACTCAGCCAGCTTAAGCAACGCTTTCTCGATCTAAACGCACAACGCCATGAGCGGACCTGTGCTGCACTGACTGATCGGCAACAGCAATTTGTACAAGTATTGCCATTATTATTTCACGTCAACCACCCGATGTTGCCCGGCTATATTTCTCACAGTACTCCGGCAGGGGTTTATCAGTATGCCCCGTCTAACGATGACCTTCGCATTGCAAAAATTATTGCCCGCAGCTTCCAGTACAACCGCGACCTTGCCGAAAAAAAATGTGCGATAGATGCGCTCTTTATTATGGGCAGTGTCGGCACTATTGCGCAAAGCGACTCCAGCGATCTGGATTTATGGGTGTGCCACAGCCTCAACGAGGACAATCCGCTACTGCAAGAACTGGAGCGTAAATGCACACTCATCAGCCAATGGGCTGCCGTACAAGTTCGGCTTGAAGTGCATTTCTTTTTAATGCGCTGCGATGAGTTCACCCATAGCCGCACACAACATTTAAGCAGCGAAGCCAGTGGCTCTGCACAGCATTTTTTATTGCTTGATGAGTTTTATCGCACCGCCTTGTGGCTCGCCGGAAAAATACCGCTGTGGTGGTTTGTGCCAGCATCGCAAGAAAAAAATTACACCGCCTATCGCGATACATTGCTGGGCAAGCGTTTTTTAAAAGAAGAAGATCTGGTGGACTTTGGCAGCTTGCCGCACATTCCCCCCAATGAATTTATTGGCGCGGGCATTTGGCAACTCTACAAAGCGATTGAGTCTCCCTATAAATCAGTTTTGAAATTATTGCTGCTGGAGGTTTATGCCAGCGCCCATATTATTGATGATATGCCAGCAATGAGCGGAGCCGATGGTCTGGATGATTTTTCTGAACCACACTTCCACACACCTACTGCCGAAGAAGAAAGCGCGGCGAATATTGCGGCAGAACCTCTGGCACTGAGTTTAAAACGCGCTATTTATAACGACACGCCCGATGCTGATGCGCTCGACCCTTATGTGATGGTGTATCGCCGTATTGAACAGTATCTACTAGAACATGGGCAGTTGCAGCGCCTGGAATTAGTGCGGCGCTGTTTTTATTTTAAAGTGAATAAAGCGCTATCACGCACCAGCAGGCACACACAAAAATCCTGGCAGCGAAAACTATTGGAAGGATTGGTAAAAGAGTGGAACTGGTCTTCGCATCAGTTACATATGCTGGATAACCGCGCTTATTGGAAAGCACCTCATGTTATTAGCGAGCGCACTTTGTTGGTGAACGAGCTCAACCAAAGTTATCGCCTGCTTAGCGAGCTGAGCAAACATCAGTATCAGGATATTGCGATCAGCAGCGATGAACTGGCAATACTCGGCCGCAAGTTACACGCCGCATTTGAACGCAAAGCAGGAAAAATTGAATGGATCAACCCCGGCATTTCGCGCGACCTAAGTGAGGATGCATTGTGTTTTGTCCATAAGCAACAAGAACAACAGGAAAACTGGCAAGTGATTCGCGGCAGCCAAAATGATTTGGCGCTGCGCAATATCAACGTTGAACCAATTAAACATGCGCGCAGTCTGGTTGAATTGCTGTTGTGGTGCCACGCCAATGAGATTCTGGCCAGTCATACCAAAGTCGATATTATCGCGCCGACTTTTTCCATCAGTGCCAACCAAAAACAATTATTGATTCAAACTTTGCAACAGTGGTTGCCACTGCCAATGCTGCGCGACCACCAACAATTTATGCGCCCTGCCGCGGTTGAACGCATGCTGATTTTGGTCAATACCGGTGTTGAGCCCCAAGCCGATTTGCACAAAAAAGGTATGCAAATGCTCAGCAACCAAAAAGATGCGCTTGGCTATAGCGGTTTGCGTGAAAATCTAATGATCAATGCCGATATCATCCAGGTCAATTCGTGGGGTGAGTTAGTCTGCCGGCATTATCCGAGCGACGCGCTAATCAATTGTTTGCAACACTATTGCCGATTGTTCCCACCGGGAAAACATTTTAGTTTGCCCGAGCTGAGTATTCGCTGTTTTAGCACCGGCCAAGGCAATAATATTGCACAGCGGCTTACCGATTTATGGCGCGACCTGATTAGCTGTTTTTATTCCGGCACACGGCCGCGCAGCAGCCGTTATATTTTGGAGATGGGCGACGAGTATTTGCTCTTGCAATTTTTCCAACAGCAACCGCAAATACAACGATTCAAATCCTACGACAAACTGTTGAACAAACTAGCGCAAGCACAATCAGACTTTAGTCCAATGGTGATAGACCGCTATGCACTGCGCGATAAACCACTGCGCATTATTGGCGACATTGCCAAGCAGTGCGGCATTTATCTTTTTTATCAATTGGATCAACAGCAAGCACAGATTACCATTATCGACGAAAAAGGCTCGCTGTTTACCACCACCACGGAGTATCACAACCAGCAAACCTTGTTGCGCCCAATGGTAAATTTTATCCGCGCAGCACTGCAACGCCAATCGCACAATATCGACTTTAACAATGGCACCAATCCGCAGGATATCCAGATTTACGAGTTAACCGGCAATATCAAACAGCACCAAGGTATTGCCGAGCGCAGAGAGTTGCACAACAACCTTAACCAATTGCATTACATTAATATCAAAGCCATTGCTGAAATGGATAGCACGCAAGCGTTGCGTTTTACTATTTTCTGTAATGAGCAGGAATTTTCATCGCTGGTGTATGGCGACGATTTATTTAAAGCAGTTGCCAGTTATATTGTGCGCAGAAGAAAGCAAGGTGAGCGCTATCCTTGCTACATTACCGATCTGGACTTATCACTCTGCCAAGACACCCTCGCCCAACAGACCGGCTTACAATTAGGCCACTATCTACAATTAAAAGCAGAACTGGAACAAAAACTGAATTCCGCACTTGCCCTGCTCTGATCGTTCTTAATTATTATTAATTTTTGTTTAATCGTTTGGTTGCGCTATTTTCCTGCTGCATAATCGGGTTGCGATTTGCGTAAATTACAGAGAGATAACAATGAAAAAAATGATCATAGGTTTGGCCGCCCTGCTAGTCGTATTCAGCCAATGGGTTTCGGCAAGCGAATTAACCGGCGCATGGGAATTGGAATACGCCGTATACAAAAATGACAAAGGCGAAGTCGTCAGTGAAATTAAAGACAAAGCCACGCTCTCGCGCAAAGTGTTGTCTGACAATCACTTTACCTTTATCACTTGGGATAAAAGCGGAAAGTTTATTGTGGCTGGCTCCGGCACTTACACTTTGAAAGGCGAGAATTACAACGAAACCGTTGATGCCACATCTGAAGCGCGGCTCATGGGGAAAACCTATGAATTCAACTGCACCTTTAAAGACGGCATCTGGATTCATAAAGGCATGGAAGACGGTGTGTTAATTGAAGAACATTGGAAACGTGTAAACTGAAAACCAACGCAAAAAATGCCGGCATTAACGCCGGCATTTTTGTTTAAATAAATACTATTTTGATGGCATCAATTGCACGCCATGATCAGCTCAAGGCTAATTGGATATTAAAGCACGTGCCATTCTGCTCATCGGACGTAACCGCCATTTGTCCACGGTGATGGTCGGTAATAATAAAATAAGAATACGATAGGCGCTGCTCAACCGGACAAGTACTGGTCTGACTCTCGATAGAGAAGAAAGGCTGGAAGATTTCCAATTGCTCAGCAGGACTCAAACATTTGCCGTTGTGTTCCACTTTAATCCATAGCGAATCATAAAACTCGCCAATCTCAATATTGATCCACGGCTTGTTGTTGTCATCCCAGGATTTGGCATTGAGTGCGTAAAACGCATTGCGCATCAAGCGTACAAATACCTGCGCCAGCTCTGCGGGATAGCAGGGAATTTGCGGTAATTGATCGGCGTAATTACGGCGGATATTAATGTGTTTGAAGGTGAGACCATTGGCATCAGAAAATAATCCGCTCGCCAATTCAATGCTGTGATCCATAATCGGTGGCACATCGGCCAATTGTTTGCTGTCGCGATGACTGCTCGCCAGTTGCAATAAGTTTTGTGCAATTGCCGTTGCCTGATGCGCGCTCTGGCGCACGGTTTCCACTTCCTGCAATAAAAATTCTTTTACGTCCCCCAACTCTGCCGCTTCAATTTCCTGACGCGCACTGGAGACGCGCGCAAAAATGGTATTGATCGGCAAGCTGATGTCATACGCCATTGCTGATGCAAGCTCACCCATCGCCGATACCTTATCGCGCTCGGCCAATTTATTTTCTGCATTCACTTGTTTGGTGACATCGGAAATCAAAATCACTATGCCCGTTTCCTGCTGGTTGTTCAGCGGATAGAGCGTGATATCAAAAGTATATTGACCGCGTTGGGTGTGCTTGAGATTGAGCGTTTCACCTGTGGCCAACACAGTTTTGACCTGTTCCTGCGTCAGGGTAATTTGCGCATAAGCCGTCCACAGGTTTTGCCCGACCACGTCTTTAAAAGGACGGCCGGTAATCTCTTCGGCTTTTTGGTTCCACTGGGTAATTTGCAGTTCCTGGTTAAGGCCTATCAGCATCACCGGCATGGAGTTGACGATGCTGGCGATGTAGGCCTCGCGCTCTTGCAATACCGCAGTGCGGCGCGCCACGCGATCTTCCAGTGTGGCTTTAATTTCGGTGAGCGCGCGATTGGAGCGGACTGCACGCCAGTGAGCACGGATCAAAAATGCCAGCACAATCACCAGCGTGAGGATCAATACACTGGCCGTGGTATTGGCTACGTACTGCCACTTGGTACTGCCATCTTCCTCCCGGAAAACCGCAAAAATATCAGCGCGGACGCCAAAGCTGGTACATGCCAGTGCACAAAAAAGCAGGAGTTGTCTCATGGGGGGATCTCATAGCGGCCAGAGGCCATGCCCCCGCTAACAGGACGCTAGCAGGAAATGGCCCGAATCAAGCGCGTAATTTTACTCGATCACCCACTGAAAGGAACAGCTACAACATCCAAACCACAACATCGCCTAGGAGCAGGCGGTGTACATCTTCGCCGTGGCCGGATAAGCAACTTGTGCGGGCGCTGGTAATAACTCAAACACGCTGCCTTTTTTACTCGTCATCCGCAGGGATTTTTTGTACATCCAGGACTCTTCAATCAAGTCATCGCGCACGCGGAACAGAAGATTGGCACTGAACTCCAAAAACGCACCTGTCGCTGGCAACCCCATGAATTCCTCATGGTGAAATCCGCTCATGCGAAAGCGCACCAGCACCTGCGCGTCGCTCGCCAGCAGCTGCTCTATTGACCATTGACGCTGGTCGAATACATCGATCAGATAGTTAAAAAAACCTTGATACTCATCCGGGGTGGACGGATCAAACTCGGGAAACCCCCAGCAGCGCACCTGCTGGGAGAGAAAACGCTCTGTCTGTGAATGCGATGCCGATAAGGCGCTATTCAAAAATTGGCTGACCTGTGCGGCCAGATGTTGGTGGTGATGCATACTGACTCCTTCCCTTGTGGGGATTTTCCTCTTGCGAAGATCGTATAAGTGCACAGCGAGTTCGGTAAAACAGGCTGCAGTCTGGAACCTTCCATTATGGTAAGGTCAAGCACCTGCAAATTATGTCAGTAAGCTGGCGGGAAACTGTGACAGTTTGTATCCAGCGTCACTTGATTACTGTGCTGTTCAGGTTACTGCTCAGTTGCTACCCAGATTACTGATCCTGTTATTAATCAATACGGGTATCGATCAATATGGGCTTTGGGTCGGGCGGATAATAATTTCACTGACATCCACATCTGCCGGTTGCTCAATCGCATACACAATGGCCCGCGCGATAGCATCTGGTTTGAGGGGTTAAGTGTGATGTAGACATAGGTTCAGCTCCTGATAAGAGGGGCAGAAGAATTCCGTCCCGATGGAGCCACTATAGAAACCCGCCTGTTTTCGTCGGTAGCCAATTCCTCGTCGATGATTGCCTAAAACTCCAGACTCACAGCCAACAGGTTCAATCACATCGGGCAAGCCGCTACACTCGTTAAGCCATTTCCACATCGAACGAGAGTGATATATGAGCGGCGATATCAACAACCTTTTGCCTGAATTGGCGCTGCGAGCCAAACGGCTGGCGACCGAAGAAGGCATGACCAGCACAGCGCTGGAATGCATGCAGTTGTTCCGCAGCAACCAGCCCACGGAAATCACCCACGCACTTTATGAGCCCTCCGTATGCATCATTGCGCAGGGGCAAAAGCAGGCGCGGCTGGGTGAGGAGCTGTATAGCTACAACCCATCCACGTATTTGGTGGCGGCGGTAGATTTACCGGTGCGCGGCCAAGTGATCGAGGCAACCCCTGAACAGCCGTATTTGTGTATCCGCCTGGGGCTGAAACCGCACAAGATCAGCGAAATGCTGTTGGAGAACCGCCAGTTGTTGCGCCCGGTAAAAATGCCGCATCGCGGGTTGTTTGTGAGCCAGGCGAATTATCAATTACTGGATGCAGTCTTGCGCCTGATGCGCTTGCTTGATACTCCAGATGACCTTGCGGTGTTGGCACCACTGGTCGAGCGGGAGATCCTGTACCGGTTATTGCTGGATGAGCAGGCGGTGATCCTGCAGCAAACCGCGCAGACCGATAGCCATGCCCAGCAAATCACGCGGGTCATCAAGACGCTAAAGCACAACTATCATAAAAACTGGCGGATTGAAGAGCTGGCGCAGATGGCGTGCATGAGCAATTCGGCCCTGCATGCGCACTTCAAAAGCATCACCAATATGACGCCACTGCAATACCTGAAACAACTGCGGCTGCAAGAAGCGCGGCGTTTGTTGTTCAGCGAAAATCTGGATGCCGCCACCGCCAGTCATCGCGTTGGCTATGAAAGCCCATCGCAGTTCAATCGCGAATACCAACGCTTGTTTGGCTTGCCACCGGTGCGCGATCTGGTGCGGCTCCGCAACACAGCGCCCGCCCTGATCCAGGCCAACTGAGCTGCAAACTGAAATGAAATAACTCTACTGGCTTATTCCAAAAATCCGTTTTGGCGCGATTTTCCCACTCGAACCAGTCGAGCTTTTTTACAATTTTTAAAATTTGGCGCGTTAATAATGCTACCCAGATCCACGTTTTATTGAACGTTGGTTCGCAAAATCCCTCCAAGGCACAGTTATTGCCAAGACTTTCATTACGTGTGTATTGGCAACAGTAACGGGTGCGCATTTCCTGAAAAAAACAAACCCGGACAATCAACTGACACTACACTCAGGAATACCGATGTACAGGAGCTTTAGTCATGCTTACGGATCTACATAGACAGGCCCTAACCACAAAGACATACGCAGGGTTCATTAAAATCGGCACAGTATTGGTTGCGGTTGGAACACTTGCCGGGCGACCACTTTCCCACGCATCGCATTACTTATGGAATGAGGATATCGGTGAATAACAGGTGTATTTGGCGGTGCATTACCGCCCTGACAAGTTTGCTGGTGTGCGCCAATACGCTGGCCGCCGAACAGGTGACGCTGCAATTAAAATGGCACCACAGCCCCCAATTTGCGGGTTACTACGCCGCGCTTGAGCAGGGATATTACAAAGACGCTGGTCTGGACGTGAGCCTGATGGAGGCAACACCAGAGACCGATGTGGTCACTGCGGTCACCAGTGGTGCAGCAGATTTTGGGGTGGGTTCCAGCAATCTGTTGCTGGAGCATTATCGCGGCAAACCGGTCGTCGTGCTGGCCAATATCTACCAACACTCCGCCCTGGCGCTGGTCGCCCGGCAGTGGAGCCCGACCCAGAATATCCACGATCTGGCGGGCAAGCGCCTGATGTTGACCAAAACCCCAGATGAGCTGGTGGCCTATCTGCAGCAGGAAGGTCTCGGTGACGACCAGTATTCGCTGGTGCCCCATAGCGCCAACCTCAATGACCTGATTACCGGCAAGACCGATGCACTGTCTACCTATTCCAGCATCGCACTACCCTATTTTGAGGAGATGCAATACCCGGTGCAGGTGTATAGCCCGCGCTCTGTCGGTATTGATTTCTATGGCGACAACCTGTTTACCTCTACCCGCCTGCTCAAGAGCAACCCCGCTGTGGTGGAGGCCTTTCGCAAAGCCAGCCTACTCGGCTGGCAGTACGCGATGGATCATCCGGAAGAAATAGTTGAGCTCATCCGCAACCAATACAACCAACAACAGAGTGCGGGGCTGCTCAGTAAGCAGATGGCGCACACCCGTGAACTCATCCAGCCCGAGCTGATTGAGCTGGGTTACAGCAACCCCGGCCGCTGGCGGCATATTGCCGACACCTATGCCGACCTGGGGTTACTCCCCCAAAACCACGCACTGGACGGATTCCTGTACCGCACCAACATTGCGGTTGACCGCAGCTGGTTATACATCACCGCCGCTTCGTTGATAGGCGCTTTTGTCGTTTTTCTGGTTGCCGCGCATATCAACCGGGTTAACCAGAAGTTGCGCAATATGGTACGCCTGATGCGCAGTGCCGATGTATGGCAGCGCGGCCACAACCATGTGCTAGCGCAGATAGTGGCCGATGATCCGCTGGAAGACATACTGTTGGGGATTATCGCAGGGGTCGAACACATCAAACCGGACATGCTCTGCAGCATTCTGTTGGTTGAGCGCGCCACCAATACACTCAAGCTGGTCGCCGCCCCGCGTCTGCCCGATTTTTACAATGAAGCGGTCGATGGCCTACCCATCGCACGGGCGATTGGCTCTTGCGGCACCGCCATCATTACCGGCCAGCGGGTGATTAGCAAAGACATCCAGAATGATCCGGCTTGGGCCAACATACAGGAACTGACCGCCAAGGCGGGGCTGGCATCCTGTTGGTCGGAGCCCATTATCAACCACCGCGGCCAAGTGTTGGGTACCTTTGCGATTTATCAGGCGCAGGTTGCCGAACCCAGCGCTGAAGACATCAAACTGATTGAAGAGTCCGCTTATCTGGCCGAGATTGCGATAGGCCGCAAACAGGCCATTGAAGCCCTGCGCGAAAGCGAAGAGCGACACCGCATTATGGCGCAGCACGACAGCTTAACCGGGCTGCCCAACCGCGCACTCTTTTCCGACCGGCTCCAACAGGCGCTGAGCTACAGTAAACGCCACCAGCGGGCGCTGGCCGTTATGTTGCTCGACCTCGACAAATTCAAGCCGGTCAACGACCAATATGGCCACGCACTGGGCGATGAATTATTAAAACAAGTGGCGCGCCGCTTACTCACCACCGTGCGTCACTCCGACACAGTCGCGCGTATTGGTGGCGATGAATTCGTGATACTGCTGCACCAGATTGATGATATCGCCCACGCGAAAATCGTCAGCGAAAAAATCCAGTCAGTCCTCAACGAACTCTTTTTAATTGATGACAAAAAAATCCAGATTGGCTGCTGCATAGGCACTGCGTTTTATCCGCAAGACAGTCTGGATGCACGCGAGCTTACGCAAATTGCCGACCAGCGCATGTATCATCAAAAACATCAAAAACCGGTCAGCCTTTCAGCGCGGTAATCCATTCACATCAAAAATATCTATTCAAAAAATATTTGTTCATAAAAAAGGGCAACCCAAAGGGTTGCCCATTAAGCCGACTCATGAAGCAGCCGAAGAAGAAGGGGAAGCTCACACTAAAAATCAGGCTAACACCTGAACCAATCCATCATCTACGCGCACAGGAAATACACTGACGTTGTATTCCGGTTTTTCCAAACACTCACCCGTGCGCAAATTGTAATGCTCTTTGTACAGTGGCGATGCCACAACCACTTCATCGCCGATCGAACCAATAATGCCGCGCGACAACACATTGGCTTCACCGACAGGATCGTAATTAGATACTGCGAAAATTTCGTTCAACCGGTGCGAGCGGAAAATCGCTACCTGTTGATTATTGACTAACGCACAAACACCTGTATCGGGCAGAAGATCGTCAATTTCACACACGCTAATCCAGAGTTTTTCGCTCATGATGTTTCTCACTGAAAATATGAATTTGTAATTCTATAAACCCCCTCCTTTGCAAAAGGGAGGCTGGGAGGGATTTAAAAAAATCCCCCTAACCCCCTTTTTCAAAGGGGGAACCAACACCTCCCTTTTTAAAAGGGAGGCCGGGAGGGATTAATCCACTAATTCCACAAACTGAATGCTACTGCTGTTGCGCTCTTCTGCGGTTGCAGGGCGAATTTGTTCGCGCTCTACCACATAAGCCAGATTGTCATCGGTTGCGTTGCTGTTGATGAAATGTTTGAAGCGTTTTTGTAGCGCTTCATTCTCAACCGTGGTTTTCCACTCGCACTGGTATTGGCTGATGTTGTAATTCATTTGCGCTTCAAGTTCATCGCACAAACCCAATACATCATCAATCACCACTTTCTTCAGATAATCCAAACCACCTTCCATATTTTCCAGCCATACCGACGTGCGCTGCAGGCGATCTGCCGTGCGGATGTAGAACATCATGACGCGGTCGATATATTTAATCAGCGTGACATCATCCAAACCTGTCGCAAATAAATCGGCGTGACGCGGGCGCATACCGCCGTTGCCGCACACATACAAACTCCAACCGGTTTCGGTGGCGATAATGCCAAAATCTTTTGACTGCGCCTCGGCACATTCACGCGTACAACCCGACACACCGAATTTCATTTTGTGTGGCGAGCGCACACCTTTGTAGCGATTCTCCAATTCAATCGCCATGCCGACCGAATCCAATACACCGTAACGACACCAGGTTGAACCCACGCAAGATTTCACCGTGCGCAATGATTTACCGTAGGCGTGACCCGTTTCAAAACCGGCATCGACCAATTTTTTCCAAATGGCAGGTAATTGATGCAGTTGTGCGCCGAATAAATCGATACGTTGGCCGCCGGTGATTTTGGTGTAGAGCTTGTACTCTTTTGCCACTTCACCCAACACAATTAATTTTTCCGGCGTGATTTCACCACCCGCTACGCGCGGAACAATGGAATAGGTTCCATCTTTTTGCATATTGCCAAGGAAAATATCGTTAGTGTCTTGCAAGCCGATGTGTTTTTTATCCAACACAAATTCATTCCAGAACCCGGCGAGGATTGAACCCACCGCAGGCTTACAAATATCGCAGCCCAAACCATGGCCATGTTGATCCAATAATTCATCGAAGGTTTTGATTTGTTTAATACGCACAATGTCCGCCAATTCCTGACGTGAATGCGGAAAGTGTTCGCAAATATGGTTGCTGACTTCCACACCTAATTTGAGCAATTCCGAATCCATCACTTGTTTGGCCAGCGCCGAACAACCACCACAACCAGTTGAAGCTTTGGTGATCGCTTTAACATCGCCCATGGTGCGTGCACCATCTTGCACTGCGCAGCAAATGGAACCTTTGCTGACATCGTAACAGGAGCACACACAGGCGGATTCCGGCAGTGCATCAACACCGATTGCAGCACCGCCACCGTCAACATTGGGCAGGATTAAACAGTTTGGATCTTGCGGCAAATCCATACCATTCACGCATATGGATTGCAAAGTACCGTAGGCTTCCACATCGCCCACCAATACTGCGCCCAATAATTTTTTGTTGTCTGCTGACACAATAATGCGTTTGTAAACTTCTTCTACATCGTTGCTGTAGGTGTAGCTGAGTGAACCGGGCGTAGTGCCGTGTGCATCGCCGACCGAGGCCACATCCACACCGAGCAATTTTAATTTGGTGCTCATGTCCGCACCCATAAATTGGTCGTTGCCACCGGTGATATGCGACACCGCCACTTTCGCCATTTGATAACCGGGAGCAACCAAACCATAAATGCGGTTATTCCACAGCGCACATTCACCAATAGCGTAAACATCCTTTACGGTGGTCTGGCAATTGTTATCCACCACAATACCGCCGCGCTCACCTAAACCAATTCCACATTTGCGTGCGAGTTCATCCTGCGGGCGAATACCGGCAGAAAATAAAATCATATCGGTTTCCAGATGGCTGCCATCCGCAAAATTCATGCGGTAGCGCGCTTCAGTACCCGCAACAATTTCATTGGTGGCTTTTTGCGTGTGCACTTTTACACCGATGGATTCAATTTTGCGGCGCAATAATTTACCGCCACCTTCATCGAGCTGTACTGCCATTAAGCGCGGTGCAAATTCCACCACGTGAGTTTCAAGACCCGCCGCTTTTAACGCCGCCGCCGCTTCAAGCCCAAGCAAACCGCCGCCGACGACCACGCCAATTTTGCTTTGCTGTGCAGAGGCAGTAATGCGTTCCAAATCCTCGATAGTGCGATACACCAAACAGTGTTCTCCATTGTTGCCGGGAATCGGCGGCACAAACGGATAAGAACCCGTGGCGAGAATTAATTTGTCGTATGTTTCGCGGCGGCCAGATGCAGTGATGATTTCTTTGTTGTCAAAATCCAAATCAATCACTTTATCGCTCAGAATATATTGCACACCTTTTGCGTCGTAATAATCGGTACTGGTCAGCATCAGGTCTTCGGCAGTCGAACCGGAAAAATATTTGGAGAGCTGCACGCGGTCATACGCAAGGCGCGGCTCTTCCGAAAAAGTGATCACCTGGTACTGATCCGCATCGGCATGATTCACCAGGTTATCGATAAACTTGTGCCCTACCATTCCGTTGCCCACAACAATAATGCGCTTCTTCATATCTGCCTCACGGTCGTAAAATTTTTTGTTTTCAATCATTCACTTGATTAAGCCAACAGGTATTGCTGCCCGGTGATGTGTGCCAGCACAGTGCCCTGCAATTTTTCACGCAGGCGCACCACTTCACCCACAATAATTAACGCAGGTGACTGCACGTTTTCACGCAGCACATCCGCCGGAAATTCACTGAGCGTGGAAATAATATTGCGCTGGTCTTTGCGGCAGCCGTTTTCGATAATCGCCACCGGCGTGTCTGCCGCCAAACCACCTGCTAATAAATTTGCCGATATTTCATCGGCGCGCGTCAGCCCCATATAAAACACCAGTGTGTGTTTTAATTGTGCAAGCGCATACCAATTCACATCCAAAATTTTTTCGGCGTGACCGGTAACAAACGTACAACCCTGGGATAAGCCGCGATGAGTCAAAGGAATGTCGGCATAGGTACTGCAGCCAGATGCAGAGGTGATGCCGGGAATAACCTCGGCCTCAATACCGACGCTGCGCAGCTCCAATAATTCTTCGCCGCCGCGACCAAATACAAAAGGATCTCCGCCTTTAATGCGGCACACGGTTAAACCCAGCTTCGCTTGATTTACCAACAGTTGGTTTAAATCGCCCTGCGCAATACTGTGTTTGTTTTTGGCTTTGCCAACATAAAAAGCGGGAATATTTTTGGGGAAGAGTGAGCGAATATCGGCGCTCACCAGATAATCGTAAAAGATGACATCTGCGGTGTTGATCGCGCGCAACGCTTTCACCGTCAGCAGCTCTGCATCACCTGGGCCTGCACCCACTAACCACACTTTTCCAGTGCGATTTTTTTTGTTGTCGTCATCACCTTTTTTAGCTTTTCCATCGCCACCTGTGCGCGCTTTCAGCAGCGCGGAAGGAAGGATTTCTACATTCGCTTTAAGGAAATTGTTCATGGCAACACCTGCATTTTGATTACACAGGGGTAATTGCAAGGCAAATGCCACAACCAATACTTTGCTAAAAAATAATTTTTTCTTAATGTATATCAGCTACTTACTAATGTTCATTGGGCATGAATGGGCCCAAAGGGCAATTATCAACTCGTATCGATAATTCATTTTGTGTTTTTTGTTGGTGCAAGATCGCACCAATTCATTGCAAAAATGGATTTTTTAATTTCACTCAAATGCACCATTAAAAAACAAAGTGATGGTGCGCTGCGCACCATTAAAAAACATTTAATAGCGTTAAAGCTAAAACATGGCCTGGAGCCACACACCTGACAACAAATCCTTACCCAAAAACTGGAGCACAGATGCCATCCAACGCGCTAGAATCCAAAAAATCACCATTTTGGAACAGGCTTTTTCTGACCAGAGGCTAATCACCAAACCAATCTGGTCATCAGTTTGCTAATCTTGGCTTGCTGGTTTTAACCTAATGGTCTTAGAGGGAAACACCTTGAGCCAACCCCAAGCCGGGGTTAGAGTGCAAGCACACAGGAACCAATATCTTTTATGCAATTAATCGATAGCTTCGGCCGCACCGTCAACTATGTACGCCTGTCAGTCACTGACCGCTGTGACCTGCGCTGCGTTTACTGCATGGCGGAGGAGATGACCTTCCTGCCGCGCAACGAGGTCTTGAGCATTGAGGAATTCACCAACCTTGGGCGCACCTTGGTCGATCTGGGGGTCACCAAGTTACGTATCACGGGTGGCGAACCATTGGTCAGGCGCGGCACTATTGAGTTACTGCAAAATCTCGGGCAATTATCTGCCCTGAAAGAACTCTGCCTGACCACCAATGGCACCCACCTGCCGCAATACGCCAACGCCATCCGCGATGCCGGAGTCAAACGCATCAATATCAGTCTGGACAGCCTCAACCCGGAACGCTTCCGCCAGCTCACCCGCTTTGGCGATCTAAATCAGGTATTGGCTGGAGTCAAAGCCGCACAGCAGGCGGGGCTTAAAATCAAACTCAACTGCGTTGCACTCAAACACTACAACGCCGACGAAGTACCGCAGCTGGTGCAATTTGCGCTGGATGAAGGCTTGGATATCAGCTTTATCGAGGAAATGCCGCTCGGCAAAATCAGCGAGCACGGGCGCGCAGCCGAATATGTCAGCAGCGATGAATTGCGCAGCCAACTCAGCCGCGACTACCGCTTGCTCGCACAAGAAAGCTCCCAAGCTGATGCGGGCCCATCGCGCTACTGGCAAGTGGATGGATTTAATACACGCATCGGTTTTATTTCGCCCCATTCACACAATTTTTGCGGCAGCTGCAACCGCGTGCGCGTAACCGCCACCGGCCGCTTGCTGCTCTGCCTTGGCAACGAACACAGCGTGGATTTGCGCGAGCAATTGCGCAGCGAACATTATTCAGAAGCAGCACTGCGTGAACAGATTATCAACGCCATGCAGCACAAACCGGAAAGGCATTATTTTGATTTACATAACGAACCGCAAATTGTGCGGTTTATGAATATGACCGGGGGCTAGCCTCCGACCAAGAGGGGATTTATGACTGCAACAAAAGAATTCGAACCACTCAATATTTGCGTACTCACAGTATCCGATACACGCACTATTGAAACCGATACATCAGGCCAAAAACTGCAGGATTTATTAATCGCTACAGGCCACAGACTGCATGATCGCAAATTAGTGACGGATGATATTTACCAAATCCGCGCAGCGGTTTCCAATTGGATTGTCGATTCACAAGCGCAAGTGGTATTGGTTACCGGCGGCACCGGTTTTTCCGGGCGCGATTCAACTGTAGAAGCCATAACACCCTTGTTTGATAAAACCGTCGTAGGGTTTGGTGAATTATTTCGTCAGGTGTCTTACGATGAAATCGGCACTTCAACTATCCAGTCGCGCGCCACTGCAGGGCTTGCCAATCGCACGTTGATTTTTTGTTTACCCGGCTCTACCGGTGCCTGTACTACCGCGTGGGAAAAAATTATCAAAGACCAATTGGATGCACGCAATAAACCCTGCAACTTTGTGGCGCAATTGCGCATTAGCAAATAAATTTTAATTATCAGCAATACAATATGAACGAGAAAAATAACACTACCGGTGCGCGCTTAAAGATTCAGGCGCGACTGATGCTGGATGATGAAATTGCTTTTGGCCCCGGCAAGGCAGATTTGCTTGATGCTATTGCTGCGACGGGCTCCATCTCTGCTGCAGGCAAACAAATGGGCATGAGCTACCGGCGGACATGGCTGTTGGTGGATTCAATGAACCGCTGTTTCCAACAACCCATCGTAGAAACTGCGACAGGCGGAGCCCAAGGTGGTGGCACTCGCCTGACAGATTTTGGTAGCGATGTGTTAATACGCTATCGCCAGTTGCAAGCAGACCTAGAAAAAATCAGCGCGCACTATTTTACGGAATTTAAACCACTGCTGCGTAAAAAACCGGTACCTCCCAGCAGCTAATCAGCAATCCGGATGTAATGTTCCATCGCGCACAATAAAACGTTGCGACGTTAAAAACTCTAACTCACTTAACGCGTGAGTGACATATACCATTGGAATTTTACATTCGCTGCAAATACGCAAAAAGAACGGCAGGATTTGCTGCTTTAAACGCTCATCCAATGCCGAGAGCGGTTCATCCAGCAACAATAATTCGGGCGAATAAAGCACTGCCCGCCCCAGCGCCACACGCTGCTTTTCGCCACCGGATAATTGCGCAGGCTTGCGCTCCAACAAGTGACCAATCTCCAACAATTCCACAATAGCGTCCAGCGTGAAGCGGCGCTGTTGCGGGGCGATATTGCGAAAACCATACAACAAATTATTGCGCACTGATAAATGCGGCAACAATTGCCCATCCTGAAACACCAAACCAATATGGCGCTGATGCGGTGCGACCCATATGCGCTTTGCGGTGTCACACAATATTTTTCCATTCAGAATAATCTTGCCCTGCTGGGGTTTAAGCAAACCAGCAACTAACGACAGCAACGTACTTTTACCGCTGCCCGATGCACCCAAAATACCGGTGATGGGTGCACTGAACGCTTGGTTCACCTGCAAAGAAAATTCTTCACGCTGGAAATGCAAATCCAATTCAAGCACGGCGCACTCCCAACCAGCGCTCTGCCCGGCGCGTCAGAATATTACTTAAGAGGAGTGAAAAAAATGCGAGCGCAAGGCAAATCAAAATCAGGCGCACGGCCATGGCATCACCATCAATTTGATGCGTAGCTGAATAAATGGCGAGCGGCAAAGTACGGGTTTCACCGGCAATATTACCGACAAACGTAATAGTTGCACCAAATTCACCAAGCGAGCGACTAAACACCATAATCGAACCAATTAAAATGCCGGGCAACATTAACGGCATGGTGACAGTGAGCCAGACTTTAAACGGGCTGGCACCCAATGTGCTCGCCGCCAACTCCAAACGGCGATCAATCATTTGCACTGATAATTTTGCAGCTTGTACCATCAGCGGAAATGCAATAACTGCCGATGCCAGTACCGCACCTTTCCAATTAAATGCAAATTCAATATTGAAATGGGTTTTTAACCACTGCCCTACTACACCTTGGGAACCGAACACTACCAACAACAAATACCCTGGCACAGTGGGCGGTAACACCATCGGCATGAATAAGGCCGCTTCCAATACCGGCTTGGCGATAAATTCCTTGCGCGCTAATAACCAACCAAAAAAAATACCGGGCAGCAGACACAGAAAAGTTGCCCATAAACCCACTTGTGCTGATAAACCCAATACTTGCCATTCTGCGTCTGTGAGCATTATGAAAAAATCTCGTTAATTATTTTTTAGCACACCAAAACCGTAGCGGATAAATATTTCTTGCGCTGCTGCTGATTGCAGAAACTGCCAAAAAGCATCTGCTTCAGGAACCGCATTTTTGGTTAATCCACCGGGATACACAATAGGCAAATGACTTTCCGCAGGGAAACTTGCCACCACAATTACCTTTTTGCTCAACTGCGCATCGGTTTTGTACACAACCCCCAGTGCACATTCACCGCGCTCGACAAATGCCAAGGCGGTGCGCACATCTTCAGTACCCACTAAACGCGGCTGTATGCTGTCCCACCAACCAAAATAATCTAATGCCTGTTTGGCATATTTACCTACCGGTACATAAGCGGGCTCACCCGTACATAATTTTCCATTAAAGCTGGAGGCGAGGTCGGCATTTTTATTCATGCTGATCGCTGGCGCGCGCTTCTCCGGCGCAATCAATACCAATTCATTCGTTAATAAATCCACACGGTTTTTTTCATTAAGCAAACCGCGTGTTTGCAAATAATCAGCCCAATCTTTATCTGCCGAAATAAACACGTCAGCAGGCGCACCATTTTCAATTTGTTTCGCTAAGGTGGATGACCCGGCAAACGACGACTTAATCTGAATATCCGGATGTGCTTGTTGGTAACTGGTTGCCAACTCCGTCAGCACATCGCTCAAACTCGCTGCCGCATACACCCTAACCTCAGCTGCCTGTAGCGTCACAGCACAAAACACCAAGCTTGCGCCTAGCACCCTATTTACCAACAGTCTCCAATTTTTTTTACTTACTGATTTATTACGCATTTTTCTTTATCTCTAAAAATCCGCGTTTCTGCACCAAAGCCATCGCTGTATATGGTTGTATACAATGAATACCAATGTCAAGATTGAAACTCTAGTCACCGCAAGAGCTTTGCTCACGAACACACCACTTTAGGATTATTCATAAAAGCGCAAGTAGATACCTCCGATGGGTTAAAAATTATTACCCGGATAAAAAACTTTCTACCCAGTTTGGCGCCCGGCTGTAATTTGATGGTACCAGTACGCAATTTACATGCGCTTGCAACTGGCACTTTAAGATTCAGGCTGGTGCAGGCCTGGCATGCCTTGCACCAAGCCAATGCATGCTGCATTTATTTTTATAACGACAAGGTAATTTTTTAGTGCCCGATACAAAAAGTATCGGTATGGATTGCAATATTCCTTGCATCGACAATGAGCAGCCAGATTATTTTGTAAAAAATTGATTAGATAAATCCTGCTGGCAAGCTAATTGCAATTCACACAAGCCTTGGTTTTATTCAGGGCTTTTGATGTACTTGTGAGCAGCGATCCATGAATCATTCTTTATTGTTACATACTGCAGTGCCGTCGTTATTGGCCGCCATGGATGCATTGACACTGGAGCCGGATTTTCAGGTTTTTTTTAAAAAAGCAGCGGCGGCTGTGCGCCAGTTATTGGGTGCCGATGGCACTGCGCTGATTTTATTAGATGAAGAAACCCACACATTTGAGTACAAATTATTTGAAGGCGAACAGCAACATTTGCTGAATGCGTTTAAAGGTTTTCGCTTTTCTGCGGCGACAGGAATCTCCGGCCGCGCCCTGACCAGTAAAACCAGTATTTTTACACGCAACTACCCTACCGCTCCCGATGCCATGCCACAGTTGGTTGATGCGGGCTTGCAATCCAATCTGGTTATTCCGTTGATTTCATCGGATAAAGTCCTGGGCGTGCTCGCCTCTTCCTGGTTTGCGCACACCGAATCCGTCGCGGATATTTCGCCGCAGTTGCTCACTCTGGCCGAGCGTATCGCGAGCCAAATTGCAGTGGCGTGCCATCGCGAACAATTGGAAGCGCAATTGCGTTCGCTGGTGACTATTGATCCGCTCACCAAATTATTAAACCGGCGCGGAATTCTGGATTGTCTTGATAACAGTTTGGAAAAATTACACCGCTATAACCGCAACTTTGCATTGTTTTTTATTGATGTGGATGGGTTGAAATCGGCCAACGATCACTGGGGGCACGAAACCGGCGATCTTTTATTACGCGATGTTGCACAGCGGTTAGCCGATGTCATGCGCAAAGGTGACCAGATTGGCCGTTTGGGCGGCGATGAATTTTTAATTATCGCCGAATGCAACGATTCGCATATCGACACACTCGCCAAACGTTTTTTGCAAGCGCTGCGCGTACCTTATGGCTGCGGGCGCAAACGCGGCCGGTTAAGCGGCAGCATCGGCATTGTGCTGGCACCGCAAGACGGTGTAGACGAAATTAATTTACTGCGCAAAGCCGATGCCGCAATGTACATTGCCAAAAGCGAGGGCGGCGACCGTTTCCAGCGCGCGTCCGTCAACGCCGAGTTGCCGCAAACACATATTTCAATTGTCGATGTGGAAAGCGCGCTGGAGCGCAACGAATTGCAGCTCTGGTATCAACCGATTTGCGAATTGAGCGATCTGTCTGTCGTCGGTTTTGAAGCGCTGTTGCGCTGGTGCAAACCCGACGGCGACATTATCAGTGCAGGGCCCATCATTCAGGCATTTGAATCAGCGCGCGGCGATCTTGAATTTCGCTTGGGTAATTGGGTTCTGCGCGAAGCGGCGCGGCAGATGCAATTGTGGAATAAAAATTCCCTCACGCCCGATATCCATATCAATATTTCCCCGCGTCATTTTTTGCATCCTTCTTTTTTATTGGAATTGCAAAAACTTTGCGAACAGCAACAGGGGTTTGGTCAATCGCTCATTATTGAAATTACTGAAACTGCCATGCTGGAAGATCTGGAACGCGCCAAGCGTATTATGTTGCGCTGCCGCGATTTGGGTGCACGCATGGCGGTGGATGATTTCGGAACCGGTTATGCATCACTTACTTACATCAAACGTTTGCCACTGGATATGATCAAAATTGACCGTTCTTTTGTCGCAGATTTACCGGGCAATAAAGTCGATTGGGATATCAGTAAAGGAATAGTGTCGATTGCCCATGCATTGGGGCTGACAGTGGTGGCGGAAGGGGCAGAGATATTTGAGCAAATAGGCAGTTTGCGTGAGCTGGGCTGCGATCAGGTGCAAGGCTATTTTATCCATCGCCCTATGCCGTTTATTGATGCGAACACCTGGTTACAACACAAGGCATTGCGCACACGACACAACAACACATTTGCATCCACACCCCAAACAAACCGCCCTGCGGCCAACGAAGGCAAAATGCACAACGCTCAATTGGCAACTACTGCTGGTGCGCAGCGCGAGCCGACCCCGCGCTTTACATTCAAACCATTTTATAACGGTAAATAAAACGCGCCGGTAACTCAATAATGCACCGGTAAACGTTTGAGCATGGCCTGACGAGCACTGATCAATTCTTTGTACGTCTGGATCATAGTGAAATTCACCTGTGTTCCATTCAATTTCAACTCTGCGAGCTGGCGCTCGTAGTCTGAAATTTCACGCAGTAATTTATCGCGCATCAGATCAGAACGGCTGGTATTCAAATCAGCCTTCAGGTTTTTGCTTTCTCTTCTCATCGACAAACTCTCCTTATGAATGAATCTCGGTAGGAAACAGCAGTGACCTACAGATTGAAGCCTAGTCCAGATACGATGAGATTCACTAGCGCAAACTTAGAATATTTTCTTCTCGGAGGCATGATGATTTGGTTATAAAACCAACAGGATTGCCGCCGCACCAATCAGGTGCGCAACAGATAAGCAGCAGTATTTTTCTTTGAGGAAATCGCGTTAAGGATTGCCGTCAACGGGATTGGAGCTTAACAACCCTTCCCAATAGAAATGTTTATCGCCCAGCGCATAAAAATGCGGGTTCAGAATATCCTCCCGCGTGTTGTACACCAACGATGGTAAATCGGGCGTAGCGCAAACCACACGTCCACCTGCCGCTTCCAGCACGGCCTGTGCAGCCGCTGTATCCCATTCCGATGTGGGTGCCAGACGCGGATAAAAGTCCGCCAAGCCCTCGGCGATCACACAAAACTTTAACGAGCTGCCAGCATTGGTGGTTTCAATGGTTCCCGGCCAGTTTTGTTTGACCAGGTCCATCAGATCCAGGGTTGCCTGGGTATTGTGGCGATGGCTGAGCAACACCGTGAAAGGTTCGCGCTGTTGATAACGTTCAATCATGGAACGCACCCGGATAGGTTCTGCGCCACGCCCGCGCAGGTATTTAAATGCGCCTACACTGGCAGGGTCGCGCGCATCCAACACGCCCAAATAGGTCGTATCGGTCGCGGGCACATGTACCACGCCCAACAAAGGGCGGCCGCGTTGGATCAAGGCAATATTGACCGTAAACTGGCCGTTGCCCGCGATAAACTCCTTGGTGCCATCGAGCGGATCAACCAGCCAGTAATTTTCCCACAGGTGGCGGTCGGCAAAGTCCGGCAACTCGCTTTCTTCCGAGATCACGGGCAAAGGCAAGAGTTGTGCTAACCCCTGAACAATGACCCTGTGTGCCGCCAAATCTGCCGCGGTCAGGGGCGACTCATCCTGTTTGTGCTCGACCTGGTAAGTGTCTTTATTGATGTAAATCGCCATGATCGCATCACCGGCACAGCGCGCCAGCTCCACCAGGTTGCGAATCAACTCCGGGCTGATTGGATGCTCAGTCATCGTTGGCCTCCTGCGGTGCGTGTAGCGGCAACTTGCCAGCGAGCCATTCACGCGTCATAAACAGCGCGGCGATACTGCGCCCTTCACATACATCGGGGCGCATAATGAGTTCAAGCATATCTTTCAACGGATAGGGCACCACCTCGATAGGTTCAGGCTCATCGCCCTCCAAACGCTCCGGATACAAACCCCAAGCGAGCACAATGTTGATGCCGTGTTCCATGTAGGAAGGGGAGAGATTGATGCGCTTGAGAAACTGCAAGTGACGCGCGCCGTAGCCCACCTCCTCTTTCAGTTCGCGGTTCGCCGCCTCCAGCAAGGTCTCCCCCTGATCGATGGCACCTTTGGGCAGGGCGAGGTGGTAATCCTCCAATCCGGCCGCATATTCACGCACCAAAAGCACCGTATTCTCATCCAGCAAGGGTACAATGAGCACCGCCCCCGGCCCGCCCGAACAGAGCTTTTCGTAGGTGCGCTCCTCACCATTGCTAAAGCGCAGGTGGATTTCATCGGCGCGGAACAACCGGCTGCGCGCGACGGTAGCGCGTTTTAAAATTTCAGGCTTGTGCTGCTTGGGCGTATTGAACGGGGAATTATTGGGCATAGCTAAAGGCAGTTCGTAAAAAGTGGTAGAGACAAGTTTATGATTAATTGGGACTTAATAGATACAGTCATGCTGGATATGGATGGTACCTTGTTGGACCTCCACTTCGACAACTATTTTTGGCTGGATCACCTGCCCCAGCGCTACGCACAAATCCACAATGTGGATCTGGCCACAGCGCATGCGAAACTCAAAGCGGATATCCACCAATACGAAGGTACCTTGCAATGGTATTGCCTGGAGTTTTGGTCAAAGACATTGGATGTGGATATACCGAGCCTCAAAGAAGAAGTGAAACACAAAATCCAGGTGCGCCCGCACGTCGGCGAATTTTTACAGCGTTTGCGCAATGCAGGTAAAAAAGTACTGCTGGTGACCAATGCCCATCCGCAAAGTCTGTCACTCAAAATGCAGATAACACAGATCGACCAGTGGCTGGATGTGATTATTTCATCGCACGAATTTAATGAACCCAAAGAATCGCAAAAATTTTGGCAGGAATTGCAAGCGCGCGAACAATTCGACCCCGAGCGCACGCTGTTTATTGACGATACGGTACGCATTCTTGATTCCGCGAAATTGTTTGGCATCAAATATTTGCTTGGCATCCATCAACCCGACAGTCAAAAAGAGCGACGCATGGAGCAGTATCCGGCCATCCATCACTTTGATGAAATTATGCCTTCGGTCAATTAAGTTATGAGCAAGCAAAAACACGAACAAGACGATGATGACGATAAAATCCGCATCGATAAATGGCTCTGGGCTGCGCGCTTTTACAAAACACGTATGCTCGCCAAACAGGCAATTGAAGGCGGAAAAATTCATTGCGATGGACAGCGCATCAAACCCAGCAAAGAAGCGTTAGTAGGGCTGGAATTAACTATCCGTCAGGATTGGGATGATAAAACCGTCATCATCAAAGCACTCTCCGATCAACGCCGCGGCGCACCACAAGCGGCGCTGTTGTATGAGGAAACGGAAGAAAGCAAAAACCTGCGCGAGAAACGCGCAGCGGAGCGCAAAGCGGGGCTGGGTAATTTTATTATCAGCGATCACCGCCCCAACAAAAAAGAGCGCCGCCAAATTCACCGATTCCAACGCGTGAATTTGTTGGGTGATGAAGATTAATTAATCACACAGAAAGATCTTCGCTCAGTAGCGGATGGTAATTAAAGA
>DLHT01000006.1:245523-657349 GCA_002483365.1 Cellvibrio sp. UBA7661
TCTTTAATTACCATCCGCTACTGACCAAAGATCGCTACTATTTTTAAGAGATTTTTAACCAATGCCAAGCAACGATTTACTACACCGTTTTTTATTTGATGACTGCGATGTGCGCGGTGAGATTGTCACGCTAGGAGATAGTTACCGCGAAGTGCTAAGCCACAATCCACAAGCACCCGCCATCCAACGATTACTCGGCGAATTTCTGGCGGCTGTTGGATTGTTATCCAGCACATTAAAGTTCGATGGGAAAATTATTTTGCAAGCGCGCGGTGACGGCGCAGTGGGCACCATCATGGCTGAGTGCAACCATCACAACAGCATGCGCGGCATAGTGCGCATGAACCCTGAATTGGAATTAAGCGATGAGCTTGCCAACCACGGCAATTTACAACAACTGCTCGGTAACGGTGTGCTGGTAATTACCATCGAACCACAACGCAGTGAAAGTTTTGGCGGCAAACTCGAACGTCATCAGGGAATCGTGCCTATGGATGCCGATAATCTTAGCGGATGTCTGGAGCATTATTTCCAACAGTCAGAGCAATTGGCAACGCGCTTGTGGTTTGCAGCAGACAACCATGCAGTGACTGGATTTTTAATTCAGGCATTGCCGCAACAACTTATTACCAATAGCGAAGACAACCGCGACAAATGGGAAACCATTACCACGCTCGCCGGCACGGTAAAGCGCGAAGAGTTATTGGGTTTGGATCACTCAACAGTGCTGTATCGGTTATTCAACGAACATCCGTTGCGGTTATTTGAACCCAAGGCATTGCATTTTGCTTGTAGCTGTTCGCGTGAGCGCAGTGCCAGTGCACTGCTGTCGATTGGAAAGGATGAGGTAGAAGAACTATTAGTAGAGAAAGGCAGCATTGATATCGACTGCCAATTCTGCAACCAGCATTATCATTTTTCCGCAGAAGAAGTCCGTCAGTTATTGGGCGGAAATGTTCTGCATTAACTGTGCAGCTGTTATAAAAGCAAAACCGCAAGGCGACTTGCCTTGCGGTTTTTTATCAACACAACTCGCTACACAATTCTCTACACAACAACGTCTAACGCCAACACACCCATCAGCCCGACCACGCCGATAATCGTTTCCATCAGCGACCAGGACTTAAACGTATCTTTCAAACTCAAATTAAAATATTCCTTGTACATCCAAAACCCCGCATCGTTAACGTGCGAACACATCAAGCTTCCCGCACCAATCGCCAATACCATCAAATTCGGATCAACACCTGTCAACGGAATCAAAGGAGCAACAATCCCCGCAGCGGTTAACCCCGCCACTGTTGCTGACCCGAGCGCGATGCGGATAACAGTGGCAATTGACCACGCCAGAATCAGTGGATTGATCGCAATATTTTCCAGCGAATGCGCCAGTTGCTCACTCACCCCACTCACAACCATCACCTGTTTTAATGCACCCGCGCCCGCGACAATTAATAAAATCACCGCGATATCTTTTATCGCATCGCTATACACGGTCATGACTTTACCAATGGTCATACCCTGCTTGATACCTAACGTATAGGTTGCAAGCGCCAGCGCAATCATCAATACCACCATTGAATTAGCGAAGAATAACGTCACCGGTGCATCGGCAACAGCCGCTGGCATTGCGTAGACTGCAAGACTAGTCAATGCAATGAGCAATACCGGCAACAGCGCTGTAATAAAACTATTGGCAATGCCGGGTAATTTTTCTGGTGGCAAATCGGCCGGTTTAAATGTAGCAAGAGGAACGCTGTGAATATTTTTTAATGTTGAGGAAAAAATCGGCCCCGCGATAATCATGGTGGGAATTGCCACTAACAGTCCGTACAGCAATGTTGTGCCCATGTCGGCACCAAATTGCGGAATCAATGCAACCGGAGAAGGATGTGGCGGCAAAAATCCATGAGTCACAGAAAGTGCAGCAAGCAAGGGAATTCCTAAATACACCGCTGGTAATTTGGTCTGGTGCATCACTGAAAATACCAATGGCACCAACAGCACAAAACCCACGTTATAAAACAATGGAATACCTACAATAAAACCCGTCAGCAGCAATGCCCAGGTGATGTAATTTTTCCCGCACCAACGCATAAGGCTGCTACTGATTTGTTGGGCCGCACCGGATTCAGCCACTAACTTACCAAACATAGCGCCTAAACACAGAATGACCGCCAGCGAGCCCAACATGCCGCCAATGCCCGTTTCAATGGTGGCCGGGATTTTATCCAGAGGAATACCCAGCATGATTGCTGCGCAGATAGACGAAACCAAAAACGCCAGAAACGGATTGAGCTTTACCCAGGTGATCAGTACCACCAGAATAAGAATTGCAATAATGACTGCTGCAATAGCCATACAAGTACCTTCTCGTTATTGTAATTGTATTTGTGGATACAAAAGAGCACAGGCATCGTCTTGCAGGACAGACCTACCAAAACAAGATGCCACTTGAAACTGCAGGATACGAAAAAATAGGTATCGTGTTTTTAATTTAACAATATTTAACGATTACCTATTCGCTCAGAGCTTTTAAATTTATTTTTAAGCTTGCCCTTTTAGATTTAACTCTTGAACTGGAATTTTTATATCGGCGCTTTTAATGTGCACTCATTTTTGATTTGCTTAGAAAGCACTTTTATTATTTCAAACGCCGCGCGCGAAATTTCCTGCCTTTTAATTTTCCATCGGATAATTGCTTGAGCGCCGCTTTCGCAATACTGTGATCAACAGCGACATATGCAGTAAAATCAAACATGTCGATCTTGCCAATTTTTTCAAAGGGTAAACCGGCATCTTTAGTGAGTGCGCCAATAATATCGCCCGGACGCAACTTATCTTTTTTACCGCCATCGATATTAATCGTTACCATTGCCGGTTCAGGCAATAACCGGCTATCGCTTTGTGGAAGTTTTTCCAGCGTAATCGATTGCTTCATGTAGTCTTCAAGGCGGTTAATTTTGTGTACTTCTTTTTGCACAACCAAACTTAACGCCAATCCGGATTCACCTGCGCGCCCCGTGCGCCCAATACGATGCACATGCACTTCACTGTCGCGCGCCAAATCCACATTGATCACCGCATCCAGACCTTTGATATCAATACCGCGCGCGGCCACATCGGTAGCGATTAATACCGAACAGCTTTTATTGGAAAAACGAACCAATACTTGGTCGCGCTCGCGCTGTTCCAGATCGCCATGTAAGGTCAATGCGCTAACATCGTGATCACGCAAATACTCAAGCAGTTCATCACATGCAATTTTGGTATTGCAAAACGCAATGGAAGTTTCAGGCTTGAAATGCGCGAGCAATGACAATACAGCGGGAAAACTTTCACTGGTATCTTGCAGCTCATAAAAATGCTGCTCGATATTAGTGTCGCTATGAATCGCCTCCACTTTTACCATCAGCGGATCGCGCTGATAACGCGCGCTGATTTTTTTAATATCATCAGGATAAGTTGCCGAGAACAACAATGTCTGGCGTTCGATATTACAGGCGGCAATTACTGTTTCCAGATCATCTGCAAAACCCATCTCCAACATACGGTCAGCTTCATCCAACACCAGTTGGTTGATGCTGTCGAGCTTCAAAGTACCTTTGGAAATATGATCCACAATACGCCCCGGCGTGCCCACAACAATGTGTGCGCCCCGCTCAAGCGATCCAATTTGGGGGCCAATCGATACACCACCACAGAGCGTTAACACTTTTACATTGTGCGTTGCACGTGCAAGGCGGCGAATCTCTTTGGCAACTTGATCGGCGAGCTCACGCGTAGGGCACAACACTAACGCTTGCACACCAAAAAAACGGACATTCAATTTTTCCAATAATGGAATACCAAAGGTTGCTGTTTTTCCACTGCCCGTTTTGGCCTGGGCAATAATATCCCTGCCAGCTAACACTAACGGCAAACTTTGCGCCTGAATATCGGTCATCTCGTTATAACCCAGAGATTCCAGATTAGCGAGCATGTCAGGGTTAAGGGGAAGCGAGAAAAAAGCAGTCGTATTCACGGGAATCTCAATCTAAAAGGTTATTGCATGGATAATGTCGGCAGAATACCAGTAAAATTCCACCAAGTCGCCCACAGAGAAGGGCAAGCCCCACGACAGGATTAGATTTGTTTATGCAATTACATTTGTTATTCAAGCCTTCAATCGCAGCACTTTTGCTAACATTCTTAAGTACTGCTGCCTATGCGCAAAAAAATCAGGACCTGCCTGACAGCAACACAAAAAAATGGGAATTGGGTTTAGGGGTTGGAGCGGTCTCAGGCCCAGATTATCGCGGCTCCGATGAATATCGCAGTTTTATTAGCCCCATTCCTTATTTTGTCTATCGCGGAAAAATTATCCGCTCTGACCGCGACGGTGTGCGCGGCAATTTTTTACGCACAGACCAATATGAATTTACCGTCAGCGCAAGCGCGTCCATCACACCCGAAACAGACAAAAGCACATTGCGTGAAGGCATGCCGGAGTTGGGCTCAACATTGGAACTGGGGCCATCACTGAATATCAATTTAACGGGCGATAGTTTTGCAGAAGGCTGGCATCTGCAAATTCCATGGCGCGCGGTATTCGCTATAGGCGCAGAGGATTCAGGTTATATTGGCTCGGTATTTACGCCGCAGTTTGTGTATCGCAATAAATTGCAGGAGTGGACATTTACTTATCGCGCAGGCGTTGCGTTTGCAAGCGAGGGTTATCACGATTATTACTACAAGGTAGATCATGATTACGTCACAGCAACGCGCAATTATTTTGATGCTAGCGGCGGCTACAGTGGCTGGAATAACCAAGCGGCATTCAGCCGCAAATTCAATCACAACGGCATTAACACCCAGCTGGCTTTTTTTATTCGCTACGACAATATTGAGGGCGCAGATTTTACCAACAGTTCACTTGTGGTGAGTAATCACTCTTATCGCGGTGGCATTGCATTTATTTGGGTGATCAAATAAATCTCAACCTAAACCCTGCGCAAAATACCTTAAAGCCGCTTTAATAAACCGAGGGTTTTAATCAGAGGCATCGCCTCAAATAAACCTGACGTTTGTGCAAGCTTCCATATTTCATAAGGCGGACGGCCACCATCAGCGGGGTTGGGAAACACATCGTGAATAGCAAGCCATCCACCGCGCATCACATGGGGCGCCCAACAGCGGTAATCGTTGAGCGCCGCTTCCATACTGTGACCACCATCGATAAAGACGAGTGACAATGGTGTTGACCAATAGCGTGCAGCGAGGCTTGAAGGCGCAACAACAGGAACAACAACATCTTCCAACTCTGCTCGCGCTAATGTTTGGCGAAACTCACGGAAGCTATCCATTTTACCGGCAGCGGAATCGTACAATGCAGGGTCGTGATATTCCTCACCAAGTTGATGCTCTTCCGATCCGCGGTGATGATCAACAGCAAACAGCACGCTATTATTTTTTTTGCATGCACCACCAAGATACACCGTGGATTTCCCACAATAACTGCCAATTTCCAAACAGGGCGCACGACCGGCAGCCGCAGCGGCGTACTCATACAATGCAGCACCTTCAACGGGATCCAAAAATCCTTTTACTGTTTCGATATCAATTGGCAGCATGGCTTATTCTCACTCATAATTGAGCCCGCATTCTAACAGACATGCCTCCCTAACAGGCATGTCACTGGCAAACAGCAAAGCCCCCTAAACAATCAATCGAGGCCACAATGCGCCGTAGCAATACGCCCTACCCGGTTAAACGTTTATACAAAATAATTAACAACTGGTATGTAAAACGTTTCATTGCTCCGCAGTTTGATAGTTTGGGCAGCATTCCGGAAATTGCACACCCACGCAGTCTGGTTATTTTTGGGCGTAATATTCATTTAGGAAAATACGCGCAAATTATTTGCGCGAGTGATAACTGTGTGCGATTAACCAGCTGGCCAAGCAAGCAAGCCGACGCAGAAATTATTATTGGGGACTACTGTTTAATTTCGCCCGGCGTGAGAATTTCATCCGCAAAATCTATCCGGATTGGCGATAACTGCATGTTTGCAGCAAATGTCATTATTAGCGATAGCGATTGGCACGGCATCTATAACCGCATCCGCCCCTTTCGCTGTACTAAACCGGTGGTGATTGAAAATAATGTATGGCTCGGCGAGCGAGTAATTGTTACCAAAGGCGTGACTATTGGCGAAAATTCAGTGGTAGGCGCAGGCTCGGTGGTAACCAAATCCATTCCGCCAAATTCAGTGACCGCAGGGAATCCTGCGCGGATTATTAAAACCATCAATCCAAACCGCAGGATGTTAAAACGGGAATTGCTGTTCAGCGATCCGGAGCATTATTTTGATAATCAGGATCAGCTGGATAAATTTATGCTGGGAAATAATGGGTGGATCAATTGGCTTCGCTCGCTGATTTCACCCAACCAAAAAGATTAATATAAATTGATCACCAACCACACGCACCCGCAGAGAATTCCAGGAGTGCGCGTGAATTTTATTAATGACTGAAGCGACAGTCTTTCAACACGACTCTATCTGGCATTCCTTTCTGGAAGTGCGAAAAAGTTCCAGTCAATTTGGCGAACTCACCTTCACTTAATTTTGCAGCCGCAGCGCGATCCTCTTTCGCCATTTGGCACACAATCGGAGGCCAGAATGTAGACTCATCCGTGTCGAGCGTTCGCATAAAACTATTGCCGTCGATGGTGACTTTATACCAAAGCTCAATCGTTCCTTCATTTTCAAGCGGCGTACCTATTGTCCCATCCAAAAGATAACGCTTCCCCTTGTAATGGGCAGTAATCATTTCTGCGGTTTTCCGTTTTGATAACCGATAAATATCTTTCGCCAACCAGCGTGGCTGCTCTTCAATAACAGGCTCGGGTTTGATGGCTGCACGAGCCTTGGCCGCAATTGCCTCGCCCTCTTTTCCGGTTTTGATCCGCGCAATCATTCCACACATGCCTTTACGGATATCTTCCGGCTTGGCGACCGTGCGCCGGTTTAGTTTTGTGCGAATACTGACATCGGCCTTTGTGCCTTGGTTAACAGCAGTAAGATAAATCAGAAATGGATGACGGCCATTTTTTTGCTTGATGGTCAACGTGCCTTCGGTAGCAGTTAATTCCTCCCCGAGAACGTTAAATCCATCCGCAAGCGCAATTGTGCGCAACTGTCCTAGCGCACTGGATGCATTGAGATCAGTAAAGGAGGTTGATGTAGAAAATTCTGCACCATTACGAGGATCACCCTCGGCGCGAAAATTGGTTTCGCAGGTATTGGCGTGAGACACAGAGGCAGCGGCCAATAGAAACGCAAAGGCACATATTTTGACAACTTTCATTGAGATTTCCTTAACCAAAAAAGTATGAAGGGAGGACAAATATCAAACACTAATCAGGGTCTGGATAATAAGCTGTTAAAAAATGTAATTACGTTATTGTGATTATTAATACGCGCAAGTGTTACGCAGAATAGCCTTTGAGATCCAAAGCAACACGCAACAATGCAGCAACCGATATTCCATCAGTAATTTCGCCATTGAGTACCATGGCGATAGCATCCTGTAGCGGCAATTTTTTGTATTCAATATCTTCCGTCGCTTCCAGCTGTTGCTGACCCTCGAACAAATCACGTGCAACAAATACTACGCAATATTCATCAGTAACCGAATTCGACAAATGCATGGTCATTAACTGCTGCCACTGATTCGCACGCAAACCCACTTCTTCTTCCAATTCACGCTTTGCCGCGTCCAGTGGATTCTCACCTTGTGGACAACCGCCTTCAGGAATTTCCCAAGTATATTGATTGAGTGAGTAACGGCTTTGTTTTACCAGCCAGGTATTGCCGTCTTCATCAATTGGTACCACACCGATAGCGGTATTTTTGAAATGCACCACACCGTAAATACCGTCAGTCCCTTTAGGGGTAATCACTTCTTCGTGAGATACTTTTATCCAGGGATTTTCATACATCACTTGCGATGTTTTTGTTTTCCAACCACCTATTTTTTCATTCATCACTGATGCGCTCTGTTAATGCAGCCGATGGGGATCGAGCTCTACATGGGTAATGTGAGGCCCCAACATAATGACGCGCCCCAAATAACGGTCTGAACCGCCCACCGTAAATTCAAAATAGAAAGCCCGCCAAAGCGAGAGAACACCTTTGTCATTACGCTTGAACCAGATACGTCGCAAATACACATTTTCATCAAGCAATTGCACATCCATTTCAGCACAACGTTTTTGCGCCGCAATGTAGGCACGCTCTTTCACGCGCAATGCACCGCGCCAATAATAAATAACGATGGCAATCAAGGTAAGCCAAAGAATGGATTGCAAATCAAACATGGGGAACAAGCCAAAGCAGGAAAAGAGTCATTGTAAGGGCAATGACAGAAAAGAAATAATCATTAAAAACAACAAAGGGTGATTGATTACTCAATCACCCTTTTCGAAACTCACACAGATTAAAGTGGAGTTACGTTTTCGGCTTGTGGACCTTTTTGACCTTGAGTTACTTCGAAAGTCACTTTTTGACCTTCTTTCAAGGTTTTACGGCCATTGCCGTTAATTGCGCGGAAGTGTACGAATACATCGGCACCGCCTTCACGCTCAATAAAACCGTAACCCTTGTCATCATTGAACCACTTAACAACACCAGAGACTAGATCTGACATAGTTTCCTCATCTTGCATCTTAAAACGTCAGCGTAGCTGACCGAACAAAAAAACCGACTTTACTAAAAGCCAGAGTGAAATAGCCTGTAATAAAGCTATTGCTCAGGTCGTGGTACGTCCAAGTGTCTTGAGCAAGCGGTTGTCTTACAAAAGCCTAGTCTTGGGGCGGATCTCAATCTGTAGCAGCTCAAAATTAAAACACTAGCCTGCGCCGAGTCAAGCGGTTATAAGGGAATTTAGAGAATATCGACACATAATTATTAAGCTGTGTAAGAGGGACACATTTAATCGGGCATTTTTGAGTCATCTTGTGTTTTTTTGCCATGATTTTGTGCAGTTTTTGCAGCAGCCTTGCCCAGTGTTTCGTGCAAAAACAGTGCAACAGGAATTAATGTAAAACCCAATATCATGACGTGGCGTTTAATGCTTTGAAATTCATAGCCTTGCTTGGCTAATTGGTAACAAGCCAAGGCCCATGCTGCCGCGGCAAAATAGCCCCATCGCCGATGCTTATACACACCCCATGCAACTGCTGCCGTTACGCAGGCCAAAAATAATCCGTAGATATTTAAAAACGAAATAAAACCGGCAATTGACGCTAACAAAATCATCAATAAAAAGAGGTTTAATACATTTGAAACAATCAAGAGTTTTGACATAAATACTTCTTTAAAAAAATGTTACTTTTCTACACCAATTTAATCAGAACTGGATTTACCTTTATCTCGCCAGTCCTGATATTTTTTATGCACGCCCCGGGTGAACGCCTGGGAGTAATCTTCCAACAAGTCCACACCCACCAGGACAGCGATGACGACTATCGATAATTTAATTGCAACCAGGTGGTAACCAATAGCAATAACTACCCCTATAGCAGCCAACACCCAAATAGTGGCTGCCGATGTCACGCCCAACACAAAACCATCGCGCGCCAGCATGACACCTGCACCCAAAAAACCGATGCCGGTAATAACCTGGCCAATAATCCGCGAGGGGTCAGTTACCACCTTTTCGGGGCCGGACATATGCGCAGACACATATAAAGATGCCGCAATAAAAATATAGGTTCCCAGGGTGATCAATGATGATGTGCGTATACCTACTGGCTTACCGCGCAATTGGCGCTCAATCCCGATGATGCTGCCGCACAGCAATGATGTCCCGATACCAGCCCAATCAAAGGGCGCAACTGAAAATAGTGCTAAATCCATAACCTCATCCTGACTAAGCTGTTAAGGCACGCCCAGCGCCGCATTGATAATAATTTTTTTGATACCCGATACAGAGTTTAGTTGGCGCATGCCGGTATTGCGCAGCCAGTTGATGGCAATTGAGCGACTGCCGAATAATCGCTTGAAACCCTCCATTGCCGACATCATGCCGAGATTACCAGCGAGCCGCTGGCGCTGATAACGGCGCAGGATGGATGCATCGTGAAGCGGAATACCGCGCACCAGTGCGCGTTCAATTTCATTTACCAGCGCAATAACATCCAACAAACCGAGATTAACGCCCTGCCCTGCCAACGGATGAATGTTGTGCGCGGCATCCCCAACCAATGCAATGCGTTGCTGTATGTAAGATGTTGCATGACGTTGGCGCAAAGGAATGCAATAGCGCTGATCGCAGCGAATGACTTTACCCAAACGCGATTCGAACGCATCCGTCAGCCGCGCACAAAAATGTTCATCATCAAGTGCCATCAACTCCTGTGCAAAATCGTTATCTGCAGACCACACAATGGAACATTGATGCGCATCACCATTTTGTTGGAGTGGTAAAAAAGCCAAAGGCCCCGTGTGCATAAAACGCTGCCACGCGGTAAATTCATGCGGTTTTTCTGTGCGTACGGTAGTGATAATTGCCTGCTGGTTGTAATCCCATTCGCGCGTTGCAAACCCGGCCAGTTCACGCACACTGGATTGCGCTCCATCCGCCGCAATCAATAGTGACCCAGTGATCTCATCGCCATTGTTCAAGGTAATGCGCACAGGTGAGGCCATATCAGCCTCAGAGTGAAGTGCGACGACTGCCGCAGGCTGAATTAATTGAATAGTCGCGAATTCGTCCATACGTTTACGCAAATGCGCAACAAGCAGCGAGTTTTCAACGATATGCCCCAGGTGATCTTGCTGCACATCCGCACAATCAAATTCAATTGCTGCAGTGCCTTCGCCGTCCCACACTTTCATTTCGCGATAGGCACACACTCGCTCGTTAGCAATACCATTCCAACAGCCGATTTTTTTCAATAAATTTTCCGACGCATGTGTCAGCGCAACCACACGCGGATCAAAATTGTCACCGCTAAACTGCGCAGCGGAATTACTCGCTTCAATCACTGCAATACGCAACGACTGCGCTGCATTCAATTGTGCAATTGCACAAGCCAGTGATGCGCCTACCAAACCTGCCCCTACAATAATCACATCGAAATGCGATGAGCCATGGGGAATAATTTTTGATGCAGGATCAACGGCGGGCGTTTTTTCGGCAGCAAGAAAGCCGTCTGGTTTCCAATGAAATTTACGCCCTGCAGTGCCCATGGTTTGCGCCACAAACTGGTCTTTCAACAATGGCAGCGACTCAAGACTTAATAAACCTAAATGCCGCAACGCAATGAGTGGCAGTTGGTTATTAGAAAAAAGACGAACCAATTTATCGCTGAATTCGATGGTAATTTCCTGATCCAAAGCTTGCATCGCAACATACTGTTGCAGCACCGATAAATCACCGAGCGATTGGTTATCCGCCACTGCCTTACGCAAGATTTCTGCCAGACATGCGCAATCGCGCAAGGCTAAATTAAAACCTTGTCCGGCAACCGGATGCAAAAAGTGCGCTGCATTTCCCATCAACACGAGATGAGAGCGAACTTGTTCTTGCGCCAAGGTTAATTGCAACGGATAGGCAAACCGTTTTGCGACACGGGTAAATTTTCCCACACGATGGCCAAAACGCTCTTGCAGCTGCGCAAGAAATATTTCATCACTACCGGATTGGATTTCTTCTGCCTGTGCAGACGGTAATGTCCACACCAAAGCAGCCTGGGATGAATGATGTGATTCACCCAAGGGTAATAACGCGATTGGCCCTTGGTCAGTAAATCGCTCAAACGCGACACCATTGTGTGGCTCGGAAAATTCTACATTAGTGATGATCGCCGTTTGCTCATATGCTCGAACATCGGTACCGATTCCCAGCTGTTGACGCAACGTTGATTCGCCACCATCTGCAATCACAGCCAGCGAGGTATTGATCAGCAATACCTGTTCACCTTTTTCCGGGTGTGTGTGCAATAAATGTAACTGTGCAGAATGTTCGTGCGGAACAATGTGGGTAACTTGTGCAGGGGCGAAGCAGTGAATATTGGATTGCGCTTGCACGTGTGCAAGCAGCACCTTACCCAGCCAGGTATTTTCAACAACATAACCCACTGCATCCAGATCGCGCTCGGCTGCATCAATCACACCACCTAAAAAATGCCCGCGATCCGACACATGTACTTGCGCAATTGCTGTCACGTGCTGCTGCAGTAAATTCCACAAACCTAACTGCTTGAATATTTCCACTGAACCGAGTGAGAGCGCAGTTGAGCGCGCGTCAAAACTGGATTGAAAATGTATTTCATCGGCACGCGCAAATGGCTGTGAATCGATCAGGGCGATTTGCACCTGCGGTAAACTGGCTGCAAGCAAACTGGCAAGACTTGCCCCCACCATGCCGCCGCCAATAATGGCGATATCAAATTCAAACGATTGGGTCATAGCAAATAATATTAACCTGCCATCAGGGCTTCAATTTCGGCGACGGTTTTGGGTACATCTTTGGTGAGCACTTCATTGCCGTCTTTGGTAATTACGACATCGTCTTCAATCCGGATACCTATACCACGCCATTTTTTCGCAACACGCTCATTGTCAGGCGCAACATAAATGCCCGGCTCTACGGTCATTACCATGCCCGGTTCGAGCACGCGCCATTCACCACCGACTTTGTAATCGCCAACATCGTGCACATCCATTCCCAGCCAGTGGCCAGCGCGGTGCATATAAAATTCTTTGTAAGCTTCGCTTTTGATTAATTCATTCACGTCACCTTCAAGCAAACCGATTTTTACCAAACCTTCGGTAATCACACGCACGGTTGCCTCGTGTGGATCATTCCAATGTTTACCGGATTTACATTCAGCGATTGCTTCCAGTTGTGCTTGCAAGCAAATGTCGTACAGCGCTTTTTGTTCGGGTGAAAATTTTCCGTTTACCGGAAAGGTGCGGGTAATGTCAGCCGCGTAATAATCCAGTTCGCAGCCCGCATCGATCAGCACCAGATCACCATTTTTCAGCGGTGCTGAATTTTCAATGTAATGCAGGATACAACCATTTCTTCCGCCGCCGACGATGGAATTGTATGCAGGGAAACGCGCACCGCTCATTTGGAATTCGTGCATGATTTCGGCTTCAAGCTGATACTCCATCACTCCCGGTTTAGCAGCTTTCATCGCACGCACATGGGCGCGTGCTGAAATTTCGCCCGCTTCTTTCATCACACGCAATTCGGCAGCACTTTTAAATAAACGCATGTCATTCAAAAAATGACTCAAATCCAAAAACTCACCCGGTGGTGTTGCGCCGGAGCGGACTTTTGCGCGGATGGTGTTGACCCAATCCATCACATGCTTATCGAATTCGCTGTCTTTCCCCATGGAGTAGTACACGCGCTGCCGTCCTTCCAACAGCCCCGGCAGAATTTCATCGATATCATCAATCGGAAAGGCATCGTCAGCATCAAATTCGCTGCAAGCACCTTCCGGCCCCGCGCGATAGCCATCCCAAATTTCCCGCTCGCGGTTGCGCTCGCGCACAAACAAAACATATTCGCCGTGATCGCGGCCGGGAATTAATACCAATACAGCTTGCGGCTCTTCAAATCCGGAGAGATATAAAAAATCGCTATCCTGGCGGTAGTGATATTCGGTATCGCGGCTGCGCGGGCGCTCAGGCGCAGCAGGTACTATGGCGATAGAGTTAGGTTCCATCTGCGCCATTAATTGTTTACGGCGACGGGCAAATTCAGTTCGGGAGATTCTCATGGATGCGCTCACACATTTTTTTCACGGTTGTTCACACAATCAATGCAACAAATCAGATGCAGGCGCGCTGCTGGATGGATCAAGTGGCGCAGCAGGCTCAGCTGAAAATTCAAAATACAATGAGTTGACCACAACACGAACGTATTCGGTCACCTCCATATAATCTGCTTCTGAGCTGGATTCATCCTCTTCATCATCGGCCTGGATTTGGACAATATTGGCAATGTCTTCCAACATCTCTTCAAATTCTTCATTGATCACACGTTTACCTTGATGATCAACACTGCCAAAACCAGTTAGAAAGCCATGGCACCATTCGCTCAAACCACGCACGCGCTCACTGAGCAAACTGTCATCGTCAGGCAGCATCAATTTCAAACTCATTTGGCCCTGAAGCTGATCATTGGTGGTGTGATACAGCCGGCTCAGCGCGATACGCACACGCTCATCGGGCGCAGCAATAAAATCGAGGAATTCAACGGCTTCCAGCAGCCAATGGGTTTCACTCAGTGTTGCACCACCCGCCAACTTGCCACATAAAAGTCCGTGCAATTCAGAGGGGCTATTCAATGTGCCCAAGGGAGCCAACAGGTTGGCGAGTTCATCAAAATTCAGGGGGGTGAGCAGTTGCTCGGGGGATGTGTTTTCAGTCATGTAGGCCTCTCATCGCAATGGGCAAATGCTATCACGATTGCCCTTGGCGGCTCCGCAAACTTTTTATATAGCGAATTCCAAGGTTGACGCACCTCAAGTAAAACCTGTTTGTTTATCGCTTGATAGCAACTATCTTCTCGAATTCACATTAACTTGTGCTCTATGATTGACCACCTGCGGGCCGCACAATATAGTGGGCAACCTGCGCTATTTTATGGTTACTTATTATCATGTCTGACGATCTGCTACTCGCCCTCGAAACCAAGCTGGATAAGCTGATCCTGCTGTGTAATCGCCTGCAGCAAGAAAATGCCGAGCTTAAAACCCGCGAAAATGAATGGCAGCGCGAGCGCGTGCGGTTGATCGAGAAGAATGAGCTGGCACGCAGCCGCGTTGAGGCCATGATCACCCATTTACGTAATCTGGATGCCGAATAGCTCAACAAAAGCACCTGAGAATAAGCACCCGATAAAAAGCACCCGAGAATACGCCATGAGCAACGAAACCGTTTTTGTAAAAATCCTCGATAAGGAATATCAGGTTGCCTGCCCGCGCGAGGAGCGCCAGGCGCTGGTGGAATCAGCGCAATTGCTGGATGAGCGCATGAAAGCGATCCGCGGCACCGGTGCCGTCATTGGCCTTGAGCGTATTGCAGTCATGGCTGCGCTCAACTTGAGTCATGAGTTGCTGCAGGCCAAAACCTCCTCAACCGGAACAAGTGGTTCAGCCAACCAATCTGATTTATTGCGCCTGAACGAGAAGCTGGATCGCACCCTGTCCGGTTTGGACCGAGAATAGTCTTTATTAAAAGCAACTTGGATTAAAAATCACCATAAGCGCAAATAACGACTTTTTTCCAGCCCCGTTTAAGACGATTAATCAATAAACGGCTATATAACCCAAGCATAATTTCATTTGCGAATAACCGGTAACTCTGGGTTATACTGACGCCACGCCCTGGAATGTTTGCAATCCAACAATGTCCTTGAGCCGATAAATGTTAGCCCGGCAGTATCTCGTTGAGTTTGGTGTGCATGTCCGCCTGACGGAAAGCCTAAAAAGCCACAGGTATCGCCACCTTGAACCTTTGGGTTCAAGGCCAGCTTGGTAAGCGGCATTTCGGGGTCTTTTAATTCTCTCTTGTTTTCCTCACGATTGTTCAAGGCTGTTTATGGCCGACCCGCTTCCCCCATCACTACAAACACCTTCACAAACTACGGCAACCGCACATGCAAAATCAGCTTTGCGCAGCGAATTGCGTGCACGCCGAAAAGCCTTGAGCATCACACAACAAGCACATGCGTCACTCTTGTTATTGCGCCAGCTGATGCAACTGCCGCAATTTATGCGCGCGCGTCATGTCGCTCTGTATATTGCAAACGATGGTGAAATTGACCCGGCCCCCATTGCCCAACAATTGTGGAAAATGGATAAGCACTGCTATTTACCGGTGCTACGCCCTGACAAAAATAAAACCCTGTGGTTTGTGGAATACACGCCCGATGCAGCTCTGACGAAGAATCGATTCGGTATTCCCGAACCGGATTTTCGCCAGCACCATAAACTACCGGCACAGCGTCTGGATGTTGTGCTTATGCCGTTGGTTGGGTTTGATCGCAGCGGGGCGCGTTTGGGGATGGGCGGTGGTTTTTACGATACAACCTTTGCGTTTAAACAAAAAAATAGCGCGGGAAAACCTTATCTGATTGGCCTGGCGCACAGTTGCCAGGAAGTTGATTCACTCGCGACAGATGCCTGGGATATTCCGTTGTTCGCCATCGCAACCGAACAGGAAATTCTGCTTACGCATCAATAAAAAACACGTCAATAAAAAATACATCGATAGAAATCCATCCATAAACACGCAATTGCTGCCTACAAAAAACAACTCCCGCAAGAGCGGGAGTTGTTGTCGAAAATTCCGTTTATCGCCTGATTTTTCCGATGCACCTGTATCTGTTTATTCAGAGACCGACTCTACTGCTGCCTCTGCAAACGACACTAAAGTACCTACATCTAACAGGGTTACACAAACTCCTAAACAAAATATCAAGATCACAGCGGAGAGAACATCGACTTTCATGGTGGTAACCTTGCGCAATATTATTTTAAAAAAACAACATCTTTTATAAGCGACCACAAAACAGCCCAAGGCTGTGGCGTGGATAAATAATAGGCAAGGATTTGCTGGAAGGAAACCAATGACCCATAAAAAACTGCAAAAAAAACGCACTTTTTAGCAAAAAAGTGCGTTTTTCCCGATGTTTTCCATGCTTTTAATGGAGGGAGCTACAAAAACACCGGTAAATCATGGGTATTTTTGTAGCTGATCGCGGCGAGTTGTATCGCCATCAACTGACGATCTGTGCATCCTTGCCGCGAACGAATTACCAAAAAAATCTATTCCGGTTTAAGGAGCAACCGTTACTGCGCGACTGGTTGCATCGCCAAGACGGCTGCGCAGTAATACTGGATTATCCTTGACTGGCAGCGCGCCGGTGTAGGAAGTCCAGGTCTCGCCTTGATCCAAACTGATTTCTATTGCGAGTCCAGGTAAGGAGGTATTGGCCAACAATTGGCTTTTTTCAATCACCGCGCCCGGTGGTGGCAGATAAAAACTACCGCCTAATGAAGCGAGTTTTGGCAATTCTTTGGTACTTAATTGCACGGCGAATGCAGCCCAATCAGCAAGGCGCTCACTGGCATCCAGCTTGTCACCTTCCCAAGATGCTTTGTGCCATGCACGCTCAGCCAGTGGAATCAAACGCGGATAAATCATCTGCTCCATTTGCGCACCAGTGCGGATGGTTTCACTCCAAACCTGCCCTTGCATACCGCGCAAATTCTCAGGCTTTTCCAGCGCGGGCATAGCGCGCCCTACCAAGGCTTCCAGATTTTCAATCGCTGCACCATTGCGGGTTTTATCGGCATTAGCGTAGAGATTGTCAGGCATGAAACCAAACACTTTGGAGGCATCGGTGTAGCGCGCAGCCCAATAGTAACCGCGCTCTTCCGGATTAGCCTCGTGCGGGTGATCGAAATACAAATGGGTTGCCGCTGAAATAATCGGTTCATAACCGGCATTTGCCAAACGATACGCGCGGTCAGCAACGCCCCACTCCCAGATGTTATCCCACGCATTTGCCAGTACATGTTTGTTGGCGAATTGGGCGCGATTAAAGGTGTTGTTAGGATCGTACATCAAACCGTCTTCCCAACCGCCCAAATCCAAACCACGCGCAGCAGTGATAGCCGCAACTTTACTGACAAAGTAGGGTTTCAGATCCGCAGGGCCAGCAACGCCCATCTCGCCTTTGGCAAAGAGAGCATTACACGCAGGTGAAGCAGTCCAGGAACCTGCGCCCACTTCATCGCCGCCCATATGGAAAGTCACCAGTCGCGTTCCGGCTTTGCGATACATTTGCTGCAATTCGTAAATCACTTTATCTACGAATGCATAGGTTGATGGCAAACACACGTTGATGGAGTTGTCGGTGTAGTTTTGCACCGTCATGTATTGGGATTTATCCAATGGATCGGATAACAAATACTGCTCAGCTTCGGCTTTTTTACCGTCTTTCAGCAGCTTTTTGTAACGTGCCTCCATGGATTTCACCGCAGCACGCGCGTGGCCGGGCATATCAATTTCCGGAATCACTTCGATGTGTCGCGCACTGGCAAATTTCAAAATTTCAATGAAGTCTTCGGTGGTGTAGTAACCGTTACCTGAACCGGTTTTGTGTGGACCAGTGCCCAACTGGGTCAGCAGGCAGCTCTGCTCGCTCAGATCAAAACAGCGATGCGCGCCGACATCGGTCAGCTCTGGCAAGCCGGGGATTTGCAAACGCCAGCCTTCATCTTCGGTAAGGTGCAAATGCAATTTGTTGAGCTTGTAACGCGCCATTTGCTCGATCAAACGCAAGGTGTATTCCTTGCCATGGAAGTTGCGCCCCATGTCGTACATCATGCCGCGCCAGCGATAGCGTGGAGCATCATTGACCGTCAGTTGCGGCAAGCTGTGGCTCGCAGCAGTTTGCGCCGGCAGCAAACTCAATACGCTTTGGATACCGTAAAACGCACCGGCATTATCACTGCCGACGATGGTAATTTTATCGCCCGAGATATTGAGACTATAGGCTTCGCTCTTGCCGATAGACGCATCGACTTTCAGCTCAATTATTTTAGCGGATGACACAGTAACACCACCTGCCGCGCTCACCTGTGCCGGGCTTGATGCCATGGTAATACCGGCCGCTTTTAATTGATCGGCAAGATACTTGGCTTCGCCGGTTAAACGGCCTGCGTAGCTGATTTTCCAGCTGTTATCAATCACTGCCGTACCTTTGCGATATTTCACATCGGCGGGTGTCGGGATAATTTTGGGAGCAGCATCTACCTTGGCGGCAGCGGCATTCACCGCAAGGTTATCCTGATAGCGGGTAGTAGGTGTCGCGATAGGGTAAAGATCCGGTGAAAAACGTTGCAGTTGTTCCGGCTTGGTAAACGGCTCGACAAATTCACTGAGGTTTTCGGTATTGGTATTGGCGAATATTTCCGTTGTTAAGCCTTGCTGGGCGATAAATGCACGCGGCATAAAATCCGAGTAACTCACCAGACTTGAACTCGCGGCGTAGGGCACTACCAGTTTCGCCCCTGTTGCGAGCCCCTTGAAAGATGCGGTTGGTGCAAGCTCATGCAAATCGCCTTGTATGTGGCGCAGGCTCAAACCTTCTACCGTTGCAGAGTCCAGTTTACGCACCGAGTGAATGTAAATCCGCCAATCGCCCTGCCCTGCAGGTAACGCAGCGCTTGAGTCATTGACCAGTATCACCTGCCCTTGCGGTTTCGCTCCCAGATTGTTTACAACACCAAAGCGCAGCTGGGCTTTGCCCGCAAATTCACTGAGTTGTTGCTGGCTAAGGTTTCCAGCGAAGGCGCTTTGGGCGAGCCCTAACGCCAACGTCAATGCGCCTAAATGCGCAGCGATATGTTGACCTGCAGATTTCATTAGCAATGCTCCTGCTATGTGTTTGTTGTAGTTAATGTTGCAGTTAAGTTCGTTGTAGCTAAAGTCGTTTTAATGGGTTGATTTAACACTTGGGTTATTTGACACTTTAATCACCTGACAACGTTGTCCAGATTACACCATAAATCCGGATGTGCCAGTTTCTGAACATAAATTAACCCTTTGGGAGGAATAGCCTTAAGGATAGACAGGGATTGGCAAATTGCAGGACAAGCCGTAATCGATGCCTGGGCAGACAGATAACAGGGGGATGTATAGAGTCAAAAGCGCGATGCAGCCGACAGGCTGCATCGCGGGTAAAGGAATTACCCGAGGAAGAATTTATAGGCTTCGTTTTTGGTTTCATCCCAGAAGGGATAATTCAGGTCATTCAAAAACGCTTTCAGCTCGCTGTAATCTTTTTTAGGCACCTGCATACCCACCAACACACGTGCAGAAGCAGAGCCATGGTTGCGGTAATGGAACAGCGAAATATTCCAGCGACCAGCCACTTTGTTCAGAAAGGTCATCAACGCACCCGGACGCTCGGGGAATTCAAAACGATAGAGCACTTCATCGGTGATCTGCGGAGCGTGACCGCCCACAAGGTGGCGGATATGCAATTTCGCCAACTCGTTTTCTGTCATATCCACCAAATCATAACCCTGGGCTTTTAGCTCCTCGACCAAATCAGCGCGATCTTTTCCGCCTGCCGCCACTTGCACGCCCACAAAAATGCGCGCGTCTTTGGCATCCGCGTAGCGATAATTAAATTCAGTGATGTTGCGCTTACCCAGTGCTTTACAAAATTCTTTATAGGCACCGGGGCGTTCCGGAATTGTCACCGCGAGAATGGCTTCGCGCTGCTCACCAATTTCCGTGCGCTCACTGATATAACGCAAACGGTCAAAATTGATATTGGCACCGCAGTCGATCGCCACCAGCGTTTGGCCGGTGATACCGTGTTGTGCCACGTATTTTTTCAGGCCAGCCACGCTGGTCGCACCGGCGGGTTCTGCGATGGAACGCGTATCTTCAAAAATATCTTTGATGCCTGCACAAATTTCGTCGGCGGTGACAGTCATGCACTCATCGACCACCTTGCGCAGCACACGGAAGGTCTCCTCACCGATTTGCGCAACCGCGATGCCATCCGCAAAGATGCCAACCTGCGGCAACACAACGCGTTTTTTCTTTTCCATCGCCGCCATCAGGCACGCCGACTCTTCCGACTCCACCGCGATAATTTTGGTTTCCGGGCGCAGGTATTTCACATACGCACCAATACCTGCCGCCAAACCACCGCCGCCGACGGCGATAAAAATCGCATCAATTTTGCCGGGATACTGATGCAGGATTTCCATGGCGATGGTGCCTTGACCCGCGATCACATCCGGATCATCAAACGGGTGGATATAGGTCATGCCTTTTTCTTCCACCAATTTTTTCGCGTACGCAGAGGCTTCGTCATAGCTATCGCCATGCAACACCACTTTGGCACCGCGTGCGCGTACGGCATCCACTTTGATCGCAGGTGTCGTGCGCGGCATCACAATGGTCGCCTTGATGCCCAAATGCTGTGAGCCGAGCGCGACACCCTGTGCATGGTTGCCCGCCGAGGCGCAAATCACACCGCGGTTGCGCTCTTCTTCGGTCAGTTGTTGCAGTTTGTTATACGCACCGCGCAATTTAAATGAAAACACCGGCTGTAAATCTTCGCGTTTGAGCAAGACTTTATTGCCGGTGCGCGTTGACAACAAGCGCGCTTCATCGAGCGGGGTTTCTATCGCCAGATCATAGATACGGGCGTTGAGGATACGTTTTATGTAGGATTCAGGCATGATTGTTTTGCATAATGAAGTGAAAAAGTCACCGCAGTGTAAACAATTTGGCCGCCGCTGGCACGGCGAAAATCCGTATAATAACGTTTTTGGCGGATGCGCCTGACGTTCACACCGAGCCAGTCGCAAGCGACTGGCGGGCTCTCTATCAGCACAAAGAACCATCAAAACGAGACTACCATGACTCAAGACCAACTCAAGCAAGCTGTCGCGCGCGCCGCGATTGAATACATCAAACCCAAATTATTCAACGACTCCATTATTGGCGTCGGCACTGGTTCTACTGCCAATTTTTTTATCGATTATCTGGGCGAGATCAAATCCCTGTTTGCCGGTGCTGTCGCAAGCTCTGATGCGTCTGCCGAGCGCTTGAAAAAACTCGGTATCGATGTGCTCGATTGCAATTCCGTCAGCGAGCTTGCGGTGTATGTTGATGGTGCGGACGAAAGCAACGCCTACCTGCACTTGATCAAAGGCGGCGGTGCGGCCTTGACGCGCGAAAAAATCGTGCGCGCGGTATCGAAAGAATTTGTATGCATCGCCGATGGCAGCAAATGGGTCGATGTACTGGGCAAGTTCCCGCTACCGGTCGAAGTAATTCCCATGGCGCGCTCTTACGTCGCACGCGAGCTGGTCAAACTGGGCGGCACACCGGTATATCGCGAAGGCGTAGTTACCGACAACGGCAATGTGATCCTTGATGTCCACAATTTACAGATCATCGATCCGGTGGGATTGGAAAACCGCATCAACCAGATTACCGGCGTAGTGACCAATGGCTTATTCGCCGCCAAAGGTGCCGATGTATTGCTGCTGGGCACTGCCGAAGGGGTAAAGACCCTGTATCCACGCTAGGCCTGTTTGCCCAAAAAACAAAAGAGGATGCCCCTCGCGGAACATCCTTTTTTTTGCCACTTAGAAATCTGCACGCACACCCAGACTAATGCGGCGGCCAGAAAATTCGTACATCGACGGGAATGACGGATCAATGGTGTAAGCGCTGGTTTCTTCGTCGGTAATATTGATACCTTCTAGCACTACTTTGATCGCATCGATCACCTGATATCCAAGCGAAATATCCGTTTGACCGTAAGCATCTCGGTAGACCGGATACATATCGCTCGCGATATATTCAACATACTTGTCTTTGTAGTTGTAAGAAATGCGCGCATCAAACAAGTCATTTTCGTAATAGAACGTCAGGTTGTAGGTTTCATCTGCCAAACCTTCCGGCGGTGCCGGAATATCCAAATCCGATTCACCAGTGAGTGAATTATCCAGCGCAGTGTAGTTGGCGTTGATACCAAAACCTTCCAGTGATTCATGCAGCATCGTCAGCGGAAATTGTGCAATTAATTCCACACCCGATACGTCGTAATCGCCTTCTGCATTCACCTTTTGATAAATTTCAAAATCATACACGCCATCGATAGTGCCGTTGGCATTGTATTTGGTCACATCTTTTACAACGCCGGTGAGTGACTCACGCACTACGCCTTCAATTTTTTTCTCAAAATAAGATGCAGCAAAGAGTGCGTTATCGCCCACATACCATTCCAGACCCAGTTCCCATTGGTCAGCATAGGTAGGTTTCAAATCCGGGTTGCCATCGCGATATTTAAAATCATTCAGGCTCACGGTGCGTTTGTACGCAATATCGCCCAGTGCCGGTCGCATTAGCGTTTGCGATGCCGCTGCGCGCAACATCAAACCTTCACGCAATTCCATATTCATGTTGAGGCTTGGCAGTACATCGTTGTAATTGCCTTCTTTGGAAATGGGTGTTGGCGTATAACCGGTAGAGCCGTTTGCATTCTGGATTTGGTGATAACCAAACGACAGCACTGAAGTATCTACTGTGCGTACACCGGTATTGACCATCACCGGCATAGCCGCCAGGTCAAATGTAAAATCAGCCATGGCATAGAGGCTCACGACCTCTTCATCGACGCGATAATATTCGCTATCGGCAAATTCCACGTTGAAACCGTCGTAGCGGAAAGTATCGCGCGCATAACCGTTGGATACTTGCGACCACTGCGGACTGTTGGATGATTGCGACAAATATTTTCCACCGGGAACCAAATCGGAAACCGGCGTTAACTCGCTGTCTTGCAAGGTGCGCACATTGCGCCACGAATTGTCACCGGCTTTGGGTCCACGCACAGTATTGGTTCCGCGCTCGCGCTCTTTGGATTTATCGGTATAGCGCGCACCAAATTGCACTTGATTCAAAGCGCTGAAGAAATCCAACTCCAAGGGTTTAGTGAAACCCAATTGTGCTGCATATTTATCATCCTGAATTGCTTCGAGGTTCACTTCGTAGGAATCGAATAAATATTTTTCCGGCGAATTGTACATATCAATGCTTTTTGGATTGGCGCTCAACAGCGTCTCACCACCATTGTTGGTGTAACGACTGCGTGAAGGTGCAAATGCCACGTGTTTTAAATTGCTGGTGTCCGAGATTTTTTCTGCACCTGAATAACCGATAAGCCCGTCAATTAACCACCCGCCAATTTCCCACTCCATGTCAAAGCTGTACTGGGTAAAATCAGTTTCGTGCACGTTTTCTTTGCTCAAGAATTCGTGTTGTGTCGCCGCGTAGGAAACATCGGTCAATACCACAATACCGTGTTTGGCGAGCGTTGTGTTGTCGTAAGCGTGAACAGTTTCTAATGCGCTAATGCTCGAAGCTGTGTAGGCCGCCGCATCGTATTCGTCTTCGGTGTTGTCATAGCCGCCGAGCATGGCATCAAAGGTGAGGCTAAAAGTGCTGCTTGGTTGATATTGGAAAGCGGCAGTTGCACCCCACTTGTCCTGCTCATTCAAATAAGCGCGATCGCCGATCTTGTCATGAAACACAACGCGATTGGTTTCTTCCTTGTTAAAAGGATCACTAATTTTTACACCGGTATCGCGCTCAAGCACCGCGATGGTTTGGTCAGCTTGCCATTTTGATGAACCGGTTTTTTCAGTCCAGCGCGACAATGGGCGAAAATTAATACCGGAATTGGAATCGGTTCTGTTAGTGCGCTCCGCCATCGAAAACGATACCAGCGCGCCAAAGTCACCAAAGGTATTGCTCGCCAACATGGAAATTTTTGGATCAATTTTTTCCGAAATAGAATTGTGTGCGCCTTCGGCTGACACAACCAATTTCGCATCGCTGTAATCAAATGGACGCGCTGTTGAAATCAACACTGAACCCGCAATTCCGCCTTCTTCGTCAAGAGCGGTAGGGGATTTTTTAACCGTCACACTTTGAATAATTTCCGATGCAAAAATATCGAACTCAACATCGCGCCCACCACTGCCTGATGCAGTAGAAAGGTTATTAATGGAAATATGGGTGAATTCACTGGGCAGGCTGCGCACATTCACTTTGCTACCCAAACCTTTATTGCGCTCAATGGTTACACCGGGCATACGCTGCAAGGCTTCAGCAAGGTTTTGTTCGGGGAAATCGGCAATATCGGTGGCGACAATAGAATCAGAAAAACCAATCGCATTACGTTTAATATCAATCGCTTTTTCCAGACTCTTGGCGTAGCTGCCAGTGACAACAATCTCTTCAAGCTGGTCAGCACCCTGCGCCATACCTTGCAGTGATAGCGCTGCCAATGCAGCACCAAACACTATGCGGGAAACGGCTTCACTTAATGGGTTCCTGCCTGAATGGATTGCGATGTTTTTATGAGTTCTCACGTTAACGTCCTCTATTTATTACAGTTAGAAAAACAACATTCGACCATTTCTAGCTCTCATAAAAAGAGAAAACTCCATTTTACTTCCCAAGCAGATTGATGTTCCTGAGCAGGAATTAGAAACGCACGGCACCATAAACGACGTGCATTTCATTTTTATTGCTGTTCTATTTCCACCGCTTCATTTAACAATTATTAACAATGTATCCTCGTATTTTTATATGCCGACTTTCTATCGAAATTTCATTTTATTGTTTGTCATAAGGCTGTAGCGATTCTGCAATAGACTGCACCGTTATTTGATTGTTATGTTGCTTATAGATTTTTCACTATGAAAAAAATTTTCTTTTTAGTTGCATTCACTCTGTTTATTTTCATCACCGGATGCGCGCCGGAACCGCCTCAACAAATACAATCAACCAACAATCAAAATACTGCTGCGCTACAAATTGCGTTTATGCCGGACATTCACTTCCACGATATCTATGCCGATTTCAGCGGCGATCATTTTTCCGGCTTGCCCACAACAACGCCTTACGGCACGCAACACGCGAGCATTCGCTCTATGCGCGCGCAATTGCACTCCACACGTTTATTCAATGAAAATTATTTTTCACTGCTCGCCGCACTCGATGACATTGCCCAACGCAACATTAAATACGTTGCCCTGCCCGGCGACTTTAGTGATGACGGCCAACCCGCACATTTACGCGGATTAAAAACCATTCTGGATCAATACCACCGCCAATACGGTATTGAGTTTTTTGCCGCACCGGGCAATCACGATCCAACACGACCGTTTTCACATCCGGCAGGAAAAGAGGACTACTTAGGTACAGATGGAAAAGAACAGCCGATTTTTAGCAGGCAACACCCACTGTGCACACAACAAATGTCCATTCAAGAAATGTCAATGCAAGAAATCCCAATGCAAAAAAAACATCGTCATGAAGCGCAGCGACATCACGTAGTGTGCTCGGATGAGGTGCAGGAGTTAGGTTATCAATCCATTATGGATTTGCTGGGCGACCACGGTTTTTACCCCAAGGCGAGTTATCGTTATTTTGAAACACCTTACAGCACCAAAAAAAATCACTACGATCTTGCAACTGCTACACGCGAAGCAACATTTGAAAACCGGCACTATGAAATTTGCCATCAAGGTACCGGCGGAGTGTACAAACAAGCGCACTACAGCGATTGTTATCACCTGCCCGACAGCAGTTATCTGGTAGAGCCCGTCGATGGTTTATGGTTGCTGGCAATTGATGCCAATGTTTACCAACCTGAAATGGGCGGCACCGGCAACGCGCAAGATCCTGATAATTTTATGGGGTCAAGCGATGCGGGCTACAACAAAGTCATTACCCACAAAACCCATTTATTGGAATGGATAACCGATGTTGTCGCACGCGCACAAGCGCAAGGGAAAACCCTGATTGCGTTTTCCCATTTTCCGATGCAGGAATTTTATGACGGCGCAGGCGGCGATATTGCGCAATTAATGGGCGAGCAAAAATTTCAGCTCAACCGAAACCCGAGCACCAACACCAGCAAAGCCTTGGCCGATACCGGGCTGAAAATTCATGTTGCAGGCCATATGCATATTAATGATACAGGTGTGTATCGCGGTGAAAACGGCAATGTGTTATTCAACATTCAAGCACCTTCACTTGCAGCTTATATTCCCGCTTATAAAATATTGATCATCAAACAGAATCAACACGTTGAAGTGGAAACAGTTGCCTTAAAAGAAGTGCCGCGTTTTGATGAATTGTTTGCGCACTACCGCGCAGAATGGAATTATTTGCAATCGATCAATGCGCCCGACATTTGGGACAACAACATCCTGCAAGCAACACATTATCGCCAATTTACCGAATGGCATTTGCGCGAACTGGCGCGCTTGCGTTTTTTGCCACAGGAGTGGCCTGCGGATATACGCGCGTTATTGATGCAATTAAATGGAATGCAACTGTTGATTCTCTCGCAATTAAAAACTGATATTAGTCTCGCGCAGTTAACAGCCGTAATAAACAACCAGGATAGCTATGAAGCTGTGAAGAGAGACTGGCAACAGGCAACCAAACAGGCAGAGATTGTTGCCCAAAAAAACGGTTTGATGCTGGCCAGTTTTGCCGACTGGACCGGCAGTGATTTAAGCGTGGATTTTTATCGTTTATGGAGTGCAGATCAACTCGCACTGCAAGACATTAGCGCGCAACGATTCGCGCACTACCAAATACTCGCACAGCAATTGTTGTTATCGCAAAATAATCAATCTACAGCCAACAATCCGGTTGATAACCCACTGCCTTTTTATCAGCAGCGCTTGGGAAAACTGCTAACTATTCTGGTGAAATTTTCTGGTGATGCGCCGAGCGATCATTTTTTGCTGAAACTGGATACGGGTGAAATTACACCGCTTTCATCTGCAGCCGTGCCATCTACAGTTATCACATCAACAGCCATTCCATCACCCCCATCGCAGGATGCAGAACAGGCGATGCAATAATTGTTTTGTGACAGGCAAAAAAAATGCCCCGATCACTCGGGGCATTTTAGTTTTAAATAAAAACCGATTAGCGGCGGCGACGCAAACGGCCAAGGCCCAGCAAGCCCAATCCGGCCATCATTAACCCAAGCAGCGACGGTTCAGGTACTTCGACGGTTGGCGGGGTGTAATCCCAGCTGCCTTTATGAATTTCGCCATTACCCTTATAGGATTTGGCTGCAATAGCGCCATCCAGATTGGAGTTGGTTTTAATGGTGGCGTTTAACGCGAGAATGGAGCCATACCAAGAATCGCCAAAATTCAAAGTGGTGGCTTCGTAGAAATTCCACAACACGTTGTTGAAGTTGTTGCGGAAACTCTGGGTACCGTTTTTGGTAGTGCCCGCATTAAAACTGGTGCCCGATACATTGATCACAACATTCAGGGCAGTGGCAAAATCCATATCCAGACTCCATTGGGGTCCGGTCAGCTGGTCTGCGGTGATATTGAAAACGACCAGGTCAGTTGCACCACCGGTATAGCTGAACTTTTTATTGTTCATGTCACCGATTAACGCGGTATTGTCCGAGCTGGCCAAGCCTTTGTAATAGTCAGATTCCGCCTGCAGCACGTTGAACAAATCAACTTTTTCTGCACTTAAAGAGCCGTCGGTCACTTTCTTAAGACAGCCACTTTGCCCCATGTCCGTGCCGTTACAAATATTGGCAGGGCCGGAGAAGCTACCCTCATAGGCGAGATAACCGGCATCAATATGCGTACCGCTATTGCTCTTGAAGTTGCCAACAACTTTCACGGTATCGGCAGTAGAGTTATCCGGTTCTTTCTGCGCAAATACCGACGCGTTGACGACATTGCCGCCAATAAAGGCTTTGCCTTCGATATGGCCGCTACCGCCAGATACATTCAAGTCGCCGAACAAAATCAGGTTGTAATCATTCAACGGGGTGGCTGACGCCATCACCGAGAAGGAAGCCGCACCGGCAATCGCCAGCAGTTTGGAATAAAAACGCATAAAAAGTTCTCTGGTAGTAATGTCCGTTTATTGGTATATCCGACAATAAGCACAAAGCATACCTGCTTTGTTTTTTCCTTTAGCATCAAAGCTCGCAGCTATTTTTTGCGAACCGCATCACACAAAAGTGTCAATTTTGCCGACAACCATAAAATGACAGCGAAGGACATTTTTATCCTGATAAGAATAGACAATCGATAATTTGCGTCAACTCACGGGCTCAAGCAAGGCTTCACACTGATCGCTCATTCCAAAAGCAGCGTCTTTCCAATAACAGCGCCGGTCTAAATTAGGGTTGAGCTGGCCGCCACTTTTGCCTAGCCTGTGCAGCTCTCTCAATACGGCAGCTTGTCTATGGAATTCCACTTTCCCGCCATCGGCCTTGTGCACTCCTGTTTCAAGGAAAAATTTGGTATTCCACGCCAACCTGGCCTCGCACCACTTGCCCGTGCGCAGATTGAATTATTCCCTCCTTACAACGAGCCAAGTGCGTTTGACGGGTTGGAAGGCTGCACGCACTTGTGGGTTCAATTTGTGTTTCACGCCAACAAGCGGGAGGAGTGGAAACCCAAAGTGAAACCGCCGCGCTTGGGCGGCAACAAAACGCTTGGGGTGTTTGCGACGCGCTCGCCTACCCGCCCCGCCCCGATTGGCTTATCGGTCGTGCGCTTTGAAGGGATTATTGAACGCGATGGCAAACTGCTGGTGCAGATCAGTGGCGTGGATTTACTGGATGGCACACCGGTGCTGGATATCAAACCCTATGTGCCCTATGTGGATTGCGTGCCCGAGGCAAAAAATACCTTTGCCGCCAGTATGCCCGCATTGACCGGGGTAGAGATCCCCGATGAATTACGTACATTTTGCGCGGATTACCAGCGCAACACCGGCACTGATCTGGCGGGGCTTATCACCCAGGTACTACAACAAGACCCGCGCCCGCAGTATCAGCAACCGGAACCGGAGCGCGTGTATGGGATGAAACTACTGGATTTGGACGTGCGTTGGCAGTACCGGATTAACAACGGCCAGCATCATATTCGCCTGATTGAACTAATCGCCGCGACCTGATGCGGCCTGTGCACCTTTGGCATCAATCACCATCCAATAAAACATCGCCAAACCCGCGGCTGAGAGTATCACCCCCACCCAACCGGTAGAGGCAAAGCCCAAACCTGCATCAATCGCCACGCCACCCAAAAACGCACCGGCGGCGTTGGCAAAATTAAACGCGGAGTGGTTCATTGCGGCGGCCATGGTCTGCGCCTTTCCGGCAACATCCATCAGGCGAATTTGCACCGCGGGGCCAATCACCACCACGGTACCCACACAAAATACGGCGATGCACGCCAACCACAAATAAGGCGCGACAATCGCGAAGAAAGCGCAGGCAACCATCGACCAGATCAGACAGCGCTTGATGGTGCCAAGTAAATCCCGGTCGGCCATGCGCGAGCCAAAAATATTGCCCACCACCATACCTGCACCAAAGAGCGCGAGTACAAAGGGCACGCCCATTTCGGTCAACCCTGCCAAACTCATTAGCGTTGGTTTGACGTAGGAGAAAATCGAAAACAAACCGCCAAAACCAATCGCACCAATTCCCAGGGTGATCCATACCTGGCGGTTGGTGAACATCGACAACTCATGGGAAACACGCCCACCTTCCTGCGGTGCTTCGTAAGGGACAAATTTAATAATACAAATGGCCGATGCCAGCGCAATCAACCCCACCAATACAAAGGCCGAGCGCCAACCCAGCCACTGACCAAGAGCAGTAGCGATGGGCACACCCGCGAGCGTCGCGATGGACAACCCCAGCATCACATAGGCCACCGCGCGGGTGCGCATATGCGCGGGTGCAAGCGATGCCGCGACCAGCGAGGCGATACCAAAGAAAGTGCCGTGGGGAAGCCCACTCAGCAAACGCAGCAGCAACATAGCCTCATAATTCGGTGCCAGAGCACTGGCGATATTGGCGATAGCGTACAAGCCCATCAACACCACCAACATGCGCGTGCGCGACCGGCCAGTACTGAGCACGGCAAGCACCGGCGCCCCCACCACCACCCCCAATGCGTAGGCGCTAATGGAATGCCCGGCCTGCGGGATACTGATCGCAAGCGAGGTAGAAATTTCAGGCAACAAGCCCATGGAAATAAACTCGCCCACGCCAATCGCAAAACTGCCCAGCCCCATGGCGAGAAGTGCGATAAAAAAGGTGGGAGATGGAGCTTCGTTTGATACAGCGGGTGATGACAAAGGGGATGACAAACCTTGAACCTCGAAGGTGATGATTACCTACAGCAGATAATCGGTCACGGCATTATAAGAAGTTCGCCCCCTGCAGGTAATATAAAAATTGACCATAAGCTGAGTAAAACCACTCACCTAACCATCTGCGCCAAATATCCCAAGTCAGGCCGACCTGGCAGCTGCTTATCGCACGCCGGCTTGTGGTATCATGCGCGCCACTTTTTCAGCCCCGCCGGCGCTCGTTTAGCACTCATGCCCGGCCATTCAGTCTCCCCTTATTTAACCTGCCGGAGACACGCTGCACACCGCTTTCAATTTTAGGTGCAAGGCACTTTAGGAGATTGTTCCATGAGCAAGACCTCGTTAGATAAAAGCAAGATCAAGTTTCTGTTGCTGGAAGGTGTACACCAGTCAGCGGTGGACACTTTGAATGCGCAGGGTTACACCAATATCGACTACCTGAAAACCGCGCTGGGTGAAGATGAATTGATCGAGCGCATTCAGGACGCCCACTTCGTCGGCCTGCGTTCGCGCACCCAACTGACCCGCCGCGTATTTGAAAATGCGCCCAAGCTGATCGCTGCCGGTTGCTTCTGTATCGGCACCAATCAGGTAGATTTGAAAGCAGCCCAAGAGCACGGCGTTGCAGTATTTAACGCACCCTACTCCAACACCCGTTCAGTTGCCGAACTGGTGATTGCCGAGGCGATTTTGCTGCTGCGCAATATTCCGCAGAAAAACTTTGTTTGCCATCGCGGCGGCTGGGATAAATCAGCGGTCGGCTCTTATGAAATCCGCGGTAAAACCCTCGGCCTGATCGGTTACGGCTCGATTGGTAGCCAAACCAGTGTGCTGGCTGAATCGCTCGGTATGAAAGTGCGCTTTGTTGATGTGGTCACCAAGCTGCCACTGGGTAATGCATCGCAATTACGCTCGCTGGATGAGCTGCTCGCAACCTCTGACATCGTCAGCCTGCACGTGCCGGAAAATGCCTCTACCCAGATGATGATTGGCGCACGTGAAATTGGCCTGATGAAACAGGGCGCGATCCTCATCAACGCCTCGCGCGGCACCGTAGTGGATATCGATGCACTGGCCAATGCTATTAAATCCGGCCATATCGCCGGTGCGGCAATTGACGTATTCCCCGAAGAACCCAAAGCCAATGGCGATGAGTTCATCAGCCCCTTGCGCGGTTTGGACAATGTGATCTTGACCCCACACATCGGCGGCTCCACCATGGAAGCGCAGGAGAACATCGGTATTGAAGTCGCGGAAAAGCTGATCAAATACTCCGACAACGGCACCACCACCAGCTCGGTCAACTTCCCGGAAGTGGCATTGCCTGGTCATCCGGATGCACACCGCTTGCTGCACGTGCACGCCAACGTTCCGGGTGTGCTGTCCAAGATCAATAAGATTTTCTCCGACAACCATATCAATATCTCGTCCCAGTATCTGCAAACCAACGAAAAGGTTGGCTACGTGGTAGTGGACATCAATTCGCCCTACGATGAAATCGCGCTGGAGCAATTGAAGAATATTGAAGGGACTATTCGTTGTCGCGTGTTGTTCTAGTCGCTGCCGCGTGCTTTTCTAAGTCGCTGCCGCGTATTGCTCTAATCAGCTAATAGCGCAGCAATAAAAAACGCCGCAACCCGAAAGGATTGCGGCGTTTTTTATTGCATCAGACACATCGACCTTATGCAGCAACCTCATTGCGACGCTTGATCCACAAAGCGGCCTGCTCTACACCAAGCACCAGAGCAACTCCCAAAAATGCCCACAGGATGGCAAGCCCGATCTGGGGTTCGCTGCCGGTCACCGCCAGAAAATTAAACGGATTAAGATTTTCCTGTTGCAAGACCACGGTTCTGCCATGGCTGTCAGTCGTGGTGAGCAGCGCGTTTTTCCAAGGCCAGGTCACATAAAGCGAACCAACCAAAAAGCCGATCAGCACCGATAACGTTTGGCTGTGATAGCGGCTTAATAGCCATGACAAAAAGCTCGAAAAGACAATCAAGCCACAGATACACCCTGCACCAAACCACAGCAGTTTGACGATCTCCAAGTTATGGATCGCCTGCAAAAAGACCGGATACAACCCCACCAACAGCAAAATAAAACTGCCTGAAATACCCGGCAGGATCATGGCACAGATCGCAACAAAACCACCCAGGAATAAAATCCACCCATGCCCCGGCAGCTGCGCTGGAGCCATAAACGAAATCGCTAAGATAAAGGCGATACCAAACAGCAAGCCAAACACCTCCGCAACACCCCAACCGCGTTGCTCGCGCGCAAGATGATAAATCGAGGCCGCCACCAAACCGGAGAAAAATGCCCAAACTAAAATCGGATATGAATCCATCGCGATCAACACAATCGCAGCAAAGGTTTTCAGACTGATGAGAATCCCGCCGAATAGCGCCAACAGAAAATTACCATTGATATAACGCCAGGTCTTGGCGATACCCTCACGCTTTAACATCAACAACACCGCCGGCGTGCAACGCTTGAGGGAATTGAGCCACTCATCGTAGATACCGGTAATAAACGCGATAGTTCCGCCCGACACGCCCGGCACCACATCGGCAGCGCCCATACACAGCCCCTTCAGCAATACCAATAAGTAATCTTTAATCGTTCGGTCAGATTGATGCACGTTAGCTCCTTTTTCTACAGAAATCCGTAGAGAAAAAATTGAAAAAAATAATGAATAAAGGATAAAAAACTGGCGCGAGTGTGCCTGAAGCATCACTAGATCAACAAGTCAATCGCTGAAGAAATGCCGACTAATTTCCATAAAGATTTTCTCGCGCAGAACCAACTCTTCGTTCACCAACTGGTGGCGCGCCCCGGGAATCATTGCAATTTTGGTACCGGGTAAAGCGTGCTGGATATGGGTGAGGTTGTAGCGCCAATCGACCGTCATATCCTCATCGCCCTGCACCACCAAAACCGGTTTTTTCGATCCCACTTGGGGTGTAAGCAAAGGTGGGAACTGGCGAAACCGGGCGTTCCACTCTTTCATGGCTCCCACCCAACGCACCGACAAAAACCGCGATTGCAGACAATCCTGATTATCCACAAAACGGTTAAATGCCTCATCATGCGAGCTTTGTGAGGGGCCGCGTTTCATACGTTTCACGAAGTGGTGGAGTAATGCATAACGCCAACGGCCCGATCCCCATCCGTACGGCAATATCAAGGGCGCACAGAGTGCGATACCGGCAAATGGCAAAGCCACAGGCTGCTGTCCATAACGCCACAAATGATTCAATAAGACTGCACCACCGGTGCTCTGCCCCAGCGCATAGTAAGGTGCTGGCAACAGATGACGTGCTGATTGCAAAAGGGTTTCCAACACATCGGCATACTGATCAAACGAATCAATCGCAACCTGCTCACCGCTACTTAATCCATGGCCAGGCAGGTCAAACGCCATCACCGCAAACCCTTGCTGTAAACCAAACGCAATTGCCTTATCAAAGACACCCACATGATCGTAATAGCCATGCACAATGACCAAAGTACCTTTAGGGGGCGACACAGGGTTCAACGGCAACCAGTAATGGGTGGCAATGCGAAACCCCGCCGCCATTACATAACCAAAGCCGTGTCCCAGATAATTCTGGTATTTGGCGAAATTGATACTATAAAAGTTCAAGTAGGTTTGCGCGCCCGGTGTCTCAACCAACGCCTGGTCGTGCGCCAGATCAAACCGCAATTCCGGTATTTGCGCGATCAACTCTTGTGCATGCTGCGAAGTAAATAAAAGGCTGCTCCCGGAGAGCAAAGAACGGGCAATATCCGGCATAGGGTCATAATCCATAACACAATCCATAAATAGGGGGTAAGAGGGTAGATTGGCTGCGACACAAAAGATTGCATCCACTATAATCCCCCCCTCAAACACAGGCCACAACCTGACACATTACAGACCTAATAACACATAACAACGACAACCAGGGTTTGACGCTCATGCAAAAACACATTTTCAATATCCACGACGTCATCTTATTCATGACCGTTGCCGAATGTATCCTGCTGGTGATTTTCCAAGCGATACTGCCGGTCAAAAACAAACTCGCCAACCGTCTGCTCAGTATTTTCTTAATTTCCATCGCCATCAGCTCCGCTTGTATTCTGGTTTTATGGAATGACGATGTAAAACTGTTTGAGCTTTTTGATGAAACCATGCTGCCGTATTTTTTGGTTATTGCGCAGCTACTCAAAGGCCACATGTTGTTATTTTATGTTGTTGCACTCACGGAAGATGCCTTCCGGTTTACGCGGCGACACCTGCTGCACCTCGCACCCATTGCAGTTGCATTGCTATGGTTACTAGGCTTCCAAATTGACAGTTCCGATTTACGTTTCAAAACCCTCGGGCAAACCGAAACAGAACGTGAAATTGCCAACTGCGTATGGCATTTTATTAAAATCATGCCGTTCTTTTATGCGCTGGCCTCAGTGAATGCTGTGCGTCGCTATCGTATTAGCCTGCACAACCAATACTCCAACTTTTCACCTACCGAACCCACTTGGTTAAATATGTTGAGTTTGGGTTTCTTATTTACCTGGAGCTTTTCGATACTCGTCCATGTCATCGCCAATACCGTAGCACTGGATGCACCCAAGGTGTCGGATCTGTTCGGTATTGCAGAAAACTACGTTGTATTTATCCTGATCAACGCGTTATTCATTAACAGCGTAGTACACACACACAAATTACTCACCACCAAGCCTGAAGCTACCAAAGATAAAACTGACGAAAAGCTTACCGACTCCGCAATCCAGAAAGTACAGCTGGGCATGGAAGTACAAAAATTGTTTTTAAAACAAAACCTCAATATCGATGAGTTTTCCAAGCGTATCAACTTGCCTGTCAAAGAAGTCTCCGCCGTCATCAACAAACATTACGGCACCAACTTTTTTGAATTTATGAACAGCTACCGCGTTGAAGAAGCGAAGCGTTTGTTAGGCGATGCACAACACGCCGACATGACCGTAATGGATGTATTACTACACGCGGGCTTTAACAGCAAATCAGCCTTTCATCGCTTTTTTAATCGACTGGTGGGAATGTCCCCTACCGAATACCGTAAGCAAAATTTAAACAAAGAAAATAAAGCTGCCTAATAAATAAGCCGGCAATTATGCCGGCTATTCTGTTTTCTACCTGGGCTGTTTCTACCTTTTGTTCTCTCCGCCAATAATCCATTTATCATTTACTTTATCCAGACTACCCATTGATAGCTCGACAATGGCTTTATCAACGACTAATACGCCTGCATCCGCCATGCTCTCAAATGTATCTATGCCATTGTTAGGGAAATTTTTACGCGTGCGATGAATGTTAAATCGGTTTGAAAATGTTTTACCGAAGGCATCTTCAATTCCTTTTTGGCCGTACATAAAACCTAGCAACCCACCCCAGGTTGCAGTGGGATTATCAGAATCCCAGCCTGCCAAAGCACCTATCTTAATTGTTTCTTTCAGGTCACCTTCACCATAAAACAAACTGACCAAGCTTGCAGCGAAGTTAATACCTGCGGCAAAACATCCATTGCAATAAAGATTGCGCGATGTCAGGTCATAACCGTCTTGTTGCTGTTGCTGGTAGCGCACATAAATGGCATCGCGCGCTTGCTCCCAAGTTACGCCTGAATGATATTGTTGTTTGACGAAATCAAACATTGCGGCAGGATACTGACCACCCTCCGGCAAATAAGAACGTGCTTGTTCAGCCAGCCATAACACTTGCTCTTTGCGCGACAATTTTTTGTCCACCGCAGGCGCGAGTGAATACATCACGATATAAAAGCGAGCGATGTCGGCAGCTTCTTTGTCGGCTACCGTGCGCACAGCCAAATCACCTAACTGCAAAGCGATATCCGGTCTTGCAGGTGCAAAAAATCCGAAAATTTCCGTCGTCAGCTGCGCATCGATCATATCGTAATGGGGGTTCAGGGTATGGCTTCCCGTGAGAGGGGGCAGCACACCATCAGACATCAAGTCGAATGCTTTTTGATTTGATACCCATAAAAAATTTTCATAATTTCCTTCCGGATCACGGCCAAAAGGGGTTTCTTCTTTTGCAGAATAAATATGCGTCATCCAACCTGTGCGAATCTGCTCCGGCGTGAGCAGAACGGATGGACTGTTTTTCAACAGTTGCAGATAAATATATTCAATATCCGTGTCATCATCTGAACCCCAGACACCTTTCTCATCAACAGTCACAAAATCAATGGTGTCCGATAAATTGCTGGGGATACCTTGCCCCCAAATACTCGGCAGATCTTTTTTGCCCCAATCGTTACGCGTATAAAAATCACCGGTTTTGATATCACCGATGTTTCCGACTTTATCCATTTCTGTCACCAAACCAGTCCAATTAGCAATACATTGGCCTAACCAAAATCCATACAGGGAGTCGCGATAAGCAGCGCGGGACACTTCAATTACGCGAGGTTTATTTACTGACTCCTTTGTGTGTTTTTCATTAACCGCAGCACAACCTACGAATATTGGCAACAATATTAGAAATGCAACATTACGCATACACTCTCCTCTTGAAAGGCTTTCAGCCTCTTCTCTTTTTCCACATCAAAGAAAAAGCCGGCATATTGCCGGCCTTTTCTGGATTATGTCAGTGCGATGTTATTCCACTTCCAAACGCACATTATCAAACGAAACATCAATTGCACCCGAAGGTTCTACCACAAATAAATTGGTAATTTCATTGAGCCGTGCAACACCAGGACAACACGGCACCGAGTTACCATTATCAATCAAGTCAGCAACACCAATACTGTAAGAAGTCCACACACCATCTGCAGGCAGTGGAATACTGACATCACTCACATTCGGCCAACCGCTATCCATTTTAATTAATAAAGCAGTGCCTTCAGCTTTGCTATTCACCTTGAAATCAAATTTCAATTTACCTTGTGCAGCCCAATGATTCAAATTTGCAGGCCCCTCAATCACGTTAAAAAACACATTGCCATCGGCACCGGTTTTTACCACATTGAATATTTTACCGCGGCCATCCTCATCTTTTTCTGATGCGGCGATATGGCCACTTGGGTTATAGCTTTGAATCTGTAAACCATCTGCAATAACGTCTCCATAAGCGGTGAACAACGGCAATGCAGCAAATGTTGGCATATCGCCACCATCTGCCGATTTGCCTTCAATGCGGATATTATCAAACGACACGTTCATGGCCGCAGATGGATCAACAACAAAAGTATTCACGACCGATGACAGTCTCGCTTTACCACCCGCCAATGAGTTGCCGTTATCAAGCAAGTCTGCGAGTGTAATGCGAAACTCTTTCCATTCGCCGTCCGCACCTAAAGGCACACTGACATCGCTCACATTCGGCCAACCACTATCGATTTTCACCAGTAATTTTGCACCGGCTGCTTTGCTGTTAACTTTGACATCAAAAATTAATTCACTGTCAGTTGACCAATTGCTCATATCAGCAGGGTCACCTTTTATTTTGAAATAGACGTTACCGTTAGCGCCCGTCTTTGCGACATTCCACACATTACCGCGGCCAGCTTCCTCAACTTGTGAATGACTGATTGCACCATCGGGATTGTAAGAATCAAATTGCAATACGCTCGCCAGACTATTGTCGTACATCAAAAACAACGGCGGGCCAGGCAATTCAACTGCACCAATAACCGGGCGCTGATGACCCTCCACAATTTCTGCATCGGGGCTGATGGTAGCGCAACCTTTACCTGTCGTTGGTGAGCCAGTACATTCATATACTCTCACCCAATCTACCAACATTTTTTGCGGGAATACGGATTCATCAACACCTTTGTTATTTACGTTGCCCGCCCAATTACCGCCGACAGCAAGATTCAACAATAAATGGAATTTGGAATGGCGATCAAATGGCGCGCCTACCGGTGCATCTTTCAACACACCATCTTGCATGTATTGGCCATACCAGCCGGTTTCACGTTGAGTGGCAAAGTGAACGCCATCTACATACCAACGAATTTCACCCTCTTCCCATTCAACAGCATAGGTATGGAAATCATCAGCAGGGTTAGCATTGTTCGGCAATTTATAATCTGCACCGGCATTCATGTTACCCGGCCAAACACGGCCGTAATGCAAAGTACCATGCACCGCTGCTTCCGGTTCACCGCCATTGGTCACGACTTTTAAATTCACCGCTTCCATAATGTCGATTTCACCGCTGGAAGCCCAGGTGCCGTAAGGTGAATTCGTTGGCAGCATCCAAATCGCTGGCCAGGTACCTTGTCCAAAAGGAAGTTTTGCGCGAACTTCAAATTTGCCAAATGTCCACTCTGCGATATTTTTGGTACGCAAACGTGCAGAAGTGTAAGGCAAGGTTTTGGTGTTTGGGCTATCGCCTTCCGGCGAATCAGAGCCAGTAAAATCTTCACGTTTTGCAACAATATTCAATACGCCACCTTCGATGTACGCATTTTCTGCGCGGTCGGTGTAGCACTGCTGCTCATTGTTACCTCCACCCCAGCAATTTTTTTCAAAATTCCATTTGCTGGTATCGATTGTTGCACCATCAAATTCATCGCTCCATACCAACTTCCACTCTGGAGTAGCGGCAGTTGAAGAGCTTGATGCAGCACTGGAACTATTTTTACTGCTGCCGCCGCCACCTGAACCACCACAGCCAACCAGACTAGCTAATGCTATCGCTGCGCAGATTTTGGTGAAATGGGGCTTATAACCGAGCTCGTGATTTCTCATAGTTACCTCTATTGTTATTGTGTAAAAAAACCGGGATGTTGTTAAAACACAGGCTTAATTTTTTATGCAAACTCAACAAACTATAAAACTGAAAAAACAAAAAATTCATATCATTATTGATACAAAAAACCGGACTCCATCAATGGAGCCCAGTTTTTATTTAGTCGCCTTTCTTATTCACTTATTCAACACACGCAGGAGCTGTTGCATTTTTCTCAATGCGGACATTGTAAATAGATACATCCAAGCTACCCGCAGTGCTCAGCATAAAGGGCGACAGAACCATATCCATTTTCACACGCTTTTTCGCCAAGCACTCAAGCGCAACACTCACACTTGTCCACTCGCCTACTGCAGCTGCATTTAATTGCTCAGTAATGGCAATTTCACCACCGCAATCACTGCCGCAATACATCCCCAGATTTACGTCAGCATTTGGTTTTGTATTCACTTTGACATCAAATACCAATGCGCCTTTGTTTTCCAGATAAGGAGTGAAATCGGTGCGCGTCGTAGAACCCAAAGTGACAGTTGCTTTCGCTGAACCATCAAACCTCAAGCGACGGGTATCTTCTTGTACAGATTTATCTTCTGATGACACAACCACCGCACCTAATTCGCCACTGCTGGTGGTCACAGGCAACATGTTATTCATGTGATCGAGCAACACCAGTGTCCATGGGTTCATAACACGTTGATTGAATATTGGTGCGCTGTCGGGTGTTGCAGCAGCAACGGCTTGCGCTGCAGATTCGTCCAATAAACCGGTTTCGGTTTTATCGCTGTAGGTCAAACCAAAATCGAATGCAAATTGAGGTTTGTAGTCAGCATCACCCACGTTCAATGGCGACTGTGTTGGCGATGACGGCCAGGAGAACGGCAACTTGCCTTTTACATCGTAATTGACTGAACCATCGGCTTTGGTGAGTACCACATCCGCAACACCGACACCTTCAGAACCTGGCAACCATACAACGGCAAATGCATCAGAGGCGTTGATAAAATTGTTAGCCCAGAGAGGACGGCCAGTGATAAACAAGGAAACCACTTTGATACCATCGGCTTTTAATTTTTTCAGCAGTGCGAGGCTGGTTTCATTTTTGTAAATCAGCGCACCTACATCGCCTTGCATTTCCGCATAAGGGTCTTCACCAAACACCACGAAAGCGACATCCGGTTTTTCGGTGTAACTGCCATCAACGCTTAACACCGCTGAACCACCGGCAGCTTTAGCGGCATCGGCGATACCTTGATAAATTGAACTGCCACCCGGGAAATCCGCATTCACGTTGCCAGTGCCCTGCCAGGTGATACTCCATCCACCAGATTGTTTCCCTATATTGTCAGCACCATCGCCTGCGACCAGAATTTTGCTGTTCGCTTTTACCGGTAATGTCGCGCCATTATTTTTCAGCAACACAATCGATTCACGCACTGCCTGACGTGCAACTGCGCGATGTTCCGGCGAACCGATGACGTCCGCCTTTCCCGCAAGTTCACGTGTGGAAGGTGCACCTTTATCGAACAAACCTGCACGTAATTTCACACGCAAAATACGCGCTACCGCATCATCCAAACGCGCCATCGAAATCTCGCCACTTTTCACTTGCGCGAGAGTGTTGTGGTACAACTCTTTCCAGTTTGGATCCGGGGCCATGAAAATATCCAAACCGGCATTGATCGATTGTGGACAGCTTACCGGTGTACAACCGGATACGAACGCATGACCGTTCCAGTCTCCCACCACCAAACCATCAAAACCCATTTGGTTTTTAAGTTGATCGGTCAACAAATATTTATTGCCGTGCATTTTTACATCTTGCCAACTGCTGAACGATGCCATCACCGTCTGTGCGCCAGCGGCCAACGCCGTTTCATAACCGGCGTTGTGGATTTTTACCAATTCTTCTTCGCTCATCGCCGCATTACCGCGGTCCTGGCCGCCTTCAGTACCGCCATCAGCCAAAAAATGTTTGGCAGTGGCAATAACATGGCGCTCACTGAGTAAATCTTTACCTGCAACACCTTGCAGGCCTTCAACCATCGCACCGCCGTAGGATTTCACTACTGCAGGATCTTCTGAATAGGATTCATAGGTGCGCCCCCAACGGTCATCGCGCACAACCGCGAGCGTGGGTGCAAAGCTCCAGTCGATACCGGTCACTGCAATTTCAGCGGCGGTTACTGCACCAATTTGGCGGATCAAATCCGGGTTGCGGGCTGCGCCCAAACCGATGTTATGCGGGAAAAGGGTTGCACCAATAATATTGTTGTGGCCGTGCACTGCATCGGTACCCCACATAATAGGTACAGGTACGCGGCCATTTTCGGTGCTCATGGACGCGTTATAAAACGCATCGGCCAGCGCCAGCCAATCTTCCACTTTGGCGTGCTTGTTCTCCGACGGGAAAGAACCGCCACCATTCAAAATAGAACCCAGCGAGTATTCAGTCACATCTGCTGGTGTCACCTGACGCAATTCAGGCTGAATCAACTGTCCCACTTTTTGCTCAAGGGTCAGCTTACCCAGGAGTTCGGTAATTTTTGCTTCGATTGCCGGATCTTTCTTAACCGCGCTTTGTACGCTTGGCCACAGAGATGCTTCTGCTGTTGCCGCCGGTGTCGTATCCGCAGTAGTTATCTCGCTGGATTTTTTTTCGCATCCACTCAATGTAGCCAGCACGGCAAGACTGCAGGCCGCGAAAACACCCGATTTATACAAACTAGGCATAAATTACCTCGCAAAAAAATGTTGTTGTAGGAGCTGTAGTATGAGTTTTATTCCTAATACCCAAATGTTTGTTCTTCTGGTATTGGGGTCAGGCTTATTAGTTCAGGGTTGATTGAAAAACAAAAAATGGCCGCCAATGTAAAAAAGCCCCCGCTTTCTACTTGAGGGAGAACGCGGGGGCCAAGCAAGGAGAGCTAACAAGAATAGATAGGGTTGGCATTTGTGTACCTAACCAAACTTGCTAACACCCGTGGGGACCTGACATCACCCAAGGGTTCATCTGCTGAAAACACACATCAGCAACAACTCCAGCCAGGCTCAACCACGGGCACAAGCAGGAATTTGTGAGTGAATAATGGCACTGAAATAAAGAAGGGGTCGTCCCACTTTGTGCCAACGGACGAAGATGGGGCACCTACATCCAATAATGGGATTCAACCCGGACTTCGTAGTAAATAAATGAGGTTTTACGAACTCGGCAAACGATAAGTTTGCGTTCGAGTGCGCACAAATTCTTGCTAGCGAACCGCAGGATGAGGGCTGTTAAAGCGGACAAACACGGAGACCGACTATCCGGTCTCCGTGTTTCGTTCAGGGCATTACCGCTTTGCAATAGTGATCGATAAATTGCTGATGGGAAGGGAAGCGCGACAAATATTGGTCATGCTCTTTTTCGATACTTTTCAATAAACGTATTAACTCATCATCCGAAAGCTTATCAACAACGGGATGATAATCTGTTGGCGTTAAGCCCTGCCCGAGCATAACCTGCTGCCAGGAGCCTTCGTGGAACAACTCGTCCTGCTCTTTGAAAACACTGGCCGTATTTTTATACACCTCCATTTTACGTGCGAGCGTATCGGGAATAGACATAGTGCGGCAGTAATTCCAGAAGGGACTGTCACTGCGCCGGGTTACGTGATAGTGCAGGATAATAAAATCGCGAATACGCTCATATTCATAGCGCGATTGGCGATTGTACTCATCGATTTCTGATTGGTTGATTGCATCACCGGGAAACATACGAATGAGACGCACAATACCTGTTTGGATCAAATGTAAGCTGGTTGATTCAAGAGGCTCCAAAAAACCACTGGACAAGCCAATCGCAATACAGTTTTTGTTCCACTGTTTTATCGCGCGTCCGGTTCTGAATTTAATCAAGCGCGGCTCTGTTCTTACAGTCCCTTCAAGATTAGCAAGCAATAATTTTTTAGCATCATCATCGCTGATATATCGGCTGCAATAAACCAAACCGTTCCCGACTCGGTGCTGCAAGGGAATTCGCCACTGCCAGCCACTTGCATGCGCAATAGAACGGGTATAAGGAACAGGCTCCCCAACAGATTCGGTTTGCACTGCCAGCGCGCGATCACATGGCAGCCAATGCGACCAATCTTCAAAACCCGTATGCAGGGTATGTTCAATTAATAGCGCACGAAATCCGGAACAATCAACAAATATATCACCGTCGATTGTTTCACCGGTTTGCATTGTTACAGATTCAATAAACCCATTTTCACTACTGGTCTGCACACTTTCAATCAGCCCTTCGATGCGCATGACACCCCGCACTTCACTGTATTGGCGCAGATAACGAGCATATAAACCAGCATCAAAATGATAGGCGTAATCCAACCCGGAATTAGGATCTATAAAACACTTATTTTCCTTCGCAGTACGGATATTCAGTGAATAATCAAAATAACTCTTTGCTATTCCCATGCGGCTGGCTTTAAGCCAAAAATGTTGGAAGTTGGCCATCCATGAATCTTTACCAACCAAACCAAAAGGGTGCATATAAACATCGCCCTTTTCGCCCCAGTTTTCGAATTGGATACCTAACTTAAATGTACCCTGGGTTGTTTTTAAGAACTCTGCCTCATCGATCCCCAGTAATTTGTTAAACGATTTTACGGCCGGAATAGTAGCCTCACCAACTCCGACAGTGCCGATGGCATCGGATTCAATCAAGGTAATTTTTTTCGTGGTGCCAAAAGCATTGGATAGTGCAGCTGCAGCCATCCAACCTGCAGAGCCGCCCCCCACTATGACTATTCGTTCATTTTTTTTCATCAGATGCCTATTAGCTTGCTCATTAGCCGAATTATTTATTTTTTGTTAGCGATTCAAACGATTGAGTAACTGCGAGCGTAGTCGCCGTACCGTCATCTCATCCATATCACCCAAAATACCGAGCTTTTCTTTGGGAATATGCGCAACGGTTTCTTCGCTTGCATTAAAAATGTAATAGTCGAATAAGTTTTTCCAATGCTGCCGCTCATCTGCAGGAAGAGACCGGATATTCATTAACGCATGAGTAAATGCATCCTGAGGGGAACCAATATAACCAGGAAAAGATGTCCACCAGTAATTCACCATTATATTAAACGGCATCAATCCTTCTACGTGATGCCACCACATACTGGGAATGTAAATCGCATCACCTGATTCCAATTCAGCAATCTGTGCATGGGCAAGCGCCTCGCGATAGCGAGGAAATTTTTCAAAATCGGGATTATGCAAATCCACCATACTGATCGCTGGACCAGCGGGGTTAAAATCCAGCGGGCCAATATAAAGATTTTCTAATTGACCCGGAGGGAAAAGCACAAAACGGCGCTTGCCAATCACGACACATGCAATATTGTCAGGAATGTCATGGTGGGCCGAGACAATCGTTTTATTGCCCATCCATAAACTGACGCGAGGCTTAAACTCACCTAAATTCAGATCATTCTGTTCGCGAAAACCTGGCACGCAAAAATCAACAGGGGCAGAATCTACGTAATAAGCACGCTGCGAACCACTCGCGTGAAGATTTTTAATATTGTTATAGACATTGGTGAGCGAGGAGCGGGCCCGCTCATAAGAAAAGCCCGAATAATCCTGATTGTAGAAGATAGCCCCGGTATTATTTGCATCCCCTATAGCAGTATTAACCAGTTCTCCATTATAAAATTGGCAAAGATACTCAAAACCATCAAGTGATGATTGCTCTGCAGCACGCACAATCGGCCATGTTTTTAGCAATCCTTTTAGTACTAATGGGACAGATGATTCCAGAACTGTCGAGGGAATAGCGTCAGGTGAAATTCCCTCTAATACTTTTATCGATTGCATGCTCTCCAACATAAAATACTCTCTTTGTTGCTTTGCGATTGCTCTCATTTTTTAATTAGAATTATTTTTCATTACGCAGCAAGGCATTTTTTTTATTAATTAATTTTTTAATATTCGCCAAAGAGGCGATTGACATATAAATGAGTTCCAGAAAATTTTGGTTGTGTAAACGCGCGAGCTGCTCAACCCCTAATTCACGTAACGTTTTTTCATTGATGGTGTAAAAGCCACCCAATTCTATTTGCTGACCATTATCCAGTGTAATTTTTAATACAAACGGCTCCAATAAATCCTCAGCCTGTAATATATCAGTGAAGCGCTTACACACATTAACACCGCTAATCAGCTCTGCCAGAATGCTATTTATTTGCTCCAAATAAGGTGAATTGCCACCGTGTTCTAAAAAGACAGGAGTGCCTTCTGTAAAACTAACTCGAGGATGGTCAATGTCTATATGCACTACAGGCTCACGTTGCCCTGCTTCACCAGCTTGAGTATAGCCAATCACAAACGGAATTCGCGCAACCGAAAGCGGGGTATAAATATTATCCCGGCGCTGATCACTTACAAATAAATTCTCATTGGGAGAAAAACCAAATAGGGCAATTGCTTCAAATTGATTTTCGCTACCTGTTTTACGAAAAAATATAGGGTAGCAGGCCGCAACCTGACGAAATTCCCATGGCACTATTGCGGAAAACCCCAAACCTTCTCCTTGAGCGTTGCTATTCTCTGGAATGATTTTCAAGTCTTTATGGGTGACATTATCGAGCAAAACGTTTTTGGTCACACTAGTTCTCCGGCTACTGTATTTCAGTAACAATTTATTAATGCACAACGACATTTGGAAATAGGTTTTTTGTAAAAAGAAAAAGCCGCTAGACATCAGCGGCTTTTCCTTGTCTTTTCCTAACCCAAGGAGAGGATTAGAAGTTGTAACGAACACCAAGGTTATAACGCGCACCGTATTGGTAAGCAGATTTAAACTGGTTTTCGTAACGAGCATAAACGCGTTGTGATGCATCAGTTACGTTAATACCTTCAACAAACACGGTCATACCTTCAACAAATGGCAGGTCATAGCTAACGGTAACGTCTACTTGACCATATTCTTCGGTGTAGTAAGGAGTATTGCCTTCACCGAAGCCATTCAAGAAAGTATCGCGCCAGTTGTACGCAATACGCGCTTGCAGGCCATTGGCATCATAGAAACCTACCAAGTTGTAAGAATCGCTCAGACCAGGCAATGCGAACTGGAAATCAGTTGAAGAATTATCAACATCGATATCACTGGTTACAAAGGTGGCGTTAGCCTGTAAACCGAAACCACTTTCGCCAAACATATGCTGGGCAGCCAATTCCCAACCATGGAACCGTGCTTGCTCTTGGTTAGCAGGCTGGGTCATGTTGAACATTGCCAGTGGATCGTTATTGTTTTGCACGATGTTTTGGTTAGTGGCAATACCTTCGTTCGCTTTAATACGCTCAATTACGTTAGCGTCAGTTGGTGTACCACCTTCAGCAAGGATTTGTGCTCTTGCAAGATCAGCACGTGGTCCTTTGGAAGGATCACGCAGGTTACCTACCGGGCGCTCAGTGATCACATCAACAATGAAGTCATCTACTTGCTTCAGGAAGAAGCCGGCAGATACATAACTCGCCTCGTCGTAATACCATTCAGCAGACAAGTCGAAGTTGTCAGCCATAAATGGCATCAGGTCTGGGTTACCCGCAGTACCGGTACGCTCACCTGGCTTCGGACGAGTAGTCACACTGGTAGTACCAATCATTTTGCCCAAAGTAGGACGAGTGATGGATTTGCTGTAGCTCATACGCGCCACAACATCCTCACTAATATCCAGGCTCAAATCCAGGTTTGGCAGGAATACATCATAGTCACCACCAACTGAGGTGTAAGAGCTTTCGTCAGCCAGATTGAGACTCCACTCAGTTTGGTTAATCCATACGATTTCGGCTGGATCGCGCTGGAAGCTGTTCGCTTCAATATCAGTGCTCTCGTAACGCATACCGGCGGTCGCTTTCAGCTCCATACCTGCAACATCGCCCGCCGAGTTGATTTCCATGTAAGCGCTGGTGGTTTCTTCAGTCACTCTATGGTCGCTAACAGGGTTGCCATTCAGGTCAGGACGCATATTGCCTGTGCCCCAACCCCAAGGTCTGGTTGAGCCGCCAGGGATATTCCACTCGGATTCAGCAATCGCTACACCTTTCTCGAAATCCCAATCGTGGTACACAGGTACGTTCGAGCCACCGCCAGAGAATGATGGAGTCAAGCCGTTCAGTTTGTGCTCAGCAAAAATGTCATCCGGGAACAAATCCTGGTTGCCGCCGTACCAACCCGCTGCGATCTGGCCAGTACTGAAAGATCTCCAACGGTTTGCAATTTCTGCATTGCCCACACCGAAATCAATAGAAGTAATACCTGCATCTGCACCGGTATCGAAAGTACCATCAAACTGGAATTGGGTTACTTCTGACTTATTGAGCGCCAGGTTAGCTTCACCAAACAGAGAGTCGTAAGACGCTGCTGTAGGTACGCCGTTTACGATACCTGTACCGTTTGGATTGAAGGTTACGTGCATGTAAGGGATGTCTTTCCCTTCTGTAGAATCGTAGGTTTTGCGATCAATAAATGGCGCAGCCAGAATCAGGAATGCGTTATTACCGCGACCAACACCGCCGTTTTCGTTAACAGAATCGTGCGCGTCAAAAGAAAGCGTCAAGTTGTCTGATGCTTCCCACTCTACGTTGAAACCTACAGATTTGTTTTCAGTTTCAGATTCGTTCAAACGGATATTTGAAGCGAAGTCGTCGCCAGCAGCAGTCAGTTTGGTAACGGTACCGTTCTCATCGATTACAACTTCACGTGCATCAGAGCCAGAATCGTTGTACCAAATACCTACGCCGGTGTTGATTGCAGTCAAATCAACTTTTGCATAGGTGTAGTCGAGAGTAGCCTTGACGGTATCAATTGGAGTGTATTGCAACACCAATTGGCCATTGGTTCTTTCACGATGGAAATCTTCAATGCCGTAGCCAAAGTTACGTGGATAAAAGACAGGGCCAGTTTTGTCGGCACGATTGTCAGTCACATTGACTGTAGCACCAGCACCAGCTGCCGCCGACTGGAAGTCAATACCGTTACGCCAGTTGGCGATATCAGCATTTACCGCACGGTTGTCACGCTCTTGGTATGAACCGGAAATGGCGATACCGAAGGTGTCATCTGCAAAAGTGTTGCTGAAAATACCAGAGATTTCCGGAGTGATGTCATCGCCCACTTCATTGGTGCTATCCATTACTGCCTTGGCACCGATAGCCGCTTTCAGGCCTGGATTGTCTAATGGGCGTGCAGTTTTGATGTTTACCAGCGCACCAATACCACCAGAAGCACGGGTAGCACTGAAGGTTTTGTAAACTTCAACGCCACTTACTGTTTCAGCAGCCAGATCAGAAAACTCAAAGCTACGGCTGGAACCGTTAGTTGGCATTTGACGGCCGTTCAGGGTAACCAGGTTAAAATCCGGACCAAAACCACGCACGGTGATTTTGCTACCTTCGTTATTTTGGCGGTCAATAGACACACCAGAAATACGCTGTAAGGATTCTGCCAGGTTGGTATCAGGGAACTTACCGATATCTTCCGCGGAGATCGCATCTACAACACCTTTGGCATCACGCTTGATGTCCATGGCGCGCTGCAAGCTGCCTTTAATACCAGTAACCAGTACTTCTTCGACGCTATCATCTTGTGCTGCTGCAAAACCACTCATGCCGAATAGAGTAGATGCAACTGCGGTAGCGATCAGTTTTTTCTTAAAGCCCGTAGACTGCTTGGTTGTTAGTGTCTTATTCATGGAGTTCTCCATTTATTTATTGGTATGAAATTGTGTAATGACCTTTCCAGTGATTAAGAGGTATGAGCCTCTCTGTAAAACCCCGGGTCAGAACTGCTTTTCTAGCGAAGCCATAATTACAATTGGTTCGAAAAAGTGTCGTCCCACCTTCAAATTTACTCGAACCTGAGGCATGTCACTTTCCACCCAAGTAAATGGGATTACACAATTCATTTATATTTCAATAAGTTATCTTGATTTTTTCCTGTTACCTCCCACGTGTAGAATCTACCCAATTCAGAAAGTGGTACAAATAAAAAACCCCTGCGCGGACCTCTCCGAGCAGGGGTTTGACGTTTAAAGCTTTCTTTTACTTATCTGTTTACTGCGCTTTTACAGCTTGGTGATTCGGAACCAGTTCAAATTCCAGCCCGATTGCTGGGCAAAGATTCCAAAACTGTAGGTTCCTGCATTCAGGGTCACAGTGTGATTTACGGTAGTCCAGTTTTGCCAGCCACCTGTCGCCGGAATCGTCACATTACCCAATTGGGTAGCGCCCGCATTCAAGTCTGCTGATAGCAGTGAGCCTGATGGGCTGGCGACACGATATTCAATCCGGTAGCTGCCGGTAGTCGGAATGGTGATGTTGGCGTAAGCCATCCAATCACCTGCATCTATGTAAGATACATTTTGACCACCGTTGGTATCGGTTGTTGCTTCCGTTTGGACACCACTCATTGCCGTGAACGCTTCCGCTTGTACCAACTGGCTAAACGCAGGAGCCGAACTGCTCGCAGCAGTGCTGCTGGCTGGAGTACTGGAGTTGCTACCCCCGGAACAGCAACTGAATTGCACCCACGCGGTATCAATTGCACCGGCACCTTGGGCGATGGTGAAGAAGTAACGCACTGTCGCACCCGCAGGAATACCGGTTAGGTCATAGGTGTTATTGTTGTTCGCATTGGTCATGCGGATATTTTGTTGTGCACCACCATTGATGGTGTAGTGAATATCCGCCCAGGCCGCATTGTTGGCATAGAAGCGAACACTGCTGCCAGTCAAGACTGTATGCCCATTACCGGTTGTTGGTGTAGTTGATGAAACACTGGAACTACTGTTATTGAGACTCACCACCACGGCCGATGCTTTGTCGTTAAATGTACCCAGGTAGTTGCTATCCGCCGTTAAAGTCACACTGGTACCAGTGAAATCGCCATGCTCATAGAGGGTCACTTTGTAACCCGCAGGTACACGCACTGAGGTGGCTTGGTCGTTCACCGCGCCCGCCGCTACGAACGCGTTGTAATTGTAGGTACCGACAGGGAAGCTGGCTGACCAACCGGCATAGTTGATGTCGTTGTATAGGGTTACCGCGTTAGCAGGCACGCTGCTGGAGCTGCCCACCACACTGGATGGTGTCGAACTGCTGGTACCACCACAACCTGCACCATTGGAGACAACGGATTGGCCGGTGCGCTTCAGGGCATAGCCTTTGGCAGGAACCGAGAAACTGGTTCCATCAGAGTAGGCCACGTTAATAGCCGAGCAACCGAAATTGTAGGCGATATACGTCAGGGTGCCGTTCTTATTAAAGGCAACCGCTGCAGGGTGGTTAGCGGTCAACGCACCAGTACCCGTCGCCAAATGACCCAATTGCTTCAGGGTGTAGACCCAGTGATAGGTATGGGCTTTGGTTTCACCTTGCTCAGGGGTCAGATTGTTCAAGCCATAGGCGAGCATATCGTCCACGGCGGCCTGACCATTGGTCATCGCCCAGATATTCCACCAGACATCGCGCCACTGGTCATTCGGTAAACCGGAAGGCTTACCATTGGATGACTCGCTCAAACCCAGGGATACATAGCCGTTCAGATAATCCGCATGCTGGCCGATGTGCAACACCAGCGGGCTGAGCGGCAAGCCTTGGATGCCGAGGATGTGCGCATAAGCGCCTGAGAACCAGGTCGAGAATACATGGCCGTTACCCCAGATAATCGAGGTGGTTGGTTTGGTATAGGTGGAGGTGAAATTGTCGTAATCGCCACCCAGACCTTTATAGCGGTCGATGTTATTCCAGTATTCCCAATAGCTCGCCGTCGATGACGCGTGCAGGTACATACCGCGCTCTGTCAACGCATTATTGCCGGTGATCATGCCGTACAACACCATCGCACCATAGGCATTGGCTGCCTCTGATGTGGATTCGTTGTTATTGCCCAACGCAAAATTAGCGTGACCTGATGCCCAGGAGAAACCGTAAGCAGGGTCAAAGTTACGCAGGTACGGGAACATAGCGTCATCGCGGCCAGCGGCGTAGTCGCGGATCAGCAACTCAACCATCGGACCGTATTGGGTAGATCCACACCAGGCGGCATCGATACGGCAGATTTCAGCAGCCGCACGGACAAAGTAGCCGTAGTGAAAGTGGTGGTCATTCAACTGTTGTTGCGCACCGAAGGATTCGTCAAACCCGAGCAGGGTGTTCCAGTTGTTGTCATATGCGAAGTACTTGGTGGTATCAAGACTGCCAGTGGTGTTGGCGCGGAACCAATCCTGCAACTCACCTTTAAGCCAGGCGATTAGCTGGTTCGCCTCGGCAGTCATACCAATTGAGCGCGCAATCGCTGCCAGTTCGGCGACTTTGCCGTAGTTTTTGCCTGCCCAGTAGGTGTCGGTAAAGGTATTCCAGTTAGCGCTACCCTGATTCATAAACTCGGTTACCAGCGCGCGCAACTGGGTTGCGTTGTAATCGCCAATATTCTCGGGGAAGTAAGGCAACACACCCACATATGGGATGGTGTAGCTGAAGCTACTGGTAGTCGCGAACTTGGTTACACCGCGAGCCGAGCGCACTTTATAGCTGGTAACTGCCTGGGTAGAGTTTTTCCAGTGCAGCGGCAGTAATCCCGCCATGGTGGTCACGTTCGCGCCATTGAATTGATATTGATGGCTCACGGTCACCATGTTGGTGGCGCGGTTAACGCTGTAGTTGATGTTTACTTTGTCCACGCGCTGGGTAGCGTACTGGGCAAAAGCGGTGATCATGGCCGCCGATGGCGTTCCGGTCAGCTGTGGCAACCAGGCTACAGTCATGCGCTTGGTGCTGTTATTTACGCCGATGCTATTGGTATTCACACCGGTAAAGGTGGTGGCATCGTGACCGACGATCAGGAACGCATTGCGGTTGCCCGCCACGTCAGTCCAGATCCCCAAATTGTTACCACTTTGGTGGAATACGCCTTTCTCGCCGCCGTCAGCAGACTTGGTGCGTATGACCAGATTGCCTTGCAACGCGGTGAAGTAAACGTAAGGAGAGCCATGAACAAAGGTCGCCTCCATTACCGCGGTCGCGCCACTTTTCCACTGCACGGTGACAGAACCGTCGCTGAAATCTTTGAGGAAAGCATCGAGGTTAGAGTAAGACGAGTTACCTACCGCAATGCCATCAAACACTTCGCTGAAAGGATCGGGAATTGAATACAGGGTGTCGTTGGTGCCGGTGCGCAGACCGCCCGGAATTCCCAGAATACGCACACCGCGCTCGGTGATACGTGCCGTAATTGGATCAGGCGTGATATAGCCGGAGTCAGTGGTGGCACCAACTCTCATCTCCCCCATGAAAGGAATTGAACCCCACCAGCGATGGGTCATGGTCGGTTTGGTGCTCGCAGGAGACACTTCTTGCGGATAAATGGGAGTTGGAGTGCCAATCGGATTACAGCTGCTCACACCCGGTTTGACCACACCGGCGTTGTGGATCCAGTTGCCGTAATCCACCACACATTTCCAGCCGGCAGGGTTGACGGTATCGCTAATATTGCCGGCACCATAATTCAGGATTGCGGAGTTGCTGGCATGGGCAAAGCCCAGCGCGCCCAGCAATAGCAGGACTCTGTTGAATCTTTTCATATAAGTGACCCAATAGTTGTTATTGATTATTTGAACCGGGAGCACCGTGTCTCTAATGGGTATTGCGAACGTCACTGTTATTATTATTCAAGATTCCTGAGAGACGAGAGGGACTGCGCTCCAGTAGCCTTATCGTCTACCTGAATTTAACTCTGGTCGTCCCATGTTGGCGTCAAAAGACAAACTGGGCCTGTCTCACTTTGATGTGATGCAAAGAGGGAAAGCTACCGATCTGCTGCTATAGTTTTTTCAAGCTAGGCTTTAGGCGACACAACACTGGCTGGCTATAACAACCCAGAGCAATCTATGCAGATACTTTTTCCGGCTCGCGCCCTACTGCGGGCGCAGCGACAACTCAGCGCAGCCTGTTTGATACTTGGCTCACTGGTAAGCCCGGTCATGGCCGCTTCATCGCCTTCGGTCGAAGACCTGTTCGAAATGGATCTCAAGCAACTGCTCAATACCCGCGTCACCGGCAGCTATTTGAGCCTTGAATCACCAGCCTATAGCCCGATCACCGTGATTGACCGGGAGCAAATCACCCGCTCTGCCGCCAACTCGCTGGATGAACTCCTGCAGCAATTACCTATTTCTGCCGGTTACGCTGGCAATGCAGGAAATACCTACTGGGGCACTAACGGCAACAGCAGTACTCATGTAAACCTGCGCGGGCTGGGCATTAACCGGACGCTGGTATTGATCGATGGCCATCGCATCGCCAATGGCGGCACAGGTGCCAATGCGGCGGTTGATCTGAATGCCATCCCCCTTTCATTGGTGGAGCGGATTGAAATTTTCCGCGATGGCGCCTCAGCAATTTACGGCGCCGATGCTGTGGCTGGGGTGGTCAATATCATCACCCGCAACAAGCTGCAGGGCACCGAAGCCAGTATCCGCTATGGCGAAACCAGCAAACACGATGGCGCTGTACGCAACGCGCAGATCAGCTGGGGCGCAAGCGGCCAGCTGGGTGCCAGCAACAATCAGGCATCCCTGCTAGTTGACCTGAACCACTACACCAGCGACCCCATCAATATGGCCAGCCGCGCGCCTTGTGGACTGGGTGAGGTGAATGGGAAGCTCGTCTGCGTAAACAGCGGCAATACGATTGGTGGGCGCGCGCGCCTTGCCGATGGCCAACGCATCAACTTCAACCAAACAGCAGGCGGTGATGGCGACTTTTATGAGCCCTATTCCGCCAGCAAGCATAATTTCAACGCCAACCCTTATCTCAATGCCATCAACCCAGTTGACCGCACCAGCCTAAGCGCCAAAGCGGAGCTTATTACCCAAAACCAACTGCGGCTGTTTTCAACCTTTATGTACACCAAACAAGAGGCTGAGCAGCTTGCATCCCCGGGCATATTGGGGTTAAACCGGCCAATGTCGATCAGCGCCGATCACCCGACCAACCCCACGGGCCAGAATTTGGTATTGGAGCGGCGGCGGCTGTTGGAAGCAGGTACGCGGAATTTTTATCAGGATATTGATTACAGCTACGGCCTGATCGGGATGGAGTACAAGATCCGGGACAACTGGCTATGGCAGATAAGCATCAACCATAGCCGCAACACCGGGCTGGATGGCTGGACCAATGTCGCCAACCTTGACCGGGTAGACCAAACACTCGACACCAGCATATGCAGCAATGCTCCCAATGCCGCTATTCCCTGTGGCGACTATCTGGGTTATGGCGACCTGAGTGAACGGGTGCTCGACTACATAATGACGAATATCGAGGACAGTGGCGGCAATGAGCAACAGGCTATCGCCGCCCATCTGGGCGGCGAGCTGATGCAACTCCCCGCGGGCGCACTGCTGCTGGCGGCGGGTGCCGAAATTCGTGAAGACAAAGCCTGGCGCTACCCCGACCCACTCGTACTTGCCCGCGCGGCCAATAGCGGAGAGCAGGAATCAGTAAAAGGTACGCTCAAGGCACAGGAGGCATTTGTCGAGACCAATATTCCCCTGTTGCGCGATCTGCCTGCCATCAAATCGCTGGGACTCAGCGGTGCATTGCGCTATTCCGATTACGATTTATTTGGCGATAACACCAATTACAAACTGGCACTGAATTGGCAGCCAGTGGATGATCTGGAGCTGCGCAGCAGTTACGCCAGTGCGTTCCGCACCCCGAATGTGCCTGAACTGTTTCTGGGGAATCTGGTGCAAAACCGTATCACCCGCGACCCATGTAACAACTGGAGCAGCCTGCCCGCCAACTCAATGACACGCCAAAACTGTCAGGCAGCCGGGGTACCGGCCAACTACCAGCAATTGGTCACCAGCGTCCCTACCACCGTGGGCGGCAACCCCGATTTGCAACCGGAAGAAGCGCACACACACACCCTCGGCATCCTCTGGCAACCTGCGTTTGCGCCGGGGTTGAGCGCCAGTCTGGACTACTACAGCATTAACATCGACAAGGCGATAGTCACGGTCGATGGCACCACCCGCCTTGCCGCCTGCTATAACTCCAACAATCTCTCGCACCCCCTGTGCGGAGCCAGCCATTTCACTCGCAATCCGTTTAGTGGCGAGATCAATTACCTCTCGGTGCAATGGGTAAATGCCGCACGCGAGACACAACAAGGGGTAGATCTCAGGCTCAGCGGGCAAACAGAGTGGGAGGGCTGGCAAGCACAGCTCGACTGGTACACCAGCTATCTGGATAGCTACCAGATCCAGCCCTACCAAAATGCCGGGCGGATTGACTATGCCGGTAAAGTCACCAGCGGGCGCGGCAGCTATCTCAAGTGGCGCTCACTGGCGAGCCTGACCCTTGCGCGTGCCAACTGGTCGGGCAGCTACGGCATCCGTTACTTGCACAAAGGCACCCAGTTGGATGCAACTCCCGGCAGTATCGGTGCCAATATTCCTGCGGTTAGCTATCATCATTTACAGATGCGCTATCAAGCCGCCAAAACACTCGAACTTGCGCTGGGCATAGATAACCTGTTCGACCGCAGTGCGCCTTATGTAAGTAATTGGCTGGATACCAATACCGACACCATGACCTATGATCAGGCCGGACGTCGCTGGTATTTGGGCGCAACAATAAAATGGTAATGCCAGACACGGAACCAAGAATGGCCAAGATCAGACTGCACAACTTTTTGCCTGTATGGCTGCCGCTGTTGTGGTTGCTCAGTGGAAGCACCCATGGCAATACCCAAACAGCTACCACAGCCTCCGCAACAGCAACACCCATGGTCGTTCGTTACTATGACCGCGGGCTTAAAGATGCCCGTCACGCTTACAAATTCGAACTGATCAAACGGATTCTGGAAGTCACCCGCACCGAATTTGGCGATTACACCATCGTCCCCTTCGGTGAAGAACCCAGTGCCAAGCGGCAAGCGCTGCTGATTACGGAAGGACAAATCCTCAATTTGCTGTGGGCATCGCCGGGTACGGTCATCGCACGCGCCGAGGTGCATACCATTCCGGTGGACATCCTGCGCGGTTTATTGGGATATAGGGTGTGCCTGATCAACCCCGCTAATTTTCCTGCCCATCCGCGCGAGCTCACGTCACTGCACCAGTTATCTATCGGGCAGGGTTTGAATTGGCAGGATATTGAGATTTATAAACACAACGGCATCGCACTCAAACAGGCTCCAACATTTGAAGCCCTATTTGACATGCTGGCCGCCAAGCGCTTCGAGTGCCTACCGTTGGGTGCCGATGAGGTGATGTACACCTTGCGTGACAAGAAAGCCCTGTACCCGTTTTTAGCACTGGATAACAACCTGTTGATCTATTACAACTACCCAATCTATTTGCATGTCAGCAAAAAATTCCCACAGCTCGCACAGCGGGTTGAACTGGGGCTGAAAAAATTGCAGGACTCAGGCGAGTTCATGCGTTTGTTTAATCAACACCACGCTGCCGATATGGCACAACTGAACCTGCGGCAGCGCAAAATGTTTTGTTTGCCATCACCCTACTTACCGGACGCACAGCAGTGCGATAAACCACTGAACTTTCCTGATTAAAAGCACTGCTCCAGATTAAAAACACTGCCCTCAAATCAAAAGCAGCGGTCATCCCCGCGAGCGGGGATCCATGGGCGCAGCCTATTTATTTTCCTTCTGCATAACCGCGCGGAAATGTTTGCCCTGCATGGTTGGCTCGTAGGTTTCATAATCGGTAAATAATTGTGGCGACCAATCCGGATCAAACACCCAGGCCACCCAACTAATACCTTTGCTGCCAAAATAATCGGTAATGCGTTTGCCGTATTTTCCATCGTCAATTACCGGTACGTGTGCGCCTTTATCGGTCGCTAACTGATAGCCAATTTCGGTGGCAAAGACCGGATATTTATCGGCGATAAAACCAAAATCGCGCGTCCAGTTTTTTTCGTAAGGCGCACCCACTTTCATCGGATAAGGATGGCTCACATACGCTACGTTCTCGCGCTCGATAGGCGCAGTGGCAACCGGCGTTAAGTCATACGCCCAATTAAAACCAGCCACCAATGAAATCGCATTGGGGTTGTGCGCCTGGATCACCGTAATGATCTCTTCATTAATCGCCTTCCACTCCGCCCAACTCAACAACCCCAAACGCCCGTTGAATACGGTTGGCTCGTTAAAAATTTCATAGAACGCCACTGCATTCACACCGGCATAACGCTCGGATACCGTGCGCCAAAAATCGTTGGTTTCACCGCGGTCGGTATAGTAGGAATTATTCTGGAACATTTGCGATTTCAAATTGCCGATGGAGTGCCAATCAATAATCACATACATACCCAACTCATTCGCCCAGATGACGGCTTGGTCAAGTAATTCCAGATACGCTTTTTTGCCCTGCTTGCGCCAGGCCGATGGATGCACAGGAATACGCACAACATTCGCGCCCCATGCCTTGATGACTTCAAAATGTTTTTTGGTGAAATGTTTGTCGCGCGCGATTTTATCCGGGTCAGCAATATTCACACCGCGAAATACAGTTGTTTTGCCAGAGTCATCGACAAACACATTACCCTTCACTTTTATTAGTGAAAGTTGCCGGGTAATTTTACTTTTATCAAACGCGGGAATATCCGTCGCATTCCACCAACCACTGGTGCTTTCCCATGCATTATCGGCCCAGACATTATGGGTTAATAAATTTGCACTGATAAAAATAAAAAATGAAATGAACAGCGAGCGATAACAACCCTTACGAAATTTCATACCAGCATCTCCTGAAATTATTATTAGGTGCACAAGCAGCCCAGAAATAACACAAGTAACGCCGCTGTGCAGCGGAAATAACCCAAGTTTACTTTTTATTTTACTTTTCTATTTTGTAGACAATATCCACGCTTTGCGCTTCGCCTGACTCGGCCTCAAGTCGCAACCGGTCGGTGAGCTGGTATTCCATTCCCACGCTAAAGGCTTTATTAAAAATACCCACCACATAGCGCACCAATAATTTGGGTGTGAGATATTTTCCAATCCACAACTCACTCTGGTCCAAACCCTGATCGGATTTTAATTCCAATTCATCCAGGCGAAAAAACTGGCTGATATCGGCTGCAACAAAACCACCGGAATCCATTCCCAAACCACCCATTGCACTTAACAACAAAGAGGCATCGCCTTTGGTAAATTCACCCGCGGGTTTGCCGGTCATCAGCATTTTCATGGCCTCGGCATCACTTACACCGGGCGGTGCATCCACCGTTGCTTTCGGGCGCTGCAAGGTGCCGTCAATATCCAACCCCACCCGGGTGTTTTCTGCATCGCGGATAATCCGCGATGCACGGATTTCCAGACCGGGGTTTTCATAAGAGCCCTGAAACAACAAACGCCCGCGTTCAATCGTCAGTGTCTGCCCGTAGGCTTTATAACTACCATCCACCACGCTGACATAGCCGCTGGTGAAAAATTGCCGTTGGGGCTCTTTCAACAAATTGACTTTACCGGTCAGCTTGCTGTTTAAACCAAATCCGGTAAAGGTAACATCATCACCCAATGACAAAGTTACATTGCTGAGGATATCCATTTTTTTTTCAGGGATATCCGCTGTAAATTTTTCATCTACAATCACCGCATCATCTGACACCTGGGTTGCCGATGCCGGAAGGCTTTTGATATTGGCGCGCGCCCAAGGAATAATCGCATCGCCGGTAATATTGGCAGCGGTTTTATTTGCGACAATTTTTATATTCGGTGTCAGAGTCGCCTTTAATTCACTCAAAGCGATGACTTGAAAATCAGCGCCATTCACATAGCCCTGCAAATTCCAATCAGGTGTTCCCAACTGATTCAGATCGCCCACTATCGACAAACGCCCCTTACCGGATTGCATCTGGCTCACCCAATTAATACTGCCAGCCTGGGTTGAATTGATTTGCAGTTCGATATTACTCAGGTCTAGCCCCAAGCGCGGCAAATTAGCGGTGCCATTGCGCAAACTCACGTCACCCAACACATAGGGTTTTGCAAAACTGCCACCGGCATTCAAATCTGCGCGAAAATCGCCTTTCACATCATTGGCAAATGTCAGCAAGGTTTCCAACGGCGCAAGATTAGAAAATGCAGCCTGTAATCTGGCTTGTTTGATAGTTTGCTGTGCCAGATCCAATTGGCTATTTGCATCAATACGACCATAGCCGGTCCACTCCATTGCGGCATTCGCATTCAATTGCGACTGCGCCAGTTGCGCGCTGATTTTAAAATCGCGCCAGGGATAAACCTCGGTAGTACCGCCAGTATATTGATAGCGCAACTCCGCATTACGCGTGGTGATATTGGTATCGGCAGTGATATCAGCCAAGGTAAAATTGTTGCTCGCAAAATGGAACGACCCATCCATCACACCGGCAAAATACACTTCTGTTTTAAACAGTGAAAGAAATTGCCGCAGCGGTACTGAATCCAATTGCGCAACAAATTTTGCTCCGGTATTGGTTGCCCAATCGCCACGCACACACAACTGCGGTAGCGAATAGCGCTCCACACTGCTCGCGGGTAATGGTTTTTGGGTAATTAACCAATCGTAGGTATTTTTAGTAAATGATTGATTGGGAATCCATTCATTAACGGTTTGCTCGCGCGCAACCTGATCCAGATGTTCGACCGCTGCCGTTAAATTGGTGCGGGTTGTCAGGCATTGCGCACCCATCACCACTGCTTGACGGTTAATGCGAATGGGCTTGCTCGACATCAGCCACCAGCGCGGCACTTTTTTTAGTTTTACCGCCAACTGCTCAAAATGGCCGCGCCATTCACTGCCATCGTAACCGCCCACCAGCTTGATATCTGCACGGCCAAATTGTGCGTGTTTTACACTGGATTGGAATTGGTGTTTATCAAAAGAGCCATTGCCATTAAGTTGGATGCTGGAAAAACGGTTGTCTGCTATGCGCAATTGGTTTGCACTGAATGCCAGTTGATAATTTTCTGTCAGCAACTCCGGTGCAAGTAAACCCGCAGGATCAATCACAGGTAAAGACTGCGCTTGATCAGTTGCGCTATCAGGCTGATTTTTTTCAGCGCCCATTTGCAAAGTAGCCAGCGGCGTTAACGATAAATCCAGTTTTTCAACCGCGTAATTGCCCCAGCGAAATTTTTCTGCAGCCGCCGTCATTTGCAAACGCGGAGCTTTCCAATTGCCGCGCACATTTCCACGGCTGCGAATACTGCCCTGAATACTGTTATCCAATTGTTGCAAGAGCGGGGCGTTCAGCTCCCAATCCAACGCGACACTATTACCTGCATCGCCTTTGAGTGTTAATTGGTTGGCACCCAGCGTGAGCGCCAAACCGGGCGAGTGGAATTGTTGTCCATCAAAACTGACACTGCCATTGCCCTGCAAATTGACACCGCGCAATTCACCGGATAATTGCAAATCTTGCAACGCAGCAGTCCATTGTTGTTGGGCAGCATCAAAACTACCGCGCGTTTTGAATTGGGCATTGATATCGCTCACCCAATTTTCAAATACACTCGCGGCATTTAAGCGCGTTGCATCGGCATTTAATTGCCATTGCAGTTGCGGCAACCAGCGCACATTACCTGCAATATTCAATCCTTGGGATGGCTGATCTGGCGGCGATTGATGTGGGGATAATTGATTTGGAGATGATTGATGTTGCGATAATAGCGGCAGCAATAATTCACTGATACGCAAATGCTCAATCTGGATATTTTCCAAATCGCCTGCCGCCTTACCATTCACCGTCAACGCTGGTGCATCGGGCAAATAAATATCGCCATCCAATTGCACCTGATAATTTTTCCAATCGCCTTGCGCGTTTAATTTTCCACTTGTTATCGGCGCTGGTTGTTCCGGCACCCACCAATCTGCAGGCAAGGTTTGTGTTTGCCACTGCGCGTTCAGGTTGATCGTAGGGCGCATTTGAAAATACTGTTGCTGATCGACCAGAGCAGTCTGAATATCGGCAGCCAATACGACTGGCAAGCTGGTTTGGGTATGCAACTGCACAGCGTGCAAATTCCCTTTTATATCGGTCGTGCCCATATATTGAAGTGGTTGCGGATGTTCTTCTGTTGTAGCCGCGTGCCACTGCCATTGCAAATTCGCATCCGTTGCATAGGGAAATGCAAGGTTGGTTGATCCGCTTAATAACAGTGCGTAGCCTTCACTCATCAGCGCCAGATTTTTATAACGCAAATGAAACGTACCCCAACTCATGGAACCGCTCACGCGCGTCCAATGCAGGCGCGTATCACCTTGCAGATATTCAATATCCTTTATCAATAACTGATCCAAATGGATACGCACAGGCAAGCGTAAATGCGGCCACTGGTTAAAAGGTTCGGACGGTTTTTTATCATCAACGGCGGCGGGCATGCTGATACGCACGTTGGCCGCCTGAAACGATTGAATAAACACCGCGCTATAAAGCAAATCGGCCGGACGCCAACGGAACGAAACCTGCTCGGCGCGATAACGAATCGTTTGCGGTTGTTTTTGTATTTGGTTTTCAATGTTACTGTCGAGGGTTTGGTACTCGATAAATTCAATATCAAGACCGCGACGCAAATTGCCGGACATAGCGCCCAGTTGAATATCCACCAAACCAGCAACACGCGTTACCAGCCAGTGACTACCGGTTTCGGTTTCTAACAGCGCGCTCACTGTCGCCAGCAGAATGATGCACAGCGCCAGGATACTGAAAAATATGTTGCGTAATTTTTTTAGCATGGCTTACCCAACAACATCATAAATCAGGCCCCATACTGACGTGTATCCGCCAACCTTTATCGCCATCCAATGCCTGCGCAACATCCACACGAATGGGTCCAATCGGTGAAATCCAGCGCACACCGGCACCCGCTCCACGCATAACATCAATATCGGTATCGTTCGCGGCATTACCTTGGTCAAAAAATGCAGCCACTGCCCAATTGGAATCTTCAAAGCGATAATCGTATTCAATACTGCTGACCAATAAATTATTACCGCCCTCAACAACTTCTTTGCCGTCCACTATTTTTATTGGACCGAGGGATTCGTAATCGTAACCGCGCACACTGGAATCACCACCGGCATAAAACCGCACCGACGCCGGTACGATGGAAAAACTATCGGTCTGTATCGTGCCCGTTTCAGCGCGCAACAAAACGCGCCCACCGGCAAAACCGGTGATGTATTTTGCACGTAAATGTAACTTGATAAAGCTGAAATCTGATCCCAGACTTTGCGGTGAACCGGACAACTCTCCTTTGAACGACCAGCCGTACATTGGATAAGGCGAACCATCGGTTTGGGTGCGGCTATAGGTCACCGAGGGAATAATTAAATCGGTACTGGTTTCCGGATCGGTTCCGATAATCGAATCTTCCTGTACATAATCCAGCGCATAAACATGCAGCCATCTATTAGCTTGGAAGTAGCTGTAACTGGCTCCGTAAATATCTTTTTCACTGCGCGAGGTATCGGTAATTTCTTTATCGTAACCGGTATAAATGCGTAAGAACTCATAGGCCGGGCGGCGCATGGGCACTGTGTATGTCAGCAAGGCTTCGGTTTTTTTCTCGGCCGCTTTTATATCGGCTGCAACAGAATGGCCGCGTTGGTTTACATAGCGGTCGTCAAATCCTAACAACAATCTTGGCCCGGTATCGGTTGCTGCGCCAAGACCGACGGAATATTCGCGGCGTTTACGTGCCTCCAACTGTATATCGACCGGCACTTTATTACCTTCAAGTTCTTGCAGGCTCGGAACAACACTAGCCACAGCAAAATAATTACTGGCATTGTAGAGATTTTTTAATTCCAACAAATTATCGGTGTCGTAGTAATCGCCTTCGTTAAAAGTGAAATAGCGGCGCAAAAAATCGTCGTCGAGAATATTGTGCTGTAAACGAATTTCACCAATGCGATAGCGTGGCCCTGTGTCGTAAATCAGTTCGATAATCGCTGATTTTTCGGCGACATTAATCTTGATCTGCGAATGCTCAAATTCCGCATCAAAATAACCGTGGGTTGCTGCCAGGGTTCCAAAGCGCGCTTTCAGGGTTTCGTAGCGGCCGTGATTTAATTTATTGCCAATTTTGATTCCGGGTTTTTCATACAGACTTTGAAAAATCGGATCCAACTTGCCTTCACCATTGATCTCAATACGTATCTCTTTCACCAACACCGGATCACCAGGCGTGAGGGTAATATCCAAGCCCCAACATTCTTTGTTTTTCAGTAATTTGGTTTCGTACTCCAGCTGGTAATACCCCAGCGCCTGGGCGGCGATCATCACTTCATTTTCTGCCTCGGCCAGCAGTGCCTGCAAACGCCAGAGCGGTGTTTTACAGCTTTCATCTGCCAATGACAGGTGCAACAAAATATTTTCGCGCAGGCTTTTGGTGCCGCCATGCAATTCAATGTCTGGCGATGCCGCTTTTGCAGGCGCAATTGCCAGACACAACAGCAAGGCAGACGGCAGATATGCAGCTCTGTTCCATAAACGCGCAAGCACACGAGCAACAAGAGGCCGCAACCAACGAGGGCGCGGCAGTAAGCAGGACAGCGATGAAAATGAAGTCAGCAATTCCAGGATCTTCACAGTGGGATACGGCGTATTAAGGAAATAGAAGGTACTTTAACTGCTAAAGACAAACGCTAAAAGGCCAATTTTGTGACAATCTTGTTCGGGTAATTGTTCCTGCTGGCCGCTATAATCCAGTTTTTACTTTCCTGCTGGATCTTCTTTATGCTCAGTTATCGCCACGGCTTCCACGCTGGCAATTTTGCCGATGTGCTCAAACACACTGTACTGGTCCACACGTTGGAGTACATGACGCAAAAAGAAAAGCCACTGCGCATCATCGATACCCATGCCGGTGCCGGTGTATACAAGTTGGGCGGATATCAGGCACAAAAAAATCGCGAATACGATAATGGTATTACCCGTTTGTGGGGCTGCACCAATCCCCCTGCGGCGATCGCCCGCTATCTTGAGCAGGTACGTGCGGTCAATGGTGGTGAGCGCTTGCAGTTGTATCCCGGCTCTCCGCTGTTTGCGCAAAACCTGATGCGCCCTATCGACCGTTTATTTCTGCACGAACTTCATCCGGCTGATTTCCAAATGCTGAGTGAATGCATGCAGGGCGATAAACGCATTAAAGTCGATGAGACTGATGGCTTTGCAGGCCTGCAAGCACTTTTGCCACCGCCGGATCGACGCGCCTTGGTGTTGATTGATCCTTCATACGAAGTCAAAAGTGATTACCAATTATTGGTCAAACAAATCGTGCAAGCGCACAAACGTTTTGCGACAGGAACCTATGCAATTTGGTATCCCGTGGTATTACGTCAACGCATCGATGACCTTGAGCTTGCGCTAAAAAAATCCGGCATTAAAAATATCCAGCTGATGGAATTTGGGCTGCATGCTGACCACCCGGAATACGGTATGACCTCCAGCGGAATGATTGTCATCAATCCCCCTTGGACACTCTGGGCAGCAATGGAGGAAACCCTGCCCTGGCTGGTGGATAACCTGAATACCGAAGAAGGCGATGCGTTTTATCGCCTGGAACAATTGGTTCCCGAGAAATAATGGCACGCGAAATGATGGATTAAAAAGCAACGAGACAGAGATAACCGCAGCATGAACGAAAAAGCGAACAAAACATCCGACACCATGAGCACAGCCAAACGCGCCGCGATTTTGTCTGCAACCATATTCCCCGGTGCCGGTTTATTTTTTTTACGCCGCTATGTGCGCGGCTGTATTTTCGCGGTGCCCGCAGCATTGATTATTATCATGTTGTTTAAAAATTTATTTACCGTTGCCTTCCGTTTGAATGCCGAATTGCAGGAAAAAGCGGACAAGGGAGTATTTGATTTTGATGTTGCTTATCTTGCCAGTGAACTACACGGCGCATTTTTTTCATCGCCCTATTGGGATGATGGCAAATGGTTATTGTTGGCAAGCTGGGTATTGAGCATTATCAGCTCCTACTATGCCGGACAAAAAATAGATCAAGCCAAACAATCACACTAACGGAGCAATCTACATGCAAGCTTCATTTATCGCGATTGGCCTTTTGTTTTGCAGCAATATTTTTATGACCTTCGCGTGGTATGCGCACTTAAAAGAACTCAACCAAAAACCCTGGATTATTGCGGCCCTGGTCAGCTGGGGTATAGCGCTGTTTGAATATTTATTGCAAGTTCCCGCCAACCGTATTGGCTATACGGTAATGAATGTTGGCCAACTAAAAATATTGCAAGAAGTCATTACCCTGAGTGTATTTGTACCCTTCGCGGTTTTTTATATGAAAGAACCCCTGAAACTGGATTACCTTTGGGCGGGCTTATGCCTTTTAGGTGCCGTTTTCTTTATGTTTAGAGATAAATTAACGGGATAACCCGCAATAACCCTCGAATGGCCGCTGTATTTCCCTTGGCGGCTAGCACTTCACGCGGGATCGTCTATACCTAAAGACAAACTCGGGGTTTATCCGGGATAGCGAACAGGAGCGCTAACCATTCCCATAATCACGGACACATTTGCCCCACTGGTTAAAAATTCATTAACTCAAGGTGTCACGTGAACAACCCCAACCGCTCTTTATCGCCACCACACTCCAGCCAGCAAGAATTCACCCGTCAAAAAATCAAGCGCCTGATACAAATACTGCGCATTACCCAGATCGCGTTATTGCTGGTTAGCATCATGACAATCAGCACCGGCCGCTACAGCGATTCCATCATCATGATGGCTACCGGAATTTTTCTATTCAGTGTTGATTGGGCGATTTACAAAAAACACCCGGTAACCGCGACCGCCATTTTTTTATGCTCACTCACCATGATGCTGTCTTACCTTGCCTGGACTGGCAGTGGCATCCGCGACGGTGCCCTATTGGGTTATTGTGGAGTTTTGATCTTTGCCGCCATGCTCGGCAATAAACGATTGTTGGTGGTATTGCTTTGCATCATGGTAGTGATGTTGATGAGCATCGCTTACGTTAATGAATACGGTATTCATCGCAACGTCATCGCCCCCATTAACTTGATCACCGGCAGCATTACTGCCATTATTTTGATTGTGATTGGTTTTGCAGTGTGGATGATCGCACACGACTACCGCTCCGCACTGGATGAACTCGCACGCGAGAACGAACGCGTCAAAAACGCCAAAACCCATATTGAACATATGGCGATGCACGACCCATTAACCGGCTTATGCAACCGCATGATGGCGCAGCGCAATTTCGATAAATTATTCCGCAATGCACGCGCGCGACACGATCTGCTCGGCCTTATTTTTATTGATCTCGATAACTTAAAACCGATCAACGATTCACTCGGGCATCAGGCAGGCGACCAAATTCTCAAAGAAGTTGCGCTGCGTTTACTCAGTTACACCAAAGATGCCGACCGCGTGTGCCGCTACGGTGGCGATGAATTTATTGTGTTTATGCCGCACATCCAAACCGCTGAGCAAGTATCGCAAGCGAGTCTGGAAATTTTGCAGTTGGTCTCTGAAAATTATCTCTACCGCAATATTGAAATTTTTTGCACCTGTTCGATTGGTATTGCCTTGGCACCACAAGATGGCGATGACCTGGACACGCTGATTAAAAAAGCTGATATCGCGATGTACCACTCCAAAGATTCCGGCCGCAACAGTTTCCGTTTTTTTAATCCGGCGATTAGCCGCAACATGCTGGAGCACATCAGTTTAATTTCCGGTATGCGCAAAGCGCTGCAAGAAAACCAGTTCAGTCTTCACTATCAACCTAAAATCAATTTGCAAACCAATGAAATTTGCGGATTGGAAGCATTGCTGCGCTGGCACCACCCGGAGCAAGGTTATATTTCCCCTGCCACCTTTATTCCACTGGCAGAATCATCCGGTTTGATTATCCAATTAGGCGAATGGGTCATTATTGAAGCCTGCGAACAAGCCAAACGTTGGTACGACCAAGGTCTGCTGGAATTTGCAGTCGCTGTAAATATTTCTTCGATCCAATTCAAGCGCGGCAATATCGATACTATTGTGCTGGGCTCACTCGCCGCCAGCGGATTACCGCCGCAATATCTGGAGCTGGAGCTCACCGAGTCCTTATTGATTGAAGACAGCGAACGGCTTTCCACCACCTTATCGGCGCTGCGCGCAGAAGGTGTGCATTTATCGATTGATGATTTTGGAACAGGCTATTCCAATCTGGGTTATTTGAAGAAATTTGAAGTAGAAGCACTCAAGATTGACCAATCATTTGTGCGCAAAATGGATGACCAAACCGGCGATGCGGCGATTGTGCGCGCGATCATCCAAATGTCTGCCAGCCTCGGTTTAAAAACTATCGCCGAGGGTGTGGAAGATGCCAGCACCGCCGCCCTCTTGCGCAGCCTTGGCTGCACCCAAGCCCAAGGTTATTACTGGGCGCGCCCCATGCCCGCCGATGAAGTGCCCGGTTTTATCGAATTTTGGCGCAAAGACCAGGAATAAAAATTCCTATTACGCCTGTAAAAAACCCATCTAGTATACTAGTGCGTTTGATTTGATTCGTATCAGTGCTTTACTCAATAGGCTCAACCACTACACACAGATGGAGGACATCCACTTGAAACATTCTTTCGGTTTTAAAACAGCGCTTTTGCTCGCCTCATTCAGCATCGCAAGCTGTTCAAAGCAACAACCAGCAGCCACTACAACTGAAGCTCAAACTCCAGCGGAGACTCAAGCAGTTGCAGCAAGTCAGGTGCAGACAAGCGGTATCGAAAAATACCAAGCCTATACCCAAAAATTCACCGACAACACCACCATCACCCAAAACCACGCCACCGGCCATGTGGGTAACCTTTTCTTTACGCATTGGAAAGACGGCGGCACAACCTCATTAACCATGAGCCCCGATGGTGCCTTTAGCGTGAGCTGGCAAGGCGGCGGCTACAATTATGTCGGCGGCCCGGGCTGGCACTATGGCGATACCAACAGAGTGATTGGTTATCGCTTCAATGAAGACAGCGGTGCTAGCTACATCACCTTATACGGCTGGGGATACGACAAAAACATGTCCGCCTCAGATCCGGCTCACTTGGTTGAGTATTACATCCTGCAGCGCTGGACTTACGACCCCAGCAAAGACGGCGTATTCGGAAAAACGTTTGTCAGTGGCGGCGTGGAATATTCCACCTACCGTTCAATTCGGGAGCAAAAACCTTCCATCAATGGCCCGACCACTTTCTATCAATACTGGAGCAAACCCAAAGAGCAATTACCACTCGGGCAAGATCATAAAATTATCTTCGCCGACCACGTAAAAGCCTGGGCCGATAGCGGTTGGCTTCTTCCTGACATGAATAACTTCAACGCCAGCGATGATCCTACCTACCAAGTGATGGCCGTTGAAGTTTTCAACCCACCACAAGACGGCACCGCTTCTGGCAAAGTATGGGATGAATCTGCAAAATAAATGAATGAATAAAAAACGCCGTGCGATTATCTCCCACGGCGTTTTTTACATTCCAACGTAAGGAAGCACCATGAACGATGACAGCGATTTGCTTTCAATCAGATTAATGCTGGGTGACGGGATGAAATTCCAATTTTAAGCCTAATGCCCCAGCCACTTTCATGACAGTTTCAAATTGTGGTTTTGCACCGGGAGTAAGCGCCTTATATAAGCTCGCACGGGCTAAACCAGAGTCTTTGGCTAATTGAGTCATGCTGCGAGCATTGGCAACGTCTTTAAGCGCCACAAGTAAAAGTTCAGTATCGCCACTTTCAATTGCAGCATTTAAATAAGCCGCAATAGTTTCTTCATCTTTTAAATAGTCGGCTGCATCAAACGGGGTAAATGTAGGCTTCATGAATTATTCCTTCATGGCTTTAGCCATGGCAATCGCATTATCAATATCACGCTGCTGGCCTTTTTTAGTGCCGCCTAGCAACAGAAAGTAAACAACATTATCTGTGCGCCTGTAATAAATCCTGTAGCCAGGACCAACATGAATACGCATTTCATAAACACCGCCACCTACGGGTGCATGATCACCAAAATTACCAATTTGGGCGCTACGTATTCGAGCCATCACTTGCGCTTTGGCAATTAAGTCCTTTAAGCCGATAAGCCACTTATCAAATTCCTGCGATTTAAGTACGGTATTCATCTACCTTGGGATATCCATAAAAATACTAACCTTCCATAGTGTATCCAAGTGTAGACACTCTAGTTATTGCCTGCAACTCAATTCTGAGGGTCAAACAAGCACTTTTGTCATAAACGCGCTGTAAGGATCTTCCTGGTAGTCGCCGAATGGGTCGCAGTATTCAAAGCCGAAGCGCTCATAAAGTTTGCGTGCAGGGAGGAAAAATTCTTGTGGGCCGGTTTCCAAACTCAGGCGATGGTATTTGCGCTCGGCGGCGACACTTAAAATATGTTCCATCAGTTTTACCGCCACACCTTTGCCGCGATAGGCATTGGCGGTGCGCATGGATTTAATTTCGGCGTGAGTCGCATCTAATTCTTTTATTGCACCGCAACCGGCTAACTGGTTGCCGTCCCACACTGACCAGAAGGTGATTTCCGGTTGGTGCAACTTTTCCAAGTCCAATGCGTGCACACTTTCGGGGGGCGATACGGCGTACATATCGTTCAGGTGTTCGGTGAGTATTTGTGCTACTTCGGGGCCGCGCAGGTCATCGATTTTAATCAGCATGGTTAATTCCTTTAGTGCATTTTTTTGTGAATTTTTTGCTTTGTTTTTTCAGTCAGTATCAATTCGCTGTGCATTAACTGCCAGCTGATACTGCTCTTGCGACCACACATTTCTGTTACACATACTTTTTAATTTAAAACCGGACAATGCTTTTAGTACAAGTTGCACTGATTCATCGGCGTGGGTTACAACGCTAGCGTTAGCTTGATGAATAAGCTCGCGGCCAAAATCGGTAAGGTAAATTTTATCGCCATCCAGATGGATAATGCTTGTATATAAAAATTTGTTAAACGCCGTTGCGAATTCTCCTAACGAGGGAATTTCACGGTTTATTGCGGCGCAACTGGCGACTAACTCTGTGCATTCAATATCAGCACCTTTGTCGGCATAGGAAATGCCAAGCAAAATGTGTGAATCCATCAAGGTAAATTTATGCACTGTTATTTCCGCTCAATTAGTTTTAGGGATTACCGGGTTAAATTATTCATCCACTTGCGGCTAATAACGCGCTTGATCACCGGAATAAATTTCAAGCCGTCTTCCAGAAACATAAGCGCATAAATGTATACAAACGAAATTTTGGTGAGAAAAACGACTGCGATATAAATCGGCAAGCCAAACACCCACATGACGACGGTATCGGTAATCAGCGTAAAACGGTTATCGCCACCCGCGCGCAATACACCGATGATGCGCATCATGTTGATAATTTTTACCCACACCAACAAGCAAAACACACCGAGGGTGTTAAATAACAACTCGGTAGATGTTGCATCCAACTGGTCAAAAATATTCAGCATTAACGGGCGCGCAAACCAGAGCGCACTGCAAAAAACAATCAGCAATATAAATGTAATGCGATCAAAAAACCGGTGCAGATACCACGCAGTATCGTTATTGCCCGCACCCAGTTCACGGCCAATCAATACCGCCGATGCATTGGCAAGCCCAACAAACAATGCAAAAAATGCGCTCTCGATGGGAACAATCACACCCATCACCGCAAGCGCTTCAGTGCCCGCATAACCCGTCACTAAATGGTAGGTGGAATTACCCACTGCCCATATCGCGTAATTAGCCACCAGCGGTAATGAAAATGCGAGGTAGCGATGAACCTGGGCTTTATCCAAGCCCATGCGCATTTGCGCAATGCTTAACGCAAAGCCGTGTTTTTTTGCGTAGATCCAACCCGCGACAATTGCCAACTGCAACACACGCGAACCCAAAGTTGCCCAGGCGGCACCGGCAACACCCAACGCAGGAAAGCCCCAGTTGCCGCCGATCAATGCGTAGTTGCCAATAATATTCAGCACCGCGGCAAATACACCGGCAATCAAAGGCATAGTGGTACTACCCAATGCGCGCAGCGATGCTTCGTAAATCACAATCCATTGGGTAAGCAACAATGCGGGGGCAGTGATGATGAGATATTGCGCTGCAAGCGATACAACTTGCGGATCAGGATTGATCCACCCTACCCATGTGCTCGCGCCAAAACCAAACGCGAGCACAAAGGGAACCATTACCAGCGTACCCACTAATAAAGTCACCGCCAAGGTTCTCTGGCAACTGACAAAATTTTTTGCGCCGGTGTATTGCGCAATCAGAATACTGCAACCGGTCGCGAGACCGCTCATTAATACCAATAGCAAAAAATGGATTTTTGCAGCCAGACCGACGGCGGCAATGGCATCGGCACCCAAGTGGCCAACCATAATCACATCGGCCATGCCCAATAGCGATTGCAATAGCATCTGCGCTGCAACCGGCAAAGAAAGCAAAATGACCCCGCGCCAGAATGCGCGTTTATCATGGATTGAAATTAATTCAGGCGAGGCGACCACAGAAAACTCCGGCGGGAAATTGGTAGCCATTATAGAGCTGATTTAGCAATTGCGATTGTTAAAAAGTGGTAAAGGCTAAAACAGCCAGCGCGCTGCATTTTCTAACGACCTGCATTTTCTAACGATCGGATGGGTTCACTTTAGGTTATTGCCGAAAGCGGTGCGTGGTTCTAACAACAGTGCAAAAGTGACAGAGGGGTTTCGCGCTTACTCGAACGACTTAACAATTATTAAATGGCATTTTGATAAAGACCGCTAAAATAAAGGACATAAGAAAAATGCCGCCGCGAAAGGCGGCTTTGAGCAGGTCAAACCATAATATACATTTTCTCTGGAACTCTCTTATGCAGAATACTACCGCGCCCCCACTGCCGCCGCTTGCTCACAAACCCCACCGCATTGAATTGGTTGATGCGATACGCGGGTTTGCACTGATGGGCATTTGCCTGGTGCATTTTATGGAATATTTTGAGCTTTACTGGATCAATCAAGATCCGACAACCTTGCACAACATTGTGTTCTTTTTGTTTGCCGGTAAGGCCTATGCAATTTTTGCCCTGATGTTTGGTTTGAGTTTTTTCATCATCATGGATAATCAGGCGCAAAAAGGAGTGAAGTTTAGTTACCGTTTTGCGTGGCGATTAGTGGTTTTGTTGATAATTGGTTATATACATACCCTGCTATACCTTGGCGATATTTTATCGGTGCTCGGTATTATTGGATTGAGTTTGCTGTTTGTGCAAAAACTCAACAACCGCTGGTTGGTTGCCGCTGCGGCGCTCTGTTTATTGCAACTGCCTTTTTATTATCAATTTTATGCTGCGCTGAATAATTTCCCCGGCGCAAACGATGCCCCCTCACACTGGGCCGTTTTCCCTGAAGTCTACGGCGCACTCACCAAAGCCAATTTCAGTGAGCTGGTCGCCATCAATAGCTGGGATGGCCTTACCGCCAAATGGTTATTTTTTGTGGAATCCGGGCGCGGCATCCAATTGGTAGGATTATTTATTGTGGGGTTAGTCTTAGGGCGTATCGGCTTTTTCACCCAGATTGAACGCTTTGCCAAAGCGCGCATGATTGCCGTGTGGGTTGCAGTAATTGCAACGGCGGTATTGTATTTTGCCAACGAACATTTCAAACAACTGCCCGCCACTCTCTTTCAGGAAAAAGGCATGGCAAAAATGTACATAGAACAAATTATTGGCTCTTACCTCAGCACCGCAATAATGGCCGCTATTCTCTTGCTGTTTATGCAGTGCTACCTGTGGCGGCCGACCGGTAAAGTGCTAAACCTGCTCGCACCTTGTGGCCGTATCAGCCTGAGCATTTATTTGATTCAAACAGTGGTTGGTATTCCTTTATTTTATCCAGCGGGATACGGCGGCTACCTCACCTTGGGGCAAACCAATAGTTTGCTGATCGGAATTGTTTTTTATGGGTTATTGATTGTGATTGCGCACTGGTGGATAAAACGTTTTTATTACGGCCCGGTTGAATGGTTATGGCGCAGTGCAACTTACATGACCACTAATGTCCCTTTCAAAAAACCAGCGCGCGATCATGCATCGCCATCAGATTAATTTTTGATGCTGGAGATACCTCCATCAAGTGCAATAATTTGCCCGGTGATAAACGCCGCACTGGGCGATAACAAAAACGCTGCCATTGCGGCAACATCCTCTGCTTTGCCAATCGCTTGCAGGGGATGACGCTTGGCAGCGGCATCCATTTTTTCGCTGGTATTTATTAACTTTTCGGCGAGCGATGTCTGCGTCAATGACGGTGCCAATGCATTGACCCGAATCGCCGGAGCCCATTCTGCCGCAAGGCTTTTTACCAAACCTTCAACTGCCGCTTTGCTACTGGCGATGCTCGCATGAAACGGCATACCGACCGATGCAGCAACACTGCTGAACAACACCACACTTGCCTGCGGGACCACACTCGCCTGCGGGGATTTTTTTAACAACGGCAATACTGCTTGCAGGCTGCGCACAGCGCCCAGCACATTTTGCGCAAAGTCTGCTGCAAAATCCTCTGCGGATAAACGTGCAAACGGTTTGAGATTAATACTGCCGGGGCAATAGGCGACTCCATCCAAAGTGTCTGGCAAGCCGGTCAGATCGGGCACAGATTCCGCCGGGTTATTGATAAACACCTGCGCGCCGTTCACATCGGCGGCATGGCGCGCCCAAATAAAAACCTCATGTCCCTGCGCCAACAATTGTCGGGCAAGCGCATTACCAATTCCCCGTGTACCACCCACAATTAAATAACGACTCATTAGCCTGCTCCGCATCAATACATAGGATTAACGCTAATTATTTTTAGCGCAGTAGCATTAATACGTAAGAGGGAAGATTACCGATGTATGCGGCCATAGGCTGCAAGAGACAGCACAAGCTTATTGACTGATCACACGGAACCGACGCTCCAGCCGATAGCCTTGCTTGTCAATCACCAGCAAGGTGTGGATGCCCGGCTCCAATGCAACTTCGCGTTCATGAAAGACTTTTGTTGCACCGAGGAATTCATCATCCAAATGCCAATAGAGTTGAGCCGCAGGATCGCGATGGATGGCTTTTAAAATAATCCGACTGCGCTTTCCGTCTAAATCCATCGGAATATAAATGCGGCTTTCTTCATTGGGATAAATAAATTCAATGGGCTGGTCTTCATCGGTCTGCAACAGGTTGTTCACACAGTCATTGCGCCAGGGCGGCAGCGATGTGTATTCGCTGTGATGCTGACGCCAATAAAATTCCTGCACCGGCGGCAATACAAACCAATCGCGCGCTTTCATATTGCTTACAGTTTCGCAGTGGCCGTGCACGCGAAATTGTTCATGGCCATCCAAATGAATGCGGCGATGAAATGGCGTGACCTGATCAAAATGGCTAGTGCGGGGAATTTCGCTATCCACCGCTGCACACTGGCCACCGGCGAGATAACCATCGTCGTTACACACCGAAATAGTTTTTAAAGCATGTGCAGGTTTGGCAAACCAATTAATGGTGGGGAGCGCATCAAACACATCAAATAACAGGGGTGCAGCGCTGCTTTGGCCGCTGATAAAAGTCGCCGCCTCACCACCGGCATTCCCCACCCATACGCCTAAGGTGTAACGGCCATTACTGCCAATCGCCCATGCATCGCGCAGGCCATAACTGGTGCCGGTTTTCCAGGCGATAGTTTGGCTGCCGGAAAAATCGCGCCAATAATTGTCATTGCCTGGACGAGCTACATCAATTAGCGCTTGTAACGTCAACCACGCAGCGCCTTGTGTGAGCACCGGTTTTATTGACGCTGGTTTTACTGATATTGTTTTTTGGTTAAGCAACAACAAAGGTGCGTGTTGTTTTATATCGCCGTCACGCGCACTGGCAGCAAGGCGAGCATAAATACCCGTGAGCTCCCATAAGGTTCCTTCTGCCCCGCCTAAAATTAATGTCAGGCCATAATCATCAGCGGGGCGGAACAACGTACTCATTCCCATTGCCTGTAATTTTTGCTGGAATTTTCCAATACCGTAATCGCGCAACATGCGCACAGCAGGCACGTTTAATGAATGCGCCAATGCAAATTGTGCGGGCACGGCACCGCGAAAACTCCGGTCATAATTTTTAGGGCTGTAACCACCAAATTGGGTGGGAATATCCGGCACCAAACGGGTCGGCGTTAATTGACCTTCTTGCAGCATCAAGCCATATAGCAACGGCTTTAAAATGCTGCCTGTTGAACGGGGACACTGCGCAATATCCACACGCGGGGCATAACGCTCTTGTTGCTGCCAGGATTCATTACCAATGTACGCCAGTGTTTCCATGCGCTCATGATCGATCAACACCAAAGCAATATTATTGACACCTTCATTTGCAAGGCGGGCGATGTGACGCGATGTTATTTGTTGCGCAGTGCGTTGGATAAATGGATCAATACTGGAGTGCAATATCCATTCGTCCGGATATTGCTTTTTAAGTGTGGCCAATAAATGTGGTGCAAGTTGCGGTAACTGCTGCGGACGTTCCGGCAAGGGCTCCAATAAAGCCAACTGCAAATCCAGATCAGAAAAATACTGTTTTGCATGCATTCGTTTTAATAAACGATCGCGCTTTTGTTGCAATAGATCGCGCTGGCGACCGGGGTGAATCAGCGCGGGGCTGTTGGGCAACACTGCCAATAACGCCGACTCTGCCCAGGATAAATTTTCCGGTGCCCTACCAAAATAGCGCCAGGCTGCCGCGCGCAAACCCACAATATTTCCACCAAAAGGTGCATGGCTGGCATAGTGGGTAAGCAACTCATCTTTGTTAAAACGCCACTCTAATTGCAATGCAATAAAAGCCTCAAATAACTTACTGGCAACATTCCTTGCCGGCATTTTTTTATTCTGCTGTTGAGCATCCCCCTGACGTAGCAGGCGCGCCAACTGCATCGTCAAAGTACTACCACCACTGGTTACTTTACCTGCAGAAAAATTCCCCGCTGCGGCGCGCATAATGGATAAAGGATTAATGCCCGGGTGAGAATAAAAATATTGGTCTTCAAATAGCAGCAAGGATTTTTTATATTTTTCGGGCAGGTATTGCGCGGGCGCAAATCGCCACTGCTGGTCTTGCGCAATACTGGCACCTAATAAACTGCCGTCGCGTGCGAGCAACATGCGCGCATATGCTGTGTGTGTGAGACTGGAGGGAAGCGGGAGCCATTGCAAACAGGCACAGATAAACAGCAGAAAAATAACAGCGCTGCTGATGAACGGGTGGCGATTACCTCTCGCTAATATCCATCGCCACACATCCATACTAACAACCGACAGAAAAAATTATTTGCAGAAGGGAAAATTATTTGTGTACAGCAAGTTGCAAGCTTTGCTGGTAATACTCGGCACTTTTTTTGTGATCGCCCAATTTAGTCATCAAGCGCGCCAGTTCAGCAGTGGTTTCCAAATCCTGCTTTTGGTTCAGGCTGCGCTGGAAATACTCGCGCGCCAATTCCCATTGTTGGTTGCGTTCCATCAAGCGCCCCATGGTCAACAGCAATACAGCGTCTTGGGGTTTGTTTTTTAACCATGATTCAACCGTGCGAATTTGGGCGTGAATTTCTTTTACTTGTAAACGGCCGTAGAGCGCAACCAACGGATCGTACCATTGGTTGCCAAGCGCTTTACGTACAATCACTTCGGCTTCCTGATCCTGATAATTTTCAGCCAAGGCCTGTGCATATGCGGTAACCACTTTTGGGGAGCGCTGCACACTGCGTGGGAACGACTTCCACAATTTTTGCAAGGCAGGCAAACGTTCAGCAATCAATAACGATTTTGATTCACTCGCCAGTGCTGCCATTTTTTCGCTGGCAAGCAACACTTCCAGCGCTTCAAACTCTACATTGGAAAGCACTTTGACTTTGCGCATAACCGGGAACAATTCTTCCAATGCACGCCAATTTTTTTGCGCAATGTAAATATGATGCATTAAATCCAGCACCGCAGCCTGACGCGGCATTTTAATATCGATCGGTTTTAGAATCGCGATCGCTTCTTCATAGCGGCCGGACTGGACATGCAAACGGGCACGGGTCAATGCTACAGGCAGTTCGCTGTGCGCAAGTGTGAGTGCTTTATCCAGAATATTGTCGGCTTCTGCTTCATCACCCATTTCAAAACTACTGCGCGCAGCAGCAATATAGTTCGCAAGTGGATACTCGACTTTATCCAGAGTGCGCACCAATTTTTTGCGCGCCTCCAGCCAATCGCCGGTGAGATAATCGACCATACCGGTAGCAGCGCGTTTTTGGGCGCGCTCAACACTGCCAAATAGAAACATTTCGCGGAAACGGCGCGCCATTTCAACGCCGCCAAGCATGACTTTGCGGATAAACCACACAGTGGTATAGATCAATACGACAACCAGAGCTGCAACCCACAAGGTCATCTCGATAGTTTTAGTGCCGTAGGCGATCAACAGATAACCATCACCGCGCCATAACAAAAACACCAAACCAAGCGCGATAAGAACAAAGAAAATCGCTTTAAGTAGACGACGTCTCATTAGCGTACCCCGCGACGAGCAGCAGCCATTTTTTCACGCTTGGCAATATATTCAGCTAACGCAGTTGCAGAATTGCTAAAGTTAGTCAGTTCCGGAGCAACCTCTTCTTGCTGCAACGCCTGCAATTCTTCCAATACGGCCGATGCTTTTTCATTAAGGTTGTAATACTGGTTAATCCAGTTTTGCGCTTTGACCAAACTTTCTTGATAGATGCCTTCTTCATTGCGCAGTAAAGCAACCTGTGCCTGCTCAAGCATTAAGCGTAAATTTTGTTGCAAGTATTTTTGTTCCGCAGGCGGCAGTACGGCATTGATAGTTTTGCCATGATCGCGCACACGCACATAGGAACCTAACTTATGCAACAAGCTATAAAAACCGCGTGTAATTTTTTGTTTGACCGTTTCATTTTCCGGAATGACTTCTTCTTCCAGAATATCGCTTTGCGTACCCAAAGGCTCAATAAAGGGAATCGCTTCAATTTGGTTGGAAAGTGCAGACAAACGCAAATAGATACCTTCACGGTCAATCACGCCCGCCAATTTCAATACCGCTATTTCCTCTGCCAGTAACTTGCGCACCCCAACCAAATCGGCTTGGTCTATATCGCGCAACACATCGTCTGCTGATAATGCTAATGCCAACGCATTCTGGCTGTCTTTTTCCAGCAAAATACGCTGGTCAGCCAAACGTAATAAATATTGTGCTTCCTGTAGTTTCCATTCATCGCGATTGACACTGGAGAGCGACATCAAACGGGCATTGTTGCTATCAAGTTGTTCAGCAAGATCGTTCAGATTTGCTTGCACTATTTCTTGTTGCTCAACCAATTCTTTTTCAAGATTGCTTTCCAATACTTGTTGCCGCGTTTCAGCTGCTTGCACTTGCTGCTCAAGTTGACTGCGCAGACTGTCAATAACATTTTTTTGGAGCATGGCTTGATTGCTGAGAAAATAAGCGCCGTAACACACAGCGGCAAATAACAACACAATAAAAAACCACAACAATGCAAAGCTGCCGGAATGGCTTTTATCGGTAACTCTGGCCACTTTGCCCGCTGAATTATTATTGATGGAGGTGTTATCGGCGGATGATTGAGTTGTCGTATCTGAATCAGTCACTGTGTTAGTCCTGTAATGAAATGCACTCTTGTGTGCGACAATAATGTAACAACGCCGCCGTCATGGCACTGTCCGTAGCATTTTCGGCGCAAATAATCCGCTTGAATCCCGCAGCTTGTGCAGCAGCCCGGATTCGCTGGCTCGGCACCAGCAAGGTTCGCTCATACAGCCATGCCTGTGTTTGCTGTTGTTCTTGCGCAGGCAGTTGCGCTATTGCATCCAACATATTTTGCAAACTTTCACCACTGTGCAAACTCACAATAATGTCTTTATCCGCACATTCTGTTGATGACATCAGTTGCGCCAATTGCTCTGTTGCACTTGCGGGTAATTGGCGTTCATACAATTCGCAATAATCAACCCAGGCGCCGCGCTTGCGCAATTCTTCTGCGAGATGCCCACGCCCACCGCAACCGCGAAAAATCAGGATTTTTTCGCCATCGACTTGCTGCAAGTTTTCTGCTGTTAATAAATCCTCGCTGGTCATTCCACCACGGTTACTGACCGCAAGATCTTGTACCGCAACGCCATAATCAGCCAATTTTTTGGCTGTAGTTGCACCCACAGCAAAATACTCGATACCAATTGGCAGCTGCGGCCAGTAATTTTCCAGCCACTCCATACCAAAATCCACGGCATTCTGGCTAACAAAAATCACTTTTTGATAAAGGTCAAAATCCAGAATTTTATTTTTCACCGCACGGATTTTTTCGTCGCTGGCTACTGCCGATATTTCCAATAAATTCCAGTAAGTGCAGGTGAATCCCAGTGTCGTCAACTGCGCAGCCCAAGGTGTTGCCTGTGCAGCAGGCCGCGTAATCACCACACAAAAATCTTGCAACTTGGTCGTCATGAATTATTCCGCGCTTGCGTAAACCTCCGCGAGGATTTTATCGGCACCGGCTGCCAGTAAACGCTCAGCCAATTCGATTCCCATTTTTTCAGCATCCGCCACCGCACCGGAAATTTCATCGAACAGCATTTGACTTCCATCGGGCGCACCTACTAATCCGCGCAACCACAAGGAATCCCCACGATGAATAGCATAGCAGGCGATGGGCACCTGGCAGCCGCCCTGCAAATGACGATTCATCGCGCGCTCTGCCAACACCTGCTCAGCAGTGACTTGATGATGTAAGGGTTTGATCAAGGCGAGCGTCGCGGCATCATCGGTGCGACATTCAATGCCGACCGCACCCTGCCCACCGGCGGGCAGACTTTTTTCAGGCGCTATGTAAGCGCGGATACGCTCTTTCAACTCCAGACGGATCAAACCTGCAGCAGCGAGAATAATGGCATCGTATTCACCGTCATCGAGTTTTTGCAGGCGCGTTTGTACGTTACCGCGCAAAAACCGGATCTGCAAATCAGGGCGATGGGCGAGCAATTGGCACTGGCGGCGCAGGCTTGATGTTCCCACCACAGCACCTTGTGGCAATTCATCGAAGGAATGAAAACAGTTGGAAACAAATGCGTCGCGTGCATCTTCGCGCGGACAAATCACTGCCAAACCCAACCCCGCCGGAAAATCCATAGGAACATCTTTCATTGAATGCACAGCAATATCCGCTTCACCTGCTAACAACGCTTGCTCCAACTCTTTGACGAAGAGACCTTTGCCGCCAATTTTGGCGAGAGGGACATCGAGGATTTTATCGCCGCGACTGGTTAATGGAACCAATTCAACCGTCAAACCGGGATGCTGCTTTTCCAGTTCGGCTTTGACATATTCTGCCTGCCATAAGGCAAGCAAACTTTTACGGGTGGCAATGCGCACAAGCGAAGGAGTTGACATGGATTTAATACTGGTAAGTTAACAATGTGCAAATGATACCATCAGCCTCCCCGAAAAAGGCACAAAGGGGAAATTCGACGCTAATCAAGAAAGGGAAATGCAAAGTAGGAGGCTCATCCATGAGCCTGCGAATAGGGATCAAACCGCAGTTTTGGCAGGCTTGAGCAGACTGACAACAACCATCACTACTGCAGCAACGATGAACCCAGCAAAATGAGGTGGAAGTGCTGCATCAGGCATGATGAATTCCAGCGGAATCCACACTAACAGCCCGGCGATAATCGAGCTTGCCGCACCGATATTGCTCGCTTTTTTCCAGTAAATTCCGGCAAATAAGGGCACGAGTGCGACCACCAACGTCACCTTGTAAGCATTGGCGACCATTGTGTGGATCGAGGTTTCTTCTTGCAACGAATAAAGCGCATAAAGTGCAACCAACACCGAGAACAGCGCAACCACGATACGCATCATGGTGAGGAATTGTTTATCGCTCATGGTTTTTCCATTAGGCAATAATTCTTTAATCACGTTTTCCGATAGCGTAACGGAAGGAGCCAGCAAAGTGCCGCTCGCTGTACTCATAATGACCGACAACAGCGCACCGAAGAAAATGATCTGGGCATATACAGGCATATGTTCCAACACGAAGGTTGGCAATACCAATTGGGAATCCTGCTCGCTCACCCGGGCAGCCAATTCCGGATCAACCATAAATGCGGAATACGCCAAATAAAGCGGAATAACGGCGAAAAATAAATACGCTACACCGCCAAAGAAAGTCCCCCAAACAGCGATGTTTTCGCTTTTGGCAGAGTTAACACGCTGGAATACATCCTGTTGCGGAATCGAACCAAAGCCCATAGTGAGAAAACCGGCAATGAAGGTGAGCACTGCAGCCCATTCCAAACTCGGCCAGAGTTCAAATTTACCCGCTTCATAAGCGTGCTTCACCACAGGAGCCACACCACCGGTTTGGTCCGATACCAAAAACGCAATCCACAACAACCCGACGACGATTACCGTCATCTGCACCACAGTAGTCATTGCAACGGACCACATACCACCCACGAGGGTGTAGGTCATTACAATCGCAGCGCCAAGAATGATGCCCAATTCCATACTGATAACACTGTCGGTCAGCACATGGAATACCAACCCCAATGCTGTGATCTGTGCAGACACCCAACCAAGATACGAAAGTGCAATCGCGATGGACACAACAATCTCAACCGGTTTGCTGTATTTCTCGCGATAAAAATCGCCCAGCGTGAGCAGATTTTTGCGATAGAGCGGGCGCGCGAATACCAGCGCAAATAACATCAAACAGAACGAAGCACCGAAAGGATCAGAAATAAGCCCGCCCAGATTTTCTTCCACGAACGTACCGGGAATGCCCAGAACCGTTTCTGCTCCGAACCAGGTTGCAAACACCATGGCGATAACCACACCCATCGGCAACTGCCTGCCCGCAGTGATGTAGTCTTTCGCGTTATGGACTTTGGTCGCGGCGTAGACCCCGATCCCGATTGAAATGAGCAAATAGAGCACAACAAAACTAACTAACATTCGTTGGTTCCTTTAATCTTGGCTGAGTTATTGGAATGGAACAGATGTGCACACTCACCGCAGACGCACCGGAAATTAAATAGCGACATGCTGGAAAACTGAGTCTGGACTCGCCCGACAAGCTGAAAATGACCGCGCAGGCACCCCCAAAAGTGCGCCTGAATTTTTCAGCGCTAATATAATGGAAATACCTGAAAATTAAACCAAAATTACCACTTGCAAGGCGTCTTTTGCCACTTTCCCATGCAATTAACTTGCCCATAAAAAAGCCCCGCTATCAAGCGGGGCTTTTGGTATGACTTTATCGACTTGTCAGGCGTACTGCACCTGATTCAGATGGGGCGACCACCATAGTCGGGTGTAGGTTTTTTAGGCGGATCAGCAGTGACATTTGCAGGCACTTCATTGATCTTACCGCCTCTCGCCAGGAACGCAGCAATCTGGGCTTCCAGTTCGTCGCGCGCCTTTTGGCGGGATGCGATACTGAAATCTTCCAGCGCCTCTGATTCGACTACTTTACTGGCAGGACCGGAGAAGCTTGCATCATCACTATCCAGTGTCTCCTCGGCCTCATCAGTATCCTCTTCCCCGTCTACTGAGTCTTCTAATTCTTCATCGTTAATGGGGTCTTCAACAGTCATAATGTCACCTGAAAACTTGTACAATGTGGATCTTGGTTTTTATCCCGACTTGTTCATTACTGATAGCAGCAATGGCTTCGGCTAATATATAGCGCAGACTCTTTTAAACGTCATGACTATTGGCCATAAATTTTTAGGCTTTTTTTATCTTACTCACTGCCATCGCGGCGGATTTTAGTTATTAACCATGAGCAAGTCTAGCGCTTGCTAGATGCGTGCAAAAAAGTGACAACAAAATCAGTTTCACGGAAACTTTGCACACTAATTGTCCACACATCCTTTTTAGGTTTCTTTTGTCCCGCTTATGAACTTTAAACGCCTTGTAAAACATTTTCCCGAACTGTCATCTTTTGATCCGCCGGAGCAACAAGCGTTGCTTGCAAAAGCCTATCAGGATGCTTTTTCTGCAGAACATAAAATGCGCATCTGGCGCAGCAACCTCACTAGCGCATTGATTATGGCCGCTTTATGTTTTTTCTTTGTGATCGTGTTGCGCCCTGCGCTCGGCATGTCGCAAGAGACCAGCGCAATACTGTTGATGATTTTTGCATTCCCTGTTTATTTTTTTATTCAACACCGGCTTTTTATTAATCGCTTGCGCGTAAGTTTGAATAAATTCTTACCGTAAAATAAATCATCACTTTTAGAAAAAAATTCGAATAACCATAAAAAAACGCCACAAAAATGTGGCGTTTTTTTATTTTCTGCGCGTTTTCAGCAACAAAAAATGCAATCAATTAAACTGCATCTGACCCTGTTTCACCGGTGCGAATGCGGATAATTTCATCCAGTGGCGCGATAAAAATTTTACCATCGCCAATTTTTCCGGTTTGAGCTGCTTTGGTAATCGCTTCTACTGCCTGCTCCACCATTGAATCATCAACAGCCAATTCGATTTTTACTTTCGGCAGAAAATCTACAACGTATTCAGCACCACGATAAAGTTCAGTGTGGCCCTTTTGACGACCAAAACCTTTTACTTCAGTGACAGTCATGCCTTGGACACCAACGTCTGACAATGCGGTGCGCACGTCATCAAGTTTGAATGGTTTTACAACAGCGGTAATCAGTTTCATTATTAATTCCTTTGCTGGAGTCTTGTGAATGCTGTGCCAGAAACTCATGCCCTCGCATGGGATTGGCGTGAGCCCGAAAGCTTGCAGTAAAGATACACCCAAGCTTCACACATCAACAACAACTTTATAGAGTGGGTAAGGTATTTACGCTGCCCTGATCATGACTGAACAAGACAGCGTGTATTGTCATTACTTGGAGCGAGTAAATTCTGGATAAGCTTCCATACCGCATTCAGCAATATCAACACCTTCGAACTCTTCTTCTTCAGAGACGCGGATACCGATAATCAACTTGATAATGTACCAAACCACCAAGCTCGCGCCGAATACCCAAGCGAAGATAATCGCTGCACCAGCTAACTGACCAAGGAAAGTAGTGCCTTCTGCAGTAAATGGAACTACCAGCAAACCAAACAAACCAGCAGTACCGTGAACAGAAATTGCACCTACAGGATCATCGATACGCAGTTTGTCCAAGCCAAGAATTGAAAAGACAACCAGAACACCGGCAACAAAACCGATAATGACTGAACCCAAGGCGCTTGGCGTATCGGGGCTTGCAGTGATAGCGACTAGACCAGCCAACGCACCGTTGAGAACCATGGTCAAGTCAGCTTTGCCGAACAACAGGCGCGCAACAATCAATGAACCTAACAAACCACCTGCAGCTGCAGCGTTGGTATTGAGGAATACTACGGCAACAGAGTTAGCATTAGCGATGTCGCCCAGCTTCAGCACTGAACCACCATTGAAGCCAAACCAGCCGAACCACAAAATCAACATACCCAGGGTTGCCATTGGCAGGTTAGCGCCGGTGATTGCATTGATTTCACCGTTCGGACCATATTTACCTTTACGTGCACCCAGCAACAGCACACCAGCCAGAGCTGCAGAAGCACCTGCCATGTGCACAATGCCTGAGCCCGCAAAATCCTTGAAGCCGAACTGGTCATCGATGTTCAGGCCAAACAGACCTTCTGCACCCCATGTCCATGACCCCTCAATTGGGTAGATCACACCGGTCATCACCACAGCAAAAAGCAAGAATGCCCAAAGTTTCATACGTTCCGCCACGGCACCGGAAACGATAGACATACAAGTGGCGACAAACACTACCTGGAAGAAGAAGTCAGATGCGCCTGAATAGATTGACCCGCCAGTGAAACCATCTTCACGCTCAGCGAAGCTCTTCAGGGTTTCATCAACATTGACATCAGCGATGCCGGTGAGGAAGAAATTACCACCGTACATAATTGCGTAACCACACACCAGATACATGGTACAGGCTGTCGCATAGAGCACTACGTTTTTGGTCAGGATTTCAGTCGTATTCTTGGCGCGAACCAAGCCGGATTCGAGCATGGCAAAACCTGCTGCCATCCACATTACCAAGGCACCACATACCAAGAAGTAAAAGGTGTCCATCGCATATTGAAGATGATAAATATTCTCTTCCATTGGTTGTTCCCCGTCTGTTTATTAAAGTGAATTACAACGCTTGGTCGCCGGTTTCGCCGGTGCGGATACGCACCACCTGCTCCAAATCGGATACAAAGATCTTGCCGTCACCAATCTTGCTGCTGTTCGCAGCCTTACTGATGGCCTCCACTACTGAATCAGCCTCAGTATCCGAGACGGCAATCTCCACTTTGGTTTTCGGCAAAAAATCCACCACGTACTCTGCCCCACGGTAGAGTTCGGAATGGCCTTTCTGACGACCAAAACCCTTTACTTCGGTGACGGTCATGCCGTGCACACCGATATCGGAGAGTGCTTCACGCACCACATCCAATTTGAATGGCTTGATGATCGCTGTTACCAATTTCATTGATCACACTCCTGAAAAAATTCCCGCCCCGAAGGTGCGGGAAACACCGGAAAAACTCTCTGGAGCAGACGGATGCAATACCGCCAACTCCATTAATGATTCATCCGGAATTTTGCACAGAGCAGGCCAATTTCATAAAACCAATAAAAATCATGTATTTAGGCTCAATCAAACAGACAAAAACTCAAAATATCCAAGTTCGAATACAAGCAGTGCACCATTTTTGATCAGCACAACAAACTACAAGCACCAATTGTGTACATCGTCATCAAACTCCACATTTAATGACTTGCCTGACAGCCGACAGGTATAAGAACGGCCATTTGCACATGGGGATTAATGCGGCAGGACAAGCGAAGCGGTAAACTGCTTGTTCACAGTAAAAACAAGGGGCATTTCATGATTAAAGACACAGCACAGCGGTTATTGGATGAATTGCAGAACCAGTTCTCCCAAACCGATCAATTGCTACCCAAGCGGGAACTGCACCTGATGCTGCAGTCTGCATTGGCACGCCTGGATCTGGTCTCACGCGAAGAGTTTGATGCCCAGACGGAAGTCCTCCAGCGCACCCGCCAAAAACTGGAGGCACTGGAACGGGCCCTGGCCGAACTGGAAAGCAAAGCATGATCTGATACGTATTTTCCGCAACCGGATTCCTTTATAGTCATCCACCCTATCGCCTGTCGCACACAGGCCTGCCAGCAGGATGAGGTTGCGCTAATCGATAGAAAAACCTCTTTAAAAACAAACACAAGGATCGTCAATGTCTCTCGCCATCGTATATTCACGTGCCAAACTCGGTATTAACGCCCCACAGGTTACCGTTGAGGTCCATATCTCCAACGGACTGCCCAGCCTTTCGATTGTCGGTTTACCCGAGACAGCGGTTAAAGAAAGCAAAGACCGGGTACGCAGTGCCCTGATCAACAGCCATCTCGAATTCCCTGCCCAGCGGATTACCGTCAACCTTGCCCCGGCGGATTTACCCAAAGAGGGCGGACGCTACGATCTACCTATCGCTCTGGGCATTCTTGCGGCCTCAGGACAACTCCCGGCCGGACAATTGGAGCAGTACGAATTTTTGGGAGAGCTGGCGCTATCGGGGGAGTTGCGTCCAATTAGTGCGGCACTACCTGCCGCCCTGGCTTGTGGCGATGCGCAACGCGGCCTGATTGTTAGCAGCGAGAACGCAGCGGAAGCCGCCTTCAGTACGATTACGCGCGTATTTGGTGCAGCAAATTTATTGCAGGTATGCGCACACTTGCACCAGCGCGAAGCCTTACCGCAAGCAGAAGCAAAACGAGAGGACGACGAACGGCAGGCGGATTCGCTGGATATTCTGGATGTGAAAGGCCAATCGCACGCCAAGCGCGCCTTGGAAATTGCCGCGAGCGGTGGCCATAACCTGTTGTTTTACGGCCCTCCGGGAACCGGTAAAACCATGTTGGCGAGCCGCCTGCCGGGAATACTGCCCAATTTAAGCGAACGGGAAATGTTGGATGTAGCCGCCATTTATTCGGTGGCCGCCCAGTCGCAAGATTATCACTGGCGAAAAAGACCTTTTAGAGCACCCCATCACACCTCCTCGGCCATTGCCTTGGTGGGTGGGGGCAGCAACCCCAAGCCGGGCGAGATTTCGTTATCGCATGCAGGGGTGTTGTTTTTGGACGAACTACCTGAATTCCCGCGCAAAGTACTTGAGGTATTGCGCGAGCCGCTTGAAAGCGGCGAAGTGCGGATCTCACGCGCGCGCAGCCAGGCCTGCTTTCCCGCCCGGTTCCAGCTGGTGGCGGCGATGAACCCGTGCCCTTGCGGGTATCACGGTAGCGATACCAACCGCTGCCGCTGCACGCCCGACCAGGTAAAGCGCTACCGCGACAAGATCTCTGGCCCGCTGCTGGATCGCATCGATATGCATGTACCAGTAAGAAGCCTGCGCCAAGGCGAGCTGCACAACAAAACCCTCGGCGATAGCAGTAGCACCATCCGCTTGCGGGTGGAACAAGCGCGCAAACGCCAAATAGCGCGGCAGGGAAAAGCCAACCATCAATTGACTGCGCCGGAGTTGGAGCGCTATTGCGAGTTGATACCCGCCGACAAATTGTTGCTGGAACAAGCCATTGAAAAGTTGGGATTGTCCACCCGCGCCTATCACCGCGTGCTCAAATTGGCGCGCACTCTCGCCGATATGGCCGGACGCGAGCAACTCAGCACGGTCGATATCAGCGAAGCACTGAGTTACCGGACACTTGACCGGCAGAACGGTGGCGGAAATTCAGGCAGCTGACGGACATATGGCGCGCGATAACCAAGCTGTCTGTTGGAGAATGGATTAATTAGGTGTCAGATGTTGGTGCGACACTGACATCTGCAACCAACTGACAATTTCAGCGTAGGATTTGGGTGCCGAGAAGTAATAGCCTTGCATCAAATCGCAACCCATTTCCTTGAGCCACTCTTTTTCCTCTTTGGTCTCCACGCCTTCAGCGACAACCAACTTTCCTAAATTGTGCGCCAGCGTAATCATGGCGGAGACCAAACGTTTGTCGGTATGGCTGCGGTTTAATTCCTGCAAGAAGCCCAAATCAATTTTGACGGTGCTGATGGGCAACCGCTGTAAATGCAGCAGCGATGAGTTGCCGGCACCAAAGCTGTCGAGTAAAAAATTGATCCCAAAAAAGGACAGCGGGCGCATACACAGTGAAATCAGTTCAATATTTTCCGCAAATACCGTCTCCGTGATTTCAAATTCAATATCGCCCGGCTGTATATCGCTATCGGCAAAAATGCGTGCAACCTCGTGCACCAAATTGTCGTCTTTGAATTGGCGGATCGACAAATTGATCGCCATCATCAAATGATCGCCCCAAATGGATTGCAGGAGCTTCAAATCATTACACGCCTGGCGGATGACCCAATATCCAAGCGCGTTGATAATGCCGGTCTCTTCGGCGGTGGCGATAAAATCGCTGGCGTTCACTATGCCGACACCCGGTTTGTCCCAGCGCAGCAAAGCTTCAAGCGCGACCACCTTGCCAGTGCTGACATCCACGCGCGGAATGTAATGCAATACAAATTGTTGCTTCTTGAGTGCTGCGCGTAAATCGGATTCCAGCCGCAGCTGGCGACGCACATCCTGGTTCATCATCTCGGTAAAAAAACGGTAGCTGCTGCCCTCCTCTTGCTTGGCTTTGTACATCGCCATATCCGCGTGCTTGAGCAAAGTATCGGCATCGCGCCCGGCTTGTGGATAAATCGCAATTCCCACACTGCAGCCCACAACGACTTCATGCCCGTTGATCTCTGCCGGCTGTTCGATCGCCTTGATAACTTTTTCGGCAATGTGGGCGACATCGGTATTCACTGCAATATTTTGCAGCAGCAGCGTAAATTCATCGCCCCCCATGCGCGCAACAGAGTCGCTGCGGCGCAAACACCCACCCAAACGCTCAGCGCAGATGCGGATAATCGCATCGCCAGCATCGTGACCAAAGTTATCGTTGACCTCTTTAAAGCCGTTGAGATCGATAAACATCAGGGTAAAACTGGTTTGGTCGCGCTCCGCCAGATGGATCGCATGCTCGAGGCGATCGCGGAACAAAATACGATTGGGCACATCGGTCAAGGGGTCGTAGTGCGCCAGGCGGCTGAGATGCTGCTCGGTCTGTTTACGTTCGATGGCATAGCGCAGGGTGCGCTCCAGCAGCAGGTGATCGATTTGACCTTTGATCAGGTAATCCGCAGCACCGGCGCGGATGGCCTCGCGGTCAACCTCTGTTTCCATTTCATCGGTCATGACCACAATCGGGGTCTGACAGGCTTGCACACGCGCCGCATTGAGCAGGTCGCGCGCGTTGATATCGCCCCAGTAATAATCGAGCAGAGCGACATCAAATTCCTGGGATAAAATTTTCCCCAGTGCGAAATCCAGATCATCGCACCAGGTCAATTCGTATTCCACATGGCGAATGTGAGACAAAATCTCGGCGATGAGCAGGTATTCACCTTGCTCACGGTCGATAAACAGGATTTTTATTTTCCGCTCCATTACTCTCGATCCCTTAAAAACACTATTCACACGCCACCCTGCTCAATGGTAACAGTGCACCCAAGCAAACTGAACGCCTTGCTATATAACAAATAACCGCTACAAACGGCCTTCTTTTATCTTGTGGTTATAGCTTTGCGGCAGCATCACAAACTGCGCTGCATCGGCAATTACAACAACAACCGGGCTTGATAGAATGCCCGCCCACTTATTCAAGGCTGTTGCTGTGTCCCAACTCAATCCCCGCCAAAAAGAAGCCGTGCTTTATATTGATGGCCCCTGTCTGGTATTGGCGGGCGCTGGCAGCGGCAAAACCAGCGTGATTACACGCAAAATCGCTTATTTAATTGAACAATGTGAGATTCCTGCGCGCAATATCGCTGCGCTCACCTTTACCAACAAAGCCGCGCGTGAAATGAAAGAACGCGCTAGCAAGCTGATAAAAGGCAATGCCTCCAAAGGGCTAACAGTTTCCACCTTTCACAACCTTGGGCTCAATATCATCCGCCGCGAGCACAAAAGCCTTGGCTTTAAACCCGGCTTTTCCATCTTCGATTCGGAAGATGCCCGCTCGCTACTTAAAGAGCTGATGCTCAAAGACGGCGATCTGGACAGCGACCATCTGGACTTGGTGCAACACCAAATTTCCAATTGGAAAAATGATCTGGTCACTCCCGAGCGTGCATTGGGTATGGCGCAAAGCCAGGGCGAACAGACCATCGCCATGATTTATCTGCGCTACAACCAAGCCTTGCGCGCCTACAACGCCGTGGACTTTGATGACCTGATCCTCATTCCAGTGGAATTGTTCCAAACCAATCCGGATGTACTGACGCGCTGGCAGCGCAAAATCCGCTATCTGCTCGTCGATGAATATCAGGACACCAACTCCAGCCAATACCTTTTAGTGCAGTTAATTGTAGGCGACCGTGGCGCACTCACCGTGGTAGGCGATGACGATCAGTCCATTTACGCCTGGCGCGGTGCCCGCCCCGAAAACATGAGCCAACTCAAGCAGGATTACCCCAACTTGCGGGTGATCAAACTGGAGCAGAATTACCGTTCTACCAGCCGCATCCTGCGCGTCGCCAACCATCTTATCGCCAACAACCCGCATGAATTCGATAAAGCACTGTGGAGTGAAATGGGCTTGGGCGACCCTATCCGTGTCATCCGCTGTAAAAATGAAGAGGCAGAAGCCGAGCGCATCGCCACCGAAATCATCACCCAGCGCCTGCAAAAACAATATAAATTCCGCGATTTTGCGGTGCTTTATCGCGGCAACCATCAAGCGCGTCTGCTGGAGATGAAACTGCAGCATCACCAGATCCCCTACAAAATGAGTGGCGGCTCTTCGTTTTTTGCTAAAACCGAAATCAAGGACGTCATGGCGTACTTGCGCTTGATTGTGAACCCGGATGATGACAACGCATTCTTGCGCGTGATCAACACCCCGCGCCGCCAAATTGGCACCAGTACTCTGGAAGCCTTGGGCGGTTATGCGAGCGAGCGTCAAATCAGTTTATTTGCTGCACTGGACGAGGTGGGCTTACAAAGTCGCATTCCCGAAAAAAATCTTGAACGTTTGCAGCGTTTTGCGCACTGGATCAACCAGGTCAAACGCAATTGCAGCGGCAGTGCGCCGGTCGATGCCATTCGCGAAATGCTCAGCGATATCGACTATGAAGGCTGGCTACACCAAAACTCCAACACCCCCAAAGCAGCTGAAAAACGCATGGAAAATGTGTTTTATCTGGTGGAATCCCTACAAAAAAGCCTCGATAAAAGTGCCAACGATGATGAAGACGAAGAGTCGCGCATCGAAGATGCTATCGCCAAATTAGTACTGCGCGATCTGCTGGAGCGGCAAGAGGAAGAGGATCTCAGTGATCAGGTGCAATTGATGACCTTGCATGCATCAAAAGGCTTGGAATTCCCCCATGTATTTATGGTGGGAATGGAAGAAGATCTACTGCCACATCGCAACAGTATTGAAGATAACAACATCGAAGAAGAACGCCGATTGACCTATGTGGGCATTACCCGCGCGCAACGCACCTTGAGCATGACGCTCGCGGGCAAGCGCAAACAGTTTGGCGAGATGAGCGAAACCACCCCCAGCCGTTTTTTGGATGAATTACCACCCGACGATGTCGAGTGGGAAGGTTTTGGCGAGCAGAGCCCGGAGAAAAATATCGCCAAGGGAGAAGAAACCCTGACCAATCTGCTGAACCTGTTTGATTAATCCGGCGTAACAAAAAGCCAAAAACAACAAAGGCGACCAGAGGTCGCCTTTGTTGTTATGGAGAGCTCTAAAGCCCTCACTTAACCCAATATTACTTGCTGCCATCCAACATGTAATCCACCGCTGCTTTGATTTCATCATCAGAGCAGGCGGCGCACATGCCTTTTGGTGGCATGGCGTTAAAACCATTAATAGCATGGGTATAAAGAGTGTCTTTCCCTTTGGCGGCACGCGGAGCCCAATCAGCTGCTGTGCCGTATTTGGGCGCGCCCATCACACCGGCACCGTGACAAGTGGTGCAAAAACCACCATATACATCTTTACCTGATTTCGGGCCTGCTGCCGCTGCCGGTGCTGGCGCTGCAGCGCAGTCATCACCTGACATACAAGTGCTGCCTACCGGGGCAAGACGCGACTGGATCTCTTCTTCGTTAGCGATAGCTGTGCCGCTCACCAAAGCACTCACTAACAAAATTCCGAACAATTTTTTCATTTGGCTCACGGTGTTTTCCTCGTTGGTATAGGCCCACTGGAACCTGCTCCAGTATCGCCTTTGTAAATCATCAGGAACCCCAAAGCTCCCGATAGCGTCGGGCGCGCATTATAGCGGCAAATACCCACACAGGCGATGGCAGTATTTGATGTCAGCATGAAGATTCTTGCTGCAATTTGATCTACCACGACCAGCTGTTATGCTTATTGCCAAGTCTTATACCTATTACAGGATTATCGCCGGTATGGAATATAACAGCGTCACCTTTGTCGCCTACTTCAGCGCAGCAATCGTCTCTGCCCTGATGATGCTGGCCTATCTGTTCCAATTGGTGCGAAAACAAAAGACATGGGTGTTTGCCGGGGCTGCTGCTGTCCACACCCTTCATCTTGGCGCGATTGCCCTGTCCTTCTCCACCTACCAGATACCACTCTACATACTGATTATTCTGGAATACCTGCATTTTAACGCTTGGGTGTTCTGTATCAGCCTCAGCCTCAAACACAATACCCAACGCCGGCAACTGCCAACCAGCCTGCAATTGTTATTCAGTGGGGGCTGGCCAATTACCGCGCTGGCGATTGCCATGTTGTTCCTGCCCAATATGAATCAAGCGGGCTTGTCGGTCTGGTTTGCACTGGGGCTCGCCGTCATTGCGCTGGTGAGCGTGGAGCAGCTATATCGCTTTGCCGCCGAGAACGACCGCCAGATCAAACTGCTGTGCATGAACCTTGCCGCCATTTTTCTGTACGATATTTATCTATTTACACATGCCCTGATTTTTAAAGGCCTCGACCCTATGCTGTGGCAGTCACGCGCGGCAGTGTCCATCGCCACCTGTTTGTTTATGGCTCTTGGCGGCATGCTACTGTTGCAACGGCATGAACGTCCTGCCAATTTCAATTTATCCCGCCCGATTGCGTTCTATACCACGTCATTAGTAGGTGTCGGAATTTTGATCACTGTGCTGTCGCTCGGTGGTTATTATGTGCGCTTGTATGGTGGCAATTGGGGCACCGTGTTTTACAGCCTGCTGCTGGTCGGCGCAGTACTCATCATCGCGACCGTTTTTGTCTCCAGCCGTATCCGGATGAAACTATCCGTTTTGATCAATAAACACTTGTTCCGCTACAAGTACGATTACCGCAACGAGTGGCTGCGCCTGATCAATTACCTCGCCCAACCAGCCGAGGCCAGTGAGGTCAACCAGCGCGCCTTTTTTGCAGTCGCCTCCACCACCCGCGCGCCCAGCGGTGCCATTTGGCTACGCAAACAAGGCTTTTATGAGCCCGTCTATCGCGCCAATCTGCCCAGCTTTGTTGATTTACAGGAGGAGCCCGTCGATAGCCCGTTTTGCCGCGCGTTTATTGAATCTGAATGGGTTTTTATCCCCGACAGCGGCGATAACGAAGCCCTCAGCCAACACAATGAGCTGCTACCTCACTGGGCGCATAACATTCCCGACCTGTGGCTGCTGTTTCCATTAATTGTGGGCGAAGAGTTGGTTGGTTTTATTGCACTGACCAAACCCGGCGGCGATGAAACCCTCACCTGGGAAGACCTGGATCTACTCAAAACCATGGGACGCCAGATTGCGAGCTACCTCAAACGGCACCAACAAGCGGAGCAGTTGGTAGAAGGTCGGCAATTCGATACTTACAACAAGCTGGTGGCCTTCATCATTCACGATTTGAACAACCTGATTGCCCAGCAAGCGCTGGTCGTACGCAACGCCGAAAAGCACAAAGGCAATCCGGCATTCTTTGAAGACGCAATCAAAACCATCAGCAACTCTGTAGACCGCATGAATAACCTGCTGAAAAAATTGCGCCGCGATGATTCAGATCTGGTTAAACGCCTGTCGATTATGGAAGTTGTGCAACAAGCCATTAGCGAATGCCAACGCAGCGCACCCAAGCTGACCGCCGAAATAGAAACCACCCAGCGCACCATCAATGCCGACCAGGTCAGACTGGTAATGACCATCACCAACTTCATTAAAAATGCGCAGGAAGCGACGCCAGACGACGGCCAAGTTCATGTTACACTTCAGGTCAACAATAACTGGGCCACCATCGTCATCCAAGACACAGGCTCAGGGATGGACTGGGATTTCATCCACAATCGGTTATTCAAACCATTCGAAACAACCAAATCCGGCAAAGGCATGGGCATAGGAGTCTACCTATCGCGCGAGTACATCAGTGAGCTAAGCGGCACACTGAATGTCGCCAGCGAATTGGGCGAAGGCACGACTATCACCATCTCCCTCCCGTTGAACAAGGATTAGCGTAAACGCATGAGCAAATCAGCCTCAACCAAACCTATATTACTGATCGTCGAAGACGATGCAGGACTGCAAAGCCAATTGCGCTGGCACTTTGACCAATACGAGACCATCGTCGCCGACAATCGTCAGGACGCCATCGCAGCACTGCGCCTGCATGAAGCCTCAGTCATCATCCAGGACTTGGGGCTGCCGCCGGATGAAGACGGTGTTGATGAAGGATTCAAATGTATCCAGGATATTCTGCGCATTTCCCCCAATAGCAAAGTCATTGTGATGACCGGCAAAACTGATCGCGACAACGCACTGCGCGCGGTCGCGATGGGAGCCTATGACTTCTATCAAAAACCGGTTGATCCCAACACCCTGGATCTGATTGTCCAGCGCGCATTCCATATTCACGAATTGGAAGACTACAACCGCCGTATCAGCCTGTCCCAACAAGAACCTTTGGAAGGCCTGATTACCAACGACCCGCAAATGTTAAAAATTTGTCGCCAGTTGGAAAAAATCTCCCCGACTACCGTTACCTGTACATTATTGGGAGAAAGCGGTACCGGCAAAGAGGTCATGGCACGGGCAATCCATCAACTCAGCCCGCGCAAAAACAAACGCTTTGTCGCAATCAACTGTGCAGCCGTACCCGAAAACCTGATTGAAAGTGAACTCTTCGGTTACGAAAAAGGCGCCTTTACCGGTGCTAACAAAACCACCATAGGCAAGGTGGAAACTGCCAATGAAGGCACCCTGTTTCTTGATGAAATTGGTGATATGCCTCTCAATCTTCAAGCAAAGCTTTTGCGCTTTTTGCAAGAAAGAGTTATTGAGCGCGTGGGCGGACGATCAGAGATACCCGTTGATGTACGCGTCATTTGCGCCACCAACAAAAATCTCGAAGAGATGGTAAAAGCAGGAAGTTTCCGCGAAGACCTTTTCTATCGTATCTGTGAAATGACGGTATTGATCCCTCCTCTGCGCAACAGGCTGGGCGACAAGGTATTGCTCGCGCGTCATTTCAAATTGAAGTTTGCCAAGGAACACGGCCAAAACGTGACCGGCTTTACCCCAGATGCAATAGCCGCTATCGAGAACTATGCATGGCCAGGCAACATTCGGGAAATGGAAAACAAGATAAAACGCGCCGTGATTATGGCCGATGGCAAACATGTCACACGTGAAGATCTGGGGCTGGCGGAAGCCGGAGACCTCTCCTTGAATCTTCGCCATGTGCGTCAGGAAGCCGAACGGGGAGCAATTCTCCGTGCACTCAGCATGACCGATAACAATATTTCCGCAGCAGCAAAACTGCTCGGCGTCACCCGCCCAACATTTTATGATTTGATAAAAAAATATGACATGAACCAGCAATATCTTAGCAATGGCGATTCAGGAGACTGAATAAAGTGATGCACTGTTGAATTCGCTGTACGCGCCTGAAAACCATCCAAAATCAACTGAATACTGCCTCATAATCAATTGGAATATGCCTACGCACTTCAGAATGTATTGCTCATCACAATAATTGGATACTTAATCGCGAAATTCATAAAAAAAGATGTGATTAGCACATGTTTAATACACAGGTGCTAAAACTGGTTCACAGGTAGTGAACCATTCAAGACCAAATAAATCGTAGGTGTTATAGATGTACAACAGCGTTAAAAAGAGCATACGCGCCATTACCCTGGCATCGTCCGTAATAATTCTGACTGCTTGCGGCGGTGGTGGCGCATCAGAAACCAGTGGTAGCGGCGGCGGGACAGTCATCAACAAGCCAAATCCCAGCTCGATGGCAGCGAGCAGTATTACTGAACAAAGTTCATCTGAACCAAAATCATCCAGCGCTCCTCAAGCCACAGTATCCAGCTCCAGCAGCATTAATAAGTCATCCTCCGCTACAAGCTCAGAGACTTATGTGCGAGCATCTCGCTCAAGTAGCAACAGCTCATTACCATCGAGCGGTAGTGGTACAGATACCACTCCCCCATCGGGAACCAAACTTTTACTTTATCGCCTATCCGAAAGCAGTATTACCCTTCTTTGGGAAGAGGCTACCGATAATGTCGGTATCAGCCATTATGAGATTGAACGTGATGGCAAAATACTTGCCTCTATTGACCCATCAATACACGTACTTTCAGATCAGCAATTGCTCGCATACACTGATTATCAATACACCATCACAGCCTTTGATGCAGCAGGAAACAAGTCGGAAAAATCCCCTCCCTTCAAAATACGTACCCTAGCCAATGCAAATAGCAGCCGCTCAAATAGCTCTACATCAAGCAGCTCTACATCAAACAGCTCTATATCAAGCGGCAGTGCAAAAAGCATTTCTTCAACATCAAGCAGCACAACAAGTCAACAATCCGCCAAACTGACTTGGGCACACCCCAGCCAAAGGGAAAATGGACAGTACCTTGAATTGGACGAAATTGGTGGATATGAAATTCGCTATCGCAAAGCTACCGATAAGCGCTTCACCTATATAGTGATTAATAGCAATCAAGTCACTGAATACACCCACGCCGATGCCAGCGACACAGAATTTGAAATAGCAGTTTTTGATATTAACGGCGTATACAGCCGCTTCGTGAAGGTTTCACAATAATTTCATGCTCAAAGATTGAACTAGGGATTTTTTTATTCGTTCACGCTATTATGAACCGCATCACAACACATCGGATTGAATAGCGTTCTGTATATGGATTTATTCAAAAATTTGACCCATCAAGTCAGAGTTTTACCTATTTTTGCTGCAATTTTTGCCGTCGCATTGCTGTATTACCCAAGTCTTGCGACGCTATGGCAAAAATGGGTGCTCTGGGATCAAGACTTGGCTCACGCCATCCCTACTGTTGGCGTAATGCTCGTTTTACTTGGACGCTGCAACTACGTAACAGGCGATAGAAGCCAAAGTCCGAACCTTCTACATTGGCTATTAGTGTTGGCAACAGCAGGTAGCTCTTTGGGATGGTATCTGTTCGAAAGCCTTAGCATAAGCCTACCCGCCTACTTCCTACTGATTGCCACACTCTGCTTTTTCATAGGCGCGTGTTTTTCTGCATCAACCATGTTGGCAGTGTTACCCCTATTCGGTTTATTATTTTTTACCGTCCCGATTTGGTCTGAACTCACAAGTACCCTTGTTGATCTCAGTGCACTTGTTGTAGGCAAAGCCGTAAAACTCAGCAACTTGACAGTGCTTATTGATGGCAGCAGCTTATTCATACCCAGTGGCACCATCTATATTGCCGATGGATGCTCAGGCATTAGATATCTAATTATTTCGCTATTGATGGGCTATATACTCATCTTAATCAACCAATATAGCCTTCGCACTTCGCTCATAACACTTTTAATAGCGGCACTATTGGGCCTCTTCGCCAATTGGTTGCGCATCTACTTGCTTGTACTGATTGGTTATCACACCGAAATGACCAGCAGCCTGATGCATGATCACGAAACCTTTGGCTGGATCTTATTCGCATGCCTGCTTGTACCAGCAATCTACTTTGCCCCCATCAATAGAGATCCGGCAAAAACAGTCAGCCTCCCCGCTCGACCACACTATCTATCGTTGATAGCCCTTAGTCTTGGCCCAATATTTCTTTACCTTAACTCAGGCATACCACCAACACATTCGCCGCTACAGTTAAGTCATCTTGATAAATTCAAAACGGAAGTTCAAGAGCGCATAGGTGCAGAACCCAGTCCTGCTATTAATCATCTGGATAAACGACTAATAACACATGAAGAAATAAAAATCCGCGTGGATTTATTTACTCATATGCCCACTAGTCAAAGCAGGGAAATAGTGCCATTTATACAAGGGGTGGTTGATCGATCACAATGGTCACTTGAACGATCGCTCTCCGATCCCCAGAGTAAGTTTTCAATCGCCATTTATAAAAAAGTAGGCAGCAACACCAGAACGATCATCGCCACGCAATATATTGTTGGCAAGATACACACTGAAAAGTATATCGCTGCAAAATTTTTGCAAATCATGGCAAATGCTATGGGTGACAAATATTTCGGATTATTAGTAGCGCAAGCAAATTGCTCGAATAACTGTCAAAACGAACTGGATAAATTAATTAGAGCCCTGCCTGTAATCAGCATTCCGCAGAGCTGACTTCCTAACGAAAGGAGGACAAAGCAGCCAATATACGCGCGAGATATGCCTGCGTAACCTGCTCATGGACTGGCAATGTCATAAATCTCCCAGCAAAGTTTTTAGCATTAACTAATGCGTGGGGAATAGTCACCAACCCATCCACACCGGCAATCTGATCAATAGCTGCAGCATACATTGGAGAAGCTCCAAGACCAGCGATATTTAATTGCGCAAGCAATCTATCCCGGATATCACTCTCCGGACACAACAAGGGATATCGCAACAGTCGATTTTGACGAGAGGCACAATGATCGGAAAGCGTTTGCACACCACAATCGATCACTGTTTTATTGATAAGCTGTGACAGCCGATTTTCTCGATTACTGTAACGAGTAAAATTTACGCTCAGTAACGTGCGCCTGTAAGCATCGAGAGCCTCAATTTTTTCGAGCGGCACATAGCGAGTTTCACCCAAACGAAGCCAAGGATTACGATTTAACAATTGATAAAACTGGGGCTTAAGCAACAAGTTATACGCTGCAATTTTCAATTTTAGCGTCAGAAAGGAAGAATGTACCGACGGCTCAATGTGAGCTGCAGCATTCGCCGCAACAGGTTCTTTTGCCCAAAGCAATCCACCACCTAACAAACTCATTGGTTTTCCACGACCAAAAGAGAATGTCACATAATCGGATTTAAACTGCATTGACCCAATTTCCGCTGGAAACCATTGCGCATTATCTTCAATTACCCGAGCACGCAGATTCAAATCAGAAATGAGTGTACGCAGTTCATTTAGGCGCTCACCGATTCCTAAAAAATTTACCGCAATAACCGCAATGACATGTGAGTCCAAATGCAATCGTAATTGTTCCAAATCATAGGATGGATCGTTAGGACTAATATCAACAGCAACCGCTTCAACACCTGCATACACACAAGCCGCAATAAGATCAGGGCAACAATAACCTGGAATGATTGCACGCGGCTTATTCACATCAGGAAAATTTTCTTTTGCATCGAGCAACGCTAACGCCAAGGCTGATGTACCGGAATCCAGCCAGTATTGATAATTACCGAGCTGATTTTCAAGCAGACATTCCTTGCTTGATTCAAGCGAGATACGATTCCCTACAGGAGCAAGATCACCATGCCAAATCATCGTGCAGAAGGCTTCCAGGTAGTCATACGTTGGCCAGCAATAAATTTAACTCCAGCATCTAGCAAGGCAATATTTACTTGCACGAAGAAATACACCAATTTAATAAGTGAAACGGACTGTAAGTTCGGCAGAAAATGTGCAACTACGGCTACACCGTAAAACATCAATTGGCCGAGGAAAGTTAAAAAATAAAATAAACCATTATCGGCAATTAGCGCATTGGTCAAAAATAACGCCAATAAAAACCATGGCGTTAACCAGCGCATTAATTTATGCGATATTACTTGAAAGGAAAAAAACCCAAACTTACCAAAACCTAACACTTCCGAATGGCGCGATAGCCCTGTCATGCCACGAATCACAGTTCTGATTTTTCGTTGATATTCTTTTGATGGGTCTTTCAAGTCTTGATAAAAACCAAGCACATCCGGGGCGGTCACTGCCCTTAGCCCTGCCTTTGCAGTATTCAATGCAGTATTGAAATCACTAGGCGAATGTATATCCCAATCACTACACAGCGATTTTCTAACAGCAAAAAAAGAGCCACTTAAACCAACCAATCCTGCCAATCGGGATTCTTGCTGGCGCAGCCACATTTCATATTTTACGTATGCCCCCTCACCAGCTACCGTGCCATTCTGGCTGATAAAGCGATCTTCACTGGACACAGCCCCTACATTAGGATCATTAAAATAAGCGACCAATTTTTTAATCGCATCTGCGGGAATTTCTGTTGCTACATCACTGAACACCAAAATTTCACCGCTTGCTTCTTTAATCGCGCACTGCTGCGCATGCTCTTTACCCAAACGCTCTGGCGCACGCACCAAGCGCACACCGCGATCTGCATATTCACGCACAATATCGTCAGTCCTATCAGAGGAACAATCAGATGCAACAATAATTTCAAATGCCGAGCCATCAAACTCCAATTGCAAACTATTTTCTATCTTCGCCCTTACCCTAGACTCTTCATTGTATGCAGTCACAATTAATGAAACACTGACAGCCATCGATGATGGCTCTGTTGTTGCGCTAGTTTTCACGCCTTTCTTTGCCACCAACACGCGCAACACTAACGGATAAATAAAATAGCTATAAAGAGCAGCAACACAAAACAACCAAAACAAAAATGTTAACATTTTAACCTCTGGAAACTATCCCTAACAAAACTCGCTGAAGATATCGACACCATGCCACAAAACGCAATCCCGCCGATTTTACCCTCCCGCCTCAAGATTTTGCACATCATTTCTGGCGATCTATGGGCAGGAGCAGAAGTTCAAGCATTTACACTTATATCCTCACTTAAAGATGACTGCGACTTGCACGTTGTATTAATGAACAATGGCATCCTGGCAAACAAACTCAAACAGGCAAATATCTCCCTTGAAATTATTGATGAACAGCAGACATCAGGCATTGGTATTATCAGCAAACTCATCAAGGTGATAAAAACCATAAAGCCAGATGTAATTCATACCCATCGCCAGAAAGAAAACATTCTAACCAGTGTTGCCAATCTGGCCGTCAGTATCTTCCCTTGGCGACGAACCAAATCCCTGCGCACAACCCATGGGGCTCCCGAGCACAATCCACGGGGATTAAAGCGAATCGTGGTTTGGCTCGACAACATCACCGGAAAATACGCACAAGATGCCGTTATTGCAGTCTCAAAGGATCTCGCACACAAACTTGCAAGTAAATTTCCACCCCGACATATATGCATTATCGAAAACGGCATCGACAGCCACTCACTTAACAAACTGACACCCGCACCCGACATTCGCGCACAAGCAGAAGAGTACATTCATATCGGCATTGTTGGACGACTGGAACCCGTAAAGCGGGTCGACCTGTTTATTCAAGCCGCCAGCCAACTCCTTCATTCGCAACAAAAATATAAATTGAAGTTTCACGTTATTGGCGACGGTAAGCTTAAAAACGAGCTGATTTCGCAATCTCAACAACTGGGGCTCAGCGAGGCCATTATCTTTCACGGTCACAGAACTGATTCAACAGCTGCCATTGCCGCACTCGATATAATCGTTATGTGCTCCGACCATGAAGGAACCCCCATGACGGCACTGGAGACACTCGCACTCGGCAAGCCCTTAGTTGCTCACAACACAGGAGGGCTGCGTGAAGTTCTCGCCGATTACCCCAAACTACTAGTCTCCAAGCACACCATTGATGGTTATGCCGAAACCCTGTTGCAACTATTTGAAAACCCCATCACAACCCGGCTCAATCCCATCTATACCAGCGAAGAGAATGCCAGTCGCACCCTAAAGCTCTACCGCAAGCTGATCACACAAACGTCGGATAGTTTTACACCGCAAAATTAAATAAATACATAAGTTACTGAAAAAAATGGCATTTTTTGGTTGGCACAGGTTGTGCATTAGCCTTGCCAACGACCCAGGTTGGTCGCCAAACACTCACTTATCATGGAGATAGACAATGAAACTTATTAGCAAGCTTTTCGCCGCAAGTGCACTGTTCGCAGCTGCACAAGCAAACGCACTTATTATCGATTTTGGTTCAGCAGCCTGGACTCCAGCAGCAAACAACCAACCAAGCCACACCGTTGGTGACGTTACTGCAATTGCTGGCCCAGCTGGCTCACTGTTATTCGCAGCAGACCCACAAGACGGTCTGGGTGTTCGCGGTGGCGAAATCGATGAAATTGATCGCGTTGAATACATCAAGATTCTATTCGCAAACGCAGTTTCTCTGCAGTCAATCAAAGTTACTGACTTGTTCAATAAAGACAATGAAGGCGGTGACGGTAGCGATCCAGTGAAAGGCGAAGTTGGTTACTTATCACTTTGGTTTGGCGGCGTACAAGTTGTTCCAACCCTGACTTTCTACGGCATCGATTCAGTGCAAGCTAACGGCGAGCAAACTTTTGTTGTTGGTGGCATCACTGTTGATGAAATCAAATTCTGGGCTGGCGGTGCAAGAGACGAATTCTCTGTGAAAGCACTTGAAGTTCCAGAGCCAGGTATTTTTGCTCTGCTTGGTCTTGGCTTGATGGGTCTTGGCCTGTCTCGTCGTCGTCAAGCTAAAAAAGCATAATTAGCTGCTTCGAAGAAAAAGGCACCTTTAAGGTGCCTTTTTTTATTGTGTGAATTTGGCATTGCAACAAACTCTTATTAATCCCTGTGGTAGAATTCCCCGCCTTACGAATAACGTTTTCGCATAAGTATTTGCAGCGAAACTCCATATTGCCTACGTAGACGACCAGGGAAATGAAACCGCTTATCAGCATCGTGCTATGCACTTACAACAACGCCGATTCATTAGAAATCACAATGAATCAATTGGCGGCAATGGATCAGCCCGAACCGGGCCTCATAGAAGTAATTATTGTTGACAATAATTCGCCGGATCACACTGCGCAAATCGCACAAAACTTTTCTGCTCGACACCCGTATTTTCATTATCACTTTGAGCCTAAACAAGGCCTATCGCACGCCCGTAATACCGGCCTGGAGAAAGCTCAAGGCGAATATATTTTATTTACTGATGATGATGCCGATATTCCTAGTCATTGGACGAAAGAATACATCAACGCCATCCGCAACTTATCACCAGACTGTCTTTACAGCAAAATCCGTATTATTTGGGATAAACCAAAACCCTGGTGGTTCCTTCCTCAATATACACCCTGCTTTGTAGGACTGGATTACGGTGACAAACTACTCGAAATAAATGATATTCACCGCGAATTTTATGGGAAAAATTTTTGCGTGAAAAAAACACTCTTGATTGAATTGGGAGGATTTGACCCTAACCTTGGCCGTCAAGGCAGCAAACTTGCTGCGGGTGAGGAAACGCTGCTCTATCGCAAAATGATTTGGGCCAATAAAAAGGTTATTTACTTTCCATCCGCAGGCGTAGGCCACAGACTCAAAGAGCGCGAATACACCAGCGAAAATATTAAAAAACTCTTTGTTGATGGTGCACACTCGTCTTTTCATATAGCCAAATTAACGGCGCGCAAAAAATTTATGGGAAGGCCTGTTCGCTTGTTAATAGACGCACTAACCAACTCCTTCAGTGCTGCACTTAAATTTTTATTCGCATCAATAAAGATGGATAAAGCTGCGCGCTTCTACCATTACTTGTGCATTTGCAAGAATTTCACTTTGATAAAACTATGGCTTTTGTCGTCATGAAACAGTCCTCGCCTGCTATTTTGATTATGATCCATTGCGAGGAGCACACCGGCTATGCGATCTCATCACTGGAATATGTTTTTCATCAAGCCGCATTACGTGCAGGCTTTTCGGAAGATCGTATTTTTTGGTCTTTTAATGGATTAAAGGATAGCTGCTCATCAAATAAAATCGATTGTGATTACCGCGACCCAAATCCAGACTCACTTATTCCCTATTTGCGCAACAACAATATTCAAACTGTCATAGCATTTGATCTCGGATATCCAGCTAAAGTTATTCGCATACTAAAAGATAATGGCGTAAAAAAAATAATCTCATACTGGGGTGCCAGCATGAGTAGCATTAATTCTGGTTTAAAACTTTGGCTGAAAAAATTAGAGTTTTTATTACGAAAAAACAAGCCGGACTTGTTTGTTTTTGAATCGGAGGCCATGCGCCAAACAGCCACTCTGGGCAGAGGCGTACCTGATAGCGCTACACGTGTACTCTATTTGGGCGTAGACACAAAGAAATTTTCTCCCGATTACAGTAAAAATTTTTATGCACATCACGCGCTACACATTCCAGAAGCTCGCCGTATTATTTTTTATTCAGGGCATATGGAAGAGCGCAAAGGCGTTAGAACAATTATCAAAGCAGCACTTCATTTGGCTGATTCTGGCCAGTTGGACGATATTCACTTTGTCCTCTGCGGCAACAAAGGCGATGAAGCAAAGACTTATACAGATATGCTGACAGGCACTACAGCAGAACACCATGTTACTTTTGCTGGCTATCGCAAAGATATTGCCGAGTTAATGCGCAGCTCTACTATTGGAGTCATCGCTTCTACTGGGTGGGATTCGTTCACTATGTCCAGTGTGGAAATGATGGCCTCTGGGCTACCATTGATCGTATCAAATCTACAAGGACTCTCGGAAACCATTGAAAACAACAAAAATGGATTCCTTATTACACCGGGCAATCATGTCGAACTAGCACAAAGAATAACGACTTTATGTAACGACACCGCACTCGCACAGGATTTCTCCAGAAGCTCACGATTGCGTGCTGAAAAATATTTTTCAGTTTCAATGCAAATAGAAAAGATGGCGAATATCATCGGCGGGATAAATGATGAATAAAAAAACAATTCTTATTTTTGATCAGGTTGAAACATCGGGCGGCTCAATTGCAAGGGCTGTAGATCTTGCCAATGAACTGCAAGAATTCCAATTTATTTTCATTAACTATCACCCACTTAAAGATCTATATAACAAACCACTCTCAGGCCACGTGACGGCGAAGCGTGTTTTTTCGTTTTACAACTACCAACGAAAAAGTGCTCATATCAAAGCACTTAAGGAATTCACCAGTAATAACTTAATACGTTTCTTTGGTTTAAAGTTTATCGCGCTATTAGATCTACTCAACGAATACTCCGTTGCTATACAAACGCTAATGAAGACATTGTTTTTGAATATTGATTTGGTTCAAGCAAATGGAGGAGCGCATTTTCTGCCTTATAGATTAGCCACAATCAAAAAAGCCGCGCTGATTTACTATTTCCGCCATTTGGATGATTACCGTTGGGCAGAAGGGAAAATGCTGGGCCGGGCAAATGATTATATTTTTGTTAGCGCCAACCTAATGAAAGCACATCTGGAATTGCTACAAACACTACCAAGAGATCGATGCCAAGTCGTCCACTCACCCTTTGACTCTGAAAAATCCCTTGCCAAAACAACAGCATCTAACCTGAATTTTATACAAGAATTTAAGGCTAACGGATATCTGGTCATACTGCATGCGGCACGTATTTGTCACGATAAAGGTCAACATATTGCAATTGATGCAATTATCAAACTTAAAGATAAACACCCCAAAATTGCACTGATATTAGCCGGCAGCTTTGAAGGCGATGATGAGTATGAAAAAACATTGAGAGCAAAAATTCAGGAGCACCAGCTCTCTGATAGAGTACTGCTAGTTGGCCACAGAGATGATGTTTTACATTTGTTGCAATACGCTGATATCGCGCTACAAACACCGCTATGGTTTGAAGCATTGGGCGGCTCTCTTATAGAAGCGATGCAATTAGGTGTGCTCACTGTCACTTCCGATACAGGAGGAACATCAGAAGCAGTTATTCACCAAAAAACAGGCTTATTATTTCCCCCAGGAGACACTGACGAATTGGTTAACCTGCTTAGCCAGATCGCAGAAGGCCGCATAGATACAAACGCACTTGCACAAGCAGGCAAGCAACATGCTTACAATAACTGGGGCGCAGAACTTATTCAAAATAAAATGCGCACGATCTATTCCAATGCTATAGCGGCTTTCGAAAAAAGAAATGAGCCACATAAGTAGTTAGGCTCATTTAATCCAGGGACAACTTTGTTTAGCCGTTTAGGCAATTGCCAGCCTAAAAACTCGATATTTCCAATTGATTCATATTCATAATGGACACTGACTGTTTATGTATATCTTGAGCATCATCCGCAGTATTTATGCCGTTCTGAGCAAAGAGCAAAAAACAAAAATGTTGCTGCTGCAACTGTTTTTTGCATTCTCTGCTGTTGTACAAGTGGTAGGTGTAGCCAGTATTGCGCCGTTTATCGGTATTATTTCAAACCCGGAGAGCATACATACTAATAAGGTACTTTCTACTATTTATGATCTAGGTAAATTCAACTCTACTAATGAATTCATATTGGGTTTCGCTTTATTATCAATTGCAATGATTCTTATATCTAATGGCGTCAGCGCATTAACGCTCTGGCTCCAATTACGATTTTCTATTTATTTAGGTAGTAGTTTTCAGTTTCAGTTGTTTGAAAAATTTATTAACCGTGATTATTTATTTCATAAATCAACTAACTACAATCGGCTTATTTCAATAATTTCTTCAGACGCACCGCGATTTATTTACATGGTACTGCAGCCTTATTTAATGATGTGCAGCCAAGCATTTGTAGCTCTTATTATTCTCGTCGGCCTTTTGTTTCTTGATCCTATTATTGCAATAGGCTCCGCATTGCTTATTGGTGGCGCTTATCTGGGAACCTACTGGATTATCAAAAAATCGCTCAAGCGTCACGGCGATATTATTACTGAGCGCAATCGTTCAATACAGGCTTTATTATCAGAATCATTTATCGGCATTAAAGACATTAAGCTAAACACGCTCGAGACAAAATACACAGCGAACTACCGTAAGATAAACCAGCGCGGATTGGATTCCAGTGCTTATATTGCTTTATCAGGTGAATTGCCACGCTTTGCTATTGAGACAATTTCGTTCAGTGCTATTTTACTTTTTGCAATACTATTACTGGCGAACAATTCAAGCAGCGCAAACGTTGTGTCAATTTTAAGTGTTTATGCACTTGCTGGTTATAAGCTCCTGCCAACTATGCAACAAATGTATAAATCTATTTCCAGCATTAGTGCAAATGGTGGCGTAGTACTGGAACTGAAACGGAATCTCGATGTAGTCACTGAAAACAAAGAACACATCAATATCAAACCCATGCAAAATGTTGATTCACTGACATTGAATAACATCACTTACCAATATCCAAATACTGATAAGTATGCATTGGATGATGTTTCTCTCAATTTTATGCGAGGCCAACTGAATACTATTGCAGGCCCCTCCGGCTCGGGAAAATCTACATTAGCCGATATTATTTTGGGTTTGCTGCCACCAGCCAGCGGCAAAATGACAGCCAACAATATCAACCTCCAAGGTGAATTATTACAATCTTACCAAGCAACAATTGGCTATGTTCCACAACATATTTTTATTTTGGATGATAGTGTAATTGCCAACGTCGCCTTTGGTGTAGATAAAAAGGATATTGATATTGAGCGTGTAAAGCAGGCATTAATTAATGCCAATGCGATGGAGTTTGTTGAGAAGCTACCCAAAGGCCTGGAGACTGGACTAGGGCAAGATGGAAAGTTACTGAGTGGTGGCCAACGTCAACGCATAGGTATTGCACGCGCACTGTATCGTAACAACAAGGTGCTGATTTTAGATGAACCAACAAGCGCGCTTGATATCGAATCAGAGCATGAACTGATGAATCTGCTGAACCAGCTTAAAAAAGAAGTATTGATTATTGTTATCTCGCATCGCCCGGCAGCCATCAAGCTTTCCGATAGGATTTCCGTTATTGCTGATGGAAAACTTATCGCAAACGGCGAGTACGCACAATTATATGCAGAAAATGATTACTTTAAGTCCATGATCGAAAAAGGATTTATGAGCCAATGAGCGAAAAAAAAAATCTATTAGTATGCATGCCTGATTTTCCATTTCCGGCACGGAAAAATGGAATTTCAATACGCTATTATCCAATTCTTAAACATGCGGCAAAAGAATTTAATATTCATCTACTGATTATTGCCGAGGGAGCCGTCAGCGAAGAGGGAATTCAACAAGCCAAAGAATTTTGCCATAAGGTTTCTATTTATGTTCGTAAACCTCACCCAGTCAGCAAAATAAAAAAATTATTTACGCGCGTTAAAGCATTTATTCCAAACACGCTGCCTTTTGACTTTATCTGTTACGATGAATCGTTAATTGCTGATTTTATACAACAGGAAACCAAAGGCTTAATGTATGACACTGCACTGTGTGTTTTGCTTTCATACCAACATCTCGTAAAGAAATTTGTTCACGCTACTTATCATAGTTTAGATGTTATTGATTCACCCTACTCTACAAGCCTACGCTCAAAGGGCACATCACTGATTAGTGCTTATGATGTCAATATGATGAAACTTTGGGAAAGAAAAGCATTAACAACCGTTGATTATGCTTGCTACGTATCGCCACTTGATCGGGAAATTGGTGCTGGAACCGGGGCTGATCAGAATAAAATTGGTGTAATTCCCAATGGGCTTTTTTTACAAGACCACAGCGAAGAAAAGATAGAGTATGGCTGTCATACCATTGGTTACTTAGGTCATATGGGGTACCCACCAAATATAAAGGCAGCATTACGACTTTATGCTATTTTTAAATCCCGCCGAGATGCCTTAGCCAATACCAAGTTAGTTATTATCGGACGTGACCCAGCACCAGAGATCGCCGCATTAGCAAAAGATCCTGATGTTATCGTGACAGGCACAGTTGATAACATTTGGCCGTATGTTAATGGTGTGGATTTGTTTGCATTCCCTATGGAAATAGGCAGCGGGCAACAAAATAAACTTTTAGAGGCAATGGGCGCAGGAAAACCGGTCATTAGTTCTGCGCTGGGCAATTCGGGAATAGGCGCAAAAGATCGTATCGAGATTATCGAAGCAAATACGGATGACACCATTGGTGACGCATTGGTTTTATTAGCCAGTGATCGCGACTATGCAGAAAAAATAGGCGCAGCTGCAAAATCATTTATTGATAGAACCTACGCCTGGCCATTTATTTTCAAACAAATTGATACGCAGCTATTACATACAAGATAACTTTTGGAAAAAAAATGAGTCGAATTTCAATCTTTGGTTACTATGGGCAAGGAAACGCAGGAGATGAGGCGATCCTATCCGCGCTTATTGATGGAATTAAAACTGAGTTGCCCAGTGCAAATATTAGTGTTTGCTCAGCAAACCCAGAAGAAACCAAAAAAAGCCATCACGTTAATGCTTTCCCTTTTTTTGGCACAAGCCTAAAAGCGATTGCTAAAGGCCTGCTACGCAAAACACGTAGCCATTACATTAACGCAATTGTTAGTTTTTTTAGATCTGATTTAATTATTATTGGTGGTGGTGGTTTATTTTTTGATAGCAAAGAAACCAACAAATGGATTTTCGGCTACATCGACTTAATTCATCGAGCAAAACGCTTTGGAAAGAAAGTCGCACTTGTGGGCATTAGTGTAGGCCCTCTGCACCATAAAGGATCGGAAGATGCTATTGCACAAGCATTTTCTCTAGTTGATCTTATTTCAGTAAGAGACAATACATCCAAAAACACCCTGATTAAATGTGGTGTTTCACCAGATAAAATTCATGTAATTCCTGATTTGGTATTTACGCTTAATTCAGCTAGCGATGAGCGAGTAATAGAAATTTTATCTACCGAATTGTTCCTCTATGGCAACAATCAAAAAAACATTGCCCTCACTCCTTGCTGTTACAACACAGCTCAATCCGGCTGGATGCAGCAATATATTGCATTTTGTGAACGTGCTATCGCAGAGTTAGATTGCAATTTGTGGCTAATCCCCATGCAACGAAATGACTCGCATGACGACCTTGCTGCGATAGAAGCCATTTACTCAAAGCTTTCGGCAAATGCCAAAAGCCGCGCATTTATACTTCGCGGAAGATATAACGCAAAAGAAATACAAGGCATTATCAGTAAATCTAATTTTGTATTGGCTGAACGCCTGCATGGATCAATAATGGCGATCAATACCAATACACCTGTAATGAGTATTGCTTATATGCCTAAGGTCAATGGGGTTATTGAACTCGTTAATCTGCAGGATCATATTATTTCAATGGATGATTTTCTAAATGGTTCCTTCCTGAAATTGCCACAACTCAAAGAAAAAGAAGCACTTAATGCAATGATTAACGAAAGCCAACAAAAAAATAAAGCATTAAGAAACCAAGCAGCATTAAATTTTTCTAAACTTTCGCGTTGCTTATTTTCATAATTACACAACTATTTTAATTGATTAAAAAGGCATTTATTATGAAAATTACCGTATTTGGAACATGTGCTTTACCGCACTCATCTCAAATATATACCGGCCTACACCGACTTCAATCTCAGAAAAAAATTGACCTCCATTATACTTCAAGTAATGGAGCAAGCCCCCATACAACCTTGCCTCAGGACACCATTAATCGTCTTCCTGGCGTTCTTATAAAAGCCGACAAAAATCTCGTTTTCATCGATCTACTCGACTCATCCAAGATAGAAGATGAAGTTTTACATAGTGTTCAATTTTATCTTAAGCGAAGCTATGCAAGCAGCGGATACGCGTCAGAAAAAATTTTTCCTTTAGGGCTAAATTTCGAGATATATAACAATTATCCCTACTGGTACGAGAGCATGAGATATATCTCTTTGAACTACAGCAGCAAAAAGAGTTTTAAATCAAATATAGGTGTTTTGCTTGATGCCATTGGAATAAGTTTTCTTCCGAGGATAAAAAATTTTGAATGTATGAATGGTCATTTTAAAGAAGATGACAGCGTATTATTTATGGTTAGGACATGGGACCCACTTGAAGCAGGGACACGTCTTACCGAAGAGGAGCAGGAAGACCGTCATAAAATAAATTGCGAACGTGCCGAACTAATAAAAAATTTAAAGATCGAGCTTGGAGATAAATTCATCGGTGGATTCACAAGAAGCATCCATAGCGCGAGAGAATACCCAGACCTAGTTTTATCAGATAGCAATCTTACAAAGAAAAAGAATTATTTGAGCTTGGTTAGAAAAGTGCCTATCTGCATAGCAACTACCGGATTACACGGGTCTATCGGATGGAAAATGGCTGAGTATGTCGCGCTAGGAAGAGCAATAGTGTCAGAAGCAAGTGAAATCTTAATCCCTGATGGCTTCGCAGAGGGAAAAAACTATCTTCAATTTGATACCAATAACAAATGCATTGATAGCGTTTTAAAATTAATTGGAAATAGAGAGCTACGACAAAAAATGATGATGGACAATTTAGAATATTACAAAGAGCACTTATTGCCAGAAAAATTAGTTGAGAATGCGATTAAACGAATAAGCTTATAGAAATAAAAAATATTTGAGTACTTGATTGAATCGCTCTGCAGTACTTAAATTAAGATGAAACTCACCTGTACTTTCTTAATAGAGGCACATATACACTAATAGCTATATCTTGTTTTCGGTGCCTCAGCTGAACTGGAAAAGCTCACCGATTTTTTCAAATGTATCGATCCAAGGCGATATAGCTTTCTTAAAGGTATTATAAGTATCAATAATACTAGATATAACAGGGAAGGCTCGGCCACTTCAATTTTTTTTACGAGCAATGTACTTATTTCAGCAGCACCATCCAGATCAAAAAGATAGTAATTTGAGCCGTCATATTTCATATCGATAATTTTCTTTTCTATCCCCGCAACTATTTTGCCACCTGAAAAGCTCATGGTTGTCGCACCTCGCAAAGCGCTTGGCTCCTCCATGATGTAGGCGGCACCCAAGTAACCTTCGTTATCAACAAAGTAACCCCATGAGAGGTAAGGAAGATTGTCGGCGGGAGTTTTATTGGCACCCCAAAAATCAAATATGTTGGTGAGATCTGACACCGAAAGCTTGTCCCAAAAACTGATCACCTCAGCCTCGGTTGGAAGGCGCCATCCGGAATAGACAGAATTGAGACTGTCTACAACGGAGTTAATGCTCGCCCCATTGTTGACGCCAAAATCCAACCATACCAAACCAGTATCTACGTCCCGGACAGCAAGATTATCGTTCTGATGAAATGCATCGACATTTTCTATAGTGAGACATTTAGCTTCACCAGAACAAAGCATTAGAAATAGAAAAACAGTTTTATATATTAACTTAGACATGCCTTACTCCTTGTTCGCATCAAAGTGCCTTAGCTCAAACATACAAAAAGTAACAGAACAACTTCTGGAGCCCGCCGAAAAACTGCAACCAGTGCTTTTCTAAATTCTGAGAGCTTGATTTCGTTTACCTGCACTTCATCGTATAAGCCCAGTATATTCTTTATGCCATCGCCAGCAGAAGCGAAATTGTTATTTTGACTATTGTCACCCACTATTTCGGCACAAAGCAATAAGGCAAATCCACAGAGGATCACGAAACTTTACTTTTACGCGCCGCACGCTAACGAATACGATTTTGTCTATGACTGAAAATAGATGTAAATCTTGCCAATAAATAAATGTAGTTAAGCGCCAGAGACGAAACAAACTGAGAAACTGACGTAATTTTCAAACGCACAAGAAGGACTGCAAAGTTAATCAGCCCCAATCCGGAAAGAATCAGTAACGCGTAGCTATACAAACCAAAAATCACAGCTAAAAGAAAACACCCCGTTAAAAGAGCCACGAATAGCGACAGCACTGCAACTTTGGATGAAATAAATTTTCCTATCGATTGAGTATCTCCGATGCCATGCCACCGCTCTCGGACAAAAAAAGCTTTCAGAGTTTTAGGGTACCCCTCATGATATACAAAAAATTCCTGATCCGGTTTCACTTGTGCCCCATGTTTTTTTGCTCTTTCACAAAAATCAACATCCTCCCCTGTTTTTAGTAACTTATTAAACCCTTCAATCGAATTAAATAGCTTTTTTGAGCAGACCAAATTTCCAGAATTTATATAAGATGCAGATGTATTTTTAAGGCACGCAAACCAACCAGTCTCAATCCACGAGGGGTCTTGAGATACTGAAACCTTATTTCCTGTTACTATAAGATCGTTGAACTCAATACTTTCCGCGAAATTAGAAACAGCAAGAAACCACTTTTCTGTTACTAATATGTCAGCATCAATAAAAACTAAACATTGACCAGACGATTGTGCAACTCCAATGTTTCTAGCATCAGCTACTGTAGTACGACAATTTAATTGTATTAACTTTACCCATTTAAACTGACTGCATATATCTGCAGTTTTATCACTACTTCCGTTATCAACCACAATAACTTCTACATCATTATTCTGAACAAACCTATCTAGTGTAGATAAGGTCTTGTTAATATAATTTGCCTCGTTAAAAGCGGGTATTATTACAGATATCATTGCTAGGACTCACTGACGCTTAAAATCTTTTGGCCCACTTGGACCTGTGCCATCAAACCCACCTGTAGTAATTTTTAGATTGTCATAATAAATTTCAAAAGATTTATCTACGTTTTGAGCCCAATCCAATAGAGCGACCTTTGTAATAGGGCCATTCGTTGGATGGCGATTCAATAAGCCTGTTGCATCGACATACACTTTCCCATCTATCTCAACATAGTATTCGCCATCATTAATTTCGGTGTATGTGTTGTCACTATTCTTGATAGCAGAGTTGAACTTCACTTTAAATCTAAAATGATGCCATTTATCTCCCCAATCCGCCGCAGTAAAACCTTTTTTCTCTGGAGTATTAACAACCGCCTTTCCATAAGAACGACCAATCCAACTCGGATTGTTGCCATTCAAATTGATTACATTCTGCGTATCGTTTTGTGTAGTAGTGCCATCACCAAAGGAAACCTGATACAGGGAGCCTTTACCTGATGAGATACCTGTGTAATCCAGCCCGAATGTTGTATTAGCGCCTCCAAAGATTTTTAAAAACTTAATCCCCTGTTTCTCTTTTGGCATGCGAGCATGAAACTCTACGTAAACTTCATAAGTGTTATAAGGAGTCATATCAAAGCTGGCCCAACCATATATGCCGCCGCCTTTACTAACAGGGTAAACAGCTTTAAGCACTCCTTCACTCGTAGTGACATTGATCTGATCTTCATCTAAAAAGCTCGTTTCCACTAGCCCACCGGCTTGATATCCAATGCCTAAACCGGACGTCAACTTCCCGGGAGTATCAAAATTTTCCTCCAGAAGAACTTTTACTTCCGCATAAGAAGACGAATGAGAAGATAAAAATATAATTCCGACATAAATTACTGTTCTAAAGAAATTCATGGATATCTCCAAAATTAGGTAAAAGGCGGACAGAGCCACTTGGCAAAGCAATTAGTGCTCAGTTTTTGAAGGCTTATCGTATACAAACACATCTGTAATCTTAGTCAAGCAAACGATAAACGCCAGATGAACCCATAGAAAAGGATAATAGGCAACTGTAACAAATTGGCCTGCGATTACATATCCTGCCACACCCATACCTAATCCGGCAGCTACCGCTTTAGTGAAAGGTTCAATATTTTTTATTCTTGTTAACTTGTACGTCATTACTAAACAATAACAAATAATTAAAAGGAATAATGTAGTTGCTATAAATCCAGCATCTGTACCAACCTGAATGAAAATATTATGCGGCAGCTGAGCCGTTGGATAAAGCATGTCATAACTGAAATGCGCTTCGTAATAAGGTATGAAGTTATAAAATCCAACGCCAGTAAAGGGATAGTCTTTCATCATTTCCCATCCGTGCTCCCAGTAAAGCAACCTTTGCTCTGAAGTTTTATCATCGCCCGCGCTACTGAACCGATCTTTCTGCTCCTGAGGCAACAGGTAATAAAGAGAAGTGCTTAAAACTATTACTCCTATAAGAGGCTTTACACGGAATAGACTTTTTCTGAACATGAACACTAGTTGCATGAACAGCGCTACTTGAGCCCCCCTACTGCTAGCACCAAGAACTGTTAAAATGGGGCATATCCAGAATAGCGCGAGCAGCATTCGCTCCCATAACGCCATCCTTTCCTTTAACGCTTGGTAGATATAAAAAGCCAAAGGAAATAACATTAACATTAATATTGCGAGCTCTCCTGAATTTTGGAAATAACCTTTCGGCCCCATTAAGCCCCAGCTCGTAAAACTGAACCCGCGAAACGCCCAAGATTTTGAAGTGCCAAGCGCGATTTTTCCTGCAGCAAGAATATAAATAAGTAGAAATAAATAAAATCTTTCGGGCGTATTAACGATGTTAATTACTAAAAAATAAATCACGAACCAACCAAAAAAAAGCATAAAATTTTTGTGTGCGAATTCTGGGTAGATTGCCGTAGCGACGGAAATTAAAATAGTTACTAGAAAAATAACGATAAAAATATTAACCGCTGATGATACCCATTTCACTGTTGGATCCACAATCGCGCCAACCATCGCTCCAATTAGCAACAGTTGAGCCCAAGGCAAAATATCAATTGCAGGAACAAGCGCTTGCGGCTTAACAAACTCAAAAAACAGGTAACCGCATATCATCCAGAATGAAAAATGCTGCTTTTTAAAGTAGCGCCACATTGCACCTACTTTAAAAGCATAAAAGCTCTCAACAGTTTCATTACTCATTGTATGAATGATCTCTTAATTACTATCTATCTTTTACCCAGAAATATCAAAGCAGCCGATAATTTATTTAACTTGATTAAATAATTCGTTGGTTGCTTTTACAACCAATTGTTCGCAACGAGAAAAATATTCCGGTTTTGCATTAAATGGATCATGCAAATAGGCCAAAGGCGATTTCAACCATAAACCTATCAGCGTAATTTGTACCGGTGCTTGTGCAAATGAGGATTGCAATTTGCGGATGTGGCGCGGTTCCATGCCAATTAATAAATCACCTACTTGCGGCGTGTATTGATCTACACGCTGCGTGATGTGATTTTGCAAGTTGTAGCCATTAGATTGTGCCCATGCAATTGCACGCGGATCTGCTGGATCATTTCCGCGCGTATCTAATCCAAATGATATCGCAGCAAAGCCCTGCTGGCGGGCAACAGCTTCACCCAGCGGACTACGGCAAATATTGCCCTGACAAACAAATACCAAACGCTGTACTTGCGTGAAATCTATTTGTGTCAATTTACGATACACACCAAAAACACGCAGCACTTCATAAATGAAATAACGCAGCATGCCTTTTTTTGAGCCAAAGCGATTTTTAATAGCTTCTGATACCGACACAGCTTTACCTTCAGTGGTTGTTCTTAATCATTTTCATGGAGCAAACTGTAATAGTGTTGCTGATAAGCTTGTAGCATTGCACCTAACGAAAAGGTGAGGCGCATATGGTCGTGCCCTGTTTTAGCCAACCGCGATGCCAATTCAGGATTGTCTAGCAGATGTTTAATCGCCGCAGAAAGCGCTTCAGGATTTTCTGCAGGAACTAAATACCCCGTTGTTAAGTGCTGCAGTATTTCTTCTGGTCCTCCGCAACGCGTGGCAATGACCGGTAGGCCTGCTGCCATTGCTTCTATGGTGGCAATAGAAAAACCTTCCGAGCTGGATGAGAGTACAAACATATCCATCTGCGCAAGAAACTCCGGGGTATTGTCATAAAAACCAATAAAGTGCATTTGTGCAGCCACACCCAGCGCCTGCATTTGTGCCTCCAGCTTTTCCATCAAATCCTTTTTTTTGTGCCCCGCAATAACAAAATGTAACTGCGGATTTTTTAATAAGCTGACAGCGGAAATTAAATTCTCGTAATTTTTCGCCGGTCGAATATTGCCAAGGCTGCCAATCAGTATTGCATCATCGGGAAGTTGCAATTGCGCTTTTAATTTTTTCGGTGCATTTGCAGTGTAACGGTGCTGGTCAACTCCGTTGTAGATAACATCTATTGCTTTACGGGGAAAAAGTTTGCGCGCTTCAATGTAGGCCGCCAGATCACGACTGACCGCTATAAGCTTATCTACCCCCATACGCATAATCGTCTGCTTGATAAATACAAACCGCTCACGCGGATTGATATCAACACGACCATGCAAGGTGGCGATCAGCGGTAAACGCGCAAGCAACGATAGTATGGAATAGGTAAGTGTCGAGCCAAGTAAATGTGCATGGATCAGCGCAACATTTTCACGGCGAATTAACTTATACAACTGGTAGTAATAAGGAATAGACAAAAAACCATGCGGCTTAACGATACGATAGCGAATACCGCGTAACTTTAATTGATCCTCCACCCAACCAGAGCCTTTAATGATGGCAAGATTGTCATAATAAGGAAGATGAAGATGCTGTGCGATATCAAGAAAAACAGTTTCTGCACCACCTGGGCCGGTGGTGTCTATCGCGTGAAGAATGGTTCGTTTTTTATCGGTCATTAATTCCTTCCGATTGACGATGCGAGTTTTTACAAAGAGCGCATTCTATCACCTTCTTATTGCAAGCTTGTGGATTTGTTAGGCAATCCGTATGATTCCGGCTTTCACATAAACCATTGCTGCGAAATGCAGATTTGCACAGTAGTACAATTGTTTTTTTGATTGCCGTTTATTGTTGACTAGGGCCGGTTGCAGAGACATGACACACACTATCCTTGTTCTTGATGCTGCACAGCGAAGTGCCCTGGCCGTTACCCGCTCATTAGGTAAGCTTGAAAATATCCGCATTGTTTCTGCTGATTCAACGCCTTCTGCTCTCGCTGCTCACTCCAAATATTCCAGCGATTATTTACAATCCCCCAGTTCAGCCGACGAGCCCGAATTGTATTTGCAATGGGTCAAACAAATTTGTTCGGCAACCCATTATTCATTGGTCATTCCGGTTACGGAAATCACCAGCCAACTCCTGCTGATGCACAGCGAACAGTTAGGCGATTTGCGCCTGCCATTTGCCAATTACGATACGGTTATGTCACTTGCGGATAAGTATCGTTTGTTGGAGCAAGCAAAATCTGCGGGAGTGCCCGTGCCAGCATTTAGGCTGCTTTCCTCCAGCGCCGATTTGGATGCACAGAACATGACGTATCCTTGCGTGATCAAACCTTGTTTATCGCGCATCTATACTGCCAAGGGTTGGATCTCCACCAGTGTAAAACTGTTGCAGAACGAACAGGATTTACAGAATGCCCTCGCAAGCGCGCCTTATCTGGCGCAATACCCGTTTATGATTCAGGAATTTATCCCTGGTTCGGGTGCGGGCTTGTTTTGTTTATACAACCATGGGAAGCCAGTAGTTTTTTTTGCCCACAAACGCCTGCGTGAAAAACCTCCGCAAGGTGGTGTGAGCGTATTAAGTGAGAGCGTTGCTGTTGATGAAACACTCAAACACTATGCGCAACAACTGCTAGACCATGTGCATTGGCATGGTGTTGCCATGGTGGAATTCAGGGTAACGCCTGAGGGAATCCCCTATTTGATGGAAGTGAACACGCGCTTTTGGGGCTCGCTGCAACTATCGATTGATTCCGGTGTGGATTTTCCTCGCCTATTGGTACAAGCAGAACTGGGCATTGAAGGCGATATCCCCGACAATTACACAAAGGGGCAGCGCCTGCGCTGGCTGCTGGGGGATCTGGACAGTTTATATCTGTGCCTGAAAAGCGCGGCTCCCTTAAGCTACAAGTTCAAACGCATTCTGGCCTTTTTAGTACCATCTCCCTTCAATACCCGGCATGAAACCAACCGGCTGGACGACATGGGCCCTGGTATTTATGAATTTAAAACTTACCTACGCCAACTACTTGGGCGCGCGTAAAGCACATCCATCAATAGCGGACCAACACAGCCATGAAACAACTCATCAAGCAATGCGTTATTAGTGCTGCCAATCAATTTGGTCCGCATCGCTTTGCAGGGTTTGGCCGCGATCCTCAGCTATGGGTCTTGATGTATCACCGGATTTTGCCCAAAGAAGATATTCGCTACCGCCTGGAAGAACCGGGAATGATAGTGACACCCGAAACCTTTGCTTTGCATTTACGCCAGTTGAAACAGCATTTCGATGTGATAGATCTGCGTGAATGGTTGGAATTGCGCGCAAAGGGTAAGCCACTGCCACGCCGCGCCTGTGCAATTACTTTTGACGATGGCTGGTACGATAACTATGAGTTTGCACTGCCCATAATCCAACAGGAACAAGTGCCTGTAACCCTGTTTGCCGTAGTAGAAAAAATAGGGACTGACTTTCAATTCTGGCCTAATTTGGTCAGCGCGCTATTGGCTAGTAATGCCACCAATGCGATGGCTGAACACCCGGTTTTTGCGCGCGCGTTGCAGCAGGTATCTTCGGTAACCGACACTAGCAACCGCGAATATATGGCTGCCGTTATTCGTGCACTCAAACAATCCAGCGATGCTGATATTTTTGCAGCGCTGGATGCTATTGGATGGCAACAACATCTCGCATTTACACTACCGCGTGGGCTGATGAACTGGGATGAACTGCGCGCTATGGCAAATTCCGGCTGGGTAAAAGTGGGGTCGCATACCTGCAACCATAAACGTCTTAATAACACATTGCCCGCTGCCGATATCATTCATGAAGTGGTTGACAGCAAAACCCTACTCGCGCAACAGCTGCCAGAAGCTATAGATATTTTTTGCTTTCCAAACGGCGACTACAACACCACTGCACTGGAATCTGTTCGCAGCACTTACATGGCCGCAGTGACTACCCAGCGCGGAATTGTAAATGCACGCACCACGCCTGCACACCAACTCTGCCGCATTGGCTTGCATGAAAATGTCAGCTATACCGCGCGCTTATTGGGTGCGCGCTTATCAGGGTGGACTTGATTCATGGGGGGCATTCTCTATCAAACACTCACATCACGACCCATCGCATCATTGATGAACGCGATTGTGGGGCACTATGCAACCATCTATATGATTCATCGCCCCCGCCCGCTTGATGGTGCTTATGATGGAGTAGGCCCCGAGTTATTGGAACAGTGCATTCTTTATGCGAAAGCTGCCGGATTTGAATTTGCCTCAATTGATGAGGTCATTGAAAACGCGCTGGCAAAACAAAAACCAAAACGTCCAACACTCTGCTTTACACTGGATGATGGTTATCAAGACCAGTTGGATCAATTAGTACCTATTTTATTAAGACATGATTGCAAGCCAACGCTATTTACTATTGTCGATATGGTAGAGGGGATTGATTGGCCTTGGGACTCCAGGATCAGTGATGCCATTTGGAATACACGGCAATCTCAGCTGAGTTTTCATTTTAACAATCAAACGTTTGCACTGGACTTTAGTGCGCCGGAAGCAAAACGCCTTAGCCGTAGGCAGCTAACGCGTTTTGGAAAAAGCCTACCTGCAAACTTACTGGTCGAATACGTCACTGCACTGTTAAATGCATTGGATGTTGATCCGCACAAACCCGCTCCACCCAACTACAAACCAAGCAGTTGGGACAGCTTGCGCAAGGCGGAAAAAGCGGGCTTACGCATTGGTTCTCACGCCTGTACCCACAGAGTATTTTCTGCTTTGTCAGACCCAGAAATTAAACACGAATTACAACGGGCACATGATTTGCTCGCGCGTGAACTGGAAAATCCCTCGCAGGTATTTTGTTATCCATCAGGAACGCTGAGTGACTTCTCCGAACAACATACCGAGTTAGTCAAAAACACACAGTTTTTTATTGGCGCAGTGACATCAATGCCGGGCAATATTAGCCAGCATCAAATCGCACAACATCCATTTTTAGTTAAACGGCACAGCTTTCCCGCAAATTTCGAAAAATTTGTTCGCTACTCTTCCTGGCTGGAATATATTCGCAGTCGCATTTAATTTTCGCTAGTGATGAAATAAACAATGGAACAACAACTCCACGAATTAAAACTGCTTAAAACCCAGAAAGGAATCATCTCGGGCAAATTCAAATATTTACAAAAAAACACACCCGAGCACACCCAACAATTGGCACTAATGAAAGAAATTTCACAAAAGATTGCCCAACTTGAAGCGGATATAAAAGCAGCTGAAACAGGTAATACGCAGCAAAAAACTCTGCATCCTGATTCGTCATCAACGCAAGTTTTTTCGCGGCTTGATAAAGAGCACAACTGGGGCAATGACATAAAAATTGCACTAGCAGATTTTGATTCGGTAAATGATTGGACAGAATTTGTGCGCAACAATAAATTTACACTGCCAAGCCATAACCCGGCGTGGGCACAGGTTGTCGAACAGACCTTTGGTCACACATCATTTATTCTCTGCGCTCGCTCAATTAGCGGCGACCTACTTGGCGGAATTCCATTTACAGTTTTTTCATCGCCATTATTCGGGAAATTTGGTGTTTCCATGCCTTATTTAAACTATGGCGGAGTGGTCAGCGAATACAATGATGTGTGTAGATCTCTAATGCAGTCGCTGGAGAGCGTACGCGAACAGCTCGGCCTGCAACATATTGAAATACGCAGCATTCACGAGGGACTTGGCGATAATCCATCAACTAAAAAGGCTTCTATGCTATTGCGTTTGCCTACAGATGATGAAACCTTGGATAAAAGACTTGGCAGTAAAGTACGCGCACAATATAAAAAAGCAGATGAATTTTCACCGCAAGTAAAAATCGGAAAACAGGAATTACTCGATGATTTTTATCAGGTATTTTCACAAAACATGCGCGATTTAGGAACACCGGTATACGCGAGAAAATGGTTTGCAAACATTCTCAGCCATCCTGATTTGGACGCAAATATCATTGTTGTATACGTAGGCAAAAAACCTGTCTCATGTGGTTTTTTAGTGAGCTATGGAACGCTTATGGAGATCCCTTGGGCTTCAACCTTAAAGTCGGCTAACAAATACAATACCAATATGTGGATGTACCGACAGATTTTATCGTTTGCTATTCAAAAAGGCTGTTCGTATTTTGATTTTGGTCGGTCAACACTGGATGCAGGCACCTACAAATTTAAAAAACAATGGGGAGCAGAGCCCTGTCAACATTATTGGTATTGCGTGTTGCCACCTAACACACCCAAACCTGAAATGAATCCCGACAATCCCAAGCTAAAAATATTTGTTGCCTTGTGGAAGTGGCTACCTTTATGGGTAGCCAATTTATTGGGGCCTCATATTATTAGAGGAATACCTTAATATCAGTTAATTAAGGTTTATGCTGGTTCTTGATTCGACTGAGCAGATCATTTGCCGCATACAATCCCTGAAGCCATCTGCTGCGCACAACCATCAAACTAACTAACGTAGTGCTGTGCGTAGCGAGCGATTTTTTATAATCGCTATGCTTGCCATGGCCTGCCATAAAATCATAATAATCAGCGGCAGAGGCAAATGCTTTCTCTAATTGAAAACCAAAATGCAGTGTTCCGAGCGAAATGCCATCCTGAAATTTTTCACGATAACCTGATTGGATATTGTAAATTCTTCCCCGATATGACAAGTCCAATACTGCAGATATTGCCTCGTCATTACAATAAATAATGGACAAGTCCGGTTTGCCGCCGACAAGTGCGATCTGCTTTAAAAAATATGTGATTTGTACCCGATTACGCCCTGAATAGCAGGGCCGGCCCCAACGCTGCTGATGAAACAGATTTAATACATCGATAAACGCATCTATATCTGGCCAGAGATTTTCTATTCGTATATCGCCCAGCAGAAAAAGTTTTTTCCGCTTATTAAATAACTTCAACCGGGTATTGCTGCCTAATCTTTTTAAGTAATCTGCAAACTCGTTATGTTTCAGTTGAACGGCATAACTTATTGATTGATCACGGACAATCGGCTTTATATTTTCTTTATATGCCACTCGGCAAAGCTCACGATATTCATCAGAATCCAAAATGAGATCAGGAATATAAAATTGATCCCATTGAAACCGCAAAGCAGATTGCAGGAGCAGTGCAGCATGCTTTTTATCCAGATTAAAATATTCGCTTCTTAGACTCGGACTAACAGGTGTTGATATACCAGCGGAAAAAAGCGTTATCAGTTTTATACACGCTAATTTTTTTAGCTCGTAAGTATAAAATCCATCACGACAATTCTCAGGATCGGTGTGTCTTTGCAATGCAGTAATATCGATACAATCTGACCAAGCATTTTGCCAAGCATCAACCCATTCATGACTGGCAAACATACCTGGGTAATTAGTCTCGGGGAAAAAATCAGGCATGCCAGTCATTTCGCTAGAATCAAAAAAGAAATCGCGAGACTACTCTTATAGGCTCGCGATTATGTTATTGCTATTGCCGACTTTTGGCTTCTTTTAGATGATCTACTATTTCTTTGTTGTCGGGTTCAAGCTGTGCTGCTTTAGATAGTATCTCAATGCCTTTTGCCAGCTCGCCTTTCTCTACCAAAATCCATCCATAGGTATCAGCAATGGGGGCGCTGTTAGGCGCCATATCATAGGCCTTTTTAGCGTATTCCAATGCGCGAGGATCTTTGCGCTCATAATACAGCCATGCAAGATTATTTAATGCAGCAGGCATATTAGGGTTTAGTGCAACTGATTTTTCATACCAGGTCAGGGCATCATCCATATTATTTTTGCCCTGAGCTGTAACAGCCATCATTAAAGAAGCCGCTTTACTCTCGGGAATTTTTTCAATCCAGGATGAAAGAAATTCCTCCGTCTTGGATTTGTCGCCCGCTTTTTGATAATAAGCAAAAATTTGCTCGGCGACAGATTCCATTGGTTTGGCAGACCAAGAATCAAGATAGAGTTGTATCCCTTCTTCTTTCTTATCTTCAGCAAAACGAATCAAACCCTGCAAAAATAAACGCTCACCTTCGTTCTCTGGAACTTTGATAAATTGATCAAGCAGTTTTTGCGCCTCAGGGATATTCTGAGCCGCAATTTCTGTTTCGATAAGATTACCTAAGAAGCTAGCATTTTCCGGTTGCAGCTTTACGGCTTTCATCAAGCGTTCACGAGCCTCAGGTAATTTATTTTGACTCCTAAATTGAACGCCTTGCACTCGATAAAGATTTGCAGTCAGCTGTTTTACATTCGCATTTTGATTACTGCGCTCCAATGCAAGCTCGGCATGCTTTATTGCCTTGCCTAGCTCTTGCGTTGAAGCATAAAGCTGCGCAAGTACAATTGAAGGCTCCCAACGCAAAGTCTTTTCTTCCAGTCCATTCAAAAAGGTTAGCGCGTCCGAGTCGCGATTAAGCTTACGCATCTGCGTTAACCAACGCGAGTAACCAACAACCATGCCAGGGTCTTCTTGTAATGCAAATTGCCAAGCAGTAATCGATTTTTGCGTTTGATCTTGTGCCTCATACAACTGAGCCAGACCTGCGTAAGCAAGATTTTTTTCCCTGCTATCTCTGACAGCTATCGCTTTTTCAAATTGTTGCTCGGCGGCTTTATAGTTCTTTTGTTGAAATTGGTACCAACCATCAAAAAAGTATCCGCGTGAACTATCGGGGCTTTTATCTTTGTATCGTTTAATTTCTTCTTCAAGTTTTTCTGCCTGCTCATTACTTAACAGGGCTTTGAAGTAAGACTGTTGAATATAAAAATCGTCCGGCTGTTCTTGATAGGCTTTTTGTAATTGCGCTACTGCCTGCTCCTGCTGCCCCAGGGCCATGTGACGATTTGCAAGCGCGATACGAATACGTTGCTGTCTTGGGTCAAGCGCAAGGCTTTTTTCCAATACGGTTACACCTTCTGAACTCTTTGGATCTTTATCAAGCAAAGCCAACCCATAGGTTGCAAGTACAATCGGATTATTAGGCTGACTATCCGCAGATTTTTTTAATAATGCAACGGCATCATCGATTTGGTTATTACGAAACTTAACCAGTGCAGCAGCTTGAAGCACCGAGGGAGTTACTGTTTCAGGATCAATAAATTCATCAAATAAATCTTCTGCTTTACGATTGGATCCTTGCTGATATTCAATTAACCCTAATAGGGTGCCTGTATTTTTATCATTAGGAAACTGCTCTCTCAGTTCCCGCAGGATGACTTCAGCTTCTGCATATTTACCTTGTTGATACAGCTCCATCGCATCATTAAATCGCTGCTGAGCAGCACTACCTTCAGGATTGGATTCAGCAAGAAGCTTTTGGTAAGTGTAAGCCTCGCTAGTGCGCCCCAACTGAATTAATACATCAGTCAACAAACTTATTATTTGACTTCTTTTGGTATTCATTATGTCTGTTTTCTTGAGCAGCCCCAGGGCTTGCGTAAGATTGCGCTCAGCTGCCTCAAGGTCTTTAAGATAAACACTGACATTTGCCATTGTGAAAAGCGCATCTACTCCCTGTGGATCAGCCTCCAAGACTTCCACTAATATTGTTTTTGCATTTTCAATTTCACCTTTTGAAATAAGGTAACTGGCAGTAATGAACTTTGCATCAGCATCTTTCCCGCCCAAAGCAACAAACTCCTTCAACGCAAGCTCATAGCCCTCTTTATTGCCAAGATAAATATTGGACATTGCACTTAACCAAGCTTGGCGCTGTTTATCTTCAGGGTGAGAAGCCTCTGCAGGATAAGAAGTGATGGTATTAATTGCAGTGAGATATTTTCTATTAAGAAAATGTGCGTTCGCCAACTCTGTTGACACCTCTGGCAGCTTATCAACTATTGGCAATAGCATTGATTGTGTCGCACTACTAGCGCCGATTTCGTTATAAATGCGCGCAAGACTGATATATCCCTCAGGTGAATCAGGCATCAATTGAATAGCATTTTTTGCCTCAATAATCGCAGCTCTATATTGTCCTTGCTCTTGATATACTTTTGCAGAGCTAACGTGCCGCTTTGAATCTTCAAGATTTTTTTCTTGTTTATCGCTACACGCAGCAAAAGATATACAGAGCGAGATAACTATTATTTTCGAAATACTGTTCATTGTCTTCACCTGTCTGTCGGTATTATTCCTATCCACACTCTTTTTTAAATTATCAACCCAATCTTAAAAGTTATATCCTAAGCCGATACTGTAAATATTTTCTGTGTAAGTTCCGTATGCATTTTCGCTTTCCTCTTTTGATTTTCTTTCTTCTTTTCTCGCGCCCAAACGCGCATTAAGCCCATTATCAAAGGAATACATATATTCCACCGAAACAGTATTAAGCTCATGATCACGGATAGCGGATTGACTGTCGAAGTCGACATCAGACTTAACAACGCTTAATGATAGATTTGAAGCAGAGGAAAATGTGTACGTGAAGCGTCCTCGGGCATAAACACTCACTGATGTTTCATCTTTTTCAAGATAGTCATCTTCAACACCCGAAAGCCCAATGGAGAATTGACAACGCGTACAGATAATTTGTGTTTGCCAGTTCAAACTTGCACTGGATCGATCTATTTTATTCACTGCCTGGGTTAAACCGTCACTACTTGGCACACCAGAAACGCCTTCCAGATTACCATTGCCAAGGGACGTGTCGGTTAACACTCGGCTTGCACTCAAATCGAACTGATTGAAACCGCCAAGGTAACTGATAGACAACAAATATGAAGGAGCTCCTTCTTTATCTCCTTCTTCTGGTTTGCTCTGGTTATATCCCAGCTCCAAACCGTATTTTAATTTGCGCAACTCAACACCATAAGCAAGCATTGCGCTTGAAAACGCATAATCTGCGGCAGGAAAATGTTCAAAACTGATTTTTTGCTGTCTGGCATTTAGACGCAAAAGACTAACTGCTGACAAAGGATGCAGCCAACCAAATGCGGCGCCATCTCGCTGAGAATCTTGCAACTCATTATCGGGAAAGCTTACCTGCATGAATTCGCCGGAGAGAAAAAGCCTATCTGCTGCAAAAACTCTGGCTCTTATTTCCGGCAGCACAGATATAACCTCTCGCTCCTGTTCATTTTGGGCAAGAGCAACTGCATCGGGTGTTATCAACAAAATTCTACGGGAATGATTAAGCTCCAATGCTAATGGATCTTCTTCCTTGCCAAAAATAACACTGGAATTACCTTCCGCATAACGGTCATCAGGTTGCGATTGCTCAGCATATTGCCGCGAAACCCATTCATATTTTGCCTCTGCATCAACCAGCCAATTAGCGTAGTCAGCGGAAATTCCCACCTTATAAAAATCCTGACGCTCTTCTATGGGGTTTTCCCGGGTTTTTAACGTGTTATCTGAAAACAGGCTTGTCGCTGAGAGCGAACCTTTGATGTCATTCGCTTGTGCAGTAGCACAACATAAAGAAAGGATTGCCAGTGGATAGCTGCTTTTAATGTGTATTTTTTTGCTACGCATGACCCGCCTCACTCATCAATGATTGAAAACAAGACCAGCAAATTTTTCTTTGCCCACCGCATCTACTGCTGACAAGACTTCATCGGCAACCACTTTCCCAAACGGCACAACCAATAAGGCATGATCGCAATACTTCGCCAAAATCCTTGCTTCAGTTGATTGCTGGATTGAAGGAGCATCAAGCACAATGAATCTATCGGGATAGCGCGATTTTATTTCTGCAACCAAAACTTCCATTCGTTTTGAGTTAAAGAATTCAGCTGCTGATTCACTTGCTCCGCCAGAAGGGATCACACGCAAACGCTCAACACCACTAGGGTAAATAATATTTTTCAAAGGAACTGTGTAATCTGTTAAATAGCTCGACAACCCTGCAGTTATATCGCACGTGACGTACTTATCGACATCAGAATTATAAGGATTGCAATCAACGAATAAAGCGGTCTTATGTTGATCCAGTGCGAATGTAGCAGCCAGATTAAAGCTAAAATAACTAGAGGGCACCCCCATCGCAACAGATGAAACCAACACCACCATGTTATCCGAATGATGCCGACTCAATAACTTAATACGTACTTCACGAAATGCATTCAGAACATCTCGCTGGCGCATACCAGTAAACACGATCTTTTTTTCATAGAGCTCATCCTGAGTCCATAATTGTGGCATTTCCATATTTTTAATTTTTTCGCGTTTGCGATGTTCCATTACTGCACTTTTTACCAAGTGGTCGCTTGCCTCAACAAGCGCATCAACATCATCCATCAGTTGAGTTAAATTTTTTTCTTTTCGCGTGTCCATTGTTCCATCCTGACAATCAATAGGTTCAACCTTTGGCGACTAGCCAATAGATGACAATTGCTAGATAACAAATCATTCCAACTGCCGCCACCGAGAATATCAATAGAACATCCTTTTTAAGCAGCCGCTCACCAATGGGTGATTTGTAGTGAGGTACGACACCTATTACTTCTAGGTCAGGTGGTAATTGTTTTTGTAAGGCTCTTGCTGAACGCACATGAGGGTCAACGAGTATAAACAGAATTAGTAAACCCAACGGTAGCAACAACCCAATAAAGGGGCCCACTAATGCAAAATGAATAAAATGTAACCCTGATGGCTTTAATGGAAAGGCCGCAGGCTCCTGAATTCGATAAGACACCCCCTGCCCTTCAATATCGAGCGTCATCGAAATACGAGCAGTTTCTTTACGCTGCAACATCTCTTCATAAACTTTTTTCGTAACATCATAATCACGAGTCAGATCCGAGAGCGTCGCCTGATTGGCAGCAATACGTTGCTGCCTGGCATATTCATCTTCTTGCAGCGAAAGTAATGACTGCATTCTTCTTTTTTGAGACCGTAAACTTACATCAGCATCAGCAAGCTGTTTACGCAACTCTTCATAAAGAGGATTTTGTACCTTGTCGGTACTGCCATAAACCTCTCCGCCCGATTGCTGTATTTTGTCAATCGCACTATCCAACTCGCTGATCTGGGCACGCATCGAAACCACATCTGGATAGTTTTCCTGATAACTCAGCAGCATCTGCTCCAATTGCGAGCTCAACGTTTGTCGGCGCTGCTTTAATTCATCTATCTGACCTTTGGTCTGCAAATACTGCCCTTCAGTATTCAATTGTTGCTCAATTGTGGCTATTCGCGATTGGGTTTCTTCTATAGTGATTTTTAAGCCTTCAATCTCTTGGCGCAACGATGCTATGCGCGCACTCACCGCATCTTCACTACCATCTGTGTTTTTGGATTTAAATTCTTTTAATTTTTCTTCTGCTGATTCAAGTTGCTTTTTGTAAGTTTGAACTTGTGCGTCGATAAAGTTATACGCACCCACGCTTTCGTCGCGCTTGCGCTTTGCAGTATCCTCAATAAATACGTTTACAACCGCATTCAATATTTCAAAAGAACGATCAGGATTTGTTGTTGTATAGCTAAGTTGAACATAATTTTCATTACGCTCACGAGCAACTACCACTCCAGCTCGCAACTGGGCAACGATTGCATCTTGCTGCTCTTCGGTTGCATTATTTTGCAATAGGCCAGCCTGCCTAGCAGTTTCCAGCATTATTCGGCGTGTATAAATCACTTCGCTGGCCTGCGCAGACCGATCAATTTTGGTTATTTCTGCGCGCCCTTTAAGCAAGGGCTCAATAATATTAGTAACATCCGCAAACAACACTACTTTAGTAGTGTAGTTCTTGGGCCATATGAGGCCGAGGAATAGAAATAGATAGGCCGCACCTAAAAATAACAGCGCACACCAAAACCGAAAGCGAATTAGTTCTGCGCGCAGTGCAGCCAATAAATCTCTTAGATATGCTTTATCCATGAACTATCTCAATTGGTGTTTCGGGAATTTAGCCTGCTTTGTTAAAAATTTCTTTCTGGCACAGTAACTATATCTGAAGGCTGCAATGCATAATTTGTTGCGACATCGCCTTCATTGATCAAGTCATCAAGCTTGATTGGATATACCTTTAATTCACCACCCACTTTGCGATAAAGCTTCGCTTTGTTTGCTGAAGCGAATTGATTCGTACCACCTGCTAATAACACCAAATCGAGGACAGTCATACCCTCCCGATAAGGAATAGATTGCGGATTGGCAACAGCACCGGTAATTCTGACCCGACGCTGAAAATCAGAACTACTAGGATTTGCAACAATTACTGTGACCTGTGGACTTCTGATGAATGTTGTAAGACTTTCTGTAATATTTTTTGACAATTGTTCTGTCGTTAAATCGGCAGCCAAAACGTCACCAATCAACGGCATGGAAATTTTCCCATCAGGTCTAACCGGCACACTGAGAGATAATTCAGGATTGCGCCACACGTTAATAGACAATGCATCGCCAACACCTATTTTGTATTCTGCTAACACCGCTGCATCTGCAGCAGCAGGTAATTGCACCGCTCTATTGCTGCTGCAGCCGACAAGAACGGAGAACAACAAAAACACTGAAATCACAAAATATTTGTTTCTCATTTAGAACATCCCTCATTAATTGTGACAGCTAACTGATACATGTATCCGGTTATAAAAGCTACACGCCCTAGTGAACGCCCTTGCCTAACAAAATAATTTCTACTGTTTGAATCATGATGAGCATATCCATAAAAAAACTATGATTCTTGGTGTAATAGAGATCATATTGCAGTTTATTTTTTGCATCCTCTACTGAAGCGCCATAGGGATATTTCAATTGGGCCCAACCCATTAGCCCAGGCTTTACTTTGTGGCGCATTTCATAAAAAGGAATTTGTTTTGCAAGCTCAGTAACAAACTCAGGCCTTTCGGGGCGAGGACCGATAAAACTCATGTGACCGGCAAACACATTGTAAAGTTGAGGCAGCTCGTCCAAGCGCGTATTCCTGATAAATGCACCAACGCGTGTCACACGCGAGTCATTTTTCTTTGCCCATACCGCACCATTTTTTTCTGCGTCTTGCCTCATGCTGCGAAACTTATAAATGCGGAATGTACGTCCATTTAGACCGACACGTATTTGGTGATATAAGACTGCGCCCGGGCTCTCCAGTTTCACCGCTAATGCAGTAAGCAACATGAACGGCCAAAGCAACACTAAAAATACTGAAGCCAAAGCCAAATCGAATAATCTTTTTGCCAACATGCGCCGCTTTGAGTATTTAAAACCGTCGGAAAATAACATCCAACCTGGCTGCAATAGTGATATATCGATTTTACCCAACTCGCGCTCACAGAAACTCAAGGCATCACTGGATGGAATGCCTGCAAGCTTACAATCTAAAAATTGGCTTAATGGAAATGCGTCGCCATTTGTGCGGCGGCGCTCATCGGGGGAAATCACAATTTCGGAAATCTGGAACTGCTTGGCAAATAACAGCCAGTCAGATGGTTCATTGATGACCAAAGCAGCATCAACTTTAACAGGCTCGTCTGCACTTGGGATACAGCCTACAATTTTTACACCCAGTACATTTACATCAGGCGCCAAATCGATGAGCAACTTATTGGCTTTTGTGCCCGCACCGTAAATCACAACCCGCCGCTTCAACTGGTCGACATCAACAATTTTGACAAAAACCCAACGGGATACACACACCATTATGGTGGATAACAAGATGCTCCAGAAAATCAGAGACTGATTGATAAAGGAGCCATCAAATAACAAATTAATCAGATACAGAGAAAGGCTGCCCAGCAGGAAAAAGCTCACCATTGTTCGCAAGACCATACTGGAAAAACCTTCGCGAACCAATGCAGTGTATACCCCCATAGATAGCGTACAGCAGCTCAACACCAAAGAGAGTGTGATAATTGGCAACCATGAGAAAGAAGATGCAACAGGAAATTCGCCGGTATTAGCATAGAAACCAAAATATTGGATTCCCCAAGCAACGCCGGCAACGATAAGCGCATCCACCACGCCAAGGCAGAGATACGGGATATGGATATAGTGTTTATTCAGACGAATATAGGACAAACCCGATTCCTTCAAGTTAATATGACAGAAATGTTTACAGCGGCGGATTATATCAAGATTTATGACAATATTTCGATTTATTCCCGCAGGAACTTTCCCCGCTACGTCAACATAGCTAATTCGCATTTCAACTGCCCACTATCATTTAAAATTGAAGCGAATATGCTATTTTAGTGACCCAATTGTGGATCCCGTCCCGCTAAGGAATAATCATGTTTGCAAGCAATCCCAAGCTCTGTGTTATAGGCTTAGGCTACGTTGGCCTGCCTCTCGCCGTTGAATTCGGCAAAAAAATTGCCACCATCGGTTTTGACATCAATCAGGTAAGAGTTGATGAGCTGAGGAAAGGAACCGATCACACCCTGGAACTAACCACCGAAGAGCTTCAGGCAGCAGATCAACTGGAATTTACCACCACAGAAGCCGACATCGCAGGTGCCGATGTTTACATTGTTACCGTACCCACCCCTATCAACAACAGCTATCAGCCTGACCTTACTCCACTCGAAAAAGCGTCCGCCCTGCTCGGCAGAGTAATCAAGAAAAACGCTATTGTTGTTTTTGAATCGACAGTTTACCCGGGCTGCACAGAAGAAATTTGCATCCCGATTATCGAACAAACATCCGGTTTTGTGTTCAATCAAGATTTCTTCGCCGGGTACAGCCCTGAGCGCATCAATCCCGGCGACAAGCAAAGACGCATCCACAACATTGTCAAAATTACTTCCGGCTCAACACCTGAAACGGCGGATTATGTGGATTCGCTCTACCGCAAAGTAGTCACAGTTGGAACCCACAAGGCTAGTAGCATCAAAGTTGCTGAAGCCGCCAAAGTGATCGAAAACACCCAACGCGATCTCAATATCGCATTGGTGAATGAGCTTGCGTTGATTTTTAATCGTCTTGGAATAGACACTTTGGAAGTGCTTGAAGCAGCAGGCACCAAATGGAATTTTTTGCCGTTCCGCCCCGGCCTGGTTGGCGGTCACTGCATTAGTGTTGATCCTTATTATCTGACACACAAAGCACAACAGGTAGGCTACTATCCTGAAGTCATACTTTCAGGCCGCCGCATCAACAACCGAATGGGCGCTTTTGTGGCAGACTCCGTCGTCAAGATGATGACCAAACGCAAAGCCCATGTTGTAGATTCCAACGTATTGATTATGGGCCTGACATTCAAAGAAAACTGCCCCGATCTGCGCAACACCGGTGTGATCGATATTATTGAAGAGATGCGCACTTATAACACCAACGTACAGATTTATGATCCCTGGGCTGATGCCGCTGAAGCGAAGCACGAATATGGACTGGATCTTATCGATAAACCCGTACCCGGCAGCTATCAGGCAATCATCATCTGTGTAGCCCATGATGTGTTTCGCGAGATGGGCGCAGAAGGCATTCGCGCCTTGGGGGCCCCGAACCACGTTTTGTTCGATGTAAAACACATCCTTCCTAAACATGCTGTAGACGCGCGACTGTAATATGAAAATTCTGGTTACCGGTACAGCAGGATTTATTGGTGCCGCGCTTGCCCAACAATTATTGGCGCGCGGCGATGAGGTTATCGGTGTAGATAACCTCAACGATTATTATGATGTGCGGCTAAAACAGTCCCGCCTGGAACTACTGGCATCGCAGCCTGGCTTTATGGATTTGCGTATCTCACTGGAAGACAAGTTTGCAATTGATCAATTATTCAAAACGCATCAACCGCAACGGGTAGTCAACTTGGCAGCGCAAGCAGGTGTGCGCTATTCACTGAGCAACCCGCAAGCGTACATCGACTCCAATATCACCGGATTTTTGAATATTCTGGAAGCTTGCCGGCATTTCGGCACAGAACATCTTGTGTATGCCTCTAGCAGCTCCGTTTACGGTGCCAACACCCAAATGCCGTTTGCGGAAAGCCACAGTGTCAATCATCCAGTTAGCCTTTATGCTGCAACAAAAAAATCCAATGAATTGATGGCGCATACCTACAGCCATCTGTTCAAGGTGCCAACCACTGGCTTACGCTTTTTCACCGTGTATGGTCCATGGGGCCGCCCTGATATGGCTCCAATTTTGTTTGCAAACAAGATTGCACGCGGCGAGCCTATTGAGGTGTTTAATTACGGCAAACATCGTCGCGATTTTACTTATATCGATGACATTGTAGCCGGCATTATTCATACACTTGATAACCCACCCCAGCCAAATCACAACTGGGATAGCGCAAACCCCGACCCAGCCAGTTCCGCCGCCCCCTATCGGATCTACAATATCGGTTCAAATAACCCCGTTGAACTGCTGAAATTTATTGAACTCATGGAGCAAGGGCTGGGGAAAACAGCGATCAAAAATTTATTGCCCATGCAACCAGGCGATGTGCCTGATACCTATGCCAATGTCGATCTACTAATCCAATCCGTAGGTTACAAACCTCAAACCAGTATCGAGGATGGTGTCGCACGCTTTATCGAATGGTATCGTCACTATTACAAAATCACCTGACGCTTATCCTCCAAGCCTTATAGGTCGCCTATTTATTATGCAAACCCAGCAAAAGAACAGCATCACGCACGCCATGACCGTCGATGTGGAAGATTATTATCACGTCGCCGCTTTTGCTAACGTCATCAAGCCGGATGAGTGGCAAAACTGGCCGTCACGTGTTGAGGCCAATACCCATCGCCTGCTGCAATTGTTTGACGATGCCAATATCAAAATTACCTTTTTTATTTTGGGCTGGGTTGCCGAACACTATCCTGAGTTGGTGAAAACAATTCACGCGCAGGGTCACGAGATTGCTTCTCACGGCTACAGTCATCAGCTGATCTATAAACAAAGCCCGGATGTGTTCCGCGCAGAGACCGCGAAATCAAAACAGATACTGGAAGATCTGGCGCAGACGCCTATCACAGGGTACCGCGCCGCCAGCTATTCAATCACCCGCAAATCACTTTGGGCGCTGGATATTCTGGCCGATTTGGGGTTTACATGGGATTCAAGCATCTTCCCGACAAGACATGACAATTACGGCATTCCGGGCAGCCCCGAAGAACCTTACCGCATCGTCACCACCAGTGGCGCTACCCTGATGGAATTTCCACTGACAACCGCCAAGGTTTTAGGCCAGGCCGTTCCTGCTGCCGGTGGAGGCTATTTCCGTCAATATCCCTATTTGCTTTCCAAATGGTTATTTGAGCGAGCAAGCCTTAACCAAACAAAGCCGCAGATTTTTTATTTGCATCCTTGGGAAATTGACCCGGACCAACCGCGAGTACCCAATGCCAGCTGGTTCAGCAACTTCCGTCACTACACCAACCTAAAACGCTGCTTGCCACGACTGGAACGTATGCTGGGTGATTTTCAATTTGGCACTATGAGCGAAAGTATCGGTTCTGCACAGATTCATAAACAACTGGGCATTAACGATCTGGCAATCGATTTAAATCACAAGCAGTAAACTGGACGCAATCTATTAAGGGCAGTAAAATCGCCGCCCTTGGTGAACATCTATCACCACACACGCACCTGTAGCTCAGTTGGATAGAGTAGCGGTTTCCGAAGCCGTTGGTCGCTGGTTCGAATCCAGTCAGGTGCGCCACTCTTTTTACTCGTCCCCTATTTCAGATTTTTAAGCTCCACCAAGTTGCCTTGATCATCAAATTTCCACTCCTGATCGTAGGTGTAATTTTCCTTATCTGCTTCTGCAATAAAATGTACCAGATCAATACTCGTACCGAGATTAGCCTGAAAATCTTTTGGGGGGATGAAATAATAAATTGCATTTTCTCCACCTTTGAAAGAGCGAATAGACTGGGGAAATGCAAATGGATGAAATGGCGAAGTTATACCACTCACCAACACACGAATCGGCTCTGGTCTATCGATGAGTTGCGCAGTTGCGCGATTAAATCCCGCTAACATATTTGTTTGCACTTGTTCCATCGCCAACACCCAGGTATTACGTGCTCCCTCATACCGATGAATGCTTGACAGCGGACTCAATAACACCAAGACAATAACCGCAGTTAATGCTCGTTTAAAATCGATTTTGTCCTGCACCATTTTTGCCACAAAAAATAACAACAAAAAGCTCACATAAAGACCATTGAATGAATAACCCTCATAGTGATGATTGGGCAATAATGCATTCGGTAGCCAAGACAAACACGCAAATGCCAAACACAAAAAGGCACTTAAAGTTATCCAACGATCCTTATAGGCTTTGTGGACTTGAAAAATAATGAGCGCAAAAACAAACAGCAAAATAGGCGTAAAACCTTCGTAGGTATAACGCGCCAACTCCCTAATGATACTTAAAGGACTCAGATCCATGTGATAGCTAGAACCAGCTTGTGCATCAGGATTTACAAAAACAGATTTGGAGCGCAGGTTAATTAAAATTGAAATGATCCCTGCAATAAAAATAGCCAAGCCGGGAACTACTGCTTTTTTCCAATCGCTGCGTATGTAAAAAACAAACCAACAAAATGCGACAAAACCGAATGCAAGGATGTAGGTCTCTTTGACCAGAAACGCACAGCAGCTCAACACAAAGATAATAACCGCCCCTAGATACACATGGCGCTCTGATAAAAGCAAAAAACAATACATACCTGACAAGAGCAGAAAATAAGAAACCTGCGAGCCTATATCCTGAGAATAAAATGTATAAAAATACGGCTGCGTAAATAACAGGAAGCAATAGAGCGCAAAAAAGAGTAAAAATCTACGATCAAAATCCAGCCTGAGTAACCGCCTGGCAAGCAATGCAGTCAATGCACAATTTAAAAACACTACCGCCACCACCCAAGCCACACTGCCTAGATGTCCAAAATATCCAGTAAATTTATATACCCACATAAATAACGGGCGAGGCCAATTGAGCAAGTCGGCAAAACTGTAACCATCTTCCGTTGCATAGGCAAATGATGCCGGAATATAAAAATCCGAATGATGAAAGGCCAAGGGGCTGTAGTGCCCCGGAAAAATAAAATACAACGCGAAAAAATGCATGGTCCAAGCAATCATCACCAAAGCCAATATATTAATCACACCTTTCCCGCTAAAAAGAAAAGAGTGTTTTTGATGATAGTTCACGTCATAAGTCCCTTAAGAAGCCACTGATTCATGAGAAAGTAGAATTTTTTTAACTGCATACATAGCTGGTTTTTCTACCCAAAACCAGGACACGAAACCAAACCCAAGCGCAATAAATGCAGAGACCACCTGATTAAACACAACGCCTTGCTGCGGAAATATATGTGCAACTGATTGCTGGATAACAAACCCGTAAATGTATACACCATAGGATGCATCACCGGGCAGCTTCAGTTTTTCCACCATCATTGGTAACGCACTTAGATAAAGACATGCATAAAAGAAACTAATGTAAAACAACAATATTTTTAAAGGTGAAGACCAGAGTAAAACGCTAAGCAGTATCAGTGCCAGTAAAGTATGGCCGTTAATCTCGATAGTATCTTTATGAGTAGCAAATAACGCCCCTAATGCAAAACAACCAGCTAGTAAGGTTGCCTCTTGATGATTCGCAAATGCCGGAGGCAAAAAGTGGGGTAAAAAAAATGACGCGATTACAATGGACAATAAAAACACACTGGCAAACATTCGGTAGCGCCATATGCCTAATGTATAGAAAGCCACTAAAAATAAATAACAAACCATTTCTAATGGCAATGTCCAAAGCGAACCATTAACAGTTGTGTTTTTCCCTGAGGAAAATACACCAGGCAAGTTCCATTCAAGTTGATACAACAAAGTGTTATGCAGCAGGTAATTCCAAGTTGCTGACTGAGCAAAATACTCAATGACACTTAGCTGTGTAAATAAAGGGCCTACAATGAAAACTGTAATGCTCAAACAGACCAATAAACCAGGAAATATTCGCGCTATTCGCTTAATTAAAAACTCAACGGGTTGAGGTCGCGCCATAATACTCATGGTAACCAGCAAACCACTCAGCATGAAAAAAAACTTCACAGCTAAAGAACCCGAATAATCAAAGCCCAACAGCCGGGCAACCACATCAGTGCTCACAGCATTGGGAATAAATGCTGGGGCATGCCCATAAATAACCAACAATGCAGCGACCAGTCTGAACAGGTCAAGATTGTTTTTTTTAGGATTTAATAATTGTTGTAGTTGCATAAAGGTCCGCTCTATTGCTGTTGTCCTGTTGAAAATGTACAGCTAACGTTTGCTTCATTGCATCCAATGAAAAATGCTGACTCACATACGCGTTACCCGCTGAAGATAATTTGATCCACTGCTCATCGCTATTCATCACTGAAAGAACATAATCAGCAAATAGTGTTGTATCGTTAGTAACAGGGATAATACTGTCTATGCCAAGTAATCCCTGAGCGCCAACCTCCGTTGTAATTAATGGCACTCCGTATGCCATAGCTTCTACGACTTTGTTTTTTACCCCTGCGCCAAAACGCAAAGGGACAACAGCAACGCGTGCAGATGCATAGTGTTCAGCAAGTTGTTCGTCAGTCACATAGCCAGTTACATGAATAGATGCCGATTGCAATTTCAACACCTGATCTGTAGGGCGCGAACCAATTAAATATAAAGTTGCATCAGGGCAGGATTGTTTTATTTTTGGGAAAATATCTTGTACAAACCATACCGCCGCATCGGTATTGGGCGGATGGCCAAAACCCGCAACAAAAATAATCTTATTGCCTTGTACAACAGAGCGTGCTGCGTAACGATCCAAATCGGTATAGAGATAGGGGCACACTGCTGCTGCGTTCACCCTGGGTGCTATTTGTTTAACGGTATCAGCTTCTTCTTGGGATGGATAAAGAACGACATCCATGGACTTCCACACAGATGTTTCGAGTGCGTAAAAATGGTCTATTTCTTTTTTCAATGCCGCAGATTGATTGATGTCATATTCGCGCTGCAAGCGTTCAAAATGTAAATCATGTCCGTAGAAAATGCTGCGAATATTGGGAAAGGATTGCAAATCGGACAAATAGTTTGCAGCAACATGGGGACGGTTAATCAGCACATGCGTTACTGCCCCCTCCGTTGACATTAACCATTGTTTAAAGCCGCCACTATATTCAGCGCCATAAATAACTTCTATTCCTAACTGTTGCAACGCGGGTGTGTAATCCGGGTCGTACCATAAATTGTCTGGCCAGAATTTTATATTCACACCCATTGCTTGCAGGCCAGCAATTATGGCCATTGTCGAGCGCGAACCCGCATCCCTATCTGGTTGCGGAACATAATGGTCTATCACCACAACACAAGGCTTAGCCCAACTACGGTCTTTAGCAGTGAACACACTTTCTGCATTATTAAAATGCCCAGCCAAAACAGATTGCCATTTTTCAAAGAATTTTTTCTGGTTAGCGACTTGATACGCTTTTATACCTGAACCTGTATCCGTTCCATTAGAAACACCTTCATAGTGCACAATCACTGACGCCGGCTGATAATAGAGTTTTTTCCCCGCTGCACGCACCTTAAATGCCAAATCAGTATCTTCGTAATAAGCAGGAACATAACGCTCATCGAATAAACCGAGCGCAATAAAAAAATCTTTTTCAATTAACAGGGATGCACCAGAACAATAATCTGCTTCTTTCAAATAATTAAATTCGGGTTGTTGTGGATTTTGCAGCCGACCAAAATTCCAGGCAGATCCGTCTTTCCATAAAATACCGCCAGCCTCTTGCAAACGACCATCAGGGTATACCAACTTGGAGCCCACCATGCCACAGTCGGCATGGGAATGAAAAACATCCAACATCGAATCCAACCAATTTTCTGTCACTTCAGTATCGTTATTCAGTAAATAAATATATTTACCTTTAGCAAAAGATACTGCTCGATTACAGGATCGCAAAAACCCTAAATTCTCCGGGTGAACCTCATAGCGCAAACCTTGCACTTGCTGTAAACAATGGATTTCATGATCGGGCGAATGGTCTTCAACAACGATTACTTCAATTGATGCCTTAGGTATATGGCGTGCAATCGACATAAGACATGTCAAGGTCACGGGCAAATTGCCGTAACTTGGAATAATGACTGATACCAAAGGCTGTTCAGCACGCGGCATTACCAATGCATTAAGTACGGTATTAATTTCTTCGCGAGCAACCACACCCTGGATAGCCAGTTGCGGGGCATCAGGCCGGCCGCTACGGCGCCACATTTCATAGTGCACCACACCTTCAAACATTGGTCCGGCAATGCGGTAAACAACACTTGCAAGCGCATTTTTTATACGTGGACTAAGCGGTAAACGTTTGTGCACAGCGCGCGCAAAACGTTGCAACCCCGGCCTCATCGATGCCATTAACAATTGGGTTTCTCCGCGAAATATTCGCCCCATTACACGCAACGGTAAAGTCAGCTTCCAGGATTTGGAATTTATGATTTGCTGGTGGCGTAGCTCTGCATCTGCGAGATACTGCTGCAAGCGTTGATTCGATTCCCGCTCGATATCGTATTCGCGATTGCGCTGCGCCAAATCATCTTGTACGTCCAATAATTCTGCCAATACAGAACCGAGATTTTCTTGCACATCCTTATGCTGTTGAGTCATTTCCTTAAGCGATTGCTCAAGTGTTTTACCCCAATAGGTGCGATCCTCAAGATCTTTTTCTAACGATTTTGCCCACTGGGTTCTTTCTTCTACTAATTGTTTTAAACCGGAGATATTTTCGCTGGTGTATACATACTCTATCGCTGCTTTTTCTATTTGATCCAACAGTAAAAATTCTTCATCTAATTTTTTCTTATGAAGAATGTATTGAGATGAAAACTCTGCAATTGCAGCACTATTATCTTGCCGGGTTAGTTCTTTTGCCAATGGATAAGCCAAGATGACTTCTGCAGTGCATTGCGGGTCATTTTGTAGATCGTTTTCAGTAAAGGTAGTATGCCGCAAGTTTTCATCCAAAAACTCACGGGCAAACTGGATCACCATTTCTGGCTGAGTCTCAAGCCCCAACCCATGAGCAAGGACTTCCAGTTTATCTGCGGGCGCCTCCATTAGCTGGTCATAATCAATTGCCACTAATGGAATATTGACCAATTCTGTCACTATTGTCAGGTTGTAACTTAACCACAACAAATAGCCTTTTTTGATTGGCGTTTTATTACGCTTTAAAATTGAATTAGCTACGCTTAATGGGTGACGTAAGCAGAGCACATAGTGAGTTTCACAATCAAACTGGGCAAATACTTTTTTCCAGAATTTCAGTAATTTCGATACGCGAGGATCTTTAAAGCCAAAATACTCATGCCCTGTCATTTTAGTCCGCAGTAATTCCACTGCTTTTTCCAAATAGCCAGCAGCAACCAAGTGCTCCACTTGCGCATCTGTTACCAAGGATAAACTAAACCAGTCCTGGCCAATCACATCCAGCATTTCAATGTTTAGATCATTGATCGCTTTATCTTCAAAAAAACCTTTTGGATTGTCTTTACCCGCAGGCAAAAGATCATCACCTAAATTAACTCCCATGCAGGCTAACGCATTAGCGACCGTGCTAGTGCCGCTACGATGCATGCCCAATACAACAATCAGTTTTTTGGTTTTAATCACAACCGGTCTCTTCAAAAGCGTTAACTATTTATTTGCAAGCTCTAGTGCAGGCAAATTCTGGATAATTTTTTCTACACACTCTTCGGCAGATAATAAACAGGTATCAAACATTAACTCTGGATGTTCAGGCCGCTCGTAAGCACTATCGATTCCAGTGAAATTTTTCAATTCACCACGGCGGGCTTTTGCATACAAACCCTTTACATCGCGTTTTTCACATTCAGCCAAAGGCGTGTCTATAAAAACTTCAATAAACTCACCTGCAGAAAAAAGCTCGCGCGCCATTTGACGCTCGGCTTTAAAAGGGGAAATAAAAGAGGTGATAACCATTAAACCGGCATCTACCATTAACTTGGCGACTTCTGCAATACGACGAATATTTTCGACACGGTCCGCCTCGGTAAACCCCAAATCACGGTTCAACCCGTGGCGTATGTTATCGCCGTCTAACAAATAGGTGTGCTTGCCAAAATCATGCAGCCGTTTTTCCAACAGATTAGCAATAGTAGATTTTCCGGAGCCCGAAAGCCCAGTGAACCATATACAAACGGGGACTTGTTTTTTCTGTTGTGCGCGAGCAGCCTTGTCGATACTTAATTGCTGCCAACGAATATTAGTTGAGCGGCGCAAGGCGAATTGAATTTCTACTAACGCGGCTAGCGTGCGTGTCTCTGCATCATAAATTTCTAATGTGCTCGCTGGGTCATTAGTAAGATTTAATTCTTTCACTGTACTGATGATAACAACACCTGCATCGCCAGTATTTAAATTTTTTGTCGAAAGATGCTCACCGCTTTTAGGATGAAGCCGATATTTTATCGCTGTGATAGTGACAGGATTTTTCTGATCATCGCAATTCAAAACATAGCTGCGACCTGCAACTAAAGAGCGAGCAGCGCGCCATTCAATTTTTGCTTGATACTGGTTTGCAGTGAGCGTCATACATTATTCCTTAATCAACTCTATCAGCGGCTGACCAATCAATAGTCATTGGAATAGGAAATAAACCTGTGAACCTATCGCGCACATCTTCAATCATTTCGATTGATAATAAATCATCATAACGACTCATAAGGAGTGTTTGTTCAATACTCGGGGCATCAACCAAACGCAAGCGCACACGATAAATACCCTTTTGAAAACCACAAACCATATTAATAGAAACGCGCTTTTCACCCTTAAACCGGGGAATAGTAATTCGCTTGCCAGTCAATTGCATACCGCGATTATCAATAATGTCGACAATCAACGCAGGCGAAGCAACATCGATCGCCATTACGATATCAACATCAAGAATTAAACTTTGATTAAATGCCAGCGTTGCATGCTGCCCCATATCCCTGAATGTTGCCTGCACCACATCAAAACCATGTACTGCAAAACCTTTTTCATTACGAGCTACATCAAGCCCATTACTCAATTCAGCGATACGATCTTTTTGTACTAAAAAAAGATAATCGGCGATAACATCATCTGGCAATCCCGCTTTAATCACCCGCCCCTTATCGAGCAAAATCGCCTGATTGCAAAAAGAACGTACTGCACTTAAATCATGGCCCACAAATAGTAGTGTGGTTCCGCGCTTTAAAATTTCCTCGATTTTATTTAGTGCTTTGGCTTGAAAACGTGCGTCACCCACTGACAAGGCTTCATCTACTATCAGTACATCAGGATCAACGTGCACCTGTACTGCAAACGCCAAGCGCACCATCATGCCAGAACTGTAGGTTTTTACCGGCCGATCAATAAAATCGCCAATGTCTGCAAACGCTACTATCGCATCATAACGCTCATCAATTTCTGCGCGGGTTAATCCAAGAATGGATGCATTGATATAGATGTTTTCGCGCCCACTGAACTCAGGATCAAAACCACTCCCTAATTCAAGCAAGGCAGCTACACGCCCTTTTACTTCAACACTCCCACTCGTAGATTGCAAAGTGCCCGCAATGATTTGTAGTAACGTACTTTTGCCACTGCCATTAAGTCCAATAATGCCTAGACTATTCCCTTCCTCGATACAAAAATCAACGGACTCCAAGGCCCTGATTGACTGACATTCCCTACTAAAAAGCGAATGACAGTATTGAGGAAAAAAAGAACGTAACAAACGGATAACTAACGGCACGAACAACCGACTAAAGGGAGTACGCCAGATTAAATAGGTCTTGGATAAGTTGCTGACTCGTATCATTTTCCAAACCTATAGGACGTCTGCAAAGCCAGGACGAACTTTGCTAAAAAATAAGTAGCCACTCACTGCAACAATTAACGCAACTGCAGTATAAATAGCCAAGCCTGCAAAATCTGGCGGATTTCCATAAATGAGAACAGCTCTTGCCGACTCAACCACAAACGACAGGGGGTTTAAAAAAATCAATGATTGTAAATTTTCAGGCAGTATCTGTACCGAATAAAAGATGGGGCTTAAGAACAACAGCAAGGTAGAAAGTGTGCCAGTTATTTGTTGGATATCCCTTAGATACACACCCAGCGCTGACAACCCCCAGGAAACACCCAGCAATAATAAAAAATAAGGTAATAAAATAATTGGCAACAACAATGCAGTAAGCGGAATGGAGTGCAATTCAATAAAAATAAATATCAACAACAGACAAAAGCTAATCAAAAACGTAAATAACGCACCCAATAGTGTTACCCAGGAAAGGGTTTCGAGAGGGAATACTATTTTCTTAACGAAGTTAGGATTACCAGTAATCAATTGTGGTGACTTAGTAAGAATTTCCGCCAGCATTGCGTGAATACTCAAACCAAGAAATAAAATAATGGCAAAATTCAATGTGGTTTCTCCACTGGTATCTGTCCAGCGGGATTTAAATACAAATTGAAACACAAATGTGTAAATCGCCAACATCAATAGTGGCGTTGCCAAAGACCACAACAACCCCAACACAGAGCCACGATAGCGCGAGTGCACATCGCGACGCAGCAATTGCCAAATCAGGGTTTTATATTTCCATGCGTGAGTAAACATTCGTTAGCTCATTTAACCGGGTTACTATTTTGACAATGATTTTTTTGGTTATGCAACATCCAATTAATCGTTTTGACAATACCTGTTTCAAAACTCTCCACCGGGTGATAACCCAGTTGGGCGTGACACTTACTTGGGTCAATCGCATAACGGCGATCATGCCCCGGGCGATCTTTCACAAAGGTAATCAAACTTTTTGCTTGCCCACCTTTGGCATAGGGCGCATCGGGGAACATGGCGATAAGCTGGGAGTTTTCTGAAAGGGCTTTATCTACTTTTTCGCAAATCAAATTAACGATATCAATATTGCGCCATTCATTTTCACCGCCTACGTTATAGACTTCGCCGATTTTGCCTTTATGTAATATCAAATCAATCGCGCGACAGTGGTCCTCTACATACAACCAATCGCGGATATTTTTTCCGTCGCCATAAATAGGCAGCGCTTTGCCCTGCAAAATATTGTGGATCACGAGTGGAATTAGTTTTTCATTATCCTGATAGGGGCCGTAATTATTCGAGCAATTACTGGTGGTAACTTTTAAACCGTAAGTATGGTGATAGGCGCGTACCAAGTGATCGGATGCAGCCTTGGATGCAGAATAAGGAGAATTGGGAGCAAACGGGGTATTTTCTGTGAATGCTGGCGCATCAGCCTCAAGAGATCCGTAAACTTCGTCGGTAGAGACATGATGAAAATGATGCTCGGAAACACCTGTATCCAACCAGAATTTTTTTGCAGCTTTGAGCAGATTATGTGTACCCATTATATTGGTTTGGATAAATGCATCCGGCCCTTGAATAGAGCGATCCACATGGGATTCGGCTGCAAAATGGATAATGGTATTGATCTGGTGTGATTCAAACAATGATTCAATTAATAATTGATCGCCAATATCACCTTGTAGAAATATAAAAGATTGTGCATTTTCCAATGTTTGAATATTTTCACGGTGACCGGCGTAGGTGAGCAAATCCAATACAATCAGTTTGTCTTGAGGGTATTTATGATTCCAATAATGACAAAAGTTACTGCCTATAAAACCGGCGCCACCTGTAATTAAAATATTTCTCATTGCATTACTCTTTGCTATAAAGCTTAAAAACCAAAATGGTTATTTTATTTTATCCATCATTGCGCATAGCGCATTGTGCCAATGCACGGGTCTAATATCTAACAATGTCCATGTCTGGAACTTGTCTAATACAGAATAGGAAGGACGTGTTGCTGGTGTTGGATAATCACAGGTACGGATAGGCTTCACATGCGGCAATCTGGACAGCATTTTTTTTTGTTCTGCAAAGGAAAAAATTGCACACGCAAAATCATACCAACTAGCAACTCCTGCATCAGAGAAGTGAAATATTTTTTGCGTAGGTTTTTTATCCAGTAATGACCAAATCATTTGTGCCAGATGAATAGCATAAGTTGGTGTGCCTACCTGATCACTCACAATACTTAATGTTTCTCGCTCAGCTCCCAGACGCAACATCGTTTTGACGAAATTAGTTCCCTGCTCACAGTAAACCCAACCCGTGCGAACCACATAGGTGTCAGGATTTGACTCTAACGCTGCCAACTCACCTGCCCGCTTTGTCTTTCCGTATACACCCAATGGATCACACTCATTTTCTGGCAAATAGGGTGTTGATGATTTTCCATTAAAAACAAAATCCGTTGATATTTGCACCAAAGTTTTTTGTTGCTGAGCGCACCAACGTGCAATTGCATCAACTGCACGATGATTAATTAACTGGGCAAGTTCAGGTTCCGATTCCGCTTTATCCACTGCAGTGTAGGCAGCAGTATTGATCACAATATCAGGCTTATAATGGCTCAACACTATTGAAATATTATCAACATCGGCAAGATCTAACTCTTGGCGAGTCAACGCCTGTGCATCAACAGCAAACCCTTTTAATAAAGCAGGCAACGTTTGCTGCAACGCATAACCTAGCTGGCCATTTGCCCCCGTTATCAGCACTTTAATACTGGATTGCTGACTACTCACGGAAAAACCTCAGCTTGTGATAGTGGAAGAGCAAGCTGGTCTTTTGCAGACAAGACAGGCTGTTCAATTCCCGCCAAAGGCCAATCAATATTTAGTTCAGGATCATTCCACAGCAATGAGCGCTCATGTTGTGGCGCATAGTATTCGGTACACTTGTAATTAAATTCTGCACGCTCGCTTAACACCAAAAATCCATGCGCAAATCCTGGCGGCACCCAAAAAATATGTTTATTTTCCGCAGATAAATAAACACCCACTGATTTCCCAAAGGTAGGCGAGCTTTTGCGCATATCAACAGCGACATCGTAAACTTCACCAGCAGTAACACGCACCAACTTCCCCTGTGGATTTTTTATTTGATAATGCAAGCCGCGCAACACACCCCTGCTTGATGAGCTGTGATTGTCCTGCACAAAGTTCGCACTGATGCCTCGCTCGCTAAACCAGCTTTCCCGAAAACTTTCTAAAAAAAATCCGCGCTCATCACCAAACACTTTGGGTTTGAACAACAACAGATCTGGAATTACGGTAGAAATGACTTCCATTAAAACACCCGGTCTTCGAGAATATTCATAAGGTACTCACCGTAGCCACTTTTTAATAATGGTTTGGCAAGACTAATTAACTGTTCTTTATCGATATAACCCATACGAAATGCAATTTCTTCCGGGCAAGCAACTTTTAATCCCTGACGCTTTTCTATGGTTTGAATAAACTGACTCGCTGCCAATAAGTTATCGTGAGTTCCGGTGTCCAACCAAGCTGCTCCGCGCCCTAATAACTCAACAGTTAACTCACCCATTGATAAATAAGCTTTATTGACATCCGTAATTTCCAATTCGCCACGCGCTGATGGCTTGATTGATTTTGCAATTTCAATGACGCGGTTATCGTAAAAATATAATCCTGTTACTGCGTATTTTGATTTTGGCTTCAGCGGTTTTTCTTCAATTGATAACACAGTGCCATCGTCAGCAAACTCCACTACACCGTATGCGCGCGCATCATCTACGTGATAACCAAAAATGGTAGCGCCAGTTTGGCGGTTATTCGCATGCTGTAACACTTGGGAAAAATCGTGCGCGTAATAAATATTGTCACCCAACACTAATGCACAATTATCATCGCCAATAAATTCCTCACCAATAATAAATGCCTGCGCGAGGCCATCGGGCGATGGCTGTTCGGCGTAAGTGATAGTTAGCCCCCATTCATTACCATTACCTAACAGCTCACGGTAAGTTGGTAAATCGCGCGGGGTAGAAATAATTAAAATATCGCGAATACCCGCTAACATTAATGTTGTCAGCGGATAATAAATCATAGGCTTATCGTAAATAGGGACAATTTGCTTGCTGATCGCCTTGGTGATGGGATACAGCCGTGTACCTGATCCACCTGCGAGCACTATGCCTTTGCGTTTGCTAGTTGCGATATGTTTTTGCACCATATGTAGACCTTCTGTTTTTTTACCTAGTCGTTACACTCGGACGAGGGAGCTCAGACCTTGGCATTAAAACCTATGGATTCCCGCAAGCGGGAATGACACATACTTTATGTGATGAATTAACGTGATACTGCAGTTATTGCAGCCATTTCCAATCAGGCTTGTACCCCATTTTCAGCAATTGCTTTTTTAATTGGCGATTACTGAACCGGTAGTAACATCTCAGCAACCAACGCGTTACCCGATAGTGATTGCGATCGTAGTTGCCGCTAAAAATGTTCGCGGTTTCCGGTAACCGCTCTGTGCTTACACCCAAAAATTTTTCAACTTTTTCCAGCGTTTCCCTATGCCAGGTATTCAGTTCATTATTCTCCAGTACGAGCAATTGATCGCTTGAAAAATATCGGCATAAATTTTTTAATTGCGTACTGTAGTTACCCCTACCGACATATGAGTGGCAGCGGCGTGCGCCGCCCTGCTTGCGACTCGGGTCGTGCCATAACCGATATGGCTCCAGCATTAGAGCCAACCACAATGGCAATGTTTCATCACCGCGCGATTTTTCCATCGCATATTGTGAAATTGCCCGCTCAACCGGATCGCGTAAAATAATAATAAGTTTTAAGGCAGGATTATAACGACGCAACTCTGCGGCAATTTCTGGCCAATAGCAATAAATAGGGGTTGCCTCGCCCCACAACAACTCCGCTGAAGCACCGTCGAAATATGCCGCATAACGCTGATTTATTTGTTCACGGCTCCACTGCGAAGAATATTCGGGTGCATCAAATAAATGCACTTCCTTTCCCCTCGCCATCGCCAATTGTGGATGTTGGTCAAGAAAAAAACTGAGCGCAGTTGTACCGCCTTTCTGTACACCTACAATCATAAAGTCCAAGGTTTTCATGCGCTGCGCCTGATTGAATCCATCAGCGCGCCTACTTGATCGCGCGAGTAGATTTGCCAGACTGCGTCGCCCGCGGTATTTAAACGCGCGAAGAGTTTTTCCATCAGCATCACATCGTAACCACTATTTTTACTGTTACGAATTGGCGGCTGCTCTTCTGGCACTGGAAGCCCCAGTGCAGTTGCTAACGACAAAGGCGCTGACACAAACTCTTCATAACGCAACCAGCGCCCCGGCAAATAACGGCAATAACGTTCACAAAACCATTCAAGAATCACTAATTGGCGATCCAATACATCTGAGGTGTTTGCCAATTGTTTTTTTAATGTGTTATCAAATTGCTCTGCTGCGGGAATATGGCCTTTATTGATGGGTAAATCGACCAAATTCCAACTGGCCAGCACCGCCAAGGGATTACGCACAACCGCAAACACCGGAAATGCTGCAGCCAATTCAGGCAAAAGCGCGGTAAAAAGCGCATTGTGTTTAATGATTAAATTAAATTCAGGATTTAAGTGACGCGCACTCACATCAATAAAGTCCAGACTCACATCCATAGGGCGCAAGCCATTTTGTATCGCATTTGAAGCCACAGGATTTTCAGGCACTGCACCATTTTTTTGCTGGCTTAGCGCTTTTCCTTCATTCAACACTTGCTCGCGCGTTGATGCAGCAAAGTGTGCAATATATTCCAAGGCTACGCCAATACCCGCCGCCGGAGTAAAATCCACTGGCCGCATAGGCTCATGCAGTGCCAAAGTATTAGGGCAGCTATTAAGAATATGACAACTTAAGGTTGTACCTGCGCGAGGCAAACCTGTTAATAAAATAGTATTTGAAATCAAAGCCTAATCCGTTGATTAGCGTCAGAAGGATTGCCAGATTGAATCCAGCTGCCGCATCAAACCAAGAAACTCAGTGCGCTCACGCTCAAGCGAATGATACGCCAAGGTATTCGCACAATTCCGTTTAAAAATGTTCAGTTGCTCTGGCTGCTCCAAAAGATGCAAAGCCTCTTCAACAGCAGCAACCAATGAGGGCGTATTGTACGCGGGAAAGAGACAGTTTTGGCGGTCATGACAAAAACTGCGATTGCCTACACAGTCGGGCACTATGGTTAAGTCGGCATAATGCATGGCCTCAAGTGCAGGTAAGTAAAAACCTTCTGTTTCACTGGGCAACAATACTGCAATCCGGCTTGCGGCCAAGACACCGAGCAACTGCTCGCGCGGCAACCAGTGGTTAATACAGTGCGCAATTATTCCCTGCTTTTTTAATTCATCGCCCAATACCTGAGCTTGTATGGGATTTTTCGGACCAAATATCAATAACTCGTGTTGCTTCTCCACGCCCGGAAGCAGAGGCAAGGCAATTCCATTTTGGATTGTGAAAACCGGACCATTTACCCGGCCGGTTGCAGTAATTGCCAACTCCACTTCACGCGACACACAAACTCGAACTGCTTTTTGGCTAAGAAATTCGTACATAGGTTGCGCAGGATCGGCATGACGAACATGCTGGATAAGATTTACCACTGGCTGATTTTTGGGCGGATTTGAAGTGAGATAACGCTGCCAATCCATCCCGGCAAGAAATGCATAGTCATAATTTGAAGGAATGTATTCAGCTTGTTGCTGCTGATAATCAGGAAACCAAGGGTTAGTACGATCCCAAAGGGTTTCGTCCGAAAAACTGATGTGCGGCAAAAACTCCGGGGATGATTTCAGGTGATAAAAATAATCCGCTACTTTTTGATGGCCGCCGGTGTATTCCTGAAAGTCGCGGTAGAAACAAATGCGAGCCAGATGGGTTCCCGACAATTTTAGCGCCTCCGCAAAAATGGTTGCTCCACATAACAATAAGCAAGTTGCGAAAACCCAATAGTAATCAGTAGCACTAGTAATGTTAACCACTCATTTGTTATATTTATTTTAAACGCAGTTATCATCCTGCTAACCACATCAAAAGCAGGCATATGAAATAGATAGACTCCATATGCCAATACGCCAAGGTATTCTACAGGCTTTAAGATCTTTAATTTTCTCTTTTGATGTGTTTTTTGTGTTACACCAATTATCGCCACTCCTAACACAATTAACGCCATCGATAGAATTAATGCATAAGCAATGAAATAATTTATTAATCCTCCTGACATTTGATTTAGCCCAATAGAACTGCAATAAATTGTTATCGCTATAAAGGAGCTTACAGTTATTACCTTTATCAGCATTCGATTATCTTCAAAAAAAATACGATATTTAGGATTATTTACAACTAACGCACCTGCACCACCCAACAAAAAAGCGGGCAGATTGTAAAAAAAATCAAATCTTGCGAAATAATTCCATTCACGCCTAGATGCCAACACTCCCTCGGAGTTTTTTTCAAATCCAGAAAATGAATAATGTGATATAGCCATAGAAATTATCAGAACCACCAAGAAACAAGCTATATCCCCATAGCGCTCTGAGAACCATTTTATAGCGATAAGAGCAAATGGCGCACAAAGAAAATAGAGCATCTCAACTGGCATTGTCCAATAGACATGATTAAAAACTATTCCGTCCATCGGTTTATAGTTTTCTATAAATAAAAACAGACTTAGTACTCGCCAAGGATGCTGTTCTGCTGCTTCCCAAAAAACTAATACACAAACCACGATAGAAAAATAATAGAGGGGTATAATTCGAAATAGACGACTGCGGTAATAAGCTTTTATACCTATTACCGAATGCGCATCGTGTCTTTGTGTCAGAAATCCGAGAGAAATCAGATACCCGCTTAAAGAAAAGAAGATTAATACCGGGATATAACCAAAGGGGTTAAAAAATGCATTTATCCACTCTGTTTCGGGGAAATGTAAAAACTCACTTGCCTGAAAAGGCAAATGACAAAAGACGACAGCAACCGCACTTAATGCGCGCAATACCATCAGGTAATCAATTGAATCTTCACGTTTATTCATTTATTTTTTTTGACTACCAACAACGTTAATTACCAAGCGATGTATCTCCCTTTTTTATCTGCTCTCTTATTTTCATAATTGGCGATTCAATCCACTTAACTATTAACCAGGCAATAATAACAACAATAGGGATAGACACTAATGCCAACAGAATATCACCTCTTGGCACAGCAAGACCAAAATAGCCTATTGCACTCATCACCAGAAAACCTATCTGGTAGTGAAAGAGATATATTGGGTAACTTAAATCACCAATCCTTTTGTCCATCCGCTGAAACTGCGTTAGCGGCAATGATCCACTTATAAGGTATGCAATAGTCAAAGCGCAAATTAAGTAATTAATGTAGAAACCAATATCGCGCACATATCCCCCAAGCGATGCTAACCACCAGTTAATTGGAAGAGCAATAAACAGCAGCAACACCACATAATGGCTTTTGGGGAAAACGGCCAAAGTACGCACCAAAGAAACGCGAAAATGGTAAATCATTGCACCCGTTGAAAATGGTAGCGATGCAGCCCACACAGTAAAGTAAATATCATCCCAACCATAATTGTTAAGCGCTGCAAAGAAGTGATAACAGACACTCAACACAAACCATATCATTGTAATAGTTTTGCTTTTTGATATTCCAAATCCGATAAGCAAGTAGAAAAACAGTTCGACGGTTAGAGCCCAGGCAGGCGGCGTTAGCCGTGGTGACTCAAGCAGGGGAAAAAAAATGAATAGGTTTCTTAATGCGTCTAACGTATTTTGCGGCAAATAAATATCTGGGTGGAAAGCCCGTGTTGCGGAAACACCAAACATTAAAATAAGGATAATCGAAAGAAGCGCTGATAACCAATAAAGAGGATAGATCCGCAAAAAGCGATTCAAGAGATAACGAACAACTCCTTTCACTGAATGACCGTAGCTCTCATTGATAACCGTCGTCATTAGGTAACCACTGATGCAATAAAAACCAAATACTGCATATGCGCCCAACACATGAGCGCCCGCAAGGTGCTGTATGACAACCATTAAGGCCAAAAATGTTCTGTAGACGCCAAGCATAAATTACCGTTTGAATTTTATACCACTTGATAAGCAATGCTAGTTTAAGAGCTAGAATAATTAATGACAAAAAATAAGGGCGCCCTAAGGCGCCCTTATTTTTTAACAAAACTAAATCAGAAGTTAATTACTTAACAGTAAGATTTACAGTGTCATTTGAACCGTAAGAAACTGAAGTGGTATCAGTTACAACAGTTTGAGTAGCCGCATCAATAACGCTAGCTGGAGCCAATGCAACAACGGTAGCTGCAGTGCGAGTACCGCCAGTCAAAGTAACAACATCAGAAGCCTTCAGAACCAAAGTTTTACCTTTGGCCAAAGTACCAGTTGCTTTAGTACCAGCAGTCGCTGTTACGCCAGCCTCTGGGGTAAAGGTAATGCTGTAAGTAGTGTCGTTAGAACCACGGTTAACCAACACTAACTTTTGGTTCAAGCCAGCATTAGTGGTCAAATATGGAACTTGAGCAGTTGCACCGTTACGCAGAATGCTACCGATAGAAGCGCTAGCAGCAGTAGGACCGTAAGCAGCAGAAGCGATTGCAGTTGGAGTAAAGGTCAAAGTGTAAGCACCAGCATTGATTGCATCAGCTTCGTTAGCGGTAATAACGATGTCGTTACCAACCAATGGATCAGTGGTTGTATCTTCAACCAACAAACCACTCAGATCGCTCAACTTAGCAGAAGATACCAAGCTGTCTGTAGGAGTTGCTACATCTGCATTAACGCCACCAAAGGTTAATTTAGTAGCAGTAGTTGCAGCATCAGTTTTACCGATAAAGCTCAGGTCGCCAGTTACTGACAATTGCGATTCACCAGCAGCAGTATCAATCAACTGACTCAATAAAGTAACGTTAGCACCAGCAGCAGTGATTGCACCAGCAGTCAGAACAAACTGTACATTACCCAGCGTAGCCGTTGGGGTAGCACCGGTGAATTGAGTAAATACTGGAGTAGCATTTACGTCAGCAGTTTTGTCAGTACCAGAAATGTTTACTTTCAACGCTGGAGAAACACTTGCAAATGCATAACTGTCAGTTGCCAGGGCACCAGTGGTGTTGGTGGCAGATGCACCCACTGCAGCTGGTGAGCTGCTGTAATGAGCAACGGTCATACCAGCGGTGGAAGTTGGGCTAAGTTGCATATCAGCCAAATTCAAAACTACAGCCTGCGCTTGAGTCATAGCAGTTACAGCAGTTACGTCATAAATAACGTAAGTATCACCAGCAGCACCACCTTGGCCCACAGATACGGTGTAGTCAGCAGGGTTTGCTTTACCAGACAAAGTCAAAGAAGTAGCGTCAACACCAGTTTTGAATTTAGCACCGCCAGTCAAGTCGATGCGGATAAAGGCGTGAGAGCCAGCAGAAGTACCGAAACCAAGCGCAAAAGTTGTATCAAAAGCAGTAGCGTGAGTTACTTGCACCAAGCCAGAAGTAACTTGAGTAGTGGTAACAGATTCTTTAGCAACAGTAACAGCACCAGTACCTGCACCGTTAGTGCCAGCGGTCATATCGATAGCCGCAAATGCAGGTGCCGAGAAAGCAGCAGCAATAGCTACGCCTAAAATTTTCTTGGAAACCATATGGTTTAACTCCTATTTCATGAATTTATAATCAACGTTGATTTGATTGGTCTTGGGTCCTTGGGTCTGCAAGAGCAATCCCACGATTTAAAGACCGCCCAAGAATATACTGCATCAAACCTATAGATCAAGCCTAAGTTATTAAAAGCCAATCCTTTTGCGTGGTTTTGGATTTAAATCACGCCAGAATTGATTAGAGCTTAATCATTCTGAACAGCTTCTGAACCAGATTCACCCCAAACTTCCGGGTTTTGAAATGCCCGCTGGATGCTTTTGGTAACGGCTTGCCCCTCAGCAGGGCTGTCGATGACATATGGAATGATCATCACCATCAGCTCTGTTCGCGCTGATGAGTTATTGTCCGAGCTCAGAAGTTTGCCAATTATAGGCAATTTTCCAAACCATGGAACCCCTACATTTCCCAATGAGTTAGAGCTGGAAATTAAACCACCAAGTAAGATTGAGCCACCATCTTGCAGGGTGACTGTGGTTTGGATTTTGCGGTTAAAAATACTGGGAGAATCTATTCCACTGCTTTGATTAGGCTGGGCTTCACTTAGCTCTTGATCGATCTCTATATCCACATGACCAGAGGCATGGACAATAGGTGCTACAGTCAAACGCACACCGGTTTTGCGGTTACTGATACTTGGGGGAACCACTAAACCGCCTGTTGTTACTCCGCTGGACGACCCTAAGACAGGAATTTCTGTTCCTACATCTATAGTAGCTTGTTGACCGCTCTTAACCATTAAACGCGGGCGGGAACGAATTTCTGCGCGCTTGTTTTCGTAGAACAGGTTTAAGAGTGCGCGAGTTTCGCCAGCGTTATCTAAAGTCGCACTTAATCCTGCGGAACCAACCCCCAAACCACCCAAGGTACCAAAGGTGGTGCTGTAGAGTTTTCCGCCTACCCTTTGCGAGCCTTTGGCAACAAACTCAAAACCGGTTTGCTCTTTGTCATTGAGTGTGACTTCTGCCAACAAAACCTCAATCAAAACTGAGGGAGCCGCTTTATCCAAGGTTTGGATAACAGGCAGCATATCCAACCAAGCCTGACCACTACCCTTGAAAATAATAGTGTTGCGGTTGGTATCCACCACAAAATTGCCACCACTCACTCTGGCAGAGGCAGACTGAGCGCCAGAACCTTGCCCCATAGCAGTGGTTGCAGAGGTAACATCGGATATTGCAGAGCCAGTTGCCGCAGAATCTAATCCCCCACTGCGGCTTGTGGAGCCCGAAGAGCCATTTTCAAAACTGTTGAGTAACTCAACAATATGTGATGCTTCCGTATTACGCACCTCGTACGTGAAAATGCCTTGATCGATACTCATTTGCTGGCGACGATCCAGCACTTCCACCCATTCGCGAACATGGTTAATAATTTGTTGGGATGAAGCGAAAACAACTAGCTGGTTAGCGCCTTCTAAAGGAATAAGAATAATAGAACCAATTTGCGAGTTCACTGCCGCATCGTACCCTTCAGCATTCAATACTTCTTTCAGATTTTTACTGAGTGCATCCACCTTAACAAATGCAGGCTCGATACTTGCTGAAAATTTACCGCGCATCACAGGCTGATCCAACACTTCTATTATCGCTAATGCCTGATTCACAAGATCAGGCTTACCTTTAAGCAATACTGCATTACGACTAGAGTCTTCATTAACTTGTATATCCTTTCCAGTTAAAGCATCACGCACCCAACCAGCCACTTTGACATTGGTAACGACTTTTAATGGCACAAACATAAACACCGGTCGATGGGATTGAGGCACTTCCGGAAGCGCGCGGCCACTGACTAATAAAGGTGTCTCACCGGCAGTGATGTTTTTATCTATCGCAAAATTGAGTACATCGCCTTGTTGCGACACGGCAACACCGTAGGTATTCAAAGTGCGCAGGGCAATACGGAATAATTCCGAAGGAGGAACCGCTTCTATTAAACGCAAGGTGACGAGATCTTCTTGCTTCTCAATTTGTGGATCCAAGGTAAACGACAAGCCCAGTTGCTCGCCAAAGACTTCATTAATAAATACCGGCAACGGCATATTGTGGTAATTGCCAGCAATGGGCGAACCTTTGAGATCCAGCGCCAGCTCCTGCGCTTGGGCATCGGCCACTGTACTGCCGATAGTCACCGAAGGGCCGGATTTGATTTTGGTTTGGGGGACTTGTTGCTGCTGCGCCTGGGGCTGGCTCGCTGAAGTTGAAAACTCCTTGGGTTCACGTACCGGCTCCAAGCGAATCAGCTCCTGCCCACGCTCTGTTTGGGTGGGTTTATGCCAGACACTGCTGCAGCTGGTCAGCGCCATAAGTACGCTGATAGAGGCAAGTGTTTTTATACTGGTATTAACAACAGAACTGGCTTTTACGCTGAACATGTATGGAATTCCCGGCTGACATAGAGTGACGCTAATTGGGCGGGTAGTTTGATTAACTAAGTGACGGCGCGCAAGGTTTTGTGTACGCGCTATCGTCACTCCCGCTCGCGGGAGTCCAGCTTTTGGGTTTAAGACCTATGGATCCCCGCGGGCGGGGATGACGACTAACTCAGCTGATAACTTGTTTGTATAAATCAATCCAACCCGGGTTTCGTTGTTGAATTAATTCAATTTTCGCTTTGCGGGTTAATTTTTTAAGCTCTTTCTCGCGCGCTATTGCCGAATCCATCGTCTGTGCTTGTTCAAAATAGACTAATTGAGTGACGTTATATTTTTTGGTAAATCCATCAGCAAGATGTTTTTTATGCTGCCAAATTCGTTGGATAAGGTTACTTGTTACACCTATGTAAAGAGTTCCGTTGCGCTGACTTGCAAGAATATATATTGCGGGCTGCTTCATGAGAACTCCTTTCTCTTTGATTGTTGTTAAGTTTAAAACCTGTGGATCCCCGCACGCGGGGATGACGACTCCCTGCTGATGCGGATCTACCCACGCGGGAATGACGATTTGCGATTAGTTTGCTTTAGGCTGATACATTTTGAGAGTGCGGGTTTCATCGCCCATACGCACTTGCACCTGGTTGGCTTCTATCGCTGTTACTTGCCAGTCGCCTACCAATTTGTCACCTTCCTTGAATTGGAGTACGGAGGGTTTCCCTATTGCAGTGGCGGAGGCAATAACCGGCACAAACAGGGCGTAGCGTGTATCGCCTTTGGTGACCAAGCCGGTCAGGCGCAAGCTTTCCGGTTTACCTTCCAGCGCTTTTGCAGGATCTTCTACTGGCTTGGTTTGTTGCATTCCCGACTCTGAAAACCAACGCGGTTTTTCTGCAACGGTGACGTATAGCCCCATTGCATCTTCTGCTTTGGGTAAGACGGAGGCTTGCCAGTCGTTATCCGCCGCTGGGGATTGATCCCCCAAGCCCAGCATCACCCACAAAATACCGAGTACAAAGGCGAATGCTGCCAATTTGGCAGTAAGCGCATAAACAATTTGCTCATGCGCCGGGAGCTGGGCAAAACGTTGCAACAGGCTCATTCTTGGGCTCCGCTTTCTGCGTTGGTGTCATTTTCTGCGCTACTGAAATACGCAGTCACCAGCATATTAAATTGGCCGGAGCGTTGGGCACTGTAAGAAAACCGCTCAACCAGCAAAGCCTGTGGATGCTCTGCCATAGCGCGCATCAGGCTATCGATTTGCAGAACACTCAATACGGCTGATACATCGGCACTTACCTTGAACATATTTTCCCCGCCGATCACCACCGTTTCTGTCGGAGCAAGACGCAAGCGCAAGCCATCACCATTGTGGTTATTGATCAGGTTGCGCAGATAGTTTTGTAGATCTGCTTCTGCCAAGCCAATCGTTTTGGCTTTCCAGACACGGCCTTGCAATTGGGATGACACTGCTTGTTCAGCTGCCCAGCGATCAGGCCATTCGGTTTGGGATTCCAACTGTTCCAGTTTCGTCGCGGTGCGTTGTAGCTGGCTGATCTCTTGCTGCTGTTCTGCGCGCCACTCGCCCAGACTCAGCGCGAAATACATCAGGAAGATATAGAGGATGCCCCATAACATCCAACGCAGGCGCGGATTCGCGGCAGCTTGTTGTTGCAGCTGTAGCCAATGAGGTAGCAGCGTTTTGTGCAGATTATTCAGCATCGGTTTGCTCCCCTGATGGCTCACCTTGCAAGCTGAACAACACGCGTGTTTGCTCGGGCGTGAGGCCCGGTTCAACCCGCACATCAGTAAATACCGGATTAGCCGCACAGGATTCAATTAATGCGCGGGTGTCCAAGCCTTCTTTTTGCAGTAGCAATACCAACTGGCCGCGCTGGTATTGCCAATCCAGAATGGCGAAATCGAAATCGGCCAAGCACTGGTGGACTTGCGCAGACAAAAATAATGGTGATGGTGCAGACACTAATTGACCGATGGCTTGATTAAATTCCTGCTGGCGTAACGCGCCATCGCGCTGATTGACCAAGTCCATCATGGCTTCATTTTTGTCAGCAACCTGCGCGGCAAGCCAGGACGATTTTATTTGGGTGCCAAGCCCCAAACCCAACTCCAGAAACACCCAAGCGACCAACACACCGGCAATCAGTTTGGTGGCGATTTTTTCATTGGTTAAGGTTTCTTTTGTCCAAAAGGGTTTTTCACTCCAAGGACGAGGGAGCAAATCTGTGCCAGCCTCTACCCACTTAACTTGTTCCAAACTATAACCACAGGTGCGAACGAAATCGGCTTGTTCGCAAGCATCGGGACGCTGCAGTAACCAACGTGTGTGGCGTAAATTGGTAGCATCCCAATATTGCATCTCCCAACCATTCAGGCATGGTTGCATGCGAAACCCCTGAGCAAAGGGACTACGCAGCAAAGATTCCGGCAAGACTGATCTGGGCAGTTCAGGTACCTGTTCGCGACGAGTACAGATCAAGCTATCATCCCAAAACCAAATTTGGGCGTTGACACCCTCCTGCACAATCCAGCTTGAAGGATTTTTGAAGGGGCTAACTTGCCGCAAGCGCTGCTGGATCAGATTACGACGCAGTCCATGGGGCACCGATTCCAGATTGACATGCAAGAAGAAAAGATACTGACGCGGTATAATTACACACGGCGATTCAAGTTGAGTGCAGGAGCCTGCAAAAGTTAGGTCAGTGAGCAGCTTGACTCCTTCAGAGGTAATCACCCAAGGTGTAACCAAAGAGGCGGGTTTGCTGAAGGGCCGAAGGTTCATGGTCGCGCCTGATTATTGGAGCTTGGTATTTGTAATTAATTTGCCATGGCCCATAGGGGCCAGAGGGCGTTAATTGTAGGCTAATCAACTCCGCTTGTCCTCCCCCACGGCTCCAGAGACAAACTTGAAATTCATTGCCATAGAAAAAGCGGGTGTTCTCCTCGGTTAACCCTTCGGAAATTCCAGAACGCGAAAAAAAATCATCCAAATTCACAAAGGGATTTTTATGCCGCTCATTCACTAATTGCGTGGCGATCTCTTCGCTAATCCCAAAATAGGCTTGCATAAGGGACTTAGGCATACTGTTGGGATTTATCATAGAGTAGCGTCTCACACTGAGCCAACCCTGCCAATTAAATTGAGGATGGAGATCTAACCACTGCGCCCATCCATATACGCGCTGCAATTCAATCTCTGAACGAAGATAATCATTGGAGGGAGCAGCAAGGCCTGCACGCGCGTATTCATATTTTTCTGCCCCTGATAAACTTAATGTATCGTTAGCATCAACGTAGTCCTGCAATGCAGTTAGCAACCGTTGATTAACTTGCGCATTTGGTTCCTGTTTAGCCATAAGACGTTGTAAATCGTAATTGTCAGGTGCATTTAGCGCAACCAAACCCATAAGATCCTGCACATAAAATGCACTATCACCGACACCCAAATAATTAGTTCCATCCAGAAACATTTCATCACCACGAGGATCTGTATTAATTGTTCCTTCTTCTACATCAATGTACTCGAAAATATTTTGTCGGGTTAACGTCATCCCTGCGCGCGTTAAGCGAGAGGTAGACAAGACATAAAACACGGTTTGCTCTGTAGAGTGCAAATTCAATTGCTGTTGTAGATGTGACTTTACCTGAATGCCAATTGTTATTTTTTCTTGCACGTAATGGTGAAATATTCCGGCAATAATAAAAATAATTGCCACAATCCAAAGAACAACCGCGAGGATAAACCCCTGTTGTCGCGCCATAGCATTTAGTTTTCTATTATTCCCGACCATACATTCTTTCATCAGCTGTAATTATGGCGCGCTGCCTAGTCTCTGTTGTTACAACGAAGTTTCGCAACTCATTCCCTTGGGAAACTTGCAGCCGGATCGCACTGGGCAATGCCGATGGCTCATCTTTTAGCGGTTCCCAAAGATCACGCCAGTTTTTCTCAATATCCATATATTGAAATTGCCCTGTTGCCCCAACCCAGGTATATACCGTAAATTGCTGAGTTCCTTCACGATAACCAAGCATCAAATCGCCTCCATTTAAGTCAAGCTCCCAGGCAATACGGGTTTTCATACCTGAAACTCCCACTAACGGAGAAAAAGTGTAAGTAGAAAACTGATACTGATTGCCTTCAAGGCCACGGTCATCAAGACGCATAGCGACCTGCGACTGAAGTGTTGAAGTAAACCAACGATAAGCAAATGCCTGCTGATAAGCATTTGCCTGATTTTTTACTACACGTTGATAAAGCCCGAGTGAGTATCCGAAACCCTGCATTATCAGAGTCACCATCATGGCAACTATAATCATCACCACCAGCATCTCTATTAACGTGAATGCACGTTGACGACGGAGAGCCGCTTTAGGGAGCGAAAGCATCTTCATTCTTTTTCGGCTCTCTTGCTTGATACCAAGCTGTTTGACGATAAGTGTATGTCGCCACAGTTTGACCGTTTTTATCAAGATTAAGAATAATCTGATAGAGCCCTAAATCATAAAGACTCAGCGTACCGCGTGGAGCCAAACCTTGTGCCCAAGGCTCCACTAACTCCGCACGCCACTGCACATCGTAACCCGCGACATCAAAAGAACCTTCCGTCTCACTGCGCAAATCCACCAATTTCAGGCGTTCGATGGCCGAATTCACCACAAACTCCGATTCCGCCACCACCGCGACGCGGTTGAGGGAGATGAGATTGGTATTGATCCAACTGTATATGCCCATGGCCGCCATGGAGAAAATCACCAGTGCGACCATGGCCTCGACCAACGTAAAACCGCGAGAGGATTTGGGTATTGTTGCGCGCTGCCTGGTCATTGTTCACGCGGCTCGCAGTAAGGCGGATCTAGCTGTAAGCGGCGGGTGATGCCGTTGAGCTCGACATCCATTTGTCCACCCACACAAACGCCATTGGGCTGGTAAGTGATGGGCTGTTTGAGATGCAGCTTGAGCTGGCCATCCAGCTGCAAACCTTCGTTGAGCAAGACTTGCAGCGCATCTTCCGGTTTGAGGATGATGGTTTGCTGGCGGGTATAGGCTTTTAGCGGGAGCGATGAAAGCAGCTGCGCGACCCGCTCCTGATCGGACTTATCCTGAAATTGCTCATAAATGGCAGGCAAGCGCGGCAGCACCAGCGCGCTGGTGAGCCCGAGAATCATCAGTACCACCAACAATTCGATAAGGGTAAATCCGGCGCGCGGGTTCATAGGGTTTCTGCTGTTGGGATGGCTAAACGAGGGATTATTTGGTCGCCAAACCTATGTCGGCATCCAGACCTTCACCACCGGGTTTGGCATCGGCACCCAACGAGTAGAGGGTGAAATCCTGCAGGCCATTTTTTTCGCGACGATATTGGTAGGCAGTGCCCCATGGATCGAGCGGGATTTCTTCATCCAGATAAGGCCCTTTCCAGTTTTGCTGGGCGCGCGCGCTGTCGGGCGAACGGATAATCGCACCCAAACCTTCCTGGGTGCTGGGGTATTCGCCCATATCCAGGCGATAGGTTTGCAACGCCGATTTCAGCAACTTGAGTTGGGTTTCCACGGTTTTGACTTTGGCGCTATCGACCTTGCCAAACATTTTGGGGCCGACGAGACCCGCCAGCAGACCAAGGATAACCAGTACCACCAAGAGTTCGATCATGGTGAAGCCGCGTTGGCGAGTGTGTGTATTACGCATAACGTCTCTCTTAAAAATGTTCATGGTTAATTCCCCCTAACCTTTTTTAAAGGAGGAATTTCTTAAATAGCCACGTCGTTAACGCTGGTGATCGCCTGGATTAACCCCAGAATAATCACCCCCACGGCAATCCCGATAAACACAATCGCCAAGGGTTCGATCAACAACAACAAGCGTTTCATCCGGTTTTTGCCGGAGTTTTCATAAATTTTGGCGACGGCTTGCAGCATCTCGGCAAGACGGCCGGTTTTTTCACCCGCGCGGATCAGGTTGTAGGCGGTGGCATTCAGGATTTGGTTGTCCTGCAACGCCTTGGACAAACTGCCGCCAGATTGCACCGTATTCAGTGCCGCCAGCAGGGCTTTGTTGCGGCGCGAATTTTTGACGCTGGCGCGCGCCAAATCCAGTGCCCGCGTGAGTTCAATGTGGCTGGAAAGCATGGCACTCATAACTGATGACCAGCGGGCGATATCGGATTCGGCCAGCCAGCGGCCAAACACCGGCAGGCCGGACATTTTATCCAACAGTGCCTGGCGCACTTCGGGTTTTGCAAATTGCATCCCCAACATCGCCCCGAAAACTACAACCACCGCCGCAACCCAATAAAAGTTTTCATTGAGCCACAAGCCGGTCGATAGTACTGCCGTCGCCAGCATCGGCAACTCTTGCTTGCCATCCATCAAATTGGCGAACTTTGGGACTACAAAAATAAAGATAAGTGCCACAGCGCTGATGCCGGTGAGCACCAATACCGCCGGGTAAATCAGCGCATTGCGCAGCTCATTGACCACCGACAGGTCATATTCCATTTGCTCCACACCGCGGCGCATGGTCTGCCCCAGCTGCCCGGATGCTTCACCCGCCTCTACCAATTGAATGAAATACGGCGGTAATTTTAGATCTGCCGCACGCAGCGCCTGCCCAAAACTGGCACCGCGCTGGAGCTGCTCTGACGCTGAGCGATAAAACTTGCGCAGCTGCGGGTGGGAATCCGCCTCTTGCAGCGACTGCAGGGCTTCGGCAATGGAAACGCCCGATTCAAGCATAGTGGTCAACTCGAACAGGGAGATGGTAATTTCCTCACGCCCGAGTTTTTTGCGGATATTCCCTGAGGACTCCTCATGGGGAGCTACCGTCAGGGGTTGCAGGTTTTTCTCGCGGATCAGGCGCGCAGCTTCACGCTCGTCAGTGGCTTCAATGACACCACTGATCACCGATTGCTGCTGGTCGAGGGCTTTGTAACTAAATTGCATAGCCGCTACTCGGAATCCACATCAATATTAGTTGCACGCATCACTTCTTCTACTGTGGTCAGGCCTTTGGCAGCTTTGATCAAACCATCCTGATACATGGATCTATGGCCTTGTCTGCGTGCCAGTTTGCGCATTTCGGTCACCGGGGTATTGGCGATAATCATGTCGTGCAGTTCTGGCGAAATCGGGACTATCTCGTACACCCCCATACGGCCGGAATAACCTGTGTGATTACAGGCGGCGCAACCGACAGCCTCCATCCAGGTCGGTACAAAATGCTCGCCAAGAAAGCCGCGTTCAAGCTTGGCAAATTCAGCGCTGATCGATTCCGGAACCTGCGTTGGTTTGGCGCAGTGTTTACAGACTTTGCGCACCAAGCGCTGGGCTTGTACGGCCTTGATAGGCGCAGCCACCAGAAATGGCTCAACGCCCATATCAATCAAACGCGTGAACGCGGAAAGCGAATCGTTGGTGTGCAGGGTGGATAACACCAAGTGGCCGGTAAGTGCTGACTGGATCGCAATTTGCGCGGTTTCCAGATCGCGGATCTCGCCCACCATGATCACATCCGGATCCTGACGCAAGAACGCGCGCAGGGCTTTGGCAAAGGTGTAGCCAATTTCGGCGTGGGCTTGTACCTGGGTGATGCCCGGCAACTGGTATTCGACCGGATCTTCCACAGTGAGGATTTTGCGTGTGCCGTCAGTCGCTTCCTGCAGGGCAGCATAGAGCGTAGTGGATTTACCGGAACCGGTAGGCCCCGTCACCAATACAATCCCGTTCGCTTCCTGCATCAGCGAGCCCACCAGATCCATATGGTCCTGCTCCAATCCCAGGGTAGCAAGCGATAGCTCTTTGCGATCTTTAGGCAGCAGACGCATAACGATGGATTCACCGTGCACACCGGGCAAAGTAGACACACGCACATCCATCTCGCGGCCGTTGACGCGGGTGGTGATACGGCCATCTTGCGGCAGTCGGCGCTCGGCGATATCAATTTCCGAAATAAGCTTTACCCGCGAGGCCACCGCCGGGTAGCGGTCAATCGGCTGCTCCAGATGAGTTTGCAATACACCATCCACACGCAAGCGCACGCGGAAGACTTCTTCCTGCGGATCAAGGTGGATATCCGAGGCGTTAAAGGCCACGGCTTTGGAGAAAATGTTATTTACCAACTCGACTACCGGTGCTTCTTCTGCAAGTTCGCGCAGGCCTTTGGTTTCGCTGCCTTCCGAGAAAAAGCGCTCGGCATTGAGTTCTTTGCGCAAATAATCGATCAGGATGTCCAGACTGTGGCTGGATAGCAGGCAAGGCTGAATGGCGAATTCCGGATAGTGATAGGCGAGTACATCGCGCACAAACGGGGAAAGCGGATCGCGCCCAGTGTAATGCAATTGCTGTTCGGCCGGGCTCCAGATCAATACGCGGTTATCGATACACCAATTGATGTCCAAGCGGGACTGCTGGATAAAACTGTAGAGCGCGCTGGCATCGGGCAAACCCTTACCGGATTGCACCACCGGAATCTCCAGTTGCAGTGACAAGACTTCAAGCAACTGCTCCTCGGCGATTGAGCCCATACGCACCAAACCGGCACCAATACGCCCACCCACCGACTGCTGTAATTGCAGGGCTTTTTTGATGTCGTCGGGCTGAACCAGTCCGCGCTCGATGAGCATTTCGCCAATCAGTTTATCCACGTTTCAACTTCACTCTTGTCTTTGCACTTACGGCATAAATGGCTTGGCATACTACTGCAAAACGCGACACTTGCCCATGCAGCCAGCGGATGCAGTTCGGCTGCTGATCCGCTATGCTCGCGGACTTTTACCGAAGCGGATATCACAGTGGCATCTCCCATCTCCACCATCATCGTTAATTACAATGCCGGACCGGGTTTAGTGGCCTGCATCCAGTCGGTGATAAATCAGGTGAGCGAAGTGGTGTTAGTAGATAACGCCTCGCGCGATAACAGCATCGCATTGGTTGAAGCGCAATTTGCGGGCGATGCGCGCGTGCGGATTATCCGTAATACCGATAACCTCGGTTTTGCCGCGGCCTGCAATATAGGCGCGCGCGCAGCGCAGCACCTCTACTGGTTTTTCCTCAACCCCGATTGCATTTGTGGCAACAACAGCGTTGCCGAACTCTTTGAGGTGCTCACCCACAATGCCAAGGCAGGCATGGTGGGCGGTTTGTTATTGAACCCCGATGGCAGCGAACAAGCGGGCGGCCGCCGTTTAACCCCCACCCCCAGCCGCACGCTGGTGCGCGCATTTGGTTTGCAGGCGCTCGCCAAGCGCTGGCCATCGCTGTTGGTGGATTTTAACCTGCACCAGCAACCGCGCCCCGATAAACCAATAGCTGTGGAAGCCATTTCCGGGGCATGCATGTTGGTTAAACCCGAGGCCATTGCCCAGGTTGGCCTGTGGGATGACGGATATTTCTTGCACTGTGAAGATCTGGATTGGTGCATGCGCTTTATCCGCGCCGGGTGGGACATTCTGTTTGTGCCCTCAGCGCCTATCACCCATGACCAGGGCACTTGCAGTAAATCGCGCCCGCTGTTTGTGGAGTGGCACAAGCACAAAGGTATGAGCCGTTTTTATCTCAAATTTTTTCACACCGCCCCTGCGCTGCCGCTGCTGGCCTTGGTGCTGATTGCAATCTGGGGACGATTTGCGCTGGTCGCATTGCGCAGCCTTATACGCAAACCGCGATAACACAGGATTGCTGGACAATTCCCTTATTTCATCAATACTTGGATAGCACTACCTACATTCGGGTTAACTGGTGCGACATCACACCCTCAATGAATGACAAAAATTTTAACTCTGCGCTGTTACTGGCCATCCTACTCACGCTGGTAGCTGTATTTGCGCAACAATTTTTTCCGCAAAAGCGCTTCACCGTCTGGCCAAACTCACAAATCAATGTCTATTTTTACTCCTCTGTTCAGGGCAACAGTGCAGGTGATAGTGCGCAAGCAGCGTTTTGGCTCGATAAAGACAAGAGTATCTGGCGCTGCAATTATCCCAGCGTCACCAATGAGGAGTATTTCGCCTGCAGTTTCAATGCGCTCTTTGAAAAAACGCTCGATACCGGCATCGATCTCTCCGGCTACACACATTTGAACCTGAAAGTCAGCTACACCGGCAGTGCACATCGGATGCGGGTTTACGTCCGCAATTTTGATGCAGCCTATTCCAACGTACAGGATTCCAACAGCACAAAATTCAATGCAATTACGCTGCACACCAGCGATCTGCACCAGGAACTGAGCATCGGACTGGATGAATTTATTGTCGCTGATTGGTGGCTGAGCGATTACGACATACCACGCAAGCTCTCGCGCCCGGACATGCGCAACGCCATGACATTGGGTATCGATTATGTAGAAGGCATGACGCCCGGCAACCACGATATGCAGATTGAAAAAATCGAATTTGTGGGCAAGTGGATTTCTGCTGAACACTGGTACCTATGCATTCTTTTCTGTTGGATGCTGGGCATTTTTTGCTATGCAATTGTTAAATTAACCCAACTCAAAAAACAGACCAAGCACGATGTCAGTATCATTCACCAACTCAGCGATAAAAATGCACGCTTGCAGTTAGAGAAAGACAAATTCCGCCACCTCTCCACTGTGGATGCACTGACGCAGACTTACAACCGCTTTGGAATCGATAGCATTATTAATTCGTTGATTAGCCTCCATAAAAATTCGGACAAGCGACAAGCACTGCCCGAATTTGCATTAATGCTGCTTGATATAGATCACTTCAAACGGATTAACGACAGACGCGGACACGATGCTGGCGATCGCATCTTGAGAAATATTGCTGCCATCATTAGCCAGCAAATTAATGAGCAAGATTTTCTGGGGCGCTGGGGTGGTGAAGAATTTATTGTAATCATGCCGGGCACAACCAAAGAGACTGCGTTTATCCTGGCTGAAAAAATCCGTTTATTGATTAATGAAACCATGTTTGAACAGCACAACCCTTTGTACGTTACCATCAGCATCGGGGTGAGTGAAAAACACGACAACGAAGACTTTGCCACCTGTTTCAAACGGGCAGATAACGCGCTCTATGCCGCAAAAGCCCAAGGGCGAAATTGTTGTGTGATGGCGACAGATGATTTGTCAGTTTAAATTCATGTGCAATAAAAAACCCCGCTACTGCGGGGTTTTTTATTGTCTGGGTTAACGACAGTGTTTACAGCTTTTCAAATGCATCCGTTAACAAACAATCGAAGCGGCGCGCATCGTATTCCACTACCTTAGCAACATCATGCGGCTGGATAATATTTTTTTCCGCCGCATCTTTTGCCAATTCTTCCGTTGTTGCACCGGAAATTTTTCCGCTGTTTTTGGCTTTAAGAAACGCATGCCACACCGGCCCCAATGACAACAGCAATTGGTAGGTGCTTTCTACACGGCCTGCAGCGTCTTGTGGATCGTGGCTCACATACAAATATTGCGCGAGCATTTGACGCACCGGATTGTCTTCCATAATCAAATCACCCAACTCACGGATCAAATGATCGTTGGGTTTATTGACGATATTGCCAAACGGCATAGTCACAAAGCGGATCATTTTTGCGATCCATTTTTGCGGGAAGTTATCGGCAAAATCGCGCAGTGCTTCTTGTGCGATATACAACGCGCGCGTCAATGCGTATTCCGCATGAGCATCTTCTGCGCGGGTGCGCGGATGCGCGGAGTGGAATTTTAAAATCGCACAGGCGATAAATAATTGGCTATGCACATCACCCAAACGCGCAGACAAAAGCTCGCGACGTTTTAAATTACCACCCAAAATACCCAGTGCGATATCCGACATCGATGCCAGCGCAGCGCTCAATAAATTAATGCGCTGATACCAACGTTTACTGAAGTCATCGGCATTGGCGGGCACGCTGCTTAAACGGCCACCGAGGACTCCGAGCACTTTGGTGCGCAGCATATTGTTACAAATATGGCCCAAATGACTGATGAATAATTTGTCGAACTTCTTCAAACCTTCCGCTGAATCTTCCAGCTGCATGGCTTGCATTTCTTCAAACAAAAACGGATGGCAGCGCATTGCGCCCTGACCAAAAATCATCAGTGAGCGGGTCAAAATGTTTGCGCCTTCTACAGTAATCGCCACGGGCACCGAGTGATAAGAGGCCACCAAAAAGTTGCGCGGACCTTTTTGAATTGCGCGGCCACCCACAATGTCCATTGAGTGCTCAACTGATTTACGCATCAATTCAGTTGCATGGTATTTCGCCATCGCGGTCATGACTGACGGCGCACCGGTCTCTAACCCTTTGGTGACCAGCTGGCGCATCGCCTCCAGTGCATAACCACTCGCCGCAATTTCAGCAGAAGCTTCTTGCACACCTTCAAATTTACCCACTTCCATATTGAATTGGCGGCGGATGCGTGCGTAGGCACCTACAAGGCGATAGTTCATTTCACCGCTGGCAGTAGACAGCGCCGGTAATGAAACACCGCGACCGGCACCCAAACATTCGATCAGCATGCGCCAGCCCTTACCGGCCATGGCTGCGCCACCGATAATCCAATCCAGCGGGATAAATACATCGGTACCGAAAATCGGCCCGTTCATGAAAGGCGAACCGGGGTTATGGCGCAGGCCGATTTCCACACCCGGGTGTTTAGCGGGGATCAGCGCACAGGTAATGCCGTATTCTTTTTTGGATGGATCGCCCAGCAAGCCTTCGGGATCAGAGAGCTTGAACGCCAGACCAACTACAGTGGCCACTGGCGCGAGGGTGATCCAGCGCTTGCTGAAAGTGAGCTTGAGGCCGATGACTTCCTGCCCTTCATGCATGCCTTTACACACAATACCGGTATCGGGAATTGAGCCTGCATCGGAACCCGCTTCAGGGCCAGTCAGGCCAAAACAGGGAATTTCAGTACCATTGGCAAGGCCGGGCAGCCAGCGTTGACGCTGCTCTTCGGTGCCGTATTTCACCAACAGCTCACCTGGGCCAAGAGAGTTGGGCACCATCGCGGTCACGGCAGCTGTACCGGAACGGCTGGCAATTTTGCTCATGATGCGGCTTTGCGCATGGGGGCTGAAATCCAGGCCGCCGTATTCTTTGGGGATAATCAGGCCGAAGAATTTTTTATCTTTCAGGTACTGCCACGCCTCGGGCGGCAGGTCTTTCAGATCGTTCTGGATCTTCCACTCGTCGAGCAACGAACACAGCTCGTTTACCTCGTTATCCAAAAACGACTGCTCGGCAGCGGTGAGCTGCGGCAGGGCGATTTGTGCGAACTCATCCCAATCAGGTTTACCGCTGAATAATTGCTTTTCCCACCATGTGGTACCGGCTTCCAGTGCATCGCGCTCGGTCGCACTGATGGGCGGCATGGATTTTTTCAACACACCAAAGACGGGCTTGGTGAGTATCGCGCGGCGAACAGGCGCAACGTTCAAAATCACCAGTACCAACGCCAAAGGTACTACCAGCCAGGGCGAGAGCATCGCCGGGGTTACAGCCCCCAAGACCAACCAAGCAACAAGGACTATGGACGAAGCAGCGGCCAGCGCCACTTGGCGGTAAGTCAGCAGCGCAACCAGGACCCATATCGCCACGAGAGAAAGCAGTAACATCATGTTGTAGACCTCTGAAAGGTTTTTGTTGTGTGAGTTTCCGTTGAGAACTCTATCCTTAACCTTAGCTCAAGACAGTTAAGTTGGTGGGATTTCCTGTGTCGGTTTGGTTCCAAACGCAGGATGATGCACCAAAAAGCATCACCGGTATCCAACACCTTATGTCGATAACCGATACGCGAGCAGCGTCTGCTCCAGATCATCGGCTGCCAGTGGCTGGTTGTCGATCAATTCAATGCGGCTATCCAGTAGCTCCGGCTCGCCATCCATCATCAAGGGTTTGACGCTGAGCACGCCGTCTTCCGCATTGAACATATAGATACCCTGATCAGTATTCATCACCGCTTTGGCGCGCACCACCGGTAAACCGGTCATCCAGCCAAAGAGTTGATTGAAGTCAAACTGGATGGCGGGCTGGAACATCCAACCGCAGGAGTAATAACCCTGCCCGCTGTTTTCGCGGCGTAAAAAATCCTGGCCTTGCGGCAAACTAATCGCTGCATTGTAGAGCTCGCGTTGTGGGCTGAGGCGATTTGGCTTGGCAGCGGCATGCAACCCGGGGTGAACCAGTGCATGGGCCTTGCGTGAATAATCCAGCCACGCCAACTGCAACGCGCCCTGCTCTACCGCAAATGCCGCTTGTTTGGGGGGAGTAAAACCAGCCACAAGATCGTCGAAATTGGCGCGATCATGTGGCGAACAAAGGTCGATCTTGTTGGCGATCAACACGTCGGCCACCGCAATTTGATCCTTGAAGGTGGCGTTGCCGGTGTAGCGGCTATCGGCCAATTTGCGCGGATCGACCAACGTAATGGTCGCGCGCAAATCCAGCACCGTATCGTAATACTCACCAGTCAACGTATTGATGATTTCTTCCGGGTGCCCCAAACCGGTTGGCTCGATAATAATGCGGTCGGGCTTGGTTCTTGCGATCAGCATGTTGAGCGCCATTTTCATCGGCAGCCCCGCCACACAGCAAATGCATCCCCCCGGTACTTCGCGGATATGGGCATTGGTATCTTTGAGTAGCGCACCATCGATACCAATTTCACCAAACTCATTGACCAGTACCGACCAGACTTCATGTGCAGGCTTGTGTTTGAGCAGATGCGTAATGGCCGTGGTTTTTCCCACACCCAAAAAGCCGGTAATGATGTTGGCGGGAATTAATTTTTTCGCTGCAGGGGTTTCAGTCATCGTCATTATCGTCAAGGTTCGTAAAAAGCATTCTGGGGGATGGCGGTGTAAGGCATAGTGCTCTGCAGCTATTTTACACAGACACTTCCTGTGCGTTGCGACAAACACGCCCGCACAACGACCTGAAGGTTGCTTGCATTCAAACGCTACGCCCCCATAGATGAAACAGTTTTGTATATCACTTATCTAATTTACGGATTTACGGATTTACGGATTTACGGATTTACGGATTTACGGATTTACGGATATTTCTGACGGATCTTTTAAATGATCTCTATTGAGGACAACACATGAACACCACCAATCTGCTTAATCAACTGCTCAAAGCAGGAACTGACATGCTGCAAAACAAAGGCGGCGCGCAACAATCCAACGGCGGCTGGCCACAATCTTCCAACGCACAAACCTCAAACTCACAACCGGCAGGTGACAGTTCACCATTGGGCAGCTTGGCGGGTTTGTTGTCCGGCAAAGGCGGGGCGGCGCTCGCGGGTGGCGCATTGGGCTTGTTACTGGGCAGCAAAAAAGGCCGCAAAATGGGCGGCACATTACTCACTTACGGTGGTTTGGCTGCACTCGGCGCTATCGCTTACAAAGCCTATGGCAACTGGCAAGCGCAACAACAGGCATCCACCGCCGCAGGTCCACAAACCATTGATCGCATCCCGCCAGCGCAAGCCGAGCAACACAGCCGCGCGATTTTGATTGCACTGATTGCCGCCGCCAAAGCCGATGGCCACGTGGATGACCGCGAGCGCCAGTTGATCGATGGTGAAATTGGCAAACTCACGCAAGACCCAAGCCTGCTCACCTGGGTGGATCAGGAACTGAAAAAACCGCTCGACCCAGCGGCCATTGCCAGTGCGGCAACCACACCGGAAATAGCGACCGAAATGTATCTGGCCAGTGTGTTGATTATCGATGAAGAAAATTTTATGGAGCGCGCGTATTTACAAGAATTGGCCAAACAACTGCGGCTTGAGCCAGGGCTGCAAACCGAGATCACCAATCAGGCCAAGCAAGCATTGCAACTCTGCAATTAATTAACACACAGGTTTATCACCAAAGCGGCAATTGTTCATCGCAATTGCCGCTTTTTTTCGCACAGAATTTTCCAAATCCCATAGAATAGCGCCATCGATCTATAACAAAAAAATTATCAACCCGATAACAAGAATATTCAGGTATTTTCTATGGCGCATTCACCCATTCAACAGTTAGTGATTGTCGGTGGCGGTACTGCAGGCTGGATGGCTGCAGCCAGTTTTTCCCGCCATCTTGCTCACAAAAATATCCGCATCACATTAATTGAATCAACCGTCATAGGCACTGTAGGTGTCGGTGAAGCGACCATTCCCAGCATCGTAGCCTTTAATAACAGTATTGGTTTGGATGAACTGGAGTTCATTCGTGCAACGCGCGCCAGTTTTAAACTCGGCATCCAATTTGAAGATTGGCGCAAACAAGGTGAACAATTTTTTCACCCCTTTGCGGATTACGGTATTAATTTTAACGGCGTGGAATTCCAGCATTATTTTTATCGCCACAAAAAAAATAACCCGCAGGAAAATTTGCACGATTATTCCATTGCCTGCCAGCTGGCAAAACACAATCATTTTGCCCAGCCATTGGAAAACCCCAATAATCCTTTGGCCGACTTTTCCTACGCTTATCACTTTGATGCCACACTCTATGCCAAGGTTTTGCGCGAGCTGGCGCTTAGCCGCGGCGTGATTCACATAGACGAAAAAGTGGCCAGTGTTAACCTGCGCGAGAGCGATGGTTTTATTGAGTCATTATTATTGGAAAATGGCGAAACCCTTCACGGTGATTTATTTATTGATTGCACCGGCTTTAAAGGGTTATTGATCGAAGAAACACTCAAGACCGGTTACGAAGATTGGAGCCAATGGCTGCTGTGTGATTCTGCGGTTGCAGTGCAATGCAAAAATACCAAAGAGCCAACACCTTACACCCGTGTAAGCGCATTGGATGCCGGTTGGATGTGGCAAATTCCACTACAACACCGCATGGGTAATGGTTATGTATTTAGCAGCCGCTTTTTAACCAGAGAAAAAGCCACCGAAACATTACTGGCAAACATCAGCGCAAACCCCATTACTACACCAAAACCTTTTTCATTCCAGGCCGGGCGACGTAAAAAAATATGGAATAAAAATTGTTTTGCCCTGGGTTTAGCATCAGGATTTTTGGAACCACTGGAAAGTACCAGTATTTCATTAATCCAAACCGGCATTACTCATCTGCTGACCTTTTTCCCGGACACTTCGCTTGACCAGAGCATGATCGACGAAGTCAACCGTCGCCATCAGCATGAAATGGAACGCATCCGCGATTTTATTATTCTGCATTACAAACTAACCCAGCGTACCGACACAGAATTCTGGCGCTACTGCCAAGCCATGGAAATTCCCGACAGCCTGCAACACAAAATTGAGCTATTTAAAAGTTGCGGCCATATTTTGCAACACGAACCGGAAGCGTTTGAAAAATCCAGCTGGCTCAGTATTTATCACGGATTTGGTGTAACGCCGGCGCGCACGGATAACCGTATAGATCACCTCAAGGATGCCGACATAGGCGCGCAATTGGAAAAAATAAAACAGTCACTCGCACACGCCGGAAAAAATGCGATGGCTCACCACGAATTTATCCGCAAACACTGCGCAGCGCCGGATTTTGATTAATTTGATTTGAAACCTATGGATTCCCGCAAGCGGGAATGACACATCGTGAGCGGATTCCCACAGGAGGAATGACGAGCTGCTGAACACATGAGCTGCTGTACCTGGGAGTGACGACTAACGCGATATCACTGGGAATCGTCATCCCTGCTTGCGGGGATCCATGGCTTTTATTTTTTACTCGCGCAATGCTGTTGAATAAAATCACCATGCGCAGGCAAGCGCATAACCGTGTCATAAATTGCCTGTTTGCCTTGCATCAGCGAGCGTGCCAATTTTTCACCATCGAGCGCATCCACCAGTGGATGATACCCTTGCGGCCGAATGTGCATTCCCTCAAGAATGGACAGCCAACTATCAACGCCAAATAAATTTTCACTGTTCCGCTCTAACTGGCCACGCAAGCGAAAGCGATTTATTTTGTCGCGCAAGGTGTCTGGCACTGGCATGTTCTGGCACCAGCGCCAAAACGCGGTGTCATCGCGCTGGCTGGTGCAATAGTGCAGGATAATAAAATCGCGCACTTCCATGTAATCCTGATCGATCTGTGCATTGCATTCCTGTTCCAGCGCTGCGGAAAAATCGCGCTCAGGATAATTGCGAATAAAATGCACCAGCGTGCGATAAACCAAATGAATCGCCGTAGATTCCAGCGGCTCCAAAAAACCCGATGCCAAACCCAGCGCCAAACAGTTGTTGTGCCAAATTTTTTTGCGCTTGCCGGTCACAAATGGAATGATGCGCGGCTCATTGACTAACCGCCCTTCAACGGCATTCAACAATGTTTGGGTTGCCTCGTCATCGGAACAGTAATCACTGGCAAATACATAGCCGTTACCGGTGCGATGCTGCAATGGAATTTTCCAGGTCCAGCCCGCAGCGCGCGCGGTGGCTATAGTGAACGGAGCGGGCTCATGAATGTTTTCAGTCTGCACCGCAACCGCGCGATTACACGGCAAATATTCTGACCAATCCTCGTAACCGACGTGCAGGTTTTCTTCAATCAATAACCCTTTAAAACCTGAACAATCAATAAAAAAATCTGCACTGATGCGCTCATCATTGGTCAAGGTGATTGAATCAATAAATCCACGCGCATCAAGTTGCACGGCGTTAACAGTAGCTTCAACCCGCACTACACCTTTGGCTATAGACAGTTCGCGCAAATAGCGCGCGGCCAATACGGCATCCAAATGCAAGGCATAACCGTAAGTTTCCAAAGGTGTATTCTTAAGCTGTGCTTCCACCATAAAGCGCTGCTGTTCGGCCATAATCGCCGAGGGCGAATGATCCATTAAGCGCGTTACATCACCGGAGTAACCGTTATTACTTTGCGCGAGTGTTTTTAACCACAGTTGATAGAAATCATGGCCATCAAGGCTGCGGCCTATTTTTCCGAAAGGATGCAAAAAGTTGTGGCCTTTTTGATACCAATCATCAAAGCGGATGCCTAATTTAAACGTGCCAGCGGTTGCCTCAATAAATTCTTTTGGATTTATTTTTGCGCTGGAAAGAAATGCCATAAACGAAGGAACCGTCGCCTCACCGACTCCGATAGTGGCAATATCCGGCGATTCCACCAAGGTGATTTTTGTCTCTGTGCCTTGATGGATATTGGAGAGCAATGCGGCAGCCATCCAACCGGCCGTACCACCGCCAACAATACAAATGCTGCGAATCGGGTTTGGAGTTACTTGCATCATTTATTTATCCTAAACCACATCTGTTTTGCAGAATGCATTAATAAACTCGCGATGCGTAGGCACGCTTGCCACTGCATCAGCAATGGATTTTCGCATAGCCGTCAAACTCTGCTGCAGATATTCTGGGTTCATGCGATCCACATTTTTATCATAATTTTTGGGGTAGATATTAAACCCGCTGTAGATTGCCAACCAGGAATCCGGGTGAAAAATTTCCCATGGGAAATGCAGTAACTCCCCGCGTTCTTGATAGGCATCTATTTTTTGTTGCAGTGTATCGGGCAGGCTCATGGTGCGGCAGTACTGCCAAAATTCGCTGTCGGTGCGTTGGTTTATTTTGTAATGCAGAATAATAAAATCGCGGATACGCTCCCACTCAGTCGCGGTTACCTGATTGAAGTAATCAATATTGTTTTGGCTGAAATAAGGTGCAGGAAAAGAACCGCAAATTTTTTCGATGCCGGTTTCGATTAACGCAATACTCGTACTTTCCAACGGCTCTAAAAACCCGGCCGCCAAACCAATCGCGATACAGTTTTTATTCCACGCCTGTGCGCGACGCCCGGCAGTGAATTTAAATTTACGCGGCGCATGTAAAACCTTGCCATCAATGTGACGCAACAAAATCGCCTCTGCTTCCGCATCATCCATAAACTGGCTGGCATACACATGGCCGTTACCCTGACGATGCTGCAACGGAATTTTCCATTGCCATCCTGCGGGGTGGGCTTTAGAAACAGTGCGTGCCGCTGGCTCGCCCACTAATTCCGATTGCACCGCCAATGCACGGTCGCACAGCAACCACTGACTCCAATCTTCATAGCCTGTATTTAATGCACCTTTGATTAACAATCCATTAAAACCTGTGCAATCGATAAATAAATCGGCATGCAATTCCATGTGGTTATCCAAACGCAACGACTGGATAAAACCATTGTCAGGATTAAGCTGCACCGACTCAATTTTTGCATCGATATGCTGCACTTTATTTTTTAATGCATAGTCGCGCATGAGCATGGCAAATTTGCCCGCATCAAAATGCAGCGCCCAATCAAACACCGATAGCGGCGATGATGGTGTGGGCGAGGGAAAGTCAAATCGATTCGCACGTGCCAGTGCAATGCCCAACGAATACTCTTCCAACTTACTGGTATCACCCAACGTTTTTAATTTGAGCCAATAGTGATGAAAGTGAATGCCATTGGCCGCGTGGCCAAATAATCCAAAGGGATGAATAAACGAGCTGTCCGGTTTGTACCAATCTTTAAACTCAATACCGAGCTTGACCGTTGCGCTGGTTTTGCGCATCACGTCAGCATCGCTCATACCAAGTGACTGATAAAAACGACGCAGCGTTGGAATGGTTGCTTCGCCTACACCAACAGTACCAATTTCACTGGACTCTACCAGCGTAATTTTTATATCAGTTTTGGCAAAATGCTGGCTACATTTGGCAGCCGCCATCCAGCCGGCTGTTCCGCCACCAGCAATGACAATGGATTTCACTTGGTGATGTTGGTTCACTGACTACCCCACAATCTACTTATCTGAAACAACAAGGCCACAGCAATTGCTTGCTGTGGCCTTGTTGATCTTAACATCTAACCTGTTAACACATCAGTGATTAGAAGTTTATACGAGTACCGAGTGCCCAACGCGCTTCGTAAATGTTTTGGAAAGCTTTTTGCTCTTTAAATTCCAGATAAGTTTGTTGGTACTCTTCCAGAATGTTAGAACCATTTACGTAAACAGAAACGTTGTCAGTTACGTCCCAAGTCACGTTCATATCAAGTTGACCGTAATCATCTTGATATAACGCTTGTTCAGCAATAGTTGGGTTTCCGTAAGCGACCAACCGAGGCGAGCGGAAATTATAGGCCAATCGTGCAGACCAGTTTTCGTTTTCGAACCAACCAACAAGGTTATAGGTGTCTTCAGAGTTATTAATAAATGGTAACTCTTTACCATTTACCCCTTTTCTTTCTTGTGAGCTGTCTGACAAGGTGTAGTTAACATCCATACCGAAGTTAGAGATAAAACCATCGGCAAAATCAGCGAAGGCTACGCGAGCTGCCAATTCCAGACCTTTAACTTCGCCACCCTTACCTTGAATAGGGGCACTGAAGCGCCATGGACCACGGAAGATTCCGTCTTCATCTGGCTCATCAATGTACACACTTCCGGCAGCAATAAAGCTATCAATCTTGATGTTAAACAGAGTAGCCGATACTGCAGTTGCATTACCGAGGTACCATTCCAGCGACAGATCAATATTTTCTGCACGGGTTGGATCAAGATCAGGGTTACCCGCCAAAGAACCGCCATCGGTAACACGCATACAATCACAGTCGTCATTAAACACACGACCTACAGACTTGGCTCCGCCCCACTGCAATAAATCCAGCGGCTGCATGGTTTCGCCGTAACCGAAACGCATTTTCAGGTCATCGGTGAAGTCATAAGACAAGTTCAACGCAGGTAATACATCGGTGTAGCCACGCTTGGTCACAACGTCGCCTGCATCGTAGTTAACGCCGGAGTGAGGCACACCAGCACCGGTGACGTTTTGTAGAACAGTCAGTTCGGTTTCAATAACTTTTACGCCCGCAGTACCCTTAAACGCGCCAGCTTCAAATTCAGTTTGCAAGAAATAGCTGAACTCATCCAAGCCAACGCCATAGCTTTGCCCTGGTTGGTTGAACTTGGTTTGCGCACCAAATACTTTCTCTTGATAGGCCAAGGTGTTGTCGAACGCACGAGGATCAGCAACCCATACACCTGGAATGCCTTTTACCGGACCAAAGTCATCCATAAATATAACTTTGTTGTGCTGGTCAAGACGGGTTGGTGGCAACAATGTGTAGTTGGTGAACACACCATTCACCATCTCACCTTGTGCTTTTGTAGGATCACATTCGGACGTGCCTGCAAACTGGTCAACCGCTTTCCATTGCGCAGAACAGCCGGTATCAGCAAAGTTGGCAAAGTATGAGAAAACATTATGATCAACTTCACGCTCGCTCTGACGCAAACCAAAATCTACGCTCTTGAAGAATGGCGCATCGTCAAACGCATATTTCCACTTGGTGCTGAAGGTGTTCATTTCACCATCATCATCACTGTTGTTTTCAGATGAGATTGCACCTACATGATAGGTATCAATGCTCTTCATGTAGTCAGCAACGGTCATCGCACCTTGACCGCCATTCACAACCTGGTCAAAACCGCTGAATACAGGGTGTTCGCCAGAAGCGTCGTAACCGATTTTCCAGTTAGTACCGGTCATACCGCCAGGTGAGTATTGGACAAAACAACCACCCAAGTCGCCAGTGGCAGTGCCTGGAATTGCATTGGAACCGTTACAGTACTTGGCAGGAACCAAACCACCAGGACCAGTTACCAAAGTACCTGAGTCGATACTCATCATATCGCCTTCGATATAACCATGGCGCATGCTTGCAGTAGCATCGGCACGGGTGACACGGACATTACCGGTCAACGGACCGCCATTGTCGATGTTGAGCATCACGCTCATGTTTTCAGACTCTTCAGTGTTGCGGTTCACCTGAGTGAAAGATTGCACACGGTATGGATTTGCACTGAAGCTATTAACGGTCGTCCATGGGGTATTATTGTTGTAGATATCTACAAAATCTCTTAAACGCTCATTGGCATACGCATAATCGGTAAAGGTTTGCCAACGGTTGTTGTGGGAGAAGCCCATGCGACGATTGAAGCGGTCTTGCTTGCTATAAAAATAGTCTGCGATCAGTTCAACAGAGTCGGTCAGATTTGCCTGGAAAGAAGCGTTGATACCATCGCGATTACGCTCTTCTTCTTTATGGAAAGCAGCAAAACCTTGTGGCATCACATGACGCACGTCTGCATCTTGTGCAGGAGTACCCCATGAAAAATTAGTATTGGTTGCACCGATACCACCGTTTTCTGAAGTATCAAAGTAACCATTGAAGTCAGTTGCCAGATTTTTCTCGGTCGTTACCGCACTCACTAAAAAACCGACATCCTCATTATTCCACGCCACCAAACCATTAACTGTTGGATCAGTTTCTTTGCTAATTGAGCCTTGATCAATTTCTGCGCCACCAGCGAAAGTCCAACCAGCATCCATATCCAATGGGCGGCGGGTTTTCAGGTCGATAGTACCGGAGATCCCCAGTGAGGAAAGGTCAGCACGCGCTGATTTGTAAACATCAGCACCGGACATCAATTGCGATGGCAAATCACCAAAGTCAGCACCAGAGCTGTCAATAGTTGTTGCGCTCAGGAAGCTTTCGCCGTTAAGCATGGTCGAAACATACGCCAAACCGCGAATTTGTACCGGACCACCTTCACCCGCAGTACGCTCCACCTGAATACCGGGAATACGTTGCAGCGAGTCAGACACAGTAACGTCGGGCAGCTTACCAATGTCTTCTGCCGCAATACTATCAACCACGGAATTTGCATTACGTTTTGTGTTGATCGCACTTTCCTGGGCCGCGCGTACGCCTTGCACCAGTACTTCTTCAATTTCACCCTGTGCTTGCACACCCGAAGCCAACATGGCCAAGGTTGCCGCTGAGCCACAGAGTACAATCTTGTGGTTTACCGCCCGGATTGCAGTTCTTAGTTTATTCGTCATGACTATCCCTCTAGCTATTATTGATTGTTAGAAGCTCCAACGTTTTTACGCAAAAAAGACAACGTTGTCGCACCTTACCATAAACCTCCAAAGACAAGCTTGTCAACAACAGAGGTTTTTGAAGATTCGGGAGATTATTCTTGCAAATCAATTGCTTAATAGAACTTAAGCAAGGTGACCATAACAGTCCTTTACAAAACTACACATTGCCTGCAGTGGTCTAAGGGAATAGCGATGAAGGGATTGTTACGATAAGCAACGAAGGGACAGAGACTTAAGCGACAACATCACTTTTGGGGTGAGTTGTCGCTTAAAAAATGCAGAACCGTTTTAGTTGGCTTTTGTGTTCAACTGATCCACCGCCAGCGCCAAAAACATGTAATTAGCCTCACCGCCACCCATCACATATTCTGTTTGCTGCCAAAAAAACGGCCATATTTTTAATTCCGGTAAATCCGGACGGATCAGGGCTGTACCAGAAATCACTCCACCGGGAATATAAGACCAGTCGGCACGGTTCACACCGTAAGCAACGGTTGCTGAATTAGCACCAACACCGGATGCAAAACTTTGTGTGTTTTCACCTGGGTGTACGCCCAGAATAAAATTCAACGCATTCACATAGGAATCAGTGCCGGTGAGTTGCGGCCAGGATTTGTGGAAAAAATATTGTTTAACGCCAAACTCCTGAATATTCCAACCTGCACCCCAAATGTTGGGCTTATAAGGCACACCATAGGGCGATTCGGTTTTAGCGCGCTCACGTACTTGTTGTTGATAGATGTCCACAGCGTTATTGACTGCTGCAACAAATTTTTCATCGCGAATCGATGGCATAACACGGCCAATTGCCCAGCCGGTTTTTTCAATATCCTTCACGATTTCATTTTGCAGACTGATTAGCTCGTTGCGATATTGTTCATTGCCAGTTGCAAGAATTAATTCTGCTAACGCAAACACACGTACATCCTGACGTTTGGTTTTTGGCGCGGCGATGCGATAAAGATTCTGTGCGGCATCCAGTGCATCTTTCGCCATGTCAGGATTAAAGGTTTTTAAAACGCGTGCAGCTGCTGCCAAACCGGCGGCTACATCCAACTCGCGCTCGGGATTATCTTCAGTAAATACCCAACGGTCATCGGGTGTACCGGATTTCCCATTTTTAATTTCACCTTCTTTCAGTGATGGGTCGTATGGCAGGTTATCGGTTTGCACCATGGCATCACCTAGCAACACATATTGGCGAATCGTCGGCTCAATAATGCCGCGATACAAACGCCCCATACTCTTATAGCCGCCGAGCACACTCAATAAGCCATGTTCGATTTGTTGCAAAGCATCGTTTTTGCCATCGGCAACATGAATTTCAACCAGCTTTTTTTCCTGATCAATTAACGTTGCGTCATGATCCAAACCAAACTCTTCCACCATAGTAGCGAGTAGCCACACAGTGCCCATTTGCGATTCCACGCGTAAATCATAATCGCCCGCATCGTGCCAACCGCCCACATCCAAACCGGGAACGCGCTCGCCAGGTTTATATTTGGTTCGCGTACTGCCATCGGAAATATAACCGTCGATGTGATTAAAATTGAGCGGCATCATGAGTGCATCATCCTGATGATCCAACCCGTGCCAGACGCGATATTTTTCATTCACACGCATATGGCACATCTGCACTGGTAAAAAATATTCCAAGGTGGGTTGCCATGCATGGCGTGACAATACATCGTCGCCAATTTTAAACGCGTGCGAGATTTTATCGCGGTAGCGAATTTGATACATGCCCGGCTCAGTAATGTCCGAGAAATCATAGGTCATGTATTGGTAACGCAGAAAATTCCCCCAAGGTTTAACCTTGGCTTTTTTTACCAAGGTTTTTCCGCTTTCAGATAATTTATAAATTTCAATTGCAGAGGCTTTGGTATCGCGTTTGTCTTGCTCGATCACTACTTTTTTAGGCTGTACGGTACCATAGCCTAATTGCGACACCTGAATCACCGGCTCGTACACCCAATTCTTAATCACGTGCGGCGTAACGACCCACTCCAATGCCGCCGTGGTTTTGTCGGCAGGAATAACACCACGTACTATGTACCAGCCGTTATTGTGATTGGCACGGCCATCCCACAACTCCAATACACCGGTTTTACTTTCTATCACCATGCGCTGCTTGTCGGAATCCGGCGCTATCACCAGTTTTTTTCCACTCGCCAGTGGCGCTGTTAAATATTCACCATGTGGCTTCACTAAGGGACCATTAGGTTGTTGCGGGAAAATTCCAGCCTGTGTATCCATCAGCCAGGACTTACCAAAAAACTCACCGGGGAAAATTTCAAAATTAAAACCAATTTTTCCTACCCACTCTTGCGGTAATGGTTTTTCCAAATCCACCGTGATTTTAAATTTGTTCTCATCAAGTGCAGTGACTTTTACGTCATAGGTAAATTTCAAATCCGGATAAATAATCGGGTTAAAGCCTTTGCGATCTTTGCTCGGGTCGGGATAAGAAAGCGATTGGGTAATCGTCTGCGTTTTTTTATCGACGATTTGTTTTCCACCCACTGGCACAGGTGACCATTGCCCTGGGGAGATTTCCAATCGCAAATCACCATTGGCGGCAACACGACTGCCATGCTGGATCACAGTCACTCCGGTCTGATGCCCATCGGGGTAAATATCGCTAAACACAGTGACGTTGAGCCCCTGCATTTCAAAATAATCTTTATCGTTAAGCGCCAACCCATTGGCGGCACTGTGTAAAGGAAATGCAATAGCCGTAGCGAGCACGCTCAACGCAAACACTGTAGTTGCGATTGGTTTTTGAGTGGAGATTTTCATGGGAGTATGCCTTGTTGTTATTGGTGTGCGCACTGGATAAAACCAGTTATAGTCAGGTCGCACAGAAGCATAAACCTATGTGTTCAAGAGAGAGATAATAAATTTGTCGATATAGGTTAAATAATGTTAACTACCCCAAAAGACTTATTGATGCACCACATCTTTATAATCGCGCGCTAATATCGCGAGCAGACGGTTCTGGGTAGTGACAGGAATTTCGCGCCGTTCCATTGCCAGAATAAGATTGTCCACGATCGCATTAAATTCGGTATTGGTGTAATTGTGCCCTGCATGCACTTGCCTCATATTTTCATTGGCATATTGACAGGGGCCACCTGACACCTGGCAAATATAATCGCTCAAGCCTTTTTTGAAATGCTGCATGTTCACGCCTTTGTATCGTGCTTTTACCCGTTCATCTTTGGCGATGATAAAAATCAGTTCACGCACAATATTATCGATACCCTGATATTGTCCCAAGTCATCATAAAGTGATTGCTTGGGCGAGCTTGTGCATGCAGTAAATAACAATGCGATAAAAAGCGCGAAAATAGGCTTGAGGAAAATGTTCTGCATATTAAAAACTCCCCTGCAGCGAGAGGTACCAACCTGTTTGATGTTTAAATGTCGCAACCTCCCCCAAATCAACATAGGCTGCGATTACTGCAACGCGTTTATTGGGAAACCAACCCACAAATGCGGTTTGCCAATCATCTTCTTTTATAAATGATAAATTGTTGGGCTTTTGGCGATACTCAGTACCGACTAACCAATGCCGGTTTAACAACACACCCGCCGACACTTCGGACAATAATTCTTTATCATTATTTTTATCACCACCAAAACCAACCAACCCCGTCTGGTTCGCATTGGTGTAACGCAAGTTGCCATTAAGCAACAAGTTGCGATTAAAAAATCCACCCAGAATTAATTTGGTTGCGCTGATGTTCACATCTGTACCTGAATCTTTTTTTGCACCCACCGCGGCAGGCACTAAAAAATCCAGATTTTTTTTATGTTGTACGCCCACACTGATTTGCGGCATGGGGGTATAAATCAAATCGCCTGCCACACGTACTTTGGCTGAAATAATTCGCTGGCTGATTGAATCAGTCGGCAAACTTAATGCGGCAGTGAGCGAATCATGGGTGAGTTTTTGTTGGGCGATGGATAACTCAATCCGGTTGCGCCAGCTCCAACTGCCGCCGATCACTTCCAATTGGTAATCGCCGGTATCAACGTAACTGCCGAATGCCGTTGCACTATATTCTTCCTGCGCGCCGTAACCGGATAACACGGCCATTGGTACGATGCCGCCACCGGCCACACCTTCAATTGTGCTGGCACCACCTGTTGCCAATAACCGGCTGCGGGAGATTTTGTTGTCGCTTTCCAGATCCAATGTTGCCGCATGAGCCATGCCACCATAAACACTGGCAGACACTTCAAGGGCTGCCAATAACCACAATAGTCGTTTCATGATGATAATTCCCATTGCGTTAAATAGCGGTGAACCCATTGGATAAAATCGGTTGCGGGCAAAGGCTTGCTATAAAGATAGCCCTGCGCTGTATCACAACCATATTGCTTTAATAATAATTTAATCGCCTCGGATTCAACGCCTTCAGCTGTAACACTCAAGCCCAATGTATGCCCAAGGTCAATTGTTGAACGCACAATGAGTTGGTCATCTGCACTGGTGTCTAAATTCAAAATAAAGGATTTATCAATTTTTAATTCAGAGACAGGTAATTTTTTTAATTGTGACAGCGAGGAATAGCCCGTACCGAAATCATCAATTGACAATGTCAGCCCCAGATCGCGCAAGCGTCGTAAATTGTTTAAACATTTATCAGCTTCGCGCATGATTGCGCTTTCGGTGATTTCCAAATACAGATTTTCTGCAGGCACTTTATATGTTTGCAATAATTCGGCGACGTATGCAGGTAAATCATCAACCAATAAATCCAATGCCGATAAATTAACTGAACAGGTTATTGTTATTTTTTCATCGAGCAGCGTACGCAATTGTGCGACGGCTGTTTTCAATGCCCAGCGAGTCAAGAGCGTGATCTGGCCGGAACTTTCAATAACACCGATAAATTCTTCCGGATTGATAAAACCCATTTCCGGATGATGCCAACGCACCAACGCCTCGGCACCCAATATATGGGGTCGTTCAAGATTGACTTTGGGTTGGTAATACAAACTGATATGGCCGTTTTTTAACGAGTTTTCAAATTCGCGGAATAAGTATAACCGGCGCAAGTGTTTTTCATCCCACCCCTGTTTATACCAACTGGTGTGCCTTTCACTATTGCGTCCTTCATTTAATGCAAGGTTTGCACGGCGCAATAATGCATCGGCTGCATCGGCATCTTCCGGATAACTCGCCAAGCCAATATTGATTTCAATACTCACCTGCAATCCATTTACCAACAGAGGTGTTTTAAAAACGGAATGGATTAATTCGGCCTGCTCACTGACTGCTTCTTTATTGTCTGCCATCAGTATGACCAAAAATTCATCGCTACCTAAACGCAACACGTCGCCGTGCGTAAGTATGCGCGCAATTTTTTGCCCTACTTCACGCAATACCGCATCACCAATTTCCTGACTGAGTTCGTCATTGATCTGGGTAAAATTTTTAATATCGATCACTAATAAATAGACCGATTTTTTAAGTGGATGCGAGCGTGAAATTGCATCTTCCAATTCCGGGAACACCCGCAGCCGGTTGGGCAAGCCGGTGAGTGGATCATGCTCCGATTGATAAAGTACTTGTTGCTCTCGTTCGCCAATCGCTTGTTGCATCGAAATAAATGCCCGCGCCAAATCACCCAATTCATCTTTGGATGTCACCGCGATGGGCGTTGCATAAAAACCGCTGGCAATTTTCCGTGCGATATCCGCCAGCAAGCGTACAGGGCGCGTCACACTGCGCGCTAAAAATAACGCGGCGACACCGGCAAGCACCGCAAACACCAAAGCCAAAATAAACAATTGGACATTTAACCGTGAAAAAGGCGCCATCACCTGACTGAGAGGCACTTGCAATACCGCAAGCAACTGATTGTTTTGGCGCGACGCAGGTACCACTAACGTAATCAAGTCATCATAAACAAACACTTCTCCTTGTTTCGTATCGCGATTGAGTTGCTTGACTAAAGCATCGCGTGACAAGCCCGCTTGGGTACCATTTAAATAACGAAACTCCTGCCCGTCATGCATCACAAAAGATACTTCCAAGCCGGTCAAGCGCTGCAAGTCATGACTGAATTCTTGCTTGATTTCAAACCCCATACCAGCAAGGCCAATAATGACCGGCGCTTTTACTGCAAACATTACAAATTGATAGGCACGACCATCGATAATAATAATGTCATAAGCCTGTCCGCGATGTTGTGCCTGCGTTTTCAAGCTATTAAATTCGTCGGTAATTTGCAGGCCGAACATTTCATCACTGGCAATAAATTTTCCATCGCGGGTGATAAGTACGCCGATATCCGCTTTGACTCGTGCAGAGTGATTGATTAATGCCGATGCAATGGTTTTTTCATCGCTGGTGGCAACAGCATCTTTAAATCCAAAATCTTCCGTCAATACTTTTACCGACAGTGCCAACTGCTCAATATTTTTTTGCATGATGCGGGTGAATAACTCACCGCCTGAAAGCAGTTCGGCCCGCGCATTTTGGGTAACTGCCTGATTGATCACGAAACGGGTTGCTAAATGAGAAACACCTTCCAGTACTACGACCAGACCTATCAGGAAGGTCAGTAATTTCAGCAGGTAGCTAAAACGAGGCATGAGTCAACTGCACCTAAAACAAATCGGAAAATTCATCGGTAGAATCATCCGTTGGCGGCGAACTTAAATTATCCAGCGTGATCGTTTTTTGTGTGGCGTTTGTTTCACTTAATTGGATTTGTGCCGCAGGATAATCTTCACTTAATTGCGGATGATGGATTTGCAATTGATAATTTCCTGCAGGCGCATTGACCTGCAACATTCCCTGCGCATCACTCACTGCGAAATAAGGCGTTTCCAATACGTAGATGTAAGCCACCATTGAATCATGGATATTGCAGCCGAGCACAACAGTGCCCGGCTTATCAAATAACACCGGCTCAGCAGTCAATCCGTGATACAGGCGCAACTCGAATTTTTTTGCTGGGGAAAATGAATAGACGTGATGGCGGATATCATCACTATTGGGAAATTTCACCTGTGTGTTGACACGGATAGCCAACACCTTTGGCACAAACATTTTTTCACGCTGGTCCATCTCAGCGGTGGGCAGACTACTGTAATCAACCGGTGTTTGCGGAACCAAGGCCGCAACAACATCCGGTATAGGTTTTCCCTGTGAGTCTTTTATCGCGATTGCAAGTTGCGCAGAAAAAACCGGTAAGGATGTGAAGCATAATAAACACAGCAGCGTCCGGAAAAAAATCATAACGATCATCCTATCAAACGAGCTGGCAGCGATTCCTGCCCAATGACTTGGCGGTATAGAGCGCCTGGTCAGCGCGGTCGAATGCCATATCCAACATATCACCGGTTTTAAATTCGGTTACGCCTACAGATAACGTAATCGACATGGGCTGGTCTTTGTAATTGAACGCTGCACTGGCAATCGCTTCGCGTATTTTTTCAAGCACTGCCAACGCCGTTTGGCTGTCTGTTTCGGGCATAAGTGCAACAAATTCTTCGCCACCATAACGGCAGAAAAAATCTACTTCGCGCAGGCGCGTGGCAATTGATCGCCCAATCACTTTAATCACCCTGTCACCCGCCTGGTGGCCATAGGTATCATTAATTTTTTTGAAATGATCAATATCAAAAATAGCAATGGTGAGCGGCCGACCATAGCGCTGCCAGCGTTGGACTTCTGCCTGCGCGCGCTCGTTGTAAGCCTCGCGGTTGGGCAACTCAGTGAGCGGATCACGCAACGCTTTTTGACGATGGTTTTCGAGCGTAGTGCGGTTTTTTTCCGCCTCCACTTCCATGGTCTTGATTTTGGCTCCGAGCGTTTGCAATTGCTCAGCCAACGCTTGTTGTGCGTGATCGGTCTGCTGGTAGTGATCAATGACCTGACGGATATTGCCAAGCTGGGATTTCACATGATCTTTTAATTGGTTGATGTCAGTGGCACTGTCGGTTCTACTTTCCAGATCGCTCATGCCGCGCATCACATCATCTTGTAATTTGCGCGATGCAGCGCGCTCACTTTCAGTATTTTTGACTGCGCCGCCCAACAACATATAAATTTCTGCCAATTCCTGATTGACGTTTTTCAGATAGGTTGCAAATGCATTATTGGCGGCGAGATAAGCCTCCATCACCAGATCGCGCAGGTTCCCTAGCAGCGGTACCAAATTTTGGGCATTGATACCTTGCACCATATTTTTGCGCAGTGATTCCACTTTGGCTTTGATGGCAGACTCACTCTCCAGGCTCGTGAAAAACTGGTTGAGCACCTGATGGATTTGCTCTGCGTAAGCAGCGGTGAGATAGGTGTCTTGCGGGACAGGTGATGTTTCCGGCGCTGACACATCAGGAAACGGAGCCGGTAAATTTTCAATAACACTGGCTTCGGTATCTGTATTGTCAGGGTCAGTATTTTTAGCGGCAGGTTTACCACCCAGTATCTTTCCAAACAACCCGCTTTTTGGCTGTTCAATTTCCGCAAGTGCCTGCTGTTGTATCCTCGCTAACTCTTGCAGCAAGGCGGGATAAAGACGCACTTTTTTGCTGCGCTGCGGCAACAGCGCCATGTATTCGCCCAACTCTTTTTTGACCGCGCGCGACAACTTGAATTGTTGCAGGGGCTTGGTGATATCTATCAGCGCTTGACGTATATCTTGCGCCCCCTGATCGCGGTGCCGCTCAAACTCCAGGGCGGCAGATTCCAGCTTGGAGAGCAGGCTGCTCATATCAACCGCGCTGATATCGGTGCGCAAGTGCTCGCGCAATCTGGCCATGATCAGGTCAAGGGTTTCATCCTGCCCATCGGCAGCAACACTGACACGAACCAGGGCGCTACGCAGCAAGGCCTGTTGGGCAGCAAACTTTTTTTCTAACTGTTCCTGTTCATCGAGGGCATTAAGGTATTTCTCTCGCCAGTTATTTTTATCGCCGGAATTGACTGTCATAACAACGTTGCGGACCTGTAAGGGGCTAAGTGGAGGGTACGAATGAGTATAGCCATAAAAAAACCCGCACCAGTCACCCGGTGCGGGTTTTCGTTAATTTGTTTTTGCGTTCCGGATCAGGGGGCTGGTGCTTTGAGTCCGCGCTCGGCACGCACTTTGGCTACCAGGAAATCCACCACTTTCAGCATTTCCGCATGGCCGCCGGCCAAACGGGAACTGACGCGGTATTTGCCATCGACCACCATTTCCGGGGTGCCGGTTACCTTGTAGCTGCGCGCACGCGCTTCCGCTTGTTTGATTTGGCTGGTTACACCAAAGGAGTTGTAAGTACTCAATGCTTTGGCTTTATCAACACCATAGGCGGAAAAAAAGTCGGCCCACTGCTCTGCAGATACAATCTGTTTGTGCTCCAAATGCAGCGCTTTAAAGACATCCATATGGGTTTTATCTTTTACTTTCAAAGCAACGGATGTGTAGTAACCGCGAACCAATGGCTCCATTTGTGGATTCCACATAGCATGGGTTTGCGCCAGATAAACATCGTTAGATTGCTGTTTTTCCCAAGCCTGCAGCATGGGTTCAAAATCGAAGCAATGTGGGCATGAATAAGCGAATACTTCTGCTACTTCAATTTTGCTCGGATCTGCGGTACGTACCGGCTGTTCCAGCAGCACAAAGTGCTTACCTTCCAGATACTCACTCGATGCCTCTTGGGCACAGGCGCTCAACGAGAAAACCAAGCCCATCAGGGCGGCCAAAATACGCATAAATCGCTCCTCAGTTATTTATTGATCAGCATCCAGGGGTTGTATAGATGTCGATTAGTCTTGCAAAACTGGTTCAAGTTCCGCAGGGGGTGCCGGATTCTCCAGCGCAGTACAGCTGATGTAAAGTGCGGCGCTACAAAAAAAGGCGACCAAGGCCGCCTTTTTACATTTCTTATATCACCTGCCCGATCGCATCAAGCGACAAGCATCATCCGATCAAGGATGAAAGATCAATTAAGACCGGCAATATAGTTTGCCAACGCAATGATCTCCGCATCACTCAGCTTATCTGCAACTGAACGCATGATCATTTGGTCGCCATCATTCGTACGATCACCTGCACGGAATGCGCGCAATTGCTTTTCGATGTACTCAGGATGTTGGCCACCCAAACGAGGGAAGCCTGCGGGAGCATTACCTTTGCCATCTGGCGCGTGACAACCGGCACAGGCTGGCACACCAGTGGTTCGGTTACCGGCACGATAGGTGCGCTCACCCAATTCCAAACCATCTACTTTGATACCAGAGTTGGTCTGGACTTCAATCTTTTTGGAGCCGGATAACTGGGTCGTCTGGCTGGCATAGTGCGCAGCGATATCCGCCAGATCCTGCTCGTTCAGGCTTGCCAGAATCCCGGTCATTTCAAGGACTACACGGCCAGTCGTTGCTTTTTTGGCAGCATCTGTCTCCAGATCCCATGCCTGGATATCCTGCAGCTGTTTCAGCAAATAGCGCTCGCCCAAACCAGCCAACTTCGGGAAAGTCCCGACCATGCTATTACCATCAGCACCATGGCAAGCACCGCATACTGCGGCTTTGCTGGCACCGGCTGCAGCATCTCCTGCTGCCATAGCACCCTGGGCAACAGCAACCAAACCTAGTGATAAAAGGACATTTCTTACGATAAGTTTCATTGGCTAATCCGATTTGATCGATGAATCTGATTGTTATGCGTACGTCTTTAAACAGGGAAAATCGCCAGGAGTCAGCTGCCGGTTCGCTTAATGGCAAGCCAACAGGCTACAATCGCACCCTAAATCCCGCTTTTGGCGCGCACGGCGGCCGGTAAAAGCGGCGGCATTATATTACCAACGCGCTAATAACACACTATTTTGAAGGGTTATTATCTTGACCGAAATCGTATTTACCAAGGCTTATTTTACCAAGAGCGCCCCCAGCATCCGCGAGTGCCCGCCAGAAAACGGTTACGAAGTGGCATTTGCAGGGCGCTCCAATGCCGGGAAATCCAGTGCTATCAACGCCTTAACTAACCAAAAGCTGGCGCGCACCAGTAAAACCCCCGGGCGTACCCAGCTGATCAACTTCTTTAACCTGAGTGACACCCAACGCTTGGTTGACCTGCCCGGCTATGGTTATGCCAAGGTGTCGCGCGAACAAAAAGAGAAGTGGCAACGCGATTTATCGGAGTACCTGCAAAAGCGGCAATCCCTGCAAGGGCTAATTTTGCTGATGGATATCCGTCATCCACTCCAGGAATTTGATACCACCATGCTTAACTGGGCGGTACGCGGCAACATGCCTGTGCATATATTGCTGACCAAAGCCGATAAACTCAGCCGCATGCAAGCCAACAATTCGCTTTTCGCGGTACAGAAACAACTCAAATTGATGAAATTGGGCAATGAAATCAGCGTGCAGTGTTTTTCTGCACTCAAAAATACCGGAATCGATGACCTGAAACACAAGCTCCAATCCTGGCTTGCACCTGAACAAAGCGAGCAATCGGCAGAAGACTCTACTGCCGAGTAGTATCAGGTAGTACCAGATAGTAGCGACACGCACGCAAAAAAAATCCGGTGATTCGATGAATCACCGGACAAAGGACTGGCACCCTTGGGGTGATGCCAGATGGGCTAGTAAACGGACACAAGCAAATCAACAAAAAACTTCCACATGGCACCAGACCAACAACATCTGCTCACCATCAAGTTACCTGTATGACAGGATCGGCCAAACGAAAGTTCAGCAACAAACGTAAAGCTTTGTAACTGCAACAGTTTTTGCACAATTGATAATTCAACAGCAAAACGACGGCGTCGAGAGGGGCAAATGACGGGCAAAAAAAACCCCGATATTATCGGGGTTGGCTTAGCTAATAACTTTGCTCAGCTGGCTTAAAAGCCATTAGGGGAGGAGTTAGCTCATGATCGTAAAACACACGTTACTGAGACCCAGCCTTCTGCAAATAAGTTCAAACTATTTTTAAAAAAATTGCACAATCTTTTGTTAATTTGAAAATATTCTTAAATATCAAATAGTTAAAAAATAGAATCCGTGCAAAATTTTCCATATTCAGCATGAAGGCACCATTTTAACCAACCCAGTTCAGATTCTATTCAGATTAGCCAATGACCAGCCGTACTTAATGCGCCTCATCCCAATTATTGCCAACACCCGCCTCAACCAATAATGGCACCTTTAGCTCAGCCGCTGCCGACATACGCTCAATCAAGCCTTGACGCACCGGCTCCAATTGCGATTCAGCCACCTCAAGCACCAATTCATCGTGTACTTGCATGATGATCCTGGCATCCAGCCCCGTTTCATCCAGCCAGGACTGTACCTTAATCATCGCCGTTTTAATGATGTCCGCCGCTGTGCCTTGCATAGGTGCGTTAATCGCAGTGCGTTCGGCCGCCATTTGCAGGTTCTTATTTTTGGCATTGATATCCGGCAGGTATAAACGACGGCCAAAAATGGTTTCCACAAAACCTTGCTCATGCGCCAGCGCACGAATGTTATTCATGTAGCGTTGCACACCGGGGTAACGCTCAAAATAACGGTCGATATATTGCTGCGCCTCATTGCGGCCAACATGCAATTGCTTGGCAAGTCCAAACGCCGACATACCGTAGATCAAACCGAAATTGATTGCTTTGGCACTGCGGCGCATTTCCGGGGTTACCGCATCCAAACCCACACCAAATACTTCCGCTGCGGTTGCCCTGTGTACATCGAGACCTTTTTCAAAAGCACTCAATAAACCCGCATCATCCGACAAATGCGCCATGATGCGCAGTTCGATTTGCGAATAGTCTGCCGCAACTAATTTATATCCGGCAGGCGCGATAAACGCTTGGCGAATACGCCGCCCCTCTTCGGTCTTGATAGGGATATTTTGCAAGTTGGGATCTTGTGACGATAAGCGACCAGTCGCTGCTACCGCCTGATGGTAACTCGTATGTATGCGGCCGGTGCGCTTATTGATTTCCAGCGGCAATTTATCGGTGTAAGTCGATTTTAATTTTGCAAGCCCACGATATTCCATCAGCACTTTTGGCAAAGGATAATCAAGCGCTAACTCTTGCAACACCTCTTCGGCAGTTGAAGGTGTTCCTGTGGGCGTTTTTTTAATGATGGGTAATTTTTGTTGCTCAAATAAAATCACGCCCAATTGTTTGGGTGAACTCAAATTAAATTCTTGCCCGGCAATATCGTAAGCTTTGCGCTCCAACTGCGTTAAACGCTCACCCAATTCAATACTGTGCTGACCTAATAATTTTGCATCCACCAAAGCACCATTGCGCTCAATGCGCGACAGCACCGGAACAAGCGGAATTTCGATATTTTCAAATACCGATTTCAGACTGGGTATTTGTGACAACTGCGGCCAAAAAAACTGATGTAAGCGCAGCGTAATATCTGCATCTTCTGCGGCGTAGTGCCCTGCATCTTCAACTTTAATTTGATTAAAGCTCAGTTGTTTTACACCCTTACCTGCAATTTCTTCGAAGGTGACGGTTTTATAGCCCAGATAATTTTGCGCAAGATCATCCATATTGTGACGGCTGCCGATGGAATTCCACACATAAGATTCCAACATGGTATCGAATACAATCCCACGTAATTCGATATCATAATTTAACAACACACTGCGATCGTATTTTAAATTTTGACCAATTTTAATTTTGGATGCGTCCTCCAAAATAGGCTTTAGTTGCTCCAGCACCCACTCAAGCGGCAATTGCTCCGGCGCACCCATATAATCGTGACCACAGGGCACATAAGCAGCGACACCCGCTTGCGTTGCAAAATTAAGCCCGACAATTTTTGCATCCATAATTTCCAATGCTGTTGTTTCCGTATCAAACGAAAACATATCGGCTTTTTGCAAACGCGCTAACCAATCGGCAAACGTATTTTTATCGGTGATGATATCGTAGCGTTTTTCAACTGCCGCCACTTCCGGCGCAGCGACACTCTCGGTAGTTTGCTCACTCACTTCGGGCACAGCAACTGGAGCAGATGAGGATGCACCAGCCAATTCATTCACCCAGCTTTTAAATTCCAGATCTTCAAACAATTCGCGCAAGCGCTGTTTATTTTCCGGCTGGCAAATAATTTCGTGAGGCGCAAACGGTAATTCAACATCGGTTTTGATCGTGGCAAGACGATAGGACAAATACGCCATGTCGCGATGTTCGATTAATTTTTCCGGCATGGTTTTCGCGCCGCGAAACGACAAGGTGCGCACTTTTTCCAAATCCGCATAGATAGCATCAAGACCGCCCGCGCCTTGAATTAATCCCTGCGCAGTTTTTTCACCAACACCGGGCACACCGGGAATGTTGTCCACCTTGTCTCCCATGAGCGCGAGGTAATCAACCATCAATTCCGGACCAAATCCGTACTTCGCATGAACACCGGGAATATCCAGAATTGTTTCAGTCATGGTGTTAACGAGCGTGACGTGCTCATTCACCAATTGCGCCATATCTTTATCACCCGTCGAGATAACAACCGGCATTTTTTGCGCTGTTGCCTGATGCGCAAGCGTGCCTATCACGTCATCGGCCTCTACACCCTCAATCACAAACAGCGGCAACCCCATGGCCTGCACTATTTCGTGGATGGGTTGCACTTGCGGGCGCAAATCGTCCGGCATTGGCGGGCGATTGGCTTTGTATTCAGCAAAGATATCATCGCGGAAGGTTTTTCCTTTCGCATCAAACACCACCGCTATTTGACTATATGGATAGTCCTTGCGCAGGCGGCGCATCATGTTGATTACCCCCTTTACCGCACCTGTCGGCTGACCTTTGGAATTGGTTAAGGGTGGCAGAGCGTGATACGCGCGGTACAGATACGAAGAACCATCGACCAGAACCAGGGGGGCAGCGGGATTTTGAATTTCGGTAGTCGTCATAATAAAGAAACAGCCTGTCAATACGGCAATTGGAGGAGTGATTTAGGAGAGAAGGATACACCAAACACCTGCAAACCAAGCCCAAGCGATACAGCACACACGGCACCGATAACAGAATCTTTGCGTGAGTGTTAAAAAGTGTTACTTGAACAAAAATGTGTTACCGCGCGCCAAAGCTGTTAGTTTTTTTAAGTTTTATTGCTAAGTTTCGGTATTTATTCACAAAAAAACACTTCACATAACAAAAAAGCCTAACACTCCTCTAGCCAACAATAATATTTGTGTTACCATGCGTAACATACAGTAACAAAGCAAAACCCGCTCGTTACTGGTGAACCTAACCCGAAGTAACACAACAGAAAGGTTGCTCACAAGGCAACTGGATTTACAAACCATCGGAGGAACCCACGATGAAAAAAACCGCTCTCGTATTTGCAACATTGATTTTGACTGCCACCGGCGCTTTTGCCGACGAGGTAACGAACAAAGACCTGACCTTGGCTGCTGCCGACATCGGCGTTAAGACAGTTTGGGTTGAAACTCAGGAAGACGCAGAAGCGCGTATTGCTGATGAACTGGCTGCAAAAACCGATTCTCTGACCGAAGAGGCAAATGCCAATCTGGAAGAGAAACTGGAAGCCAAGCTTGCCCAACAATTTGCCCTTTAAGTTGTAGCTGCATCGGCTAGTCACCGGTGCAATGAGCTTTCTTTAAGCTGTTGTTTTGATTGGACTATCTCCCTTATTTTCTCCTCGTGTATTAGCCCTGCGCGCGACCTTATAACTTTTTGTTTGGTTGTCGCAGGGCTCTTTTTTTGTGCTGATCACAAATTTGTAATTTGCTTTTAGCTTGGCACCAGACTCCCTCGCGCTGCTTATTTTCTGGCCTAGACTCGAAGAGTAAGCCCACTATTAGCAGGATCTTACGCCGCTAATACTTGCTTTAAACCGCATTGGAGGATGCCATGAATACACTGATTTTTTCCCAGACTGCTATTTTTCGTATGCAACAGCTAGCGAGCTGCGTGTACCACACAACGGGAATCCGTCACCGTATGGCGACACAGGAAGGCATGCTGGGATTACTTCAAGAAGCGGCATCGTCGATAAATAAAGACATACGTCATTACTTTGATGCGTTTTTGATGGAATTAAACAAGCGTCAGTTAGAGATGCTGGAAGCGCGCGGGGTAAAAATGCGCAAGCCGTTTAGCGCGGCAGCGTTGACATCCGTCAGCCCATCATCCATTACGCCCATCCGCAAAGCAGGTTAAGAACCCCTGCCCAAGTTGTTCCAATAGTTGCCGATAGCTGGATACTTGTTGGTCACCAATAGGATCCAGCAAGCCGATCCGCAAATCCAGTGACGCGGCCATCTCTTCCATGGCATCCATCTTGTAATAAGGCTCCATAAACAGGCATTCACCCTCTCTCGCCAGCACACCGCGCAATTCCTGCAGATGTTTTGCTCCAGGGCGACGTTCTGGAATGTAAGTCACATAGGCGACCTGATGTAGTCCATAGCGCCCGACAAAATGTCCGTAACCTTCGTGGTAAACCGCAAACCCCCGATTTTTTACCGGTGCCAGCTGCTGCATTAATTGTTCATCCAACTGCTGGAGCGATACGCTGAATCGCTGTGCATTTGCGCGAAATTGTTGCGCAGAATCCGGCTGTAGCTGCGCCAGACGCTCAGCCAGTGCTTGCGCAATCAGTGCCGCATTGCGCGGATCAAGCCAGATATGCGGATCTTTGCTTCCATGCCCTGAATGGTTCTGGTGGTGATGGTGATGATCTGATTCATCCGCTTCAGGCCAATAAAGCCCTTCCAATTGATAGGCTGTCATTACCTGTTGCGGTTTCAGATTAGCCAATGGGCGGGCAAGAAAGCTTTCCATTTCCGGCCCGATCCACAATACAAGGTCGGCGCTGCGCAAGCGCTTGTGATCGGACATTTTGAGGGGATAGTCGTGGGGCGATGCACTGACAGGCAGGAGCGTGCTGACATCCGCCTGATCACCGGCCACTTCCTGTGCGATAAGTGTCAATGGCTTAAGACTCGCCAACAGCTGGACTTTTGCCTGGGCAGGTATAGCAACAACCAACAGCAGGGCAGCAGAAAACAAGGCATACCGAAACAAAACACCGCAATACCGCATAATCCTATCCCGACCCCGTGAACTATATGCCAGATGAAAGGTTATAGAGTAACATAGCTGACTGCTGACTTTCCTCTTTAACTGTCTTGCGTACTGTACTTGGGTACTGCACCCAGCCTATTCCTTACGGGGCAACATACCGGGAAATTTATGGAACACACCCCCATCGCCTGTAGCCACCATGATCACAGCCATTGCATTAGCGATGCGCTCGAATCTGCCCGACAGTTGTGCATAGGCCGCGGTGTGCGCCTGACCGATTTGCGCCTGCAGGTGCTGGAGCTGATTTGGCAGAACCACAAACCCCTTGGCGCTTATACGCTGATGGAAATGCTGGCCAAAGCCAACACCCGTCGCGTGGCACCACCGACGGTCTATCGCGCATTGGATTTCTTGCTGGAACAGGGGCTGATCCACCGCATTAATGTACTCAATGCCTTTATTGGCTGCCCATCGCCCGGCACCAAACACCAAAGCCATTTTCTGATCTGTCGCGCCTGCGGGGTTGCCATCGAACTCAACCAGCCCGCACTGAGCAAGCAAATACTGGATGTCGCCCAAGATGCCGGTTTCACTGTGGAAACCCAGTCGTTGGAGGTATCCGGCCTGTGCTCCAACTGCGCAACCGGCCATGAAGCAGAATGTCATCATGAATGAATATCTGATCAAAGCGCGCGGGTTATGTGTTACGCGCAACGGCCGCCAGATTCTCCAACGCGCCGATCTGACACTGGAAGCCGGTAAAATCGTGACCCTGATAGGCCCCAACGGCGCAGGTAAAACTACGCTTGTACGCGCAGTACTTGGGTTACTCAAGATCGATGAGGGGCAGATCGAGAAAGCACACGATTTGCGCATTGGCTACATGCCACAAAAACTCCACATCGATGCCAGCCTGCCCTTAACGGTCGCACGCTTTCTTTCACTGGGAGGCAAAGCACGCGCGGATTTACCTGAAACACTGGCGCTGACCGGCATCGACAAGCTGATCAATCTGCCCATGCAGTCGCTCTCGGGCGGTGAAACCCAGCGTGTTTTGCTGGCGCGAGCGCTGCTGCGCGATCCACAACTGCTGGTGTTGGACGAACCTGTACAGGGCGTAGATGTGACCGGCCAGTCAGCGCTTTACGCACTCATTAATGAAATCCGCAACCGTCGCCAATGCGGAGTGCTGCTGGTCTCCCACGATTTGCATCTGGTGATGGCCACTACCGACACCGTTATTTGCCTCAACCAGCACATCTGCTGCGAGGGTCATCCGGAGCAGGTCACTAACGACCCCGCCTACCTCGCACTCTTTGGTGATACTCCCGGGTTGGCAAATTCCCCACAGGTGGCAATTTACACTCATCATCACGATCACCAGCACGATGCCCACGGCGATGTTATCAAGAGCAAACCTGCGTCTTTGGTGCATCGCCATGGCAGTCATTGCGGACATGACCATGCCTGATTTTCTAGTACTTGCCCTGCTTGCCGGAATCGCGGTTGCCCTGGTTGCAGGCCCATTGGGAGCCTTCGCCGTGTGGCGTCGTATGGCGTATTTTGGCGATACCCTGGCTCATTCGGCGCTATTGGGTGTCACATTTGGTCTACTGCTCGACATCAATCTCAACCTTGCTATTGCCCTTGGCTGCTTACTACTGGCGTTGATACTGGTCGCTCTTCAGCACAACCGCTTCCTCGCCACCGACACCCTGCTCGGGATACTCTCCCACTCCACCCTCGCGCTGGGGCTGGTGTGTGTCAGTGTCTTCAGCGACAGCCGGATTGACCTGATGGCCTACTTGTTTGGCGATATTCTCTCGGTTAGCCGGGGCGATGTGGTGAGTATCTGGATTATTTCCCTCGCGGTGATCGGGGCGCTGATGTGGCTCTGGCGACCGCTGCTTGCGATCACAGTACATGAGGAATTAGCGCAAGTTGAAGGTGTACCTGTGACCCGCGTGCGCACGGCGCTGATGCTACTGATGGCACTGGTCATTGCCATTGCGATGAAAGTGGTGGGAGTTTTATTGATTACCGCGTTGCTGATTATCCCCGCAGCGGCAAGCCGCCGTCTGACCCACACCCCGGAGCAGATGGCGATAGTGTCCAGTTTGCTGGGAATTGCGGCGGTGTGTGCTGGTCTTGCCGCGTCTTACTGGTGGGACAGCCCGGCTGGCCCCGCCATAGTGCTCTCTGCCACCAGCCTGTTTTGCCTGACATTGCTCAAAAAACAACAGGCATAACGGCTAAGCCTGTCCAATCGTGTAAGCAATATCGCACAAGATTTACCGAGAATTGCGACTATTTTCACATTTGGGATTTCGCGATACTGGCCAGTATCCCGCCATGACACCCAGTCACAGCTTGGCGGTCAAATCAGCAAGGATAACGCCCTAATGACGATTCTCAATATTGGTAACGAAGCATTCAACAGCACGGAAGTGGCCGAAAAAGTACAACATGACATCGACTTTTTACTGGCGCGCATCAAGCACTTGCAACAACAACCCAGCCCCAACCCGATTGTCCTGCAAACCTACTGCGAAATGCTGGAAAGCCGTCAGGCGGTACTTAACTGGCTAGTACAGGACCAACCGACCACGGTAAGCCGCGCGGGTTAACTGTCACCCAAAATTCATCAAAATGTTGCCTTTCCGTCATCTGTTGATCCCAGACTGGGATGAAACAGCTACGGAAATGCACCATGACCCATGCCAATCCCCTCGCTGCCGACTTTTTAGTTGCCGATAAAACCCCACCCAAGCCGACCAGCGCGCTGATCAATGCCCGCACCATATGGATTTCAGATATCCACCTGGGCTTTCGCGATTGCAAAGCAGATTATCTGCTGGATTTCCTCAACCACATCCATTGCGACACCTTGTATCTGGTGGGCGATATTGTGGATTTGTGGTCGCTCAAGCGCCGCTTCTGCTGGCCGCCCAAACACTATCAGGTGATGCTGAAATTCTATGAGCTGGCGGCCAGAGGCGTGCGCGTAGTCTATGTGCCCGGCAACCATGATGATCCCATACGCCACTTCTCTGGCCAGTTATTTGGTCCAATTGAAATTGCGCAGGAACATGAATATGTGACTGCCGATGGCAAACGTTTGCTGATCATGCACGGCGATGCGATGGATGCCTACATCAACCACAGCTGGTTGACGCGGGTTATTGGCGACCACGGTTATGAACTCTTGTTGTTTATCAATCGCTGGTCTGATCGCATCCGCAAGCTTATGGGTCGCCCCTATTTTTCACTGGCCGGATTGATCAAGAGCAATATTAAAGGTGCCAAGGCGGCGATTGAAACCTATGAGCGGGAGGCGATTGCAGAGGCCAAGCGACGCGGTTACGACGGCGTTGTCTGCGGCCATATTCACTATCCGGCACTGCGCGAAGAAGGCGGTTTACGCTACGCCAATTGCGGCGACTGGATTGAGAACTGCACTGCGCTGGTTGAAGACCATCAGGGCAATATGCGCCTCTTGCACCACAGCGACACCACCCGCTGGCATGAGTTGGACGCACAGGCTGCACTGGAAGCAGCCTGAGATTGGGTAAGAAAACCCAAAGAAAAAACCATTAAAAACAGAAACTACCCGAAAATAAAAGCGCTTGGAGTAAACAAGCGCTAACTTACTTTATCCATACCCTTGGCCTGGTTGCGCAAATGCCCCCAGGGGCCGGTGATCGCCAAGGTCATTCCGGGGCGCTGGATATTCACAAACAAGGTTGTGCCATCGGGCGAAAAACAGGCGCCGCAAAACTCACCTTTCTCCGGATGCGCATTCATCGCCAGAGTGTAGATTTTCCCTTCAGGTGTAAGCCCGCGCAGATAGTTCACGGTATCGGGATTATCCGAATAGCTGTCTTCGCAAATAATCAAATCACCCCAGGGGGCGACGGCAATATTGTCGCAAGCCTGCAATACCGCGCGGTTATGGCTCTCGTACAACAGCTCCATAGTGCCCGGCTGCTCCGCTTCGCGCGCGGTGCCTTCGTAGGGGCTGGGCTGGTAGCGCCAGACCTGGCCGATACGATTGGGGCCGCCACCGGTTGCCGCGAACAGGACTTCGCGGGTGTTATCGTCGCGCAGCGCAAAGGCCAATCCTTCACCGCGGGCGAAAATCGCAGCGCCTTTGGCTTCACCTCGCTTGCTAAGATCGCCATCGGGCGAGGTCACTTCTTCAAGGTCGATCCACTCGCACTCAAAACGCTGGTTGATGGCCACCGATTGTGCATGCTTATCGGTGGAATCTTCCGGCCAATTGCGCGTATTGGCTTTCGGCCAGCCGCGAATCGCCAGGGCTTGCAAGCGCCCCCCCTGCACCAGTTTGCCGGGCACATTAGGCAGGAAGCGATAGAACAGACCGCGCTCATAATCCTCTGATAGATAAACAATGCCGCTGGTGCTATCGACCGCCGCCGCCTCGTGCATAAACCGCCCCATGTCCTTCAGCGGTACGGCATCGACCAGCCCCTTGCTGAGCGATGGCACTTCAAATACGTAGCCGTGTTCACGGCCATAGCCTTGCAGTTTACCCACCAGTGATTCTTCGCAGGTGAGCCAACTGCCCCAAGGCGTTGCTCCGCCCGCACAGTTGCGCGCGGTTCCAATCAGGCTGAGATGACTGCGCTCTACGCGGCCGCTGCGATGGTCAAATAACAAGGTGCTGGTGCCGCCATTTACGGGGCGCATGGTCAGCAAGTGGTTGTCGTAGGCCTTGTCGCCCACATGTTTGCGCGCCAATTTTCGATCGCCACCGAAGGGGTCGATCTCATCAGAACTGGATGCCAACTCATGGTTGCGCACCAAAATGCACTGGCTGGGGTTGCCCGGCACCGGAAAGGCCGCCATGCCATCAGGTGCGCTGGGCGTAATCAACCCATCGCTCATGCGGTCGCCGGTGCGGGAAATGACGCGATAACTGAAATGGCGCGGTAAATTAAGGATGCCTGCAGGATCCAGCAATAACTGGCCAACCTTGTCGATGCCGTACACCGGATCCTGCGCATAGACCTGTGCCTGCAACTGCAAACTGCGCAGCCCCCCAAGCGCCACAGCGGTAGCGGCGGCGTTTTTCAGAAAATGACGACGACTCAATTGGCCAATCTTTAAAGACATAAAAAAATCCTTGGGTTTAACATAATAGAAAACACCACTAGCGAGTACCTTTTTGCGCTGATCGGATTACCGTTTGATGACAGCGCTGCAGAACCCATGAGCTGATTTGCCTTATACGCGTTACACTTCCAGTGCCTGCAACGCTATAGCAACGACAAATCCGAGCGCAGCGACCAAACCCGACATTTCATGAGTCTCGGCAAAGGCTTCGGGAATCATCGTCTCCACTACCATCGCAAAAATCCCACCGGCGGCGATACAACTAATCAGGGCTTTGACATGCTCCGGTGCCGATCCAAAAAACAGTGCGCCGATAACGGCAAAACACCCCGACAGCAATGCAATCCCACCCCAGAGCCGCAAAATAAACCCGCCGCTACGCCCAGCCTGACGCATGCCCGCCGTACTGGAAAGCGCCTCTGGGATGTTCGATATAAAAATAGCAGTAATAGTGACAATGCTGAGCTTACCACCGCTGGCGACCAATAAGCCTATGGCGATAGATTCGGGAATACCATCAAGCAAGGTGCCCGCGGCAATCGCTACGCCTCCATTTGGGGAGACATTAGTTGGAGAAACATGATTTGCGGAAGCATGGTTTGGGAAGGTGTTGTCCGACTGTTTGTGCAAATGCTGCCCGCGCGAGCGTTTGCGGTGTTTTGCCGGGTGATTGAGTGAGCGGTTAATCAGGGAAAATACCAATGCGCCCCCCATAAAACCGGCGATTATCCACACCGGGCTGGCCTGCCCCACTGCATCTGCCACCAGCTCAAAGCTCAACGCTGACAGCAAGATTCCACTGCCAAACGCCATGACGTAAGCGACCGTTTTGGCAGAAAACCGGATAAACCAACCGAACAACGCCCCCAGCATCAGGGCGCTGGCGGCAGCGAATCCCCAAAAACCGGCCTCCAGCCACACCGGCATGGCTTAGCCCACAAACCAAGCGCGTACCGGGTCTGGCAGCGGTACGGATTTACCGTCCAGTGCACTAACCCAGACCACTTTGGAATAGCCTTCAGCTGCCGGTACATCCGGCTGGGAGGCGGTATACACCTTGTAGGTCACCATAAAGCTGGAGCGGCCGGGCTCGGAGATATACACATCGATACGCAGGGTTTCCGGATGGAAAATCGGCCGCAGAAAAGTACACCCAATAGTGACAACGACGGGGTGGGTATCGCTTTTGAGTGGTATCCCTTTATCCAACATCCACTGGAAGCGCGCCTCCTCAAAATAGCGGAAATAAAGGGTATTGTTCACATGCCCGTAGGCATCCATATCGCCCCAGCGCACAGGAATTTCGCAGCTGAAGAAGGGTTGGGATGGGGATGTATCGCTCATAAAAACTCCTGTTTCATCGACCTTTTTATCAAACGGCCTGTTTGGCACTGAAACTGACGTGCATACTACCCAATCCAGCATAGTCGATCTGTACATCAGTGTTGAGCGGCACCTCTATCACACCGGCATAAGAGCCGGTGATGACCGCCTGCCCCGCAACTATGCCCTGCCCCCGGCTGCGCAAGAATTCCGCCAGCCAGTAAAGTGGCGCACGCGGATGGGTATTCGGGTGCTGCCCCTGACGCTCAATCACCTCGCCATTGGCACAGGTCATGGTGATAGTAAAACTGCTCGCCGCGCGCGCTTGCGCTGAATCCACTTGCGGGCCAATAAACAGCCCCTGATTGACCAGGCCATCGGCCAGCATTTCAGGGAACTCACAACTGGCTGGATCGGCGTAGCGGCTATTGATCAACTCCAATGCCATATGGGTTCTGGCAATCGCTGCATCGACCTCATCCGGCGTGTAGGGTTCGGCGCGCGGAGGTAAATCCTGCCCAAAGAAAAATGCCAATTCCGGTTCGATACGCGCACGCTCACCTTCCGCAGTGGTTTTTGCCCACAGGGATACCGGAGGCACCGAATCGATGGTGCGGGTAAAAATCGATCCGACAATCACTTTGTCATCGGCCGGTGGCTGCAGGCACTTCCAACCGCCAATACTGTCATCCATCAGTTCACACCAGCGCCCTGCTACTGCTGCTTGGACAGCCAATGCCTGCTCGATGTTCTGCGGGCGGCAGGTTTCAGGCAAACGCCCGGCCTGAATACCCTTGATGCGGCGTTCTACGAGTATTGCAGCCGCTTCGGCGGCAGGAAAATCATGGGTCATAACAAACCTGTAGTAGATAACGTAATGGGTTAAACCTGTTTGCCGCGAGCGGAAACAATACCGTCGCAACCATCAATTGGCAGCGCCAAAAAACACAAAACCCCTTGGAAGGGGTTTTGCTTTACATCGACATTAGCAATGCCGAGCCTATCAATGATGAGGTGAAAGCTCGTGGGCGATATGCTTGAGGTCATCGCCCGATTCAATGATGTTAGCCACGGTGGTGTAGGCCTTTTCCGGATCCAGATGCAGGTCTTCAAACACTTGTGGCGGAATAGCTTGTTTGGGGCCACGGCCAATGTTGTGCTGGTACAACAAGCGCTGGGCGACATAAATCAGTTTGGCGTAAGCCGCATATTCACCCTGATAATGCGGATTGTTCTGGTGGCGCAAACCAACCACAACCTCTTCCGGCATCGACCAGAGAGACATAAGCGCAGAACCCAATTGCTCACGGGTCACGCCCAGTAAATGGCGCTCAACGGCCTGATGGTCAACATGCGGATTGGTGTCAGCCAATTCGCAATAATTGTGGAAATACGGAGGAAATACTTCAGCCAGGATCAAATAGCCAAAGTTGTGCAGCAGGCCGCACAAATAAGCCATACCAAAGCTGGGGCGATGGTCGCGTGGAATCGCGGTTACCAATCCCTCAATGGTCGCCGCCATGTAGACCGCTTGCTGCCAGTAAGGCAAAGCCCCGTGCGGACCCTCTTTGGGAATGGTCATGGCTTTGCCAAGTGACAAACCCAGTGCGAGGTTGAGCACCATATCAAAACCAAGTACGCGGACAATGGCATCGTGGATGGATTTGATTTTGCCCGGCGCAGAGTAGTAAGGCGATGCCGCCCAGCTCACGACTTGTGCAGCAAGGCTTGGATCGGTTTCTACAATTTGCGCAAGATCGCTGATATCCGCATTGGGGTTTACCCGCAGCTTGATAATGCGCTGCGCGGTATCCGATAACGGTGGTAATTCAAGGGTTTCTTCAAGGCGCTGCTTCACGCGCAATTGGGTAAAGTTGCGCACCGCGCCGAGGATCTGTTCGGTATCGCTGGTGCTGGTATCGTCCACTTCCAGTGGCTCAAGTGGCACAGCGATATCGCAAATGGTGGCGTCATCCATTATTTGCTGGAATTCTTCGCGGCTGAAACGCAGCAACTGCTGCTCATCGCCTGAATCTGCCAGCAATTCGGGACGCTCGATCAGACTGCGGTCAATCAATGTCAGCAAACCGGCCAATTTGGGTAGCGCCGGAATAGACTGCAAATTATGGGATACACAAAACTTATGGATATCTTCCGGTTTCGCTGCATGCAGTTCGCGCCCTAACTGGCGGTTGACTGCCTTGAGATCCAGCAGGCGGTCAGCGGCATAAATCACCTGCACACGCCCTTTCCCGTCTTGCAAAATAACCGATTTGGCTGCGCTCATAGTACGTAGATGCTGGTCATGCCAACGGGCTCTTTCATTCTCAGACACTGGCACTTCAGATACCTGATAGTGCACATTTTGTTTGTTGAGTAATGATTGAACGCTGGTAGGGACTGGCACGGCCTACTCCTCTTAATGAATCCAAGTGGTTGATGTACATAGTGTTACATAGCTTTTGGGCGATTACGACCAATGTGTGCACAAGGATTGGCACTTACCATATAGTCATTTCGAACAATTACCAAAAGTTGCCGTTTTGTTTAGGGTATCTGACCAAGCATAGTCCAAATTTACCACTACACGGGGCAATCAACGGGAAGATAGCATCCCTCTGCACAAAAAATCGAACAGTTCGCATATTGGGATGAAATAGCCGCCAAAATCGACATTAAACCTGCAAATAACGCTGATTCTGGCCGAGCCAGCGCTGCACTATGTGCTCGCATTCGCGCGGGTAATCGCTCATTAGCAGCAAGGCTGCGTCTTTCACAGCGGGGAGCAAATGGCTGTCGCGCTGTAAATCGGCAATGCGGAACTGCATTTCGCCGGTTTGGCGTGTGCCCAGCACTTCACCTGGGCCGCGCAACAGCAAATCCTGTTCGGCGATATAAAAGCCGTCGCTACTTTCACGCATCACCCGCAAACGCTCGCGCCCGTTCTGCGACAGTGGCGAGCCATACAACAGCACGCAATGACTTGCGGCCGAACCGCGCCCGACACGGCCGCGCAATTGGTGCAATTGCGCAAGCCCAAGCCGCTCGGGGTTTTCGATAATCATCAAGCTGGCGTTTGGCACATCCACCCCCACTTCAATCACGGTAGTCGCCACCAGCAGATCCAGCTCATGGGCTTTGAATGCCGCCATCACCGCTTCTTTTTCTGCGGGTTTCAAACGCCCGTGAATAAGGCCGATACGCAGTTGCGGAAGGCTTTCAGCAAGCTGTGTAGCGGTCACTTCGGCAGCCTGCGCTTCCAGCGCCTCGGACTCCTCAATAAGGGTGCACACCCAATAAGCCTGCCGCCCTTGTGCACATGCAAGGCGCACCCGTTCCACCACCTCTTCACGCCGGTTATCGCTGATAACAACGGTGGTGACGGGTGTGCGGCCGGGGGGTAATTCATCGATCACGGAATAATCCAGATCCGCATAAGCACTCATCGCGAGTGTGCGCGGAATAGGTGTGGCGGTCATAATCAATTGATGTGGGCGGCAGATACCGGATTGCGCAACATCGCCGTCAATTGTGCCTTTTTCAGAGAGTGTTAGCCGCTGATGGACACCAAATCGATGCTGTTCATCAATCACGATCAGCCCAAGGCGGGCAAAATCTACCGCCTCCTGAAACAGGGCATGGGTTCCAACGACTACCTGCGCTTCGCCGCTGGCGATAGCCGCCAACTGCGTGCGCCGCTCCACCGCTTTCAATTTGCCGGTCAACCAGCCAACACGGATGCCCAGTGGTTCCAGCCATTTGCCAAAATTCAGCCGATGCTGCTCGGCCAGAATCTCGGTCGGCGCCATGATCGCCGCCTGCACCCCGCTTGATACAGCCGCGAGTGCCGCAAGTGCCGCCACCACGGTTTTGCCGGAGCCAACATCGCCCTGTACCAGGCGCAGCATCGGGATAGGCTTGGCCAGATCCGCCGCAATCTCATCCACCACCCGGCGCTGGGCGCGCGTCAACTCAAACCCCACGCGCGTCATAAACTGCGCTTGTAATGCAGCGTTGATATTAAGGCGATGTGCGCCATCGGATTGGGTTTCACGGCGCAACAGCAGCAAGCTGAGGTGATGCGCAAGCAGTTCTTCAAATACCAATCGCTGTTGGTAAGGATGCTCGCCATCCATCAGCTGTTGGATATTCGCGTTGGTAGGGGGCTGGTGCAGATAACGCAGTGCTTCAGCCAGGCTCACCTGATTCAACTGGCGCCGTACCGCAGCCGGCAGCAATTCATTCAAGACGTATTGATCGAGCAGCTTGAGCGCCTGCGCCGCCAGCGAACGCAGGCGCGGCTGGGTCAGACCTTCAGTGGTAGGGTAAACAGGGGTGAGCGATTGCGCCAACGGCAGGGGAGCAGCAGTATCCAGCTCGTCGTATTCGGGGTGATACATTTCCAGCCCCGAGGCTCCGCGGCGGGTCTCGCCAAAAATCCGCAGGCGCGTACCATTAGCCAAACGCTGCTTCTGTGCATTGTTAAAGTGATAAAACCGCAGGGTTATTGTGCCAGTGCCATCCTGAACCTTGCACACCAGACTGCGACGCTTGCCGAACACTATGTCGCAAGCGCGCACTTCGGCTTCAATCACTGCATTTACATTGGGCTGCAAAGCCCCGATTGGCGTAATGCGAGTGCGATCCATATAGCGCAAAGGCAAATGCAGCAGCACATCCTGCACACTAAAAAGACCGATCTTCGCCAATTTTGCCGATAAACTGGTTCCAACCCCTTTAATTGCAGTAACGGGCAATTGGTCGAGCGCAACCATATTAGCAGGCGATTTCACAATAGCAGTGGCGTTAGTTACCTTGCTCTACCGGAGCTACGCGGCAAGCTTTGATCGCTGTGCGCAGCGCGTCTATCGCCTTATGGCGCGGAAAGCTGGCGCGCCAGGCGAGCGCAACCGTACGGCTGGGTGATGGTTCGGTGAACGGACGGGTGACCAATACATCGGAGCTGTACAGTGAGCTTTCAGCGGCCGATGCAGGCAGTATCGTGAGCCCCAGGCCCGAGGCCACCATGTGGCGCAAGGTTTCCAATGAACTACCCTCGGCAGCGGTGCGCACATTGTTCGCTGTTTCTTCACCGTGGTGTTGCAGGTTCGGGCAGGTAGTCAGCACCTGATCGCGGAAGCAATGCCCCTCACCCAACAGTAACAATTGCTGGGTATTGAGATCGGCCGGGTCTATCGCCTCTTTGCTCGCCAAGGGGTGCTCCTTGGGCAGCAGCACGACGAAGGGCTCGTCATAAAGTGCCTGGGTGACCACATCCGGCTCAACAAACGGCAATGCAATAATGATCACATCCAGTTCACCATTGCGCAGCTTCTTACGCAGGTTGTGCGTATAACCTTCCTCCACATACAACGGCATCTTGCTCGCCAGTTGTTGTAAATGCGGGATAAATTTGGGCAGCAGGTAGGGGCCAATGGTGAAAATCGCCCCCACTGATAGCGGGCTGCTGAGCTGATCTTTACCGGCATCGGCCAAATCTTTGATCGCTGCGGTTTGTTCCAATACCAAATTGGCCTGAGCGACAATCTGCTCGCCCAGCGGCGTAGGCTGCACGCGGGATTTGGTGCGCTCAAACAGCGCCACGCCCAATTCGTCCTCCAGCTTTTTAACGGCGATACTCAAAGTCGGCTGGCTCACGTAGCAACGGTCTGCCGCGCGGCCAAAATGCTGTTCTTGTGCGAGGGTGACTATGTAACGCAGTTCGGTCAGGGTCATAATGCAACTCCACTGGCTGGCAAAATATGAATAGCCTAAAACTATCAGATTAACGACATTTATCAAATGACAATTAATGAATCTTCACCGGAAAAGTGCCTGATTATCGGCTGCGGCGATATTGGCCAGCGTATCGCCCGGCAATTAGCGCCCTTGGGCTATCAGGTAACAGGTCTGCGCCGCTCCCCCACTGCTGACCTGCCCTATCTGCACTACCGGCAGGGCGATGTCGGCAACCCGGAACAACTCCACCCTCTGTTAGCGGAAGGGTTTGATGTGATCGTCATCAGCATGACACCGGACGAACGCAGCGATGCCGGTTATCAACGCGCTTATGTCGATACCTGCCAAAACCTCGTGAATGGACTGCAACAACCAAGATCGCAACAGAAGCCACGCCTGATCCTGTTTGTCTCCAGCAGTGCGGTGTATGCACAACAAGACGGCAATTGGGTCGATGAATCATCGCCTTGTGAGCCAGACAGTTTCAGCGGCAAACGCCTGCTGGAAGCAGAGGCGGTGATTGCCCATAGCGGCTTTGCACACACGATTGTCCGCTGTAGCGGTATCTACGGCCCAGGCCGCAACCGGCTGATCGAACAAGTACTGCGCAAGCGCGCATCGGCCAGCCCACATTTCACCAACCGCATCCATGCTGAGGATTGCGCCGGATTTATGGTGCACCTTATCGAGCAAGCCAAGCACAGCACCATCGAACCGATTTATATCGCCACCGACTCCTGCCCAACACCGATGGTTGAGGTAGTAAGTTGGATTGTCGGAGAATTGGGAATTGCAGATTTTCTGTGCGCCGATGCGGTGAATGAGCGCGGTAACAAACGGCTTAGCAACCGGTTGATGCTGGCAACAGGCTACAGACTTGGTTACGAGGACTTCCGGCAGGGTTACGGCGAAATGCTGGAGGGATTCAAGGCAATAAAAAACCCGGCATAAAGCCGGGTTTTTCACTTCCAAACGCCGCAGGATTAGTTGCGGGTTTCGGTAGTAGTCACTTTGGTCGATACATTGCCAACCACGCGACGGTTTTTCTCGCGACCTTCTGCAGTAGTGTTATCTGCAGTAGGTTTGGCTTCACCGTAACCAATCGCATTCACGCGATCAGCAGTGATACCGTACTTGGTGATCAACGCCGCTTTAACAGAGTCAGCACGGCTTTGTGACAACTTCTGGTTGTACGCGTCTGAACCCTGGCTGTCAGTGTGGCCTTCTACAGTCACGATGGTGTCAGCGTATTGATCCATGAAGCGCGCCAGATTAGCAACTTCGCCTTCAAACTCAGGCTTGATAATCGCTTTAGCGGTATCGAAAGTGATGTTCAACTCAATCGATACGGTTTCAGTCAACTTCAGTGAACAGCCTACTTCGTCTACTTTGTGCGTTTTTGGAGTGTCTGGACACTGGTCTTTTGAATCCAATACACCGTCGCCATCGCTGTCTTTTTCTGGTTCAGCAGCAACAGGAGCTGCTTTTACCGGAGCAGCAGTTTTACCGAACAGATAGCTGATACCCGCGTTCAGAGCCAGATCGGTGTACTCGTTATCCAGACTGTTGAATGCGCGCACGTCAGTGCGGAATTCCCAGTTACCACCCAGATCGCGTTTTACACCAGCACCCAGGTTCAACAGGGTATCGCGTGCATCTTCTGAAACGCCCGCCACACTCAGCTCGCGCTTTTGGTCACCTACACCAAAGGCAACATAAGGACGCCACAGGCTTTCAGTGTTGATGTGATACAGCGCATCCAAACGATACTGGGTGCCATCTACACTGAAACCACCCGCTTCGGTTTCGGTGTCGTACTGGCTGGCAACGGCATCCAGGGTCCAGTTTTCATTCAATACATAGCCAAACCCCAAGCCCCAAGTAGTGGCATCGTTGATAGGGTCTTCAAAGAAAGTACGACCCATGTCGGCATGGATTTCAAATTTGTGCGTGTCGGCATAAGCGCCGGCAGATACAGCAGCGATTGCTGCGGAAAGTGCTAATACGTGTGTGTTTTTCATAGCCATTCGATCTCCGTAGAATATAGCGAGGTTCCCAAAGACAATCTGATTCCCTCGATTGGTTAGACATAAAGCGTTTTAAAACTTGTGGCATCTCAAAGAGGATGCTCAAGCTGATTGTCTCCAAAAGTCCCTTTCATGATTATTTTCAGCTGGTTACATTAGCAAATTAAAGCCTTTTATGCCAATTTACGATGTTTTTTTGAACAATAAGTCCCAAACTCCGTGACCCAAACGCTCCCCCCGTTTTTCAAATTTGGTAATGGGGCGGTAATCCGGGCGAGGTGCATAGCCGGTTTCACTGAAATCCGTTGCAAAACCTGGCGCAGCATTCATCACCTCCAACATATGCTCGGCATAGGCTTGCCAATCTGTCGCCATGTGAAATACACCACCGGTCGCCAGTTTGGGGCGCAGCTTTTGCACAAACGCAGGCTGGAGGATACGGCGCTTGTGATGCTTCTTTTTATGCCATGGATCGGGAAAATACAGCTGTAGCCGATCAATACTGCCATCGGGGATACAATCTTCCAGAACATCCATAGCATCCGCCATGTATACCCGAAGATTGCTTAACCCTTCCTGACCGGCGACATTAATCAATCGCCCAACACCGGGTGGATGCACCTCAATCCCGATGAAGTTTTTATCCGGCTCATTGCGCGCCATCTCCAACAGCGAATCGCCCATACCAAAGCCAATCTCAAGCACCAGGGGCGCTTTACGGCCAAAGACTTGCTCGGGATCAATAGAGCCTTTGAACAAACTCAGGCCGAATATTGGCCACCAGGTATCGAACGCATTTTTCTGGCCAACGGTTATACGGCCTGCGCGGATCACAAAGCTGCGGATGGATTTGGGCTTAAACTCAGGTTTGATTAAAAACCCTTCTTCGCCCGATTCCAGATCAGGCGTCAACTCAGGTAATTCAGACATAAAAGCTACAGTTATGGAGTAAAAGGAATCAGTCGGCCGGACGAACACGCCATGCGGCAAACATCAGCGATAACCAGCCGAACAAAAAACAAAGACCACCCAAAGGTGTAATTGGCCCCAACCAGCTTGGAGCACCCAACGCCAGTGCGTAGAGGCTGCCACTGAATAAAAGGTTGCCCAGTATAAAGGCTAGACCCGCTGCTTTTAACCCTGATGTTGCAGGTTTGTGGTGTAGCCAAAGAGCGACCAGCAACAGCGCCAAGGCGTGGTACATCTGATATTGCACACCGGTTTTCACTACGTCTATCGCTCTGGACGACAAGACTTGCTGAAGTCCATGGGCAGCAAAAGCACCTATAACTACTGCGAAAAAGCCGCTAATAGCGGCGATTATCAGAAAAAATCGCGCCATATGACACCTTAAAATGATGTTTTATAAATCGGCAGATAATAAAAAAGCCGCGCTAGGCGCGGCTTTTCGGGATGTATAGCTGTTAGGATCAGGCTTCCATCATCATGGTTTTGACTTTGTTCATGGCATTTTTTTCCAGCTGGCGGATACGCTCGGCAGAAACACCATACTCAGCTGCCAAATCGTGCAGAGTCGCTTTGTCGTCGTTTAACCAGCGGCGCTGCAAAATAACACGGCTGCGGTCATCCAGTTTTTCCAACGCCTTTTCCAAACTGTTGACGTTGGATTCTTCCCAGTTGGACTCTTCCAAGCGCACGGCAGGATCGTAACGGCTATCTTCAAGGTAGTGCGCAGGCGCTACATAGCCATCATCTTCGTCATCTTCACCGGCATCAAAACCAGCGTCGTAAGAGGCCAAACGGCCTTCCATTTCACGCACTTGTTTGACGTCTACACCCAAATCCGCCGCAACAGCCTGAGCTTCGTCGTTACTCAACCATGCCAGACGCTTTTTGGCGCCGCGCAAGTTAAAAAACAACTTACGTTGGGCTTTAGTAGTGGCGATTTTGACGATACGCCAGTTTTTCAGGATGAACTCATGAATTTCAGCTTTGATCCAGTGCACCGCGAAAGACACCAGACGGACGCCTTTATCGGGATCAAAACGTTTGACCGCTTTCATCAAACCAACGTTACCTTCCTGTACCAGATCGCCCAATGGCAAACCATAGCCATTGTAAGAACGGGCGATATGCACCACAAAGCGCAAATGCGCCATAACCAACTTGCGGGCGGCATCAAGGTTACCGTTGTTGACCAGATCGCGTGCCAGTTCCTGCTCTTCTTCGACACTGAGGACAGAAAAACTACTGACCGCCTGAACATAGGCATTCAGGTTTGCGCCGGGGGCGAGAATGCCTATAGGCTGCAGACTTGTGCTTGTGCTCATGTTTACCTCCACATTCGATATGACCCGAGTCTATCATCGAGTATTGGTTGCGCCAATAGCGCAAAAGTTCACTTTACGTGGATATTGCGCCGCTAATCAGCGCTATAAAAATAATCAATCACCGGGGCTGTATTTGGTACAGATGGCGCGCCACTGCAATCCATGCCCCTAGCAACCCCGTTAATCCTGCCACCAGCACCAATTGCAAACTCTCTATTAAGCCTAGGCCGTGCAAACGAAAGCTGCTTTGATACAGATCAGCAAGCTGCGCAACAGGCGCATATAACCACCAAAAACCAGCAGCCAACAAGAGCGACGCCACTATGCCTCCGCCCACCCCAAACCACAGGCCGGTATATAGGAACGGACGACGGACATAGGCATCGGTTCCGCCTACCAGCTTCACCACTAGAATCTCATCGCGGCGCGCTTCGATTGCCATGCGAATGGTATTGCCAATCACCAACAAGACCCCCAACACCAACAATCCCGCCAACGCCATCACAAAACGTTCAGCCACTGCGATGAATTGGTGAAGGCGCTTGACCCACAGCATATCCAGACGGACATCGGCCACCAGAGACTCAGCAATCAACGCCTGTTGCAGCGAGGTCAGAGCATCCGGTGTATTGCCACCAATTTTAGGTTTGATCAGGATCACCGCGGGCAAAGGATTTTCATCAAGGTGGCTGGCAAGCTCGCCCAAACCCGAGCCTTGCTTGAATTCTTCCAGAGCCTGCTCGGGCGATACATAGGTCGCGAGTGCAACATCCGGCCGCTGCGCCCAGCGCGTGCGCAGATCCTGCGCCTGAACGGCTGTCGACTCTTTCTTCAGGAACACCGATATCTGGCTGGAGTCCTGCCATGTATGGCCAATTTGCTGCACATTGCTAAACACCACAAATAATGCCGCCGGCAGGGCGATCGCAATTGCAATCACGAGCCAGGTCATTGCGCTTTGCAGGGGCGTTTCAAGCATACGCAACAGACTTTCAATCGCCGAGCTGCTGTGGTGTGCATACCAGGCATCAAACTTGTCACGCCACGACATCTGGCTCTGCACTGCACCCTGCGGACGCGCAGGCTCTGCACGTGGCACTTCACGGCGCACACGGTCAGGACGCGCCGTAGCACCATTGCTCCCCATACGGTTAGGACGGCGCTCGGGCCTTGAACGATTCGGACCACTCACCATAGCACCCCGTCATGTACCAATTTGCCCTGCACCAAACCCAGTACGCGTTTGTTCATGCGCCTGAGCAATTCCACATCGTGGGTAGCGATCATCACTGTCGTGCCCACCTCATTAAATTGGCGGAACAGCGTCATGATTTCGTTGGATAACTCCGGATCCAGGTTACCTGTAGGCTCATCCGCCAATAACAGGGTCGGCTTGTTCACTACCGCACGGGCAATGCCGACCCGCTGCTGTTCACCGCCGGATAGTACCACCGGGTTTGAGCGCTCTTTATCGAGCAGGTCAACCTTATCCAAGGCCGCGCGCACGCGCTTACCGATCTCCTGATGCGGATAACCCGCAACTTGCAATGGCAATGCGACGTTGTCGTACACAGTGCGATCAAATAACAATTGGTGATTTTGGAAAACCACGCCGATGTTGCGGCGGAAATAAGGCAACTGGCTTTTGGGCAAACGCGCCAGATGATGGCCATCGACATACACATTGCCGTTGGAAGGCTGCTCCATGAGCATAATCAGCTTCATCAGGGTGCTTTTACCCGCCCCCGAGTGCCCGGTAAGAAAGAGCATTTCCCCGGCCTGCACTTCAAAATCCACACGCGCCAGCGCTTCGTAGCCGGTGTCGTATCGCTTGCTTACGGTTTCAAATCGAATCACAACAAACCCTGTTCTTTAAAAGATTAAGATGCGTCAGTCTGATTAAAAAGCGCTTTGATAAAAGGCTCGGCTGCAAACGGTTGCAGATCATCAATCGCCTCTCCTACACCGATAAACCTCACCGGCAGCGCAAACTTTTTACTCAGCGCAAAAATCACCCCGCCCTTGGCCGTACCATCCAGCTTGGTTAGCACCAAACCGGTAACGCCTGCTGCATCAAGGAACTGTTCAGCCTGATTGACCGCATTCTGACCAGTACCGGCATCCAACACCAGCAACACCTCATGAGGCGCTGAACCGTCGATTTTGGCCATCACGCGCTTGACCTTCGACAACTCATCCATCAAATGGTTTTTATTGTGCAATCTGCCTGCAGTATCGGCGATGATCACATCAATTCCACGCGCTTTAGCGGCATTCAATGCGTCATAAATAACCGAGGCAGAATCTGCACCTGTGTGCTGGGCGATGACCGGCACATTGTTGCGCTCACCCCAGACTTGCAACTGTTCGACCGCTGCCGCACGGAAAGTATCCCCCGCCGCCAGCATGACTTTCTTGCCTTCGTTTTGCAGGCGCTTGGCCAATTTGCCGATAGTGGTGGTCTTGCCCACGCCATTCACCCCCACCACCAAAATGACATAGGGCTGTTTACTGCTATCGATCACCAGCGGCTGTTCAACCGGACGCAACACGTCCGTCAGTTGGTCGCGCAGCGCCTTATAAAGTGCATCGACATCATTGAGTTGCTTGCGCGCTACGCGGGCGGTGAGGCTATCGATAATTTCACTGGTCGCTTCCATTCCCACATCGGCGATGAGCAACTGGGTTTCCAGTTCCTCAAACAGATCTTCATCAATGGTTTTGCGGCCCAGAAAGAGATTGCCCAAGCCCTCGGCAAAATGGCTACTGGTGCGGCTAAGCCCCTGCTTGATGCGGGCAAAAAAACCCAATTTGGCAGGCTTTTCAGCCGGTACCGGTGCAGGCTCCGGCTCCGCCTGTGCAGGCGCAGGTGCTGGCGCAGCCTCAACAATCGTCGCAGGTGCCTCTTCTGCAACTGGCGCTAGCGGCTCAGCCGGAGTTTCTTTGGTGGTATCGGGCTTATCGGATTTTTTAAACAGATTGAAAAACATAGTCGTGTCTTGGATATGAACTGAAGACTGAAATGAGGGGCGCAGACAGGATTGTGATTCTGCAAACGCAACAAAGCCGCTATCCTACCACTTCTGATCCGCTGATAGAGAAATGCCTTGTCCAAACCTGTCGCAAAAACAACCAACCGCAAGCCTGCGGGCAGCAACCAACTGCGCATCATTGGTGGCTTATGGCGCGGGCGCAAGCTCAGCTTTCCCGATGTTGACGGGCTGCGCCCGACCGGAGACCGCATCCGCGAAACCCTGTTTAACTGGCTGGCGCCGGATATTCAGGGCGCGCGCTGCCTGGATTTGTTTGCCGGCTCAGGAGCTTTGGGCCTGGAAGCGCTATCACGTGGGGCAGGATCCAGTCTGATGCTGGAGAAAAATGCACTTGCCGCGCAGCATCTCAGAAACCACCTACAGCTGCTAAATGCCAGTAACGGACAGGTCGAGCATACAGACAGCCTTCAATGGCTCACGCGACAACAAGCCCCTCACCCATTCGATATTATTTTCATCGACCCTCCCTTTAGCCTCAATTTGTGGGAGGCGATGGCCAGTACCCTGGAAAGCGGTGGATGGCTGGCAGATGAAGCAATTATCTACCTTGAAGCACCGCGCGACGCGCGACTCCAACTGCCTGTCAGTTGGCAATTGCATCGCGACAAGCACGCCGGTCAGGTCAGCTACCGCCTGTATCATCGCCATACAGTATCCGACAACGGCTAAGCCAAATACCAACTACACTAGATGGTGCATTTGCTGGCGAGCCAGCAGTGAATTTTGTACCATGCGCCCCCCGCCGGACGGCATCCCAACGGAATAATCCTATGCGCACAGTGGTCTACCCTGGCACTTTCGACCCCATCACCAACGGCCATATTGATCTGGTGGAACGCGCTTGTCGCCTGTTCGATAAAGTGATCGTGGCAGTTGCTGCCAGCAATCGCAAAAATCCGCTATTTACATTGGATGAGCGCGTCGCACTGGCGCAAGAAACACTTGCACACCTGCCCAACGTCAGCGTGTGCGGGTTCGATATTTTGCTGGTGGAATTTGTGCGACAACAGAATGCCCAGGCGGTATTGCGCGGCTTACGTGCGGTGTCGGATTTTGAATATGAATTCCAGTTGGCCAATATGAACCGCGCGCTGGCTCCCAGCATGGAAAGTATCTTTCTCACACCGGCAGAACACCTTTCTTATATTTCGTCGTCAATCGTGCGTGAAATCGCCTTTTTGGGCGGCGATGTCAGCAAGTTCGTGGCAGGTCCGGTCGAAGCGGCACTGCAGCGCAAGTTTGGCCGGTAACACCGCCTATTTCTGACAATCCACGCAATAGACAGTGGTGCGGTCATTCATCCGCACCTCTTTCAAGGCTTTTTTGCAGCGTGTACAAGGCTCACCACCACGGCCATATACCAATAACTGTTGCTGGAAATAACCGGGCTTGCCGTCGCCTCCGACAAAATCGCGCAATGTTGTCCCACCCTGGTCGATCGACCGCTGTAAGACAAATTTGATGTCACGTACCAGATCTTCGCAATTTTTACGCGTAAGCGAGCCCGCTTTACGGATAGGTTTGATGCCCGCCATAAACAGCGATTCATTGGCGTAGATATTCCCCACTCCCACCACGATTTTGCTATCCATGATGAATTGCTTGATCGCCTGGGTTCGCTTGCGGCTACGCAGGTACAGGTAGTCCGCTGAAAAAGTATCCGTTAATGGCTCCGGCCCCAGATCTGTCAGTAATTTATGCGTTGAAGGATCACCTTCTACCCACAATAAGCAGCCAAAACGACGCGGATCGGCGTAGCGCAGGGCAATTTTGCCAAACACCATATCAAAGTGGTCATGGAACAGAGGCGGCTCATCTGCGTTGACGATACGCAAACTGCCCGACATCCCCAAATGAACCAGCGCATGACCATTGCCAAAATCCAGCAATAAATACTTGCCGCGCCTGTGCGCAGAAAGCAGCCGCCGATTGCGGAGCAACTCTGCCAGATTATCCGGAATTGGCCAGCGCAGGCGCGGCTGGCGAATGACAATCTCTGTCACTTTGTGCCCGACAAGGTGGGGTGCTATACCGCGCAGGGTAGTTTCAACTTCGGGTAACTCGGGCATCTCAATTCCTGATCTTCATCGCCAAAAGCGCCATGCTATAGGTTGGATAGAACAAAATCATGCTGGTGTGGCGCAATTTTCATCAAACACAGCGTAAATGTTATTAGCTTGGCGTGGAAAACTACACAGTGTCGCCTAGAATCTCATATGTGATTCGCATCACACTTTATTGAGAACCAGTTCGCAACATCAAGCGGATTTGGCGCGCAAGTTGCTGAGTGGAGATGCTGGCAAAACCCAGAGGTAGCGGGTCCAAGCCACAACCGGTGTACGGAGACCGATGGCAGTCCAATCTGCCGGGGTTCAATTATCTTCTGGAGCATTCATTTGATGAAAAAACTGTTTTTGCTGTTTTCTTTACTTGTCGCAGCCAGCGCTGTGCAAGCGCTACCGATTGTTTCACTGTCCAACGCGGGTGATGTGACCACGTCAGTCACTGGCGCAACGACGATCGACTTCAACACTGGTTGCGACTACTCGACCTGCAGCGGCGATTTTGCGCTGGTCAATGGCAGCCAGAGCGGACGCTACGCCCAACCATTTGGGGTTAACTCACAATACCTGAGTGTGCCTAATCCATCGCCTACTACCCAGCGCGCCAGCTTTACCCTGGGCACGACCGCGGATTACTTCGGGCTCTTTTGGGGTTCAATTGATAGCTACAACTTCATTCGTTTTTATCTGGACAACACCCTTGTCGCCAGCTATTCCGGTAGCGACATTGTTGGCAAGTTCGCCGATGGCAACCAGTTGAGCCTTAACTCAAACCGCTACATCAATTTCACTTTTTCGGGCGAGAGTTTTGACCGCGTAGATTTGGTGAGCAATGGTTTTGCCTTTGAAAGCGATAACCACGCGTTCAAAACGCTGGTGTCTGTGACTGAACCCAGTACAGTTTTGTTACTGCTGATGGGTTTGACCGGATTATTTTTCGCACGTCGCCAGGTGCGCAGCAGCTGCCGCTATTAAGTGCGCCCAATAAAAAAACCGCCGGCGGAACAATTCCCCGGCGGTTTTTTATTGGTATTCGCAATACAGACCACTAATGACTGGCTGCACTGAAACGCATCATCAAATTCAGCTGGTTCACAATCAATTGGAACTCTTCAAACTGGCGCGCACTGAATGTGCCCGCTTCTGCATCGGCATAAGCTAACGCCATCAAACGCTTATTTAATAACAGTGGCGCAAGAAAAATAGCGCCGGTCGCCCCCATCACCTGCAGGGCACCTAAATCTTTGATCGCCACCTCCGGCCGATACCACAGCGGCTGCTGGCTGCGCAAAAACTCATGCAGCAACTCACCTTTGCGCAATTGCTCAACATTAATTTTGACTTTCTGCCGCCACAAATGCGTTCCTTTGCCTGCCACATAGCGCACATCCAGCGTTTTGCTTTTATGGTCCACCACCAAAATGGCGATGCGCGCAATACTCGCACCTTCATGTAGGGCAGCGAGCGATAGTTGGGTGATCTGCGGCAGGTTTTCTCCTGCCAGCATGGCTTTATGGATCTGGTTAAGTTGCTGCTGGAAAAAATAGTCAGGCTTTTCTGCCCGCTCTTCTTTTTCTTCGATCATCGCCGGATCAGGCAGCGCACTGATAAGCACATCGATGCCGTAAATTTTGGCGATTACCGATGCCTCATCCGCCATCATCAGGATTTGTTTTTTGGCCGCGTCTTGCGAAATTTTGCACAGGCTGGCGGTCTGCTGGGCGAGCTTTTGCATCTCTGTACTTTTCATGCCGCGCTCGATGTAAATACTGATCTGGCTACCCAGATTGACAGCCCGCGCGGCCGGACTGGAATGCACGTGATTCTCACAGGCCTCGCTCAACAGATCGCCCAGCGTCCAGTCTTTAATCAGTTGGCGCGACAGCAAACTGGTATCCACTCCCAGATATTCAATCGCCAGGCTGTGTTCTGACTGAGGCTCTTGATCGCGCGCTTCGATAAAGTCTTCGACTACTTTGCGCCCGGTTGAGATCAACGCTAATTCACTGATATTACGCAGCAATGCAGCAATAAATACCTGCTCTTTTTTGTCGCCATCCAAAAACGGCACCATCGCCTTGGCCTGCACTGCGGCGTGAAAAGAGCGCGCCAGACTTTTAATCAGCTGCTGCTTGGGTTTGCCTTGCAGGAAATTTTCGATCAGTGTCGTGGCAAGGGTGATGTTACGAAGATTGTCAAAACCCAGATGGACAATCGCGCGCGATACCGTCTTGATCGACGCAAATGATGGGTTGTAGTGCACCGAATTGGCGATTTTTAATACTTTTGACGTGAGATCGGCATCGCGCAGGATAATTTTGGTGAGATCCTCCGCCCGGCAGCGTTCATTTTCACTCAACTCGCAAATTTCACGCACCACGGCATTTAAGGTGGGCAACTCCTGCTCAGCGAGGGTATCCATCCACTCTTGCAACCCACGGGGACTCGTCATACTGGCACCGATGTAATCTCTCAATCAACGTAGTTATGCTGTGTTGAGTGTAGTTCAGCGCCGCCCTTGCGCTGCCCGGTACCGTAATTTCTTTGCAACTATTTCTTTCGGGGCATAACGCCCCTATCCAATTGCAGGATCACCATCAAATCGCAAAGCTCCTATCAAATCGCAGGATTGATGAGCGCGAGCCTTTCCGCCTGCTGTAAGTGCTCGATATTGCCGTAAACCACCAGCACATCCCCCGCTTGCAACAGGGTAGATGGCGCGGGCGACGGCTGGCGCACACCTTGGCGCACCAAAGCTGTCACCGCCAAAGAGGGCAGATCCAGCTCCGCCAACCTGTGGCCAATCACCGGACTGGCGTCGGGGATCACCAGAGAGCGCAAGCGCTTGGCATCGCGCTCTTCCGGCTTTTCGCTCAGCTCATCGCCGCGAAAGAACTCGCGCATCAGGCTGTAGCGACCACTGCGCTGTAACTGGATACGCTGGGCAACACGGGATTGGGGGACATCCAACAGCAACAAAACTTGCGAGGCAATCATCAGCCCCGCCTCCAGCGTCTCCGGCACCACCTCCAGTGCACCTGCCGCTTGCAACTCTTCCACCCGGCTTTCATCGCGGGTGCGCACCATCACTGGCAGAACGGGGCGAGCCTTGTGCAGATAGGCAAGCATTTTGAGTGCAGCATTCACATCGTCGTGGCTAATCACCACCAAGCGCGCACGTTCCAGCCCCAGTGCTTCCAGAATGTCGCGCTGGGTGGCATCACCGTAATAAACCGGCTCGCCGGCACGATGCGCCTCGCGTACCCGCTGCGGGTCGAGATCCAGCGCAATAAACGGGATTTTCTCCTCCGCCAGAAAGCGCGCCACACTCTGGCCGATACGGCCATAACCGCAAATAATCACGTGTTTGTGCAAACCGGCCACCGCGTCGGGGTTTAACGCGAGGGTATCCAATTCCGGCGGCTGCTCGCTGGTGCGGCGAGTCAGGGCTTGGGCGATACGCTGGTTGTAGCGAATCACAAAAGGCCCGGCGATCATCGCAAACAGTACCGCCGTCAGCACAATCTGGCTCAAATGGTTGTCAATCACCCCGGCACCCAGTGCGATGGCCAAAAGTGCCAAGCCAAACTCGCCGCCCACCGACAGCAGTAATCCGGTGCGCCAGGCGGTGAGCGGATCCACCCCGCTGCGCTTGACCATCAAGTACACCAGCAGGGTTTTGCTGACAATCAATACCAGTGCCCCAAGCAGTGCCCAATGCCAAATTCCGGGCAATACACCGGGGTCAACCAACATGCCGATACCGACAAAAAACAGCCCCAGCAGCACATCGCGGAAGGGGCGAATAGTGGATTCCACCTGATGGCGAAACTCGGTTTCACCTAACATCATGCCCGCCAAAAACGCACCAAACGCCAGCGACAAGCCGAGGCTGTAAGTCGTCCAGGCGGCCAGTAACGCCACCAGCAGCACGGTGAGGGTAAACACTTCCGCCGAGCGCTGCTCCGCCACCAGATGAAACACCGGCCGCAACAACCAGCGCCCTGCCACAAAGACCAGAACAAACGCGAGCACTGCTTTGGCAAGCGCCCAACCCAGTGTGCCCAACAATAGATCTGCGCCTGCCGCGACACCCAGCACCGGGATGATCACGATAAACGGCACGGCAGTGACATCCTGAAACACCGACATCGCCAACCCCAGACGCCCGTGGCGACTGTTTTCCTCGCCCTGCTCCGCCAGCTGCTTGCCAATAATCGTGGTAGAGGATTGGGCAAATACCGCGCCGATCACAAACGCAACCGCCGGCGCAAACCCCGCCAACCACGCGAGCCCGGCCACCACCAGCGTAGTAAAAACCACCTGCCCCGTCCCCAAACCCAGTACCTGATGGCGCAGGGCGTGCAGCTGCGGTAGGGAAAAATTCAGCCCGATGGTAAAGAGCAGGAAGACAATGCCGAATTCCGCCAGAGCGGTCATCTGCGGCAAATCAATCACCGGCCCCACCGTATGAGGGCCAAGCAGCAAACCCACCAGCAAATAGCCGAGGCTGGAGGGAATCCGCAACCGCTGGAAGATCACCACTACAACCACTGCCAGCGCCAAGAGCAGCAAAATTTGCGCAAATAACCCCACGGGCTTATCTCCAATCTCTGTAAAAACGTGAATTTGGCAAAAAGTGCACTTGGGAAAAGTACACCTCAGAGCAATCCGATAAATCATAGGCAATAAAAAACCCGGCGCTGGTTAACCAAGGCCGGGTTTTTAAAGCAGATCAAGTAATTACTTGATTTTGCCTTCTTTGTAGACCACGTGCTTGCGCACAACTGGGTCAAACTTTTTGATTTCCATCTTTTCTGGCATGGTGCGCTTGTTCTTGTCAGTGGTGTAGAAGTGACCAGTACCAGCAGAAGAGTTCAGACGAATTTTTTCGCGCATGACGAATGCTCCTAATTACACTTTGTGGCCGTTGGCACGAACATCAGCCAACACAGCGTCAATGCCGCGCTTGTCGATGATACGCATACCTTTTGGAGTCAGACGCAGAGTCACGAAACGCTTCTCAGCTTCTACCCAAAAACGGTGAGATTGCAGGTTTGGCAAAAAACGACGCTTGGTGTGGTTTTTTGCGTGGGAAACATTGTTGCCGGTAATAGGACGTTTACCAGTAACTTGACATACCTTGGACATTTTATTGCCTCATTAAAAATTCAGCGCGCTAAGCTGGACGCTGTGTTAGAACCGTAAAACAGACTAACAACCAGCCTAGAGCATTGTTGTAAGCAGCCTATTCTTTCCTAAACGCGGGTTAAATCAGGATCGGAGCAGCAAATTCCAGAGGGGAATTCGCGCTGAAATGACGCTCTTTTAATACGTCTTCACAACCCTGCCGCAAAGAGCCGCGTTTTATACCAAAACAGCCCCGCAATAGCAACGAGAAGCTGATTTTTTAGCCAAAAAAACTCTGGATCTCCGCCAAACCAGATCCTGAAGCCAAACATAGCTAAAACCGCTTGGAGCTGAAATCCACACCAATCTCTTTTTATTGGCGCTTTCCGCATTGACGGGAGCTCAGATTATTTTTGTAAAGAAGGGTGAATAAAAACCACCCATTATCAAGATATTAATATTGTATGACATGATCGCTCGCGCGAGTCATTCCACAATAATTCCACCTGATAACATGGAGTTGAAGATGTCACATAATAATGATCTGAACATAAGCCGCCGCAAACTGCTGACGGGATCGGCAACTATCGCAACAGCAGCCTGGATTGCACCGACGTTTGCAGCTAATCCCGGTATTCGCTCTGTCATTTACACCCAAAACGCTCGTCCTTCTATTTCACCCATGATCTATGGCGGGTTTATCGAGCACATCGGTAATTTGATAAACCACAGCCTGTGGAGTGAAACCCTGGATGACCGGAAATTCTACTTTGGCGTTCTGGAAAAACCCGAACCCGAGCCAACTGACAGGCGCGCCAGAATGGCCGCTATGCAAAAGTGGCTCGCCCTTGGGCCGATATCCGCCATTAGTCTGGATACCCAAAATGCCTATGTTGGCGCGCACAGCCCGGTAGTTACACTGGATGGCGAGCAAGAGCGAGGCATAGTACAGCAGCGCGTGGCGATAAAATCCGGCGTTCCTTACAAAGGTCGTATCGTATTGCGCGGCACCGCTGCCAAAGTGACAGTGAGATTGAGCTGGGGCGATGGTCGGTCGGTTGCACAAAAAATTTCAACCACCAAAAAGTGGAAAACCCATCACTTCACACTCAATCCCGATGTTGATACCACCGAAGCCCGCTTTGAGATTGTTGCCAGCGGTAAAGGCAATTTCTCGGTAGGTGCGGTGTCTTTGATGCCGGGTGACAACGTCAGGGGTTTCCGCGCCGATACCCTGGCACTCATGAAAGAAATGAACTGCCAGATCCTGCGGATGCCAGGCGGCAACTTTATTTCCGCACATGACTGGGAAGACTCCATTGGCGATCCCGACAAGCGTCCGCCAATCCTCGATCCGGTATGGAGCGCAGTGCAACCTAACGACGTGGGTGTGGATGAACTGATCCAGTTCTGTGAATTAATCGAGTGCGAACCCTTCTGGTGTGTTAACACCGGCTTTGGCGATCCACGCTCCGGCGCGCAACTGCTGGAATATGTAAACGGCAGTGCCGATACCGAGTGGGGCGCCAAACGCGCGGCCAATGGTCGCAAACAACCTTATGGCGTTAAGTACTGGGCGGTGGGCAACGAAATGTACGGCCACTGGCAGCGCGGCCACATGTCGCGCGATCATTACACCGTGAAGCACAATATGTTTGTTGACGCGATGCGCAAGGTTGACCCGAGCATTTACATCGTTGCACCGGGTGGTTTTGTCGATGAGATGACCACCGGCCAGGGTATTTTTATCGAAGGCCAACCAGAAGTGAAAGTGGGCTCCGAGCGCGATTGGGCCTACGGTATGTTTAAAGACAGCTGGGGCAAGTTTGATGCATTGGGAACCCACGCCTACCCGCCCGCCAATAAGCGCTTTGATCTTAAAACCGGCAAGTTGTTTGATGTCGAGTTAACGCTGAATGAATGGGTGCACCAAATGCCCGACCGCATCCGCACGATGGTGGACGCCTGGGAACAGTACAAACAGCACTTCCCCAAGCTCAACGATGGCCAGGTGAAAGTCTATTTCGATGAATGGGCATTCGGTTTTGAGGATAACCTGAAAGGTGCTTTGGCGATTAGCGCGGCTTTCCATGAGTTTTTCCATCACACCGACTTCATCGATATGGCCGGTTTCACCATGGCGACCGGTTGGCTCAACTTTAACCGCACCCAATCGCAGCTGAGCCTCAAAGGTCGCATGTTCCAGTTCTACCAGCAGCGCTTTGGCACCATTCCAGTTGAAGTTACCGGCAACTCGCCTACACCAAAACCCAAGTATCCGATTGGTGGCGACCAACCGAGCGTCAACACCGGTGGTGATACCTACCCGCTGGATATCTCTGCCGCACTCAGTGAAGATGGAAAAATCCTGACCGTGGCGGTGCTCAACGGCACAGAGTTACCGCACAGTTTCACGCTGTCGCTGGATGGCTTCAAACCCAAAAGCCTTGGGCGCTGCTGGAAATTCACCGGCCCAAATAAAGATGCCACAAATCTTTTGGGGCAAGCGCCGCAGGTGGATATCAAAGAGTCTGCGTTTGATACCACATCCGGCTCATTGTCGATTGCACCTATCAGCGTAGAAATTTACCACTTCGAACGGGTTTAATGCCCATGGTCGCATCACCTGTCCACCATTGGACAGGTGATGCAGCTGGTACGCTTTGGAGGGCAGATCTAGGATGCAGATATAAAACAGTTGCGGCCGTTGTGCTTGGCTTTATAAAGCGCATCATCGGCGCGATGCAGGATGGATTCTATAGATTGATCCTGCGGCTGAATAAGGCTCAATCCCATACTGACGGTGACTGTCAGGTTAGCGCCCGACAAGAAATCACCGGCAGCGATAGACAAACGCAAACGTTCGGCAATCAACTCAGCGGCTACTAAAGAGGTATTCGGCAGTAACAGCGCAAACTCTTCCCCGCCAAAACGGGCAAACAGATCACCTTCACGCAAATGCGCCATCGCATGATGAGCGATACCGCGCAATACCTCATCCCCGGCGACATGCCCAAAGCGATCATTAATACTTTTAAAATAATCGATATCCATGAGCACAACGGCGGTAGGGGTTTGCCGTTCGCGGAAGTGCTTGAGTGACAAGGTCAGTGCATCCAGCAACTTGCGACGATTGTAGGCACCAGTGAGCTCATCCGTCTCGCTCAGCAGTTGCAGTTTTGCTTCAAGTTGGTGACGACGAGTGATATTACAGGCGACCCATACCACAGCGCGTTCATTGTTGATCGGTGCTGACAATGGCTGGATACGCCCCTCAAACCAGATCTCACCCTCTGGCCCCTGTTGTGTATCCAAACCGTCTACATCGGTACCCGCCAGACCGTATTCAACGATCCGCAGTTGGTTCTGCGCCAGCGTGGTCTTGATTTGCTCCAAAAACCAGTCGGCTTTGGCTTTTGGCAGGACATCGTAAAGACTGAAATCAACCAGATACGCACCATCGTGATAATGCTGGCGGTCCTGACCACCAATTAGTGCCGCATAACGCCCGGATTCGGTCAGGACAAAAACCGGATCGGGCAAGGCCGACAGCATGTCCAAAAGAATATCCAAATGGTCGGTCACAGCAGTCATCCAGTACAGTTATCGAGGAGGAGGGATCTCTAAGCAGTCGGTTGGGTATAAGCGCCAGATATTTGCGCAACCTGGCGCCCAAATTAACATTATACAGTTAAACTTTACAGGCAATCACAGCAATCCCCTTTCGGCAAATGAAATCACCTCGGCATCGCCTACGACCATATGGTCAATTACCCGCACGTCGATCAAGTCCAGCGCGGCCTGCAAGCGTTGGGTGATGCGGCAGTCAGCCTGACTTGGCTCCGCAACCCCGCTTGGATGATTGTGCGCCAGAATCACCGCCGCGCAATTATGCGCTAGCGCGCGCCTTACTACCTCACGCGGGTAGACGGAAGCGCCGTCTATCGTCCCGAAAAATAATTCTTCGTAGGTAATCAAGCGGTTTTGATTATCCAGAAACAAAACAGCAAAGACTTCGCGCGGCTGATGGCGCAGTTGGGCACTCAAATACTGGCGAACCAAATCCGGGCTGGTGAGTAAATCACCCGCTTTCATCGCCGCTGATAAATGCCGTCGCCCCATCTCCAACACTGCCTGCAATTGGGCATATTTGGCGTTACCCAGCCCCAATCCCTTGCAGAAGTCGCTTTGTGATGCCTCCAGCAGCTGGCGCAAGCCGCCGTATTGCTGCAATAACTCGCGGGCAAGATCTACCGCTGATTTACCGACACAGCCGACACGCAGGAAAATGGCCAGCAATTCAGCGTCTGACAATGCACGGGGACCAAGGGACAATAATTTTTCACGGGGACGTTCGGCGGCAGGCCAATTGGCAATCGACATAGACAGCTCCTTGTATGCGATGTGGATATTCCTTCAGGACAGGTATTTATTGCGGGCAGCACCCGCTCCCGGCAATACGAAAATGCAGCCAAGAATGTTATCTTAACCAGCTTGCGTCAAGCCCTGCATGGCTATCGCCGTTAGCGACCAATTACTGTCAGGCTCATACCAGACAAGATCGCTGCGTGTACTATTATTCATCGACCCTCACCGATTTACTGCCAGCCGGGGCTGCACCACACCATGACATCAACTGCAACGCTGTCGCTTGCCAACAAACAGATACTGCTCGGTGTGACCGCTGGTATCGCCGCCTATAAAAGTGCCGATCTGGTACGTCGCCTGCAAGACGCAGGCGCGCGCGTGCAAGTTGTGATGACCCCTGCCGCGCAGGAATTTATCACTCCGCTGACGATGCAGGCGCTGTCAGGCAATCCGGTGCATACGCAGTTGCTTGATCCGGAAGCTGAGGCGGGGATGGGCCATATCCAGTTGGCGCGCTGGGCGGATTTAGTGCTGATCGCACCGGCGACGGCTGATTTTATTGCGCGCCTTAGCCAAGGCATGGGTAACGACCTGCTCACCAGCATTTGCCTTGCCACCGCAGCCCCTATTGCGCTGGCACCGGCGATGAACCAGGGCATGTGGCATAACGCAGCAACCCAGGCCAATCTGGAATTGCTGCGCACACGAAAAATCCACCTGTTCGGCCCCGCCGATGGCGGACAAGCCTGTGGCGATATAGGCCCGGGGCGGATGCTTGAGCCGCTGCAACTGGTCGATGCAGCCGCAAGCCTGTTCACGACGGGTAGTCTCGCAGGCAAAAAAGTGGTCATCACCGCAGGGCCCACCCGCGAAGCACTCGATCCGGTGCGCTACCTGAGCAACCACAGCTCCGGCAAAATGGGTTACGCAATTGCACAAGCTGCCGCTGAAGCCGGTGCCCGGACCATCCTCATCAGCGGCCCAACCCAGCTCGCAACACCGGCGCGGGTAACACGCATCGATGTTGTCAGTGCAAATGAGATGCTGGATGAAAGCCTGAAAGCCGCCGAGGGTTGCGATTTATTTATCGCCGCCGCCGCAGTTGCCGATTACCGCCCGGCGCAGCAGGCACCGCAAAAAATTAAAAAAGGCGCGAGCGATACCATGATGCTGGAATTGGTGAAAAACCCCGACATAGTCGCCAGCGTCGCCAGCCTTAATCCCAAACCTTTTGTAGTCGGCTTTGCTGCGGAAAGTGAAAACCTGCTTGAGCATGCGCGCGCAAAATTAACGCGCAAAAATGTGGATCTGATTGTCGCAAACAACATCAGTGATAGCCGGATTGGTTTTAATAGTGACGACAATGCCGTGACCTTGGTGGATGCCAATTCCACTACAGAGATTAGCCAGCGCAGTAAACAACAGCTGGCACGCGAATTGATCGCCCATTTTGCACAAACAATAACGACGTCATAAACACCCGTCATTTGTGTTTATGACAAACCATTCAGGGTTTAGTTAAACGAAAAGGTACGCAAGTGAATCCACAGGATCCATTAAAAAGTAAAACTGACACTGCACCGCATCTTTCACGAAGCGCCCAGCGCGCACTGGAAGCAGCCAAGCGCAAAGCCGCCATCCAACAAAAAGTGTTATTAATTTTGTTGGGTATTGCATTGGTCATTAATGCCATCATCGGGTTTGTGCTTTACCAGAGAATGGTCGTCAAACAGCAACAACTGAATTTGAGCAACCTGACGCAAGAAGTAGCGGCCGAAAGAAGCAAAGCCTTATCGCGCTATCTACAGCAACAAACTGCCGCTATTGATCAATTGGCAGCAGAGCCGGAGTTGTCTGCAATACTGGATTTCACCAACCCCGCAAACACACCGGAAGCGCGTGACCAACTGGAGCAAAAATGGCAACAGGCGACAGCTGACGCACTTAAACTTCGCTTGATTCCAATGGGCAGTGCAGAGCTTGATCGCGAGGCGGAATTTCCTATTCGCTATGCAGAACTGGATTTGATCCAGCGCGCCGAAAAACGCGAAGCAACTTTGCCCGAATTGGTACAGATTAATAATCGCTGGATGTTCAATTGGACGCGTCCATTACCTGCCACCGGAACAGAGCTCCCCTTGGGCAGCTTAATGGTGACAACCGATGCAACTGAATTGCTAAATATACTCAACACATCGGAACAAGCACTGGGCGAATTTATTCTGCTGCAACAATTTGCAGGAAGCCCCGCACAGCTGGTCGCAAAAATCGGCTCAGGTACCGCAGGCAGCAGCATGCAAAATAATGTTGCCGGAAGTTATCTCGCGGTTAAATTCACGCCCTCTGAATATTTATTAGAGCGCGCAGAAGAATTACCTGCACTTTGGTTGACAGTTATCAGTGTGATTGTGGCGGGCAGCCTGGCACTGGTGTGGTTCCTCAGTAAAATATTGGTTCGCGCTGAATTGGGTGGCGATAAATCCACTGCCGCCCCATTATTGGCTGACGTCACCAAGACCCGTAAAGAATCCGTCGATGCAAGCGATGCGATGACCGATCCGCTATTCCAAAAGCAGGATATCCTCGATATTGCAGTTATCGATGAAGATGAAAATATTCTCGGCTTGCAGTCCGCATCCGGTAAAAAATCCAACACGGGTTCGCGCACTAAAATTAATGAAGATTCTATACCGGCTGAGATTTTCCGTTCTTATGACATCCGCGGTTTAGTCGACAGCCAAATCACGCCTGAGTTTGCACAGTTACTTGGCCAGGCCATTGGCAGTGAAGCTATTGATCAAGGCGAACAAAATATTGTTGTCGCGCGCGATGCACGCACCCACAGCGAATCATTAACGCAAGCCTTGGTGCGCGGTATTTTGCGCACCGGCTGCAATGTCATCAACATTGGCGTGGTGCCTACGCCATTAATGTATTTTTCAACATTTCATTTTGACGATACCTGCAGCGGCGTAATGGTCACCGCAAGTCACAACCCCAAAGAATATAACGGTTTTAAAGTGGTGATGAATAATCGCGCACTCGCTGATGATGCAGTGACTGATTTGCGCGCCCGCATTATTGGCCAGCGTTTTCATCAAGGGCTTGGTGAGGAAACTCCGCGCACGATTATCCCCGACTATATCGATCGTATTTTTTCCGATGTTGCACTTGCGGGGAATGTTTCTGTTGTGATCGACGCGGGCAATGCTGTCACTGGTATAGTCGCACCCGCATTGTTTGAAGAACTTGGCTGCGAGGTAATTCCATTATTCTGCGACCTTGATGGCGAATTCCCCAACCACGATCCCGATCCAACCATTGAAAAAAATCTGCAGCACCTGATCGCTAAAGTGCAAGAAACCAATGCAGACATCGGCGTTGCATTTGATGGCGATGGCGATCGTCTGGTGGTTGTCACACCCAAAGGCGATATCATTTGGCCGGATCGTTTACTGATGCTGTTTGCAAAAGATATTCTTGCGCGCAACCCCGGTGCCGACGTGTTATTTGATGTGAAATGTTCACGCCAATTGAATCAGGTCATTAGCAGTTATGGCGGGCGGCCTATTATGTGGAAGACTGGCCACTCGCCCATGAAAGCAAAAATGGAAGAGACCCAGGCATTAATTGGCGGCGAATATTCCGGCCACATTTTTATCAAAGACCGCTGGTATGGTTTTGATGATGGCATTTACGCCATGGCGCGCCTGCTGGAAATTATCACACTGCGCGATCAGAAAGTTGACGATATCTTTGCCGCTTTCCCACAACTACTGATAACACCGGAAATCAAAATCCCGGTTGCGGAGCAGGATAAATTTGCACTTATTGCCAAACTCAGTGACAGCGGCGATTTTGCTAACGGTACAGCGACTACCATTGATGGATTGCGTATAGATTACACCAAAGGCTGGGGATTGGTGCGCGCATCCAATACATCCCCTGCACTCACGCTTCGCTTTGAAGCAGAGTCCGCAGAAGCGCTGGAGAAAATCCAACAAATATTCAAACGTGAATTGTTAAAAGTAGATAAAACTTTGGCAATTCCTTTTTAATTTTTAATTTTTAATTTTTACAACAGGATTATTTTTTATGTCTTTGAACCGTGACTCAGCAATGAATATTGCCAATGTACTCACCGAAGCCCTGCCGTACATCCAGCGCTTTACCGGAAAAACAGTCGTCGTTAAATTTGGTGGCAACGCAATGGAAGGCGAGGAGCTACAAAATAGTTTTGCGCGCGATATAGTACTGATGAAATTAGTGGGCATGAATCCGGTGGTGGTGCACGGAGGAGGCCCACAAATTGGCAGCTTGCTGGAAAAACTTAATATCAAATCAGAATTTATTAACGGCATGCGCGTGACCGACAGCGCCACTATGGATGTGGTAGAAATGGTTCTGGGTGGAACCGTAAACAAACAAATCGTAAGTTTGATCAACCGCAATGGCGGCCAGGCCATTGGCTTGACCGGTAAAGACGGCAAATTGATCCGCGCAAAAAAATTAACCGTAACACACAAGACACCGGAAATGCTTGCACCGGAAATTCTGGATATTGGCCATGTCGGCGAAGTTGAAAACGTCAACACATCCGTCATCGACATGCTGATCAATAGCGACTTTATTCCCGTTATTGCACCTATTGGCGTAGGTGAAGATGGTGCTTCCTATAACATTAACGCTGATTTGGTTGCCGGAAAAATTGCTGAGTTCCTGCGTGCAGAAAAATTAATGCTGCTCACCAACGTGTCCGGTCTGCAAGACAAACAAGGTAAAGTGTTGACCGGCTTAAGCACTGAGCAAGTGGATGGTTTGATTGCCGACGGCACTATTTACGGTGGTATGTTGCCGAAAATTGCGTGCGCACTTGATGCAGTAAAAGCGGGTGTCACCAGCGCACATATTATTGATGGTCGTGTCGATCACGCCGTGTTGTTGGAAATTTTTACCGATGTCGGTGTTGGCACATTGATTACCAATAAAACACACAACGCCTAATCGCTGGCGGGATGCCTACCTGTGCATCCCCGTCGCAGATATGTTTTGATGCAGCGTCACGAATGGAGTCGCTATGATTAAAACCCCAAGCAAAACCCCACGCCGCCAGCAAATTCTTGAGTGTCTGGCGCGCATGCTGGAGGCCAGCCCCGGTGAGCGAATCACTACGGCTGCGCTCGCCAAAGAAGTGGGCGTATCGGAAGCGGCTTTGTATCGCCACTTTCCCAGCAAATCCAAAATGTTTGAGGGATTAATTGAGTTTATTGAGGAAACCGTTTTTTCGCGCATCACTTTAATTTTGGCAGATGAAAAATCTGCGCTTAAGCGCTGCGAAAAAATCCTTGTTTTGTTGCTGACATTTGCCGAGCGCAATCCCGGATTAACCCGGCTACTGACGGGCGATGCCCTAACCGGAGAAACTGAGCGTTTGCGTGTACGCATCGCACAGTTTTTTGATCGTATCGAAACACAATTAAAACAAATCCTGCGCGAAGCAGAACTGCGTGAAGGGCTGCATCCACAATTGCCTATCAGTGCAGCGGCGAATCTTTTAATTGCGCTGGTGGATGGGCGCATTACTGAGTTTGTGCGCACCGAATTTCGTCGCCGCCCAACCGAGTACTGGCAGGAGCAGTGGCAGTTGATTGCACAAGGATTCCTTGTTCCCTCGGCGGTACCGCAATAACGACATCCACAAAAAAGCCGGCATTTGCCGGCTTTGCGTTATTTACACGGTCACTACTTGCAATCACTGCTGGGAAATTTCGATAAAGCGCTTACGGTCTTCATCGAATTTCTTTTCCACTGACTCCAATTCAGCTTCACGCTGCTGAATTTGCGATTGGATATCTTTTTCTTCCTGTTCCAAATTACTGATATTTTTCAGTAATTCATCTGGCAGCGGTCGACCACTGCGCTCGATGGCTGCCGCTTGCGTTTGATAGGCTTGCAAGCGCGATCTGGCAGAGGCCAGATTGGTGGTGAGAATTCCGATATTCCCGCGCAGGCTTTCAAGATTGCGCTTTTTCGCAGCATCAATATCGGCAACATTACTGTAGCTACGGCGCAGCTGTATATCCTCGCGCTCTTGCGCTTCACGTTCCAGTCGCTCGCGATAAAGACGCTCACCCTCCTCGCCTTGCACAGCCGGAGGCACCACCTTGAGCACCCGTCCACTAAGCGACATGACTTCGTAACCCTTATTCACATATTCCGGTGGAACCTGGCTATTCAACACGGTAACACCATCCTTGTTTTTGTAGCGATAAATCACCTTGCCTTCTGTCTGCTGGACGGCACCTGCCCATCCAGCCACCAGCAACGCACTACAGGTTATTGCTACCAACAACAGATTACGCATCGAATTTCTCACCTCGTTGACGTTCGCCATCCGATCAAGCCAGTTCTACACCATAGGTGGCGCGATAGGTTTTGATCTTCTCCACCATCGCTTCCTGACCGCTTTGGCTTTCAAGATAGTCAATAATATGGTTCAGTTTAATAATACTGATCACCGGGATCCCAAAGGTTTGCTCCACTTCCTGAATGGCCGATAACTCACCCTGGCCTTTTTCCTGACGGTTCAATCCAATCAATACTGCCGCCGGCTTTGCACCTGCCGCATCGATAATGCTCATCACTTCACGCACCGCAGTACCTGCGGTAATGACATCATCCACAATCAACACATTGCCCTGCAGTGGTGCACCCACAAGGGTGCCGCCCTCGCCATGGTCCTTGGCTTCTTTGCGGTTATAGCAGTAAGGCAGGTCGCGCTGATGGTGGTCGGCCAATGCAATTGCCGTAGTGGCCGCCAGTGGAATGCCTTTATAGGCGGGGCCAAACACTATATCGAAGTCCACGTCCGATGCAGTGATAGCCGCCGCATAATAACGCCCCAGCTCTGCCAGTGCCTGACCGGTCTGAAATTTGCCTGCATTGAAGAAATAGGGGCTGGTCCGGCCAGACTTGAGTACGTACTCACCAAAACATAGTGCCTGATGCCTGATGGCCAGCTGAATGAAATCAAATTGGTATTTTTCCATGCAAAGTATCCAACAATGAACTAAGTTTGAGATGACAAATAATGACAATGAGGTCTCGCCCAGGAGCAAGACCCGCATTTGGGCTATAGCAGCTTTCCAAATGTAAGGATGTGAAAAATCGTAACGCCTACCACAAAAAACCCAGTTTTGACGGTAACACAATCACACAAAGCTCGGGTATGATACACAGTCCGTAATCAAGGGGCTAACATGAGAGTTATCAGTCTTAGCGTCGATGGTATTTTTCAGGCGGCGCAACGCGGCCTTTACACGTGGCTCGCCAATCAGGATGCAGACTTCATTTGTCTGCAGGATTTACGTGCATTGGAGCGCGAACTGGAAAAACCCGAGTTTGAACTAAAGGGTTACCACGCCTATTTTTTCGATTCAGGTACCAAACACTACAACGGCGTTGCCATTTATACCCGCCTGCAACCTAAAGCACTTATTTACGGTTTGGGTTTTGCGTCCGGCGTTGATATGGAAGGCCGCTACCTGCAAGTCGATTTTGAGCAATTAAGTATTGGCTCATTGCTCGCGCCCAGCGCCAGCTCCGAACTGGAATCGCAAGAAGTCAAAATTAAATTTTTTGATGATTTCCAGGCGCATCTGGACAAAATTACCCGCAAGCGCCGCGAGTATATTTTTTGCGGCAACTGGCAAATGGCCCACACCCCAAAAGATGTGAGCAATAGCGCCGCCAACCAACACAACTCCGGCTTCCTTCCCCACGAGCGCCAGTGGTTGAGCCAACTGTTTAACCAAATTGGTTATGTGGATGCATTCCGTAAAGTGAACAAAGACGGCGATGAATACAGCTGGTGGCCAAATGGTCAGAAAGATGATGGCGATGGCTGGCGCACCGATTTCCAAGTGGTATCCAATAGTCTGGGGCCAAAAGTGGAATATGCTGCTATTTACAAAACCCAGCAGTTTTCCAGCCATATGCCAGTAATTATTGATTACGACATCGAGCTGTAAAACTCACCGCTTCACTGCATTTTTTACTACTGCATTGGCTACATATAAAAAACCCGCTGTGATTACACAGCGGGTTTTTTATTGGATTTACAGAAGCGTGTTATTTCACGGCAAGCGCGTCATACACGACAACCTTGCTCCACAAGTGCTGATGTTCATCGACAAATTTTTTGTGCAACGGATGAACCTGATAAGCATCCTGCCCCGCTACATCATCAAACCCAAGCAGTTCGGAAACATGATAGGAATTATCCACTACATCGCGTTTTTCGGTAGAGGCAGGAACACCTACGTGGATAGAACGCACGGTTTCAATTGCTGCAAGGGATTTAACCCCGGCAATCAATTTCTCCAGATCTTCTTTTGAATCCGGATTTTTTAACCAGAAAAAAACATGGTGTAACAATGCAGGCATAGTGGGATTCTCCTTGGCAGGTTTAGCCAAGGCATCACCTGCAACCAAAGCGGCACCGGCAATAGCGCTGGTGGTTATGAAATGACGGCGATTGGTATCAGTCATTAATCAGCTCCTGAATTAAAAAATCAGATAAAACTACGAACAACGCTGGCAGGCAAATAGTTTTACTCAAGATTACCCACGCCCACTTCACTGCTCTGATAAGCTTCTGCAACCCCAAACCTATTAGTGAGCGCACACCATGAAAATAATAACCTTGATCGCCAGCCTCGGCCTGCTATGCAGCCACATCAGTTTTGCCCATGAAGGTCATGAGCATGAAGGATTGAGCAAAGCAGAAACTGCAAAACAAGTTAAGGAAGGCAAGCTTTGCATTGTGAATAATCAGGGAAATTCAGAAGGTGCCATTATAGAAAAAGAGGGGAAAATGTATCGCTGCGTGAAAGCCTATGGCCAAAACCTGAAGCCCCAAAGCGAGCTGGTTTGGGTAGAAGTGACGATAAAAGATAAAGCGTTGGTAACTGTACCGTAAAAATTATTGCGCACTCATATTATTGATTAACTGTTTCGTCCTTCATAAAGGTTTGCAAAACACGATTTAAAAATCTGCGCCCCAATGCTGTGGGGCGCAGGTGATCTTGTTCAATTTCCACCAAACCTTGCTTCGCAAGCAACATCCATGGTTCGCTTATGGATTGCCAAGCCAAACCCGTTCGATCGCTAAAATAACGCTGCGCCACACCTTCATTTAAACGCAGTGCGTTCATCATAAATTCCAGTGGCAAAGCGTCCGGCAATAACACATCGCTGCCGCCGCCAAACACATTTTGATGGCCTTGCAAGTTGGTAGATATTTTTTGGCTGTGCATTGCATCCAAATAATGTTTGGGTAAGCGGGTTTTCCACAATCGCATAATTTTATTGTCCGTTGGAAATGTAATTTTCCCGTGTGCGCCTGCGCCTATGCCAAGGTAATCGCCAAATTGCCAATAATTGAGATTGTGGCGTGCGCGCTTTTTATTGCGCGCATACGCAGAAATTTCATATTGTTCATAATCTGCAGCCGCTAACAGCTCAACACCTGCATCCTGGATGTCTGCGAGAATTTCTTCTTCCGGCAGTACCGGCGGTGCAGAATAAAACGCCGTATTTTGTTCGATCGTCAGTTGGTACCAGGAGAGATGCTCCGGCGCGAGATCAATAGCTTGTTGCAAATCTGCTTTTGCCGCATCAACCGATTGCTCAGGCAAACCATGCATTAAATCCAGATTGATGTTGTCGAAGCCTGCTTTGCGCGCAACACCTACTGCACGCAAAGCCTCATCGCGCCCGTGTACACGTCCGAGCAATTTTAATTGTTGGTCATTAAAACTTTGGATGCCAATCGATAAACGATTAACACCTGCCGCGCGAAAACCGGAAAATTTTTCCTGCTCAAATGTCCCCGGATTTGCCTCAAGGGTGATTTCAATATCCGGCTCAAAACCAATAATGGCTTCTGCGTCGTTTAATATCTGCGCTATTGCCTGCGCCGACAACATACTCGGTGTACCGCCACCAAAAAAAATGCTGGTGAGTTTGCGCCCTTGCGCAAGGGATTTATCTTGCTCAAGATCAAAACGCAGGGCTGCCACATAATCCGCTTCCGGAATATTATTATTCGCTTGATGTGAATTGAAATCGCAATAGGGGCATTTGCGAATACACCAAGGCACATGAATATAAAGTGATAATGGCGGAAGCTGTAGCACTAACGGTGGCAATTGCAGGGACATATTATTCGCTGTCAGTCAGTGATGATAATTTTTGCAGTAATTCCTGCATGGCTTTGCCGCGATGGCTGATGCGATTTTTTTCTGCTTTATCCAGTTCTGCCGAAGCGCATTGATGCGTGGGTACAAAAAATAATGGATCGTATCCAAAACCGCCTTCACCGCGCGGCTCTGTGAGAATCACGCCCTCCCATACACCGTGGCATAGAATCGGTGTTGGATCTTGTGCATGACGCATAAACGCGAGCACCGCGTGGTAGCGCCCGGTGCGTTTTTCTGTAGGGATACCGTTTAATTCCTGCAACAGTTTTGCGTTGTTGTCTGCATCTTTGGCACCTTCACCGGCGTAACGCGCGGAATAAATTCCGGGGCGACCATTGAGTGCATCAACTTCAATACCGGAATCGTCTGCAATCGCGGGCAAGCCGGTTTTTTCGCAGGCGAAACGCGCTTTGATGATCGCATTTTCGACAAAGGTCAATCCGGTTTCTTCAGCGTTCTCGCTGAAAAAATCCGATTGCGGCAACACCTCAAAACCGCAGCCGCTGAGCAGCTGTTGAAATTCGCGCAACTTACCGGCGTTACCGCTAGCCAAGACAATTTTTTTCATAACCAAACCATTATTCTGTTATTGCTATTCATCTTAATTTTCCACTGGAAGCTGCCCCTGAAAGAAAAGGCGCCCATCGGCGCCTCTTCCAAGCAAAGGTATGGTATTTACTGTGTGTACAGTGTGCGATTAAACATCACCTTGAATGGCTTGGTACTTTCCGCAGCAACAACCTGAATTTCAAAGTGCAACACCTCTTCATTGTTAAATACAAAAGGCGCTAAATAATAAGTTGCCTCACCTTCTTTAATTTCAATAAATTTCAATGTTTGTTGCTGCTGCATCAGGTTTTTGGTTTTGCCGCTGATCTGCGCAGGCAATCCTAATGTAGTTACATTATTTTCAGTTTTGGTGAGGCTGATGTTTACTAGCGCGCGGTCTTTACCGCGCACTAACTTGTAAGCTTCAGCGACTTGCGCCGGAATATCGGTGCTGTTAAATACCGTGTAATGCACGGTGTAATCACCAAAGGTTTCTGTTGTGCTGATTTCTTTTGGCTGGTCAATCTGGGCTTGTGCGCCCATAGCACAGACAGCAAAAAAAATACTGGCCAATAATGTCTTCATACAATTCTCCAGCGGTTACGCGATTAAGATGGAAGCAACATTACTTACTCAAATGATAAATCGCCGTTTCACCAAACAAATTGGGCATAAAATCTTTTAAGGTTTGTCCGGACTGTTCGTTAACAACCTGGCGATGGATCACTTTGATATTGCGCTCGTGGCACAGCACCTCAAAATCTTTAAACGTACAAAAGTGAATATTGGGTGTGTTGTACCATTCGTAAGGCAGCAAATCCGATACTGGCATACGGCCGCGTACAGCTAAATGAAAACGCGCTTTCCAGTGACCGAAGTTAGGAAAGGTAACTATGCATTCTTTGCCCACGCGCAACATTTCATCCAGCACCAAATGGGGGAAATGCAAAGTTTGTAGCGCTTGGGTCATGAGCACGGTATCAAAACTTTTATCGGCAAAATTTCCCAATCCGCGATCAAGGTTTTGCTCGATGACATTCAGACCTTTATCGATGCAGGTATTGATATGCATCGCATCGATTTCCAAACCGTAACCTTGTACTTGTTTGGTATCGATCAAAAATTTTAATAGTGTGCCGTCACCGCAACCCAAATCCAGAATGCGGCTGCCTTGTTTGATCCAATGCTGGATTTCGCTGAGATCAATACGCATCAGATTTCCACTCCGGCAAGATAGCGACCAAACACTTGCTGGTAGCGCGCATCGGGCAATAAAAAGGCATCGTGACCATGTTTGGATTCAATCTCGGCATAGGTGACCGTGCGGTTGGCTCCGACCAGCGCGTTGACAATTTCATGCGAACGCTCCGGTGCAAAACGCCAATCGGTACTGAATGAAATGACTAAAAATTTTGCATTGGTTTGTTTGAATGCCAGCACCGGATCATCGTTGTATTCACGCGCGAGATCAAAATAATCGAGCGCTTTGGTAATGCGGATATAAGAATTCGCATCAAAGGTATTAGCAAAACTGTCGCCTTGATAACGCAGATAACTTTCAATCTGGAATTCAACCGGCGTATCAGTGCCCAACTCAAAACTGCCGCTACGCAAATCGCGTCCGAATTTTTCGCCCATCGCAAAATCGGAAAGATAGGTGATGTGGCCAATCATGCGCGCTACAGCCAAACCATTTTTCGGCAAGGTGTTGTGCTCAATGTAATTGCCATCAAAAAAATTGGGGTCGCTGACAATCGCTTTGCGCGCAGCTTCGTTGAACGCGATATTTTGCGCGGACAGTTTCATCGCCGATGCAATGACAACCGCGTGACGGATGCGCTGCGGATAATCGAGCGCCCAGCGCATGACTTGCATGCCACCCAAACTGCCGCCGATCACTGCCGCCCACACATCAATGCCCAACACATCGGCCAAACGCGCCTGACTGGCAACCCAATCGCGCACGCGGATCATCGGGAAATCTGCCCCCCAGGCTTTGCCGGTGGCAGGGTTGATCGAGCGCGGGCCGGTAGAACCGTGACAGCCACCGAGATTATTGAGCGCAACCACAAAAAATTTGTTGGTATCAATCGGTTTGCCGGGGCCGATGTAGGCATCCCACCAGCCGGGGCGTTTGTCGTCCATGCTGTGGTAGCCAGCAGCGTGATGATGGCCGGAAAGCGCATGGCAAATCAGCACCGCATTGGACTTGGCGGCATTCAATTGGCCATAGGTTTCGTAGACCAATTCGTACTCATCAAGCGTACGGCCGCAGGCCAACAGCAGCGGCGCAGTGAAGCGATGGGTTTGGGGAGTGACTAAACCCACCGAATCGGCAGGTAGTTGATTGGGCATAGCTGTCTCTTTTACCGCAACAGCGGATTGGCGCTGCGTGTTTGGGCGCAGCGCCAATCCGGCAGAGTTAAATGATGCGACAGTCTAAAGAGAGCCAATCAGGGCTGCAAGTTATCCGCCAGCCAGCAATGGCATCAGCCCGAGCGGGCCGATTGCCGCCCTTGTTTGATCGACACGATTTGCGCACCTAACGGCTGCGACTCAAGCGCAGGATCGGCCATGGATTCCGGCTCCAGAGGTGCGGTGAGAATTTCGTTATAGAGCGGCTCAATATTCACCAACGCCGTCTGCAATTGATACAGGTTGGTTTTCAAAACTTCCAATTGTTCGGCGTGGCTGTTGCGCTGGGTTTGCAACTGCGTCAGACGCAGCATGTGATGTTCCAGCAATTGTTTCTGGTATTGGTTTTGGTGGAAGAGCGGAGCCAGTGCTTCTTGCATCCAGTGCTGGATATGCTGGTTCAAGTCTGCATAGACCGCGCGCACTTCCTGCACCAGCGTGTTGATAAAGCGGCTGATCAATGCACCTTTGTGGGTGAGCACGGTGCTGAGCGATTTGCGGAAATCATCGGCGCGGCCATGTAACTGGCGCAATTGGCGGCGCTGTTTCTGGATTTTCAATAAATGGCTCATGATCAGGTCATCGCCCCCAATCGCCTGCTCCGGACGCTCATAAATTGATGTCAGCACCCGGTTGCAGCGTTCGATTTCGCGCTCCAGATGCAGGATGTTGCTATCCACATCATCAAAAAATTTGGCGATGGCGCGGCCTAGCCCCAGCGTGGTCCAGCTCTGCGCCAGACTTTGGTGCGCCTCGGCGATTTGCTGCTCCAGCTGTGCGGTGCTCACCGGAGCCAGCAAGGATAATTTTTGCGATTCCAGCAGGCGCTGGCTGGTGCGCAGTGACAGTGCCTGTTTGTGGTATTCGTGGTGGGTGCGCTTGATGGTATCGCGCAATTCATGAAGCTTTTCGGCCGCCTCTGCCGGTGCTGTTACACGCAAGCTTTCAAGCTCTTGTTCGCATTCAGCGATGCGGCGCACCAAACTATTGCGCACGGTAATCATCATCGCGTAGCTATCGCCTACCAAGCGATGGCTGATAATTTGCTGTTGGTTGCGCAATATGCACTCCGCCAGCATATGTTCCAGCTGCGCAAAATTGCTGCGCGCCAATTGCGCCTGATTGCGCCCTACTTTGCCCAATAACCCCTGCTTGGCAGAGAGTGCGACCACATGATCCGGCGACATGTTGAGCTGGCGCGCCGTTAGCTGGCACAAGCGATCGATATTGGCCTGGACTTCCTGCTCGGGCGTAAGGTCATCCCACAGGCTATCGATTTTATTGAGCAGGGTAATGACGGCGGTGCAGTGATTATCGCGCAAACCCTGAATATGCTCGCGCCAGATGTCCATATCACTCGCGGTAACACCGGCATCGGCCGACAACAGGAACAGGATCGCATCGGCATCGGGCAGGGTTTTGAGGGTCAGCTCCGGCTCATTGCCCAAGGCGTTAAGGCCGGGAGTATCGACAATCCGCAAGCCTTGGCGCAGCAGTGGATGGTCAAGGCTGATGAGCGCATGACGCCAGGCAGGTACGCTGACCATGCCGTTTTCATCGCGCTCGCCCCATTCGTCCTGTGAAAAACCCAACTTGGTCGCATCGGCAACGCTGACTTGCTTGCTGGCAGACACCTGATTGATGGCCGCGCGGGTTTGCTCATGGTCTTTTGCATCAAAATGGATAGTGACCCAATTTTGCGGAATACGCTTGAAGCTTTGCAGGCTGGTGTTGGTGTAGCGGGTTTCGATAGGCAGGAGGCGCACGCAAGTGGTGGGCTGTTGCGCATCCCAAAAAATTTCAGTGGGACACATAGTGGTACGCCCCGGTTGCGATGGCAGCAAACGGCGGCCACCGGCGGTGTACAACAGGGCATTGATCAATTCGGTTTTGCCGCGCGAGAACTCACCCACACAAGCGATGGTAAAACTCTCGCCGCGCAATAGCTGACGTGCGCGCTGCAGGGTTTTGCCCATGTCTGCACCCAGCATGCCGTGATTCTTGCCCCAGCGCTCAAACTGCTGCAAACGCTCGTCCAATTGGCGTTTCCAACGGTTGTAATGCGTCATCTGGCGGTGCAAGGATCTGACGTCCATAAGGGTGCTCTCAGTCTGTATTGGAATTATTAGCGTTGTTTAATAGCTAACCGAAATAACCAGCAGTAATTACATTCTTTTCCCCAAGAATGGCATTAAAGCGGAAATCCACGCCAGTGACCAGTTCGTGAGCAATGAGCGGTTATTTGTGGGAACCAAAAGGAGGGAAGGCGCTACTTTTAGCAACATTTCGCGCCAAACTGCACAGATTTGAGCCCTAACTTGCTGGTTGGACAGGCTTGGGCAACAGCTGCCGTTTCAACCAGACCTGCATCGGTTTTTCGACCCAGCGATGGATCAGCCATGCCACGGCCAACATCAATACCACCGTGCCGCCAATCAACAACCAGGCGGGCATTTGTTCCTGCCAGGCGTTAAACATCATAAAGCCGATATTCTCGTGCACCAGATACAGCGGATAGGTAAGCACCCCCAAATAGTAAAAACGCGGATCGCGCAGCAAGCCGTTTTTGCGCAAGGCAACCATCGCCAGAAGTGCATAAAACAGCAGCGTTGCAATGACAGATACCCATTCATTAAACGGCACCTGATACCAGCCGATCATCAGCTCGGTAAACACCTGATTTTGGCGCACGCAAAAAATGACGCTCAACGCGATCAGCACGCCGTAACCCCAATTAAAGCCGTGCAACCGCACCAGATAGAGCACGCAACCGCAGGCAAAATAACCCGCCCAATGGGGAAAACCGGCGACAAAATGCTCGACGGTAAAAGCCAGCGAAGTTTCCAATCCGATGAGGGAACCCACCAACACTATCCCGCAAAACCAGGGCAGGAAGCGCAATAAGCGCAGCCAGATCATCACCAACACCAGCGCATAGAACTTCAGCTCTATCCACAGCGTCCAGTAAACGCCATCCACCAGTGGCACATCAAAACCGTTTTGCAGCATGGTCAAATTGACCAGCACATGTTTCCAATCCAGTTGGAAGGCCGGCTGGCTAAACAGCACCGCGGCGCTGGCAGTCAGCAACACGCACAACCAATAAGCGGGATACAGGCGCACAAAACGGGACACCACAAACTGGCGCGGTTTGCCATCTTGCGCGCTCAGCAAAATCACAAATCCACTGATGATGAAAAAGAAGTTAATCCCCAGATACATGTAGCGGCTGTATTCGCCAAAGGCATCCACGCGCGGTTCAGGCGCAAACCCCAGCACCGAGCCCACAAAGGTGTAGTGAAATACCACTACCAACACTGCTGAAATCAGGCGCAGTAAATCAATTTCATAAAACCGGTTGTTATTCATTAGTTATATTCCGCGACAACAAGACAGGCCGCAGTGTAATTGCGCGCCAGATCAAGGCTCCAGTTAATAACTGTTTAGCAAGGTATTAACCGGTTAATACGTTATTAACTGGACAATTAAAAAAGCCGATACACGCGTATCGGCTTGGGCAAAACCTTACAGGGCTGGCATCGCGTAGAAATAGCCGTCATCGCTGCCGATATACACCTTGCCGTTTTTGACGACTGGACTGGCAAAGAAATTTTTGCCATTCATGGACCACTGCACGCGACCGCTTTTATTGACCGCCTGCACCATGCCCGTACCGGGTGTCGCGTAGGAATCACCGGAGCTGATATAGGCGATATCGCCCTCGAATGCCGCGCGGGAAAACACGTTACCGCCAGTGGAGATTTGCCATTTTAGCGAGCCTGTCGCCCGATCGATGGCCTGGAAAGTCTCGTCATCCGAGCTGCCGATGTAGGCGATACCATCGAGGATTACCGCATCCCCCGACACCCAATCCATGCCGTGGGGCACGCGCCAGAGTTTGGCACCGGTGGTGGCATCCAGACCATGCACATTGGCATCGCGCCCACCCACTACCAGGGTGTTGCCCTCAATCGCTGGCGATGTTGGATTATTCAGCGACACACTCCAGCGCTGGCTTTTGGTGGCGATATTGATGGCGTGTACGGCAGTATCCGAACTCACATACAAGGTGCCATCAACCAGCGCGGGTTTGGTGTGGATGGCGCTTTGAATATCAACACTCCATACCTCCTCGCCTGTATCCAGCATCAGGCCATAGAGCTTGCCGCTACTGGAGCCGATATAGATGCGATCATCCGCCAGCAGGGCAGATGCAAGGTGATGCCCCCAGGGGCGGAAATGTTCGCCGGTGGTGGTTTTGACCCACACCTGGGTACCGGCTGTGGCATCGACAGCCATGATTTTGCCGCTGTGATTCAGGAAGATGACCTTACCGTCTGCCAGCAACAAATGACTGCTGACAGCACCGCCAGTATCCAACCGCCAGCGCTCGCTGCCGGTTTCCAGATCCAGCGCATAAAGCATTCCGCCCTCAACACCAAAAATAACGTTGTTATCGGTAGTTACGGCGGTCGAGCGCACTTTGGATTTGGTGTTGAACGACCAACTCACATGTTCAAGTCTGCGATTGCCAGGTAATGCCGACGACTGGCTGGACGCTGCAGATGACATTAACGAAGCGGCTGTTGATGAGGGAACTGTTGACGAAAGCGCAGTTGAAGAAACAACTGAAGAAGGTGCTACTGAAGAAACTGCTATCGACGAAGGCAATGTAGGGGAAGGCGCTTTACTGCTGTTGCCACCACCTCCACCACACGCCGTCAATAAACACACCGCAAACAAACCGGCAAACCTCAAACCGGCTAATGACACACATACTGACGTATTGCAAAAACCCATCTCTCTTCTCCCATCACATCTATTGTTGGTTTGGCGCAACGCCACAACGGCTCGCACACAATCACAATAGAGGTGAGGGGTTTTAAAAAGCCTGAAGAAAGGCTGAAGGATAATTAAGCTTTATGGACAGCACACCGCTACCAAAAGTAGAACGTTGGCCGCGCCCGACAAGCGCGTGCCAATAGATAATCGCTTACCAATATCCCAGCACTATCTGCGGGCTCACATTGAGGAAAGCTGCGAACCTACCAAGCAGCATGTCTACAATTTGCAAACCCAGCAAAATAATAATCGGCGATAGATCAATAACACCACCTAATGGCGGCAACACTTTGCGGATCGGCGCGCACAGTGGGTTGATGATCTGGTTTGCCAACACCAGCAGCGGGTTATGGCTCATAGGCGCAATAAAACTGCCGATAATGCTGATGATCATGCACCAGAAAAAAATACCGGAAATGATGGTCAGTGCACCGACGAATCCCCAGGCAATCAATGGCAGCGGATTAGCGATAATCCCGGGTGCACCCAGAATCGTGGCCAAAATAAAGGTCGCCAATAACTGCACCAATAAAATGAGCACCACCGATGCCATATCAATTCCCAAAAACCCGGGGATGACTTTGCGCAGCGGTTTCAAAAACGGCGCAGTCACTTTGACGATCGCTTGCGATACCGGATTATAAAAATCAGCGCGCACCAATTGCAGCAGGAAACGCAAAATCACAATCAACAAAAATAGCGATAAAAGACTGTAAGCAATCAAATGCAAAATGCTGACAAACATGAAGGGCTCCACTCATCCGACGAAAAATAACAACATAAATTGAAAAACAATTAACGATTACTTGCCCAACAACTCTGACAATTCAACTGCACGGTTGGAGCAGGCGGTCATGGCATTCAATACGCTTGCGCGCAACTGATCCTGCTCAAAGCTATTGATCGCCTGCTCGGTCGTACCTTTGGGCGATGTCACGCGGCGGCGTAATTCAGCTACATCAAAATGACTTTCCTTCGCTAACATGGCGGCACCCAGTGCCGTTTGCAATGTCAGTTCGGTTGCACACTCACGGCTCAGCCCGAGTTTTATACCGGCATCAATCATCGCTTCCATAAATAAAAAGAAATAAGCGGGGCCGGAACCTGAAACCGCAGTAACCGGATTCAACAGGCTTTCATCATCCAACCACTGCACTATTCCCACCGCACCGAGGATCGCATTCGCCTGGGATTTTTGCGCCGCGCTGACATGTGCGTTCGCGTATAAACCACTCGCGCCCGCGCGCAATTGCGATGGCGTATTGGGCATGCAGCGCACTATCGCCTGATCGTCACCCAACCAGCTTGCGATACTCGCCGTGGTGATGCCCGCCGCGACCGAAATAATCAGCGGCTTATGGGCAAGCGATGCGCGCAAACCAAGTGCAACATCTTTGAGCATTTGCGGTTTCACCCCGAGCACAACCACATCTGCCTGTGCGGCAGCGGCGTTATCCGTGGTGATATCGATATGGAATTCCTGCTTCACTTTGTCGAGTGTTTCCATACGCGGACCCGCGGCAATGATTTGCGTGCGGCTGTAACCCTCTGCCAGTAATCCCCCGATAATCGCTTTGGCCATGTTACCGGCGCCGATAAAGGCAATTTTGGTTGTACTCACGATAGTTCCTTAAATGGTCGATTTGTGAAAAGCTGATCTATTAAAACCCGATCTATTAAAAACCGGCCTGTAAAAACCCAGTCAGTAAAAATAGCCAGGCGCTAAAATGTCAATTCAGTTTAGGACGCGCGCCAAAAATATCCGTACCCACACGGACAAATGTTGCACCTTCAGCGATGGCCGCTTCCAAATCGCCGGACATCCCCATAGATAAACAGTCCATCGGCAGACAAGCACCGCTGTTATTCAACGCCTGTAATGCCTCGCGCAACCTGGCAAACGCCGCGCGCTGTTGGGCGGGGTCATTGGTGACAGCGGGTATTGCCATCAAGCCGCGCAACTTGAGCCGCGTTAACGGGGCTATCGCCGCAACCAATGCAGGCAATTCTGCCAGACTCACTCCCGACTTGGTGGATTCATCGTCAATATTCACCTGCACACAAATATTCAGCGGCGGCAAGTGTGGCGGCCGCTGGTCATTCAAGCGCTGGGCGATTTTCAACCGGTCTACCGAATGCACCCAGCTGAAATGCTCGGCAATCGGCCGGGTTTTATTGGATTGGATCGGGCCGATAAAGTGCCACTCCAGATCATCCAGATGCGACAAGGCGCTTTGCTTATCCAGCGCCTCTTGCAGGTAATTTTCACCAAACGCCCGCTGCCCCGCCTCGTAAGCCTGCGTCACCGCCTCTGCGGGTTGGGTTTTGCTGACGGCGATCAACTGCACAGTTTGCGGATTTCGTCCGGCAGCGGCAGCGGCTTGGTGAATTCGTGCGGTGACTTTCGCGAGCTTGTCGTCTATCTTGTGCATAGTGTTATGAATATTTACCTATGTCCTCCGTACCGCCTGCTGCAGTACCGACTCCAATAAAATAAAAGGTTGCCCTGATGGATATCACCGAACTTCTGGCTTTTAGCGCCAAACAAGGCGCATCTGACTTGCACCTCTCGGCGGGATTGCCGCCCATGATCCGTGTGGATGGCGATGTACGCCGTATCAACCTGCCGCCCATGGAGCACAAGCAGGTACACGGCCTGATTTACGACATTATGAATGACAAGCAGCGCAAGGACTACGAAGAATTCCTGGAAACCGACTTCTCGTTTGAAGTGCCCGGTGTAGCGCGCTTTCGTGTTAACGCTTTTAACCAGAACCGCGGTGCCGGTGCGGTATTCCGTACCATTCCTTCCAAAGTATTGACGATGGAAGAACTGGGCATGGGCAACGTGTTCCGCGATATCTGCGCCGTGCCGCGCGGATTGGTGTTGGTGACAGGCCCGACCGGCTCGGGTAAATCCACTACCCTCGCTGCAATGATCGATTACATTAATGACAACAAATATGAACACGTTTTGACGATTGAAGACCCGATTGAATTCGTACACGAATCCAAAAAATGTCTGGTGAACCAACGTGAAGTCCACCGCGATACCCACGGCTTTAACGAAGCACTGCGCTCCGCACTGCGGGAAGACCCGGACATTATTCTGGTGGGTGAGATGCGCGATTTGGAAACCATCCGCCTCGCACTGACCGCCGCTGAAACCGGCCACCTGGTATTCGGCACACTGCACACCACCTCCGCCGCAAAAACCATCGACCGTATCGTGGACGTATTCCCCGCGAACGAAAAATCCATGGTGCGTTCAATGTTGTCGGAATCGCTGCAAGCGGTAATTTCGCAAACGCTGATGAAGAAAAACGGCGGTGGCCGTGTAGCGGCACACGAAATTATGCGTGGCACCTCGGCAATCCGTAACCTGATCCGCGAAGATAAAGTGGCGCAAATGTATTCGGCAATCCAGACCGGTGCATCGCTCGGCATGCAGACCATGGACCAGTGTCTGGCTGACTTGGTATCGCGCCGCATTATTAGCCGTGAAGCGGCCAAATCGAAAGCCAAGTTCCCGGAGAATTTCTAACGACGGCTGTCTGCCAGGCTCCGTTATTTTTAATTATTTTTCGCACAACGTTTCAATAATATTTAAGGTGCATTGTTATGGATTTTGATCGGTTATTGTCCCTGATGGTAGAAAAAGGCGCGTCGGATTTATTTATTACTGCCGGCGTACCACCGTCGATCAAAGTCCACGGCAAAATTGTTCCTGTGACAGCTACTCCACTCGCGCCGGAAAAAGCGCGCGAGTTGGTGCTGAGTGTAATGAATGAAAAACAGCGCACTGAATTTCTGGACAAAAAAGAACTCAACTTTGCAGTGAGCGCACGTGGCATTGGGCGTTTTCGTGCGAGCGCATTTTATCAGCGCAACCTCGCGGGCATGGTACTGCGCCGCATTGAGACCAAAATCCCCCAAATTGATGAATTGGGTTTGCCCGAAATCGTAAAAGAATTGGCAATGACCAAACGCGGCCTGATTATTTTTGTGGGCGCGACCGGTACCGGTAAATCTACCTCACTCGCGTCTATGATCGGTCATCGCAACCAAAATTCCAAAGGCCACATTATTTCCATTGAAGACCCGATTGAATTTATCCACCAACATCAGGGCTGCATTATCACCCAACGCGAAGTGGGTATTGATACCGAATCGTTTGAAATTGCGCTGAAAAATACCTTGCGTCAGGCGCCCGATGTAATTTTGATCGGCGAAGTGCGCTCGCGCGAAACCATGGATCACGCCATTGCGTTTGCGGAAACCGGTCACCTGTGTTTGTGTACACTGCACGCCAACAACGCCAACCAGGCACTCGACCGTATCATTCACTTCTTCCCGGCGGATCGCCATCGCCAATTGTGGATGGACTTGTCATTAAATTTAAAAGCGATTGTTGCGCAACAATTGATTCAAACACCGGATGGGAACGGCCGCCGTGCGTGTTTGGAAATTATGATCAACACCCCGCTTGCACAAGATTTAATTCGCAAAGGCGAAGTGTCTGAGTTGAAAGAATTGATGAAGCGCTCAACAGAGTTGGGTATGCAGACGTTTGACCAAGCGCTTTATGCACTGTATGACAATGGCGAAATTACGTATGAAGATGCGCTACTACACGCTGACTCACCTAACGATTTGCGCTTGATGATTAAACTCGGCTCCGAGACCGATGCCAATTATTTATCGCACGCTGCAGACAGTTTATCGATTCAAAGCGACGAGCAGAATAATCGCGGCAAGATGTTTTAAATCCCTCCCAGCCTCCCTTTACAAAAGGGAGGAGGAGCAGATGCCCCTCTTTGATAAAGAGGGGTCAGGGGAAACTAAACACTTTGATTTCGTTCAAACCAACCTTCCAAAATTAAGCGCGCAGCAATCGAATCCACCGGATTATGTTTGTAATCGCGCGATCCACCCCGGCTCATCACTTCGCCTTTTGCTTCAAAGCTGGTTAAACGCTCATCGACCATTTCGACTTTCACACCAAAACGCCCGTGAATGCGGTTGGCAAATTTTCGCGCGCGTGTGCTCAGTTCACTTTCGCTTTCGTCCATGTTCAGTGGCAGCCCCACCAATACCAAATCGGGTTTCCATTCAGCTAATAATTTTTCAATTTGTGTCCAGTCGGGAATACCGTCTTTGGCTTTTAGTGGCGCAAGCGAATTGGCCGAGTGGGTAATTGTTTGGCCGGATGCAACGCCAATATTTTTAGTGCCGTAATCAAACGCAAGAAGGGTTTTTATCATCGAAGGTGCGCTAATGAGCTCAATAAGAAATGTCGTTGTTGCGCAGAATTACGCGTGGCCTGGTGTGCTGGCAATTAAATTAACATCAATGCCTAACACTTGCGCCGCTGATGCCCAGCGTTGCTCCAAAGGCGTATTGAAAATAATGTCTTTATTGGCAGGAACGGTAAGCCAACTATTGGCTGCAATCTCAGCCTCCAATTGCCCCTCACCCCACCCGGCATAACCCAAGGCAATCAAACATTGTTTGGGACCACGACCTTCTGCCAAGGCGACAATAATATCGCGCGATGCCGTCAGGGAAATATCCGGTGAAACCTCTAGAGTGGATTGCCATTTGACATCACTGGTGTGCAATACGAAACCGCGCTCGGGTTGTACCGGGCCACCGCTCATGACCATTTGATCGCCTTGGTCGGATAAGTCATCCAGATCCATTTGCAAAAAAATCTCTTTGAGCAGCATGGGCGTAGCGGCGTTGATTACCACCCCCATCGCACCCTTGTCGCTGTGTTCGCAAACATAGGTTACTGTGTGGGCAAAAGAGGAGTCATTCAAACCTGGCATCGCAATCAAAAAATGATCGCGCAGGCTGCCAGGTGTCAGCTCATTGATATCAGTGGTTATGGGTTTTGAGTTCATAACTTCAGTATGAGGCCTGGTGGGGCTAAAACAAGCATCAGACCTAAATTAATTGGTGGATCATTAATTGGCGGAGGTAGTGATGGTGGAGTCTTTGCCGGTAATTTCAAACCGCCAGGTACGGATAATTTGTAAGCGGTCCGCATGCTTGCGGATTTCCGGAGGGAATTGGGCAAAAGGGGCAGACAGGCGGACAATCTGGCGCGCCGCATCATCGAGGATACGCTGCCCGGAAGACTGCAATACTTTGATCTCGTAGATGGTTCCATCGGGATTGATCATCACCGATAAACGCAAGTTTCCAGTAATGCGGCGATTAAGTGCTTCACGCGGATAATTGCGGTCACCCACCTGTTCAATCTTGTTGCTCCAATCGTTCAGGTACTTGGCATCAAAGGATTCTTTGGTGGATACCGAATTGAGCACACGCAAACGCGGGCGCTTGGCAGCCTCCTGTCGCTGGAGATCGCGCTTTGCCTGCAGGCTGGCAATTTCTGCATCGTATTTTGATGGTGTGTTGAACTGGGCATCGTTGAATTCACGCTCTTCGCGCTCATCCGAATTCAATTTGACCTGCGCCACCTGTGTGGATTTTGCAGTGGTTGTCAGCAACTGCTGGTCTTTGATTTTTTCTTTTGAGGCGGCTTGCTGTTGCGGAATCGGGTTGACCTCACGCACCTGGGTATCGGCAAATTCTGCCTGATGCTCAGTGGCCAGTTGTTTGGCTTCATCAAGAGTACCGCTACCTTGTTGATTGTGCTGGGCGAGAAAATCCGCCTGTTCAGGCGCACGCTGCGACTTATGGGTGGCGAGCGTAATTTCGATCGTCTGGGAAGTATTGTTATGGTCAGGCAGTTTGAAGGTAAAACCCAGAATCACAAAAGCATGCAGCGCAATCGCCAGAAAAAACGTAAAACTGAGTCGGTCGCCGGTATCGACCGGCGGTACCAACAGGTTTTCTTGTTCCACTGCAAGGGCTTGATTCATGCACAACTGCTCTGGTGTCTGGCCTATCCTGCGGGCGGCCGGAGTAAATTAACGCGCCGCCAATTTACGCTCTATGGCGTCGATTAGCCGTGATCCAATTCCCGTGCCATACGCCTTATCGATTTCACGCGCACATGTGGGGCTGGTGACATTGATTTCTGTCAGATAGTTACCAATCACATCCAAACCGACAAACATCAAACCCTTGGCTTTGAGCGCGGGTGCCACTTGGCTGACAATCCAGTAGTCCTGGTCAGTGAGCGGCTGGGCGACGCCGGTACCGCCCGCTGCCAGGTTGCCGCGGGTTTCGCCTTGGGCAGGAATACGCGCCAAACAATAAGGGACAGGCTCACCGTCGACGACCAAAATACGCTTGTCGCCATCGCGGATTTCAGGGATGTAACGCTGCGCCATAATTGTCTGGATGCCGAATTCTGTAAGTGTTTCCAGAATGACGCCGACGTTAGGATCGTCCTGACGACAGCGGAAAATCCGGCTGCCGCCCATGCCGTCGAGCGGTTTAAATATCACATCGCCATACTGTTTGTGAAAGTCGCGCAGGCGCAGCATATCGCGGCTGACTAATACCGGAGGGCAACATTGGGGAAATTGGGTGGCAAATATTTTCTCATTGCAATCGCGCAGGCTGCGCGGATCATTGATAACCAAAGCACCCTGCTGCTGCGCAGCCTCAAGGACATAAGTGCTGTAAATATACTCGTTGTCGAAGGGAGGATCTTTGCGCATGATGATCACATCCAGCTCGCCCAGTTTGCGATCTTCATGCAAACCCAGCTCAAACCAGCTATCACCATTATCAGCTACGAATAAATTGCGCATATTGGCGCGTGCTTCACCCTGTAACAGATAAAGATCAGACTGCTCCATATAGTGCAGATCCCAACCCCGTTCTTGTGCGGCCAGCAAGAGCGCCAGGGTTGTGTCCTTATAGAACTTGATATCAGCAATAGGATCCATCACCACGCCAAGGGAAATAGCCATAAAATTTACTCTGAAAATAATGTCCGGGGCACAATTTGCCCAGACAACAAGGGCGGGCTAAAGTTAAGTCCTGATAACAATTAAAGCAAGAAGCTAACCGACAGATTAAAGCGATCTAAAAAATTGAAAAGCGGTACGGATTGCTCATATATTCAACTAGTTATGGCGTAACCTTAAAAACTGTGTTAAAAGTTCGGTTTCACTAATGGCGTTATTTTGACACTCGCCGACAAGTGACTACTTCGCGTAATACTGGCTCAACGCCAGGCTTCAATCAACTAAACGTGTATATCTGGCAGCCGTAATAACACCCTGTTGCGGCAATAACAAAAGGCAAGGTCAGAGTATGGAAGTAACTTACGAAAGCCTCAAAGTGATGGTGATAGACGACAGTAAAACCATCCGTCGTACGGCTGAAACACTACTCAAAAAAGCGGGCTGCATGGTAATTACCGCCACCGACGGCTTTGATGCACTGGCAAAAATTGCCGATACCCGCCCCGATATTATTTTTGTGGACATCATGATGCCACGCCTCGATGGCTATCAGACCTGTGCCCTGATCAAAAATAACAGCGAATTCAAAACCACTCCGGTCATCATGTTATCCAGTAAGGATGGCCTGTTCGATAAAGCCAAAGGCCGCATTGTCGGCTCCGACCAGTATCTCACCAAGCCTTTTAGCAAAAGCGAGTTACTCGGCGCTATTGAAGCACACGTCAAACACCTGAAAGCCTCTTGACGGGATACATCCGGATTTTGGCTGTTGCCATCCGCTCACTGTATTTGGCGGCGACGGATCTGGCAGCAGCGTGGACTGATTTCCAAAGGACTGTCTCACATTCACCGCAATAGCGCGGAAAACTTTTTGTTTTTTGGAGCGATTATGGCCAGAGTATTGATTATTGACGACTCACCGACTGAAACCTACAAGCTGACCAGCATGCTGGAAAAAAATGGCCATGTAGTGATGACCGCCGATAATGGCGAAGCTGGCATCGCTCTGGCACAGAAAGAACTGCCTGATCTTGTGCTGATGGATGTGGTGATGCCTGGGCTTAATGGCTTTCAGGCGACACGCCAACTGACCAAAACCCCCGAAACTGCCCATATTCCGGTCATTATCGTCACCACCAAAGATCAGCAAACAGACCGGGTTTGGGGCATGCGCCAAGGGGCGAAGGCGTATTTATCCAAACCAATCACACAAGAAGTATTGATGGCGGCTATGGCCGAAGTATTGCGCTAGTTTGTAGATTAATTACAGGATCAACCGGTCATCCGGCATGGGCAGTTCAGCAGGGACACGCGCAACAATAACAACAAACATCTATCACCGACCATAAAGCGCTTGCGCTTGCGCGTGTTGATGTACGACAGGTACGGATAGGAATATGTCAGAACCACAGGCCGCCTTTCAGGCTTTGCTTACGTTGGCACAGCGCAGCCGCGCTGCTGCACGCGGTCTGCCAGCACAGGCGGATATACGCCCCCATTGGAGCGGTATTGGCTTTTCGCTCATGGGCAATTATTTCGTAGCGCCTATTGGAGAAGTATCCGAGATGCTGGAAGTACCCAACCACACCCACTTGCCCGGTGTACAGCCTTGGGTGAAAGGTGTCGCTAACGTCCGCGGTCGGTTACTTCCGCTGTTTGATCTTGCGATGTTTTTTGGCGATCGCCTCACCGGTACCCGCAAACACCGCCGGGTATTGATCCTTGAAACCGAAACCTTGTACTCAGGCCTGATCGTCGATCAGGTTTTCGGTATGCAACATTTTCCCATGGATGAATACAGCGAACAGGCAGGAGCCGTAGCAAGCAATATTTTGCCATTTGTCACCGGTAGTTACCCACAGGGAAGCGAGCGCTGGTCACTGTTCCGACCGGCACTATTGGCAGAAGATCCACGTTTTACCAATGCGGCAAAAACCTAGTTGAACAAAGCCCGATCACGGGCAGTGAGAGTCAAACGCACGCTTTCTGCATAACGCAAAAGCGCAGTGGAAGAAAAAATAAAACCGAACGCTGGTTAGGAGTGCTTAGATGAAAACTGATTCAAAGATTGCCACCTTCAAGGCAAAACCGACGACGATCTTTTTCGCGGTCTTGCTGGTGGTTTCGTTTGTGGCTGCCCTGGTACTGCTCTACCTGATCAACCAGGGCAAAAGCAATGACCAACGCTACCTGCAACAAGCGGGCGACTTGCGTGCGCAAGCCTATCGCTTGACCTCGTTGTCACGCGATGCCACATCCGGTGATGAAGCTGCCTTCGGTGAGCTGACCAGCGTGGTAGAAAGCATGGGTAGCACCTGGGATATGTTGCGCGCGAGCGATGAACGCACCCGCGAAACACTGAGTGCCGAGTTCGATAACTTTGGCGCTATCTGGAACCGTGTAAAAACCAACGCCCAAGCCATTGCGACTAACAAAGACCTGATTGTATCGCTCAATAATGTCGGTAAAACCCTGAACGACAACCTGCCTACCTTGCAGACTGAGCACAACAACATCGTGGATATCCTGCTCGAATCCGGCGCTCCTGCCGATCAGGCGATCCAAGCCCAGCTGCTCTCATGGCGCGCTGAGCGTATCGGTCGTAACGTGGACAAGATGCTGCGCGGTGACACCGACTCAGGTGATGCAGCAGACCAGTTTAACCGCGACGCCAACTTCTATGCCCGTGTACTTACCGCGATGAAAGATGGCGATCCAGCCCTGCGTATTACCCGTGTATCCGATTCACAAGCGCGCGCGAGCCTTGAGCAAATTACCCAACTATTCGAAGGCGTAAATAAATCAATCCAGGAGATGGTGGAAGGTTCTACTACTCTGACCCGCGCCCGTCAGGCATCTGACGCACTCTTGAATGATACCCCGCAGCTTTTGCAGGGCTTGGCCACTATTGCCGATAAAATTTCCACCAAAGAGCACCCGATTATCAACAACGCGACTCTTATTGGCCTTGCGGGTATTACGCTGGTATCGCTCTTCGTATTAGGCTTTAACCAATACATGGGCGCACGTCGCCGCGCGGACGAAACCGCCGAAACCAACGAACGTAACCAGACGGCGATTTTGCGTCTGCTCGACGAACTGGCCGACCTCGCGGACGGTGACCTGACCACTACCGCGACCGTAACCGAGGACTTTACCGGTGCGATTGCGGACTCTATTAACTTCACCATCGACCAGCTGCGTATTCTGGTAGCACGCATTAACGAAACCGCGGTAAACGTATCGGCGGCGGCGCAAGAGACCCAGCAAACTGCATTACACCTTGCCGAAGCTTCTGAACACCAGGCGCAAGAAATCGCCGGTGCATCTGCCGCGGTAAACGAAATGGCGGTCACCATTGACCAGGTATCTGCAAACGCCGCCGAATCGGCAGCGGTAGCGGAGCGCGCGGTATCCATCGCGGGCAACGGCGCGAAAGTGGTACAGAACACTATCCACGGCATGGATACCATCCGTGAGCAGATCCAGGACACCTCCAAACGTATTAAACGCCTCGGTGAATCGTCACAAGAGATTGGTGACATCGTTAGCTTGATTAACGACATTGCGGACCAAACCAACATCCTCGCACTTAACGCGGCAATTCAAGCATCGATGGCCGGTGACGCGGGCCGCGGCTTTGCGGTGGTAGCGGACGAAGTTCAACGCCTTGCGGAACGTTCCGCAGCAGCAACCAAACAGATCGAAGCGCTGGTAAAAACCATTCAGAACGATACCAACGAAGCGGTAATCTCGATGGAGCAAACCACCTCTGAAGTGGTGCGCGGTGCGCGCCTCGCACAGGATGCGGGTGTGGCACTGGAAGAAATTGAAAACGTATCGTCAAGCTTGGCGGAATTGATCCAGAACATTTCTAACGCCGCGCGCCAACAGGCATCGTCGGCGGGTCACATCTCCAACACGATGAATGTTATTCAAGAGATTACTACCCAAACCTCTGCCGGTACCTCTGCTACCGCCCAGTCGATTGGTAACCTCGCCGAAATGGCCCTCGATCTGCGTGAATCCGTAGCTGGTTTCAAACTGCCAGAAGAGGATATGTCTGAAGGTCGCGCCAATGCAGCACGCAAAGCCATGGCCAGCACGCCGGCAATGGACTTTGAAAACAGCTCCTATGACAACAGCACTGACGTTATCGATCTGGACGACGAGCTGTTGCCCGATGACGACATCTTTGCTAACACATCAAAAGCCTGATAAGCCAGTGATGCCAGCACCGCTGGCATCACTGCTTACGATGTAAATAGTACCTATGGCCTGGTCACTGCGAACACTACCTACACTCACCGAAGACCAGATGCTCCAATGGGGCAAGCTGCTGGAAGAGCGCACGGGTATCCAACTGGTTTTTCAACAGAAGGCCTGGTTGGAATCGCAGATGAATTCGCGTATGCGCGACCAAGGCTATGAAGACTACGATGCCTATTTCAATTTCATATCCAGTGAAACGATTGAAGCCAAACTCGAATGGTCGCGCCTGATTGATCGTATCGCTGTTAAGGAAACCAGCTTTTTCCGTCACCGCGAATCGATTGAGTATGTGCGCAATTATTTACAACAAAAAATAAACAACCATGCACTAAATACCAGCTTTGATATCTGGAGTTTGGGTTGTGCGACAGGGGAAGAAGCCTATTCCCTGGCGATGGTAGTCAATGATTGTTTTGAGTTGGCAGCGATCAATCCCTACTACGGGATTACCGCAATGGATATCAGCTCATCAGCACTGGCGACTGGCCGTAAAGGCCGTTACAGCAAGCGCCGGGTAGAACAGGTTAAGCCGGATGAAGTAAAGCGTTACCTGCAAGTCTGTACCGATGGCAGTTACGAGGTAGTGAGCAAGCTGCGCGACCGCGTGTGTTTTACCCATGCCAATATCATCCATGCACGCCAGCTACCGCAGGTCAGTGTGGATGTGATTTTCTGCCAAAACTTGTTGGTGTACTTCCGGCGCTGGTTGCGTCGCGACGTGTTGAATGCCTTGGCCGAGCGCCTGAAACCAGGCGGGTTATTGATTGTTGGTCTGGGTGAAGTGGTGGATTGGGAACACCCGAAAATGCAGCGCACTGGCGATGATCAAGTGCAGGCTTACGTTCGTGAAGAACGATAACAACGAGAACACATAGAGGAACGTTCTGCATGGCAGATAATCGCAATTTTGCCGCGTTGGATTGGTTGATCCATGAGATCAGTGAGACGCTGAAAGAAGCGCGCCAAGCCCTCGAAAGCTATGTTGAAAATCCCAAAGATGCCACCCGCATCCGCTTTTGCCTGACCCATATCCATCAGGTTCACGGTAGCCTGCAGATGGTGGAGTTCTATGGCGCAGCCATGCTCGCCAGCGAAATGGAACAACTCACCCAGGCAATGGTGGCCGGTACAGTTGCCAACAGCAACGAAGCACAAGAAGTGCTGATGCGCGCCATCCTGCAATTCCCGCTCTACCTTGAACAAGTAAAATCCAGCCGCAAAGACAATCCGTTAGTGGTGCTGCCGCTTCTGAATGATTTGCGCGCAGTCCGCGGCGAAAGCTTGCTGACCGATACCAAACTCTTCGTCCCCAACCTGACCCCTGCTAAAAAAGTCAGCGGTGCGCGCTTGCCCGTTACCCAGGACAACGTGCAGTTCCAGGCGATGGTGCTCAAACTGCGCCAGATGTACCAGTACGCCGCCTCGGGTTTTATTCGCGGCGTCAATCCGGAAGAAAACCTTGCCTACCTGCAGAAAGCCTTTTCGCGCCTGCAAAAATTAACGCATGGCACCGCGCGTTTTGCACTCTGGGACATATCGCTCGCGCTGGTTGAAGCGATTGAAATCGATGCGATTGAAATCAGCGTTGCAGTGAAAAACTTGCTGCGCCAGCTCGATAAAGAAATCAAAGTGCTCGCCGTGCACGGTATCAAAGCACTCAACAGTTTCACCAACGATGAGCTGATTAAAAACCTGCTCTACTACGTCGCTCGCGCCGGTAAACACGCCCCTGGTTTCCCGCCCAACTCCCAGTTGCAACGGGTATACGAGACTTACCAGCTGGAAGAAGCCCTGCTGGAAGGCAAAGAAGGCGGCGAAGACACTGAAAATATGCTCTCGGTGCCTGATGCCGAAGCCATGCGCTCCGTCGTGGGCGCACTCAAAGAAGAATTGGCGCTGATCAAAAGCAGCCTGGATATCTGCCTTGCCGGTGGCGACACCCATGCCGCGCTGGGCGATGCTTTGCCTATCGTCAAACGGGTTGCCGATACCATGGCCGTACTTGGCCTGGGCGATCTGCGCAAGCGCATTCTTGAACAGGGTGCCGCACTGGATCTGGTGGTTGAATCCAACAGCCAACTGACTGATGACCAACTGTTGGCGATTGCCAGCCAGTTGATTTCGATTGAAAACGCGCTCGATGGTCTGAGCGAAACCGGTAGTGTCGATACCGGTAACAGCGATGACTCCGACATTACCTTAAGCCGCGCCAAAGAATCGGTGCTGCGCGAATCGCGCAATGGTCTTGAACATGCCAAAGACGCGATCATTGAATACATCGCCTCCCAGTGGAACCGCCAGCATCTGCAAACCGTGCCCACTACCCTGCGCGAGATCCGTGGCGGCCTGGACATCATCCCGCTGCCGCGCCCGGCACGTATTCTGGGTGCCTGCGCCCGTTTTATCGAAGAGCAGCTACTTGAACAGGAAGCGACACCCCAGTGGTCTACGCTGGATACCCTCGCCGATGCGATTACCAGCGTTGAGTATTATCTGGAACGTCTGAGCAGCGGCGGGCGCAAAGAAGAAAATGACCTGCTGCTGAGCGTTGCAGAAGACAGCGTAGCCAGCCTCGGCTATGCCGTGGCTAAAACGACTAAATCGGAACCTGCTGCTGCACTTGAACCAAGCGCAGCAGCATATGCTGACGATCACAGTCAGATGGCTGAAAGCAGTGATGATGAAGCGGAATTGGCCGCCGCTTATGGCAGTGCCAGCGTTGCCACAGATGACGAAGGTGCAAGCACCGAAGAATCCGGCCAACTGGAAGCTATCTACGCCCAGGCTGTACCGGAACACACATCCGGGGATCATCTCGTTGAAGATGGCAGTGCTGAAGAATCCCTACCTGTCCTTGATGTAATTGAGGATGCAGAAGACGAACCTGAAACAGCGGTTGAGATCGCTGCCAGCTCATCAGAGCCCGATTTAATCGCCACCAATAACGCACCGGTTATCCAGCGCGATAATGAAGACATCGACGATGAAATCATCGAAATTTTCATCGAAGAAGCGTCAGAAACCACTGAAACGATCGCCGAATATTTCCCCCGTTGGGCGCAGAATTTTGATAACACCGAGGCACTCACCGAATTCCGCCGCGCTTTCCATACCCTGAAAGGCAGCGGCCGCATGGTAGGTGCCAACGAGATTGGCGAACTGGCGTGGTCGATTGAAAACATGCTCAACCGCGTGCTTGACCACACCATTATCGCCAGTGCTGTGCACGTGCATATCATTGAAAAAGTACGTCAGTTGCTACCCGGGATGATCGCTGCCTTCCGCGACAACCAGCCTTACGCCCACGCCGATTTAGCCGAACGCTATCGCGAACAAGCTCACTCACTTGCTCAAGGTATTACACCGGAAACGCTGCTCGAAGAAATGGGCGATAGTCCAGCATCCGTGCCAGAACCGGATTCTATTGATGAGCATCCGCTGGAATTGGCTGATGAAGCCTTGGAAAGAGAGGAAGAAGCCGAATTCGCGCTGGAAGAAGACGCGGCCATCATCCTTGAAAACATCGCGGATGAGTACAGCGATGCCAATAATCAACACGACGAAATCGAACTGGCTGACTTGCCTTTGGCCAGTGTTGAGGATATCGATGTCAGCAACAGTGAAGATGAGCTGATTGATTTTGATGGCGACGAGGAACTGGCACCACCCGTTACGCTGGAAGACCAGGTCGAACTGGTGGATGAAGATGAAGCCGCCCTTGATGAGCACGATATTGCCCAGCTCACCCAAGCCTACAGCGAATACCAGACCGCCAACTTCAATTATCAGGAAGCCGGCGACGAGGATATGGACGACCCTGATGCCCAGTTATGGGACATCTTCGGCGCAGAAGCCCTCACCCACCTGCAAGTGGTTGAAGAATATATAGCCCGGATGGAAGCGGAAGCGCCGATTTACGAGCCGCCCAGTGAAGGCATGCAGCGCGCCCTGCACACCCTCAAGGGCAGCGCGCACATGGCAGAAGTCACGCAAGTGGCTGAACTGGCCACGCCGCTGGAGCGTTTTGTTAAGGAGTTACGTTCATATCACGTCAATATTAACGACGATATCCTCCAATTACTGCGCGATGCCGTCAGTTACACCCAAACCGCACTGCGTCAGATCGAGGCAGGCCAGCCAGTTGATATCCCGCGCCTGCATCAATTTATCGCCCGCGTACATGAGCTGCGCGACATACATATTGCCCCGCTGGTCAGCCTGCAAGAGCTGGATGAAAGCGGAAAACGTCCGGTAGACCCTGAGTTGCTCGCCATTTTCATGGCCGAGGAAATGAACCTGCTGCTGGATGCAGACAAAATTATTGCCGAATGGGCAGCCAATCCATCCGATGCGGTACACCTGATTCCGGTCATGGATGAACTGGGCAAACTCACCAAAGCGGCTGCTCACGCCTACTTGCCAGCGATGGCCGAGCTGAGCGAGAAAATCCACAGCGTGTACGAGATGATCATCGCCGACCAGTTGGCCTGTTCACCGTCGGTATGCGACACCCTCAATCATGTACACGTAGCCCTGCTGGATATGGTCGATGCCATCGCCGCCGGGCAAAACCTCAACGGTATTCCCGATGCGGTCAACGATGCGCTGGATGACCTGTTAAGCACCGAAGCGGTCACCCTGAGTGCGCTGATCAATGACCAGATACCGAACCTTGAAAAGACCATCCTTGAATCTCTGCCACTGGTGGATGAGATAGAACTCATCGAGGAAAATGATCTTCCATTGGTTGAAGCAAGCTTGGAACCTGAAGAACAGCTTGATGAAGAACCTGTTGAGCTGATCGATGAAACCATTGAGCTAATTACCGAACCGGAATTAGAAGAACCTGTATTTGCAGCAGAAGCAGTAAGTTACGCGCCTGCAGCGCAGACTCCGGAATTAGTTGCAGACGTTGAAGAGGACGATGCCGAGTCCCTTGCAGACAAAGAAGTTGATGACGATTTTGATCCGGAAATTGTTGAGATTTTCCTCGAAGAAGCCAGCGAATTATTGGAAGAAATCGACGGCTCGCTCAATGAATGGCAGGACGATTGGAACAATAGCGACTGTGTAGAACAGCTCAAACGCTCATTGCACACCTTCAAAGGTGGCGCGCGTTTGGCCGGTTTGATGGACTTGGGCGATCTGTCGCACGACTTTGAAACCATCCTGATTGAGATGGATGAAGATGCCGAACTCGATCAATCCTTCTTCAACCGTTTGCACAGTTATCAGGATCGTTTGCACTCCGGTGTAGAGCGCGCCCAGGCGCGGATGAACGGAGCCGCTTTTGCAGACACCAAACCGGCTGAGCCGACCGCAGCGCTACCGGTATCAGAAGAACTACCCGTATTAAATGACAGCTACCTGGTTGAATCCGTCGCACAGGACGATATGCCAAGCAGCGGCGATGAGATTGATGCATCGGCAGAAGACGCCGACAGCGACCAGATTCCCGCACAGGAAAACAGCTTCCCGGCCTACAACAAGCCGACCATTGTGGTGGACAACACCCGCGAGCTAGCAGGTGGCGATTTCGATAGCGGCAGCCCAACCCAAAAACCCAATGTGCTCACCTTTGCGCCCAAAGCCAAACCCGCAGCACCTGTTGTACCGGGCGCTATTCCGGGCACCGAGTACGGCGGTGGCCTGCGCTCCGGCAATACCGGCCCTGCGCAAGTGCAGCACTTGGCAGCGCGCCGCAGCGGCCCACAAGAAGTCGTTAAAGTCTCTGCTGAATTGCTGGAGGAACTGGTAAACCTCGCCGGTGAAACCTCCATCAGCCGTGGCCGTATGGAGCAGCAAGTCAGCGATCTGGGCGGTGCCATCGAAGAGATGGATTCCACCATCCAACGCTTGCAGGAACAGCTGCGCCGCCTCGACATCGAAACCGAAGCGCAGGTGTTGTTCCGTCAGGAGCAGATGGCGCAACACGAAGAATTCGACCCGCTGGAGATGGACCGCTACTCACAACTGCAGCAGTTGTCGCGCTCGCTGATCGAATCCGCTTCCGACTTGATGGACTTGAAATACACCCTCGCGGACAAAACCCGCGATACCGAAACCCTGCTGCTGCAACAGTCGCGCATTAATACCGACTTGCAAGAAGGCCTGATGCGTTCGCGCATGGTGCCCTTCTCCCGTCTGGTACCGCGTTTGCGCCGGATCGTGCGCCAAGCCGCGTCCGAGCTGGGCAAAGAAGTGGATTTCGAGCTGGATAACGTCGAAGGCGAACTGGACCGTACCGTATTGGAGCGCATGGTCGCCCCACTTGAACACATGCTGCGTAACGCAGTGGACCACGGGATTGAAATGCCCGACGAGCGTATCGCTGCCGGTAAGAATCCGAATGGCCGCATCCTGCTCACCCTTGGCCGTGAAGGCGGCGATGTAATTATCCGCCTGATCGACGATGGCCGCGGTATCAACCTCAAGCGCGTGCGCGAAAAAGCGGTTGAACGCGGGCTGATGGCGGCCGATGCGCAGCTGGCCGATCAGGATGTAATCCAATTTATCCTGCACGCCGGTTTCAGTACCGCCGAGAAAGTCACCCAGATTTCCGGCCGCGGTGTGGGCATGGACGTAGTGCACTCCGAGATCAAACAGCTCGGCGGTGCCATGTTTATCGATTCCAACTGGGGCTCGGGTACCGAATTCACCATTCGCCTGCCGTTTACCGTATCGGTGAACCGCGCCTTGATGGTACAGATTGGCGATGATCTCTACGCCATTCCGCTCAACTCGATTGAAGGTATTGTACGCGTCAGCCCATTTGAGCTGGAGCACTATTATCAGGATGACAGCGCCCGTTTCGATTACGCCGGTGAAAACTATCTGGTGCGCTACCTCGGCAGCCTGCTCGACTCCAACGCCCAACCGAAGCTCGATGGCCAAATGTTGCCCTTGCCGGTCGTACTGGTGCGCAGTGCCGAACATACCGTCGCCCTGCAAGTAGACCGTCTGCTCGGCTCGCGCGAGATCGTGGTGAAAACCCTCGGCGCCCAGTTCAGTGCCGTGCGCGGCGTATCCGGCGCAACGGTAATGGGCGATGGTAGCGTGGTGGTGATTCTGGATCTGCACGCCATGATCCGCGAACAGCTGGCACTCGGTCTGCAAAACGCCATCCAGCTCGACCCGCTCCGCATCAGTCCGGCTATCGAAGAAGACCTGTCGGAAAAAACCATTATGGTGGTGGACGACTCGGTAACCGTACGCAAGGTAACCGGCCGCTTCCTGGAGCGCGAAGGCTTCCGCGTGATCTCCGCCAAAGACGGTGTGGAAGCGCTGCAACTGTTACAAGATCATCTGCCCGATGTGATGTTGCTGGACATCGAAATGCCGCGTATGGACGGCTTTGAAGTAGCCAAAAATATCCGCACCAGCTCGCGCCTGAAAGACTTGCCGATCATCATGATCACCTCGCGTACCGGTGAAAAACACCGCGAGCGCGCGTTCAGCCTGGGCGTGAACAAGTACATGGGCAAACCCTATCAGGAAGACTTGCTGCTCACCAATATCCATGAGCTGCTCGGCAAAACTGTGAAGTAAGGCGGCGCTTATGCTGCAACTTGGAATACTGATCGATAGTATCCGCAAGCAGCAAGCGCTGGATCAGTTGGTCGCGCGCTCCGGCCATAAGGTGGCGCGCTACGTGTCCCTGTCGGGAGCCGAATCGGCCAACCAGGCCCTTGCCGGGCAAGGTTCTCTGGCCGAATCAGGGGTCGATGCCTGGCTGGTGGATGTCGCTGAAGACTACTGCGATGAACAACAGCTGCTGGAACAGTTATTCGCCCAAAGCCGGGTGCCAATTATCCTCAGCGACAGCAGCGAATTTGCGCCCGGCACTGAAGAACACAACGCCTGGTTGCGCCGCACCGGCATACGGTTGCAGCGGCTGCGGGGCGATATCAACCTGCAGCAGACCAATCCCGCCCATGAGTTGTGGGTATTGGCCGCCTCGACCGGAGGGCCCGCGGCAGTAAAACGGTTTCTGGCGCAACTGCCCGCCAATTTGGGTATCGCCTTTTTGTATGTACAGCATATTGATGCAAGTCAGGCCGCCACGCTCAACCGCATGATGAGCAACGCGGGCAACTACCCTGCGATGGTGGCGACACAAGGGTTAGTGCTGGAGGCGAACAGCCTTACGCTGGTGACCGCGCGCGATCCGGTAGAAGTATTGGAAAACGGTACTCTGGCGGTGAATTACGGGCAGTCCTGGAAGGGCAGTTATGCGCCTTCCATCGACCAGATAGCCGCTAATGTGGCGCGTATTTACCGCGAGCGTAGCGGGTTGATTATTTTTACCGGCATGGGTGATGATGGCGCGGCGAGTTGCCGCCTGCTCAAGCAAGTCGGCGGCAAAGCCTGGGCGCAAGCACCCGATGACTGCACCAGCGATTCCATGCCCGTATCGGCCATCGCGACCGGCTGCATCAGCCTCAGCGGCACACCGGAATATCTGGCACGCGCACTGGCGCAATTGAAACAAACACCGGTTACCAACAACCGACAAGAACAGTATCGACAAGGTCCATCGTCATGAGAGCACCTCAGCGCATTGAGAAAAAAATACAAGAAGTTGCCAGCCTGCTCATCCCGCTGCAGGGCCGTCAGCTACTCGCGCCCAACGTGACGGTGGCCGAGATTGTACCCGTATCCCAGGTTATTCCCGTGCAAGATGCACCGGCGTGGTACTTGGGCAATTGCAGCTGGCGTGAACAAACCATCCCGCTGCTCTCGTTTGAAGTGATGAATGGCGAAGACAAACCCGGTGTCGCCCAGCGCTCCCGCTTTGCGGTACTCAACACCACCGGCCAACACGAATCCCTGCCGTTTATCGCCATACTCACCCAAGGCCTGCCGCGTTTGGCGCGCGTGACCGAAGAGGAAATCACCGAGCGTGAAGATGCCGATAACAAGCCCTACGAATTAATGCACGTCAGTTGGGCGGGCGAAGAAGCGGTGATTCCCAATGTGGAAGCCATGGAGCGCGCCTTTTTGGAATATCTGCATTTGGATAATTAAGCTTTTTTAAACAACCCGCGAGCCGATAAATCTCGCGGGCACGTCTAAACATTTTACCGCTCAGTAAAAATTCACCGCCAAAACACGTAAAACACATTCTTTTTACCGCTCGGTAAAAAATTAAACGCATTGAACACTATGAACGAACTCGTCATTGAAGACCTGCAAATTGGCGATGGCAAAGCCGTTGTCAAAGGCGCGCTCATCACCACCCACTACATCGGTTGGCTCGAAGACGGCACCGAATTCGATTCCTCCCACCGCAAAGGCAAACCCTTCCAATGCGTGATCGGCACCGGCCGTGTGATCAAAGGCTGGGATCAAGGTCTGATCGGCATGCAAGTCGGCGGCAAACGCAAACTCCACGTCCCCGCACATTTAGCCTACGGCGAACGCCAAATCGGCGCACACATCAAACCCAATTCCAATCTCATCTTTGAAATCGAACTACTGGAAGTCCTCACCCGCGACGATTAACCCCTGCCTCAAAACCCCGCGTAACGCGTAATGTGATGTATTTTGCAAATCCTTGGCTATAGTAGAAACTTACGCCATTGGATGGAGATAGGAAATACAGATGAATAACGATAGGGGTTTAGCTGCTGTTCTTTGCGGAAGTCATGCAGCTAATGAAGTTCAAAAAGACAGCTCTTGCCTGAAATTAATTAAAAGAGATTTAAAATTTGGACGCAATTGAGAAAAATTTCAGAGATACGCCAATCGATAGCAAAAAATATGCTAAAAGACTAACAATCTTTATTGATTACCTAGTGAAAAATGGGAAGCTTTTTGAGGCCAAGTATTACTTTAAAAAACTTTCCGATAAAAAACCGAATCATGAAAAAACAATTAGGCTAGGGTATTCACTATCAATAGCAACATTTGACAATGATGGAGTGCGTAAATTCGATAAGCTTTTGTATGATTCAAAACCCAAAGATGTTGAAATATTTTGGTTCCGATTGAAATATTATCTCTCTGTAAATAATCATAAGGATTGCGAAGAGTGTTGTGAGTTTCTGCTATCAAAGCGGATAGAAATTAAATATTTAAATACCATTATTGAAGCTTGCCTAAACTTAAAAAACTACAATATTGCGATAACTCTAATTAAATATCTAGAAAAAGAAAAACTAACATTAAACAGTTTCGGAATGCAGCACATTAAAAAGCTTGCTCTTGAGAGATTAGTAATTAGTATTGTAAAGGTTAAATGTGGGTAAATTTTTAGTTTTAAAAATACTAGACAACAACAGCATATCTTTGCCTTCTACTCAAATATATGGAACTGTTGAGCTCAGGTCGCATACATCGGATTCTGAATACGAAATAGATGCACTAAAAAAATCTGCTTTAGATAATCGAGCAGACTTTGACAAGTATTCTTTTTGCGCAAGGATAGCAACTATTGTTGATACTGCCAGCATACATGAAGCAATTGAACTATCAGAAAATGCATTCTCCGCTGTGCTTGATCTCAAATCTGTGGAATTCGCAATATCAAACTTTAAAACGTCAGATATAGGGTTTACTAAAAATCTAGAGTCTGGGAAAATTCATCCAATAAATAAAATTGGATATGAACCATCAATGTCGTTTATGGTTCAGCAAGGTGAAATTCAAAGAAGAGATTTTGTGAATTATATCTTGTCGCTGAAGAATGAACTAAGTGAACGCTATCAACGTTCGTTACACTGGGTGCGAAACAGTAAACACGAAAAAAATATTCAACTAAAAACACTATTTTATTGGTTCGCAATTGAAGCGCTACTAAAAGAATCAGAAAACGACAACATTGAAGGAATTGTTCGCTGGTTTTTAGGTTTTCCTAACGGAAAACATTACAATGATATTTCAAAGTTGCTTATTGCAAAGTTGGCCGCCCACCCTAAATATGCCTATTGGAATAGTGAAATCATTGATGTCATTGACAAAATTAGAGTATTTCGAAATGAATCAGTCCATTCTGGTTTTAGGAGTGTCGATTTCTCAAAGAAAGAATTAGAGCTGTATAGCCAAGTAATGATCTATAGTGCTTCAAGATGCCAGACTGCAGTTCAAACTGCACTGCTCAACAGAATTAGTACAGTTTCAGAATTCAAAGAATACATACCTGTAATATTTGAGGAAAATAGCAATATCATCAACGATGTGCATGGCAACATACTATTTACACTCGATAGGATAAAGCATGGATAAAAACTTCTGCACTAGAAAAATCACTCTATAAACATCCAATTGTCCGGCAAGCAAGAAGCTATAACTCAAAGAAAAACATGGATTTGTTTTTAACGTTTTAACTAAAACGAATCCCCAACTAAAAATAACCACTAAAGCTCACAATATTCCTTCACAACCGAAAATCGCTTTCCCGTAATTACCACATCACTGTTTTGAGATTTAACACACGCGCCTTGATTAACGGGCAACTTAAAATCACATACGAGTAAAAACACCCATTCTTATGGATTGGAGGTTAATACTCATTAAACCAAACTCAAATCAAGGAGAACATATGATTAACAATGATGATTTGTATTTTTACGATGTAGCTAAATTCACAGAGAATTTATACAGGATGGGAAACTCAACTTGGCCTGCGTTTACAGAAGAACGTGCAAGAACCGATGTTGTGATTTACAGTACCGGTGGAGTTGAAATAGTAAAGGCTAATGGTAATGGATTTTCTGCCTTTAATTATCTAACACCTATAATGAAGCGCCCAGGAAAAACCGTTTGGCGAATCAAGAAACATGCAAATATTCCGCTTGGCTTAAAATTAGTGAAAGATCTTAGACCAGGCCATGAAGGGCACTTTATGATAGCTCCCGAAAAAAATATGCCACTGAAAGATTACTTGGCTCTTTTAGAGGAATTGGGAATGGATAGAATTAGGGTTGTCCGATTGACTGCAGTGGAGGTTGCAAATGGCTGAGCCAACAATTTTGGTTAAGGAATACAATGTTATTTGGGAAGCGTTAAATCACTATGAGAAGTACTTGGAGCAAATGTCATTAAGTGCACCATCTGAAAATGAACAATTGGTTTTTGATGAAAAGCTTCAGGATATTGATGACGCACGTAAAACCATTCAATACGGCGCTTTAAATTCATATGGCCTGCAATTAAAGTAAAGCGCACACCCAAAAATAAAAATGGTTACACAAGCAAGTAGCCCGCATGGAGTGTAACGAAATGCGGGATTACTGATAGATGCAATCTGGTCGGATCTATAAGGACTTGAATCGAAGCATCGCTCCCGTATTCTGCTAGACTCCATACGGGCTACGAATCTGAAGATGTTGGGCATTGCTGCCCAACCTACAAAAGACTAAATTGCGCTTCTGTCTAAAATTTTAATAACCACCAAGGCCAAACACCATGCAATGGGATTTTATTATCGCTACCGCCGTTAACTTATCAATCAACCTTGCTTACACATTGCTTGCGCTTTTTATTGGTGTGAAGGCGTTACTCATCATCGATGAAAAATTGCTGAAAAATATGAGCATTGAAGAAGAGTTGAAAAAGGGGAATGTGGCGGTGGCGATTTTTGCTTCGTCGATTCTGGTGTTTGTTGCACTGATTGTGACTTTTGGTTTTAAAGGTTAGGGCGTAAACGCGGATGAGCCGCAAACATAAAAATAATTTTTCGTTTGGCAGTCTGCTCCAGATTTTGGTGGGGATTGCGGTTGTGATTGTGCTGCGCGATTGGCGCAGTGGCGATGATCCGACGATTGCAAATTTATTGGCGCAAAGTCAGAGCGCGAATGCCGTTATACCTGCCGGTTTGGAAACCAGCGGCCCTGCGCCCGGTGAGGTGGTGATTAACCAAACCCAATTCCATTACACCAGCGAACAACTCAGCGAGCTTATTCAACGTTACAATCCAAACCCACGCAACCCTGCGCCGATTGGCGGTGTGTATTTTTTTCATCTGAACGGAATTAAAAACGCGACTGCGATTGCGCCGGGGCTCGATCAGCGCGCGCATATCGTGAATGCGTTTCTTGAGGGCTTTAGCCCCTTCGCGGTCGATAATGTGTGGATGCCGCTGTATGTAATCGCCAAGCGCAAACGCTACATGCTCGATAGCCTCAACTACGGAAAGGAAGAGCTGTGGCAGACCAGCCGACAGGCGTTTTATATGTCTAACGGCGATTGTGAAGACCACGCCATTGTGTTGGCCGATTGGTTAATCGAGATGGGATTTGATGCGCGCGTGGCGCTGGGTAAACACCAGAATGACGGCCATGCCTGGGTGGTGTTGGTGCATGAGGGCAAGGAATTTATTCTGGAGGCGACGCAGAAATCGCGCCTCAGTACCGGTACGCCCTACCCACTCGCGGCGACTCTGCCGGATTATCACCCCACTGCGCAATTTAACCGCACCGCCTTTTGGATCAACACCGGCAGCAGCCTGACCACGCGTTACTCCGGTGAGCACTGGGTGGAGCAGAGCCATTATTCGCCGCTATCGTCAGCGGATAACTCTGTTTCACCCTGAATACGTCATCCTCGCGTAGCGGGGATCCATAGGTCATTCGATTAATTGGCAAGCTGGACTCCCGCAAGCGGGAGTGACGATGGTGGTTAAATTCAAACGCCAGTGCCCTGAAACTTCTCCGTTGTCGCCCAGCGCTTACCTATTCCCATCCTGAAACTTCCCCCTTCAACTTTGAATCGCTCGACCCAACGTGCAATTGCGATTATATTTAACCAAATGGTTGACAATTATTAGCATCGGGAGAATACTTAACCATATGGTAAATAATCAAGTTGAACAGCTAGATGCCGTCTTTCACGCCCTTGCCGACCCTACGCGGCGGGCGATGATTGCGCGGCTGGCGCAAGCACCCTGTGGCATTACCGAACTGGCAGCACCGTTCGATATGACCCTCGCGGCGATTTCCAAACACATCAAAGTGCTGGAAAGTGCAGGCTTGGTGGTGCGCAGTATTCAGGGGCGCAACCACACTTGCCAGTTGGATGCACGCCCGATGCTTGGCGGTATCGAGTGGTTACGTCATTACGAACAATTCTGGAACCAGCGGCTGGATGCACTGACCGCCGCGCTGCTGGCGGAAGATCAGTTAGCAAACAACGAAACGGATCAATAACGGGTGGATACGGTATTACCGGGTCAACCCATCACCATAATTGGCGCTATGCCAAAGGAGCTGAAGATGAACGACTACGGTGTACTGACCGCCCCCGATACCCTGCGCCTTGAGCGCCTGCTGCCCGGCCCGATTGAGCGGGTGTGGCAATACCTGACCGATTCTGACAAGCGCGCCACCTGGTTGGCGGCGGGTAATGTGGAGCAGAAGGTGGGCGGCCAGGTGGAACATACCTTCCGCAATTCCGAGCTATCACCCGAGCACGACATACCGCCGCCCAAATACGCCAGCTGCGCGGGCGATGTGCCCATGCTGGGCAAAGTGACTGCCTGCGAGCCATTGCGCTTGCTCAGTTATATCTGGAATGCAGGCTCGCCCGAGGAGTCCGAAGTGAGTTTTGAACTCGCCCGGCAGGACGACAAGGTCAAACTCACCGTCACCCATCGCCGCCTCACCAATGCCAACGAACGCCTGAGTGTCGCCGGTGGCTGGCACACCCATCTCAATATTTTGCGCGATCGATTGGAAGGCAAAACCCCGGAGGGATTCTGGAAAACCCACACCCGTTTGGAAGCGGAATACGCGCAGCGTTTGGCGGGCTGACAGCTATCCATCACTGCTCTTTTTAACTTGCGTAGCAATATTTAACTTAAGCAACAATATTTAACTTACGTAACAATAAAAGTTGCATAAGTCGATTTTATGGATTACCTTTTCACGTAACTGATTTGGTTACGTGAAATTCCGCCGTAACATCCTGCGAATAAGAGGTGATCCATGAAACGCGATTCCAGACTCTCGGGCGTGCTGCACGTCCTCCTGCATATGGCCGAGGTGGGTACGCCCATGACCTCGGACGCGCTGGCGAAAATGATGAAGACCAACCCGGTGGTGATCCGCCGGGTACTCGCCGGGCTGCGTGAGCACCAATTGGTCTGCTCGGAGAAAGGTCACGGCGGCGGTTGGAAACTCTGCCGCGAGCTGGACACCATCACCCTGCACGACATCTACCAGGCGCTGGATGAGCCGACATTACTGGCGATGGGCAACCGCACCGAATCGCCCGGTTGCTTGGTGGAAGAGGCCGTCAACAACGCGCTCAACAATGCCTTTGCCGAGGCCGAAGCCCTGTTACTCGCGCGCTTTCGCACTGTGACCCTCGCCCAACTCAGCGCCGATTTCCACCAGCGCATGCAAGCGCGCGGGTTTTCCGGCACCCATGAACATTCCCTTTTTCCCGCTGATGATGCGGCAGATGCAGAGTGAGGTAACACCATGCAAACAACTTACGATGTGATTGTGATTGGCGGCAGCTACGCCGGTATGGCCGCGGCACTGCAACTCGCGCGCGGCCGTCGCCGTGTGTTGGTGATTGATGGCGGTGTGCGCCGCAACCGTTTTGCATCCCACTCGCACGGCTTGCTCGGGCAAGATGGCAAATCGCCCAGCGCCATCGCCGAAGAAGCCAAAGCGCAATTGCTGGAGTACCCTAACCTGACCTGGCTGCAAGGCTTGGTCGATTCCGCTGAAAAAACCGGCGAGCGTTTTACTGTCACTACCGCTGACAACAAAATCGGCAACAACACCTTCACCGCCAAGCGCTTGATCCTCGCCACCGGTGTGAGCGACCACCTTCCCGCCATCACCGGTTTGCAAGACCGCTGGGGCAAAACCGTATTCCACTGCCCCTACTGCCACGGTTATGAATTGGATCAGGGCAAGCTGGGCGTACTCGCCATCAGCGAAGCCTCTTTCCATCAAGCCATGCTAATTCCCGATTGGGGCCCAACCACATTGTTCACCAATAATTGCTTCACACCCAACGCAGAACAATGCGCACAACTCGCCGCACGCGGTGTGACTATCGAGACAGAAACGGTGAGCGAAATAGCGGGCGAGCAATCCATCATTGTGAAACTCGCCAATGGGCGCTTGGTGGAATTAGCCGGATTATTTGTCGCATCACTCACGCAACCTTCAAACCGCATCGCACAGGATTTAGGTTGTGAAATTGCAGAAAGTCCGATTGGTTTTTACATCAAAACCGATGAACTCAAACAAACCTCCGTCCCCGGCGTATTCGCCTGCGGCGACCTAGCCCGCCCCATGGGCAGCGTCACCTTCGCCATCGGCGACGGCGCACAAGCAGGGTTTGCAACACATCGGTCGTTGATTTTTGAAGGGCACTGACATTTCGTGTAATACGATGTATTTCCCAAAATCCTTGGCTATAGTGGAAACTTGCGCCTTTGGGTCTGTGATAAGACAATGCATTTTGAGCAATGGTTACTTTCTATTGGAAAATCCTCAAAAGATTCCAAAAATTAAAAGAAGCTAATTCATTCAATTAATGAAATAACAAACTTACAGGAAATAGTTGAATTTTCTTCTCTTTTTGAAAAAAGAGTATTTAAAAACTTTACCAATTAAACTCTAAAAATATCAGGCGATCAATGGACTACGAAGCACTATTACGGCAACTTTTGGAAAAGAAAAAGTTAGAGCCCTACATTAGATACATAAGATTTCCAAAATATAAAAATTTTGAGGAAAACACTAAGATAGATTTAACTTTCCCTATAACCGCGCTTGTAGGTGCCAATGGGACAAATAAAAGTTCGGTATTACGAGCACTATATGGCTGCCCTAACTTCTACAGTTTAGGTGAACTTTGGTTTTCTACTAATATTGACCCTATCAAAGAGACGGGAGATCAAAGAAATTGTTTCATCTATGGATATTTTAATGAAGGAGCGGACGAAACCATAGAGGTTTTAAAAACCCGGATAAAAAAAGATGAAGACCCTGATTATTGGGAGCCTTCAAGGCCAGTAGCTAAATATGGCATGAAGCCAATGCCTCTATTACCGGAAGATAAACCCTTGCCGAAGGGAAGAAGTAAAACGAGATGGGACGCCATTGATAAGAGTGTAGTTTATATAGATTTCAGAGCATCCTTAAGCGCTTACGATAAATTTTTTTATCATAGTGAATTAAAAGGAAAATCGAATAATACAAAGATAAAAAAACAATTTATTAGAACAAGGGCCCCACATCTAAAATACTCTATTCAACAAAAGAAAATGGAATTTTTTTATAGGAAACAACAAAGAATTGTTAACTCAGAAAATAGAACTCTGACTTCAGAAGAGCTACTTGAAATATCAAACATTCTCGGTAAAAAATATTCTGAAATAAATTTGATTAGGCACTATTTTTATAACACTGATGCTTATACTTGCTTAATGAAAATGTCTGATCTTCAATATAGCGAAGCATTCGCTGGTAGTGGAGAATTCGCAGTAGTAAAACTAGTGACAGATATTATGTCTGCTAAAGAAAGCTCTTTAATATTGCTGGATGAGCCAGAGGTTTCGCTACACCCAGGAGCGCAAGAAAAGCTAGTCAATTTCCTTAAAGATCAAGTTAAAAAAAATAAACACCAAATAGTTATCTCAACTCATTCCCCAGCCATAGTACGTCAACTACCATTTGAAGCCGTAAAAGCGTTACGATTTGATAGTTCCACTCAAAAAGTTAGGCTACCAAATCAGTCAAGTTCACACGATGAAGCTTTTTTTCATATTGGCGAACCCATGATTGGAGCAACAACCATTGTTGTAGAAGATGCTTTAGCAAAAGAAGTAACCGAATTTGCTATAAAAACCTTAGGCGAAGTTACATTTAAAACTATCAAGGTCATTTACTTCCCAGGAGGCGCAGATACATTGTGGAAATACTATGTTCCAATTTATTCAATTGAAAAAAGAGAAGATGTTTTTATTTTATTTGATGGCGACAAAAATAGAGAGATTGAAATACCTCATATAGATACCATCAGCAAAGACGCAGAAAATAATTTGCCTGAATTAATAAAGTCAATATCAGGTATTGATATTGACTTTAAAGTTGATGGAAATAGTAATGGTGGAGACAAAGAACAAAAAAAATATCTAGAGAGAACTTTTATTGAATGGATAAAAGATCATGTTTCATATCTTCCAGGAAAAACCCCTGAAGAATTTGTATGGGATAATATGCATAAAACGATAGACTATTTAAATTATCCTGAAGAAGACAGAAAGATCACATTTGAAAAAATTACTAGGAAAGAATTAGGTAAAGAGGATTATGAAAATCCAACATCTCAAGAAATTCTTTTTATTCAAAAAAGCAAGATTGCCACCATTGAAAAAAATAATTCGCATATTTTACTCTTAGCAGATAAAATTAATAACTTCAAAAAATTGAGCGCCAAAAAATGATTGATGTATTTGATTTTTTTTCTGGTTGCGGCGGCACCAGTTGCGGATTAAGCGATGAAGGGCTTAATATTAAATTTGCCCTCGATATCGATGAAGTTGCAATTTCAACTTTCAAAGAAAACTTTCCCTATGCAAAAGTTTTAACCTCAAATATTCAGGAAATAGAGCCTGAAAATTTATCATCCATTATTGGCGAAAGAAATAATCCTATTTTATTTTGTGGCTGTGCTCCGTGCCAACCATTTTCAAAACAGAACAAAAAAAAATATGAAAATGACCCAAGAAAAAATTTGTTGATGGAGTTTTCTCGCTTTATTGGGTATTGGGAACCTGAATACGTTTTAGTCGAAAACGTGCCAGGCATGCAGAAAATAAGATCAAACGGTCCATTTTATGAATTTTTGAAAATTCTTGACGACTTAAAATATCAATATTCGTTTGATGTATTACCAGCAGCAGATTTTGGAGTGCCTCAAAGAAGAGAGCGATTAGTTTTATTGGCATCCAAATTAGGCACAATTTCGCTACCCAAAGCAACACATGGACCGAAGGCTGGAACCCCTTATAGTACTGTTAGAGAATGGATTTCTGATCTAACGGCTATTTCAGCGGGAGAAACCTGTAATCAAGATTCTGAGCATCGAGCCGCGAAACTGTCTGAAATTAACTTAAGAAGGATAAAGCAAACTCCTGAGGGCGGAGGACGAGAATTTTGGTCACCAGATCTTCAACTTAAATGCCATCAAAACTACAAAGGTCACACAGATGTTTATGGAAGATTACACTGGGATAAACCTGCTAGCGGTTTAACAACCAGATGTATTAGTCTTTCAAATGGAAGATTTGGTCACCCATCTCAAAACCGTGCTATTTCCATCCGAGAAGCTGCTTGCCTACAAACATTTCCAAGAACTTATAGATTTAAAGGCAATATGGCATCAAAGGCGAGACAAATTGGAAATGCCGTACCGCCTTTAATGGCCAAAGAAATAGGAAAAAGTATCAAGAATCATTTTCTATCATTAAAAACGTTTGAGTAACGCTAGTTCATTGATTTAAGCAGTTTGTGATGTGTTGTACTGAGATCAAATTATTATTGGAAAATAGAAGCGCACTAAAAAATTCATGCACAGTCTTTCTTCAACAAAATTTCAAGAAAATTTTTTATCTACACATCGAAAAAACTTGCGAAAGGATAAACCTCTGGTAAATCTGCATGGATTTGACGATTGTACACAGAATTGATATCCATTTTTTGATGAGCTCACGACCACGCTGTTATTTTTTATGTCGCGATTGTATTTTTTGGATAAAATTCTGAAGCTTGAATTGACACTTCAGTAATCGGAAAGCCCGTCATGTTGGGGTTCGTGCCTCACCCCAACCTACATTTAATTGCGGATTTTTGAATTGAAATTTGCAAACTCTGCCGCTAACCGCTGCGCAATAGTTACGTGATTTTTTGCTCTGAGTATTTCCATCACGCATTCAGCGGTACACAAACCACCCTCGGGTTGGTTGCGCCTGAGCTGGTACTGGGAAATTTGCTGCGGGTTAATTTGTGCTCTGGTTAAATTTTTTAGATAGGGGCTGCGATTAAATATTTTGCGTGCTTCTTGCCAGGTGGCATCCAGCACAATGATATTTTCAGAGGATTCAATTGACGCAACATCGGCATCATCAACCGGGTAAAGCAATACCGTATTTCCTTGATTGATTGCATCTAACAAAAACGGGTTAGGTTCGTTTCTCGCCCAGACTATTCGCTCTACGATTTCCGGTGCAACATTCTGTGCCAACACACCGGTATTAGTAGGGCGCAGTAGTTCGCGTTCATGGGTGAGTAAAAATATTTTCATTTGCTAGCTATTTGTCGTTTTTCTATAAAGCGTCCATGGGCAAATTGGAAAGCGATGTATTAGCGTCCAATTGCCTATTAGGGGCTTAATATTGGCTGTGCCCCAGTGGTTCAACTCAAAAATCCCCCCACAAATACTGCACCAAACTAATCGCAGCAACTGGTGCTGTTTCAGTGCGTAATACTCTTGGGCCTAAGGTCAGCGCGTTAAAATCTTGCTCCAGGGCGTGGGCGATTTCGCGTTCGCTCAGGCCGCCTTCGGGGCCGATTAATAGCGTGACGCTTTCAGGTTGTTGCTCTGCCGGTAGGGTTTTGCTGTCGCGGTGATGGAGTACAAAACGTAAATCAGATTTCACTTGTGGCAGCCAGTCAGAAATTTGTACAGGCGAATGTAAAACGGGCAATAAATTGCGTTGGCACTGCTCGCAGGCGCTGATAAGGATTTGCTGCCAGCGGTCGTGCAGTTTTTCCTGGCGGTCGCCACCTAATTTTACTTCGGTGCGCTCGGTAATGAGTGGTGTAATTTTGGTTACGCCAAGTTCTGTCGCTTTTTGTAGCACCCATTCAAAACGTTCACCGCGTGAAATACCAATCGCTAATTCCAATTCCAGTGGTGATTCACGATTGTCGATGCTGTGTTCTTGCACACTGACGATCACATGCTTTTTACTGACTTCATGAATGGTTGCCGCAAATTCACCACCAGCGCCATTAAATAAAATTAATTCGCGCCCCGCTTGCATTCGTAATACTTTGCTCAGGTGATGCGATGCCGATTCTTCCAGCGCGATATGTTCGCCGCTCAGTAAATTTTGTTCGGTAAAAATTCGTGGGATTCGCATAACTAGTGTTCTGTTGTAAGTGGTTCGGCGTAAGCCATTGGGGATAAAGCCGACTGCAAAAATATATTGGCGGCAGCGGTGTGTTGGGTGATGGCATCGGCTGCCAATAAAATTGCACCGGCTGTCCAGGTAGTTTTTTCACGCGGCCAAATAACATCGTCGCGGAAATTATAACCAGTCCAATAACCGCCATCTTCATCTTTAAATTGAAATAGCCAGCTAAATAAATTAACGGCTTTCGCGTGTTCGCCAGCGGCTAACAATGCGAGTGTGAGTTCGCAGGATTCAGCCACCGTCACCCAGGGTTCATCACTCACACAACGGCAACCAATATTCGGCTCGACAAAGGTTTTCCATTTTTCATCAATGCGCTGCTGCGCCGCTTTTCCATCCACAACGCCGGTAAGAATGGGATAAAACCAATCCATGGAAAAACGGGTTTTGGGTTCCCAGGTGCGGTCAAAACATTCCGAATGATGGCGCAAGGTTGTGCCCAATTGTTGATGGGCGCTGCGCCAGTGGTTCGCATTAAAACCCAGCTGCTCTGCGCATAAAATGGCGCACTCAAGGCTTTTATAAATGGAGCTGGATGCCGTGACTAATGCATCTTTTTTAGCGCTGCCATCTTCCGCAACAGCCCAATAAATTTCGCCCGTCGGCGCTTGGTAGCGCAATACAAAATCAATCGCTTTTTGCGCGGCAGGAAAATAATCGAGCAAAAATTTTACATCCTGCGTGATTAAAAAATAATGCCAAACGCCGGTGGCAATATAAGCAATGAAATTTGTTTCGCGGTGATTTTTATCTACCGCTTCATCACCCAGATAATTTGCCCACCAACTGCCATCGGGCAATTGTTCTTGCACCAGCCATTGGTAAGCGCGCTGCGCTGCGGCATATTCACCGCCAATGGTTAAACCCATAGCCGCTTCAATATGATCCCAAGGGTCAGCTTTGCCATCTGCAAACCAGGGAATACAGCCGTTTGGTAATTGGGTTTGCAAAATATAATTGATGGTCGGGCGCAACAACTGCTCAGGAAAAAAGCCTTTGGTGAGTAATAAATTTTTCATGAGCAGGAATCCCCTCCCGGTCTCCCCTTTTGCAAAGGGGAGGAGTAATTAATGCCTGCATCAAGACCGGCTTTTTTAAAATACATCACCACGCTTTTTCCCATAATTGGATTCAGCCATTTTTCCAGTGTTTGTGTGAGCCAGGGTTTTTCCATTAAATCCCACACCAATAAACGGTGGTAGAGTTTAATCAGCGGATTGGTGTCCTGCGTTTTCCACCACAAACATTTCATCCACCAAAAAGGTGAATGCAGCGCGTGCGCCCAGTGGCGTTTATAAAATGTAAATGACCGCTGCTCAATATCAGTACGTAATTGTTTGCCATTAAAAATACGAATATGGCCACCTTCTACCTGATGATATTCCTCACTTAACCACCAGCAGATTTTTTCTGGCCATGCGCGCGGCACGGTAATGGCCAGCAACCCGCCGGGTTTGAGTATGCGCTGAATTTCAGTTAATACGCTTTGGTAATCCGGAATATGTTCCAGCACTTCGCTGCAAATAATTTTGTCAAAGCTGTGATCAGCAAAGGGCAATTTGGTCGCATCTGCCTGTTGTAAATAAAAGTGTTTATTGGCAGATGCTTGATCAAACGGTAAAAATCGTTCACGGCTGGTCAGCAAATCGCGATGATTTAAATCCACACCGATGGCGACTACATCGCCCTGCAAATAAACGTTAATCACATGGCGGCCTTCGCCACAACCGAGATCCAGTACGCGGTCGCCCGCCGCTAAAGGGAAATCGTGAAAGTTAATCGTAAGCATTTTGTACTTGCTCACGCGATAGTTCACGATTGCTAATCGGGTCGTGTTGTTGATTCAAAATTTGGAAATAAAAACGTTCCATTTTTTTCCCTACACAATCCCAACTTAATTGTTGCAAGATATGCTCACGCCCTTTTTCGCTTAATTGGTCACGCGCTTGATTATCAAGCAACAAATCGCGTAATGCCTGTTGCAAATCATCTGTATTACCGGCGCGCACCAAGCGCGCGGCATCGCCCACCACTTCCGGCAAGGCACCACCATCGCTACAAATTAATGGCACTCCGCAGGCCATTGCCTCTGCTGCAGGCAAACCAAAACCTTCATAGAGTGATGGCACTATGGCAATGCTGGCGTGAGCATATTGCTCAACCAATTCACTGTTACTGATGCCGGATTTAAATTGAACACTCTCTTGTAGGTTCAATGCTTGTAATTCTTTTTGGGTCTCGCCGTTTTCTTTTAGTTTTCCGATCACCATTAATTGCAGTTCAGGAAATTCACTGTGCAGCGCGGCGATGGCACGCAGCAATACGCTTAAACCTTTTAGCGGTTGGTCAGAAGACGCGGTGGTAATTAACCGAAACGGAATACGCGCAATTCCTGCAAGCGGTTTAAAAATGTTGGTATCGACACCATTGGGAATCACGTGAATTTCTGCTGCGGGGCGATCAAATGCTTGCGTAATATCGCGCCGGGATTGTTGCGACACGGTGATGACATGCTGCAGTTTTTGCACCACAGTTTTTTGCATATCCAAAAAACTGTACCAGCGTTTAATTAACCAACGCTGGCCTTTTTCAGTGGCGGCAGCGAGGGCGAGATCGCGGTCTTGGGTGATGGGGTGATGCACTGTCGCGATGACATTCACACCGCGCTGTTGTAAATCCAATAAGCCGTAACACAGGCTTTGGTTGTCGTGCACTATGTCGTACTGTGGTTGATGTTGTTTGAAATACGCATTCAAACGGCGACCAAAACAATAAGGCTCACCAAAGGCGCCACTTAATTTACTCCACCATTCGTAAAAATCCGCGAGCGATAAACAATGTTTTAATTTAAGCGCACGCGTGGGGTGCGGGTGTGCGTATAAATCCAAACCCGGCAATTGTATAAGACGCACACGCCAATCTAATTCGGGATAAGGCGGGCCGGAAATGACATCCACCTTATGCCCTAAATCCACCAATGCTTTGCTCAAATACTGGAGATAAATCCCCTGCCCGCCCACGTGCGGATGGCTGCGATAACCCAGCAGCGCAATGCGCAACGATTGCACCGCATGCGGCACAGCCACGGATTGCGACGACTGCTCTGGATTGCGGTCAGGATTGTGAATGGAAGGCTGGTCACGATTGACCGGAAAATACGACATAAGCAAACAAACCCCACTATTTTGCACATTATAGGGGAGTATCGCGGGGAATCAGAATGAAAGCGCATCAGGAATCTGGTACTACCTTAAAGCGCAGCACGCCAATTAACTGATCCGCCTCGGTCACGACGCGAATTTGCCAGCGGCCGGTGGAATCGGCAGGGAAATTGACTTTGTGACTCCAGGCGCGATAGCCCGCTTCGCGGCCGCCGTGAATATCCAGAGGCACCCTATCGATGAGTTTGCCGTTTAATTTCCATTCGTGATAAATCCGCTCGCGCAGGCCGCGCGGTGCATGGATCGCGGTGTAGGCATAAAGACCTTTGTGCAACTCAGCATCGGACAGGACTTTCAAATTATTTTTGGGAATTTTTTCTGCGCCGTTGATCGCACTGGCGATGGCCACATCGGTTAGCCACAGGGTTGATGGCGGTATCCAGGGCCGCACCACTAAACCGGTATAACCCAAAGCGCTAACCAGCCCCACAATAACCAGCATACGTTTCCACCAGCGCCACTGGGTTCCACTGGCGATGCCAACGGCAATCAGCAACAGCGCAATCCCCAATGACCAGCAATAACTTTGCGCCGTCGGTAAATAAAAAATAATGGGCAATATGGTTTGTAAAACGGCAAAAAGCGTTATGCCATGAAACGCAAAATACCAAACGCGGCGCGGCGCTAACCAGCGGAAATAGAGTGGATCGATAATAGTGATGGCGGCAGCAACCAACAGGATCGCGGTGTAAACCGATTGGCCGCTATTCCATGCAGTGGTGAGAAATAGAAAAGGAATGACAAAAAATAAACTTTCCTGATGCATCAGCTGCGTAGCATAAACCACCAGTGGCCGCGGGGATGACAAACCAAACCACCGCAGCGTAATCCTGTGTACCACTTTTTCAGTGAGGAACCAGCACCAACTCGCCAAGATCATCAGCGCAATAATTTGCGCTAATCCTTGTTTGCGCTCGACCAATAAAAAACTCGCCAACCCCGAGCAGAAACCAAATAACGGCATCGCCCAAGGAAAGCGCTCTGATAACGCAATGATGTTTGCAATTGCATGACTGGGAAACTTGAACATCCTTCACCCTGAGAACGGTTAATCCTTAGGTTATAAGCTAAGGACATCCCCGGTAGCGAAATTGTTCAATCGTTTCACCTGAAACGTGATGGCGATCGGATTAGTGCTCGCGGTTTTTATCGCAATGTTTATCCACTGCCGCCAAAGCCAAGCCGCCGACAAATAGCAATACCAGCACGCCCACCAGAGATACGGTTGCCACTACACCTGATACCAACATAATGATTTCTCCATCCGGGTTATTGCACCCGCTCATCAGGTTGATTCCGATAAGCACTGGTGCCTTCAACACCAGATTGCGCGTTTTCCGGTTGCGGTTTTTTGATCCGGATCAATTGCAGCCGGGCGCATTGCCCCGAACAGACACGGATTTGATCTGGCGCAAATTCCGCCGGTGTAAGGCAAACCACCTCGCAACCGGTTTTTTTGCCGTTTATCACTTGTCGTGACCTGTGCTGGCAGAGCCTCCCTAAAATGCAATGGCTATTTTCCAATAACGTTTTGAGGGACCTGCTGTGAACCAAACCTCCGCATTCAATACCTTGACCAATATCCTCACCAGCCCATCGCAGGCATTTCGCGATATCAACACCAAACCCGGTTTTTTATTTCCACTGCTGGCATTACTCGCCGCCAATATTGTGTTGATGCTGTGCTTTTTTTCCACCGTGGATTTCGCGTGGATGATTGAACAGATGGTGAATAGCCAGACGATGGATAAAAGCGCCGCCGAGCGCGCCGATATGGCCAAGGCCATGAGCGGTTTAACACCCATGATCATGGGCGGCAGTGCGATTGTAGGCATGCTGCTTGGAGTCTTGATTATTTTTAGTGTGATGGCGGTGTACTTGTTGCTCGCCAACAAATTGCTGGATAGCGAACAACTTGGATTCAAACATTGGTTTGCTCTCACCTGCTGGTGCGCCACACCCACGTTATTGACCGCGCTGGCATCGCTGGTGAATGTACTGCTCGCCAGTGATGGCCAACTGACATTAGAGGCGATCAACCCTGTCAGTTTTAACAATATGCTGTTGGATTTATCGCCCCACGACCCACTCTTTGCGCCACTCAGTTCCTGGGATCCGTTTACCGTCTGGAACCAAATATTGATGGTGCTGGGTTTTCATTATTGGACGGGGAAATCCATCGCCAAATCTGCTGCGATTGTGCTGGCACCCACGGTGATTATTTACGGAATTTGGATTGCTATCGCATTGGCATAAGTGAGTTGCGCGCATGAAAAAATTAATTCTTGCCGCGATCATTGGCCTTGTGATCGCGGTACCAGTGGTTAAAAAAACAATTGCTGGTAATGCACAAAAAACCGTTCAGGTAGAAGCACTGCAAGAGCAGGTGATTACCCGCTCGATTTTGGCGTCTGGCAATTTGCAACACCAAGAGAAGGTGCAATTAAGTACAGAAGTGATTGGCAAGGTAAAACAGATTTTTATCAAAGAAGGCGACCGGATTAACAAAGGCCAGTTGTTGCTGCAAATTGATGATGAAGCCTATCGCTCTGCCACGGAACAACAACAAGCGGCGGTGCGCATGCAAGAGCTGCGCATTACCCAATTGCAAGCAGATTATAAAAATGCGCAATCGCAGTGGCAGCGCCAGCAAATATTGCACACTAAAAAATTAATCGACCAACAAACCTTTGACCAAACCACACTGGCATTGGCCAATGCAGAATTCCAATTGCACGCTGGCCGCCAACAATTAATTCAAAGCCAGGCGCTGTTGGCACAAGCGCAAACCAATCTCACCAAAACACGTATTTATTCTCCGCTCGATGGCATTGTTACCACACTGTCGATTAAAGAAGGTGAAACAGCGGTATCCGGCACCATGAATTTTGCCGGTTCGAGCTTGATGACTATTGCTAATCCACACAGCTTGCAAGCCGAAGTTTATGTGGACGAGGCGGACATCAGCCAGATTGCACCCAGCCAGCGCGCAACCATTATTGCCATTGCGCAAGAAAACCAACCTATTTCCGGCAAGGTGGATTTTATTGCCGAGACAGCCGCCGTTGCGCCAGGGCGCAGCGGTTTAAGTTTTGCGGTAAAAATTCTCTTTGATGAAAACAACCGCATCAAACTCTGGCCGGGCATGTCGGCGCGCGCAGAAATTTTTGTTGGCGATGATGCAAAAAAATTGGCAGTCCCTATTCAAGCGATTGTGTATGACGAGGATAAAAAACCGTTTATTTTTATTGCCCGCAACCAAACCGCCGAACGCATTGCAGTCACCACCGGCATTGCCGATGACACCCGTCAGGAAATTACAGCGCAGGGAAAATTACGCGCTGGCGATAACATCATTACCGGCCCCGACCGCGAGCTGCGCTTTTTACAAAATGGCGATCGCATTCGCATTGAACAAACTACTCTCGCACAAACCGCATCGGTAAAGCAGGATCAAGCAAAATGATGCCTTTAATTTCGCTGGTGGATATTTGTAAACACTATGTCATGGGGCAAGACACAGTGCGCGCACTGGATGGAATCAGCCTGGACATTGCCAGTAATGAATATGTGGCCTTTACCGGTGCATCGGGTTCCGGCAAATCCACCTTGATGAATATTTTAGGCGCATTGGATAAACCCGGCAGCGGTGATTATTTGCTAAACGGGCGCAATGTTGCGCAGTTAAATCAGGATGAATTGGCGGAAGTGCGCAACCGCGATATCGGTTTTATTTTCCAGAATTTTAATTTGTTGCCGCGCCTGTCTGCACTTGCCAATGTAATGCAACCGCTGATTTATCGCGCTGTGCCTTTGCAAGCGCGCGAGCATGCGGCGCGCATTGTGCTGGAGCGAGTGGGTTTGGAAAAACGCATGCACCATTTACCTAACCAATTATCCGGCGGGCAGCGCCAGCGCGTAGCCATTGCACGTGCGTTGGTGACACAGCCATCGCTGTTATTAGCCGATGAGCCAACCGGCAATCTGGATTCCGCCACCACGCGCGACATCATGCAATTGTTTGACGAATTGCAGCGCGAAGGCAATACCATTGTGATGGTGACACACGAGCCGGATATTGCCCGCCACTGCCAACGCGTGGTGCGCATGCACGATGGAAAAATTGCCGAACACTATTGGAATTAATAGGGAGCCTTTGTGTTTACCTTTATTGAATGCCTGCGCGCTGCGCTCATCTCTATTAAAGCCCACGGGTTGCGCAGCCTGCTTACCACACTCGGTATTATTATTGGTGTCGCATCCGTCATTGCGACGGTTTCCATTGTGCAAGGTTTGAGTTTTAACATTAACCAGCAATTTGAAGGCTTGGGTGCAAACAGTTTATCGGTGTATTCGTACACGTCATTTGATGATCAGTTGCGCGGCCGCTTCGGGCGCATTACCGACCGCGATTTACAATTGATCAGCGCGCGCGTCAATGGTATTCAATCGATTACGCCTATTCTCGCATCGCGCTTTACCAGCCAGGTTCATTATGGCGCACGTTCAACCTACGGACGTGTGATTGGCACCAGCGAAAGCTATCGCAATGTAAACCAATTATTTATTGAACATGGCCGGTTTTTATCGGCGAGCGATAACCAGAGCCGCCGCCGTGTGTGCGTGATTGGTGTAACGGTGCGCGACAATTTATCGCTGCCGGAAAATCCGGTTGGCGAATATATTGAAATCAATAATGAATGGTTCAAGGTCATTGGTTTGGCTGAAGCCAAAGGTGAAATGCTCGGCTTACAGCAGGATGATATAGTGCTGCTGCCCTACAATAGTATGCAGCGCTTGAATGGCAACGCGGCGGAATTGGATATACAGATCCAACTTACGGTGCAACAGTTGGATGAACTGCCTGATGTGAGTGAGCACATTCGCCAACTGTTGCGCAAAAGCCACCGCATTGAAGGCGACGATGACGATTTTAAAATCCAGTCGGCACAACAATTAAAAGATTCTATCTCGCAAATTACCTCAGCAGTCACGCTGGTGATGGGTGGCATCGTCAGTATTTCACTGTTGGTCGGCGGCATTGGCATTATGAATATTATGTTAGTGTCGGTCACCGAGCGTACGCGCGAAATTGGTATTTGCAAAGCAATCGGTGCAAAACGCCATGTGATACTGCTGCAATTTTTATTGGAATCACTGCTGCTGTGTTTGTTAGGTGGATTAGTGGGCTTGCTGATGGGTTATGCTGCCGGTGCAGGCATAGCAGCCATGATCCCCAATTTTCCACCGGCGCATGTTCCTCTTTGGGCAGTTGCTTTATCGTTTGGTTTTTCCGCATTGGTCGGTTTGGTATTTGGTATCGCACCTGCGGCAAAAGCCGCTAACCTCGATCCTATTGATGCGCTTCGCTATGAGTAAAGTGCGCCTCGCTATTAATAACATTTACGATTACTTCACGGAGTTAGCGTGAGCAATATTATGCAAACCTTAAAGCCCTATTGGGATATCAGTTTCAATTGCAGCCGCAGCTATCGCTGGGTAATGAGCATTGTCACAGCGCTGTATTTTTTAAGCTTTCTGGTGATGATGCAATCCATGTTCCGCAGTGAATCCAACCAGATGTTACCTGCATTAATTTTCCGCGCGTGCGTTGAAGCGGGCATATTTTTTATTTCCTGCCACTTTTTTCTTCGCCCTTATCTCAAACTGTATCTGCTGCCACAAAATCGCTTTGGTTGGAACCTGCTACAGTTTTTATGTTTTGCCTTTGTGCTTGGGCTAGTGATGATTATGCTGGTGATGCAATTGGCCCAGCTTTCTCCCTTTGGTAATTTTGATTTCAGCAATATCAATATCCAGCATCCAGATGATCCGCAAAAAGATATGATCATGAATTTGACCGCACCTACCCTGATACTGATGGGTGCGATCAACATGACATTAATGTATTGCATTTGGTCACTCGCCTATTTGTTTTGGCATACATTGGTCAGCAAAAAACAGATCCAGCGGCAAATGCGTGAAGCGCAAATGCAACAACTCACCAACCAATTAAATCCCCATTTTTTATTTAATGCGCTGAATAGTATTCGCGCGCTGATCTTTGAAGACCAACATAAAGCGGCGCACACACTCACACAATTATCTGAATTGTTCCGCGTGCATTTGCAAACGCATTTAAAACCGGTTTCTACACTGGAAGATGAGTGGCAGATTGCGCGGCGTTATCTGGAAATTGAACAAGTGCGGCTGGAACAACGTTTACATCTGGAGCTGGAATTGGATGATTCACTCTGGCAACAGCAATTACCTACATTAACCTTATTGACGCTGGTGGAAAATGCCATCAAACACGGCATTAACCCTAGCCAAAAGCACGGCGTTGTTGAAATTATCAGCCGCCAGTTGGATAAAAAGCGTTGGCAGTTGTGCGTCAACAATACACTGGAGGGCGAAACGAGTGCGCAAGGTACCCAAACCGGATTAGCAAACTTGCAACAGCGGCTGCACTTGTTATCGCCGTTGCATAAATTGTCCTACCGCAAAAGTCCGGGGCGTTTTGAAGTGACGATAGAAATGGCGATGGAATTGGTAATGGAGCCGGGTGATGATCAAGACATTAATCGTTGATGACGAGCGTTTGGCGCGCGCCGAATTAAAACGTTTACTGGCCGCGCATCCACACATTGATATTTGTGCTGAAGCGGCAAGTAGCGATGAAGCCAAACAGTTATTGGCGGAGTTGCCAATTGAATTGGTGTTTCTCGATATCCAAATGCCTGGTATGACAGGCTTGGAATTAGCCGCACAATTAAACCCGCAATTGCAATTTGTATTTTGCACCGCGTTTGATTCCTACGCACTGGATGCGTTTGAATTAAATGCACTGGATTATTTGGTCAAACCAATTGACCCGGACCGCTTGAGCAAAACCTTACAGCGCCTTGCCAATAAACCGGTGCAGCAAGATGCCGCCAATTATTTGCCCGAATCGCACGGATTATTATTAAAGTTTGGCGAGTGCAACCGCATTGTGCGCTTGAGTGAGATCAACCGTTTTGAAAGCGTTGGCAACCACAGCGCGGTTTATACGCAGTATGGCAAAAGTTTTTTGCACAGCTCACTTTCCAAAATTGAACAGCGCTTGGACCCGCAACAATTTTTCCGCACCAGCCGCGCCGATATTGTGCGCGTAAGTGCCATCAAAGAATTGGAAGCGGGTTTGACACCGGGCAGCATGTTAGCGGTTTTGCAGGATGGCCAGTCGGTTGAGGTCAGCCGCAGGCAAGTGCAAGTGTTGCGCAATCTGTTTGGCGGAATTTAATTAAGGAGTGTTTTATGGATATGTTATTGACGTTTTTCCAGCAGTTCGCGCAGGCACCCATTACGGTCTGGTTATGGGTACTTCCACTGACCTTGGTAATCTGGTTTATTCCCAGCATTCTGGCGCTGTTTTTTAATCGCAAATATTTAAAATTGATTGTGCTCGCCAATATTCCCGCCGGGTTTTCGTTTATCGCCTGGGGTGCATGTATTGTGTGGGCAGTGACCGGTAAGATGACCGATAAAATTCAAGATAAAACGATAGATAAAAAAATACGCGAATAACTGCAAAAAAAAACCGGGCTTTTTGCCCGGTTTTTTTAGTGCTCGCGTTTGGATTCCAAACGCTTTTCAAGAATCGATAGCGCGAAGCCCGTCAAAATAAAAAGTGCAAAAGAGCCCATCAACAGGCCGGGACCAATCATAGCTGATGTCGACATAGCATTACTCCGTTCAGGTTAGGGCGATATTCGCCGCTGCTTAATAAATACGGTTTGATAAATACAACAGATTACAAACCATCTGCGGTAAAGGTTTTCATTGCATAATCCACACGCTGTTCAGCAGTGCGGTGCATGCGCTCTTTGAGCGATTCAATATGGCGCAAACGGGGCAGCAAGCCGCGGCCATTTGCCACCTGAATTGCGAGTCCGGGGCGCGCGTTAAGTTCCAACAATTGCGCACCGCGCACTTTATCCAATACCAGATCGGTACCGATATAACCAAGGCCGGTCATTTCATAACACTTGGACGCCAGCAGCAACCAGTTGCGCCAGTCGGCGATCTGGATTTCATTGAGCGCGCGTTTGGTGTCCGGATGGTGCGTAACCGGCTTGGAATGCTGTACGGCTTTGAGTGCACGGCCGGTGGCGATATCCAGCCCTACCCCTACCGCACCCTGATGCAGGTTGGCTTTGCCGTCAGACTTGTGGGTCGCGAGGCGCAACATCGCCATTACCGGGTAGCCTTTGAAGATGATGATGCGGATATCCGGAACGCCTTCGTAGGAGTAATCCTTGAAGTAGTCGTCGAACTGGATCAGGTCTTCCACGATCACCACATCCGGCTTACCGCCGAGTGAATACAAGCCCGCGAGGGCGTTGGTCATGTGGCGTTTAATGTCTTCGATGGTGATTTCCGCACCGGAGGATTTGATGAACTTGTCGCCACGGCGGCCGATGATCACCAATATCCCCTTGCCGCCTGAACCCTTGGCGGGTTTGACCGCAAAGGCTTCCAGCGCCATGAGTTTTTCTTCGATGTGTGCGATCTCGTGCTGGGCATTGACCACGAAAAACAATTTCGGGGTCGCGACTTCATACTCTTCCGCCAGCAGTTTGGTTTTGAGTTTGTTATCCACCAGCGGGAACAAGCTGCGCGGATTGTAGGCAGCAATAAAGTCGTGGTTGCGGCAGTTCATCCCGAGGATGCCCATGCGCTTTAAACGCCAGGGGCTGACCCAGGAATTCCACCAGCGTTTGATGCCCGCAGGTGCTACAGGAGCCGATGGTGCACTCATGCATCGGCTCCTTTGTTGGCGTCATTTTTGGGGGCATCCGTTTTCGGAAGATCGGCCAGTTTGGGGCCGCTGGCGTTATCCACCATGGCGCGGAAGCGGCGCAACTCGGACAATTTGTAACCGGTGTATTGACCCATCAACATAATCAGCGCCAGTGCGACCAGATTCAGTTCGGGGAAGTTGAAGGTCAGATGGCCAACCAGCGACAGCTGCATCAAGGCATAAGCCAGCACCGCCACTAGCAGGCTGCCGCCACCTTGCACCATAACCTCTTTGGGACCTTCTTCTTCCCACAGGATGGACATACGCTCAATTGTCCAGGCGATGATGATCATCGGGAAGAAGGTAATGGTCATACCGGTGTTGAAGCCCATCTGGTAGCCGATGAGGCTGAGCGCAGAGATGATGAAAATTACCAGCACCACCAGTGTGGCAATCCGCGATATCAGCAGCAGGTTTAACCGCGACAAGTAGGTGCGCAGCACCAATCCCATGGCGACAACACTCACAAAACTCACCACCCCCAACACCAGCGAGGTCTGTAGGAACGCCATCGCAATCAGAATCGGCATGAAGGTACCGGAGGTTTTCAGGCCGATGATGATGCGCATAAACACCACCACCAATGCGCCTATCGGCAACAACAGCAACAGCTTGAACATACTCTGCTCTTCGATGGGCAGATGTTGGATGCTAAGCACGCTGAATACACTGTCTTTATATTGGGCTTTGATCAGATCCAGCGCCGGTACGGTTTGGTGGATCATCGAGAAGCTCACGCGCGAGCGGTTGCCGCCCGCCACATCCAGAATCGATTCGCCGCCGGTATGCCACAGCAGCAAATTCTCGGGTACGCCCTGCTCGCCGGTGTAGGGGTTAAACAGCACCCAACTTTCACCGTCATACACTTGTACCAGGCGGGTCAGGCTTTGGTGACGGCGGGCATCTTCCAGATACAAACCCAGCGCCGGACGCGCCGCAATACCGGCTTGGTTAATCAATTTTTCCAGCAACGCGGATTTGTCCGTCTGTGCCGATAACAGCAGCGCCGAATTTTGGTCAAGCGTATCGCTATTGAGCAGTTTGATCAGCTCGCGCGCCAAGCTTTGCGGGCTGCTGGATTTCGCCCAAGCGGTATCCAGTACTTGCTGGGCCGCAGTCTCTTGCGAGGAGCCATCCCAATCGACATGAACCGCTTGTGGTTCCTGTAATGGCGTACTGGGCGCAGTTTGCTCAACTTCGATAAATTGGGTTTTGTAGTAAATCGTCTGCGGGCCTACCGCCTCGCGCTTGGACCACTCACCGCGGCGCACACCATTTTCACTGACGACCGAGTAACCATAACCGGGCGCAGCGGCCTGCTCGCTAAAGCTGCGATAGCCGGGCGGCTCGTCCGGCAATCCCAAACGGGCAGTAACCGGCTCGCCGGTAGCATCAAAATCGATACGTGCTTCAATCAACCACACCGGTTTTTGCACACCGGGAGTGAACGGGATTTCCATTTGGTTGTGGCGCATCCAGGCCGTACCCAGCCCCACCAAAACCAGCAGGCCGATAACGGTGTAAAAGGGAGCGCGGGAAGGTTTTTTCATGGGAAGTTCCTAGAGAAAGTCCTTAAGCAATCAAGCAGTGCCGGTAGTGTGTACCGGCACGAATGAAAAATGGGTGTTAGTTTTTGGCTGGTGCATTTTCGTCGGGGCGTTGCAGAGGCGCGAGATTGTTACCACTCACATCGACCAGCATGACATCGCGTAGCAGGTTGCGGCCAATCAGGATGGGGTATTCCGAGCTGCTGCGATCGGCCAGTATAAATTCCCCTTTCTGGGAGAGTTTGCCGATGGTAAAGCGGATCTCCACCACCGGGCGGCGGTCAGGTGTTGCACTGGCAGTTTGTACGGTTTGGAAGCGCAAGCGCTTGCGTTCCAGCACATGGGGTTCTTTGGTATCGGGATTGTAGAGCGTAAAGCGCACCCACTCTTCACCGTTGCGTTCAAACATCTGGATATTGCGCGCATCGATCACCGAATTGGCCACATTGGTGCTGATGCGGGCTTGCATCACCATATTCAAACCGGCGATCAATGCCTGTTCGCGCAGACCGACGATTTGTTTGTCAGTCATGGGTTGCTCTTTTGCAGGGCTCTTTTTGGTAGCAGCAACCGGCGGGCATTTTTGCTCAATCACGCGTTCAACCACTTGCGGTTTTGCTTCTATGGTTTGTTGCTGTACCGCTAATTGCTGCTGCACTGCTTGCAATTGGCGCAGGATTTCCACTTGCTGGCCGCTCACTTGCTGCGCCTGCATTTCCTGTTTGGCGAGACAAGCCTTGGCTGCATTCAACTCTGTCTGCAGATGCTGCTGGGCTTTTTGTTGGGTACATGCACCCAGAGTCACAAGCGCAAAAGTGGCCAACACTACATTGCGCAGCGGGCGGTGCGTTATCAAAACAGATTTTTTATTCATCACAACAACCGGACGTTTCAGGAAAAGAGTTATAAAAAAAACAGTGCGTTAATTGTAGCCGCTGATATTTACTAACACATCCATGTGACGAATAAATTCGATCCGTTTAATGCCTCATTTAAATTGATAACGCTTGGGATATTCCGGCGGTAGACGGCGGAAGCGTTTGTATTCCCATTGGTATTGCGCAGGCGCGCGGCGCACACAAGCCGCGACACTCTCGTTCAACCCGGCCACCGAGGTGTGCAAATCCTCGCTGTAAATGGCCGCATCTGCTTCCATCACCACGATTTTAAATCCCCCCGCCACGCGCTCGGCGTAGCATGAGCACACCGCACAACCGGTGCGCTGCACCAAACCTTGCACCAATGTCATGGTCAAGGCGGGTTGCCCCATAAACGGGGCGATTTCAATACCTGCATCGCGCGCGGGCACCTGGTCGGGCAATATGCCCACGATGGTCCCGCCCTGTAATGCCCTGAACAACATCATCACACCCTTGCGATTGGTCGGTGCCATGGTGATGTTGAGCTTGCTGCGCCCGGCCAATACCAACTCATCCATTTTCGGGTTGTCGAGCGGTTGGTACATCGCCGTGAGATTGGCCACACTCGCCAGATAAGGCGCAACCACTTCCCAATTGCCGTGATGCGGTGCAAGCACCAGTACGCCCTTCCCCTCGGCAAGCTTGGCGCGCAGGATCTCATCGCCTTCCATCGTGACAATCTTGCCTTGCAACCATGACCAGGGCTGACGCCAGATAGCAGCCGCTTCCATCGCCGTTTTGGCAGTTTCTTGCAGGCTTTGGCGCGCGAGTGCTGTTTGCGCTGCGGGCGATAAATCGGGAAAGCACAATTCGATATTTTCGCGCGTTACTTTGGCCGCACGGCTATTGCTCCACCACATCGCTCTGCCTATAAGGCTACCCAGCGCGCGCAACAATCCCAGCGGCAAGAGCGCGAGCAATTTGAAGATCAGGGGAGCAAGATGGTCTTTCATGGAGCCGGTACCCGTACCTTGTTCTCAGTGGCGCGCAGCTTACCGGAAAATGATGGGGCGCAGTATCGCGCGGTGGGCGTGTAAACGAAAAAAAACCGGCACCTTTGCAGGTGCCGGTTGCAATGGCGCTGCCCCTCCAGCCAGCGCACAGTCCCTCTTTCAAGGGTCACTCATCACGTTGTTTATAGGGTTTATCAGGGTGTCACTGTCCACTGGTGCTGTTGGTTGTTGTTATTGGCCTCACCGCGTGTTGCGGTGCTGACAGTGAAGTAATAACTGATCGCGGTACCGGGAGTCACATTTGGAATCGTGACTTCAAAGCTGTTGCCTTGTACGCGCGTCATGTTGTTCCAACCGGGAGTAAATACCCATGCCCAGTTCAAGCTTTCGCTGGTGGTGAACGTGATTTTCACCCCACCGTTGCTGTAAGTCGCGGTGGTGGTGTAAGCCACTGGCGCGCCGTTCGGCATAACGGCAGTCGCGCTGTAACCATTATTGGCTGCTGACGAGCTGCTGGATGATACCGATGAGCTGGACACACTGGATGGCACTGACGAACTGGACACACTCGAAGGTACTGACGAGCTTGATACGCTCGATGGTACCGAAGAGCTGGAGACGCTGGATGGCACAGAAGACGATGAAGCCACGCCATAGGTCACAGAAGTCCAGCTGTTTTCGATAGGGCCTGGATAAAACACCTGGCCGCTGGCCGGAGTAAAGGTGTAGAAGCGAGCCTCAACCAGATCGCCACCGGCATACACACCGCTGCGGGTAGCCTGATAGGTGTAGGTACCATCGCCATTATTCACTTCGCCACCAGCCTGTGCTTGCAGGTCAATCACCACAAAGTCCTGACCACCGTTGCGACGGGCAAACAAATGTACTTGCTGCTTGCGCTCGGGCAAACGGATGCTGAACTGCATGCCGCCATTGGCCAATGCGGTCATTTTCACTACGCCAGTGGTTACCGCCGCAGACGATGACACGCTGGATACAGATGAAGACGAGCGGCTGGATGACACACTGCTCGATGACAAGCTGTTTGCAGATGTGCTGCAAATGGACGTGCTAACCGAGCTGGTGGATACCGATGAACGGCTGCTGGACACGACACTGCTCACACTACTGGGCACGCTGCTGGACGACACCGGCGTAGCCACATTGGTGTACACCTTGAGTTCACCGGGGCTGACCATCACGCTGGTGCCATCGTTAAAGGTCACGTTTTTGGCATTGATCGCGCTGGGGTTGTACACCACATAGGTGCGGTCAGTGCCTTTGCGGAAGACGGCAAAGGTAGCGTGGTTGGTGGCGACAACATCATTGTCGATACGGCCAAAACGATGGAAGGTTTTGATCCAGGCAAAGGTGTTCGCGAGCGAGTTACCTTCTTCGGTGAAAGATGCAGGGCCAGACACCGAACCGCGCATACGGCCTTCGTTGGCATTGAAGTTAGTCAACGCTGCTACCGGATCATAGACCGCTTGATAGGCATAGAAGATCGCATCCCACATGGAGAACATGGTGCGGCCGTTGGCCATAAAGTCGAAGTTGGTTTTCGCATACTCAGGGTATTGGCCGAGGTAGAGCGAACCGGATTGGATCGGCAACAGGATGATGCCGTGCATGGCTTCCGGCAAACCGCTGAACCAGGTGGCATAGTCGGTCTTGCCGCCCCAGACCAGTGAAGCCATTGGTTTGGTGTAGGTGGGGTGGTAGTTAGTGCCATGCACGTTGTTCCAGTATTCCTGGATGGCGGTCATTTCGGTGGTGTAGAGGAAGATACCGGCATCGCGTACGGCGGTGTTGCCTGTCTCTTCACCCCAAAGAATCATCGCAGTCCAGGCGTTCATCGCCTCGGATGAAGACTCGTTGTTGTTACCTGCACCAAAGCGCGCATGGCCTGATGCCCAGGAGTGACCGGCGTAAATATCGAAGTTGCGCAGGAACGGGAACATTTTGCCAGTGGTGCTGGTGGCAGCGTTGCGTGGGCGCTCCCAGTTGCCATAGTCGCGCATCAATAACTCGATCATGCCGCCAAATTGCTGCGGTTGTGCCCAGTTTTTGTCAGTGCGGGCAACCTCGGCCGCCGCGCGGACGAAATAACCGTAATGGAAGTGGTGATCGTTCAGTTCTTTCAGGCTGCCGAAGCTGCCATCAATACCCAGCATGGTGCCCCAGTTGCTGTTGTAGTAGAACAGGTTTTTGGCGAAAGGTGATGGCTCCAGATCATCAATCACATCGGCCTTCAACCAGCCTTCCAAGCGCCATTTCAATTCGTTTCTGAATTGGGTTTCAGCAGCGGTATTGCCCACTTGCTGTGCCAGTGGAATCAGTGTGGCCACTTTGCCCAAGCGTTTACCGGTGTAGTAAGTATCGCGATGGGTAAAGGTTTCGCTGCGGACATTGTCGATCAAACCAGACAGGCGGGTTTTGTCGGCGGTATCGGTCAGCGCTGGCATCGCGGGAATCACGCCCTTGAACTTGGTCGCGGTGGTAAAACCATTGCCTTCGGCCAGTTTCATCGAACCGCGTGGAGTGAAGTAGCTATCGCCGGTCAGGCTGGCACCCGATGACAGCTGACGCCATTGGTGTGGATACAAGCCCATCAGCGTACCGGTGCCGGTACTTTCGCTGTAATTGTTGGTCGTCACGGCGTAAGTGCTCAGCAGGGTGCTGTCGCTGGCGCGATAGTTCCAGCTCACTTGCGAACCGGTCACATGGTTGTAGGCGTACTTGCTCATCAGCGGCAAGGCGGCACGATTAGGCAGTGCTGCGACCGAGAAGTACTTTTTGCCACTGGGTAAGTTGGCAGTAAAGGCCGATGTGCCCAAGCCAGTCCAGGTAGTGCCCGCCGGTGCAAACGCGGCATAGTCGCGGCCTTGTACCGAGAAACCGATCACTGCCGAACTGCTGTTACCTGACCAAACTTCAGGGGTTTTGGCGGCGACAGGCGCGGTTGCATGGGTCGCAAAGCGGATGGTTGGATTACCGTTGGTGTAGTTGGCGAATACATAAGGCGAGCCGTGACCGAAGGTTACATCCATAACGCCTGCGCCAGCTTCCATACGGGTGGTGACAAACCAGTCGCTGTAGTCATGCACTTTGGCAGTGAAGTTGCCGCTCGCGGCGGTGTTGCCCAGCACAAAATCCAGCTCTTTGAAGTACACGGTATCGTGCATGGGCTGCTCAACACCATTTACCCATTGGGTCGCCGGTGCGGGCATGGTGCCGACAAAGGCGTAATCGATCGCCCAGAAATCTTCAAAACGCGGCGAGTACAAGCGCACACCGTTAATTTCCGGCTTGATGGCAAACGGATGCGCATAGCTGACGTTATGGCTGCCGCGTGTGCCCCAATCCTGCCATGGGTCGTTTACACCCGCCCACAGGATCGAACTCCACCAGGAGTTGGTCGGCATGGGTTGGTTGGCGAGGTTGGAGGTAATGTGCTTGGTAGTCTGCACATCGCGGTTGTCCGGGATAGCGGCATCAATACGGCTATCCCATCCGGTCAGGTAGCTACCGCTGCCGACAGCGACCGGGCTGATAGTAGGTGTAGTACTGGGTGGTGGATTGGTTTGCGCCGATACTTGTGTTGCCAACAACACCAATGCAGCGGCCGATACAATGGATTTCATATGCACCTCTGGGGCTAAGTCATTATTGTTTGAGGAGACATCCGCCCTGTGAGCTTGCCGATACACTGCACGGCTTATTGTTATTCACTGTTATCAAAAAACAGCTCACTTATGATGACCCGAGTCAACAGAATCCTCCTTCTTTCGGGGAAGTGTCGTCCCAGTTTAAAACGCCCTGTAACGTGGCATCAAAATCTTCGTCCAAATCATCAATTGAAAACAATAAGTCAATAAAATCAAATAGATATAAAAGTTACTCCCGGTAACATCCACACCTCAAATTTGTCCAATCCCAACGCACACTTACACCTTTGCAGGCGTTGGGACAGCCGTTTTTGGCTGGGATATTGGCTGGGATAGCGTTGACATGCAGGAGTCAAAAAAAGGCACCCTGAGGTGCCGAAGGAGTGTGGAAGTAAAACAGATCAACAAGGGTTGGAACGGAACACACTAAAACTACAAACTAACAGAGACAACAAAGTGAACAATCGAACAACAGGGCGGAACAGAACAACAGATAACTTAATGAACTTTCAACTTAATGTACTTTTACAGCAGTGAAAATATCGATAAAGGTAAGCTCTTTTTCGATTTCCACCGGTGTGTGCAAACGGCGCGCAATCTCGCGCGATGACACAATCCCGCGAATATGGTGTGCATCTTTATCTACCACCAACAGGTACTCCTGATGGCTCTTCTTCATGGTGGATACCACATCGGCAACCGTCGCTTGCTGCAACTGGCTATAGTCAATGGCGCGGATGTTGGCGCGCGCATGCATCAAATCGCGTACCAGCAACTCATCGCGTTTGACATGCAATGCCATTTGTCTGAGCAAGAGGTTGTGGTCTGCCAGATCATCCTGGCTGATCACCCCGATAAACTCTTTATTATCATCAACCACCAGCTTGGTTTTCACATCTTCTGCCAACATCACCTCCAGAGCTTCAGATGCTTCCAGACGGCTGTCCAGCATGTGGGGCTTATGGCTGCGGAAATCGGTAAAAATGGCTAATGCTGATGTATGTGCATCCACATCGGTAAATTCTTCCGGTTGAACCAGATGATCGTTAGCGGCTAGCGAAAATACACTCAAATTCTTCATAACAAACCCCATGACAATGATTATGATCCAGGGAGAAGAGATGACGTGCACCATCGGAAAATCTAACGCGATCTCTTCGCTCACTCTGTAAGATCAACATAGGCTCGACACGGGCGGATTAAAACCCATCAAAACCGGCTTTTACGCCTGATTTACTGCTTGTTTACGGCCGGTTTACTCGCGGTTTACGACTGATTTACGCGCAACCTCAAACACGTAAATTTTTCGTTTAATCACCATAGCTTCACTGGGTTGGAGGCAATCTTGGCCGAACCCTGCCATTGCGCAGCGTTGACGGCTATAATCGCCGCCATTTTGTTACTTCTTCGATCACTTTTCTTAACTGAGTCTGCCATGTCTGACAAACGCTATGACGTAAGCACTTTCCAGGGGCTGATCCTCGCCCTGCAAGATTATTGGGCGCGCCAAGGCTGCGTAATTCTGCAACCGCTCGACCTTGAAGTCGGCGCCGGCACCTTTCACCCCGCCACCTTCCTGCGCGCGATAGGCCCGGAGACCTGGAACACCGCCTACGTCCAGCCCTGCCGCCGCCCGAAAGACGGCCGCTACGGTGAAAACCCCAACCGCCTGCAGCACTACTATCAATTCCAGGTGGCGATGAAACCCTCGCCCGCCAACATTCAGGATTTGTATTTAGGCTCGCTGCGCGAAATGGGAATCGACACCAACGTGCATGACATCCGCTTTGTGGAAGACAACTGGGAATCGCCCACCCTCGGCGCCTGGGGCCTGGGTTGGGAAGTCTGGTTGAACGGTATGGAAGTCACCCAGTTCACTTACTTCCAACAAGTTGGCGGCCTTGAGTGCTTCCCAGTCACTGGCGAAATCACCTACGGTATCGAGCGTATCGCTATGTACTTGCAGGGCGTGGATTCGATTTTTGATCTGGTGTGGACGATCAACCCCAACGGCGACAAGGTTACCTACGGCGATGTGTTCCACCAAAACGAAGTGGAGCAATCCACCTACAACTTTGAAGAAGCCGATACCGCATTCTTGTTCAGCAATTTCGATTTCTACGAAAAAGAAAGCCAGCGTTTGATGGAAAAAAATCTGCCGCTGCCCGCCTATGAAATGGTGATGAAGGCCTCACACGCCTTTAACTTGCTGGATGCGCGCCACGCGATTTCTGTGACCGAGCGTCAGCGTTTTATTTTGCGCGTGCGCACACTATCGCGCGCCGTTGCCCAAGCCTATTACGATAGCCGCAAAGCCCTCGGCTTCCCATTAGCGCCTGAAGCTTTAAGAGCTGAAATGCTTGCCGCTAGCTCTGCTGAGGAGAATAAATAATGTCTGCTGATTTTCTGGTTGAGTTGGGAACGGAAGAGTTACCACCCAAAAATTTAAAAAATTTAATGAATGCGTTTGTGGAAAGCATTCAAACAGATTTAACCGCGCTGGAATTATCCTTTGCTTCCGTAAAAGCCTATGCCGCACCGCGCCGTTTGGCTGTGTTGGTAGAAAACCTCGCGAGCGAAACACCATCCAAAGAATTGGTTGTCTGGGGGCCACCAGCAGCGATTGCCTTTAAAGATGGCGAACCCACCAAAGCTGCTCTCGCCTTTGCTGAAAAAAATGGCATTGCACCGAGTGAATTAAAAGCAGAGAGCGATGGCAAAGCCGAAAAACTGGTTGCACGTATTTCACAGCAAGGTCAAAAAACCACCGCGCTGTTGGAAAAAATCGTAAGCGATGCGCTGGCAAAATTACCTATCGCCAAACGTATGAAGTGGGGTTCAACCCGCGAAGAATTTGTACGCCCGGTGCACTGGTTAGTCATGCTGTTTGGCAGCGATGTAGTGAATGCGTCTGTACTCGGTTTAACCGCTGGTCGCACCACACGCGGCCATCGCTTCCATTACAACAACAACATCGAACTAGCCAAAGCCAGCGATTACGCCAGTGTCTTAAAAAATACCGGTTATGTAGTGGCGGATTTTGCTGAACGCAGCGCGACTATCAACGCACAAGTCGAAGCTGAAGCGAAAAAAGTTGGCGGCGTTGCCGTGATTGATGCTGATCTTCTGGACGAAGTAACCGCTTTGGTTGAATGGCCAGTCGCACTTACGGGTAAATTTGAAGAGCGTTTCCTCTCGGTGCCTGCGGAAGCCTTGGTTGCCTCCATGAAAGAGCACCAAAAATATTTCCACGTGGTGGATGCCAACGGTAAGTTGAAAAACAACTTCATCACCGTAGCGAATATTGAAAGCAAAGACGCCGCGCAAATTATCAATGGCAACGAGCGTGTGATTCGCCCGCGTTTGTCTGACGCCGCTTTCTTTTTTGAAACCGATAAAAAAACCACGCTGGCTTCATTGCGCGAGCGTTTAAAAACGATTGTGTTCCAAGCGCAGCTCGGCACCATCTTTGATAAAACCGAACGTGTTGCTGGCCTCGCAAAACTAATCGCTGGCAAATTAAATGCTGACGCTGCATCCGCCGAGCGCGCCGCGCAATTGTGCAAGTCTGACTTGGTCACCAATATGGTAGGCGAGTTTGACGATATGCAAGGCATCGCCGGTTATTACTACGCACTGAACGACGGCGAAAATGCCGAAGTCGCCGCGGCGATGAACGAGCAATATATGCCGCGTTTTGCGGGCGACCAATTGCCGCAAACGATCACTGGCACCATTATCGCGCTGGCGGATCGCTTGGATACCATCAGCGGTATTTTTGGTATCGGCCAACAGCCAACCGGTTCAAAAGATCCTTTTGCCTTGCGCCGTGCAAGCATCGCCGTGCTGCGTTTGCTGGTGGAAAAAAATCTCAGCCTCGATTTGCGCGAATTATTAACCTTCGCCAAAGCGCAGCATAAAAATTTAACCGTTGGCGATGAATTGGTAGAGCAGGTGCTTGGCTATATGCTCGACCGTTTCCGCGCCATGTTTGAAGATGCGCAAATTCCTGCCGAGGTTTTCCAATCGGTCACTGCAAAACAATTATCGCAACCGCTGGATATTAATCAGCGCGTACTAGCCGTAAATGAATTCAGCAAATTACCGCAAGCACAGGCACTCGCTGCAGCTAACAAGCGTGTATCCAATATTCTTGCCAAACAAAATGCAGCGGTGAACACCGACGTGAATTCAGCATTGTTGCAAGAAGAGGCCGAGAAAAATCTGGCTGCTGCGATCACCGCCAAAGAAACGGTAGTTGCACCTTTGTTTGCCGCGCGTGAATACACCAAAGCCCTCGCCGCACTCGCCGATTTACAACCCACTGTGGATGCGTTTTTTGACAGCGTAATGGTGATGTGTGATGACGCCGCGCTGCAACAAAATCGCTTGGCGTTGTTATCCAAACTGCGCGGTTTGTTTTTGGAAGTGGCGGATATTTCTTATTTGGTTCCGGCGAAAAATTAATTCAAAAACAAATCCCTCCCAACCCTCCCTTTTGCAAAGGGAGGGAGTAAACCCCCTTTGCAAAAGGGGGTCGGCGCAGCCGAGGGGATTTAAATTGGAAACACCATGAAACTAATCATTCTCGACCGCGACGGTGTAATTAATCACGACCGCGACGACTACGTAAAATCGGCGGACGAGTATCAACCGATTGATGGCAGCATTGAGGCTATTGCGCGCTTAAGCAAAGCGGGTTTTACAGTGGTGGTTGCCACCAACCAGGCGGGTTTGGCCAAGGGTAAATTTGAGCTGGAAGACCTGGAAGCCATGCACGAAAAATTAACCGCACTGGTGGAAGAACAAGGCGGCGAATTGGGCGGGATTTTTTATTGCCCCCATCACCCGGATGACAGCTGCAAATGCCGCAAACCCAAACCGGGCATGTTGGATGCCATTGAAGCCGAATTTAATACCTCGGTGGAATCCAGTTATTTTATTGGCGACAGCCTGCGCGATTTACAAGCCGGCGTACAAAAAGGCTGCAAACCTGTGCTGGTAAAAACCGGCAAGGGCGAAACAACCCTGGCGCAATTAGCCGATGTGAGTTTGCAAACTGACAGCCCGCTAATCACCCAAGAACACGTAATGGTATTTGATAACCTGAGTGCAGCAACCGATTTTATTCTTGCTGACACCCTAACCCAAAACCCCTAACAGGAATTAACGTGCTTAAACTTCGCAGTTTACTTTTTACTATTGGTTACAACGTTAGCAGCGTACTGATTGGTTTTATTGGCGTGATTATTTGGCCAATTTTTCCCTACGCCTGGCGCTGGCGCATAGTGACTTTGTGGAACCGTTTTGTGATGTTTTGGATTCGCGTGTGCTGCGGCGTGCGTTTTGAAATTACCGGCAACAAACATGCGGATAAATTTCCCTGCGTTGTGATGGCCAAACACCAAAGCACCTGGGAGACAATGTTCCTGCAATACTATTTTGGCCCGGTGAGCACCATCCTTAAAAAAGAATTATTTCGTATTCCTTTTTTTGGTTGGGGTTTGGCAAGTTTGCGCCCTATCGCTATCGACCGCAGCAACCCAATGCAGGCATTAAAAGACATTAAACGTATCGGCCTGCGCCGTTTGCAGCAAGGCAATAATTTATTGGTCTTCCCCGAAGGCACCCGCACCCCCGTGGGCCAAATCGGTAACTACGCGCGCAGCGGCGCCGATATTGCCATCAGCGCTGGTGTGCCGATCATTGCCGTCGCGCACAACGCCGGGGAATGTTGGCCGCACAAACATTTTATTAAATACCCCGGCACTATTCGTGTAGTGATTAGCGAGCCATTTGAAACCGAAGGCAAAGACCGCAAGCAATTAACCGTAGATGTTAAAAATTGGATTGAAGGCGAAATTGCCAAAATGCCACCAGCACGGAAAGATGGCGTGCGTGTTCTTGCGCAGCCAGCGGCGGGCGAATAAAAAAATAATCCGTTGTTGTTCATAGGCTGGAAAAGCACAGCGCCTTCGACCATTGCACAAAAAATAAAAAAGCCCCGGTGCGCAACTAAACTGTTGAACTGCACCGGGGCTTTTTTATTAATTTTGATTTGCTAAAAATTTCTTTATCGCCACTTAAATAGTGCGCTTGTAATTTCGAATCGCAAATTGTGATAGCTCATGACGCAAGAGCTGCGCTCACACGTTAACTGCTCTTACGTTAATAAAAAGGATCAACAAGAACATGAAAGAATCACTCAAAGGCCGTTTGTTTATGCTGTTGTTCGCACTGCCGTTTGCGGGCGTTGGCATCGGCTTTCTGCTGTTTGGGGTGATTCCCAACCTGTATGAATGGCAGCAGATGAAAAGCTGGCCGCAAGTCGAGGCGCGCTTGCTGGACGCAGGTTTACACACCAGCCGGGGCGATGACAGCGACACCTACAGAGCCTACGCGCGCTACACCTATCGCTACCAAATGCAGGATTACACCAGCGAGCGGGTAGCGATTATGGGCGGCAGCGACAACATCGGCGATTTCCAGTCAGACCTCGCACGGCAATTGGAATTGGCGCACCGCATGGGGCAACCGGTGCCGGCGTGGGTTAATCCCAACGACCCGGGCGATGCCGTGCTCAACCGCGACCTGCGCTGGAGCCTGCTCGGTTTCAAGATGATCTTTGTGCTGGTGTTTGGCGGCGTGGGTATAGGCTTGATGATCTTCACCCTCAAAGCCAAAGTCGGCGCAACCGACCACCCCGACAGCAGCAGCAAACCCTGGCTTGCGCAGCAAGAATGGGCAAGCCCTGAAGTCACCTGCAATTCCAAAAGCAGCCTCTGGGTAATCTGGTTTTTTGCACTGATCTGGAACCTGATTTCACTGCCTGCCACGCTGGCCGTTCCCGATGAATGGGCCGGAGGCAACAAGCTGATTTTGATCGCGTTAATATTTCCGCTGGCAGGGATTTACCTTCTCTACTGGGCGATCAATTCCACCCTCAGTTGGCGACGCTTCGGGCAATTGCGCCTGCAACTTGATCCCTACCCCGGCAGTATTGGCGGACAAGTCGGCGGTACGCTCAATATTCCCATCACCTACAATCCGCAACAGCGTTTCCCCGTCAATCTGCAGTGTGTGCGCCGCTACGTGACCGGAAGTGGCAAAAACCGCACTAGCCATGAATCGATTGTCTGGCAGAGCAACGGTCTCGCCCAAAGTAAGCCCGCGCCGGGTGGCGGCACCTCGCTGGATATTTGTTTTGATGTGCCCGCCAATCTACCGGTTTCAGAAACCTATTCCGATGACTATCGCTTCTGGAGGTTGGAATTAAACGCCGATTTACCCGGCGTGGATTTGCATCGCCAATTTGAAATTCCTGTTTTTGCCACTGGTGAAAAATCCCGTGCTGCATTACCGCTGAGTAGATCCCATCCACAATTGAACGACGAACGCGAAGCCAGCATCGAGGCCGTCGCTAATATCCAACAAATTCCCGGGGGCGTGCGCATGCACTACCCCATGCTGCACGGAGCCGGTAATAACCTTGTAGGTTTGGTGTGCGGATTATTTTTTGCTGGCGCAGGTGTGTTGATGCATTTTGAATCCGACGCCCCCGCCGTCATCGTCTGGGCATTTACGTTAATCGGCGGGCTCATCACCTTTATCTGCCTCAAATGGCTATTCACCAGCTTGCATGTACAACTCGATCACAACGGTCTGATCAGCGAACGCTACTGGCTGGGAATGCCCATTGGCCGCGACCAAATCCCGCGCGCCGACATCCAAAAACTCTACATCGATGTCAGCTCACGCGGCCAAAGCGCAAAGGGTTACCTGGAGATGTGCAAAATTATCGCCCTCACTCACAGCGGTAAAAAAATTCCCGTCGCGATGAATTTAAAAGGCCGCGATACCGCGCAATTGGCGCTGGAGGCGATTGGGGGGTTGAGTGGGTATGGAGTTAAATAAACACTCAAATAATAATACGAAAATCTTTTTGCAAATTTTTCCAATGCGCCAATAATTTTGTTTTATGTGTGGGGATCATTGGCAACCCTTTTAACGCATCCGGCCAGAGTTCACGCGCACTGGCCATCACATCATCCAAATGGGGCTTGATCGCGCGCCAGGGAATATCGGCTTTTTCTGCCCAGTGTTGAAAATGCGTGTAGGTCACTTTGTACCATTCTTTGGTACCGCCGAGATTCAGGGCAAATTGGGTTTCGTTTTCAATATAAACATTTGTCGTCACCAGATCATAGGCGGGAGAAAGTTCTGGTGTTATTTTGTCGGGATAAAAAAGGCTCCAGTTTTTTAAATGCGCATCGCCATTGGCAAGCAGGATGTTGACCAATAAGCGCCGTGCAAATTGCTGCGCGTTAGCAAGCGCATCACCACTGTAGCGATAAATAATTTTTCCAATCTGCTCGTAATTGGCTGCACTGTATTTTTCATGAGGGTATTTCACCAATACCTGCGCGAAGTCTTCCATATGCACACACCCGTCCGCATGACGATCAAACCGGCGAATGGCAAATGCATAGTCTTCATTGGGTAAATTAATGTGCGGCAATTTATCCAACTGGCTCAAAGGCACCAATTTAATTTCTGGAATGCTAATGCCCACAAGTTCAGCCAAACGCATCGCGCTGTATTCATTTAACGGAACAAAAGGATGCTTGGTTGAAGGGGTTTTGATAATCCAATCGCCCAGATCACCACGAGTCGCCAACTGGTAGCGCCCCTCTTTTTCTTTCATGGAAAATTTCATTTGCACACCGGCAAGTGAAAAATGCTGCGCACCGCTAGTGTTGATCGCACTAACGGGTTTGGCATTTTTATAGTCACTGAAAATACCGGCAGGGATATTGTCTGGCTCCACCGGAGAAGCGACCAAAGCGCCGGGAAGGTCGTGCCCCAGATGGGCAAGCAACTCAAACTCATGATCAATATGGGTTTTCAGCCCCTGTGCCAACAATTCGCGCAAAACGCCCTCAGGCAACAGATTAGAGAAAATCGGGTGTAAGCGCTGGTTTGTGAGCCAGGATTTATCCAGCACCTTATCGACGTTAGGAAATGCGGGATGGGTGATCAGGCTTAACGTCGGGCGATCAAGGTTCGCTTTGAAATTGGCATCGAACCTGAACAGGTTCCGCCCACTGCGAAAGCCCGCGAGGTAGCCGACTGGCACATCATGCAAGCTCAATTGCAGCACACGTACTTCATCGTTACTGCTCATTCGTCATCCGCCAATAAGTCATCCCAGGGGTTATCCACCGTCATATTCGCTTCCTCTGAAACAGTTCTTTCAGTTGCAGAAGGCCCCCCCTCAAGCAGAGCTTTTACTGCCGATAGCTGCTCTTGGGGGATTAACATCACTTCCATTTTCAAGCCTTTGGCGAGCAGCTCCAGATTATCCAAACGAGGGTTCCCTTTGGATTCCAGCCGCTGGTATTGCTGGCGCGACATTCCAATGCGCAACATCATTTCCGCCTGGGTTAGCCCAAGCTGCTGCCTCCGCTGCTTTATTTGTTCAAGGATTTTGCTCATTTATAGGACACATTTACGTTGCTTAAATTGCATATAGCAATACTTTAGTTTCTATATTTTTTAAAAGCAACATATTTGTTTCTTATTAGAATTGGTTCACTCTCAAAGCTATATCCGCTATCAACCGCCGCTCACTATGGCGAAATCCGCGCACGCCTCGAACAAAAAAGGCACACCCATCGGCGTAAACGATATGCACATCGCCGGCCATGCACGTAGTCAGGGCTTGATATTAGTGACCAATAATTTGCGCGAGTTTGAGCGTATTGATGGATTGCGAAGCGAGAATTGGATTGTGGCTGTTTAACAACAACTACCCAAACACCCGCCCCGCCCATACCCCCAAACCCGCGGCGACGCTGCCGAAGTGGTCGCCATCGATGATGGCAATGTCGTTACCGAGTAATTCATGTACGAGCTTGCGAATCAACGGTGATTTGGCGCTGCCGCCGGTGATGTATACAACATCGGGTTTAGTGCCCGCTTGTTGTGTTGCTTCGCTGATAAGGTTGGCGATTTTTTGCAACAGCACGGTTACGGTTTGCGCATAATAGTCGGCGCTGGTTTCCGGGGCTAAATCGCGCTCAATAAAATCCAGAGGGAAGCGATAGGTTTCTGCTGAGGATAACGCGATTTTTCCCAACTCCGCCTCGCGTACCACTTCAAAATTTTGTTTGTTATCGCGCATGTGAATAAAGCGTTTTAATAATTCCGGCTCTGTGGTTTCGCGTTGTAATTTTTCCAGCAAGAATCCAGTTGTTGCATCGTAGAAATCAGTTTGTGCGCCTATATCGTTGATCGCCATGGCATTTACAAATGGCATGAGCGGCATAGGCAGATTAGTTTTCAGTGGTGATAACATCCCAAACGCGGGCATTAATGCTTTTTGCGCAAGTAAAATATCAAAGTCATTTCCGCCAATACGTTCACCGGTGTGTGCAAGAAAATCCTGCTCGCGTTGTAATTGATCGCGATGCGACGGGCCCATGAGTACGATTGAACAATCCGTCGTGCCACCACCTACGTCTACGACCAATACTTTTTTGTTTTCCTGCAAGCGGGTTTCAAAATCAAAGCCCGCCGCGAGTGGTTCAAATAAAAATTCAATCTGGCGAAAACCAATTCGCTTTGCGGCGGCGGTGAGAATAGCCTGTGCTTGTTGGTTGGATTCCTGCGCGTTAATGCCCTGAAAGTTGACCGGCCTTCCAATAACCACTTGGGTTACTTCCCGCTGTAAAAAATGTTCGGCGCGCTGTTTTACGTTAAGCATCATCGCGGCCACCAGGTCTTCAAAAAAACCGACCATTTGCGGGCGCAAGCCGCTCGCACCTAAAAAGGATTTGGGCGATTTAATAAAATAACCTTCCGCAGGGTCAGCAATATAATGCGCAATTGCTTCTGTTCCGTAAAACACACCATCGCTCACTTGCGCAATATCGTGCTCCAATTTCCCCGCACGCGACTGCGCCAATGTGCCAGAGCGCACTTGTGTGTAGGCTTGTCGCTCAACCGGATCTTGCAATTGCTGTGCAATCAGTTCGGCAATAAATGCGCGCTCCAATGCGTAGAGCGTGGAAGGTACAAACGCTTCAGCGCCATACAGGGGTATTAGTTCCGCTTTACCTTGATTGATACAAGACATGGCACAGTTTGATGTGCCGTAATCAAATCCAACGTACATATTATTTACAACCTTCACTCTTTTGATATCACCCTGCATCAGGCTTCGTTTAAATAACGGCGCTGCAAATGCGCTTTGAAATAGCGCGCATTTAATGACTCACCGGTAGCCATCGCAATTAAATCATTGGTAGACAACAAACTACCTTGGTTCCAGATGTGGGTTTGCAACCAATTAAATAACGGCGCTAAATCGCCTTGCGCAATTTTTTCAGAGAGCTGTGGAATACTGCGCTGCGCCGCCGCAAATTCTTGTGCGGCATACATAGCACCCAGCGTGTATGAAGGAAAATAACCAAAAGCTCCACATGGCCAGTGAATATCCTGCATACAGCCATTGCGGTAGTTGTTTTGATCAGAGCCATTTTCGGTCGATAGCCCTAAATAGGCCTGCATTTTTTCATTCCAGAGCGCGGGAATATCGTCTACTTCGATATCGCCTTCCACTAACGCGCGTTCGATTTCGTAGCGCAAAATAACATGGGCGGGATAGGTCAGTTCGTCGGCATCCACACGGATGTAACCGCGCTTCATGCGCGTATTAAAACAATATAAATTTTCATTGGTAAACGCAGGATCTTGTTCCCGTTGAAAGATGCGGCGCGCAAGCGGCGCTAACAGCTGCGTAAATTCCGGTGAGCGCGCCAATTGCATTTCAAAAAATAAACTTTGCGATTCATGCACACCCATTGAGCGCGCCTCGCCCACCGGTAAACCTGCCCAAGCTTTCGGCAAATTTTGTTCATAGCGCGCGTGGCCAGTTTCGTGGATAACACCGAGCAGCGCTTTCATAAAATCGCTTTCATCGTAACGCGTGGTAATGCGCACATCCGTTGGAACACCGCCACAAAATGGATGGGTACTCACATCCAAACGCCCGTGGGTAAAATCAAAACCGAGCAATTTCATTGCCGCAAGGCCAAGCTCTTTTTGTTGCTCAATTGCAAACGGACCTTCAGGTACAATTACTTTTTTCTGTGATTGAATATCATCCGCACGCTGGATAAATTCCGGCAACCAGGTTTTTACATCGGCAAACAATGCATCCAACTGCGCACTGGTTACACCCGGTTCATACAATTCCAACATCGCATCATAAGGGCGCAACCCTGCATCAGCAACGCGAATGCGCGCTTCTTCACGCACCAGCTCAACCACTTTTTTCAAATTGGGTTTAAAACCATTCCAATCATTATTATTGCGCTGCTCGCGCCATGCATGTTCACAGGCAGAATTTGCCAACGATTGTGCCTGTACTAAATCCTGCGGCAATTGCGTTGCCTGTTTCCAACGGCGTTTCATCGCCGCAAGACTCGCCTGCTCATTAGCAGATAAAGGCTCTTGTGCAGCAGCACTTAACCATTCACCCAAATGTGATGCGGTAGTTTGCTGATGAATCAATACTGATAACTCTGCCATGGCCGCACTGCGCGCAGCATTTCCACCTTCCGGCATCATCGCCGCCTGATCCCATGAACAGATCGCCTGTGCATGCTGCAAATGGGAAATTTTTAAAAAGTGTTGTTGCAACAGTTGATAAGACATAGCCAAGCCTTTTATTAAGAAATATGACGATGAGTCTTTAACGTAATTTGAAAAATAAGTGCGGTAATAATCAAAGAAAGCAGACCAGACTGATAAAGATATCTTTTTTATACAAGTTAAATAATCTTCCAGGTTAATAAAAAAGAGCAGCACTATTTGTATTCAACAAATAGTGCTGCTCGCTTTACTTTATTTCTGCAAATGTCTGCGCTTAATCGCGTTTGTACAACGCCTCAATCGATGCAGAACCCAGCGAGTTGGCATTGATCATATAACCGGTGAGTGCGCCTGATGTATTTGCAGGTAATTCCAATTTTTTAGAAAGTGCATACACAGTAAATTGATAGCGGTGGTCACCGTGGCCTTGCGGAGGACATGCACCGCCGAAGCCCGTTACGCCATAATCATTTTCAATATGTTGGCTGCCTTTTGGTGCTGCAGATTGATCTGATTTACCTGCACCGGTTGCAAGGCTAGTCACATCCGCTGGAATATTTACCAGTTGCCAATGCCACCAGCCGCTGCCAGTGGGCGCATCCGGATCGTAAGCGGTAATTGCATAAGCGACTGTACCTGCAGGTGCACCCGACCATGACAGTTGTGGCGAAAGGTCATCGCCGGTGCAACCAAAACCGTTAAATTCCTGCGCTTTTTTCATGTGCTTGCCAGCGGCAATATCGGTGCTGGTCAATACAAATTTTGCAGGCTCTGCGAATGCAGATAATGGTGAAAGCAAAGAAGTCACTAACAGTAATGTGCGGATCGGGTTTTTCATTTGAAGATCTCCTCATTCATTGTGGATCAAATTATTTCATCAGTTTTAAGTTGCCCAAATACACCCAGGATTGCTTAATCCCCAATGCGTACATCAAGCCAAACACCAAACAAATTGCTGAACTGACCAGCCAAAAGGTAGTGCTGTTTTCCGGGAACATGGACACCAGGGGTATAAATACGATGCCGCGTAACAAATAGATGGCTGCAATAACGCACAAACCCACGCGCAATAATGGAAGCCTCATAATGACACCTGCACCCGACAACGCATAGAGTGACCAAAGGGCAAGCACCACAACGATAACTGAGGTAACGATGGTCGGATAAATATGCCCCGCTTCTGCCATTTGTGCCATCTGTTCACCTGCGCCGAAAAAACGATACCAGTCACCGCCGAAAATTATACAACCCAAATGGAGTAAGGCTGCCACTGCGCTACACATTGCGGCGATGATTAAATAATTATTTTTTTGCATGTTCTAGTTCCTTCTCTTGATCGAGTTGCTATTAATTCATTTTTTCTTCGATGACTTCCAACATTTTTTTAAGGTTTTTTACTCACGGTAAAAATACGCTCGGCGGGAATGCGCAATTGGGCGAGTAAATAGCTGGCAAAATCCTGCGGATAATTTTGTAGCGCAATCGCGCGCTCCATACATAACAACCAGGCATCGCGCTCAGCCGTACCTATTGGCAGATGGGAATGATCGCGCGGGATATTGATGCTGCCGTATTTTTCCGCATAGAGCGATGGCCCTCCCATCCAGCCGCATAAAAAGCGCGTGAGCTTATCGCGCGATTCGGTTAAATCTGTTTTGTGCATCGCACGAATAGTCGCCGCCTCGGGCAACTCATCCATAAAACGATAAAAGTCATCCACCAATTGGCGAATACCGGCTTCGCCGCCAGCAGTTTTAAAGGAGGTATCGGAAAAGCCATATAAAGGAGTGTTCATTTTATTTTCCACGTGAAACGGTGCATCGCTTAGTTGGTAGTTTTTTGCTCTGACCAGACTGCAAATTCGTTGCCGCTTGGTTCAGTAAAATGAAACCGGCAACCGCCGGGGAAATCGAATAGCGGCGTTACAATTACTCCACCGTTAGCAATCACTTTTTGCAGCGTGGATTGAATATCTGCACTGTAGAAGACTAACAACGCGGCACCATTTGCAGTGCTGCTACACAGCTCGGCTTTAAAAAAGCCGCCATCCAATCCCTGATTGGAAAACGCCGTATATTCAGGGCCGTAATCGACAAACTCCCAACCGAATACAGCGGAGAAAAAAGTTTTGGTTGCCACTAAATCGCGCGCAGCGAATTCAACGTAGTTGAGTTTTTCGTGGGTGTTCATGACTGAAGAATCCTGTTGAAAGTACTTTTGACCAAGTGCAAGGCAATCTACTACTCCATCAACTTCAAATCCGCAGCGCGGCGGTTTTTGGAATCTTGATAGAAATTTTCGTGCGGCCCAAGATTGAGCAGGTATAGCGTAAGACGCTGTGCTTGCCAGGAATAGCCGAGCAGGGTTTCTCTGCCATCCAGTTTGAATTTGTGTACCCACAGATGGGCAAGGTCGCCTTTTTTACGCTCGCCCAGTTCCGGGTTTTGTTCGATTTTGCCTATCTCGTCATCGACCAAGTCTTTATGAGTTTCGCTCAAACGTTTGAAGGCTTTTTTAAATGTGGGGGATTCGTAAATCTCAAGTTGAGGATTTGCTGCGTCTGACATATTTGGTCGCTTTTCCTGCATTGATTTCTGCCGTTGCCAGCAGAACTTCCTTGATGAAGGCGTAGGTCAGCTCGGGGTTGTCTTCCACGATTTTGCCAATTTCCGCCCAATGCTCGATTTGTTTGGGCACCGAGCGTTTTGCCGCTTCGGCATGGATTTGCACCTCCTCCACGAAGGTTTCATCCAAACGTACACTGATGGCCATGCTTCACCTGTTGGATAATAAACTGAGATAACTAATCGCAATACGCGACAATTTGTCGCAAATAATTGTATGCCTTACGAGCAACTCTTGCAACGCGGATTGTTGGGCATAGCTGCCCAACCTACCCAATAACTACTTCCAGGGTTTCCCCCGCGTCCGCTCCACCGCATCCAACTTCAAATGCAGCGCCGCTTTGGCAACTATGTGGCCGCTGACGGGGGCGGTTATAAATAAAAACAGGGCGATGAGCAGTTCGTGCAGGCTCAGGCCATCGCCTTGGGTGGAGAAAAAAATCACCGAGCCGATGATGATCCCACCCACGCCCAAGGTGGTGGCTTTGGCGGGGCCGTGCAGGCGCAGGTAAAAATCCGGCAGGCGCATCAGGCCGATGGAGCCGATAAGGGCAAAGGTTGCGCCGATCAGAAGACAGACGCTAATTAAAACTTCAAGCCCAGTAGACATGGCTTACTCCTATGCAATGTTCGCTATTCAATAATGTCGCCACGCAGCAGGTATTTGCTGAGCGCGACTGTGCCGACAAAACCCATGACGGCGATCAGGAGCGCTGCTTCAAAGTACAACATGCTGCCTTGGTAGATGCCGAACAACACCAGCAATGCGATGGCGTTGATGTACATGGTGTCCAGCGCGAGTATGCGGTCGGGCAGTGAAGGGCCGATGATGAGCCGCCCGAGGTTGAGCGCTATGGCGATACTGAGCAGCAACATCGCGATACTTATGGCTGTGGTGAGCATTCAAATACCTCCTTGAGCGGGGCTTCGTAGCGCTGTTTCATCTCGGCGATGGCGGCATCGATATCGGTCACATGCAGGCTGTGCACCAGCAAATACTTCTCCTCCATGTTCAGGTCCGCCGAGACGGTGCCGGGGGTGAGCGAGATGGTACTGGCAAACAGGGTGATGGTGAATTCGTGTTCGATATCGAGCGGGACGCGCATAAACGCCGGTTGCAGCTTATTCATGGGGCCGAGGATACGCGCCGCCAGAATCACATTGGCAATGACAATATCCCACAAGACCACCAACAAAAATTTCACCAGCAATAGCGGCTTGCGGATGCGCAATGCCTCCGGCCAAAAGCCTTGGCTACACCAGGGGATTAGCCAGGCCAGCACAGCGCCCAGCAGCAGTTGGCCAGCGCTGAGGCTATTGGCCAGTAGCAGCCAGAGCAGCAGCATAAAAGCACTCAGCGCCGGATGTGGAAACCAGCTCCGCGCCTTGGGTGGATTGGTAATTTGCGGATTCATTAGTGGCTCCCCTCAGCAGCAGCGGGTTGGTGAATCTGGAATTGCTGCATTGCCTCGCTATAGGCTTGCGGTGCCAGCAATTGTTCGGCGAGCGCCTCGGTGTAGGTGAGCACCTGCCCGGCAAAGAGAGTAATCAGCAGGATGCACAGCAACAGGCCGATCACCGCCAGCAGTGCGCCTTTGTCGGCAGCGGGTGACTGCTCGATATGGGTATCGGTGCGCCAGAAAATTGTAGAGCCGCTGCGGCTGAGCGCCATCAGGGTGGCAAGGCTGCCCGCCAGTACAATCACCCACAACACCAGTGTGTTCATGTTCACGCCAGCGGCATTCAGCAGCAGCAACTTGCCGATAAACCCGCTCAGCGGCGGCAGCCCGATCACACTGATCGCCGCGATAAAAAACAGCGCACCCAACAGACCCGACTGGCGCAGGCGCGGGCCTTTGGTGATGCGGTCGAGCAAATCGCCGCGCTGGCGCAGGATCAGGTCGGCCAGCAAAAACAACACGCCGCAGACCAAGGTAGAGTGGATCAAATAGTAAAAAGTCGCGCTGAGCGATGCCGCTGTATTGAGTGCAACACCGGCCAGCAGCGTGCCGACTGAGACGATGACGAGATAGGCGATTTGCACCCGCAGCTCGCGCGCGGCCAAGGCACCCAGTAGACCCAATACCAAGGTGATGAGCGCCAGCGGCCACAGCCATGGCAGCGCCAGATTGGCGACGTTACCTGCATCATTGCCGAAAATTTGCGTATATACACGCACAATGGTGTAAACACCTACCTTGGTCATAATCGCAAACATCGCCGCCACCGGGGCACTGGCGGCGGCATAGGCGCGCGGCAGCCAGAAGTAGAGCGGCGCTATGGCCGCCTTCAAACCAAACACCACCAGTAGCAGCACACCGGCAGTGGCGGCTAAGGGCGCATCCTCAGGGCTGATGGCGCGCACTTTGTCGGCCATATCCGCCATATTGAGCGAGCCGGTCAGGCCGTAAAGCGCCGATACGGCGATCAAAAATAGCGCCGATCCACACAGATTGAGCACCACATAATGCAACCCCGAACGGGCGCGCTCGGCACCGCGACCGTGAAGCAACAAGCCGTAAGAGGCGATCAGCAACACCTCAAAAAATACAAACAGGTTGAACAGGTCGCCGGTCAGGAACGCGCCGTTCACCCCCACCAGCAGGAACTGCACCATGGCGTGGAGTTTGTCGCCGGGTGCATCGTTGCCGCGCACTGCATAGGCGATACTGAAAAATGCCAGCACTGCGGTGACCAGCAACATCAAGGCGCTCAGGCGATCCAGCACCAGCACAATCCCGAACGGCGGCTGCCAGTTGCCCAATGCATAGAGGCGGATCTGGCCATCGCTGGCGTGCAGCAACAAGACAATACTGATCGCCAGCAGCGCCGAAACCGACAGGAAACTCAGCACGCGGATAAGCGCGCGCCGGCCGGAGAGCAGAATCATCACCACTGCAGCCAGCAGTGGCAGGAGGATGGGGGCAATAATCCAATGGCTCACACTTCGTCCTCCTCTAGCGGGCGCACCGGTTTGACCGGTTTCTCGCCAATGGCGGCGCTGCCGTCCACATGGTCGTTACCCAATTCCGCGCGCGCGCGCAGGGCGAGTACCAACAGGAAGGCGGTCATGGCAAAACCAATCACAATCGCGGTCAGTACCAATGCCTGCGGGAGCGGATCGACGTAGCGATCACCCTGACCGATAACGCTGGAGGCGTTGTTAGCCAGTCGCCCCATCACAAAAATAAACAGGTTGACCGCGTAAGAGAGCAAGGTCAGCCCGAGGATGACCGGAAACGTCCGCGCGCGCAGCAGCAGGTAAACACCACAGCCGACCAATACGGCAATCACCAATGCAATCAAGGCTTCCATCAGTTCAACTCCTCCCGTGCAGGTGAATCAGGATTAGGGTGCAACGCCATAGCGCCGTGGGTGGTCTGCGCCAAACGCCCTAATTGCGCCAGCATCAACAAGGTGGCACCGACAACCGTGAGGAACACGCCGGTATCAAAAATCATCGCGGAGGCGAGCTCGAACTCACCTACGATGGGCCAGTGGATATGGCTGAAAGTCGTCGTCAGGAAGGGGTAGCCAAACGCCCAACTGGCAAGGCCGGTCAGGGTGGCGATCAACACCCCCGCCACACTCACCCGGCCGTAATCCACCGGCAGCCGCTGCCGTACCCAATCCGAGCCGCTGCACACATACTGCAAAATCAGCGCGACGCTGGTGATCAAACCGGCGATAAACCCGCCGCCCGGCTGGTTGTGGCCGCGCAGGAAAATGTACACCGAGACCATGAGCGCGAGCGGCAGCAAAATCCGCGAGAGCACCGTGAGGATGGGTGGATAGGGGTCGCGCGCCCAGCCGCGCCCGTCCAGATCGGTAGTGGGCAGCGGCAGGCGCAAGCCATCGAGCATCAGGTAAACGCCCAATCCGGCAATCGCCAATACGCTGATTTCACCGAGCGTATCAAAGCCGCGGAAGTCAACCAGAATCACATTGACCACATTGGTGCCACCGCCGCCGCTAACACTGTTGGCGAGGAAGAACTCGGCCAAGGCGGTATCGTAAGGGCGCGTCAGTATCGCCAGCGTCAGCAGACCAACACCCGCACCCGCACCACCGGCAATGGCGATATCGCGCACCACCTTACCCGCGCTGGATTCAAACGGCGTGAGTTGCGGCAGGAAATAGAGCGCGAGCATCAACAAAATGATGGTGACAACTTCCACCGAGATTTGGGTGAGCGCCAGATCCGGTGCGGAAAAACGCACAAACGCGAGCGATACCATCAGCCCCACCACGCCCAACACCAACAGCGCTGCAAAACGGTTGTGGTGGATAAACACCGTCACCAGCGCGGCAATCATCATCACCACGGCCAGCAGCAGACTGACGCCGTCGATGGGTGTGAGTGCCACCTCGCCCATCACCTGACCAGATCCGGACAGCAGCGGCCAAAGCTCCACCGCTCCCATTACCAATAAAGTGCCAAACAAAAGCGCAACCGAGCGCTGCAGCGAGCCGTTTTCGGCGGCATCGGTCACCCGTTGGGCAAAGCGCACTATGGCCTGAATGCGTTTTTCAAATTCGACTTTTTCATCCAGCCGGTACTTGCGCTCGTAAAACGCAAACAGGCCGCCGCGCTGGCTGTAGAGCAACAGGCCGCCCAAGAGCGCGACAAGACTCATCAGGAGCGGCAGGTTTAATCCATGCCACAGGGCGATGTGATGCTCGGGTAGCGAATCGCCCAACACCGCCAGGCTAGCCGCATCCAAAAAGGGCGCGACGGTGACATTGGGCAAAACGCCCACCAGCAAACACAGGGCGCAGAGCAACGCCATGGGCAAAATCATGTAGCGCGGCGGCTCGTGCGGCGGGTAAATCGGCAGGTCGATGGGGTGACCGTTAAAAAACACATCGTGGATAAACCGGTAGGAATAAGCCACCGCAAAAATCCCGGCCAAGGTCGCAAACAGCGGGATGATCCAGCTAAAACCGCCGAGCAACTCCACTTGCAGAGTCTCGGCAAAGAACATCTCTTTGCTCAAAAAACCATTGAGCAGCGGCACCCCGGCCATGGCCGAGGCGGACACCATGGCGACCGTTGCTGTGATCGGCATGAACTGCCACATACCGTTGATTTTGCGCATATCGCGCGTGCCGGTTTCGTGGTCGATGATCCCCGCCGCCATAAACAGCGAGGCCTTGAAGGTCGCGTGGTTGATGATGTGAAACAGAGCGGCCATGGTCGCCAGCTCAGAACTGAAGCCGAACAGCATGGTGATCAGCCCCAAATGGCTGATGGTGGAATAGGCCAGCAAGCCTTTGAGATCGTGTTTAAACAGCGCGGTATAGGCACCGAACACCAGCGTCGCCAGACCAATGAAGGTCACCAGATAAAACCACAAGTCCGATCCGGACAGCGCCGGATACAAACGCGCCAGCAAAAACACCCCCGCCTTCACCATAGTCGCCGAGTGCAAATAGGCCGACACCGGCGTGGGCGCGGCCATGGCGTGGGGCAGCCAGAAATGGAATGGAAACTGTGCCGATTTGGTAAACGCGCCAATCAAAATCAGGATCAAGGCGACCGGATAAAGCGCATGAGCCTGGATCTGCTCCGCCGAGTTAGTGATCACTTGCAGACTGTAGGAGCCAGTAATTTCGCCAAGTACCAGTGCACCCGCCAGTAAAGCCAAGCCCCCTGCCCCGGTGATCGCCAGCGCCATACGCGCCCCTTTGCGCGCATCGCTGCGGTGCGACCAATAGCCAATCAGCAGGAACGAACTGAGGCTGGTCAACTCCCAAAAGATAATCAACAGCAGCAGGTTATCGGACAGCACAATCCCCAGCATCGCCATCATAAACAGCTGCAATAAAGCGTACAGGCGGCCGAGGGAATCCTTATCGGCCAGATAGTAGCGGGCGTACACAATCACCAGCAGGCCAATGCCCAAAATCAGCAGCGCAAACATCAGCCCCAGACCATCCAACCGCAAGCTGAGGCTCAAACCCAACTGCGGAATCCAGCTGAGTTGCACAAAAAATTGCTGTCCGCCAAACAGCGCTGGCACATAAGCCAACAGCAACCCCAAGGCGAGCAGCGGCCCCAGCAGCGCCGATACCGCACAGAAATTGCGCCCAAAACGCTCGCACAGGGGCGGCAAACACGCGCCCAACAGCGGCAGTAAAATGATCAGTAATAATTCCATCGAACATCCTCGTAGTGCGCGAACGGCTCCTTAACCAGAGCCAGACACAAGGCAACAGCCAGCAGTAACACTGACTATAGGTATAAACGCAGACAGGAATTAAATCGATGCAGGAGGATCAGTAAAAAAAGGATGGCGCTGGCACAGCGGCGAACGGCTGCGCAGCCAAAAGGTATCAGGATTCAGGTAATCACTACCCGATGTGTTGGCAAGACAATAGGTCAACATGCGTCTGTTATACCTATTTTGGCGGGGCGATGCCAGTTAATGACCAATTTTTCACGTTTCATTACGCCTGCTTAACCGGAGTCAACTATCAGGTTAATTACCCGGGCGGATTGATCCTGAAACAAAAACCCCCGATCACTGGTATGACCGGGGGTTTCACAGAGACCAGAGTTACTGGCAACTCACCGGCGTTAGCGCCTCCATGTAAGTTCTGTCTGGCGACAGCGGCGAGTTAAACGGGGCATCACCGTGTTTACCGGCGGTGAGGGTCACGTAGTCCACCAGATCCTGACCGGCGGCAAAGCGCCAGCCGTTGATGGCATTGAGTGAAGCCGCGTTATAGTTTTGCGACAAATCCGCCACTGTGCCGTTGCTGGCGGTGAGTGCGGTTTTGGTGGCTTCATTCACCACACAACTGCCGCTGCCAAACCAGAGGAAGTTGCGGTCGTTGCGGAAGAAACCGCCGCTGATGTCTTTGAAATAGTTGTTAGCAATTTCACTCAGTGATGCCTCCACCGAACTCTTTTCTTGCAAGCTGGAATTCACTACAAAAGCGTTGTCTTCCAGAAAGGCGCTGGCACCCACGCGCAAGCTCAAAATCTCTTTGCGATAATTCACAAATACATTATTGAACATATGCGTTTTACCGCGGCGCAATAAAGGCACACGGCGCAAGGTATTGCCGAGCAGCATGTAGCTATCGTCAGTTGTCACAAATGCGTTGTGGTGCATAGTGGTGGTGATGTTGGCATTGATGGTGCGGCTGTCGCTTGAACCATGCAGCACCGCGCGCTTCACATTCACCAAACGGTTGAACGACATGGTGATGTGATTTGCACCGATTTTTACATCGAATGCTGAATCGCCGGTGGTATCAAACGTATTTTTGTGAATCCAAATATCCTGCGATGCGCCGGTGGAGCGAATCATATCCGGATCAACGTAGTGGTCTTCGGTGTGGCCTGCGCCCTGGAATTTCAAATGGGTGAGAATCACATTTTCTGATGTCTGGGTGGGCACACCATCGGCATCTTTTCCAATCGCAAAACCGCTGAAAATAAAATAGGCTTCAGTGCCGCGACCATCGAGGGTTTTGTTAGAACCAATCGCCGGAATGCGGATTGGAATACTGCTTTTGTTCATCGCCTTGTTGAAAAATTCGGTGCGACAGGTTGCCAAATCATTGAAACCTTTGCGTGCACACCATGCATGGTAATCAATACATTCTGCTTCGCTCGCATCCAACAGGGATTGCACCGTGGCGTTGCTGCAATACTGGCGGTACATACCAATTTCACTGGGCTGCGCAAATTCCACTTTATCGAACACAATCCAGTTGTGCGCGTTGTCTGTCAGTGCATTTATTAATTGCTGCTCAACAGTCACGCTTGAATTTTTGGTGATGATAGTCAGTTTGCTGTTGCCGTTGGGATCAAAACCACCTTTGGCATTTTCACCATAACCCACCGCTTTACCGAGCGACTGCGACAAACACTCCACAATTTCCTGATCGGTTTGCAATGAAGTATCGCGCCAATTTACGTTGGGGTTAGTGGCGATGCTAATACAATCTGCGCTCAGGTTTATATTGTCAGGAATATAAGGCGCACTGGACGATGCGCTGCTGATACTCGATGCAATTGCACTTGAGGTGCTGACAATCGATGAAGCACTGGAAGCAATAACACTCGATGCCACTGCACTCGATGGTGTTGAAGAAACAGCAACACTGGATGACGACGCAGAAGAAGAAACGCCTGCACCATCGGTATATTCCAGCACTAAATTATCAATCGTCACACTTGCTGAACTTTCGGTGCGCAGCGCAATAAATGAATTACCCGTGCCCACTGCTGGAGTGATGGTCACTTGCTGGCCTGCAGTCAAACTATTCGCCACCACCTCATACACTTTGGAATTAGCACCGTGAATAGAATTGCCTTGGCTGGTGGTGTTGTTATCCACATACACCTGCATTTTTCCGGAACCCGATGCAGCAATCACCGTGAAGCTAATGCGATAAGGGCGCGTTAAATCAAAATCGCCATTCGCATTAGTATCACTCGCGGTGGTGGATGCGCGCGGTGGACGATTGCCGATAGTAAAACGCGCACCCGCGAGGGTGAGTTGATTATTAGCGATGGTGATTGCGCTGCCGCCACCGGTAATAAAATACAGCGGCGCGGAAGCATCGGTAGAAATGGATTGATAAGCCGCGCTAAACAACGTGTTTTTATCTACCGCAAAGCCTTCATTAATCAATGCACTTACAACCGGCGCAACCGATGAACTTGCATCGCTGCTTATTGATGTGCTGCTTGCTTCTGAACTCGCCGCTTCACTGCTTGCTGCAACGCTGGATGGTGCAATGCTTGATGCAGCCACACTAGATGGTGCTGTACTTGATGGTGCCGTACTTGAGAGCCCCGTACTTGAGAGCGCTGCGGAAGATGCAACACTGGAACTGGCCGCTGAACTGGCAACTACAACACCGCCGCCAGAAATTTTACCCACGCCTACATTCGCCATCACAATCGCAGGGACATCGTTCGCTGCATCCATTTCTACAACGTAAGGCACAGTGACGGCGCAAGTGGATTGCAACTGGCCATCCACCACTTGCGGAATTACCAGTGCACCATTGCCCACTGTGCGGCTGTAATAAATTTCTGGCAGCACTGTGTTGCCATTATTGGTTTGCCAGCAACCGGGCACAGAGGAATCGTCCGATGCAATTAGCGGATTATTCACGTTGTAAAAATAATTGCTCTCCACCAATGCCTGGGCATTCATGCGCGAGTTAATTGCATGGAACATATAATCCATACGGTCATTGGACCAGTAGTTGTTATACATATGCACCAGTGCATGGCGAATCAGCGGCGTGCGCTGTTCAATATTTTTATACCAGTTGTGATGGAAAGTGATATTGGTATTTTTATTGTCGCTGTCGCTGGAGCCGATCAAACCGGCGCGGCTGGAATCGTTAAATAAATTGTAGGAAACCGTCACGTTGGTAACACCGGCTTTCATATCCAGCAGCGAATCGTAACCGTCTTTTTCACCGCCGGAAGCTTCCAGCCAATTGTGGTCGATCCACACACGGTTCACATTGGTTTCCATACCAATCGCATCACCGCCGTTAGAAACCGGTGAACCACTTTTTTTCACATTGCGAATATGCAGGTTTTGCAAAATGATATTGGAGGCATCGCGCACATGAATGCCGATTTCTTCAAACAACGCATTGGTGCCCACACCAATAATCGACACATTGCTCATCTGTTTTATTTCGATGACATCGGCCTGGGTATTACAACCCTGCACCGTGGTATTGGCGTGGCTGATAGTGCCGTTTACCAAAATCGTAATCGGTGTACTCATGGTCGCGCGGCTGCAAAGTGCAGCATTTAATTCAGTGCCGCTTGTCACTGTGACCAGTGCACCGCCCGCGCCACCGGTCACACCGGCATATGCGGCAAAGCCTTCCATTTTTGCCGGGCGCAATGCGCCGTTATACGAAGCAAGACTACTGGACGATTGAACTGCAGCAGAGGAACTGCTCGGGGAAATAACAACACTTGCTTGACTGCTGGATGCTGGTGTCGATGAAGCGGCGACAGATGAAGGCGCAACTGATGATGCAGCGACAGAAGATGGTGCGACTGACGATGCAACTGATGAAGACGAACCACCTACAACATCATCCAGATATTCAATGACCAAGTCATCGATAGTAACGCTGGCCGAACTTTCGGTGCGCAGTGAAATAAAAGAATTCGCCGTGCCTAGCGTTGGTTGCAATTCAATAACTTGCCCCGCCACTAAACTATTTGCGCTCGCATTAAAAATACGCGACGCACTGCCGTGCAATGAATTGCCCGCGCTAGTGGTGTTGTTATCCACCATCACTTGCACAGCACCGGAACCGGAGGCAGCAACCACACGAAATGAAATGCGGTAGGGTTTGCTTAAATCAAAATCGCCATTGGCACTAGTATCGCCCGATGTAGTGTTGGCACGCGGTGGTTTATGACCAATGGTAAAACGCGCCGCCGCCAGGGTTAATTGATTGTTGGCGATGGTAATTCCGCTATTGCCGCCAGTGACAAAAAATAAGGGCGCGGAAGCATCGCTGGAAATAGATTTATACGCCGCACTGAATAAAGTCGCTTTATCGACATCAAAGGTTTCGCTAAATAATTCACGATTCGCAGCAGCAACAACAACTGGTGTGCCAGTCGCCGACCACACCAATGCCGAGGTATTAAATGCAGTGGCGCGATTGTGGCGAATTTTAATGGTATCCGCCGGCGTGATTTGTTCACCGCTGGCAAGATCGCCAACAACAACATTGCCATCCAGAATCGTGGTGCCAGCACCGCTCGCTGTTAAAGTTTGCGCGGCGTTAGTAATTGCCTGCTCACCATTTTTAACGGTGACGGAAAACACGTAATCGTATGTAGTGCGGTCGATGCGGGTTTCACTTAATTTATTTAACGCTACCACATTCAAATCCAGCGCCAGGCTGTTGCCTGCAAATGCCAGCGCGCATAGGGCCGCAAGTTGTTTTGTGGCCTGTGAGAAAAATTGATTTTTCATAGTGCCACCTATTAGTGAATATGCGATTGACGAAATTGAACAGCCGCACGGGTGTTACATGCGCGTCTGCGCATGCCCACTGCAAGCAAACCAATTGCTATCAACATCCATAACGAAGGCTCAGAAACAGATGAGACTACTGCGCTAGAAACGCCTGAGTCGATAATTTCATAATCCGCGTTATAGAATTCGTAATCCAAAACCTGTAACGCCGATTCAAATGGAACTGCTGCAAGCCAGGTAAAAGAAATTCGCGCAAAACCAGACGTTAAACCGTCAATATTAAAACTGTCGAAGAAGCCAGCGCCGAGTAGCGCATCTGGTTGGATAACAATGCTGTCCCACTCTGCCGGGCTGGTAATAATGGCCAGGTCAGCAAAAAGCGATTCAGAAAAATAGAGCGATAATCCGTTCATTACCTCGCTCGCAGACAGCGAGAGAGTAATATCCACAGTGACCTGATTGCCCACTAATTCGGAAAATTCCGTATTGATCAGTGCGGCTTTAGCGGGATTGATCAGGCACAACAAAAGCGCAAACGTCAGGCTGATTTTTTTAAAAAGATTATTTTTATTAAAGTAATAAGTTCTCATGTTATTCCCCATTTTATTAAGTTTATTTGCCGTTTAAGTAAGGGCAATCGGGGTATGAACTGAATTGCATTGTCGATTGGAAATTTTATTGTTATGGAATTGCACTAACAGGTTTTAAAAATCTAACAATTAAACGACCGGCAGTGCCGGTCGTTTGTTCTGGCGTTACTCAGTTATAGGTCTTGGTAATTGAGGTCAGGTGCATACCGCCTGCATTACCACCCTCGCGCGAGAAAAGGATCTTCACTTCTGTTTGCGTATGTCCTGCCGGAAGGTTAAACACGGTAGTGGTAGCAGTGCCTACTTTGGCATCATATTTAGCAAGAACATTTCCATCGCTACCGACAAACACAATTGACCCGAGTGGGTTTCCTGCCGTTGTTGAATTGCGGTGTACAACTGTCAGTGTTACATCCCGTCCGGCATCAACAGGCACACCGATGTAAGCTCGCATAGCATCTGCTGATGCTCCAACTACGGCTACAGGATCACCAGAAGCAAAGCCTGTCCCATTAAAATTCCATTCCAGATTCGCGCCACCGCGATGGCGCAAAGTGCCTGTCGCATTGTGGAAGAACCGCAGACCATTAATAGTGTAAGGAGTAGCAGATTGTATAATAGGGTTATTAGCTGTTCCTGCAGCCAAACTCAAAATGCTCATGTAGTCCGCCGAGTCAAAGCTCGCCCAGGTAGCGTTTGCATCAGTACCCACATTCGCTGAACTACTGGACGATGACGAACTGGAAGCGTCGCTTGAAGCAGTCGAGCTGCTACTTGACTCATCACTGGATGCGGCGGAGCTTTCGCTCGCTGCCGCTGAACTGCTGCTGGATGCATCGCTTGATGCCGCGCTGGAAGAACTGCTGGACGAGCTGCTCGAATGGCCAAAATTGATACAGTCGGTTGTATCCTCCGGCAATGGGTTCCAACCGGCGCTGGAGTTATAGGCCGCAAAAATCTGCGCGCGGTTGCAGTAGCTGTTTTGCACCTCGCCCAGTGACAACTCGTATCCGCCGACACGGCTTGCCAGGCTGATGCTGTTGCCATTGCTGTCCATAGTCGCGAATTCGCGCCAGCCAGTATTGGCGGTCGCGGTCACGTTGCTGGTGCCGTACCAACCCGCAGCGTTGATGTGGGTGTCCATGCGGCTGTTGATAAACACCACGTTATCCAACACCCCTGCGCCACCGGTGCGTGCCAGATAGGTCGCACCAGCAGGAATTGAGTTACCGGTCTGGCCGATGCCCTGGGTCAGGTTGGAGTTGAGGAACACAAAGCCTTTATCCGCCGCTGTCAGGGTGCGCGCCTGTACCACATAGCCACCATTGCTGGCGTTGCTGCTGTCGCCGAGCGAGCGAATTTCACTTTCCTCGAATAGCGACACGTTGTTGTTGCCCCAGATGAAATCCACGTTACCGGCGACCAGACTGCGGTAGAACCAGCTGTAGCCTTTGAGCTGCAAGGTGTCCTGCTCGCTGATGAAGTTGGCATTTTTGGCCACCAGGCGACCCGTGGAGTTGAAGTAAATCGTCTCCGCCTGACCGTTGCTGGCGGTCTTGATGGTGGTGTTTTTCAAGGTCAGGTTTTCCAGCGTCAGCATATCCGCCAACTCCACCAAAAATACCGGGCGACCAGACGAACCGGTATTCAACGCTTCCGAGTTCTGGTACTGGATCAGCGTGCCTTCGCGGCTCTCGCCCACAATGGTCAGGTTGTCTTTGTTGCGCAGATACAACAGCTCGTTGTAGGTGCCGTTGTTGACGGTAATCGTCGCTGGCTCGGATTTGCTCAGGTTCTGCATTACATAATTGAGCGCGCCTTGCACCGTGCGGAAATCTGCCGTAGTGCCGGTATCGTCCACCGTCAACGCGGTCAGGTTGCTGGCTGGAGCTGGTTTGGTGGTAAAACTCCAGCCAGCATTTTTGCCAATCCCCTCAAACGGCAAACTCGCCAAGGTCGCGCCGGTAAAGGCTGAAGCGCTCACCGCCACGTAGTAACTGGTGTTGTACTCCAACTTTTTGCTCTGCAGGGCGATGGTCACGGTATTGCCCGAGATGCTGATCGGGCGGGTATTCAGGGTGCGGAAACTGCCATAGCCAATGCTGTCTTTGTGATCGACCAGCTTGATGGTATCCACCACCGAATCATCGCTGCTTCTGAAGATGCGGATCGCACCTGCCGTACCCAAGGTGGGTGGCGAATCAAAGGTCAGGCTCAGGCTGGTATCGGCGTAGACATTGGTTTCATTTACCACGGGCGACACCAAGCCAGTCAGGTTGTAGGTGGCGGTTGGCATCACAAATTGCGGTGCGATGGTGGCCGTCAGGCTGCGGCTCAGGGTTGGGTCGGAACCGCTGGTGAAAGTGATAGTGGCACTGCCCTCACCCACCGGATTCAGACTCACCTCGTAACCGTTGGTACTCACGCTCACCACCGCCGGATTGCTGGATTCCACGGTAAAGGTGTCGTCCGCGCTCTGCTGGTTTTTGGCAGTCACGGTGATCACGCGCGCGGCATCGCCCACTTCAGCGCTGTAGTTGGCGGTAGGCGAAATGGTCAGCTGCGATGGCACCGGCGGTTTGTCATCGGCGTTGCCGACTTTGATATCGTCGATCTCAAAGGATTTGTTGGTGGTGTAAAAACCGATCATACCGGCGTTGGCAAAACTCGCGTCTGTACCGCTGATCACCAACAGGTCGTTGTAATACACCTTGATGTCTGAACCTTTCATTTCCAGACGAACCTTGTACCAGGTGCCGTCGGTACCACCAGTCGTGCCTTGGTCAATCGGGGTGTTGTAGCGGGCGAAGATATTGTCGGTGAATGCACCGGCAACCATTTTGCCGATGGCTACGCGGGTACTGGTATTGGCGTTTTGTACGTTAAACCCAGCGCCGTACCAGTTACTGGCATCTTGCGCGCGGGCGATGATGTACAGCTGCTTGTTGCCGGTAGAACCGTTGTTGCGCGGGCGGATACGCGCCTCCACGTAATAGTCGCCACTGCTCACACCGGTAAACGCCGCCGGTTTCACCAGCGCAAGCACACCGCCGCGGCTGGCTGCGGTATAGCGCAGCACATTGTTATCGCCCACATCATTCAGCACATCAAACACACCGGTAGGCACCGTGGTCACGGCAGATGCCGGGTCGTTCAGCAAATCCCAATTGCCGGAACCGCTGGCAAAGTCATCGCAGAAATACAAACCCGGTTCGGATGCGCAGGCAAACGCCGGTGCGACCGAGCTGCTTGCCGCGCTGGAAGAAGTAGCGGCAGAGCTGGTGCTGGCCGCTGAGCTGCCAACCACAACATCGGTCGATGAAGCGCTGCCCGCTGAACCGGCATTGGATGTTGCACTTCCCACCGATGAATTGCCCGCCGATGAACTGGCTGCCGAGCTGGCATCGGACGAGCTGCTGCTCACGCCGATGCCGGTGAAGTCGCAATTGCCCAGGTTTTCCGATGCGCCATAACCTTTCACACAGCCGATATTGGCGGGCAACAAGCCTTGCAACTGCGCAGGAGTGTAAGCACCGCTGTCGGTCCAGACCACCCAATCGATCAGGGCTTTGTAGCTGTTGCTGCCGCCATCGCCAATTTGCAGGTAGTTGTTGGTCGCTGTGGTGGTGGCAAACTGCACCTCTTCCTGATTCAGCACCGGTGTGCTGGAGCCATCCAAATACGCGCGCGCCCAGCCGGTGGTCGGGCTGGAGAGCGCGACAGTGAAGTGGTACACGCGGTACTGGTCCATCGCCAGACCATAGGCAGTATTCGGTGCCGGTGAACCCTCAAACTGTACGCCGTAGTTACTGGCACCATCGGCGCGCAACACCACTTTCAAACGGCTGGCGGTGGTGTCTGCGGTACCACCAAAGGTGGTTTCCAGCTCCAACACGCGCGCATTGGCGGGTGGATTAAAGCCTTTGATACCGGCAATCAGGGTGAAATATTTGGGGTAGACGCCATCGTTGCGGCCCACATTACTGATACGGGCGCGGTTGTTTTTGGTGCCGAGCGAGGTGGAATCAAACAACACCGCACCGGTGCCGGTGGCGGTGAAATCACTCGCGCTGCCCTGAATCACAAAAGGTACCTGGCTGCTGTCGGCAAGGGTGATGGCATTGGCATCAAAGGGGCTGTTACTGCCGTCATACAGATTCCAACTGACTGATGAAGGATCGGCCGTTTGCGGTTCATCGGTTGGTGGTGGCGGCGGTTCTATATCCCACTCGGGGCGGGTACAGGCCAGTTCAGCCGGTGCCGTGGTGATCTTGCCCACGCCCGCGTATTGCTGCACATGGGCAGGCACATCTTCCACCGGAATCAGGCTGGGCGCGTAGAGGTAACCTTCGGGCAACGTCAGAGTCCCGGTGGAGCTGTTATCGGCCAGCAGTTCGTCGGCGATGATATTGGTCTCGCCCTCTTTATCGACCCAGATAATCGGCTGGCGCAATTGGTTTTCGATCAATTCCCAGTAGCCGATCGCAATACTGTCTTGCGACATCACCGGGTTTTTGGTGTTTTCAAACACGTTGCGCTCAACGCGGATAATCGCCCCCATACGCGAGTTGATCGCCGAGGTGTCCACGTTGTGGTAGTAGTTGTTGTAGATATGGCCCTTGCCGAAGCGGAACAGCGGCAGGCGCGAGTTCACGTGGTACCAATAGTTGTGGTGCCAGGTGATACGGCGGTCAAAATTGTCCTCGTCGGATGAACCCCAGAGCGAGGTTTTCCAGCTGTCGTGCAGGTAGTTGTAAGAGATGGTGATATCCGCCACATCGCTGCGGCCGCTGACCAGCTCATCGTAATAGTCTTTTTTGTACTCATCGCGCAACACCGGGTCGGTGATGCTGTCGGGTACGGCAACATTCAAATCATTGAACAGCTCGTTGTGGTCAATCCACACATTGCGCACAGGGCCATTGCGGCCATCAATGGTGATGATGTCGCCCTGACCGCGGGTTTGCGGCACCTTGTACATTTTCAAGTTGCGCACAATCACGTTGCTGGCGGTGATATGGATACCAGTGCCCCAGAATTCGGCGTTATCGCCACGGCCGATAATCGACACATTGGGGCGGTTGAGTTTGATGTCTTTATTGCCCGAGTTGTGCCAGGTAATTACCCCGTCCACATAGATGGTCAGGGGTTTATCAGCATAAGCAGGGTTAGTCAGTGCCGCCGTTAAATCCGCCCCGTTACACACCGCCACCTCCACCATACCTGCGCCGCTACCACCGGTGGTGCCGCCATTGAGTGAGGCAAAACCGTAAACGGTGTTGAAATCCGGCGCAGCGCCAATCGCAGATGAGCTGGAACTGCTCGATAAAGCAGTCGAACTGGTTGATGAAGCGCTTGCAGGCACAGCCGGTGTGCTCGACGGCGCAACGCTGGAAGCAGGCACTGAACTGGGCACTGGCGCTATGCTGGAAGCCGCAACACTGGAAGGAACAACACTGGCAAGGGAAGAACTGGACGGCACAGGTACAACAAGCTCACTGGATTGCGCCGAGGACTCCGCGACCGCCGAGCTGGCTGGCACCTGGGGCGCTGAGCTCAGGCTGGAACTGGAACTTTCATCGACCGGAACACCATTAAACTCCAGAGTATCGCGCAGGTGCGCAAGTGCCTGCTGCACCGATACCACCGTGGTATTCACCGAGCCGGAATTGGCGACCAAATTGGTCACCGCAGGCAGGGCAGCAAACTGGGCGATGCTTAAATTGAAATCCACCGGTGCCGCTGACTGGCTGGCAATCGGGCTGATAGTAATACCGTTATTGGGATTGCCATCGGTATCCAGCGATTGCAACAGGCGCGCAATATTCAGCACCACGGGCGCTGCCGGATTCAGTGTCTGCGCCATATCCAGCGGGGTCACTATGCCTTTGGCCGGAGCACTGGGGAACACCAGATCGCCAATAAAAAATGTCACCGTCTCACCGGGCAAGTAATCAAACTCGCCGCGCTCATTGGTCACCCCGGTGCGCGATTCAGTGCGGTAGCCAATACCTGCCACAAAGGCATCGACCAACACCCCGACTGAGGGAACCGGATCGGGTGTTGCCGCCTGGCTACTGGCGGTTTGGATAGAGCTGGTTTGCACCGGCGCACTGGATTTTTGCGTACCCACCGGTGCTGAGCTGGCAGGTGAGGTTCCGTTTTTGGAATCGCCTCCACAGGCGCCCAGCAGTGCAGAAAGTAAAACAGCGGCTAGCAGATGGATTTTCATGATGCACTCACAGTTGTTGTTATTTTTGATCTGGCGTACGCCAAATTCGGGCCAATAACTACCACCAGCGGGGCTGACGATAGCCTCTGGTATCAACCGTTTACTGAAAATCACTGCCAAGTCAGGTTTTATTATCAGGTCCATCGCTGCGTCATGCGCAACTGACGGCCACAGCTCAAGGCTGTAAAAAACACGAGCGAAAACAATACCGAATAACCCCCTGACGGGACTTACTAAGCCTTGAATCGCTTATCAATTACTTACTAAAACTGATACTTACTGAGGAATACCAACTGCCGGGGAATGTGAGGCTGTGCCTCTTATTGTTGAGTCCGCCAACCTGACTAACATGCGTGATTAAACTTATTGATGCATGACGATAAAGCAGGTTTTTGACGTCTCTTATTACCTTTCTGTGAAGGTGATCGCATTCTATACCCAAGGTTTTGCAAAGCGCCAGCCCTGAATGCGATTAATTATTAAACAAAAATGGAATAAAACGACAATCCGCAGCAAGCAAGCCGGTAAAGCTCGCCTGCGAGGCTTGTTACAACGCCCCCGCGAATTGGAACGCGCAAGTGAAGGCATCTCCACCAAAGTATTTAGCGCGTGAAATTACGATCAGCAATAACGCTTGCATACACCGTCTTCAAACACATACCCATGTGGACTAATTGAATACGCCAGCTCGTTGTAACCACTCTGCGCCAAATGCGCAGCTATTTCCAATGCAGCAGAATCCTGTTTACCGGCAATCAATACCATGTCACGCGCGGGGATAAAAAAGACCGGTGTGTCACCAATGCTGTTGGTAATCTCGGCAATTTTTTCTGGAAAAACCAACACCGATGCATCGTAATTTCCATCGACACGGAAGCGATATAATTTTCCCTGTTGGGTATCAATCGACTGCAGGTGTGCATTGTGATGCGCAAAATGCATTTTGAGATATTCAGATCCCATCTGCGCCAATTGCTCGCGTTGGATACCGAATTCTTTCAGTCCATCGTGATTTAAGTACTGCATGCCGGTTTCGCTATCCAATACGTACAGCAAAAACAAATCATCGTTGATAGGTTCATAACAAAACGGCAAATCGCCCTGGGCAAAACCGGCATCTATTAATTGTTGTTTACTCGCTGCCATAAATTCAGCCGAGCGCACCACCGGAAAAATATGTTCTTTGGTTTTATTTTTTTCGGGCTGCACAATTGCCTCAAAGCTATTGAGCTGTTCATTCACGACAACATCCAGCAAACGCGTGCCGGAACTATAGGCGCTGTAAGCATTACCTAAATGCGTATTGACCTCAAATCCATCCAGATTAATGGCAAGGCCTAACTCATCGTTCACTTGAATTTTTGCTTGCGGATAGCGTGCAAGTAATGACTGAACATATAAACGCGCAAACTCTGCTCTTGTTAACAGCGCAGCGGTCGCGCTGTAGCCGCCAAAGTGATATCCGATAAAACAACCAGCGATAACCGGTAATGACACCAACAGAATTAGTTTCAATTGATCCGTGCGAATACTTAATCCAAAAATCACTATGCCTGCTACAACAACCGCAACCATAGCGATCACAGTCAACGCAATACAAATCCAGGTAACAGCATTGGCTTTTAATTTTGCGCCACAGTATGCGCAATTGCAGCTCAGCGAATTAATACCATTGCACCAAGCGCCAAACGAAATGGGGCGCTGGTTGCAGTGCGGGCAGTTTTTCATGGTGACTCCGTGTTGTTAATTTATTAAATTCAATTCGCAGCCAAATTGCCAAAACGAATGGCATTGGTTCTGTTGTTCCATACTAATAGATTTTGAAAAACTGTTGTTATGTAATTCCAGGATCTAATGTTGGAATTACATAGAAGGAGACTTCGGCCAACGCACCTGCGCCCTTGCGCCGCCCAAGATTTCCGGTTCGACAAATTCGGCGCGGCCGTTGTGCCATTGCATGATGCGTTTGACGATGGCGAGACCCAAGCCAAAACCGCCGGTTGCGGAACCTGTAGGATTAGCGGCTTCTTCGCTGCCGTCATGTTCGTGATAAAGGCGAACAAACGAATCAAACACGCGCTCGCGTTTGTCGGCCGGAATGCCGGAGCCGTCATCTTCTACCGCAATAATATATTCACTTGCAGTCTGCATCAGCTCGATACGGATGCGCGATTTAGCGTAGCGTGCGGCGTTGTTGATAAAATTTTGCAGCACCGTTTCCATGAGTTTCCATTCACAGATAAATTCGGCGTTATTAGTGAGATCGCACACTTCCAATTGTAAATGTTGGCCGGATGATTGCCGGATAAAACGCTGCTGGAGTTCATCGAGCAAATCACGCATATGGCCGCGTGTTTGTTGCAACTGTTGGGATTTCTGTTCAAAGCCCGCGTAGTTGAGCAACGCACTAATCAATGCTTCCATCTCGGCAATATCCTGTTCAATACTGCGCAACTGGCGGCGGTCTTTATCGCTGAGTTGTTCTTCATTGACCATCGCCAGCGCAAACTTCATGCGCGCCAAGGGCGTGCGCAATTCGTGAGAGACCGCATTGGTCATTTCGCGGTGCGATGCAATTAATTCACGCAGCCGCTGCGCCATATGGTTGAACGCTTGCGCGAGTGGATAGAGTGTTGAAGTGGGAGAAATTTTCAGGGTGTCCGGCACACCATCTTTGCCGAGTGCACGGGTTTGTACTTCCAGCTTTTTGCTATCGCGTGAAAGCGGCCACACCCATAAATAAATCACCAAGGCGATGGCGAGATAAAAGCCGATCAATAAAAAATTATATAAAGGCGATTCCTGATCATTGGTTTGCGCTGTGCTGAGCATAATGACCTGATCGGTTTGTGCGAGGCGTTTGTACCAGATAATCTGTTGGTCGCTGGTGGCAGCAATTATTTTTCCCGCTTGCAATTCTTGCATGGCAGCGGATTGTGCCAAATCATCCAGTGCTAATATTTCCAGCCCAATGTGCAATTGCGCACTGAGCTGTTGTGCTTTAGCTGACAAAAAGTTTTCTTGTTGCGGCTGTTGTTGTAATTGTTGCTGCGGTAAAGCCTCTTCTATTAATTCATGTTCAATTAATTGGAAGAGCGCATAAATTTCCGCGCTGGGCTCCTGCTCGGGCGCAATGCTCTCCCAAAATTGGTTCAAGCCCCAACCGATCAATAACACCGAGGCTACGATAAAAAAATAGAGCGTGATAAATGCCCGGTTCATATTATGAAAAACCGCTACAAGCCCGGAGGAATAAACCAGAATGCGGTTCATGACTGTCAGAGACAGGATGTCGATAACAAGCCCCCAAGGACGGGTTTACGGCGTGTCTTGAACCGCATTCTGGTTTGTTCATGGCTAGAAAAAATTACCAGGCATCGGCGATAAACAAATAACCCTTGCCCCAAATCGTTTTAATGCGCGTGGGATTTTCAGGATTATCGTTTAATTTTTTGCGCAATTGTGAAATACGGACATCGATGGTACGGTCAAGACCATCGTACTCGCGGTTGTAAATATGGTTGAACAAAAATTCGCGGCTGAGGATTTGCCCGGCTTGCGCTGCAAGTGCCAACAACAAATCGTATTCGTGGCTGGATAAAATCACTTCTTCATTGGCCAGCAATACTTTGCGCGCGCCGGGTTGGATGCACAACTCACCAAACACCAGCGCTTCTTGTTCACGCGGATCGTTTTGATAGTAACGGCGCATCAGCGCGCGGATACGGGCAAGCAGTACGCGCGGCTCAGCCGGTTTAATAACGTAATCATCTGCGCCGTATTCCAAGCCCAGCACCTGATCCAAATCCGAATCGCGCGCGGTGAGCATTAAAATCGGCCCTTTAAAATTGGGGCGCAATTCTTTGCACAGCGTCAAACCATCTTTACCGGGCAACATTAAATCCAACACAATCAAGGCCGGGTTTAAATTTTGTGCCTGGCGGATAACCCGGCTGCCATTTTCTTCCAGCGCGACTTGAAAATCGTTGGCTTCCAAAAAATCTTTTACCAACTGCGCCAAACGGCGGTCATCCTCGACCAATAAAATTAAATTGTTTTGCGACATGTTAAAAAAAGCTCCAGGGATTACGCCGCGCGCGGCGGTATTTTTTGTCATTGTAGACAACTTGGAAACGCTGATCGCTTACGGCTGTGCCGGTGTTGATTTCACGTAACTGGAAATCGGTACTGGCACTTGCCGCTAATTCAAATTGATATTCGCCATGGGTTTCATTTTCCCAACAGCGCAGGGCATCGGTTTTATCGGATTGGTATAAGCAGAGCGAACGCGCTTCTTCCGATAGCCACTTCACTTCCAATTCATCGCGGCAAACTTCTTCACCTGCGTTTAATACGCACAAGCGCGGCTTGATGGAAAATTGGATAAGCGGTAATGATGAGTTGCTGGCACTTTGGGGATAATGGGCGGGAATATTGTCGGCGAGCGCATGGCTTCCCAATGGCATGGCCATCAGAAATAAAGTCACCAGAGAAATACGCGGAGCCAATGGTAATGACGCGCGTGCGTTCAGCAGGTACCCATCAGAAATGGTACACCCCCCCAACAAAAACCGTGATCACTTTATTATCGTTTATAAGTGGACTGTCCGAGATTTCATTGGGTAAACGGCGATAACTCGCCAATAAACGCAAATCCCAGCGTTCAGTCAGTTGGTAATTCCAATCCAGCCGTGCAATCGTCGAGATGGCCGCATCGGCTTCATATACACCGCGCTCATCTGCCTCTGCAGAGGTAACGCCGTAGTAGTAATTCATCACCTCGTCGCTTTGCCAGATGGCACCCACCGAGGTAATCACATGGTGACGGCCGCTCGCCCAATGTTTGGCGAGCGAAATACGCGCTTCATCACCATCGTGGATGTCTGTGAAATCACTCAGGTACTGCGCCTGGATATCAAACTCACCGAGATTGATGCTGTATTCAAATCCCGCCAAGCCAGCCATACGACGGTTGCGCAACTGACGCTGGCGTAAATCATTAAAATTCGGGCCGACAAATTCTTTATCGCCAGGATTTATCGTGGGCAGCTCTTCACTGTCGCCGCCTTTATTGCCTGAGGAAATCAGCGCATTGGAATCCAGAAAAAAATTGCTCGGGCTCCAGCGATGGAAAAACACCTGGTCATAACCGGGCGTGGCCAAAAGATTCAGTTGCTGATGCTCGTTCTCCCATAGCATCACCCCAAAATCCAGATTCTGGATAAAAAACCGTTCGCCGTTGTAATTCACTTGCGGGATCAACACCAGCGGAATATCCGCTGCATCTTCCACAGGATTGGTACGCACACCTGCGCCTATACCCAGACTGAGATCCCACTTACCTACCTCAACACAATCGCCTTCGCCGGACATACAGGTAGCGCTCGCCAGCAAGGGCGAGAAAACTACGGGCACGAGCAGCGCAAGCAAGCGGCGGATCAGGGTCATATCAACGAGTTGCCAACAATAGATTTATCTAAAAGGAGAGTAAAACATCAAAGAGAACACACAGCTTATTTATAAACAACCGCGCACCCAAGTGTTGTAATGAATTGTAGATGTCTCCACTCACTATTGGATAGGTTACAAATTATTACAATTTGGTGCGCATCCATTACAGATTCTGCCACAGGACTGTGTTTAGGATAACAGCAAGCGCTAAGCACGTACAAAATCGCAAGCCTACCCATACAAATCATAAGTCTAATAAGTTAGTTAAAGGAGTTGCTGTATGAAACCCATGATCAAATTGTTATTGCTCAGCCTGCCACTGGCAGCCTGTGGCGGTGGCAACAATTCGCAGTCGAATATCCAGAAAGAACAACCTACTAATACCGACTACTCCAAACTCAATGCCAGCAGCATTGAGCCGGGAACGTTGCGCCAGGCATCTTCCGGTGAATTGGCAGAGCTGATTAAAAATGGTTTGCGCGTTTCCCTGCGCGATAACCAAAGCTACGGCATGATGATCCGCGAAACCGCGGTAGTGAATACCACTGCCGATAGCAAATCCGGCGGCAATTTTTCCGGCACCAATGTGCAAGTCGATGGTGTGGATGAAACCGACAGCGTGAAATACGACGGCAAATATATTTACCTCGCCACACCGGTAGATTACTCCAGTGGTGATCCAATCACGAATTTAAAAATCATCGCTACCAACCCCGCGAGCGCAAGCGCAACTGAAGTCAGCGTTACCCCGCTCGATACCGAACACTGGGGCAATGTTTCTGAAATGTATTTGGTGGATAACACACAGGGCACTACTCCATACACTACCGGCCTTGCCACTATTCGCCGCTCCTGGGATTTCATCGCTTTCACCGACAAAGTCGTCAACGATGTCTCCACCGACGGCAAACCTTTAGTAGTTGATGATGCCGACAAAGCGCGCACTGCATCCATTTGGCCTTACCAAATGGACAACGGTATCGACATCACCCTTTACGATGTACGCACACCGACTACACCGACAAAAACCTGGTCATTGGCAATTGATGGTGATTTGCTTGGCACGCGCAAAATTGGCAACACGCTCTATGTGATCAGCAGTTTTGTACCCCATATTGCAACGCTTGATTACGCTGCCGACACAGCAGAAGCAAAAATTGCCAACGAAAAATTAATTGCGCAAACCAGTGTTGAAAAATTACTGCCGGAATATTCCATCAACAACGGCACGCCGCAACCCTTGAATACCGCCAATGGCTGCATGATCCCAGCTACTACAGAAAAGACTGATGGCAGCCTTACACTGATCAACATCACCGCGATTAATTTAGCAACGCAACAATTGGTTGAATCTGTGTGTGTCAACGGCAACGCCGAAGGCATTTACAGTTCCACCAACAACTTGTATCTCGGTGGCTCTGATTACAGCAAATGGGAAAATTGGCAGAGCTTCACGGTAGTCCATCAATTTGCACTCACCAATGGCGGTGTCGATTATTCCGCAACCGGTTCGGTTGAAGGTGTGTTGAGTTGGAGTGCACCCTCGTTCCGCATGGATGAACACAACAATCACTTGCGCATCCTCACCACCAATTACGGCGAAACCGGTGAGCCTGACCATCGCTTGAGCGTATTGAAAAAAGTATCCGGTCGCAGTGAATTGGAAGTGGTTGCGCAGTTGCCCAATAAAAACCACCCTGAAACTATCGGTAAACCACGCGAAGATATTTTTGGTGTGCGTTTTAATGGCGACAAAGCGTTTGTTGTAACCTTTGAACGCAAAGATCCACTTTACATATTGGATCTTGCCAATCCACTTGATCCAAAAATCGCAGGGCAATTGGAAATTCCCGGTTTCTCTACCTACTTGCATCCGATTGGTGACAACTATGTTTTCGCACTCGGCAATGAAACCAACGATGACGGTTTTGCAACCGGCGTAAAAGTATCGCTCTACGATATCCGCAACCCTGCAGCACCGACTGAAATCAGCAAACATATTTTCGGTAGCAGCTACAGTTGGAGTGATGCACTTTACGATCACCGCGCACTCTCGTTCCTCTCTGCAAGCGCTGACCAAACCCGCATCACTTTACCGATTACCCAATACGAAGAAGTCAAAGGCCCCGAATATGCTTACAGCCGCTGGGTAGATACAGGCCTTTACCAATTTGAAATCAATGGCCTCGCTAATGGCAAAGTATCGCTCGATTATGTCGGCACTCTGGTTAGTGAAAGTTTTGGTGTTAATGAATATCCACTGTGGAACGGCAACGACCGCGGCATCATGCACGACGACGCATTGTTCTATGTACACGGCCCGAATGTCATCGCCAGTCCGTGGAAAAAAGCAGATAACAAATAGTTCACTATAAATAAAAACCCCCAGCTATTTTTTAATAGCTGGGGGTTTTTATTTTACCAAACTGATAGAAATTGCCAGATTATTATTGTTAAAAATATCCATAGTGCTTTACCAGTTACACTTTTTTACGACTCACTACATATCCCCCACAGATTACTGTTGCGCTTACGCACACAATCCATCCAGTGCAATCCATCAAACCCTGACGATGCTATCTGGAGTACGACATGCAAATACCTGCATTTATCAATACCGGTTTACTGAAAAAATCCCTGCTCATCCTGCCACTTGTTGGTTTGCTCAGCGCCTGTGGCAGTGACAGCGATGATTTAAAATCTGATCCCAATACCAAAATGTTGCAGATTGATTTTAATGAAGGGATTACCGGTTGGAAGGTCGGTTTTGCAGATTACCCATCGGGTGAAGAAACCTTTTATGAATTAGGGCACAGCTTCAGCAATTTACCTGCGGCACTGGATACCAAGCGTAAAGGGCTAAAAATTACCGGCAATAATCACAGCGATGATTTGTTTATGTTTGCCACCAAGAAAGTGGAAGGGCTTGAACCTAACACCCGTTACGACATGCGCTTTAAAGTAACCTTTGGCACCAACGCACAAAACAATTGCGTTGGCATAGGCGGCTCTCCTGGCAATAGTGTTTACATCAAAGTCGGTGCCACCAAAAATGAACCTAAAGCTGCCAATGACGGTGCCGGATTTCTATTATTGAATTGGGATAAAGGCAATCAAGCCGCTGGCGGCAGCGATGCGATTATCGCGGGCGATTTTGCCAACCACCAGGAATGTAGCGCGACTGATGTTGTAGACACTTACCAAAAGAAAACGCTGACAACTGAACGAGGTGCTTATACCACCGTAACCGACGACAAAGGAAACCTGTGGGTTTTATTAGGAACCGATTCCGGCTTTGAAGGACCCACCACTATTTATTGGATGGCACTGGAAATTTCTGCAACCAAAAAATAATCTTTGCTTATCAAGAATTTTTGTCCATAAAAAAGAGCGGCGCAAGCCGCTCTTTTTATTTCAAACCATTTTCAACTGTCTATATTAACGATGTTTGATCTTATCGCCCTCTTTCAAGCCTTCCAAAATTTCGATATTGATGCCATCAGAAATGCCGGTTTTGACTTCGCGTTTTTCGTATTTTTGTGGGCCGGTTTCTACTTCCACAAATTGTGCTTTTTCTTCTACGATCAAGTTACCTTCATTGATCGCTACTACGTTTTCTTTTTTGTCCAATACAATGTCCGCATTAGCGCTGTAGTTGGAGCGCAGGAATAATTTTTCGCTCAGTTTTACTGCCGCGCGGATCTGGAATTTAATAGTGCCTTGATCGGTTACACCTTTAGGGGATATATATTCCAGTGTGGCGGTAAAGGGTTCGCCTTCCAGTGCGCCTACATCCAGAACCAGCTCCATGCCTTCGCGGATTTTTCCAACTTCGGATTCATCTACCATGCCTTCAAAAATCATGTCGTTCATATCGGCCAGGGTCGCAATAGTAGTACCTGCACCGAACGAGCTGGTTTCAACAATGAATGCTCCTTCTTTGTAGGGCAAATCCAGAATCATGCCGGTGACGGTTGCCGGAATCATGTTGGAGACTTTGTCCGATTTTTTGGTGGCACCGGATTTCATCAACAACAAATTATTTTCTGCTGAGGTAACGGCTTCTTTTTGCAGATCGTAATTCAATAAAAATTTATTGTATTCCGATGCAGAAATTAATTTATCGGCAAACAGTTTTTTCTGGCGATCAAATTCAATCGTCGCATTTTGCAAATTGATTTTGGCGGTTTCCAGTTGCGACTCGGCCTGGTTGAGCATAACCATGTTGGGTGCCAGTGTGATCTTGGCAATAATATCGCCTTTGTTCACGTTCTGGCCGGCAATGACATAGAGTTTTTCTACTACACCGGAGACTTGTGATTTAATTTCCACTTCGCGGCGAGGAATTACTTTACCTACCGCTACGGTCTTTTTGATAATGGTGGTTTTGAATACCGCATCCGATGTATAGGTGACCGGCTTCTCTTGGGATTTGTTGTACAAGAACACCGCCGTGCCAATAAACACAACTGCGATCAATACTAAAACTGCATAGCCAATAAATTTTTTCATGGTGTCCTTCTTTACTATTGCTAAAAAATATTTAGATCGTTTAATTAGTTTTGTAAAAATTATTCATCTTGTAATGCCACTATCGGGTTAACACTTGCGGCTTTTGCAGCAGGCAACATTGATGCGAGCAGTCCGGAAATAACCAGCACCACCAATGCACTAAACGCGGTTGCAAAATCCACTTCCGGCTTGCCAAAAAATCCTGCTTTACCGCCTCCCGCTTCTAATAACTGCCCTACACCTTCTAAAATCAGCACGCCTACTACCAAGCCCATATACCCTGCAACCGTGGTAATAAAAATAGATTCCTGCACAATCATGCCGATGATCGAATTAGGTGTTGCGCCCAGCGCTTTACGCAAACCGATTTCACGTGTGCGCTCCTTCACTACGATCAACATAATATTGCCCACACCTATCGCGCCCGCCATGATGGTGCCTATTGCAACTACCCAACTGAAAACGGTGATGCCGGTAAACAAACCTTCAATCTTGTCGAATTCATTTTGTAAATTGAAACTACCGAATACACCTACATCATTTGGATCGACTTTTTTAAGTTCCGCGAGATATTTTTTTACATCTTCTTCTGCAACACGCGCATGCAATCCGGGTTTTGGTTGGATAACAAAACTACCAATCCAACCCACCTGATTAAACGCATAACGCAGCGTGTCGTTAGGGATGTAAATCTTTTCCTCTTCTTGTTGCTGGTTGCCATTGGCAAGAGATTCAAACACACCAACTACTTTAAAACTGATGCCGTTAATGGTGATGTCTGCCCCAATCGGATCTTCACCCTCTGCAAATAATTGCGTGCGTACGCGGGTTCCGATGATCACCGTTTTACGTTTTTCACGATCATCAAACTCATTAATGCTGCGCCCGAGGATCATGCGCAATGAATTGATGTTTTCCATTTTTGCGTGAATGCCTTCCACAAAAAAGGTTCCGTTTTTATCTTTGTGTACGGTGTAGGGTGGCGTTCCGCTCCAGATACCCACGGAGTTTTGTCCGCGGATAAAACCAACGCTGGGCACATTTTTTTCGATGGCGGCAACATCTTCCGGTTTGAACTGGATTTGCCTGCCAATCGGCATACCTTGATAAGGCAGCTGCGTATTGCCTTGCACCCACACCCACACAATATTGGGTACACGCGGAAAACCTTCATTAACTCCGTTCTCCAAACCCTTGCCCGCACCGAGCAATAGGGTGAGCATAAAAATGCCCCAGAAAACACCGAAGGCGGTAAGGCCGGTACGCAGCTTATGTTGGCCGAGTGTTTTAAAAATCTCGTGCCACTTTTCGGTATCGATAATCATCAGTGGCTCCTGTTATTCCGCGCGCATCGCTTCGATGGGCATAATTTTCGCCGCGCGCACCGCAGGCATTAGCCCTGCAAGGGCACCAATCGCAACCAGTAAAATAATTGCCGTTACCGCTACTTGAAAATTGATTTCCGGGTTTTTGAAAAACGGCAATTGTGCACCCACCGAATTTAGTGCAAACGATATTAATTCGATCAACCCGACACCCATCACCAATCCCGCATAACCGGCGATACTGGTGACTAAAATCGATTCAAATAATAATGTTCCCACAATGCTGAATGGCGTAGCGCCCAACGCTTTACGGATGCCAATTTCGCGCGTGCGTTCTTTCACAGTGATAATCATGATATTGCTCACACCCACAATACCGGCCATGAGCGTTCCCAAACCGACAAACCAGATAATCGCGTTAATCCCAAAAAATAATCCATTTACCATCTTCGCTGGCTCCGCCATGTTGAAGGAGCGGATAGCGCGTTTATCATCCGGCGAAACCGAATGGCGACGCTGCAATAATTCGATGACTTTTTTCTCCAGCTCAAAACCATCCATGCCTAATTCCGGGCGCAACCAAATCGCGCCTATGCGGTTACTTTCACCAAATATTTTTTGAAAAGTCGGCTGTGGAATATAAATGCGTTCAGAATCGCGGCCGCGGCTTCCCTTGTCGTAAAATACACCGACCACTTTCATCATCACGCCGTTTACACGGATATCTTTATTGATCGGATCAACGTCTTTGCCGAATAAACGTTCGGCAACAACGGTGCCAATCACCGCAATTTTGCGCAGCTCTTGTTCATCCAGCGGATTAATTTTGCGCCCGATGTTAAACGGAATACTTTCTTTCACATCAAAATATTCATCAGGCACACCCAACACTGAAAAGCTCGCACTTTTACGCCCGTATACAAGCGACACACCTTCACGGGTGCTTTCGGCAGCGATAAAACGCACGCCCGGAACCTGTTGTTTGATCGCCTCAACATCATCCAGCGTCAACTGGATTTGCCGCCCCAACCCCATCCCTTTGTAAGCAACGGATGTAGTGCCGGTGTAAGCAACAATAAAATCCAATACATCCGAACCAAAATCTTCATACACACCATTTTGCATACCGCGCCCGGCACCGAGCAGCAGCATCAACATAAATATTCCCCAAAACACGCCAAAGGCGGTAAGGCCAGTGCGCAATTTATTCATGCGCAGCGTGTAGAGAATTTCTTGCAAACTATCAATCATGGCAATTCATCCAAGTTTTTTAATCCGGGATTTTTCTGATCCACCGGTTTTTCAGCCAAGACTTTTTCTAACCCAAAATCGCTTCTTCATCCTGATCGGCAATGTCATCTGCCACATGGGAATGGTAATGCTTGCCAGAGACAATCAATCCGTCTTTCAAAATAATCTGGCGCTGGGTTTGATCGGCAATATCCTGCTCGTGGGTTACGATCACAATCGTGTTGCCCAGCTGATGCACTTCTTTCATGAGCGCCATGACTTCTTGCGTAGTTTGGCTATCCAATGCACCAGTGGGTTCATCCGCAAGAATTACTTTGGGTTTGGTGACCAGCGCGCGGGCAATAGCAACGCGCTGTTTTTGTCCGCCGGACATTTCATTAGGCATATGCTTGGCGCGATGCGAAAGCCCCACCATCTCCAAATATTGTTCAGCGCGGTAGTTGCGCTCTTTGCGGCTCACACCTTGGTAATAGAGTGGCAGTGCAACGTTTTCCGTCGCGTTTTTAAATGGCAGCAAATTGAATGATTGAAAAACAAAACCCAATAATTCATTGCGCATTTTTGCGGCGGTTTTTTCTTTCAACTTTTTGATTTCGCGCCCGGCAAGAAAATAATCGCCCTGGTCATGGGTATCCAATATGCCGAGGATATTCAACAAGGTCGATTTACCTGAACCCGAAGATCCCATAATCGATACCAGCTCTCCTTCGCGAATATGCAGGTCTATACCTTTCAGTACATGCAGTGGCTGTTCGCCAGAGTGATAGTACTTGTGGATGTTATGCAGTTTGATCATGGTAGCTTCCTGTTATTGAACACTGTGGGCTCAGCCGACAGCTTAGAGACTTTCACTCAAATGTCTGGCTTATTTACTTTGGCTTAACACTCTAATGACAAGTGTCAGTGCCGGGTGTGCTGCGCATTTTGCCCGTGTTATTAGCTTTGATGTGTATCCGACTGTTTTGGATTCAGGCAGTGAAAAATTTTTTATCTGTTTTACCGCTTATAAGGTATTCGTCCTGCAGCGCAGTGATGGGATTAACCGATGCAGCCCTGGTTGCAGGGTATGAGTGCGGCCAATTCGCCTTGATTACCGGCCCGACGAATAGGCATACGAATATGCAGGGTCAGAAAAAACTCCGGCAGCAGCACCTGCCGGAGAAGACTATCCACCTACCACAGGTGCTGCCAATGGTGGATAAATCATGCGGAGAGAAAACCCGATTCCCAAGTTGGGGGGATAGGGAATTTGGTTTACTCGATTAGTTGGATGCTGGAAACTGCGTTTTGGATTCAAAAAAATCCGTCAATAAAAAAGCGCAGCCAATTTTCACTGACTGCGCTTTATCTTTTATTTCAGATTTAACTTAGACAACAGGGAAACTCTCTGGCTCACCATTCTTGTTAGTAAAATACCCGTTGAAGTAGCGCCAAGCGTATTCGCTTTTGGCGAGGATTGTTTGTTGCTTGCCATCGGTTGTGAGGTAGTTGGATTCTGGTGCATGGAATATCACTTTTATTGTTTCGCCGGTTTCCAACGACCAATGGCGCACAGTGCCATCGCTTGAGGATGACACTAGATAGCGACCATCTGCATTTAGCGCGCAACTCGTTACCCGACTCGTATGACCAATAACCTCGCGGACACAATCGCCGCTACTTAACTCCCACAGCCGTAAACTACTATCATCAGAGCCAGAAATCAGATAGCGACCGTCTGCACTCAGCGCGCAACTCGACACACTTTGTTTATGACCAATAAACTCGCGGACACAATCGCCGCTACTTAACTCCCATAGACGCAAGCTCGCATTACTAAAACCCGATACCAGATAGCGGCCATCTGCACTCAGCGCGCAACTCGTTACACGTTTTTTATGACCAATGAACTCGCGGACACACTCGCCACTACTCAACTCCCACAGGCGTAAACTCGCATCATCAGAACCTGATACCAGATACCAGCCATCCGCACTTAGCGCACAACTCGTTACACGTTTTTTATGACCAATAAACTCGCGGACACACTCGCCGCTACTTAACTCCCACAGGCGCAAACTCTTATCATCAGAACCCGATAACAGATAACGACCATCCGCACTTAGCGCGCAGCTCCTTACCCAGCTGGTATGACCAATAAACTCGCGGACACACTTGCCACTACTTAACTCCCAGAGACGTAAACTCTTATCATAAGAACCCGAAACCAGATAGCGGCCATCTGCACTTAGCGCGCAGCTCGTTACCCAACTAGTATGACCAATAAACTCGCGGACACAATCGCCGCTACTTAACTCCCACAAGCGTAAACTCTTACGCCCTGAAACCGATACTAAATAGCGGCCATCTGCACTTAGCACGCAACTCGTTACCAAACTGCTATGACCAATAAACTCGCGGACACAATCGCCGCTACTTAACTCCCACAGGCGCAAACTATTATCCCATGAGCCAGATACCAGATAGCGGCCATCTGCACTTAGCGCGCAACTCAATACCCAATCTCCATGACCCATAAACTCGTGGACACAATCGCCGCTACTTAACTCCCACAGGCGCAAACTATTATCCCATGAACCCGATACCAGATAGCGGCCATCAACACTTAGCGCGCAACTCGTTACACATTCATTATGACCAATAAATTCGCGGACACACTCGCCGTTACTTAACTCCCACAGGCGCAAACTCTCATCATCAGAGCCTGATACCAAATAGCGACCATCTGCACTTAGCGCGCAACTTGCTACACTTCCATCATGACCAATAAACTCGCGAATGAACTCGCCGCTACTTAACTCCCACAGGCGTAAACTCTTATCATCAGAACCCGATACCAGATAGCGGCCATCTGCACTTAGCGCGCAACTCGTTACCCCGGCTTCATGACCAATAAATTCACGGACACAGTTGCCGCTACTTAACGCCCACAGGCGCAGACTCGCATCATCAGAACCTGATACCAGATAGCGGCCATCTGCACTCAGCGCGCAACTTGTTACATATTGTTTATGACCAATAAACTCACGAATACACTCGCCGCTACTTAACTCCCACAGGCGCAAACTCTCATCATCAGAGCCTGATACCAAATAGCGGCCATCTGCACTTAGCGCGCAACTCGTTACACATCCATTATGACCAATAAACTCGTGTACACACTCGCCACTACTCACATCCCAAAGGCGTAAACTCTGATCATAAGAACCCGATACCAGATAGCGGCCATCTGCACTCAGCGCGCAACTGGTTATTCCATTGTTATGCCCTGAATACGAATAATGCCTGTTGCTGCCAAGTTCATGGGTAGAAATAGTTGGCTGGTTAATTAACCACTGTGAATTTTGTTGCACAGCTTCAGGCAAGGAATTGCAGTTCAGCAAACGGCTGCGGTAAACCTTTGCCGTTGCAACATTTGCTGCCGCTAAGGAGCAACGGAAAAAACGTGTAGCAGTCATTTCAGCTTTTGACCATTGCGTATTGTTTAATGGGCATTGATCAAACTCGGCATTATCCAGAATCGCTTCATTAAAATTTGTACCGTCTAAACTTACAAAACTAAATTTTGCTCGGCGTAAATTCGCACCGGAAAAATTTGCACCCTCAAGTGAGATATGATTGTTTGACTTCGCCTTAATACTTAGTTCAGCCAAATTGGCGCCCGCGAGTTGTATGCCATTTAAAACCGGCAGCGAAAAACCTAACTCATAAGCAACCAAGGCATAATGGAGTAAATTTTCGGAGGTGCTTTGGCGATAGCTTTTTCGCCATTCACTTAGTTTTGATAAGAGCGATTTATTTTCAGGTTCCGCCAATAGTTGGGCGAGGAATACCAAGGTTTCGCGGCTGGGTTTTGCAATAACCCAATGTTCCGGTTTATTGTCGCTAATCGCCAGCAATAAATAATTTGCCAAAAAATATTCTTGCAGTGAGGTATGGGAAAAGCGAAAGTGGCTACCCTCTTCAGAATCTTCCCGACATAGAAAAGTGGCCGTGCGTAAATCTTCTTCCAGAATATCTGCTGAAACATTCTGGTAACGAAACGCAATGCGTGGATTATCTGCCAACCAACCCATAAACCAATCTTCGATTTCATTCGCGGGTAAGGCAGATTGCTTTTGCTTCCACAATAATGCCGCCAAATGCGACGCTAATTGCAATTTATGGTCGCTTTTAATCTGATGCTTGCCATCATCCCTATTAAGCCAACGGTCTACTACACGGCGGTACAGGCTAACACCGCTGATGGCTTTTCCTGCTTTGCGGTCTTCTTCCAACGCAGGAAAAAATTCGCCTACCAACTTCAGGGTAAAAGGTCGTTTGCTTAAATCGTGCAGGTCATGCACAGATTTCACCATATCAATAATGGTGGCTGGGTCTATGCCCGGTAACGCATGGCGAAGGTAGTTGGTAATTTGCTCCTCCGTTAAAGGCAGCATTACCATGGCTTCTATATCATCCGCACTAACACCGCCGCGCTCCTGCCCGGTAAAGTGGTCTTTTTGGCGATCCAGAGTTTTAAAATATTGACTGCGGCAAGTAAGCAGCATTTTTACCGGTTGCTTGCTGTTGGTTTTTAGCTCTGCTTGGTATTTATAAAGTTGGTCGGTAAAAATTCGCCCATCGGATTCGGATATTTTTACCAGTACTTCATCCAATCCATCAAATATCAACACCACACCCGACTGGTTTGCCCAGCGTTCAATATCGCTGGTGGTGAACTCCTCGCTGGAATCACTTTTTAGCCAACCAAAGCGAATACAATCGTTAATAATGTCTGAAAATTGAAATCCGTCTACCAGTGTTTTACTGGTTACATGGCGCAAATCAAAATAGAGAGGAACGGGTAAGAGTTTATTTTGCGTTAGCAGTGAACGCAGCTGCTTATCAAATAATTGGCAGCTGATAGTTTTACCCATGCCATATTCACCCAGTATTGCAAATACTGATTTCGCCTGTGGTTCTCGCGCCCAATCCAATAACCTGGCCACTACTGGAATACCATTGGTGTGCTCTTGCTCAAGCAATGCTGCTTGTTCTTTTTTTAAGGTTGTGGGTAGCGCACGCGCATCCTTTACTAAGGCACGTTCATCTATTTCATGTAAGTTTGTGCAATTGGCTGTGTAATCATGAAAGTTTTTTAACGGATGTTTGGTGCGTAGTTTTTCTGGCGAAGATACTTTTTTAGTTGGATAGAAGTTGCCAAATTCCAAAGCGGCTTTTACCAGACGCGCGGCATTCTCTGCTGCAATTCTTTGATTGGCATCTTTATTTTTGCCTTTGTCGCCATCTGCAAAATCACAAATGGCTTTTACGATAATCCAATCCGTCTTAGATGCTTCACAGGCATTGTAAATTCCGGTGCCTTCCATTTCGCCGCCGATGGCCTCAGGATCAATCGACAATAACTGATCGCGATAATCCTTATTATCAATCAGCTTGTCGCCACTAAACATACTGCCAAAATGACGCTTGGCATACTCAGCACTTTTTTCTTTCGTCAGATAGGCATCCAACTGGTGAAACCAGTCGCGCAAGTGTTTTGATGCGGGTGGGCGAGGCCCGCGCGGTGTAATGCGGCCATCTTTATTTATTCGCGCCAGCTCATAGGTAGTGATGGATTCTGAAATTAGCACTTCGCCGATCTGTTGCTTTTCACTGTTGATTCCAAACGCAATCCCCAGAGCAATAACTGCATTGGGTTGAAAGAATTCAATCGCTATCTCTGTCGATTTCATTGCCTCTATGGTGGCTTGGCGGGAATGCATTAATACCAGATTCTGCCCACCGTGCTTGCCCAGTTGATAGTAAAAACGGTTGTGCCCCTCCATCTGTACTGCTAGGGCATTGGGGCAAAAACACTTCAAGGTTTGCTCCAGTTCATACTGGTTAAAGGTAATCAGCACTATATCTACATCCAACACCGGCTGGCCCAATTGGCTCTGCTCTAGCTGATCGTCGGGAATCGCATCCAGTTGTGGTGTATGGGGAATGGGGAATTGAACAGGCTCAGCTTCGAACCAGCACTCGCGTTTATCACCTGCTTTCTTGTCTGCCGTTATGGCGAGGCGCGCCTTGCTACCCTGCGCTGCCAATTCTTCGTTGATGTGTTTGATAAACCGGTTGAAGGATGCGTTAGCACTACCTTTTTCACTTTGTGGATAGAGTTCGTCGCGAATCTGGCCCAAGTTCACCAGACCATCCTCTGACATCAGCTCAAAAAACGTTTCCATTTGGCGGATAACACTTGTTTTCAATAAATGACGAATCTTGCCAAACGCACTAATCGCCAAATTTTTGTTCAACCGCTGCATGACTCTTCCCTCAATATCAACCAGAATGATCAAAATATAACCTAACCCCTATCCTATGGTCAATTTATTTTAGTTTGATATGTTTGAATTAAGCTTGATATAAGTTGATGAAGATAAGAAATCTGGTTTGATAGTTACGACCTTGCATCCTGGTAGCAAAGTAAAACGTCTTTTCTATACATATAACTGTCATCATGTATAGCTTTTCTGTTTTTCTATACACGTTAAAGTAATGTGTATAGTATTTGGTGGTTTTCTATACATATGGAACCAGACCATGAGCTATGTCGTAACACCGTTGCCGATTTCCGACCTTGAGCAGATTGAAACCCGCGCCACCTTGAAAAAGGCGGCCTTGGCTCATCGTTATTTGGCGGAGCTAAAAGGAATAGCGGAGACGATTCCTAACGAAGCAATTCTGATTAATACCCTTGCGCTGCAAGAAGCCAAACATAGCTCGGAAATAGAAAATATCATTACAACGCAAGACGAGTTATTCAAAGCGGAATTATTTACCGATGCACATATAAATCCTGCAGCTAAAGAAGTGCAAAATTATGCAGTTGCGTTAAAAACCGGTTTTGAATTTGTGCGTAAATCGGGGTTAATTCGGCTCAGTGATTTGTTAACCCTTCAGGAAATACTGGAAGAAAATAAAGCCGGTTTTCGTAAATTACCCGGCACAGAACTAAAAAATGCGCAGACCGGCAAAGTTGTATATACGCCACCGCAACACCCGCAAGACATAGAGCGCTTAATGGATAACCTGGCGCAATATATAAACGACCCCGACCTTTGTGCTGCTGACCCGCTAATTAAAATGGCAATTATTCATCATCAGTTTGAGAGCATTCATCCTTTTTATGATGGTAATGGGCGCACAGGCCGCATCATTAATATGTTGTATTTGGTCGCGCAGGGTTTATTGGATTTGCCGATTTTGTATCTCAGTCGCTACCTTATTCAAACCAAAGCGGAGTATTACCAGCAGTTACAAGCTGTACGCGATACTAATGAATGGGAACCTTGGCTGATCTATGTATTAGATGGTGTAATCCAAACCGCTCAGGCGACTATCGAACTAATAAAGCAAATTAAAATACTTATGCAGGAATACAAGCAAAAAATACGCAATCAATTGCCAAAAATTTATAGTCAGGAGTTACTGAATAATTTATTCAATCATCCCTACACAAAAATTGACTTTGTGATGCAGGATCTATCAGTTTCACGATTGACTGCTGCCAAGTATCTGGAGCAATTAGTTGACATTGGATTGCTTAAGAAAGAAAAAATCAGTCGCAGTAACTACTACATCAATCAGCCACTACTAAAACTGTTTATAGAACCGACATAAAAAAAGCGCAACCAGTTTTCACTGACTGCGCTTTTTTTAGCAACGGCGGATTAATGGCCGGTCTTAGCTCACCACACCACTGCGGTTCACACCGTTAATCAGCGCCTTCACTGCTGAAGTGATGATGTTGCGGTCTTGTCCTACACCATAAACCGGCTTGCCGTTTTTCACTTTGATTTCCACGTAGGTCACGGCGGCGACATCGGAGCCTTCGCCAACGGAATGTTCGTGGTAATCAATCACGCTCACTTCACCGTCGATAAACTGGCTGATGGCGTGGGCGGCGGCATCAATCGGGCCATTGCCACTGCCGCTGATTTGCACGGTTTTATCCTGATGTTGCGCGTGAATAGTGATATCCACCTGATGGGTATCATCCTGCTCAGTGAACTTGCTGGATTGATAAGTAATCGGCGTAGTCACTGCAAAATATTCTTCATTAAATATTTTGGCGATTTCACTGGCCTTCACTTCTTTACCGGTACTGTCACTGACTTTTTGCACCACACCGCTGAATTCAATTTGCAAACGACGCGGCAATTGCAAACCGGCTTCTTGTTGCAACAGGAAACTCACACCGCCTTTACCGGACTGCGCGTTTACCCGCACGACCGCATCGTAACTGCGATTTAAATCTGCCGGGTCGATAGGCAAATAAGGCACTTCCCACAGCGCATCTTTTTTCTGCACTGCAAAACCTTTTTTGATCGCATCCTGATGCGAACCAGAGAAGGCGGTAAATACCAATTCACCAGCGTAAGGGTGACGTGGATGTACCGGCAACTGGGTGCACTCTTCGTGCAATTTACGCACACGGTCGATATCGGAAAAATCCAAACCAGGACTTACACCTTGCGAATACAAGTTCATCGCCAAGGTCACCAAACACACGTTACCGGTGCGCTCGCCATTACCAAACAAACAACCTTCCACGCGATCTGCACCGGCCATTACCGCTAATTCAGCGGCGGCTACTGCAGTGCCACGGTCGTTGTGCGGGTGCACGCTGATGATGATGGAATCGCGACGGTTAATGTTGCGATGAATCCACTCAATTTGGTCCGCATAGGTATTCGGCGTATTCATCTCTACCGTTGCGGGCAAATTCAAAATCAATTTTTTCTGTGGCGATGGATTCCAAATGTCCACCACCGCATCGCATACTTCTTTCACCAATTCGATTTCGGTGGAGGAAAATACTTCCGGCGAGTATTGGAAAGTCCAATCTACTTCCGGTGCTTGTGCGATTAATTCTTTACACCACTTGGTGCCTTGAATTGCAATTGCTTTTACACCGGCTTCATCGGTGTTGTACACAATTTTGCGAAACGCGGGTGCAAGCGGGTTGTACATATGCAAAATCGCGCGCTTGGCACCGCGCAAACTTTCCACGGTTTTTTCAATCAAGTCGTAACGCGCTTGCACTAAGACTTCAATGGTGACGTCATCGGGAATTAAATTTTCCTCGATCAACTGGCGAGTGAAGTTGTAATCAATTTCACTCGCGGAGGGGAAACCAATTTCAATTTCTTTGAAACCAATCGCCACCAATTCTTTGAACATGCGCAATTTGGTCGCAACAGACATAGGATCGATCAGCGCCTGATTGCCATCGCGCAGGTCAGTGCTCATCCAAATGGGCGGTTTTTCAATGTGGTTGTTCGGCCATTGACGGTCGGGCAAAGAAACGCCGACAAAACGCTGGTATTTGGTAGATGGATTGGCAAGCATGATCGACTCCGAATATTGCCTAAAGGGTCCGGTTTGTAAGGAGCACTTGGAACCTTGTTGTACAAGTGTTCCAGGCTCCAAGCTGTATAGTTCTTGTGTACTGCTGTAGTAGTGGTCTTGCGGTTTTGGCCGATTCAAGTGGATCTGGTCAGGAACCTGGTGGTGGCAGGTACCGGTTTCCGGTGATGCAGTCACATCGGTGGAAACCCCAAACCCGCGCGGGTAGCGCCGGAGCTTTTATCAGCATGGTCTTAGTATAGTGTGTCAATACTGGCAGATGATTGCGAAGATTGTGTTATTATTGGTTTGTTAGCAATTAAATTTCTTTAAATTTTATTAAATTGAAATTTAATATCAACTATTTGAGATTTATCGCTATGGAATCCCGCTTGGAACTGGATAAATACGATCGTTTGATATTGGAAGCACTCCAGAAAGACGGACGCATCTCCAACCAGGAACTGGCTGACAGTATCAGTCTTTCTCCTTCACCTTGCTTGCGCCGGGTGCGCGCGCTGGAAGAATCCGGCCTGATCGACGGCTACGTCGCGCTGCTCAATGCGCGCAAGTTGGGGCTGACGCTGGTGTCGTTTATCCAGATCAGCATGGATAAACACACCCCGGATCGCTTTGATGCGTTTGAAAAAACCGTTGAAGCTTACCCCGAGGTGTTGGAGTGCCATTTGATCACAGGCCAATCTGCCGACTATTTACTAAAAGTCATCGTAAAAGATATGGATGCCTACCAACAATTCCTGCTGCAAAAACTCACCCGCATCGAAGGGGTGAGCGGTGTGCATTCATCGTTTGTGTTGAAGTCGCCAGTAGATAAAACGGCGCTGCCGGTGGGATGAACACTTGCGGTTTTGATCTGTTTGAAAAGCATCCTTGCCCATTTATAAAACGGTAATTATTCCAATCGCATAAAATCAAAATCCACACTGCCGCCGGTTTGCTCTGTGGCGAAGTTAAACAGGGCGAATCTATACCCCATGAAATGATCCAGTGAATATTTCATGTGCAGGGTGTTGCCGATGGGTTTCCAATCTATGCCATCAAGACTGTAAGCGAAGGTTGCTGTGTCTTTCAGATCGCGGAAATCCATATAGGTTTTTAAATGGATTTTTGATTCAGTGAGCTGCACTCGTTCAATCACCTCCCACTGATCTTGTTCACCTCTCGCCATCACAATAGATAAACCTTCTTTGGTTTTTTCAACGCCTACAAATCCATAGATTGATTGCAAAGCACCAATGCCAGCGTAATCGCCTGCTTTCATATTGCTGACATCAATTAAGGTGTGTGCAGTTGAAACCGGGCCAAACGTACGTTGGGTCAAGGTGTTTTGTGTTTCAACAAAACTTTTATCCAAACGTAAATTGGTTAAACGCAAAAAGCCTTTGCGATGGGTAAGTGACCAGCCTTCAGCAACTGGATTGTGATTCCATTGCCACGCCATTTTAAGTGGTTGGTTGGCAGCATAATCAAATTCATCTGATTCAATAATATTATTGAATCCTTGATGAACAACTTGAATCGGTAACTCATCGGGCACCTTGCCGTTTACACCATAAATCGGCCAACCGTCTTGCCAATGCACAGGCACCAAATAAGGAATACGCCCTACTGCACCGCGATCGCGAAATAAAAACGCATACCATTTGCCATCAGGCGTATCAATTAATCCACCTTGGGCAATGCCTTTATCCGTTAATGCGACTTTGCCTTCATAGCTTCCCAGCAAAGTATCCGCACGATAAATTAATTGCGTGCGCATTTTATTCGCAGGCCAGGAAATTAAATTTAGGTAATATTTTCCGTTCACTTTTAACATCTGCGAACCTTCGGAAGGAACCCAGAATTTATCACCAGCAACACGTGAAGCTTTTGGGATTAATACACGATTAACGCCGTCTTTTTTAATTGCGGTCGCGTCGGCGGTTAGCTCGACGATAAAAATATCGTCATTGCCATAAATCATAAATACACGGCCATCATCAAAAAATAATGATGAATCATGAAATAACGCATCGATTTCGATTCTTTGCCAATCGCCGGTTTCAATATTGTCGGTTGAAAAAATATAAGTTTTTTTGGTGGTGTTGGAAAAACTACTGACGTAATAACGCCCATTGTGATAACGCAAACTACTCGCCCAGGTACCTTCACCGTAAGCTTCTTTGCCATTATTCAGACTGGATTTTTCATCGCTTGATAACGTTGGATAGGCATAACGCACCATTTCCCAATTGACCAAATCCTTTGATTTCATAATCGGCAAACCGGGATTCATATGCATGGTGGTGCTACTCATATAATAAGTATCGCCCACGCGCATCACAGCAGGGTCAGGCACATCGGCCCAGATCACAGGATTATGGGCAAACGGTTTTTTGATTTCCGCCGTTTGGCAGCCCATCAATAAACTCAAAACCAATAGCAAACCCGTGAGTCTGGACACGGCAGACAAAATCTTTACCTTGGGCGATTGGCTTTGAAACCCCATGCAGTCGTAGCGGAAGTGAGTGAGTTTTTGCACCTTGCTGATCCTTTCTTTTGTGTGGTTTATGCGACAAATCGGCGACCTATCCTCAATGATTTCCTACTACGAAGCAAATAATCACAAGGTCTTTACTCGTTTTTACTTTTTGCCCAAAACTTGTTCAATATGCACATATAACCTATCATAAGTGCATATTGAACATTTTTTGGAAAGATTGAGGAAAGGGGAAAGATGTCAGCGCTCGCACAAACCAGTCCGGATCCAGCATCGGTACTCGCCAAAGCGGTATTGAATGCCGCTGACCAGCTCGGCTTAAAACAAGCTGAGTTGGCCGCTGTATTGGGAATCCATCGCACCGCTGTGAGCCGCCTCAAACAAAACCCGGCACTTGACCCTAAATCCAAACAGGGCGAACTGGCTTTGCTGTTAATCCGCATCACCCGCGCGCTTTTTGCGTTGACCGGGGGCGATAAAGACTGGATCAAACATTTTATGCACAGCCCTAACGAGGTGACGGGTGGCGTGCCCGCGCGGCAGATTGAATCCATTCAAGGGCTGATCCAAGTGCTGCAATTTGTTGATGCCCTGCGCGGCAAAATTTAATCGCGGAGAGTGAGACGAATGATTTGGGAAGCCTGCGAGGGAGCAACGTACATTCAGCCCATATCCGGCACTGCATGGCGGTTAGTCGAAAGCCAGGAGCAAATCGCTACGCTGGGTTATGTCGATACACTCGAAGAACAAGCGCTGTTGGAAGAATTACTCGACTCAGTAAAACCACCCTACCCAGCACATTGCGACCACTATCATTATTTATTGAAAACACCGTTTCGCTATCCACCGCTCAAATGGGGTTCACGTTTTGGGCGCGCGCATGAACCTGGTATTTTTTATGCGGGCTGCAATGCAAATACGACCTTGGCAGAAGCGGCCTATTACCGATTTGTATTTTGGTATTCGATCAGCAATTCTCCCATCAAAAATACCATCACCTCTGCACACACATTATTCAGCGTGAATTACGCAACCAAGCGCGGAATTCGTTTACACACTGAACCATTTACCCAATACCAAACACAACTTACCCATCCGCAACATTATTCAATAACCCAACAACTTGGCAGCGATATGCGCAGTGCGGGTGTGCAGGCATTTGAATATCAATCGGCACGCGACCCACAACAAAAACACTGTGTCGGTTTATTTATCCACTCCGCACTCGCACAAAAAAAACCGACAGAGATGACACAGTGGTTATGTGAACTAAGCGCAACTGAAGTAGCGTTCAAACAAGTGGGGCAAAAAGAGATTATCCGTTTTGCATTAGATACTTTTTGTGTTAATGAGCGCTTGCCGATGCCAGCGGTTTAGAAGATCACGGTGTATTCACACGCACATTGTTGCCGCTTTTGATCACATCCAACTTGCGATTCTGGTTGCTGATTTGCACTGCATAAAAAACCGGTGCGCCCAGTGCATCGCCAGTAATACTCAATTCGTAAGTACCGTTAGGGAATGGAATTGAATAGGCACCGCTATTAAATGCAGGGTAGGTTTTGCCATTGATAGTAATGCTGATTCCACTTAGGCCTTCGCCGACATCATAAAATTCATTGTTATTTTTATCGTCATAAATCACGCCGGTTAAAAAATAATTCGAGCCAGAGCGCGCAAAATTTTGCGTGAGCATGGATGATAAATAATTGCGGCTGTCCTGCATAAAATAACCTTGCAGTTGGCCAACACCCACCTCGCGGTAATTCCCGTTGAGGATATTGACGCGATGACCAGGCGATTTAAATAAACCTTCATGCTGCGACACTGCATAGCTGGTTAAGTTAATGTTGCTGCCCGTGGTGCCGCCCCATGCAATATTTTCCCCACTCGTCCAGCTGCCTGTGAAGGTATAACCTGCCGCCTGCATACGCTCATGGGGTGTTGAATTATTTTGGCCTGTGTGGGAAAAAATATCTTCATCCAGCATCCATTGCGAATGCAGGCGCGCTGATTGAGTCAGTAATAGATTGTGCGCAAGGGGCTGCTTGGGCGTATCGATAATTTGTGTTCCGGTTATCCCATCATTTAAACCAATACCTAAACGTGCTGCCTCTGCACCAGGGTTGGCGCGCGCGCGATTAACCAATTCCACTACCAACACTTCTTGCGCAGTGGGTTGTTTTGTTAAATCAATCGAGCCCGGTGTTGCACTCACTTCTGCACTGGCAATACTTTCACTGTTGCCATTCAGCGCAGTCACTACAAAATAATACGTTTCCTGATTGCGCAAATTGTTAATAACGTGCGGCGATATTGCATTGTCCACACGCGTACCATCATCAAAGCTGGCAATCGAATTGATAATAATGTTGGCTTCAGAAGCAAAATAAATTCGATACCCCGTTGCACCGACAACCGGATTCCAACTCAAAGTAACTGAACCATTGCCCGGCACGACAGCAACATTTTGCGGTGCTGTTACTGCATTGAAAGATGAGGATGAAGAGTTTGTTATTGAGTTCGTACTACTGACAATACTGGAAGAATTATTCGCCGCAGGCGTTGAAGAATTATTAGTCGGCGGATTGGAAGCTCCTCCACCGGAACCACCTCCACCACAAGCAACTAATGTCAACAGCATTAAAACTGAAATACATTTATCTACATTAACGATGCTTTTCATAACCAATACTCACTTCGCAAAGTACAGGCGAAAAATACTAACAAGCTTGAATCGCTAACACTGAGACAGCAGCCACAAGTAAAACAGGCGTGCGTCCCTTATAAACTCATTTTTTGTAAGCTAATTCTCATTTTTATTCTCCACCCAATCTATTTTATTGACCTGCCCACCTCATCCCAATAGGGTGTGCGCCGTCACCGCGTTGCCCTCGGGCATGGACGAATTTTCTGCTGCTACAAGGAGTTGCCACATGCAAACTTTTGCAATCAAACACCGCGCCCAACTGACATGGGAAGACCTTCCTTTTGTGGAAGCCCCTGTGTTTGCACATACCCATATTATGCAGATGCTGAACAACCCCAATCATTTGTGGATGCGCATCGAAAATCTCCCGGAATTTATCCGCACAGAAATTGGTTCTTACAGCTCGTTAAGAAATCACGATTATGCCAACAACCAAATAGAACGCCTGATCGGCAGCGGCCTCTATTTCAACGTATGCCGCACTGGAAAACCTTTTTGCGCTGCATTTACCTGGCAAGAAGATCCCGAACACCCACACAAAGGTTTTTGGGCTGATCCACTCAACTACTATTGGCGCGCATCTGTCGCTGTTAAAAATCAGCTTATGCTGATTGCTAACCAATGGCATAGATTGCAGACGCAAAGTAACTCTGATGAAAGTTCACTTGATGAGTGGATCTCTAAAACAGGTACAGTAGCTTACGCTGCTGATCCTTTTACTGCGAAGGGAATGAATTCTGGTTATGCACTCAGCTCACGAAAACAATTGAAATATATTTCTCCGGTGACGGAAAAATCAGAAATTAAACCGGTGGATTATTTGGGGATTGTGGATGATACGTTAGCGGATATGGAGCTATTTTCTATAGAGAAAGATGCTATTGATATGGATACATCATGGAAAGATGTTAGAGGATTCAAGTATAGAAAGCAAAATGACTATAACGATTATATTTTATCAGCAGCATCAGCGTATCCAAGGGTAAGCCCTTTAACACTGAAGGCTGTTTTATCTGTTGAATCCGCATTTAATTCTAATGCCTACAATAGTGTTGGGTATGCTGGTATTGCCCAGTTAGGTCCAAGCGAAGCGAAGCGAAGACTGAAGGGGGGCTATCTTTAGGTAATACCAAGAAAGTTGATGGTGTTTGGCAGTTTGATTTGTCAGGTGATGAACGTTTTGATCCGCAAAAAAGCATTGCCGCAAGTGCAACGGTTTTTGATAAAAAAGCTCAATATATCGATAATATTCTAGAGAAAAGTAAAATATCTGATCTATATAGTCGCTTGGAAAAAGAACAGCTATATGTCGCTAGTTATAATGCGGGGCAGGGCACGATTGGTGGGGCGTTGAAGAATGCTATTTCCGATGGTTTCGTCGCACCAAAGTGGGAAGATTTGATTGCACGGAATAAGGCATCTGACAGTTATTTGTGGAAAGCTATGCCTTCTAGTTGGAATCGTGAAAGCAAATATAATGAAATAACAAACTACCAAAAAAAAGTTATGGATTTGAAAATTCAATAGGGTTTTAAGATGAAATATATACTAAGTTTAATATTTTTATTTTTTGGTAATGTTGCTTTTTCTGTTGATCTGATGTCGACGTCAGCTGTTAAGTCTTTTAATGGCTGTGTATTTGAAAAATACAAAATAACGAATATTTCAGAAGGAGCAGGAGACTCGGGTTTTCTTACATTATTTTATTCTACAAAAATCAAGTCGAATAATATTTTGTTTCAAGCTAATGACCTTAACACTACTTCTTTTAAAGGAACCTATCTATTGCCTAAAATTCCAGAGCAAGATATTGGTACGTGGATGTTTATTGAAGAATTCTCTTCTCAGGGGGTGGTTCCTCATCTTATATATTTGCCTCTTTTAGAAGAGATAGAGCTGCAAGACTTGGGTCTTGAGAATGGCGATTTTGAGATGAGGAATATATATTTTGAGTATGTTGATACTCTTATGAGCAAAGAAAGTGTTATTGGTTTTTTCGATAAAAAGTCAAAGATGAATAGATATATGTCTCTTTTTGAAGTAGAACAAAAATTGCTATCAAGATGTGGAGGCGTTGAAAGCCTGCCTAAATGGTTTATTCCAGGTAGTGATTATTAATGTCGTTAATTGTACTAGCTCAGATCTAATCTGACAGTTACCGATTTTTACGAGCCCATCAGTTTAGATTTTGCCTAGTACAACTTATTTACTTAATAGTCACTTAAAGCCAGCCTCAAATACACTGAAGTTAAACACACTACCCTTACGTCGCGCTTGAGAAAGTGGGTATTCGATAAAAGCCCTTTGATATAAAAAGTTCTCTGCGTTAGATAATCCCGTTTTTACATACGTATTCATAACCTGCATACGTATGCAATTTATTGTTTTGTCTCAATCGCTCGCTCTAGTCTAGAGCAGCGTAAAGGGTAAACCTTGCCCGCACCATAATAACAATAATATTGATGTATCCATTTGCTATTTAGCAGTTCCTGTTTTGCTGTATTGCAATCCTGATTTCAGGCGCGATTTTTTCGCACCCCTGAAACATTCAAAAAAATAATTTATAACCTGACACGAGGACATTATGAACACATCTATTAAGCTGATTGCGGCGGGTACGCTGCTGCTCAGCAATCTGGCCTATGCCGATTGGTTTTTTCGCGGCACTCCTAATAATTGGACAACAACGCCGATGACGGCAGTATCGTCCACAGATGTTTCCACCTGCCAAACTTTTGGTGCAGCAAGCACTAACCCGCGTTTTAAAATTGATCGCACGGGTAATTGGAGTGAGAGCTATCCAACCGGCGATTACACCCTTGCCGCAAACCAGTCTTACCAGATTACATTTAATACCGTCAGTAAAGCGATTGCAGTGCAATCAGTTTCTAACTGCAACTCTACTGCATTCAATAAAAATTTTACTGCACTGAATTTTCGCGGCACTGCCAACAATTGGTCTACTAGTGCGATGACTCTGGTCGCTAATAATCTATGGTCAGTAGATGTGACCTTTGATGGTCAAGCCAACCAGCGTTTTAAATTTGATACCAGCAATAACTGGGCAGTGAATTACGGCGATAGCAACAGCGATGGTGTATTAAACCAAAACGGCAGCGATATTTATTCCAATGTTGCAGGACAGTATCGCGTGCAAGTGAATGACGCGACGCTCGCCTACACACTGACACCCATTGCAGGTATTTCTAGTTCATCAAGCAGTGTTGCGCCAAGCAGTTCAGCACCCTCTTCTGTCGCAGCAGTTTCATCAAAAAGCAGTTCGTCCAGTAGTGTTTCGTCTGTCGCGAATGACAATTGGTATTTTCGCGGTACGCCGAACAATTGGGCATCAACATTGATGACACTGCAAAATGGTTTGCACTGTACGCAACAGCAATTTGGTGCGGCGAGTACCAATCCGCGTTTCAAGATCGATCACTTTGCCAATTGGACGGAAAGCTATCCGCAAACGGACTATGTGGTTGCTGCCAATACACTTTATTCCATTTGTTTTAACGCCAGTACCAAAGCCATCACTCTGACCAATTTGAATTCCAGTGTGGCGGCAACCAGTTCGAGCGCCATCAACAGCAGCGCGGCCAGCTCCATCACTGGTATTGTGAATGGCGATTTCCGCAAAGAGACGATTTATTTTTTACTGACCGCGCGTTTTTATGATGGCGATGCCAGCAATAACTATTACAACCGCGACCGCTACAAGGCGGGCGACCCACACTGGCGTGGTGACTTCAAAGGCTTGATCCAAAAGTTGGACTACATCAAAGACCTTGGTTTTACCGCCATTTGGGTAACACCACCTGTAGAGAACCGTTCGGGTCTGGATTATCACGGCTATCACGCCTATGACTTTTACAAAGTCGATCCGCGCCTTGAATCGCCCGGAGCGGGTTACAAAGAGTTTATCGATGCAGCTCATGCCAAAGGCCTGAAAGTAATCCAGGATGTGGTGATCAACCACTCCAGCCAATACGGTTTGCGCAACGCGGTCTGGATCGACCATCTGCCAATCAAGTACTACGTACCGGCAGGCGGGGTTCAGGGCAATATCGTAAATGGGCCTTATCTTGGCAATTTAGGCGATTATAAAAGCACATTCCGCGACGATAACGACAATTCCGTCGCTCCCCAATGGTTTAAGGATCGCCATACCAGCGACCCCAACGGAACAGTGCCTTTGGTTGATCCTAAAACCGGCGTGACCGTGCCCAAGGCTGGATATGACGCCAACCGTTTCTTTGGTATCGATGCGGCTGGTCTGGACGCTAATTGGTATCACCTGGATGGTTTTATGTCTGGAGGTGATTGGGAGAGCCCGCTCGCGCTGCAGCGTAAACACATGGCGGGCGACACCATCGACCTGGCCACAGGCCGCCAAAACGTAAAAGACTATTTGAACGGCGCAATCCGCATGTATTTGGATATGGGCGTGGATGCCATACGCTTGGATACCGTGAAACACATTGAGCGCAACGAAATGCTGACCTATGTGAATAACTGGAAAGCGCACAAACCGGGCTTGTTTGTATTTGGTGAAAACCTGGTAAAAGGCACCGGGTTTGGCTCCGAGATATCCAACGACAACGCCAGCGCTGTGATCCGCCCCTGGTGGTATACGCGCACCACCAGCAATCCTGCCAATCCATTAGCCGGAGGCGATTCCGGTTTCTCGGTATTGGACTTCTCGGTCTTTTCAACCTTCCGCGATAACGTCACACGCGGCAACTTTGGCGGTATTGGTGGAGTAATGGCGATGGATTGGGTCTACGGCGATGCCACCCAACTCGTCACCTTCTTCCAGAACCACGATGTAGGGCCGGATAACGATTTTAAATATCGCTACGGCGGCGAGATCGCCAATGCGGCGATGGTGTACAACCTGCTCTGGACCAATCGCGGTATTCCTACGCTCTACTACGGTGAGGAAATTATGTTCCAGGCCGGATTACCGCAGGATATCGCCGGCAATAGCGACACTATCGACCAGACCGGGCGCGCCTATTTCGGGCCGCATCTGGATAACCTCGCTGCCACCCAAAGCCATCCACTCTACCAACACATCAAGCGCCTGAACCAGATCCGCAGCGCGATCCCTGCCCTGCAAAAAGCACCAAGTACCCGGGTAAGTGAGTGGGGCGCAGGCATGAGTTATGTGCGCGATCTTTCTTCGGAGGGCAGCTATGCGGTGGTGGGACTGGCATCCAGCAGTGGCCAATCGATCACTGTGAGCGGTGTGAAAAATGGAACTTACCGCGACACGGTGACGGGTAATAGCATCAATGTGACCAATGGCAGTATCAGTTTTAATGTTGCCAGCTATTCGGCGGGGATTTATGTGCTGAATGGTCCGGGCAAAATTGGCAATACCGGAACCTGGCTGCGTTAGTGCATCAATCCAATCGCACAAACCACTTTTAATAAAAAAGGGGCTTAGGGCCCCTTTTTTACTTCTGCTATTCAGATAACAGCTTATTTGTGCTTTTCCGCGCGGCGATCACCTTTACGGCGATCATTAGGCACATCTTGCGGAATACCTGCATGCTGCTGGCGACGATCGTGACGCTGACGTTCTTCCAACGCATCTTCGATCTGGGTTAATAGCACTTTGGGTGTTTTTTTCTCGATTGTCATTCCACTTGTCTCGCTACACAGTTGATTCTGTTAAATCGTTTACCACGGCCTGAGTATAGACCAGCACAATTTAGCCACTCATGATTTTTAGGTCATTTTTTATTTCAAATTTTTATAATCAACACCGCTAACTATATCAAAAATCAAATTTCATCTAGGATCAACTCACTTGGTTATTTGATATTGTCCTTCTAATAAGCATAAAAAAACCCGGAATTTGTTCCGGGTTTTTAACTTAAGTATTTGATTTACTTAAGAATTATACATCAAGGTTAGCTACCGCCAACGCATTTGTTTCGATGAAATCGCGACGAGGTTCTACCGCATCACCCATCAGGCAGGTAAAAATTTGATCAGCTGCGATCGCGTCCTGAATCGTCACCCGCAACATACGGCGGGTTTCCGGATTCATGGTGGTATCCCACAACTGTTCAGGGTTCATTTCACCCAGACCTTTATAGCGTTGGATGTTGTAACCCTTGCGCGATTCTTTCATCAACCACTCAAGGCCTTCGGTAAAACTGGCAACCGGTTGTTTGCGTTCGCCGCGCTGGATGTAAGCACCTTCTTCAATCAGGCTTTCCAGTTTTTCACCCAGTGAAACAATAGAGGCATATTCGCCCGAAGCAAAGAAGTCGTGGTTAAACGGATAGGGGGTGGCGATGCCGTGGGCAGTGATTTCTACTTGCGGCATAAACAGGTGGCGCTCGGTATCCTCACGCACAGTGATGATATAGCGCTGGCTACCGGCGCGAGCATCGATACTGAAATGCGCGGCCATTTGGTCACACCATTGCTGCATATGACCTTGATCAGCCAGATGCTCAGGGCGAACAGCGGGTAAGTAGATCATCTTTTCCAGCACATCGGCGGGGTAGAGGCGCGACAGTCGATCGATAGTCGCCATCACTTTGCGGTATTCGTACACCAGCTTCTCCAAGGCTTCGCCAGCAATCGGTGGAGCGCTTGGGTTGACGTAGAGACTCGCATCTTCCAGTGCCGCTTGGGTTAGGAACTCGGTCATCGCCGATTCATCTTTCAGATATTGTTCCTGCTTACCTTTGGCAATTTTATATAACGGTGGTTGGGCGATATAGATATGGCCGCGCTCAATCAACTCACGCATTTGGCGGAAGAAGAAAGTCAGCAGCAGGGTGCGGATGTGTGAACCGTCCACGTCGGCGTCGGTCATGATAATAATGCTGTGGTAGCGCAACTTTTCCGGATTGTAATCTTCTTTACCAATACCGCAGCCCAGTGCGGTAATCAGCGTTCCTACTTCGGCTGATGAGAGCATCTTGTCGAAGCGGGCTTTCTCAACGTTGAGGATCTTACCTTTGAGCGGCAGGATCGCCTGGGTTTTACGCGCGCGGCCCTGTTTTGCAGAACCTCCCGCAGAATCACCTTCTACCAGGTAGAGTTCTGAAAGTGCTGGATCTTTCTCTTGGCAATCGGCCAATTTGCCGGGCAAGCCAGCAATATCCAATGCCCCTTTGCGGCGAGTCATCTCACGGGCTTTACGGGCAGCTTCACGGGCGCGGGCAGCGTCGATCATCTTGCCCACGATCGACTTGGCTTCTTGCGGGTTTTCCAGCAAATAGTTACCGAAGTGTTCGTTCATCTCCTGCTCTACTGCCGTTTTTACCTCAGACGATACAAGCTTGTCTTTGGTTTGGCTGGAGAATTTTGGATCAGGTACTTTTACCGAAATAATCGCAGTGAGGCCTTCACGGGCATCATCACCGGTAGTAGCAACTTTGGCGTTCTTGGCGATGCCTTCTTTCTCGATATAGGTATTCAAACCACGTGTTAATGCAGCGCGGAAACCTGCCAAGTGGGTTCCACCGTCACGCTGCGGAATATTGTTGGTATAGCAGAACAGGTTTTCCTGAAAGGAATCGTTCCACTGCAAAGCCACCTCAACACCAATACCGTCATCACGTTTGAGCGAAACAAAGTGCACCATCTTGTTAATAGGGTTTTTGTTGGTATTCAAATGCTCAACAAAGGCGCGCAAACCACCTTCATATTGGTAAACCTCTTCCTTACCTGAACGCTCATCCTTCAATACGATGCGCACACCAGAGTTCAGGAAAGACAATTCGCGTAAGCGTTTAGCCAATAATTCAAAATGGAACTCGATATTGGTAAAGGTTTCCGTAGACGGTTTGAAGTGCACTTCTGTACCGGTAGTAATGGAATCACCAACTACAGTAAGTGGTGCATCGGGTACACCATGGCGATAAATCTGCTCATGAATCTTGCCACCACGGCGGATAGTCAGTTTCAAATACTCAGACAACGCATTAACAACTGATACACCTACACCGTGCAAGCCACCGGATACTTTATAGGTGTTGTCATCAAACTTACCACCAGCGTGAAGCACGGTCATGATTACTTCTGCTGCCGATACACCCTCTTCATGCATCTCAGTTGGGATGCCACGGCCGTTATCGGAGACAGAAACTGTCTCATCAGGGTGGATAGTGACTCGCACTTCATCACAATGCCCAGCCAAAGCCTCGTCGATAGAGTTATCTACCACTTCAAATACCATATGATGAAGGCCTGAACCGTCGTCGGTATCGCCAATGTACATCCCTGGGCGCTTACGCACCGCATCCAAGCCCTTTAGGACTTTAATACTGGACGAGTCGTAAGTGTTCTCTTCTGACATAGCTATTCTCCGCTTTGGTTCATTAGCGATCAGCATTAGGCTGATGATGTGTTCATTAAATTCATGAGACTTATCAGGTCTCAGTTACCCTACCCTGTTCCACGTGAAACATTTTAGGGTTGATATCTGTGTAATCACGCCAGCTGGATAAGAGCGTTTCCCGCTCAACACCCGTGATAAACACTTGAGTTTTCATTTTATTTAACCAACTAACCAGTAATGACCGGTATTTTTCATCCAATTCTGCTGGTAAATCATCTACCAGATAGATGCACTTGCGGCCGGTTAATTGATTAAACACAAACCCTTGCGCGATCTTGAGTGCGCACACAAGAAGCTTTTGCTGCCCACGGGAAAGTATCTCTGCGGCATCTTGCCCTTTCACTGTTATTTTCAAATCTGCTCGGTGACTTCCAAGATGGGTATATCCCAACCGTTGATCTCGTTCCACACCTGCACTGAGCACGTCTGCATAAGCAGTCTCTTTATCCCAACCGCGGTAATAACTCAGTTTGATTCCATCCACTTTGACGAACTCTTGCAAAAGCCCATCAACACAAACATTGAAACTATCAATACAAAGAGAGCGAAACTGGTGGATTGTCTCTGTGAGACTAACCAGCTCCTGATCCCATGAGGCCAATTCAAAGCTGTCTATTCTATCACGCCGCAGCAGGCTATTGCGGTGTTTGAGACAACGTTGGGTCGCCTTCCATGTAGGGAAGAAATTAGGTTCCACGTGAAACACTAACCAATCAATAAACTGTCGCCTGACTTTGGGACTGCCCTCTAATAATAAAAATGTATCAGAGTTAATAACTTGTGCCGGCAGGTAGATAGCCAAATCAGCTGCTGAAGGTACATTCACTCCATTCGCTTTGAAGAAAGCCTCACCTTCTTGTGTACGATTAATTCCTATAGGTACTTCGGAATGGTCGTGACCAAGCACTTTTCCAAACACAGTAAAAGAGGGTTGCTGGTAGTTAATTAACGCTTTGTGTTTATGGCTTCGGAAAGACCGCCCTAGCGCGAGTAAGTTAACTGCCTCCAGAATGCTGGTTTTTCCGGAACCATTCTCTCCGTAAAAGAGATTTACATCAGGTGATGGATTGATATCTACGTTGGATAAATTACGTAGATTCTGGATAAGAAGGCGTTTTAGGGTCATAGAACCTGCAGGACAGGATCTGAAAAATCAGAAAACCAATGCGCCATTACAGGCGCATCGGCATAACTACATAGAGGGAGTCACTGTTTTCCGGCTCTTCTAACAATGCACTGGAGTTAGCATCAGACAAGGTAATTTTGATATTTTCGTTGCTGATAACATTGGTGACGTCTTGCAAATAACTTACGTTAAAACCGACTTCCAAGGATTCACCTGTGTAATCCACAGTAACTTGTTCTTCTGCTTCTTCTTGTTCAGGGTTATTGGCAACAATCGTCAAAGTGCCATCAGACAGAAGCAGACGTACACCACGGTATTTTTCATTGGACAAAATCGCTGTACGGCCAAACGCTTGCTTCAATTCAAGACGGGATCCTATTACTACTTTATTACCACCGCGTGGCAATACGCGTTCATACTCAGGGAATTTACCGTCTACCAATTTTGAGGTGAAGGTATAGTCCATTGACGTGACACGGATATGATTGGCACTCAGCACGACTTCCACTTGAGCCGTGGAATCATCAAGCAAACGCGACAACTCCAATACACCCTTACGCGGCAGAATTGCCTGGACGACATCATTTGTATTCACTGCCACTGCGCGGGTACACATCGCCATACGGTGGCCATCTGTTGCGACTACACGCAGTTGATCCTGACGAACTTCCCATAACATGCCATTCAGATAATAGCGGACATCTTGCTGTGCCATTGCAAAAGCGGTGCGTTCAATAAGACGTTTAACTTCTTGCTGGGCGCAACTGAAACGAAGGTTTCCGGGGGTATCTTCTACATTGGGAAAATCCGATGCGGGCAAAGTTGAAAGCGTAAACCGACTCCGGCCTGACTTGACCATAATGCGGTTTTCTTCTAGAAAAAACTCAATATTGCTGCCATCTGGCAGGGATCTGCAGATATCTACCAGCTTACGTGCAGGAACAGTGATATCGCCGGAAACACCCGGTTGCTCCAAAGTGATACGACCGACAATCTCAACCTCAAGATCAGTACCTGTCAGTGATAACTGATCGCCATTTAATTGAATCAGCACATTGGACAACACCGGCAACGTCTGACGACGTTCCACCACACCTGCTACCAATTGTAGGGGTTTAAGCAACGCTTCGCGGGATACGGCAAATTTCATGTGATGGTCTCTTAGGTAATCTTCCGGGACTTATTGAGTTTTTATCGCAAATCGATGATGCACAAAACAACAGCGTTTATATCAAGTTGTCAGCGAGCGCAGCAAGTTTTTCATGTCCTCGCGGATATCCGCTGTTTCTTCTTGTAATTCCTTGATTTTGCGGCACGCATGTAACACGGTTGTATGGTCGCGTCCGCCAAATGCTTCGCCAATCTCTGGCAAACTGTGGTTGGTCAATTCTTTAGCCAAAGCCATTGCAACCTGACGCGGGCGCGCCACTGAGCGGCTGCGTCGCTTGGAGATCATGTCATTCATTTTGATTTTGTAATATTCACATACTACGCGCTGGATATTATCAATACCTACCTGTTTATCCTGTAGCGCCAGCAAATCTTTCAACGCCTCACGCACCAGTTCAACATCAATTGGCCTACCAGTGAAATTGGCACTGGCGATCACACGTTTGAGCGCACCTTCAAGATCACGCACATTGGCGCGGATGCGCTGGGCAATAAAAAATGCCGCTTCATGTGGCAACTCAATATTGACCTGCTCAGCCTTCTTCATCAGGATCGCCACGCGTGTTTCCAACTCTGGCGGCTCAACAGCGACCGTTAAGCCCCAACCAAAACGGGACTTCAATCGCTCTTCCAATCCATTGATTTCTTTCGGGAAGCGATCACAGGTCAGAATAATCTGGCGGCCACCTTCAAGCAGTGAGTTGAAGGTGTGGAAAAACTCTTCTTGCGATCGCTCTTTGCCTGCAAAGAATTGGATATCGTCAATCAATAATGCATCCATTGAACGGTAATAACGTTTGAAATCGTTAATCGCATTCAATTGCAATGCTTTTACCATATCCGCCACAAAACGCTCGGAATGCAAATACACGACTTTGGCATTCAGATTGCGCGCAACCATCGCGTTGCCGACGGCTTGCATCAAGTGTGTTTTCCCAAGCCCTACACCACCGTAGATAAAAAGAGGGTTGTAAGCTCCACCCGGGTTTTCAGCTACTTGACGCGCTGCCGCCAAACCTAACTGGTTTGATTTACCTTCAACAAAAGTAGCGAAAGTCGATGACACATTTAAATAGTTACTGTGTTTAAGGCCACCTTCTACTTCCACTTCCGGCGTTGGGCGCGTATAGGCATCTGTATTTTCTTGGGCAATATCACGTGAAGTAAGGTCATAATCGGTAACTTTACCTGCATATACAGGCATTATTAACGAAGTTTTCTGATTGGTATCTTGCGCAGAAAGGTTTTCATCGGGCGAATTAAACGCTGGTAAATCAATTGCAAATGAATCTCTGGGTAGCTGCTCTTTTGTAGCCGGCGGCACAACTACCGGTCTGCGTTGATTCACCTGAAATCCAGTTACAGGTTTAGGTGCCACGCCTACAGCCACTTGTAAATTATTATCCTGATGATAATGACTAGCCAATTCACGGATACGGTTAAGGAATTTTTCCGATACCCAATCACAAATAAATCGATTAGGCGCCAATAACCGCAATTCTTGCGGGGCAGCAGATTCATCAATTTGCAATGGCCGAATCCAGGTATTGAATTGCTGTGAAGGCAACTCATCCTGCAAACTGGCGGCACATAATTTCCAAATTGACTGCAACAAAACCAGAACTCCCGACAAACAAATGACTGTTATTGTTTATTGAATTGAAGATCTTCCCAATAGAAGTATCAGGAACACATAAAGTAAGTATCCCGGCAGGGTTTTGCACAGGGGGTGGCAAGTCTACTCCCGCATAACAGAGTTATCCACAACAACCATAAAAAAATTATCAGGTCAAAACTTAGACATTAAAATTCAAGTAGTTAGCAACTCGTACATTCATTAAAAAACACATATTGCATGTAGATTATTGACATATTAAACAATTAATCTGTGGATAACCCTGTGTATAAGATATGAATTAACTGAGGGAAAACTGGTGATAATGAGGAACTAATGAAAAACAAATGTTTTGTTGATTATTTGCTCAAAATTATTTGCTTTAGCAGAAGGCATTCATTAGAATCCCGCCTCTTTTCGCACACCGTGTGAATTAACTCAGGATTTTTAACAGGTTTATCATGAAAAGAACATTCCAACCCAGCAATCTGAAACGCGTTCGCAATCACGGTTTCCGTGCTCGCATGGCAACCAAAAGTGGTCGTCAAGTATTGGCTCGCCGTCGTGCGAAAGGCCGTGCAGAACTGACTCGCGTTTAATCGCCATCGATTCTTGGTTCACTAGCAGTTTGTTGAAATTTGTTATTGGCAAACGTGAAATAAAGTAGTCGATAACGGTCGTTCCCAGACTATTTTTAGCGCACTTATGCCAGCCAAAATAGAATTTCAACAGCCTGCTAGTTCGAATCAAACCCAAAGCAACGCTCGCTTTGGATTAGATTCCAAATCTGCTTCATCTCGTTTTACCAAATCCCTACGTTTACTCTGCGCTGCTGATTTCAAACCAGTATTTGATGATGCTCCTTTTCGCGCTTCACATCAGTTTTTCTTGATCCTTGCCCGTGAGAACCAGCTAACCCAGCCGCGTTTGGGATTGGTTATGGCAAAAAAACACATCCGCCTGGCAGTTGAACGAAACCGTATGAAGCGTTTAACCCGCGAGAGCTTTCGTCTTTACCAGCAAGATTTAGCTGGTTTGGATATTGTGGTTTTATCGCGTAAAGGCATGGATAGCCTATCTAATACCGACTTTAACCAGCAATTAAATCAGCAGTGGCAGCGAATTTTCAAAAAAGTGCGCCATCATCGGTTAACATCGCAACCCCGGACAAGTGGGGAACCTATCAATGCAGATACTAAAACAACTGATGAGTAGAGCGAACGCCTGTCTGGTTTGGCTGGCGATCAAGCTGCTTCACGCTTATCGCTATATATTAAGCCCCTGGATTGGTAACCAATGCCGTTTTTATCCCAGCTGTTCACATTACTCGGAAGAAGCAATTATCCGGCATGGATTTTTTACAGGGTCTTATCTAACCCTGCGTCGCCTACTAAAATGCCACCCCTGGCATGAAGGCGGGATAGACCTGGTACCTGAATCAAAGATACCTGAACCAAAAAACAACAAATGTTGTTCTTTTCACTCACACACTACAGATGGCAGTCATTAAGATGGATTGGCAAAAAAACCTGTTAATTGCAGCAATTCTCGCAACCTTGTTGATGTTGGTTATCCGCTGGCATGAATATCAAGAACAATTACCCTCACAACCTGCAATGGCAAGCCAAGCCATAGCAACAGAAACGTCTTCTTCAGCTACTGGGGTTCCATCACCTTCGGCAAGCAGTGAAATACCGATTGCATCCAATAATCTATCTGAGGCTGAAAAAACAACATTGGCTGCCAGTAAGCTAATTCGCGTTAAAACAGACAGCTTTGATCTGACAATTAATCCATTGGGTGGCGATATCGTGCAATTGGCACTTCCACGCCATTACCTGAAATTGAATACACCTGACCAACCTTTTGTATTGCTCGATAACCGTGACAACCATACTTATCTCGCACAAAGTGGTTTGATTGGTGTTAACGGGACAGATACTGCGCAAGGCCGTCCTCTATTTACCAGTGAAAAACAAGAATATTCATTGAAAGAAGGTGATAACCAATTACAGGTTGATTTGTTCTTGCAACAAGGTGAGGTAAAGATTACCAAGCGTTTTACCTTCACCCGTGGTGATTATTTAATCAATATCGAATACCTGATTGATAACCAAAGTAATACTCCTTGGTCAGCACAACTTTATGGTCAAATCAAACGCGACAGCCAAAACTTTGTCAAAGTCAGCGCGTTAGAAATGAATCCATTTTTGGGTGCCGCGATTACCACACCTGAAGAAAATTACAAAAAACTTACTTTTGCCAAAATTGCCGAAAATGAATTCAAAACAACTGAAAAAGGCGGTTGGGTCGCGATGGTACAGCACTATTTTATTAGCGCATGGATACCAGATGCAGAAAGTCAAAATACTTTCCACCTGCGCAAATTAGGTAGCAATGATCTCTACCTATTAGGATTTACCGGTAAAGTCACCGAAGTGGCTCCGGGAACCCAAGGGGTTATAGGTGCCCATTTTTATGCGGGTGCAAAAGACACAGAAAGGCTTGCAGAAATTTCACCTCATCTGGATCTGACAGTAGATTATGGTTGGCTTTGGTGGGTATCAAAACCTTTATTCGCGGTTCTTAAGTTTATTCACAATCTAGTTGGTAACTGGGGCTTGGCGATTATCGGACTCACTCTTTGCGTGAAGATACTATTCTTTAAACTATCCGCAACCAGCTATAAATCTATGGCGAAAATGCGCAAATTAGCGCCGAAAATGGCCGAAATGAAAGAGCGCTATGGCGATGATCGTCAAAAATTCTCACAAGAGATGATGAAGCTCTACAAAACCGAGAAAGTAAATCCATTTGGTGGCTGTTTACCTCTGCTGATCCAGATGCCGGTATTCCTTGCACTTTATTATGTGCTGATGGAATCAGTTGAATTGCGTCATTCACCATTCTTCGGGTGGATTCTCGATCTATCGGTAAAAGACCCCTACTTTGTACTACCGATTATTTACGGTATTACCATGTACTTCATGCAGAAGCTGAACCCGCAACCGACAGATCCTATGCAAGCGCGCATTATGAATATGCTGCCGTTTGTGTTTACCTTTATGTTCCTGTGGTTCCCTGCTGGTTTGGTACTCTACTGGGTAACCAACAACACCTTGTCGATCATCCAGCAATACATCATTACTAAACAGATCGAAGCTGAACCTTCTGCAAAATAAGTTACCGTTATGATTATTACCGACACTATCGCCGCCATCGCTACCGCCACTGGCCGCGGTGGTGTCGGTATTATCCGGGTCTCTGGTGCCAAAGCCAGGCTCGTTGCGGAAACTCTTCTTTCTATTAATATCCAGCCACGCTACGCACATTATTGCGATTTCAAAAACCGCAAGGGTGATGTGCTCGATCAAGGCATAGCCCTGTTTTTCCCCGGCCCCAATTCCTTTACTGGTGAAGATGTCCTTGAATTGCAGGGCCATGGCGGCCCGGTCATTCTCGATTTACTCTTGCAGGAAATTACCCAACTGGGGATCCGCCTTGCGCGCCCGGGCGAATTTTCTGAACGGGCATTTTTAAACGACAAGCTCGATCTCGCCCAAGCCGAAGCCATCGCCGACTTGATTGATGCCACAACCGAGCAAGCTGCACGCAACGCACTTCACTCTTTGCAGGGGGCTTTTTCCAAACGTATCCATGAGTTGGTTGAAGCATTGATCCACTTGCGTATTTACGTGGAAGCCTCTATCGACTTTCCTGAAGAAGAAATTGATTTCCTCAGCGATGGCAAAGTCGCCAATGACCTGAATACCATCATCGATAAACTGGAAAACGTTTTTAAAGAAGCAAGACAGGGTGTCTTGATGCGCGATGGTATGCGCGTAGTGATTGCTGGCCGTCCAAACGCCGGAAAATCCAGCCTGCTCAATGCCCTGAGCGGCCGTGAATCTGCCATTGTCACCAGTATTGAAGGCACGACTCGCGACGTCCTGCGCGAACACATCCATATCGATGGTATGCCATTGCATATTATCGATACCGCCGGTTTACGCGAAAGCCCGGATGAAGTAGAACAAATTGGTATCCAGCGCGCCTGGCAAGAAATTCAACAAGCTGATCGGGTATTGCTACTGGTGGATAGCCGTCAGAGCCAATTAACGGATCCGCGGGAAATCTGGCCAGAATTTGTCGAACGACTACAAGATCCAAACAAGATTACCCTTGTGCGCAACAAAATCGATCTCAGCAATGAAGCTGCAGGTTTGTTTACATCAAACAAACACAATACTTATATCGGAATAAGTGCAGCAACCGGTGCGGGAATCGATGACTTAAAACAGCATCTCAAAACTATCATGGGCTACAGCGAGACCGGAGAAAGCGGTTTTACTGCGCGCCGTCGCCATTTGGATGCACTTGAACGTGCTCAATCGTTCCTGAATTCAGGTAAAGCCCAACTCCATGGCTATGCCGCAGGTGAGCTATTGGCCGAAGATTTACGTCAGGCGCAAAATAGCCTGGGTGAAATTACCGGTGAATTTACCCCTGATGATCTTTTAGGCAGGATCTTCAGCAGTTTCTGCATAGGTAAATGACGTAAATTTCATCACCTTTCTTATTCTTATCTTTAATTAACCCCATCCTCAAAATCACACCTTTCACACCAAAGCTTCCAGTAAGGGAAACCTTAATACCGGCTTATCTTCATGTTTTTCCACACAGTTACACAGGTTATCCACAGAAAATATTAAGATTTAGAGGTAAATACCTGTTTTATCGAGAAATTTTATTATTAATACAGATATCTTGTGCACAAACCTGTGTGTGTTCATGACAAAAACTGGGCAGAGTTTTGGGGATAACTCACTTTTTCTCTCCTCTCTGTATAACTCAAGGTGTTACAACCAGCTTTCAATCAGCTTAAGCGCAGCTTATAGAGTCTTTTTCCTATCGGTTATCATCATCATAAATATTTGAAAATAATAATATTTTTATACTTACCCACAGAAATATAGAGCACTATATATAACAACATCATTAAAACCCTAAATAACAAAATATATATTTCTCTTTTAAAAAAATTCTCCTTTGTTGTAACGCGAACACTTTTTTTGGAAAAGTATCAGTAAAAGGAAATTTGAACTTTTACCTGGGACACGCCGTGAGCCCGTCCATGGGGCTTGTCTTTAACGTCCTTGTCTCAGATAAAACGTCAAATCCCTCTTCGTTGAGAAATACGTGATAAAAAAGCGTTGATTAATCCCTGTACAAGTTTTGTGCAAAACCAAGACTCGCTCTATAATGTCGCCCCTTTTGACCTACAGGTCATATTTCGGCTAAGTACGCAGTTAAGCTGCAAGGTGTGAGCGATGATTTTCCCGGATCGTTTTGATGTGATTGTGATTGGTGGCGGCCATGCCGGTACTGAGGCGTGTCTGGCGTCGGCACGTATGGGTTGTAAAACCCTGCTCCTCACCCACAACATTGAAACCCTTGGGCAAATGTCATGTAATCCCGCAATTGGCGGGATTGGCAAAAGTCATCTGGTGAAAGAAATCGATGCACTTGGCGGCGCTATGGCGTTGGCTACCGATAAAGGCGGTATCCAATTTCGCGTCCTGAATGCGCGTAAAGGGCCTGCCGTGCGTGCGACCCGGGCTCAGGCTGACCGGATTCTCTACAAAGCAGCGATCCGCGAAACCTTGGAGAATCAGGAGAATCTGTGGATCTTCCAACAAGCTGCTGATGACCTGATTGTTGAAAACGACCAGGTGCGTGGTGTAGTGACGCAAATGGGGCTGAAATTTATGGCCGACCAGGTAGTGTTGACTGCCGGTACCTTCTTGGGTGGTTTGATCCATATCGGTTTGCAAAATTATTCCGGCGGCCGCGCAGGCGATCCTCCATCGATTGCGCTATCAAAACGTTTGCGTGAATTGCCGTTGCGCGTTGATCGTTTAAAAACGGGTACACCTCCCCGTGTTGATGCCCGTACAGTTAATTTTGATGTGTTGGAAAAACAATGGGGTGATGAACCTCGCCCGGTGATGTCGGTGCGTGGTAACCGTGAAATGCAACCGCGCCAGATTTGTTGCTACATCACCCATACCAACGAAAAAACTCACGATGTTATTCGCCGCAATCTCGACCGTTCACCTATGTACTCAGGTGTAATTGAAGGGATTGGTCCGCGTTACTGTCCATCGATTGAAGATAAAATTCACCGCTTCGCGGATAAAGATTCGCATCAGATTTTTATCGAACCTGAAGGACTTACCACACACGAGCTTTATCCGAACGGGATTTCCACCAGCTTGCCGTTTGATGTGCAGTTGGAAATCGTGCGCTCAATGAAAGGTTTTGAAAACGCGCATATCCTTCGCCCCGGTTACGCGATTGAATACGATTTTTTCAATCCACAGGATTTGCAACACAGTCTGGAAACCAAAGTAATTGGCGGATTGTTTTTTGCCGGCCAGATTAACGGCACCACGGGTTACGAAGAAGCGGGTGCGCAAGGTATGCTTGCAGGTATCAATGCCGCGCTGCGCGCCCAGGAAAAAGAAGCTTGGTGTCCGACCCGCGATCAAGCCTACATCGGCGTACTGGTTGACGATCTGATTACACTGGGAACCAAAGAGCCTTATCGCATGTTTACTAGCCGTGCGGAATATCGCCTGCTATTGCGTGAAGACAACGCAGATTTGCGTTTGACCGAAAAAGGCCGGGAACTTGGTTTGATCGGTGATGAGCAATGGAAAATTTTCTGTGATAAACGCGAACAAATCGAATTGGAACAACAGCGCTTACGTTCAACCTGGATTCAAGCCGGTTCCGCTGAAGCAGAATTAGTTGAGCAAAAAATCCAGACTAAATTGACACGCGAATACAGTTTGATGGATTTGTTAAAAAGGCCGGAATTAACCTATGCTGATGTTGCACCTTTAAAAGGCGAATCACTTGCCAATGTAGCTGCTGCCGAACAAGTTGAGATCGGGGCAAAATATTCTGGCTATATTGAGCGTCAGCAAGAAGATGTTGACCGCTTACGTGCATATGAAAATACGATTATTCCTGATGACTTTGATTATTCACAAGTCGATGGCTTATCGAATGAAGTAAAACAGAAACTCATCGCAGCAAGGCCACAAACTTTAGCCCGTGCATCGCGTATTTCTGGTGTAACACCGGCAGCAATATCACTGGTATTAGTGTATTTGAAAAAACGCGGTGTACTTAAGCGTTTAAAAGAAGATACACCTGAACAACAAGCCAGTTAATCAGCGAATAAAATTTTTTTCCGCTTCGCGGATACATTGAGTAGTCCACGTGATTGAACCAGAATTACACGATAGATTAACGCAACAGCTGGTACGCGGTGCAGCTGAGATGTCGGTTTTGCTCACCGGTGAACAAACAGAAAAATTGCTGGCGTATGTCGGTGAATTTGAAAAATGGAACAAAGCTTATAATTTGTCAGCGGTTCGTGATATCCAGCAAATGGTTTCGCGCCACCTTTTAGATAGTCTAAGTGTGGTTCCTTGGTTCAACTCACATAAAGCCAGAGTAGAAAAAAAATGTCCGTTAACGCGGATAATTGATGTAGGAACTGGTGGTGGCCTTCCGGGAATTCCGTTGGCAATTATGTTCCCTGAAAAACAATTTACGTTGTTGGATAGCAATGGTAAAAAAACCCGGTTTTTATTTCACGTAAAAACCTTACTGGGGTTAACAAACGTAACCGTAGAAAATCGCCGCGTAGAAGAGTTTAATCCGGCAGAAAAATTTCACGGCGTCATTAGCCGTGCTTTTGCCAGTTTGCAGGATATGACTGAAGGTTGTGCAAACCTTGTTGCGAAAGATGGAATTTTTCTCGCTATGAAAGGCATTTTTCCGGAAGATGAGTTGGCACCCATCAGCGACAAAATTGAGTTATTGGAAAGTATTAAATTAGTTGTCGCAGAAACGGATGGCGAACGCCATTTATTAATCCTGCAGTCTAAACAATAAAATTTTTCAACCACGCGGTGGTTATAGGATTGTCACTTGACCAAGATCTATGCGATTGCAAACCAAAAAGGCGGCGTGGGCAAAACAACAACCTGCGTGAATCTGGCGGCGTCTTTGGTTGCGACCAAGAAACGTGTATTGCTGGTTGATCTTGATCCGCAAGGCAACGCTACCATGGGCAGTGGCGTGAATAAAAACGAAGTGGAAAAGTCCATTTACGATGTGCTCACCGAACGCGAGTCAATAAATGATTGTTTGGTATTATCGGAAAGCGGTAAGTACCAAGTGTTGCCAGCAAATGGTGATTTGACTGCGGCAGAAGTTGAAATGCTTGCGCTCGATAATAAAGAACGCCGTTTACAAAATGCGCTTAACCTGGTGCGTGACCAATTTGATTATATTCTGATTGACTGCCCTCCTTCGTTGAACATGCTAACTTTGAACGCATTAACGGCATGCGATGGTGTCATTATTGCCATGCAATGCGAATATTATGCACTGGAAGGTTTGTCGGCTTTGGTTGGCACTATCAATCAAATTCAAAAAGTATTGAATCCACATTTAAAAATCGAAGGTCTATTGCGCACTATGTACGATCCGCGCAACAGTCTGACTAACGATGTATCCGCACAATTGCAGCAACATTTTGGAGATCGCTTGTATCGCACCTGTATTCCACGCAATGTGCGTCTTGCTGAAGCTCCAAGTTTTGGTATGCCGGTGTTGGCTTTTGATCGTCAATCCAAAGGCGCTATAGCGTATCTTGCTCTAGCGGGTGAAATTTTGCGTCGCAATGAATCCAGCAACAAATCTGCTGCAGAAGTTGTAGCAACCAACTAAAAATTCGTTTTTTGATTATATAAGGCCAACAAGAATGTCGAGTAAACGCAAAGGTTTGGGTAAAGGCTTGGATGCACTCCTGAGTGCAGGTTTGGGAGTGACTGCGCCAGCGCCGGAAATGCCTATTACCCCAAGCGAGGCGGATCAAAAAATTGAATATAAAGATGGCAAACTCGCGCACTTACCCGTCGAGTTAATCCAACGTGGTAAATACCAGCCACGCCGTGATATGCATCAGGAAGCGTTGGAAGAGCTGGCTGAATCGATAAAAGTCCAAGGTGTAATGCAACCAATTGTAGTGCGCAGCATTGGTGAGGGACGCTACGAAATCATTGCCGGTGAGCGTCGCTGGCGTGCAACACAATTAGCGGGACTAGATAGAATCCCCGCGGTGATTCGCGACGTGCCCGATGAAGCTGCCATTGCGATGGCTCTGATTGAAAATATCCAGCGCGAAAATCTAAATCCCATTGAAGAAGCGGTTGCATTAAAGCGCTTACAAGATGAATTTGAGTTAACCCATGCAGAAGTTGCCCACGCGGTGGGCAAGTCACGTACTACGGTGACCAATCTGTTGCGCTTGATTGCATTAAGCGAAGAAGTCAAAACATTGCTGGAACATGGCGATCTGGAGATGGGACACGCCCGCGCTTTATTGACTCTGGAACCGTTGCAGCAGAAAGAAATTGCCCGCCAGGTAGTCGCCAGGGGATTGTCTGTACGTCAAACAGAGGCATTGGTTCGTCAGCTACAGGAAAATCAACATCAGGAAAAAGTGACGCCAGAAGTCAAAGTGTCGGCTGATATTCGCCACCTGCAAGATCAATTGTCGGAAACCTTGGGAGCCGGCGTGGAAATTCAGCACAGTGCCAAAGGGAAAGGCAAATTGGTCATCAGTTACAATTCCCTTGATGAACTTGATGGCATTCTTGGTCACATTAAATAATTTTTACTTTTTCATCCTCTACAATGCATCCTGATTTCGATGTCTTGTATCTATATCTAGTTGTAATGCTCTCCATTAGCCACAAGCGGCAGTAAGTCTCAAAACAGTGCCTAAATTTACAGCAAATTTACTAGTCAGTTTTTGAGTTTGATGCTAGCTCGAAGGTTGCCGCTGGGGGGCTTAGTCTCTATAATGCGCCACGTTTGGGCGCAAGGAACATAAACTTGTTACTAATGGTAATAAGACCGTGTTTGTGACAAAATGCCGCCGCAAAAATTGGGGGGTGAAAACACTTGTCTCGTTATCTAAAGGGGCGTGATACAGCTCTCCAAACAGTAGCCGCCCAGTTGGTATCGACTCTGGTTGCTGCCGCTACTGCCTTGGCGATCAACTATTCGATCGCAATTTCAATTTTAATCGGTGGAATAATTGGTGTGACAGCCAACTTGTGGCTGGCGCTTGTGGTGTTTCGCCCTGCGTTGGGTGCACCAACCCAAAAAATGCTCACAGCATTTTATGTGGGTGAGTTTGGAAAATTTATAATCACAGCCGTCTTGTTCCTGCTGGCGTTCAAGCAGATTGGGTTTCTGAAAGAAGCCGCTTATGCCGCCACCATGATCATGGCTTATGTGATGGTTCAGGTTGTTGCCTGGATCTACCCACTGATGCGCCGCAAGGTCTAGAGCGTTAGTAGGTCAAACGTTTTTTCAACTTTAATTTTGGAACTTAACGATGTCATCCGCCGAAAACGAAGCATTAACATCCTCCGAATACATTAAACACCACCTCACCAACCTTACCTATGGCCAATTACCGGATGGTACTTGGGGGTTCGCACACACTAGTGATGAAGCTGCACAAATGGGTTTTTGGGCTTTCAATGTTGATACATTGGGGTGGTCAGTATTTCTGGCAACAGTGTTTTTTCTGATTTTCCGTAGTGTTGCCAAAAAAGTAACCAGCGATGTACCAACCGGCATGCAAAACGCAGTTGAAGCGGCAGTCGAATTTGTCGAAGGCAATGTCAAAAGCATGTTCCCTTACAAAAACTCCATGATTGCCCCTATGGCATTGACCGTTTTTGTGTGGGTATTTTTCATGAACGCGATGGATTTGGTTGCCATCGATCTACTTCCTGGCTTGGCTCAACTATTTGGTGCCAATGTACTGGGTATGGATCCGCATCATGTGTATTTCAAGGTGGTTCCTACAACCGATCCTAATATCACTTTAGGCATGGCCTTTTGTGTATTCATCCTGATTCTTTGGTTCAGCATTACTCAAAAAGGTTTGTTGGGCTTCCTTAAAGAGCTGACTTTGCACCCGTTCAGCAGCAGCAATCCGATTATCCAAACGCTCTTTATCCCTGTGAACCTCGTATTGGAATTGCCAGGCTTGATTGCGAAGCCAGTTTCTCTGGGTTTGCGGCTGTTCGGTAACCTTTATGCAGGCGAAATTATTTTTATCCTGGTAGCGATCCTTTACGGTGCAGGGATCATTTTTGCCGGTGTTGCTGGTGTGATTCAGGTTATTTGGGCTTTATTCCATATTCTGATTATCTTCTTGCAAGCCCTTATTTTCATGTCATTGACCATTGTGTACATGAGCATGGCTTATCAAACCGATGAGCAACACTAAGCGTTTTTTGTAACCCGTTTTGTAAATTGTTTTTTTTGTTTGTTCTTTTAATTTTTATTTATCAACTTAGTAGGAGAAAACACTGTGACTGAAGCTCAAGCTTTGATTTATTTGGCAGGTGCACTGGTAATTGGTTTGGGTGCTGTTGGTGCTGCCATTGGTGTAGGTATTCTCGGCGGTAAGTTTTTGGAAGGCGGTGCTCGTCAACCAGAATTGATCCCGATGTTGCGTACTCAATTCTTCGTTGTTATGGGTCTGGTTGACGCGGTACCAATGATCGGTGTTGGTATTGGTATGTACATCCTGTTCGCAACTGGCGCCTAATTTTAGCTGTCGTGTTTGCGATTTAAATTCCTTTAACAAAGGCATCTAAACGTGAATCTTAATGCAACTCTTATCGGTCAGATGGTGGCGTTTGTCATCTTCATTTATCTGACACATCGCTTTGTGTGGCCACCCATTGTTGCGGCAATGGCAGAGCGTAGCAAGCGTATCGCTGATGGTCTTCAGGCTGCCGATAAAGCTGAAAAAGATCTCGAACTGGCTAAACAAAAAGTGGTTGAGCAACTGACGTCTGCAAAGAAAGAAGCTGCCGCAATCATTGATCAAGCAAACAAACGCGCTATCGAAATTGTTGAAGAAGCAAAAGAGAAAGCGCGTGTTGAGGCGGATCGTGTTAAAGCCGCTGCCCAAGCTGAAATTGATCAGGCTACTGCCCGTGCACGTGAAGAATTGCGTGCGAAGGTAGTGACTCTGGCATTGGCCGGTGCAGAAAAGATTCTGGAATCTTCTATCGATCAAAACGCTCACAACGAGTTGGTAAACAAACTCGCTGCGCAGCTGTAAGAGAGGTAGATATGGCTGAACTCACTACCCTGGCTAGACCTTACGCCAAAGCAGCATTCGAGTTCGCCCTGGCTGCCAACAAATTGCAGTCATGGTTTGAAGCTCTGGAAGTTTCAGCCGCCGTTGCCGAACAAGATCAGGTGAAAAAAGCGTTGAGCGCATCTGGTTTGTCGGCACAGCAGAAAGCTTCCGTTTTTGTACAGGTTTGTGGTGAACAACTGGATGAGAATCAAAAGAATTTCATCCACACCCTTGCAAGCAACAAACGTTTGGCACTTCTTCCCTATGTGAAAGAGCTGTTTGCCAGACTGAAAGCCCAGCAAGAAAAAACTATTGATGTCGAGGTAACAGCAGCTTACGAGTTGCCTGTTGACTTGATTAACAAATTGGCTCAGGCCCTGAGCGCCAAACTGGATCGTAAAGTCAGTGTGCAAGGTTCGGTAGATAAGAACCTGCTTGGTGGGATTGTTATCTCCACTGGCGATATGGTTATTGACGGTTCAGTCCGTGGTCGCTTGGCGAAGCTCGCCGAAGCAATGAAATCCTAATTTTAGGGTTGAGGAACAGAGCATGCAGCAACTGAATCCTTCTGAAATCAGTGAAATCATCAAGCAGCGCATTGCTGGCCTTGAGTTTTCAACAGAAGCACAAAACGAAGGTACTGTCGTTTCCGTAACTGACGGTATTATTCGTATTCACGGTCTCGCCGATGTTATGTACGGTGAGATGATTGAATTTGAAGGCGGTATTTACGGTATGGCACTGAACCTGGAGCGCGACTCCGTTGGTGCTGTAATTCTGGGTGACTACCGCGGTGTGGCCGAAGGCCAAAAATGTAAGTGTACTGGCCGTATCCTTGAAGTGCCTGTTGGTCCGGAATTGCTGGGTCGCGTTGTTGACGCTCTTGGTAATCCAATCGACGGTAAAGGTCCGCTGAGCACCAAAATGACCGACGCAGTTGAGAAAATTGCACCGGGCGTAATTTGGCGTAAGTCGGTAGACCAGCCAGTACAAATCGGTTTGAAAGCAATCGATGCAATGGTACCAATCGGCCGCGGCCAGCGTGAGCTGATCATCGGTGACCGCCAAATTGGTAAAACCGCTATCGCCGTTGATGCCATCATTAACCAAAAAGGTTCTGGCATTAAGTGTATTTATGTAGCGATCGGTCAAAAAGCCTCTTCTGTTGCGAGCGTTGTGCGCAAGCTGGAAGAAAACGGTGCTATGGATCATACCATTGTGATCGCAGCTACTGCTTCTGATCCTGCGTCTATGCAATTCCTGGCAGCATTCACCGGTTGTACTATGGGTGAATATTTCCGTGATCGCGGACAAGATGCCCTGATTATTTATGATGACCTGACCAAGCAAGCTTGGGCTTACCGTCAAATTTCCTTGTTGCTGCGTCGCCCACCAGGCCGCGAAGCTTATCCTGGCGACGTGTTCTATCTCCACTCACGTCTGCTTGAGCGTGCTTCTCGCGTAAGCGAAGAGTACGTAGAGAAATTCACCAAAGGTGAAGTGAAAGGTAAAACCGGTTCCTTGACCGCATTGCCAATCATCGAAACCCAGGCCGGTGACGTTTCTGCGTTCGTTCCAACCAACGTGATTTCTATTACCGATGGACAGATCTTCCTTGAATCGTCCATGTTCAACTCAGGTATCCGTCCTGCGATGAACGCTGGTATTTCGGTATCGCGTGTAGGTGGTGCTGCACAAACTAAAGTTATCAAGAAACTCTCCGGTGGTATCCGTACCGCATTGGCGCAATACCGTGAGTTGGCGGCATTCTCCCAGTTCGCATCTGACTTGGACGAAGCAACCAAATCGCAATTGGAACACGGTCAACGTGTTACCGAGCTGATGAAGCAAAAACAATTTGCTCCATTGAGCGTTGCGCAAATGGCATTGGTACTGTTCGCTGCGAACGAAGGTCACCTGAAAGATATCGAAGTAAGCAAAGTGCTGGACTTCGAAGCGGCTCTGCTGTCTTTCGCCAAATCCGAATACGCTGACACTATGGCTCATATCGATGCCACTGGTGATTGGAACAGCGAATTGGAAGGCAAGTTCAAAGAGCTGGTGACCAAGCTGAAAGCGAGCCGCACCTGGTAATCTGGCGATCGCTGCGTTAATTCGCGGCGATCTCTAACCTTTTAGGCCGCAAGGCCTTAACCGGGGTTCGAGAGATGGCAAGCACAAAAGAAATTCGGACGCAGATAGCGAGCGTCAAAAGCACGCAGAAAATTACCAGCGCGATGGAAATGGTCGCCGCGAGTAAAATGCGTCGTGCGCAAGAGCGGATGCAATTGGGTAAACCTTATGCCCAGCGTATCCGTGAAGTAGTCGGGCATCTGGCCAACTCCAGCCCCGAATACAAACACCGTTTTATGAAAGAGCGCGATGTTAAGCGCGTGGGTTACATCATTGTTTCCAGTGATCGCGGCCTGTGTGGTGGCTTGAACACTAACCTGTTCAAAGCTTCTATCCGGGACATGAAGGCTTGGGCCGACAAAGGTGTAGCGATTGATTTGGGTTTGATTGGTGCCAAAGCTGGTCAGTTTTTCAAAAGCTTTGGCGGCAATGTCGTTGCTTCAACTCGCGATATCGGCGAAGCCCCGCAAGTGGCTGACCTGATTGGTAGTGTGAAGGTAATGCTGGATGCGTTTGAAGCCGGCACTATCGACAAGTTGTTCCTGGTGAGCAACGACTTTGTTAACACCATGACCCAAACACCAAAAGTTCGCCAATTGCTGCCTTTGGTTGCCGAAGAAAATACCAAGTTGAAACATCACTGGGATTATATCTACGAGCCAGATGCAGAGTTCCTGTTGAAAGGGTTGCTAACTCGCTTTATCGAATCACAAGTCTATCAAGCGGTAGTTGAAAACGCGGCCTCTGAACAAGCGGCGCGGATGATTGCAATGAAGAGTGCAACCGACAACGCCGGTGAATTGATTGATAGCTTGAAGTTGATTTACAACAAAGCGCGTCAGGCAGCGATCACCCAGGAACTGTCAGAAATTGTGGGCGGTGCGGCAGCGATCCAATAAGCTGCGTAGTTTGCATCTGCCCTGAAAGGCTAACGATTTTTGTATTTAATCCTTCAGAGCCCTGAGTTTTATTAAAAGGGATCTGGAATTTCTGGAACAAAGAGGAACCGGAAATGAGTAGCGGACGTATCGTTCAGATTATCGGCGCCGTCATCGATGTGGAATTCCCACGCGATGCAGTGCCTAAAGTGTATGACGCACTGGTTATTACCGAAGGCAACCTGACCCTCGAAGTGCAACAGCAATTAGGCGACGGCGTAGTCCGTACTATTGCTCTTGGTTCCTCAGAAGGTTTGCGTCGCGGTTTAACTGTGACCAACACTAACGAGCCAATCAAAGTGCCAGTGGGTGTTGAAACCCTTGGTCGTATCATGGACGTATTGGGTAACCCAATTGATGAAGCGGGTCCAATCGGCGAAAAAGAGCGTATGCAGATTCACCGCGCTGCGCCTAAATATGAAGAGTTAGCAGCTTCAGAAGAATTGCTCGAAACCGGTATCAAAGTAATTGACTTGGTTTGCCCTTTTGCTAAAGGCGGTAAAGTTGGTTTGTTCGGTGGTGCGGGTGTAGGCAAAACCGTAAACATGATGGAACTCATCAACAACATCGCAAAAGAACACAGTGGTCTGTCAGTGTTTGCCGGTGTAGGTGAGCGTACCCGTGAAGGTAACGACTTCTACCATGAGATGAAAGACTCTAACGTAGTAGACAAAGTAGCGATGGTTTACGGCCAGATGAATGAGCCGCCAGGAAACCGTTTGCGCGTTGCTCTTACTGGTTTGACCATGGCAGAAAAATTCCGTGACGAAGGTAAAGACGTTCTGTTGTTCGTTGACAACATTTACCGTTACACCCTGGCCGGTACCGAAGTATCTGCATTGTTGGGCCGTATGCCTTCAGCGGTAGGTTACCAACCAACATTGGCGGAAGAGATGGGCGTTCTGCAAGAGCGTATTACTTCTACCAAGATCGGTTCTATTACCTCTGTACAAGCGGTATACGTACCAGCGGACGACTTGACTGACCCGTCTCCTGCTACCACCTTTGCGCACTTGGACTCAACCGTAGTATTGAGCCGTGATATCGCTGCAAAAGGTATTTACCCGGCGATTGATCCACTGGATTCCACTTCACGTCAATTGGACCCAATGGTTATCGGCAACGAGCACTACTCAGTAGCGCGCGGTGTTCAAACCGTATTGCAACGCTACAAAGAGTTGAAAGACATCATCGCGATCCTTGGTATGGACGAATTGTCAGAAGAAGACAAACAAACCGTATCCCGTGCGCGTAAGATCGAACGTTTCTTGTCACAACCTTTCCACGTAGCGGAAGTATTCACTGGTTCGCCAGGCAAATACGTTCCACTGAAAGAAACCATCCGTGGTTTCAAAGGTTTGTTAGCCGGTGATTACGATCACCTGCCAGAACAAGCTTTCTACATGGTAGGTTCAATCGACGAAGCTATCGAAAAAGCCAGCAAGCTCAAGTAATTGAGTCAGCCCTGTTAACGCGGGGCTGTTGCTGATTAGCTTCTCCGATTTAGCTGTGAAGATTTAACTGAAAAGTAACGCAAGATAACCGAGACACAAAAATGGCCATGACTCTTCAATGCGATATCGTCAGTGCTGAGCGTGAAATTTTCTCTGGTCTGGTAGAGATGGTAATCACTACTGGTAGCTTGGGAGAAGTAGGTATTGCCTACGGTCACGCCCCATTGTTGACGGGTATCAAGCCTGGTCCTGTGCGTCTTATCAAACAAGGTGGTGCTGAGGAAATTTTCTTCGTTTCCGGTGGCTATCTTGAAGTTCAGCCTTACCATGTGACCGTGTTGGCGGATACCGCTTTACGCGCGGACGATATGGATGAAGCTGCAGCTTTGGAAGCACAGCAATTAGCGCAACAACAACTGGCAGATCAATCCAGCGAGATCGATTTCCAGCGCGCTGCCGCGCAACTGGCAGAAGCTGCTGCTCAATTGCGCACCTTGCAGGCAATTCGCAAAAAAGCGGGCAAGTAAGCATTTGTTGTTGGACAAAAAAGGCGACCTTCGGGTCGCCTTTTTTATTGCCACAAATTTTTTTGCTTAAAAAGCAAATTCTGTTGTTAGAAATTATTTTAATGTTGCCACCGGAGCAATTCCTTCATTGGTCATCATCACCGGTTTGATGGTGCCATCCGTATTAAAATACAAATGATCTATTGCGAGCTCGCGATGATTACCGTCTTCGGTATTGAGTGGACGTCGATGATAAGCAATATACCAATCGTCAGTACCTGGAATATTAACCACTGAATTGTGCCCTGCTCCTTTGGCGATGGTTAAATCCTGCTGTAATATTTTGCCGATACGGTTGAATGGGCCGAGTGGTGATTTCGCCATTGCATAGGCAACACTGTAATCCGATGCGGTCCATTCACCTTCCGACCACATCAAATAATAAATACCATTGCGTTTCACCATAAACGAACCCTCGACATACTCATTTGCGGGCGTGATTTCTTTAAAAAATTCACCATCTTCGAAAGGTTCAAGGCGACGTAAATCCTTGCTCAATTTTGCGACGTTGCAGTGCTTCCAGCCACCGTAATAAATGTAGAACTGGCCATCGTCATCGCGAAATACCATTTGGTCTATCGGTTGCGCACCATTGTGGATTTTGTTGATTAACGGTTTACCCAGTAGATCGCGAAATGGGCCATCAGGCTTATCGCTAACAGCAACGCCAATACCACCGGGTTGTTTATCGTTAAGAATATTGTTGGCACTGAAGAACAAATAATATTTGTCATTGGCATGAATAATAGAAGGAGCCCAAACCGCATAAGCTGCCCAAGAGACATCTTTGATATCCAACACACGCTGATGTTTAGTCCAATTGACCAAATCCCGGGACGAAAAAGCATCGAGGAAGGTCTGTTTCAAAAATGGTGACCAGATGCCCGTTTGAGTGCGTTGTTGCTTTTGGCTTTCACTGAGGGTGACAGGCAGGTCGGGTGTAGATACCCCAGCGGAATAAGTTGGATAAATCCAGAATTGACCTTCAAAAATCCGGATTTCCGGATCGGCGTACCATCCGGGTACGATAGGGTTAGCCGCTAATGTCGGGCTGGTTTGAAAAAAAGCGCTTGCGCACAACGCGATGAAATAAGCATTCATGAGTTTTTTCATAGGTTAGGTCTGCAATTTTTTATCGCCGTTGCGACAATTCTGTTTTAAATCGAGCTGAGTGTTTATCAAGTAACGATTAGACAGGGTAAAATTCCGTTAATTGCGAGGGGACAATTATCGCCCTATCGCAGCATCAACGCCCGCAACCCGTTAGAATGGGCGATATCACTCATACCACGATCGCAAAAGGAACCCATATGCTCGATATTCTCGTCCTCGCTGCCGGCAAAGGCACTCGTATGCGCTCGGACTTACCCAAAGTATTGCACCCCATTGGTGGTAAAGCATTAGTGCAACATGTCGTGGATACTGCACGTCAGGTAGGTGGCGAAAAAATATTGATCATCGTCGGCCACGGTGCTGAAAAAGTTGAACAAAAAATGGCGGCGCCGGATGTCAAATTTGTGTTGCAAGCAGAGCAACTCGGTACTGGCCACGCAGTACAACAAGCCCTGCCCCAGTTGCGCAATGATGCAACGGTATTAATCCTCTACGGCGATGTACCGCTGACCCGCGCAGAAACCCTGCAAAAACTGATTGCCGGTGTGAATGAAAAACAAATGGGTTTGCTTACCGTAAATATGCAAGATCCAACCGGTTACGGCCGAATAGTTCGCGATGCCTCAGGTGCAGTAATTGCCATTGTTGAACACAAAGATGCCAGCGATGAGCAGAAAAAAATTGCTGAAATTAATACCGGCATCATGGCGGTTAAAGCAGCGCATTTGCAGAAATGGTTGCCTCAATTAAAAAACAACAACGCACAGGGTGAATATTACCTCACCGACATTATTGCCATGGCCAAGGCCGATGGTATTGCGATCCATGTTGAACAGCCCAATGCGGTTGAAGAAGTAGAAGGTATTAATAATCGCCAGCAGCAGGCTGCACTGGAACGTTTTTATCAACAACAAAAAGCCAATGAATTGATGGTAGCGGGCGTGACACTTCTCGATCCTTCGCGCCTTGATATTCGCGGCAATTTAACCGCCGGCCGCGATGTAGTGATTGATGTGAACTGTGTGTTTGAAGGCGATGTTGTGTTGGGTGATGGTGTGGTGATTGAACCCAACTGTGTGATTATCAATAGCAAGATTGGAGCGGGAACCCACATCAAAGCCTTCAGCCATATTGAACAAGCGGTGATGGCAGCCAATTGTGATATTGGCCCTTACGCCCGTTTGCGCCCAGGCACTGATTTGGCCGATGAAGTCAAAATCGGCAATTTTGTCGAGACTAAAAAAGCCGTGATTGCCAAAGGCAGTAAAGTGAATCACTTGAGTTATATCGGCGATGCTAAAGTCGGCACTAAAGTGAATGTGGGCGCAGGCACAATTACCTGTAATTACGATGGTGTGAATAAATTTAAAACCGAGATTGGCGATAACGCGTTTATCGGCTCCAACTCTGCATTAGTTGCTCCGGTAAAAATTGGCGCGGGCGCAACTGTGGGTGCGGGCTCAATTATCACTAAAGATGTAGAAGCCGCGGAGCTTGCGATTGCGCGCAGTAAACAGCGCAATATTCAGGGCTGGGAACGTCCAACAAAAAAATAAACGAAACGATAAAAATAAAAAACGAGGCCAAGTGCCTCGTTTTTTATGAAAACTATATCAAGGCAGATTTTGAAGTTTATTGTGGCGAATATGAATTAGAAAAAGTGATGTGTTGCACCCAGGCACAAATCGTTGGTGATCTGAGCCGGGGGCAAATTGATTGCAACCTATATGTATCTGCGTTTAGTTTTTCCGGGCGACTTTATTCAATGACTGTGCCTTTTGTGCGCTCGCCAATTGGATGACAAAACTATTTTTGGCATCGGGTTTATTGCAATCTTTGGTGCAAACATTTTCCGGGTTAATCACTTCTACAAAACGAAAACCTTCACCCAGACTTGAGCGGTTTGATTGCCCGCCATGGCCGCGAAACGCCACTTGCGTATCACCGGGGCCGTAATGGCTGCCGCGGCGCGAGCGCATCATGCAGCTTTCTGCTACCCAGGCAGAACCATCGCTGGCGGCACCTACATAATTATCCCGGTCACAATCTTGTGTCCACTCGCTCACGTTGCCGAGCATATCGTAGAGTCCGAACGCGTTAGGCTTATAGCGGCCGACTATGCTGGTGTATTCCGATCCGTCATCACAGGCCATGGTTTTTGCTTGATATTTTTTGTCGCGCACAAACGCGCGCATGCCACTTGCGTCCCAGATATTGCCGTAATCGCACAGGGCTTTTTCATCATCGCTTACACCGTACTTGCTGGTGCTACCGGCGCGCGCGGCATATTCCCATTCGGCGTCAGTCGGCAGGCGATAATGTTTGCCAGTGGTCTTGGACAACCATTGCAAATAGGCATTGGCGTCATCCCAACTGACACACATTACCGGGTGGAAATCGCTCGGTGCATAGGCGGGTGTTAGCCAATTACCGGCGGCTATGTCGAAACCTACTTTGAATGATCCGCCCTTTTCGTCAACCCATTTCCAGCAGCGGTCTTCGCCAATCACATAACCCGTGTGTTCGACGAATTGTTTAAATTGTTTGACCGTTACCTCGTAGGCCGACATCTTGAATGCCTTGAGTGAGACGCGATGAACCGGTTGGGTTCTTTTGTCGGTGTCGCTGCCCATCATAAATTCGCCGGCGGGGATAGAGACCATGGGTGGCAGCAACAACTCGCCAGTGTTCCAGGTTTTGCGTGCGGCGAGTGTGTGTTTGATCAGCGCCTGGCTATTGATTCTGTGGGTTTTGGCTTGCGCCTGTTGGCGTTGGATGTTGCGTTCGAAGTTGTCATCGCGATGGCTTTGCTCACGGCTATTGAGTGCCAAACGGAAACCGGCTTGCAGTGCCCGCGGTGTTTTATCTTCCAGCAAACGGCGATAGCCGATTTCGACACGGTCTTCGGCATCCGCCCAAGAGCCACCACGCAAGATATGGCGAGTGCAAGCCGTCACTTTGTTTGCTGAATCCCTGTCTTCCGCGCAATCGGCCACCCATTCACTGACATTACCCGTCATATCCTGCAGGCCAAATGCATTGGGTTTATAGCTGCCAACGGCAGCAATGAACGTGCTGAAATCATTGCAGGCGACACCTGGTTGGGCTAAATCCAAATCTCGTGATTGCCGTTGGTGTGGGGTGTCATAGACATTGGCGTAGTCGCAAAGTTTGGTTGGCGTGTCCCCGTGGATATAACGGCTGTTGCTGCGCGCGCGCGCGGCATATTCCCACTGGACTTCACTGGGTAGGAAATAGTGTTTGCCGGTTTGGGCATTTAACCAATCCACGTAGGCATTGGCATCGGCCCAGCTAATGCAGTATGCAGCGTGGGTATTCAGATTATCCGGGTCGGGTTGCTGCGGTGGCCAGAAAGGAAACTCCAGCTTAACGTTGGCCTGTATCAGGGAACATTGACCCTCCCGTTTATAGCTCGTGGCTAATAGGAACTGATTGAACTCGGCCTCAGTCACCTCGTACTTGGACAGCTGGAACCCATCCACCCGCAGCTTATGATTGGAATGGGTATCAGCCTTGTCATCTCCCATTAACAAATTCCCGGCGGGAATGGCGACCATAATCGGTTCGATCACTGTGGTAGCAGGCGTTGAAGATTGGGCAAGTGCCAGTGTGGATAAGCAGCCAACAAAACTGGCTAGTAGGGAGCAATGGGTCATTCGCATTCGATAAGTCCTTAACGATAGAAGTGAAACGAGCGCGAGTGAAATTGGCTGTTTGTGTGGCAAAAATCCTAGTTAAATTCTAGTTTTTTGCCCGATAAGAAAAATAATAGAAAAATGGCCCGCGTGAATACCATTCCTAGGGTGTACTTGGTTGACCCGATTGCCGTGCGGACTAGAATTGACGCCCTTGCCGAAGCAGAACGGAATACCATGAAATACACCATCAAAACCTTCGTATTTGATACTGAACAGCTATTGCTGACGCAGGCGGGCGAGGTGATTGCACTGCGCATGAATGAGGCAAAGCTACTGGCACTGTTACTGAGCGAGCCGGGCAAGTTGTTCAGCAAAGAAGAAATTCTGGATAAGGTGTGGGTGGGTAAGGTCGTTGCAGAGCAGGCAGTGTTTCAGAATATCCGTCATTTGCGCGCTGTGTTTGGTGAGGAATCGATCAAAACCTTTTCCAAAAAAGGCTATCAATGGCAGTTGCCGCTGACTCAGGTTGGGAGCGATGAAGCGGGTTCAATACCCCTGAATAGCATTTCGTTAGCCAAACCCTTTTTCCCCAAAAGAATTGTCGCCAGCCTGGTACTGGGCTGCTTGCTGTCAGTCGCGGTGATGGTGTGGCATTCCTATCAGGCTACTGCCTCCCTACCCAGCATCGCCCTGTTACCCTTAATTTCCGGGGGAGATGTAGACCCAGAAGTACTGGATTCGCTGCGTATCGATTTGGAAAATACCGATGGATTTACGCAGGTCATTGCTAACAATCAGAAGGTGCCGGAGGACTTTTTCTGGGCGCCGCAAAAATACTTTCCCGCGCTTAGCCAAGCCGCGCAGGTTCCCTATGTGGCCGTAGCCAAGGTGACGCAACAGCCAGAGGGATTGAGGGTGCGTTACCAATTGAACTCCCGCACTGCGACTTGGCGAGCAGAGCATCAAGCACCGACGGCTGCGGCTTTGGCCGGGTTGATGAAGCAGCATCTGCAGGTGATTGTGAATTCCGGCTTGTTGGAAATAGATCAGCAAAACGCCGTGCTTAGGGCAGCACAGCTGAAACTATTGCACAATGAATATTCCCAGGACTTGAATCTGGTGTATGGGCTGATCGATCTTCATCTCAGAATTGGCGATGCCGCCAGTGCCAGAGTGTTGGCCAGGTTCCTCCAAAGTGAGTCGAGCAGGCAGCAGGACAAGCTAATGTTGGCAAAAGGCTATCTGGCAGAGGCCAAAGTCTACACCTCTGAAAATTTGCTGGCAGATGCAGAATTGCTATTGGCCAAGGCAGAGTCGGTGTTCAGTACCATTAACGATAAGGACAACTTGGCAGAAGTGGAACATGAGCGCATCGTCGTGGCGTTAACACACCACAACTATGACCAGGTTCAGGCTCATATTCAGCGTGCGCTTGAATATGTGCGCCGCGCAGGCGATGTACTTGGTGAATATCGTTTCAATACTTGGGCAGCGGTATTGGCGCATAAATTTCAGCGCGATCAAGATAGCTCGGCATATTTGGATGACGCAAAAGCTGTGTTGGATAAGCACCAGCGAGACGCTGACCTCTATGGATTGATCCACTTTTATGCCGGTATGTTTGCGCAGGATGAGGCAACTGCGGAAGTGCAGTACCGCACGGTCCTTGAGCTTATTCCTGCCGATCAGGATTGGTGGGAGCGGGAGCGCGCACAAGTTCACCTGAGTGAGCTATTGATAAAACAATCGCGCTGGCAAGATGCACAGGATCTTTATGCCAACCAGGAGCTTGATGCTGCCGAGGAGCTTCAAGTCGGCAAAATCTGGCTGGCACAACGCGAATGGACAAAGGCCGAAGCTCATGGAATCCGCGCATTTGAGCAGGCTAACATGAATGGCCAGCTACAGAATGCCTTGGATGCCGCTGCCTACTTGCTGCAATTGGATAAACGCCAAGGGCGGTCAGCTGACAGCTTCTATCAGCAATTTTTATTGGAACAGGCTGCCAATGTTCCCCTGTGGATCAGGTTCAATCAGTCGACTATTGCCGAGTTGGGGTTGGCGCTGCAAGAACCCTAGGTCGGTTGCAAAGGTAAAGATCTACTAAATCCGCCCAAAACAGATGCTCGATGCTTGATGAAACCGTTATCATCTGGCGATTAAATCAGATAAATATAAAGAGCGATTTATGACCCGATCAAAACTTCTTGTTGCACTTTCGTTTATGGGATCACTGGTTGCCTGCGGTAGTGGAGGTGGTGGCGGTTCCAGTACTCCCAAACCCGCTTCTTCTATTGCACCTACCAGCAGTGTTGCGCCCTCGTCGGTTGCAGCTTCTTCACTAGCACCCTCATCGCTGGCCGCTTCCAGTACAGCAAGCCAAGGTGCGGCGACTATCAGCAGCTTTATTGTGGTCGATCAATTTGGTTACTTGCCCGATGCCAAAAAGGTCGCGGTCATCCGCGATCCGCAAACCGGCTATGACGCCGCGCTGAGTTTTACCCCCGGTGCGATTTATCAGCTGATCAACCTGGATAGCAATACCGTGGTGCTGAGCGGCAGCGCGGTGAGTTGGAAATCCGGCGCGACTTTTGATGCCGCCGGCGATAAAGCCTGGTGGTTCGATTTCTCCAGTGTCACCACACCGGGCCGCTATGCGGTGGTGGATGTGGAAAAGAATGTGCGCTCGCCCGGGTTCAACATTGGTGCGGATGTATACAAACCCGTACTCAAACACGCGATGCGCAGCTTCTTCTACCAGCGCGCCGGTTTTGCTAAACAAGCGCCTTTTGCCGAAGCAGGTTGGACCGATGCGGCCAGCCACATAGCTGCCGGGCAAGATAAAAACGCACGCCTGTATAGCGACAAAAATAACGCCGCGACCGAAAAAGACCTCTCCGGCGGTTGGTATGACGCGGGCGATTACAACAAATACACCAACTGGCACGCCTACTATCTGGTCGCCCTGCTCCACGCCTATGCGGAAAACCCGACTATCTGGACGGACGATTACAACATCCCCGAATCTGGCAACGGTGTGCCCGACATTATCGACGAGATCAAATGGGGTTTTGACTGGCTGAAGAAAATGCAGAACAGCGATGGCTCGGTGCTATCGATTCTTGGATTATCCCACGAAAAAGCGCCCAACCAACACGCCAGCCCACCTTCAAGCGCCACCGGCCCCAGCTATTACGGCCCAGCGAGCACCTCGGCGACCCTCACCAGTGCCGGTGCTTTTGCACTGGGCAGTAAAATTTTGGCTGGGTTGGATAACCCCGAGTTGAATACCTACGCTGCCGATCTGAAAACCCGCGCGGAAAATGCCTGGACCTGGGCAGTGGCCAACCCCAACGTAACTTTCCGCAATAACGAGGGTGCATCGGCCGGCTTGGGCGCTGGTCAACAAGAGGTGGATGACGCCAGCCGCGCCACCAAGAAAACCACCGCCGCGATTTACCTGTTTGCAGCGACCGGTTCCGCTACTTATCGCAGCCATGTGGATGCCAACGCAACTAACGCCACCAGTTGGGTGGATGTATGGAATGAGCCGGAAGTCAGCGCCTGGCTTTATTACGCCAGCCTGCCCGATGCCACCGGTGCCATCGCCACCAGCCTGAAAAATCAATACCAATCCGCGTTCAACGCCAACAACAACTGGCCGGCGGTGCGCAACGGCGATGACCCTTACCGCGCTTATATCGGCACCAGCAACTTCACCTGGGGCAGCAACCGCACCATTTCCCGCAAGGGGCTGACCTTCCACAATCTGATCGACTACAGCATCAACGGCATCGATCAAACCGAGGTGCGCAACGCGGCGGTGGGCTACCTGAATTACATCCATGGCGTTAATCCCCAGGCGATGGTCTACTTGTCCAACATGTACAGTCTGGGTGTGCACAGCTCGGTCAACGAGTTCTACCATTCGTGGTTTACCAACGGCAGCGCACTCTGGGATAGAGTCGGCACATCCACCTACGGCCCAGCGCCCGGCTTTTTAGTTGGCGGCCCCAACCCGTCTTATGACTGGGATGGCTTTTGCCAAACCAACTCAAATGATTCCCGTTGCGGTGGAGCCGTATTAAGTCCACCCAAAGGCCAACCGGCAATGAAAGCCTACCTGGACTTCAACACCAGCTGGCCGCTCAACTCCTGGCAGATCACCGAAAACCACAACGACTATCAGGTCGCTTATATTCGTTTGTTGTCCAAGTTTGTGAAGTAATAAACCCAACGCCATTTTACGGAGGGCATATAAATGCCCTCCAATTCCCCGCATAATCACCGCCCGTTTTTTGTTTTTAGTCAGGGTCGATGTGATAGAAACCAGCGTGATCACCAGCATTGATTTTTTTATCCGCTACGCCTGTATCGGGCAGTTGCTGCTATTGGTCGCGTATCTGTTTTATGAACCCTATCGCACGCAATCTACTTTTCGCGCGCAGATTATTCCGCTGATGTTGGCGCTGGGTGTTGCTGCTTATTTATTGTTGACCGCGCCTTACTCGCCGCGTCCACAGGGATTTATTCGCAGCATCCTGTTGATGTTCACTCACACCATGCCGGTATTTTTATGGTTATATGGCAAACAATTATTTGATGATGAATTTAATTTACAGCGCTGGCCGGTGTTTGGAAAAGTCGCCTTGGTGTTACTGGCCGGTTTTTATATTTATGTTTTCTTGATTCGCGGCGGTGGCGGCTATCTCCAAATGGCAAGTCATGGCATCGCGTTGATATTTATTGTGCATCTTTTGGCGAGCGTGATGCTGACCTGGCGCAATGACTTGGTAGAGCAGCGGCGCGTTGCGCGTTTTTGGTTTGTTTTGTTAGTCGGGCTGTTTTTTCTGATGTTGGATCTGGTCGAGCTCAGCAATACCCGCTTGAATCGCCACCAGATTTTTATGCTGATGAACGCATCGATTTGTTTGATCGGTACCAGTATTACATCGGTGCTGTTATTTTTTCATGCATTATCGATAAAACCAGAATCCGTATCAGATACAACATCGGATGCGCCGCGCTATTCACGTTTAATCCCGCAAGAAAACGCGCTCGCTAAAAAGTTGCACTGCTTTATTGAAGCTGCAGGTTACGTGCAACCCGATCTCACTATCAGCAAGTTAGCCGAACAATTGGAATGCGCGGATCATCACTTGCGTAAACTGATCAACCAATCGCTGGGTTACACCAACTTCAACGCGTTCCTCAATCACTACCGAATCGAGGCGGCGCGCCAGCGTTTGGTGGAAACGTCACTGCCGGTTCTCACGATTGCGCTGGATTTAGGCTACGGCTCCATCGCTTCATTTAATCGTGCATTTAAAGAGATTACGGACACTACGCCAACTTCTTATCGCACCGCTGCGCAGCAGCAGAATTCATCTAAATAAAAGTAAATATCACTGATCAATTTTAAAATCGATCAGTTTTTTTTGATTTTGCTAAGCTATTTTTCACTGTTTTCGCCAGAGTGGTTTTTAATAACGCGATGGTGAAAAACAATGCACAAGATCCCCTACAAAAAAATCAGCCTGCTCGCCGGTGCGATGGCATTTATTTGGTTAGCAGCACCGATTTACCAATTCCTTGCCTATGAAGGCAAAGTACCTATGTGGTTCCCTGCCGATATAACGGCGCCGCAGACTTATCCCCAAACAACTGCATTTTCTACGCATCCGCAATCGGTATCCGCGTTGCAATTACTCGCGCAATACCGTGAAAAAATTCATGCACCCGCGATGTCGGCCGCTGTCGCGGTAGATGGAAAAGTTGTGTGGGCGGGTGCAGTAGGTTGGGAAAATATCGAACAACAAACCCCCGCAACTGATAGCACACAATTCCGGATTGGCAGTACCTCTAAAGCTGTCACCACCACATTGCTCGCTAAATTTGTTCAAGATGGAAAAATCGATTTGGATAAACCTATCTCCCATTACGTTGCGGATTTACCTAATCCGCAATGGAGAAATATTACACCGCGACAACTTGCCTCCCACTCCAGCGGCTTGCCGGATTATCTGGATAATTATGGCGATGTATGGGGAATGTATTATTTATTTAAGCTCGATAAACGCTACACATCCGTACGTGAATCGCTGGAAGTGTTTGATGATACAGCGCTGCTATTTACACCGGGCAGTCAATTTCACTACACCAGTTTCAACACGGTATTGCAAAGTGTGGTACTTGAAGCTGTCGCGCGCGAGCCGTTTCTTAGCGCTATGCGCAATCATATTTTTACGCCGCTGGGCATGGATTCCACTGGCGCAGAATATGAGTTTTTGCAACCCAACTCTCTGGCGACTTTTTATTGGAATAAAGATGGAAAACACCCTGCTTTTCGCGTCTGGCAAAAAGTCGATTTAAGCCATAGGCTCGCAGGCGGCGGATTTATCTCCACGCCTTCCGATATGGCCATGCTGGGTTCGGCTTGGTTGAATGATGATTTCATCGCCCCGCAAATAAGAACGCTTTTCTGGCAACCTCAACAACTATCAGATGGCTCAACCAACCCCCAAAACTATGCACTTGGGTGGCGTTGGGCAGAGTATGACGATGGCAACGGCATCATCAAAAATGCCAATCACGGCGGCGTATCGCGCGGATCGCAAAGTTGGCTGATGGTGATTCCAGAGCGAAACATGGTAGTTGCCGTCATGATCAACGCTAATGTCGAAGAATTCTGGGATTTTGGGCAGGTAAGCATGCCTTTGGCGCGCCTGTTCTTCTAATACCAAGTTGCTTTTTTAACCAAATAAACCTTGCCAATAAGTTTCGAAAGACTACAATATCTTTCAAATCGAAACTTACTGGCAAGATAACATGACCAAACGGAACACCCAGCAGCGCCGTCGGGCGATTATCGACCTGCTTAACAGCAGTGGTGAAGTCAGTGTTGAGGCCTTGGCAGAGCAGTTTTCTACCTCAGAAGTGACTATTCGTAAGGATTTGGCCGCGCTGGAGTCCAATGGGTTATTACTGCGCCGCTACGGTGGCGCGGTTCCGGTGCCGCAGGAGTTGATGAGTGATCCGGTCGAAAAAGTTTCGGTTCGTAAGCAGTCTATTGCCAAAGCTGCCGCGCAGTTGATCCGCGATCACAATCGCATCATCCTCGACAGCGGCAGTTCCACTACCTCAGCGTTATTGCCCGAGTTATCGCACAAGCAAGGCTTGGTGGTGATGACCAACTCCCTCAGCATCGCCAATGCCCTGCGCGAGCTGGAAAACGAACCCACGATTTTGATGACCGGCGGCACCTGGGACCCGAAATCCGAAGGCTTTCAGGGCCAACTCGCCGAACAAATTTTACGTTCCTACAACTTCGACCAATTTTTTATCGGTGCCGATGGTTTGGATTTGGAGCGCGGCACGACAACATTCAATGAACTTTACAGCTTGAGCCGCGTGATGGCCGAAGTCGCACGCGAAGTGATTGTGATGGCCGAGTCCGACAAGATCGGGCGCAAAATTCACAATCTGGAATTGCCTTGGTCGGCAATAAAAGTGCTGGTCACTGATGACGGTATCGCTGAACAAGATAAAAAGAAAATTGAAAAACAAGGTGTGCAAGTGATTATTGGTTAGAGAGTGATTTTTGCATCGGCAGGACGGTTTTTAACAGGGAGTAGTCATCCTCGCGTAGCGGGGATCCATAAGTTTTAGTGAAAGATCAAAAGCTGGACTCCCGCGCGCGGGAGTGACGAACGAGAAATAAAAACGCAAACGAAAAACCACAAAATTAAAAAATATTTTTACTACTACAAATTTTTACTACAGCTCAGAACCCTAAGGAGAAAAATGATGTGTGGAATTGTTGGCGCCGTAGCGCAACGCGATGTGGTGGATATTCTGGTGGAAGGATTGCGCCGCCTTGAATATCGCGGCTACGACTCAGCCGGTGTGGCTGTGGTAAACAGCAGCGGCGAATTACAACGCGTGCGCCGCTTGGGCAAAGTCAAAGAATTATCCGATGCGGTACACAGCAGCCCTACTCCGGGCGGCACTGGTATTGCGCATACCCGCTGGGCTACTCACGGCGAGCCAAGCGAACGCAATGCGCACCCGCATGTGTCAAAAGAGCATATCGCGGTAGTGCACAACGGCATTATTGAAAACCACGCAAATTTGCGTCGCCTCTTGCAAGAAGAAGGTTATGTATTTACGTCCGATACCGACACCGAAGTCATCGCGCATCTGGTGCAAAAAGAATTAAAAAATACCGACAGTTTATTAACTGCAGTACAAAAAACCGTAAAACAATTACACGGCGCTTACGGCACTGTGTTGATGGATAAAAACGACGCATCGCGTTTAGTGGTTGCACGTTCAGGTTCACCTTTAGTGATTGGTTTGGGCATTGGTGAAAACTTTATCGCGTCAGATCAACTTGCGCTTTTGCCAGTTACTCGCCGTTTTATCTTTTTGGAAGAAGGTGATGTAGCAGAAATTACCCGTCATAGCATTCGTATTTTTGATAAAGACGGTGTAGCCGCTGAGCGTCAGGTTCACGAATCTACCGCCAGTTACGATGCGGGTGACAAAGGCCAATATCGTCACTTTATGCTGAAAGAAATTTACGAACAGCCTAACGCGGTGATGAATACCCTGGAAGGTCGCTTAAGCAATGAATCGGTATTGGATGAAACCTTTGGCAACGGTGCCGCGGAATTATTTAAAAAAGTAAAACACATTCAAATCGTCGCCTGCGGCACCAGCTATCACTCCGCCATGGTTGCGCGCTATTGGTTGGAATCGCTCGGGGGTATTTCCTGCAACGTCGAAATCGCCAGCGAATTCCGTTATAGAAAATCGTTTGTGCAACCTAACAGTATGGTTGTTACCATCAGCCAGTCCGGTGAAACGGCAGACACGCTTGCCGCTTTGCGTTTGGCAAAAGAACTCGGCTACTTAGGCAGTTTGAGTATTTGTAACGTGGCGGGTTCATCATTAGTGCGAGAATCTGATTTAGCATTTATGACCCGCGCCGGTGCGGAAATTGGTGTCGCCTCTACCAAAGCCTTCACCACGCAATTGGTTGGTTTGGCGATGCTGGTATTAGCCATCGGCAAATACAACGGTCTTTCTGCTGAACAGCAAAAAGAAATGGTCGGCGCGTTAAAAAATCTGCCCGCAAAATTGGAAGAGTCACTCGCACTCGCGCCAAAAATTGAAGCACTTGCCGAAGAATTTGCGGACAAACACCACTCTCTCTTTTTAGGCCGTGGCGATCAATATCCGATTGCAATGGAAGGCGCGCTGAAGCTAAAAGAAATTTCTTACATCCACGCTGAAGCTTACGCGGCCGGTGAATTAAAACACGGCCCACTCGCACTGATCGATGCAGAAATGCCGATCATTGTTGTCGCACCCAATAACGACTTGTTGGAAAAATTAAAATCCAACGTCGAAGAAGTGCGCGCACGCGGCGGGATTTTGTATGTCTTCGCCGATGAAGACGCGCATTTCGAATCCGATGCTACTATGCGCGTTATCAACGTCCCGCACATTCATCCATGGTTAGCACCGATCCTCTACACCTTGCCGCTGCAATTGCTGAGTTATTACGTAGCGATCATTAAGGGCACGGATGTGGATCAGCCGAGAAATTTGGCGAAGAGCGTAACGGTGGAATAATTGTATTTGTTGTTTTGACCTGCTGTCCTCAGGGAAAAAATAGCGATATTAGTATTCCCTAAATGATACTAACGTTATAAGTTAGGAAAAAATTCCTGATAATAAAGGCCGATTGATAAAATCAAACGGCCTTTTGTTTTTTAATGACTATTTATTAAGCTATTTGTTTGAAATGCACCTGTAAAGGAGGTGATATGGGCCGGCCAAGAAAACGAAGCACGGTTGAGGATTATGAAAGGCTGCTTGCCGATGGCTTTGGGACTGGCGAAAAAGAAAATTACCTTCCATGGGTACGTATCCCAGACTTTGCTTCGTACGGCGTATCTGCCGCAATCCCGGGCATAACTATTAAACGCACACACGAGGTTCTCTCCGGTCTTGAAACTCGGGCGTTTCTCATTGCTGAGTTCAATAAATCAGTGATCGATATACGTGAGCAGTTTCCACTGTTTCCGGTAGATCACCTTATCGCTCTGGCAGAGCGTGCCGGGATTGTTTATCCACGCGTTTCTGGGACGCCCTATGTGCTTACAACGGATTTGCTGTTAACAATTGAAAAAGAGGGAGAAGTTTCTTATTTGGCAGTAGCTGTGAAACCTACAGAGGCGCTTCGCAAAAAGTCGGTGCTTGATAACCTTGAGCTAGAAAGATTGTGGTGGACTTCTCTTGGGGTTGAATGGGTGTTGGCCACTGAAACTGACCTGCCAGAGGTAGTAGGCGACAACTTAACCTGGATATCTCATGAATTTCGTGAAGCCGAGTTTGATTACGATTCGGTTAACACATGGATGTTGAAACCTCTTGCTTCGAAAATCGAACCAAGAACCTACATGATTGGTGAGTTGATTTGCCGGATCGCGCAAGAGCTCAATCTTGATACTATCGAAGCAAAAATACTGCTTTGTAAAGCGATTTGGCAACACTTACTCGTAATTGATCTAAATGTGTCTATCCAAAAGCAAGGCATGATAAAGGTTTTAGCTTGGAACTTTAGTGATCCGAGTTACGAGGAGCCAAGTTATGAAAATATTGCGTAACGACACTATATCGATAGCTAATAATACGGTTCTCGTCGAAGGAGAGTACAGAGTTTTAGACGTCTTTGTGAACTCTGGATATATCTGCCTCTTTGCAATGAATCAAAAGAAAAACGGAGCAAAACCCATCTTATTGGGTGTACATGATTGGAGCAGCCTGGTTGAGGCGAATGTAGTCGAGAAATGCCACAAAGCTTTGCCGATGGAAATGCTGATGGAAGATGGGCAGCTGTCCCCTTCAAACCTGGAAGCACGAAACTCCAACTACGCGCTAATTCAGGAGCTTGTCGAAAATCCCGCATTCCTCGAATCATACTGTATGACGGGCAGGAGTAAGGCAATTGTTGAACATGCAGAAAAAATGGATGCGACTACGCTTCAGATATATCGCGCCTTGAGGAAGTTTTGGGAATATGGACAAGTCCCCAACGCCTTGTTGAATTTTTCTTCTCTTCGTGGTGGTCGTGGAAAAGATAAAAAAAGTTCATCCAAACAACGTGGTCGCCCTATTGATCACGGAATCTATGGTCTACGAAAAAAAACTTCAATAAATGTGACCAAACAAGACAAAGAAAATATCCTAGTCGCATTAGGTGCGCAGCTTAATAAACGAAAAAAAATAACATTCACAAAGGCTTACGATACATACAAGGTAATGTTTTGTGAATACGAAATTGAACTGGCAGTTGCTGAAAAACGTCCCGCGCAAATCCTGTCGTACGATCAGTTCCTTTACTGGGCCAACAAACTTATGGCGCGTGAAGAAATGGCTAAGCGGCAAATGACCGACAGTGCGTTTTCGATGAACCAAACAGGTTCTAGTAGCTCCGTAAACGACAAATTTGTTGCTCCAGGAATGAGATACGAAATAGATTCTACCACCGCAGATGTATACATAGTTTGCGAAGTGTCTCGCGAGAGAGTGCTGGGGAGGCCGACGATTTATTTCGTCGTTGATGTTGCAAGCAGAATGATAGTTGGACTACATATCTCCATGGAATATGCGAGCTGGAACGCAGCGAGACAGGCACTTTTTAACGCATGTATGCCAAAAGTTGAATATTGTGAACGGTATGGAGTGTCTATAACAGATCAAGATTGGCCATGCCAGGGAATGCCAGCAACTTTGATGGCGGATAGAGCTGAGATGTTGGGTATTCAGCCTTTCATCTTTGCAAAGAATGTGGGGACGATATTGACTATAGCACCGCCTTATCGAGGCGACTTCAAATCCATCGTCGAGCGCCGGTTTGGTATCCTTAACGAGGAAATACATTTTTTGCCAGGCACCACTTTAGGTGAACTTCGCAAGCGAGGTGAGCCTGACTATCGCTTAGATGCAGCGCTAACTGTTAATTCCTTCACCAAAATTATTATCGACTTGGTGCTTGAACATAACCGTTTCCGTCCTTTCGATGACTTGATTACGCGCGGGCTCATACAAAGCAACGCAGCCCTGACACCTCTGAACTACTGGAACTTTTATACATCACGTTTTCAATGTTCTTTAAAGACATTTTCCTCTGATCATTTTGTAGCGCGGTTGATGAAGCAAGGAGAAGCAAGTGTTACCCAACAAGGAATAATTTTCCGCGGGTTGCGTTACTCCTGCAAAAAAGCCACTGAAGAAGGGTGGGCAACGACCGCTGCGAATGGTGGATCTTGGAAACTGGAATGTCGATATGACGAGTCATGGTCCACAGACATATATATACGTGAGCCGAACGCAACAAACTTTCTGAAGTGCAAGCTTCTATCCTCCGAGTCGGTATATGAAAATTTACACCAAGCAGACGTGACATTTATCAACGAATGGACGAAAAGCAAATCAGAAGATCCTTACTACGACCAAAGTAAAATACAACGAGCTAAACGTACCAAGAATACTATTAAAGAAGAGATTAAACTAACTGCCGCTGTAGCCGGAACAGTTTCAAAGAATTCAAGAGTGGTAAATATCAATGCGCACAGAAGGCAGCATTTAGAGGATCAAAAACCAAAATACCCTGATATAAAAAGTAATGCGTTGAACCAGAATATTCCAAATATAACTACAAAATTGGAACGGATGAAAAACCTGTTTGAATCTGCGAGGGATGAGGAGCTTTGACATGTATCACGAGTGCTTTTTGCCTGAACATAAAAACAATCCTCTAATTGAAGCGCTACCACCGTTAGTCGACGATCTGGAGATAATCAAACGTCTTCGCTACGGGCAACAGTGTAATCCAGAGGAGCGGACGCATCCTGATTTCATAAGGAAGAAATATTTACACCGTATTGATCAATTTACGGAGCCTACTTATGAATATGTTACTTGCTTTCGTGCCATAGAGGATTTAATCACCGAGTCCTATGTACCCAAAAACCCTTTTCTCAACACCACACGGCACTGGCTGCATTACGATGAGCCTGGAAAAACAAGATATGTACCATCAAATGGTTTGTTTGTGCCAAGAGCTGTATCAATGGCGGTTATCGGGGATGGAGGTGCAGGAAAATCATGGATGTTAGAAAATATCCTCAGGTATTTTCCGCAAACAATTCAGCATAAGCGCTACCAAGGTAAACCTCTAAAACTCGATCAGGTCGTCTGGATAAAAGTCAATTGCACAGAAAACGCGAACGTGAGCGCCCTTCTCATTTTGATATTAGAGGAATTGGATCGCCTAACCGGTTCCGATGATGCACGTCGGGCACTTACGGCTCGCGATAGAATTGCTCACGCGAGCTTATCCATTTCCCGGAAGCTGAAAGCTTTGTTTGTGGGAATATTGGTGATTGATGAGATCCAGCATCTAAAGTTTGCCGATAAAAAACAGAAAGCTATATTCATTCAATTTCTCCTAAATACGATGGCACGTGCTGGTGTACCTGTTGTCTTTGGCGGTGACCCAAGGTTGAAGGAGCTTATGACGGAGGAGTTGCCTGTTTCTCGTCGCGTTGAATCTGGAGGTTTTATCTCTATGCGTGGATATACCGAACATGAGTGGGAATTATTTTTTAGCCATCTCTGGAGATATCAATGGACCAACCCCGTTACCCCGCCAAGCCAAGAACTTTCAGATTGCTTACGAGTATTGAGTACAGGCCTACCTGATTTTGCGATCAAGACATTCAAAGCTGCTCAAAAACTGGTGATTGGATCAGGTAACGAAACACTCAGTCCGGCGATCTTAAAGCAAGCACATTTCGAAACCTGTGTATTGAGTGAGGCGCATTTGGCAGAGCGAAGGAAGGCCAACAACCCTGTTAGGGACGAAAAAGTGGAAGCTAATGCCCCTCGACCAGGTGACATTAAAAAGAAAACGAAAAAAAAGCCAAAGTCTACTTGGGATGTCAATCGCGTACAGCATGATGAATTCGAGAGTCGGATAGCAAAAGTCCGAGAATTAAATTTCGCATCTCAAGACTTCATCTGGAACGTGCTTCGGAAGGCATCTGAGTTCCCAGACCCCATGGAAAGTCTTGAGAAAAGCAAAATACTCCTCCGCCATTCAAAAACGCTTTCGTTTTGAGGAAAAGCGGAGTGATTAGCCATCATGCACCCATAAAACCGAATAATGGTGAAACAATTTTTTCCCTTCTTACGCGTGAGCATATGATGTCAGGTCGAATCAGCCCACTAGTGAGCTTGAAGGAAATGACGGGTCATCGGGGCTATAAGCCACTTTCAAGCCTTCCTTCCTATTTAAACGTAATTTGTCAAAAACTAGACTTAGGAATATCCCTCAATGAAGTGATAAATAGGCATACGTTATTCAATCTTTACCAACCATTTCTTAACCCAGAGCGACGTCAGTTCGTCATTGATGGAATGATTGGTTCAGGTGCTACTAAATCCAGGATGGGATTATTGAAATCTCACTGCGGCGCAGCGGATCAACTCGCCTACTGTTGCGAATGTGCGAAAATAGATATTGAACGATTAGGGTTCGCATATTGGCACAGAGAACATAGCCTCGTTGGTGTTGAAATATGCCCTTGGCACGGGGTGCCGCTTACAAAAATTGAAATAGAAAGTGAAAAATATGGCGCTAGAAATTTGCAACTCCCTGGTAACGAGTCAACAGTAAAATTTTGGACACAGGAACAATATGAAAAGCTGTCGTATATAGCTCAGCAAATATCTATCATTTTAAATTCTTACTCTGAGATTTATATAACGGCAAGCAATTATCAAGGTGTGCTTAAAGCGGAGCAGCTAGTTACCGCTTCAAACCATATTCGAATTCGGGCTCTTAAAGCGAAGGTAATTTCATGGTTAAAGCCTCTGTCCCAAATCGGAGTATATAAACAATTATTTTCTGCGTTAAATGTAGAGCGTGATTGGACTGCGAACTTGGTTGCAGGGAGAGACGGCCTTCATCATCCGCTCAAACACATCGTCCTGTTGGGGGCGATTGGTAGTGGTTATCAGTCGTTCATGGATGTACTGAATGGTGGTGAGCAATTATCCCTTGAATTGAATCATGCTCCCAGAAAATCTTTTTCGTTAGATGAGTTCTTAAGTACATGTCAAGGCAGTATGAGCGCTAGGCAAGCGTCGAAAATATTGGGTTGTTCTGTCAATACTGCCCTGGTCCTTTTACAGAAATCTGGTCTCTCGCCTAATCGAAGACCTAAAAAGCTAAATTCATGCACTATCGAAAAAATCCTGGACATGTCTGCTCGCGGGTATTCAACAAGGTTGATTGCTATCGAAACGGCCCTTTCCATTTCTACGATTAATCGAATAAAGCGTTGCCATATCGGGCAATGAAGATTTTGGTTGGATACCAATTCTTTCCGTTTTCACGGAGTTAGGCACTGGCAATACCAGTCACATTTTTATCTAAATTTCAGGACTTTAAATTTGTCGCACGATTTTCCAGCGCTAGAAGAAACATTATCGAGTTTTGCGGTGAGAAATTTAATGAGTTCGGGATTGATCGAAAGTGAGCAAATGGCAAAATGTCTATTTGTAAGAGATCTACCCAATAGCTGGAATCTTTGGCCAGCGTCTTCACCCGCAGTACAGTCCATATTCCGAAAAAAGTTTGGCACTAGACAGTTTGATAAGATATTAAGAGCCCATACTCTGCTCCCAATGTATCAGCCCTTGGGCCCAGATGAAATCACAGCGTCGATGGAGAAGTTATTATTGAACGGTCGCAACCGTCATATGTGTAGAAAAGACGGTCTCAAGACTATTAATATTGGCGAAAATTTAGAGTCAACAATTCGCTACTGCCCTCTTTGCTTCGATGAACAAGTATCGCAACATGGGTTTAACTGGTTCAAGCGAGATTGGTCGATTCCAGAGGTTCGGAGATGTGCCTTGCATCAGTGCGATTTAACAATCGCGTACTGTCCCTCATGCGAGAATCAGCGTCCACTGAGCTTGACGATTTCAGCGATGCAAGGCTACTGTGAAAAATGCGGTAACGATATCCGAAAAGTTACGTATGAACACGAAGATTCTGGTTACGCAACTTGGCTGATTGATCTATTGCATTATGAATTACCTCCCTTAACAGTGGATGTGAGGAAAAATCTGTTGGGTCGTGCCTACCGAAAAATATTGGAAATTCAAGTTTATGAGAGAAGCTTGAAATCGGAGATGGCTAAATATTTTTCCGAAGAATACAGAATAAATGAAGCTGAAATCGCACGAGGTTGTCTGTTTCGCCAACGTCCTGTCATTACAAAGGACGAGTATGAGAGCAGATTTGTTACAGATATAAGTAGTCGTGGAAGTATGGTTATGCGCTGCTTCGCGTATCCACTGTATTTAGCCTATCCCAAGTTCGAAACGTTTGTGAGAGAAGCATTTTATCCGGGATGTGGCTTTTCACTCGCGCATAGATAGAATCTAATAATGAAACCACTTGGCGGAGAGAACTTCGACAATCGATTGTTGGACCCACTTGTATTGCCATAATTAGGTGTTTAGTAAATCAATCTACAGCCGCTATTGAAGATGGTTGTTAAGATGTATAAATTACGACCTGACAAAACGAAAGCCATGTTGCATATTTGCACAACTCATCCCTAGCAGGCGTCTTTCAGTTGGCTTTTGTCTGGGACGAAAAAACCGCCCTTCGGCGGTTTCAGACCGCTGACAAACCCCTAGCC
>DLHT01000007.1 GCA_002483365.1 Cellvibrio sp. UBA7661
GGCTTGGTTGCCATCAATCGTATTACCAGCGGTGTAGACATCAACGCTGCTGGTAACGCTTGCGGTTTTGCCTTGGGCTAAATTGGTTTGGGCGTGGGCGATGCTGGTGGCCAATGAGCCGATTAAACCCAGTGTGCTAATTAAAATACTGTTTCGTAAAAAACTGCTTCGTAAAAAAATGTGCCGGGGCACAGCGACTTGAGTAGCGCTTGAGGTTTTCATGCGGTTGTCCTCTTGTTATTGGTTGTTGTAAAGCATCATAAGGTGTAAAGCATGGATTGCTGTGAAGTGTCAGCCAAACACTACATGTGCTGACATACGGCATCACAAATGAAATGTAAAAAGTATTCAGGTGTCTGGTTGTGAACTACAGATCGAATTGTTTACCGCTAACTCGCATTTTTTATTGTTATGGATTGGAGCAAAAATATCTTAATGAGAGAAAATAGCTTGTGTCTAGATGAAAACCAGTGTTTTGAAAATCTGAAATCGATTTCTTTTTTTGAAAACGTTTGCACTTTTTGGATTTATCGACAGGGTTCACTTTTTCATTTTAGTGGGATGATAAAAATCGTGATGAAACAATGAGAGGCGGTTGCTTGATGATCTCTTACCTGAAATCGTTTTCAGAAATTTGAAAACGATTTCTTTTTTAAAAACAAGGGTTTGTCGCTGGACACTGCATTAATCCTGATATTAAATTGAAAACAGCCGGCGGGATTTTTCTTGCAGGAGTAAGCTGTTTTAACGTTTGCAATACAATAAATTAACGTTCTATTTTATATGTTGCGATTTTTATGTGTGGCAGCTTTTTATGTTTTAACAAATATAAAATTAAACGTTTTTTAAATGACCAATAAAAACTGAATTATAAAAAAATCAATCCATTATCAAGATTAAAAAAGCATGAAAAAAATACTTATGATCTTTATTGCCTCCTGGGTTTCCAGTGCGGTTGCTGCCCAGGCTCCGGCTGCCAGCATTTCTTCGCCATCAAAAACATTGGGTGTCAATTTTTACCTGTCTGCAACGGGTGAGCCCAGCTATAAAGTGTTTTATAAAGGTAAGGATGTAGTAGCCGATTCGCGTTTGGGCTTTGATCTTAAAAATCAGGCAGACATGGCAAACGGTTTTAAAGTGGTATCCACCAAAGCGACACGCGTTGACCAAACCTGGGAGCAACCTTGGGGTGAAGAGCGTTTTATTCGCAACCATTACAACCAGCTGCGCGTTGCGCTGCGTGAGGCCAGTGGTGCCAAACGCAAAATGGACGTGGTATTCCGTGTTTATGATGATGGTATAGGCTTTCGCTACGAATTTCCCAAGCAGGCATCAATGGAGTCGCTGGAGATTCTGCATGAATTGACGCAATTCAATATGGCTGCCGACCATGCCGCGTGGTGGACACCCGCACAGGCGGGCAACCAATACGAATATCTTTATAAGCAATCACCCATCAGCAAAATGGGATTAGTGCATACGCCTGTTACCATGAAAACGGCCGATGGTTTATATATCGCCCTGCATGAAGCAGCGTTGCACAACTATTCCACTATGAATGTTACCGGAGCTAACGCGGGCAACATTAGCGCAACATTGGTGCCTATTTCTAAAAATATGCCAACGGCAGTGAGGCTTCCAATACCTGCGGTCACACCATGGCGCACGCTGCAAATAGAAGAATCAGCAGCGGATTTGATGACTAATTATTTAACGCTGAACTTAAACGAGCCGAATAAATTGGGTGATGTTTCTTGGATCAAGCCTGCCAAATATGTGGGCATCTGGTGGGAATTGCATTTGGAAAAAACGACATGGAAATCAGGCGAGAAGCACGGCGCAACCACAGCAAATACCAAAAAATATATTGATTTTGCAGCCAGGCACGGATTTGCAGGCGTGTTGGTAGAAGGTTGGAACACTGGTTGGGATGGTGAGTGGTGGCTGCCTGGCGGCGGCAATGCATTTAATTTTTATACGCCAATGCCTGATTTTGATGTGGCGGAGTTGAGCCGCTACGCGCAACAGAAAGGCGTTTATATTATTGGCCATCATGAAACCGGTGCGGCGATTGAAAATTATGAGTCGCAACTGGAAGACGCTTTTGCCTTTCTTGAGCGCTATGGCATGAAAGCGGTAAAAACCGGCTACGTCGAAACCGGAGAGGAATTGGTTAATGGTTTGTATCACCACGGGCAGTTTTATGTGAATCATGCGCAGCGCGTAATTGATATCGCGGCGAAACATAAAGTTGCCGTAGTGGCTCATGAAACAGTGAAGGATACCGGCGAGCGCCGCACCTATCCCAATATTATTTCACGCGAAGTAGCGCGCGGCCAGGAATACGATGCATGGTCTGCTGATGGCGGTAATCCTCCTAATCACACGGCAATATTACCTTTCACCCGTATGCTATCCGGGCCGATGGATTTCACTCCTGGTGCATTTGAACTGACGCTGCCATCGCGACCAAAAAATCAGGTAAACACAACACTGGCCAAACAACTGGCGCTCTATGTCGTGATTTATTCACCGGTGCAAATGGCATCGGATTTACCTGAGCATTACGAGCAGCACCCGGATGCATTCCAATTTATTAAAGACGTAGCAGTGGATTGGGAAACTACCCGTCCATTAGGCGGTGAAATCGGTGAATATGTGGCGATAGCGCGTAAAGCGCGCAATAGTGATGACTGGTTTGTAGGTGCATTGACTAACGAAAGTGCGCGCACATTGGAAGTGAAGTTAGACTTCCTTGATGCAGACAAGCAATACACTGCGCGCATTTATCACGATGGCAAAGATGCCCACTACGCAAAGAATCCGGGAAGTTATGGAGTTAAAGAAATGGAAGTCAAAACTGGCGATGCGATTTCATTGCAACTGGCTCCCGGAGGTGGTGCTGCCATCAGTTTGATCGCCAGATAGTTGTTTTAAATTGTAAGTTTGTATTTCTTGTTTTTTGTTACCCGTAGTCTCTCCCTTAGCTTGGGGCAGTGGTGAATAGTCATTTGGGGATGTGTCTTCCCTGAAGCGCTGAGGTATCCCGCTGCTCCTTTTTTGCCAATTGTTAACACTCATTACTTTTTTGTAAAACCCGCCGCTTTTCCCGCCAAAAAATGCTAGCCTTTATTCGCTAGACACAGCACAAAAACCAATAACAAAAAATCAGGGTCGTTAAATGATTGGAATCAAAGAGATTGCCAAAGAGGCAAAAGTATCTCCCGCTACAGTATCGCGTGTGTTGCGCAACCCCGAGCTGGTCACCGAAGACAAGCGCAATCGTGTGCTGGAAGTTGTCAAGCGCACAGGTTATACACCCAATAGCCTTGGCGTCAGTTTGCGAATGTCCAAAACCTATAACCTGGTGGCTATTATTCCCGATGTAATCAGTGTGTTTAATTATCCGGTTATCCGCGCGATTGAAAGTATCGCATTGGAAAAAGGGTATTCGTTGCTGCTGGGTGATACACAAGAAAAGGAAAGCCGGGAGCGATCGTTTGCCAACATGGTACGCTCGCGTCAGGCCGATGGCATCTTATTATTTTGTTCGCGCCTGCCGTTTGATATAGACCCGGAAAAACCGGTTGCCGAACAATTGCCCCCACTGGTTAATGCCTGTGAACCCGTCGGTGTTGACGGTATTCCCAGTGTCAATATCGATAACGCTGCCGCTGCTGAAGATGCGGTCAACTATTTGTTAGGCTTGGGGCACAAACGCATTGGTGTGATTGCCGGCAACATGAGTGTGCCCAGTACCCAAAGCCGTATGGAAGGCTACAGACGAGCGCTTACCAATGCGGGTATTACGTTTGATGAACAGCTGGTTCAAATTGGAAATTACGCATTGAGCGGTGCAGCTGAAGCCACACGAAAACTCGCACAATTGGCCAACCGGCCTACGGCTATTTTTGCATTCAGCGATGAAATGGGCATGAGCTGCATGTCAACATTGCACAAAATGGGTTTTAAAATTCCACAAGATTTTTCAGTGATGGGCTTTGATAATATTCGCTATGCCGAATATTGCAGCCCATCGCTGACGACGATAGCGCAACCGATGACGGAAATTGGAATTGCCTGCATGGAATTGTTATTGCCGCAGCTCAATGGCGAGCCAATGACATCGGTCCACCGGATTTTGCCGCACGAGTTAATGGTGCGTGAGAGCACTGGCTTGGCACCGCAGCTGATTTAATTCTAATTTGTGCTGGAATTGGTTCTGATTGACTTTTTTATCGCTTCTTTGGTTGGCGGATTTAGTAGTGTCCAGTTTTTTACTCGCGGATTAAAAAATCCACACTCTTCATAAGCGCGCTGGATAATATTTTTTTGTTCCAGTAGCGCTATGCCTTTTTGTAGTGCAGCAAATATTGCCTCACCTTGCGGATGTTTTTTACTGACAGGCCAGTGGCGGCTGCCAGGCAAACCAACTTTCACGCCAGGAATAGGCACCAGTTCCAGATTATCAACTACCACTTTCATTTCCGGGTTGGGCTGAAACGGGGCGAGGGTAAAATCAGCGCGTCCTGCTACCACCATACGTACTATTTGCACCCAATAAGTTGAGTAATGAATTTTTTTCACGCCCAATGATTTCAAGGTGGCGACATCAGCTTTCCAGTGATTGTTGGATGCCGCACTTAATTGGCTGATGTGTTTGCGGGTGGTTGCGGCAAGTGCGTGCTGGTTGGTTTTACGGGTGTAAAGCCCTGCGATAAATTCGCCCTCTTTGACCAGCGCAGAAGTTGTGAGGAACGAATCGGTATCCGGTTCAATATCGGTGCGCCACATAAGTGCACCGGAGACAGGGATCTGGCCATCTTTGATTAATTTCAGAACACGCAAATAACTATTTTCGGGTCGGAATATCACGCGGCCTTTATATCCACCCAAATGTAACGCCTGCTGCAAAAGCACCAGTTCAATGACATCGCGGCGCGCACCGGCGCCACCGTAATAATCAATAGTGAGCGGATCGCGGTTACCCACAAATAATTGATAATCCGCAATAATATCTTCATCCGCTGCAGCGATAATGGTGTTGGCTGCTGTACAGGTAAAAGCGAACAGCAAGCTACATACGCTAAACAGTATGCCTAAAATATTTTTCAACAGGTTTCTCCTTGGAAAGCGTAGTGACCAGAGTCTCCCCAATTCCTGTTGAGGTTGTATTGCTACAAATGCCAATAGTAGTTATTAATAGTTATCTTGATTTTTAATATTCTGCATAATTTCTTTGCAGAATAACGTTTAGTGCATGCTTATGTCACTATCGTTGGTTTGCCTGAATTTTGCAATCGCAGTGGGCAATGAGGATACACTGCCGTCATGCAGCCCAATATCGCACTATTGTGATAATAAAATATAATTATGAAAAATAATGGTAGGTCAGCAATCAAATATTGAGGCTGTAAAGTGTTGTCCATACAGGGGCGGGTTTCCAGGTGGCAACCCAGCGAGGAATGTCTGCGGCGGGCATGGGGTGTGCAATGCCATAGCCTTGGGCTAATTCGCAGCCAAGAGGAATTAATAATTCTCCGTGAGCAATAGTTTCCACGCCTTCCGCAATTACCTTGCGGTGAAATGCGTTGGCAAGGCTGATAACTGCTTTGACGATTTCCAAATCGTCCGGGTCATCGAGCATATCGCGGATAAACGTCTGGTCAATTTTTAAAAGACCTGCCGGTAAGCGTTTTAGATAAGTGAGCGATGAATAACCCGTACCAAAATCATCCACGGCAAAACTAACGCCCAGTGCGCGGCACGCGCGCATTAATTCAGCTACTTCTGCGATATCTTTCAGTGCACTGGTTTCAACGATTTCCAATTCCAGAAAATCAGCAGGTACATCCGGATGCATGGACAAATGTTCAGCAAGACGCACAGCAAAATTGTTTTGTTGTAATTGCATAGCACTGATATTGACGCTGACAGGAATGTTTAATCCCATCAGCCGCCAGCGTGAAATTTGTTGCAGTGCATCATTAATAATCCAATCGCCCAGCTCAATGCTGAGCGGATGGTCTTCAATCACCGGCAAAAACGCTGCGGGCGCTAGCAGCCCTCGCTCGGGGTGCTGCCAGCGAACTAGCGCTTCGGCACCAATCATGTCACCGGTGCGCATATTTACTTTCGGTTGGTAAAACAATACAAATTCTTTTTTATCCAGTGCTGCGCGAATGTGTTCCAGTGTTTCGCGTTGGCTTTTGCTGGCAATATCTTTGGCTACATCAAACAAGTGGTAACAATTTTTCCCTGCTTGCTTGGCGATATACATGGCTTGGTCGGCGTGGCGCAATAGCTGGTCTGCATCAGCATTGTCCTGCGGATAGAGCGTGGCCCCCACACTGGCGGATACACGCAAAAATTGTTGATTGAGCATGGTGGGTTCTGCTGCTACTTGCAGCAGTCTATTTAACACAACCTCATAATCTTCAGGGCGTTCCAGATCGGCCATCACAACCACAAATTCATCGCCACCTATGCGCGCAAGCGTGTCGCTTTCGCGCAATGCCTCTTTCAAACGATGGGCAATATTCACCAGCAACTGATCGCCCATGTCATGACCATATTGATCATTGACTGCTTTAAAACCATCCAGATCAAGATAGACCACTGCGAGTGAGCCGTTTTTGCGATGGCAATGGGCAATCGCGTGTTTTAATCGGTCGGCGAGTAATACGCGGTTAGGCAAGCCTGTCAGCGCATCGTAATGTGCAATATATTCGAGCTGCCTTTGATGCTCTTTTAGTGGCGTAATGTCGGTAAATAAATTGACATAATTTTGTGCAACGCCGTGAATATCCTGAACCGCGCTGATGGTCATCAAGGCGGCGTAGACTTCACCATTTTTGCGTTTGTTCCATATCTCGCCATGCCAGTCACCCGTGCTCAGTAAATCTTTCCACATGGCGGCAAAAAATTCTTTATCGTGAAGACCCGATTGCAAAAAGCTTGGATTTTTGCCAATCACTTCTTCGCGTGGGTAGCCGGTGATCTCGGTAAAAATATCATTGGTTTCAATAATATTTCCCGCTGCATCGGTAATTAATATGCCTTCATTAGCGTGGGTAAATACACTGGCCGCAAGATGCAAGCGGGATTCTGCAAGAGATTGCTCAATTGCTACGGAGGTTAGTTTTGCTTCACTTTCAATCAAGCGAATTTCTGCATCCGATGGATTGCGGCTGTGCTGATGATAAAGCGCAAAGGTGCCGAGCACTTTCCCCTGCGCAGAGAAAATAGGTTGCGACCAGCAGGAATGAATATTGATCTGCTTTGCAATGTCGCTGAAAGCCTGCGTCCAGGGGTGTGTATGCACATCTGCCACAATGACCCTGTGGCCAAAATAAGCAGCGCTACCGCAAACTCCCATGCCTTCACCAACAGGCAAACCATTAATGGCATCGATAAAAAAATCAGGCAACCCATGTGATGCGGCAACGTGCAAATGTTTTTCATCGCCATCCAGCAACATAATGCTGCAAAAACTGTCTGGTAAAAGTATTTCAATATCCGTTGCCAGAGCAGTGAGGATTTCATTCAGCTCGACTTTAGCCAGCAGCATTTCCAAAATTCGGTTTTGGTGTTGATGTCGGCGCTCGGCTTGTTTGCGTTCACTAATGTCTTGATAAATTCCGGTTAGCCGCACGACTTTTCCATTTTCCATATGCGCAGTGCAGGTGGTTCGTATATCAATTTTTCGGCCTTTAAACGTGTATTTTTCAACTTCAATGTCAAACACTTCACCAGTATCCATTGCGCGCCGCAATGCTTTGGCAATGCGCTCGCGTGAACCTGGTGGGTACATGGTGAAGCCTTCATCCAGACTTGGGGTGTATTCTTCGGGAGTAGTGTCGTGAATGGCGTAGGTTTCTGTGGTCCAGTAAATGCGGCGTGTTGCTACATCCATTTCCACTCCGCCCACTTTGGCAATGCTTTGCGATGCTTCCAGTATGCGTGTATTGGTAAGCAGGGCTTCCAGTTGTTGATGTTCGAGCACGCTAAGTTCTTCCAGTTTTTGTTGCAGGTTTTGTAATTCGGTACGCTGTAAATCCAGCGCAAGGCGATATACCCGCAGTTCGCGCTCTGCCAATTGCAAGGGCGTTAATTCAGGTAAGGAAGTGCCGCGTAGCGGATGCAGTTGCTCCAAGGCGCGGTGATAAAATTCAGAACTGTCGTTTAATACTTTGGATGCCATAATCCAGATCCATTCCTTCAGTCAAAACTCTCCTGTGCGGTTGCACCTTGAGCGCTAGAAATATAGCAGTGCAAAGCGATGCTGTCGAAGTACTTCAAAATTCTCTTGCATAGGCAGATTTGTTGTTAGATCAAAATGATTGAGCGCAATAAAAATTACTGTTTTTTCTCCATAAATAAACAGATTTTTATCGCAATATGTAAATTAGGCGTGGGTTTTAATAACCAGGTTTGTCGGTGTTAAATCGGGTGCTGTAATACGCTGTAATAAAATAAACGCTAATGGTAATAGGGTGGGTGTTAGAAGTGGCGTAGTTCTACATCTTTGGGGCATCAAAATGCAGCACTCGCCAATCTGTTAGCCAATCCACATTTCCACTATCTACCACATCGCTTGTATTGACCTGCCCACCTCATCCCAATAGGGTGTGCGCCGTCAACGCTTTGCCCCCGGGCATGGACGAATTTTCCGCAGCTACAAGGAGTTGCCGCATGCAAACTTTTGCACTCAAACACCGCGCCCAACTGACATGGGAAGACCTTCCTTTTGTGGAAGCCCCTGTGTTTGCACATACTCATATTATGCAGATGCTGAACAATCCCAATCATTTGTGGATGCGCATCGAGCATCTTCAGGAATTTATCCGCACCGAAATTGGTTCCTATAACTCGCTAAGAAATCACGACTACGCCAATAACCAAATAGAACACCTGATCGGCAGTGGCCTCTATTTTAATGTGTGCCGCACCGGAAAGCCTTTTTGCGCGGCTTTCACATGGCAAGAAGATCCCGAACACCCACACAAAGGTTTTTGGGTCGATAAACTTAACTACTACTGGCGCGCATCTACAGCAATCAAAAATCAGCTTATGCTGATTGCTAATCAATGGCATAGATTACAGACGCAAGATAATTCTGATGAAAACTCACTTGATGAGTGGATCTCTAAAACAGATGCAGTAGCTTACGCTGCTGATCCTTTTACTGCGAAGGGAATGAAATCTGGTTATGCACTGAGTTCACCGGAGCAGTTGAAATATATTTCGCCGGTTACGGAAAAATCAGAAATTGAATCGGTGGATTATTTGGGGATTGTGGATGAAGTTTTGATGAAAGTGGGTGTGGACTCCGCACAGGTCATGTGTCCTCCTGCTAGCTCACCACCTAATCCCTATAAGGATGTGCTGGATTTAATTGCAAAAGGTGAAGGTGGCTATAACTCTATGAATAATGGGACTCGCAATAATAAAATTATCAATAGTACACATAATGCAAGTATTTATCTTGGTGAAGATTTAACTGAAATGTCACTGGATGAAATTATGATAATGCAGCAAGGTACTATAGATAGCGGGCGTAAAATATTTGCGGCAGGACGCTACCAAATGATTCCAGGAACGCTTAAGTCTGCGGTTCAATCCAGCGAGTTAGATCCGGACATCAATTTTACCCCAAAAACACAAGATCAATTGGCTATTCAATTAATCGAAAAAAGAAAACCTCTGGTGGATTACTTACATGGTAATCACGATGACATTAATGCAGCAATGCTCTCTATGTCAAAAGAGTGGGCTTCTATTCCAAATCCTGCCACCGGTGATAGTTATTATGGCAATGGTAATAAATCCATGCATACAGTGGATGAGGTTAAGCAAGTCCTGATAAATACAAGGAACACTCTAGCTAGAGCAAAATGACTATACTGCAATTCAGCTTTTGTATAATTTTTAAGGTGTTTTGATGCTATGAATTTTAAATTCAAAATTTTATCATTATTTTTAATTTTAAGTTTTTCATTTAATTCTTGTTATGCTGAGCCTGAATTTGTCGCAATAGATAAGTTGGAGGCTCCGCACTTTTCTTCAGGTGAGCCTTACTCTGCTGTAAGAGAAAAGTTAATAAATGAAGGCTGGAGTCCAGTTATATCTCCTGATTCAGATGTTTGTATTGATGGCGATGTGCGGTGCGCTAATCGTCCTGAAATGGAGGCATGCTCTGGTTCTGGCCTTGCTCCTTGCAAATTTGTCTGGAGTAAAGATGGCTATAATCTAAACGTGTTTACTGTCGGTGTGGATGCTACCGATGAAGGAGATGCAGCGTTTGATTCTTTGGAGATTGTTGACCTGCATTCGAAAAAATAAAATTTATTCAAAGCTCCCGGCCTCGCCGGGAGCTTTTAAGAGTTACTCCGCTTTCTTGCTCTCTTGTTCTTTCTTCTCGTAATAATCTTTTAATACAAAAAACGCTTTTTTCTTCTGGCCTTCGTTGGAGAAAACGCCTTTACGGTTAAAGTCATCTTGAATGCCATCTAACAGACGACGTGGAGAGCGGAAGTCGGCGAGGATCCAGGGGGAGGTGCCGACGTAGCCGTCGATTTTGTCGATCATGCCCAAGCTCTTGATGTAGAGATTTTCCTGGAATTCTTCAGTGAAAATGGTATTTACATCGCCATGATAGCCATAGCGTGCGCCACCGCCGAATTCGCTGATGAATACCGGTTTGTTGTAGTTAATTTCCCATGTCACTTTGTCTGCTTTCTCTGGCAGGCCATCGTACCAACCGATGTATTGATTAAAGCTCACCATGTCCACTATGTCTGCGAGCGGATCTTCTACAACAGCGATGTTCGGGTTGTCACTGCGGTAGTGTTTTTCCATCGCGGCACTTAATAAGCGGGTGTTATCCAATGTGCGTGCGGTTTTGGCGAGGCGACCGAGAAATTGGTTGCGCGCTTCTGATACGGGCGTTTCGTTAGCGAGCGACCAAATAATAATAGCGGCGCGGTTTTTGTCGCGCTCGATCATTGCGGTTAATTGTGCTTCTGCGTTTTTATAGGTCTCTTCATTTTTCCAATTAATCGTCCAGTAAACCGGAATTTCTGACCACACCAATAAGCCCATTTGGTCTGCAAGGCGCACCATGTCTTCGTTGTGCGGGTAATGGGCGAGGCGCACAAAGTTTGCGTTCAGGTCTTTTGCCCAGTTCAATAACGCTTGCGCTTCTTTGGCATTTTTAACGCGGCCACCGCCTTCGGCAGAATATTCTTCGTGTACCGAAATACCACGCAAGAACAATGGTTTGCCGTTTAACAATAATTGTTTGCCTTGGGTGGTGATGGTGCGCAAACCGATGGTGTCGGTGAGTTTGTCTTTGCCGCTGGTAACTTGCACGGCATAGAGTTTTGGATTTTCCGGTGACCAGAGTTGTGCATCAGGTACTGCGAAAGAAAACGTGGCATTGCCGTTTTTATCGGCCGTTAGTGTTTGCTGGATTTTTAATTCAGGCAAGCGCAGTTGGATTTTTTCACCGCCTTTTGCACCGTCTAACAATACTGAACCGGAAACCGTTTTTTGCTCTGGCGATGTGAGCGCAATTTTATAATCGCGGATAAAGACTTTCGGAACATTCAGCAATTTTACTTCACGGGTGATGCCGCCGTAATTCCACCAGTCGGTGTTGAGTGTGGGTACGGCATCGGCGTGACGTTTGTTGTCTACTTTGATAATCAGTGAGTTGTCTTTGGATTTAAGTTTTCCCGTCACTTCGTAATGAAAGGGCGTAAAACCACCGACGTGTACGCCGAGTTTTTTACCATTCAGATACACATCTGCACGGTAATTGATGGCAGCGAAATAAATAAATTGACGATCAGTTTTGCCGGCTTTGGGGGCATCGAATTTTTTGCGATACCACACACTGCCTTCGTAGTAATAGAGTTTTTCGTTTTGGGTATTCCAATCGCCTGGCACTTGCAGGGTATCGGCTTTATCAAAATCGTATTCAATTAAATCCGACGGTTTTTTTGGTTTTGAATCGGTAAAGAAGGCGTTTACCGACGGATTTTCCTGTTGGTCAAACGGTTCGTAGCGATAGTTGTAATAACCGTTTTCGTAAGGATCGACGATGATTTTCCATTCGCCGTTCAATGACACTGCATCGCGTGTGTAGGCTTGTAATGAAGAGGGTTCTGCCGCAGTGGCAAATGCGGTAAACCAGACGCAACTGAATAGTGCGCCAAGTGAAAATAGTTTCATGGTCTTTTCTCTGTTGACGGTGATCTTATGGTTTATGTGTGTGCTTGTCTGTGCAAGCTAGGTGTCAGGTTCAGTAGAAAATTGCGGGTACGGTGAACGGCATGAGTGGGTGGTGGTTGAATAATGGTTTGATTCTGCATGCTTGTATACCAGCAGCCACAATTCTAGTCTGGTTTGTGTTGTGACTTTAAGCCGGGAGGGGGTAAATAATTGTTAACCATCCATTGATGCCGAATGCTCGGCATCAATGGATGGTATTAAATGCAGACCGTGTTAATTACGGTGCGTGTTAATTACATTGGGTGTGAGTTACAGCGACGCGCTAAACGAAGCTAGTCAAAATACCTTGTGCATTGGAACATTAGTGGGCCGCAGCCTGTGAACCTGTTTTGTGCAGCCCCCAATTCCTTACCTTCTCCATATACAAATACACCACCGGTGTGGTGAATAAGGTGAGGAATTGGCTGACGGCCAAACCGCCGATAATGGTGATTCCAAGCGGTGTACGCAGCTCTGATCCCTCATTGAAACCGAGGATCAGCGGCACCGCGCCAAGCAGACCCGCGAGGTTGGTCATGAGGATGGGGCGCAAGCGGATCATCGCCGCTTGATAAATGGAATCGCGCGAGGAAAGCCCTTCGTTGCGCTCCAGCTCCAGCGCAAAGTCGATCATCAGGATCGCGTTTTTCATAACGATCCCGATCAGCAAAAATAACCCGAGCATCGCAATCAAGCTAAACGGTGTATCGGTCAGCCAGAGTGCGAGCAGGGCACCGATTCCCGCCGAAGGCAGGGTGGACAAAATGGTGAGCGGGTGGATGGTGCTCTCGTACAAAACCCCCAAAATCAAATAGACCGCGAGCAATACGCAGGCGATAAGCACGGCCGGATTTTGCGCCATACCCGGTACGCTTGGCCCCCAACCGGGGCGGCTGCTGCCTGACGGGGCGAGGTAGACTTCTTTAGGCATCATCAATTCGGCGACTTTGGCTTCAATCGCGATGCGCGCCTGCTCCGCCGTTACACCTTCCGCCAAGCCATAACCAATACTTTCCGACACAAACTGGTTGCTGTGGCGCACGCGGTCTTCGGCCAGGCCGTAATCAAAGCTGGAGAAGGTTGAGAGCGGCACGCGCTTGCCATCGCGGGTGATGACTTGTAATTGGTTCAGCACTTCCGGCGTGGCGGTGTAGCCGGGTTCCAGTTCCATCACCACGCGATATTGGTTCATCTCCTCATACATGGTGGAGACTTGCCGCTGCGAGAAGGAGTTATTCAACAGACTGGCGACGGTGGTCATGTCTACACCCAAGCGCTGCGCGGTTTCACGGTCAATGGTGAGGTTGATTTGCTGGGTGCCTTCCTCGCGCACGCCGTCAATTTCGGTGAGCTCTTTCATGCCTTCCATCGCGGTGGTCAGTTTGGCTGCCCACTTGTACAGCAAGCGGATATCGTCCGACAGCATCATCACTTCATGCTGGCTGCGGCTGAACGGCGAGCTGAGGCGGATATCCTGGTCTGGCCCCACCATGAGCATGGCACCGGGAATGGTCGGGATCTCGCGGCGGATGCGGTCGGTCACTTCCATCACCGATACTCCGCGTTCTGCCATGGGCTTGAGGCTGATGCGCATCCACGCATTACTGACCCCGTTGCCGCCACCGCTTGCGCCGAACACATCTTCAACGGCGGGGTCGGCCAGCAGGACTTTGCGGAATTCCTGGATTTTGGGCTGCATCAATTGGAACGAAAAACCGTCATCGCCGCGTATCCAGCCGGTCATTTGGCCGGTGTCTTGCTCGGGCAGCATGGTTTTGGGAATGGCGATGTACAGGTAAATATTGATGCCGATCACCGCGGCGAGAATCAACATCACAATACGGCTATGGCGCAGCGCCCAATCCAGCGCGACGGCATAACCTTGTTTGATGTCATCAAAAATCCCCGGTTGTTGTTCTTTCTGCGCCGCACTTTTTGGCTCTGCTTTGAGCAGTTGGCCGCACAGCGCCGGAGTGAGGCTGAGCGAGATCACCAGCGAAATCAGCATGGCCGCCGCGAGGGTGATGGAGAATTCGCGGAACAGTTTTTCTACCACGCCGCCCATCAGCAGGATGGAGACAAAAATCACCACCAGCGTGACGTTCATCGCCAGTAGGGTAAAGCCGACTTCGCGCGCGCCCTGAATGGCGGCCTGAAACGGCGGCATGCCTTTTTCGATATGGCGTTTGATGTTTTCCAGCACCACGATGGCATCGTCAACGACCAATCCGGCAGCGACAATCAAGGCCATGAGCGACAGGTTATTGAGCGAGAAGCCCCACAGGTACATCACCGAAAACGCACCGATAATCGCGACCGGAATCGCCAGCGTCGGGATCAGCGCACTCTGGGCGCTGCGCAAAAACAGGAACACCACGCCGACAACCAGCAGCACCGCGACCGCAAGTGTGATCTGCGCTTCTTTGAGGGTGGCGCGGATTCCGGGCGAGCGGTCCATCACCACTTTTAATTGGGTATCACCGGGCATAAGCGCGCGCAGGTTGGGCAGTTGCGCGTTGATGGCATCGATGGTTTCGACAATATTGGCACCGGTCTGGCGGCTTACCGTCAGCGTCACCGCAGAGCTGTGGTTGTGGAAGCCGTCGGTATAGCGGTTTTCTACCGAATCGCTCACGGTGGCTACATCGCGCAGGCGCACCGGGCCTGCATCGCCGTAGCGGATCACCAGATTCTGGTAATCCGCCGCAGTGCGCAGGGTTTCGCTGGTGTACACCTGCCAGCGCGAATCATCTTCTTCCAGTATGCCCAGCGGGCGCTGCACGTTGGCGTTGCTAATGGCGTTGCGCACTTCATCCAGCGCGATGCCGTAGCTGGAAAGCATATTGGGGTTCAGTTGGATGCGCACGGCAGGCAGTGATGCGCCGTCGATCCCCACTTGCCCCACGCCTTTAATCTGCGCCAGTTTTTGCGCAAGGATGGTAGAGGCGGCATCGTAAAGCGCGCTGGGCGATAAATTGGGCGAGCTGAGTGCCAGCGCCATAATCGGCGCTTGCGATGGGCTGACTTTGCGATAGCTCGGGTTGCCCGGCATACCGGCGGGCAATTGACCGCGCGCCGCATTGAGTGCGGCCTGCACATCGCGCGCGGCGGAATCCAGATCGCGGTCAAGGGTAAACTCGACCCAAATAAAGGTAGAGCCTTGGGTCGAGTTGGAGTTGATCGCCGTTACCCCGGGAATACTGCCAAGTGCGCGCTCCAGCGGTGTGGCCACCGTCGATGCAATACTTTCAGGGCTGGCACCGGGCAGGGCGGCAAAAATCTGTACCGCCGGAAAATCCACCTGCGGCAGCGGGGCGACGGGCAACATGCGCCAGGATAAAAGCCCGAGCAATACAATCCCGACCGCCAACAAACTGGAAGCGACCGGGCGTTTGATAAAGGGTTCTGCGATATTCATTTATGTCTCACGTAGGTTGGTGGTGAGGAACGAACCCCAACATGACCATCTCGCCGCGCCAACCAGAACCCTAATGGAGCCTTGAATAACGTTTTGGCGCAGGCGGATGGATGGACATGTTGGGGTTCGCAAGCTCACCGCCAACCTACGCCTCCTCCGCAAGTTGATTTGCCGCGGGTTTATTTACCCAGCGATCAAAAAACAAATACACCACCGGTGTGGTGAACAGGGTTAATACCTGGCTCACCAACAATCCACCCACCATCACCAAACCCAAGGGCTGGCGCAGTTCCGCGCCGGAGCCGCTGGCGAGCATTAAGGGGATCGCGCCAAACAAGGCGGCGAGGGTGGTCATCAAAATCGGGCGAAAGCGCATTAAGGCTGCGCGATGAATTGCCTCGCGCGGGCTCATGCCCAGTGTGCGTTGGGCATCTAGCGCAAAGTCCACCATCATGATGCCGTTCTTTTTCACCAAGCCGATCAACAACACCACGCCGATCACCGCAATCAAATCCAGCGGCTGCCCCGTCAGTAAAAGCGCGAGCAGCGCACCCACGGTGGCGGATGGCAGGGTGGAGAGGATGGTCACCGGGTGGATAAAACTCTCGTAAAGCACACCCAGTACGATGTACATAGTGACCACGGCCGCCAGCACCAGCCACAGGGTATTGCTGAGCGAGGCGCGGAAAGCGTCGGCCGCGCCCTGAAAACGCAACTCAACCGCGGCGGGCAAATCCAGTTCGGCAGTGGCGGCTTCTATCGCATCGATGGCTTCACCCAGTGAGGCATCTTCTGCAAGGTTGAACGAGATAGTGGTCGATGGAAATTGGCTTTGGTGGTTGATCAATAAAGGCGTTGGCCGCTGGCTGATTTTGGCAAGCGTAGACAAGAGCACCGGTTGGCCGCTGCTGGAACTGACATAGGTATTTTCCAGCGCCTTCAAGCCTTGGGCGTAATCCGGATCTACTTCCAGTACCACCCGGTATTGGTTGGCTTGGGTAAATAAAGTGGCGATCTGCCGCTGGGCATAGGCAGTTTGCAAGCTGCTGGCGATATTGCTCACGCTCACGCCGAGGCGCGCGGCGGCATCGCGGTCGATATCCACATAGGCTTGCAGGCCGCGGGTTTGTAAATCGGCGGCGATATCGGCCAGTGCCGGTTCCATACGCAAGCGCTCCAGCACACGCGGCAAGGTTTCATCCAGCAGGGCGATTTCCGGGGCGGTCAGGGTGAACTGGTATTGGGTGCGGCTCACCCGGTCTTCGATACTCAATTCCTGTACCGGCTGGAACCAGGCGGTAATGCCGCTGATCCCCGCAATACGCTCCTGCAAGCGGCGGATAATCTCGCTCGCGTGTTCGTCGCGCTCGCCGTGGGATGTCAGGTTAATCAGCAAGCGGCCGGAGTTGAGGGTGATATTGCTGCCATCTACACCGATAAACGATGAAATACTCGCCACATCCGGGTCTTGCAAAATCAGCTCAGCAATCTGCTGCTGGCGTTCGGTCATAGCGGCGAAGGAAGTGTCCTGCGGCGCTTCGGTGATCGCTTGAATCGCACCGCTGTCCTGAATCGGGAAAAAGCCTTTGGGTACGACAAGGTACAAACCCGCCGTGAGTGCAATAGTGCCCAGCATCACCGCCATGGCGGCGGTTTGGTGTTGCATCACGGTATCCAGCAATTCGCCGTAGCGGCGGATCACTTTGTCCAGAAAGTCAGGATTGTTTTCGTCATGCACCGGCGCGGTTTTGAGCATGCGCGCGCACATCATGGGCGTGAGCGTGAGCGAGACGATCAGCGATATACCAATCGCCACTGCCAGCGTAATCGCAAACTCCTGAAATAGCCGCCCCACCAAATCGCCCATAAACAGCAGCGGAATCAATACCGCGATCAGGGAAATAGTGAGCGATACCAGCGTAAAACCAATTTCCCCTGCACCTTTAAGCGCGGCATTCATCGGGGTTTCGCCCTGCTCGCGGTGGCGGGCGATGTTTTCCAGCATCACGATCGCATCGTCCACCACAAAACCGGTGGCGATGGTGAGCGCCATCAGCGTCAGGTTGTTGATGGAGAAATCGAGGAAATACATCACCGCAAAGGTGCCGATCAGCGATAGCGGCACGGCGAGGCTCGGGATTATGGTCGCGGGAATGGAGCGCAGGAACACCAGAGTTACGGCGACGACGAGGAAGATCGCAAAGATCAGTTCTTTTTGCACATCGCGGATGGAGGCGCGGATGCTGTGGGTACGGTCGCTCAGCACCTCGATCTTGGCCGCAGCGGGCATGGTCACCATCAATTTGGGCAGCAGCTCTTCGATACTGTCCGCCACATCAATCACATTGGCGCCCGGTTGGCGCTGGATGTTAATCAGCACCGCCGGTTGCTTGTTCGCCCAAGCGGCGAGGAAACGGTCTTCCGCGCCGTTTTCCACGGTGGCGACATCGCCCAAACGCAGTGGTGAGCCATCGCGGTAGCTCACAATCAAATCGCGATATTCCTGTGCCGAGCGGATTTGGTCATTGGCATCGAGCATGGTGGAGCGGTATTCGCCGTCAAAACTGCCTTTGGGCTGGTTGGTGTTGGCGGATACCACCGCATTGCGCACTTGCTCAAGGCTCAGCTGGGTATTGGCGAGCGCATTGGGGTTGACCTTGATGCGGATCGCCGGGCGCTGGCCGCCCGCCAGAGTCACCATACCGACACCGGGCAGCTGGGCAATCTTCTGCGCCATGCGGGTGTTTACCAGATCGTACACCTCGGGCAGTGGCAAGCTTTCAGAGGTGACCGCGAGGGTCATGATCGGCGCATCAGCCGGATTCACCTTGCGGTACACCGGCGGGGTGGGCAGGTCATTGGGCAGCAAATTGCTGGCGGTATTCAGCGCGGCCTGTACTTCTTGCTCGGCGACGCCCAAATCCATCTCTAACAAAAACTGCAGGGTGATGATGGATGCGCCGGTGGAGCTGGTGGAGGAGAGCTGCTTAACACCGGGGATTTGCCCCAGGCTGCGCTCCAGCGGGGCAGTCACGGTGCGCGCCATTACATCGGGGCTGGCACCGGGGTTGAAGGTAAAAATCTGGATGATCGGGTAATCCACCTGCGGTAATGCGGCCACCGGCAACAGGCGATAACCGAGCAAACCGGCGAGCAAAAACGCCAGCATCACCAGCGAGGTGGCGACGGGGCGGAGGATAAAGGCGCGGGAGATGTTCATGCGTTTCTCTACTGTAAGTCTATCGTCACTCCCGCGTAGCGGGAGTCCATAGGTCTTGTTCTTTATGGTTCCCCGCTGCGCGGGGATGACGTGGGGAGGTTACTCAATCACCTTCACATCTTTACCCGGCCAGAGGCGGTCGATCCCTTCCAGAACCACTTGTTCGCTCTCTTTTAATCCCTCTAATACCGCAATCCGGTCGGCTTCTACCGCGCCGAGTTTGATTGGGCGCATCTGCGCTTTGCCATCATCAATGGTGTATACATAGGTGCCTTTACTGCCGTATTGCACTGCATCGGTTGGAATGGTGATCGCGCCGTCCAGCGTTTGCAGGTGCAGGCGCGCATTGATGAATTGGTTGGGGAAGAGGCTGTCGTCGTTATTAGCGAACTCCGCTTTCAAGCGCAGGGTGCCAGTGGCGGAGTCGATCTGGTTATCCAGCGTGGTCAGTGTGCCGGTGGATAACAGGCTTTGCTCGCTGCGGTCCCAGGCTTCTACCGCAAGGGCTTGCTTGGCTGCCAGTGCGGCATTGTGAGCCGCACGCACGGCGATCAATTGATTTTCCGGAATAGTAAAAATCACCGAAATCGGTTGGGTTTGGGTAATGGTGACCAAGCCATTGCTGTCGTTGGCATTCACCAAGTTACCCACGTCCACTTTGCGCAAACCGGTGCGGCCAGAAATAGGAGCGGTAATGCGCGTGTAGGACAGTTGCAGGCGTGCATCTTCCAGTTGCGCCGAGTGGCTTTTTAAGGTGCCGCGCAATTGCTCTACCAAGGCTTTTTGTTTGTCGTGTTGTTGTTTGGCGATGGAGTTTTTTGTCAGCAACTGCTCATACAGTGCCAAATCATCTTCCGCATTTTTTAATTGGGCTTTGGTTTCCTGTAGCGCACCTTGCGCTTGTTGGAGTTTTACCTGATAAGGCGCGGGGTCGATTTCTGCCAGCACATCACCCGCTTTCACAAATTGCCCTTCGGTAAATTCCACACTCAGGATTGGCCCACCCACACGCGGGCGAACCGTCACGGTATTTAACGGGCTGACACTGCCAATCGCTTTTACGTGCACTTTTAAATCGCTTTTTGCCACTGTCACCACATGCACTGGCGTTGGCCCCATCCAGGGGTTAGGTGGCGGCGGCCCTTTTTTATCGGGTGTGCGAATGCCAAAAAACCACACCAATAACAGCACCACAACAACAACCAAACCCAACAGCCAACGCTGGCCGCGCGACAGGCGATTTACAGAAGCAAACATGAACACATCCATTAGTTGATTATTTAACGCAGAAACGCGCCCTTAGTCGGTGCTTGATGTTGCACACCTGTAGAAATGACGCATGTAATTGCAGGCTAGTATGCAGGGGGTATGCCTGCAATGGGTTTTACATTTCTCGACGTTTGTGCAGCAAATGCATGTGATTTCTTCACAAAAGTCCTGTTGCTTTTCACACACAAGGATGTTGGTTTTGAGGCGTAGTATGAAGTGAGTGGTAGTTGTGCCACACACCTTGTCATACAGGGTTCGCCATTTTTCAAAAGGATCTTCCCATGAAAAACACATCCAAACCTATTCTGATTCCGTTGCGCTTTAGTGAAAAACCCGCGCAAGACCTCTCACTCGTCGCTTTTTTGTTTTCGCGCAGTGGAAAACTGTTAGAGAAAACTGCGCTGCGTGGCGATTCAATTGAATTCAAAACAGCGGACAATAACCCGCGGCTGTATAAAATTTTTGTTGCACCGGCAGATGATAAAACGATAGATGGCATTACTGGCCTGCCGGAGTTGGAGCGGTTCAATCCATTTGAAGTGGTATTGGATGTGAATCGCGAGGGAATCATTAATCCGGTTTTGATTCCCAATGAATATCCCCTGTTGTGGTTGCGCCGCTCATGCCGTGTGCGCGGCCGCGTGATTAAAAATTTCTCGCTCGGCACCCTCACACAAGATCGCGGTATTTGCCATGCGCGCGTGCATATCTGCGAGGTGGACCGTATTCGTCTGCTGATTGAAAAAATTCCTGATCGCATCATCATTAAAATTCCGGAACTGGTGATTCATCCCGAGTGGCCATTTCCCATTCCTGAACCTGAACCGTTTAACCGATTGGGTTCGTTAACCGAGAAGTTTGATCCTCCACAACCTTTGCCTTGGCGTTTTGGTTTTGATGCGGCTTCTGAATTTGCTGCGCGTCAGTCTGAGCCGCTTAAAAATGTTTTGACTAATGAAAATGCACCGGAAGAATTGCGTGAGGTGCAATCGGTATTGTTGTCATCGCCCAGGATTCTTAGCCAATTAAATTCCGGCAATGTAGCGGCCATCCGCAAAACGCTGGTGGAAAATTTTGCGATTTTCCATCCATATTTTTGCCATGTACCCTGGTTGTGGCCGTATTTTTATCGCTACGATGAAGTGGCCTTGGCGTACACCGATTTAAACGGCGCATTCGATGTCACCTTCCGTTACTGGAATACGGGTGATAAACCCGATTTATATTTTTGGGTGGAATATTTGATCGACGGTGTGTGGACCACCGTATACAAACCCTCAGTCCCCTGTAACACCTATTGGGATTATCTGTGCGGCAGTGCTGTCACTATTCGTGTGACTGATCCACGCGTGCGTTGGGAATGCAACGATATTCTCGATGGCGATATTGTGTGGATCAAAACCATCGGTTCAAGTGCGAGCGTAAGCCATATCAAGCAACAGGATCAGTATTCAGTTATTCAAGGAAAATTATTTAATCACGTCGGCCTGAGCGATGTATTTATGAGTGGCGGTAGCAGCGCGCTGGATAATTATCGCCGCCCGTTTGGTGGCACGCTCAATTTTGTGGTGCAGTTTGGCAGCGGCTTGCCCGCGAATGGAATGTATTACTACCGCTGGAGTTATCGCCAGTTGCGCAATGCCGATTTATCCAATGCACCAGCGGCTGCGCTTGCATCGCTGCATAAAGGTCAGGCGTTACACAAAGCCTACACCTACGAATATTTTGATGCGCTGGGCCATAAACATTTTGGCCAAAATACCTTTAAGTTGGGGCCAGTCGCGCTCAATGGTGAAGATGACCTTTATGTTATTCCGCCTGCGTTTCCGTCATCCAGCCCGGTGAATGCAACAGAATTGAGCCCGCTGTGGGATCAGAACACTATCACCGCGAGTGTAGATTCAACGCAATTTGCCGATGGCCTTTATGAATTTGTATTGGAATTGTTTGATGCCAATGGCGTGAAATTGGCGGCAATTCCCAAACAGATTTTCCAGGTGCCGCACTACACCAGTTTTGCACCATCGGTGAATGCTGCGGATGACTATTTATTGCTGAATGGTGCCAATGCCCGTGGATTTACCATGAAAGCGCGCGTGGATAACCAGCGCTGCGAAGCGACGGTTTATAAAATCAAAGTCAACGGCAGCGAAGCGACCTCGGATTGTTGCGGTTTTGTGCCTTATCCACCCAATGCCAATATTGAAGTCGCGTTCCGTGCTTACCACCCACACAATTTTGCGACATTTAATTTTGTGGTGAATAAAGGTACGTGTAACGATGCCATCCAGCAAGGGTTTACCAACGCCAGTGGCATGGTGATTGGCAATGCCGGTAATTACACACGCGACAGCGCCAGTATTTATCGCGAAGGTTTTTCGCCTGCGCAATTATTGGGTATGTGTGTTGCGGGGGGCAAAGCGGCGTTTGCGGAGCATGTCTATGTCTCGGCATTGGCGACTAATGGTTATGATCGTTTGTCGTATTTGGATGCATCAGACCTTGCGGCCTTTGCGCTTGAACCGCTGTAAAACAACATCGCTAATAACGGGTTAGTGCAAATTGCATTAACCCGTTTTTTATTTAAACGTATTAGGTTAGATAAGTATTTAAAATCCTTAGGCAACTGCTTTTTTGAATGGTTACAGTTTGTTGCGAAGTGCGAAGAGTAAACTTCCAAACAATAAACAGCCAATGCCCAAGACGACGGGGAAATTAATATGTTCATCACTCATCACGTGAGTTTTTAATGAGCTTTCGTCTAAGGTTTTGATTTCTGTCGTTTGATGTATGTTTCCATAAATCAAACCTATTGCTCCTATGCAAAGCAGGATAATAGATAGCCTTTTGGTGGTATTCATAATGGTAAAGCCTTGAATATAAAATTAGCGGCAGATGTATCAGATACGATGTAGGTGCCGTGCACGTGCCAGCAGTGCAATAAGTGATGTCACCACTAAAAAGCCTAAAAAGCCGTTTAATCCATATAGCGATGAAAATACAATCGTACCCATAATAATGATAATAAAAACAATCATATCTATCTCCCTGTAAAAGAATAATAATGTCTGCCTGTGTTTGATTGCGGTCTGTTCGATAGCGTACATAGAAGGTTTCATAATTGACGTATATTTGCGCGCGAACACATGGTTCTTATTCCAAAGGAGCGTCAACTATGCCTCAGTCACCTAAGCCACAGTTCAATCATTTGCTCGCTGCATTACCTTCAGGTGTATTTCAACGGCTGGTGCCTAATCTTGAATTGGTTTCTCTCCCTTTGGGGAAAGTGCTATATGAATCGGGTGATACATTGCGGCACGTTTACTTTCCGGTTGATTGCATAGTGTCGCTCTTGTATGTAATGGAAAATGGTGCGTCTGCTGAAATTTCTGTGGTGGGAAGAGAGGGTATTATTGGTGTTGCTTTGTTTATGGGAGGTGAAAGCACTACCAGTCGAGCCATCATCCAAAGTGGTGGCTATGCATATCGTTTGCTTGCCTATAAGTTTAAGGACGAATTTAACCGCCACACAGAACTATTAATGTTGTTATTGCGCTACACACAGTCGCTCATTACACAAATGGCACAAACTGCAGTGTGCAACCGGCATCACTCAATAGACCAACAGTTGTGCCGTTGGTTGTTGTTGTCGCTTGATCGTTTGCCCGATAACCACATCACCATGACACAAGAGCTGATTGCCAATATGCTCGGTGTGCGGCGTGAAGGTGTGACGGAAGCGGCAGGTAAACTCCAAAAACTGGGTGTGATTGAATATTCACGTGGCAAGATTACAGTATTGGATCGCTACAGCCTTGAACAATTAAGTTGTGAATGTTATGCAGTTGTGAAAAAAGAAACTGACCGGCTACTGCCTTGCCCTTTAACACTCGGTACATCTCTGCGCCAGGCGACCATGCCTCGTGTAGTCAGGATGCCTCCCTGTGTAAAGTGATGTGTGTTCCTTACATCACTTTACCTTATTCCCTGTTCAACACCTGTGCGCATCCTGCGCACTATGAAGAATGTATGCAACTAATTCCTTTTAGTAATCCGCATGCCAATGTAAAAGGGTTCCTTTGAGTGATTAGCCTGATTAGCCTGATTAGTCTATTGGTGTTGTTATCGCTTATCAGTACGCAAGCACACATAATAATTTAAATTTTATTATTATGATTTTCTTTTGTGCAATGTCGAACAGATGGCGATTGATTAAATCTCTAAAATAAAAAACGAAATAACATCATTCATGCTTGGAGCTTGTCATGAAATTATTTAATTTTAATACAACTAAAATACTGGGTTTTAGTATTGCTTTTTCTGTATTGCTAATGGCGTTTGTGGGATGTGCATCAACACCAAAAAATGCCAGTATGGGCGAATATATTGATGATAGTGTTATTACCACAAAAGTAAAAGCAGCCATATTAAATGACAAAGAATTGAAAGTGATGGAGGTAAATGTTGAAACTTTCAAGGGCGTTGTTCAGCTAAGTGGTTTTGTGAATTCCCAGGGTGATATCAGAAGGGCAGCCAAAGTGGCAAGTGAAGTGAAGGGTGTAAAATCCGTTAAAAATGACATGCGAATAAAATAATAAGGCACAAAAATTTTTTTATAAAAACCAAAAAACGGAGCCTGCGGATATGCTGTTTGTATCCCAGCGCACCGACTTTTCGGGTGATAACTCTGACACTGTATGTCGAAAAAGCCGCTCAAATTGTTGGGCCTAAGGTCGGACTGCGCAACCTGCGCAATCATAGACGGCACACCTCCCGGAGTTATCAATGAAACGTTTTCAATTTTATCCATCAATTTTCTTGCCTGTACCAACACGTTTGGCAATCGCTATCAGTGTAATAACGATGTCAGGCAGCCCACTATTATTAGCGCAAGGCGCAACTCGCCATGATCTAAACTCAAATTGGTATGGCGGTTTTAATATTGGCCACACCTACGAGAGCATTAATGATGGCGCTATTGCTAATCACGAGTTGGGCGGTGGCCTGACAACAATTACCGACGATGACCGTGATAATGGTTACAAGCTATTTGCAGGTTATCTTATCAACGATATCTTTTTATTGGAGGCTGGTTATTTTGACTTGGGCCAATTTGGTTCGAGAGCAACAAAAACAAATATTAGTACGCTGCAAAGCAGAACCAAAACCAAGGGTTTTTCTCTTGATGTGCTAGGTTCATTACCGCTAACGGAAAAATTTTCAGCGTTTGCGCGAGTTGGGGTGCATTACAGCGAAGTAAAAAATCGATTTCAAGGTATAAGTAATCTGGTGGCTATCAATCATCATCACCGCGAGCGTGATGTGAATTTTAAATGGGGTGGTGGTTTGCAGTATGACTTTACCGCTAAATTCGGCATGCGTATTGAGGCAGAACGTTACGCTATTAATGACACTATGAATAATAATGGCAGCATCAATTTTTATTCATTGGGTATCGTTTACCGTTTTGGGAGTCAACACCCTACAAGGACGCAATTGATCAGCAATCGGGATATGCCGGATACTAGTATTGACCCACCGACATTAGAAGAGTATTGCAGTATGTTGGATATCCAGTTTGAAATTAATAATGCCGATATTCAGCGTGAAGATTTTGAGCGGCTTTCTGTGGTCGGTATATTTCTAGCAAAGTATCCGGAGGCCTCTGTTGTTATTGAGGGTCATACAGACAATGTAGGCTCTCCTGAAGATAATCAAGCCTTATCGCGTCATCGGGCAGAAAGTGTATTGTCGTATTTAGTAAAGGATCAGGGTGTGGATCGCGCGCGATTATTGGCAGTCGGCTTTGGTGATACGCGCCCAATAGCAAGTAATGCTACCGAGGAAGGCAAGCGCGCCAATCGCCGTATCAATACTGTTATCAGTTGCGTGAATGATATAGAAGGTTTATCCCCTGCTGCTGCACGCATGACAATGGCTATGTTGATGGAATTTGATGTCAACAGTGCAGTAGTCAAACCGCAATACCATAAAGAATTGGCAAAAGTCGCCAAATTTCTAAGAGAGAATCGTCGCGTTACCGCAACTGTCGAGGGACATACCGCAGGCCTTCAGGTGACTGTATCTAATTCTCATGAGATTTCTTTACGGCGCGCGCAAAACGTTGTTGATTATTTAGTCAATAGTGAAGGTATTGAGCGTGCACGGCTTACTGCAGAAGGCTTTGGGGAAAGTCGTCGTTTTTCCTACAATACCAGTCTTGGTCGGCAGCAAGAAAACCGTCGGGTCAATATTATTTTTACATATCCCAAAAATAGCCTTGCTAAACACTAATGAAGTGGAATGTTAGGATGTATAGATATTTATAAAAAACCAGCGCTATGCTGGTTTTTTATATTTCATTTTTAGATCTGAAAATGTTCTTGCGATTCAATTTTATTAACCATCAAGAAAATATTTTCTCATAATCTTTGATCATTATTTGATAGCACTTGCATGAAGTTGCTTCCAATCCTTTTCTATTAAGAATGGTAATTTCACCGCGGTTGTAATGAATAAGATTTTTGGCTTGCAATGCACCTGCAGCTATAGTGACGCCACTGCGGCGAACTCCAAGCATGTCGGCAAGAAATACTTGGGTTAAGTGTAATTGATCGGCGTAAGTGCGGTCATGGGTCATTAATAGCCAGCGAGCCAGACGCTGCTCTATTTCATGAAAATGGATGCAAGCCGCTGTTTTGATTAATTGCTCGAATAGCACATACATATAGCGGTTGAGGTGCTGCACCAGTCTTGGGGTCGCTTGTAATTCACGGCGGAGTTGTACTGGACTTAGGCGTAATGCTTCACCAGAGCCTTGTACCAAGGCGCGCATTGGCGTTGTGATGAGTCCCAGTGATACGGTTGCTCCCAGCATCCCCTCATTTCCAACTAAACTGATTTCCAGAGGCTTATGTCCCTCAATAGGCGTTACTGATGAAATAAAAGCGCTTAATGGAAAATACACATATTTCAGTGGCTTATCCGGTTCGCACAAAATGGTGCCGAATTTTAATGTGACTGGCTCGCAGATTTTCAACATATGTGTACGTAATTTTTCAGGTAGGCTGTCCAATAAACGATTAGTGGCTAGCTTGCGTGGATAAGTTTTTTTTACGGTTGGATTAAATGACATCACAGTAACCTTGGCACTCAATTTCCAATATGGCACAAGATCAGTGCTATGCAATCTTGCTGGTTCAGCATGTGATGAATAGATTATGTTTTCTGTACGTCAGATTACAGAGAGTGCATTTTTTGTATATTTATGTATTTGAAAAATAGGTATTTCATTTTGTTGTGTGTGTTTACGAACTGATGCGGAGATGCTGCTGTGGCAGAATTTTCCGTGATGACAGATGCGGAAAATGTTTTCAACAAATGCGAATGTTGGCAGTTACAACCATAAGGGTTGCTGTTTTTCGTTCGTTACACACCAAAAGGAAACTATGATGAGCTATGAAAATCGCGATACCTATGGCATGTACAAAACATCCCATGAAAATGGTCTTGAGCCAAGATTGATGGGGGCAGATACTCTGGTGGGCAGTGATGTCTACAACAAGCAGCATGAAGACATTGGAGATATAAAAGAAATAATGTTGGATATGAGCAACGGTAAAGTCTGCTATGCCGTTTTGTCCTTTGGCTCATTTTTAGGTATGGGAGAAAAATTGTTTGCTGTACCTTGGCGGGCGCTTACCCTGGATAGGAAAAATAAACGTTTTATTTTGGATGTGGAAAAAGATCGCCTGAAAAATGCACCAGGATTTGATAAATCTCATTGGCCTAATATGGCAGATCAGTCGTGGTCTAATGATATACATACTTATTATGGTGTTAAGCCGTTTGGCCGCTACGAGTGACATTTGAATTTATTTACATGTGGTGATAAAGAAATATTGAAGTAATAGTTAAAGATGTAAAGGTGGTTAATGTTTAAAACATTAACTGCTTTTTTTGAAAATCCATTCATATCCTCATTTATTTTCTATCAACAAATTTTGATATCCTTCTGCGGAGAGTATCAGTACAGATTTTGCTGCTGATGTTTGTTGCCAACTATGGCTATCTACAGTCAATAATGTTTGGCATGAGTCTTTTTGTACCAACCTTGCAAGTGGCTTACGTTGTTTGATTGCACCTATGGCAATACCTGTAAAGCCACCGATGCATGCTCCCCAGCCAATTAATACCAGAGGTACAGTCAGTGGGCTTGCGATAAATAAACTGGTATTTATCATGGCTAATTCAATAGTCATTCCTACGAAAACACCAATTAGTATGCCTATTGTGCCACTGACCAGTACAGCGACTAATATGTTGCTGCTATTACCCTGTTCAGCCCATGCCGCGATCAATGTGGATTTCAAATCTGAATCACTGAGCTTAAGTTGTTTGGCTGGAATTCCTTGTAACAATAATGTTGCGTACGCCTTTTCTGCCTGATTGCGATGTAAAAACGAGCCTGATATCCGGTGATGATATTGCGGCATCATGATTGGCCTCGATTGATACCGTTCGCAGCAGCACAAATGGTGAGTTTTGTACCAAGGCTATGTAGATAGCCTTATCTCTCACTGCACTTTGCGATTGGCTCTGGTTATTGTGCAACTGTCAAATTGTCAGTGATGATAGCTTCTACGCGACGATTTAAAGCCCGTCCAGAAATTGAATCATTGCTGGCTACCGGGTAATTTTCTCCTTTACCATAAACGCTCAAGCGATGCTCACTAATACCTTGTTGTAGTAAATAACTACGCACGGACTCTGCTCGATGAAGTGATAGCGTTTGGTTACTCGCTTCGCTACCAACATTATCAGTGTGCCCTTCAATAATTAATGTACGATTAGGATAGTTTGTAAGAAAACTGGAAAGTTTAGCCAGATTTTCTGCAGCATTACCTTTCAATTGTGATTTTCCAGTTTCAAATAACATATCTCCCAAGGTGACTACCAAACCACGCTCGGTAGCTTTTGCATTTAATTCTGCAATCTGGCGGCGTAATTCATTGCTCTCTTCTCGTGCTTGATCTGCATCATACTGTGCACGATCCGCTTCGCGAGTACGAGACTGGAGTCGTTCGGTATTACGCTGCTCAGTTAATCTTGCCCGTTGATCTTCTAGATAACGGGTATTGGCTTGCGCCCAAGCAATATCAACTTCGCGAGTGGCGACAAATACCAAATGATCGGAAAGTGCTTGATCTTTGCGAGGGATTTCTGCCTCGCGTACCGCAGATTCAGCTGTACGAATCGCTACCGAAACGCGGCTTGATAGTTCGGGATCATTTTGCAATTGTGTCAAACGATCACGTGCAGCGATTGCGTCCGCGGGGATTTTGGAAGTGGTTGCGCAGCCGCCTAGAATTAATAAACTAGTAGCAACCATAAAAAATGGGCGGAAAAAGTATTTTGCATGTTGGGTGGGGTGGATAGTGAATAATTTCATTGTGGTGCTCCAGTTTTGCGCTGCATTTCTTCTTTAAGGACGTCGATGTTTGTATTCATATCGTTGTTAACAGCTTCCGCTTTGGCAAGCTCAGCTATGGCTGACGCAAACCTGATATCAACACTGGCTTGTTGTGCCATACGTTTTGCCAATAGCATGTCTTCGTTTTGTACGGCAATACGTGCGGCAGCGAGTTTTCTTCGTGCCTCTTGCAATTCCGGTAGCGCGTATTGCGCCACCCGCGCTTGTTCTGCATCCACCATAGATTGCTCGGCAGTAGCAATTTCTTGTGTAGGAGGCAATGGTTTTGATGTGCAAGCTGCCAGCAAAAATAAACTGGTACCAAACATCAATGTATACGGAATTAAACTCCGCATGCTTCCAGTAATCGCCTTATGTGTGAATTGATACATGATATTTACCTTGGTTTGACGAATATGTATTTAGGTGTTAATTCACCAACTCTTTTGCCTGTACGCTTTTAACACCGCGAATATTTTGTGCAAGTTCAATGGCAAGCGCGCGTTCGACACCGCTATTGACTTTACCGCTTAAGGTGACCACGCCGTTATCAGTGTTTACGCTAATATCAGCGCTATTCACATTGCGCGAATACAAATAAGTGGATTTTATCTTTGTCGTAATCCAACTATCTGACAGAGTACTGCCAGTTTCTTCGATAGATGCTTTGGCCATTCCGGCACTGCCTGGTGTTTTGTTTACCTCCAAATTGTTGGTAACAGATATTACGCCCGGCGTCCCTTTGGCTAGCCGCTCTGCAAGTTCACGGGATTTCTGTGTGTCGACATTTCCGGAGAGTGTGACTTTGCTGTTGATAGTTTCGACTTTAATTAATTTTGTATTGATGTATTTGCTCCACAATAATTTAGATTTGACGGCACTGGTTATATTCACATCGTCAATATGACTGCCATATCCACTTGTATCGGAATTTGGTTGGTAGTCGGGTACAACTTTAATGTTGTTTTCCACTGCCTTAATGCCTGTAACACCAAGTGCAATTGCTTCTGCTAGATCTCTATTAACATCTTCATCAACGGTTCCTTCGAGTTTTGCTTTGCCTTCATTGACCGATACTTTAATGTCGTTAGCGCGAAGGTAAGGGCTTAGTGCGTAGGTGGTCCATATTTGTGTTTCTTGTTTTGCATTGATCACTTCTTGCGATGCCGTATCCGCAAAAATTGGGAAACAAACTATCATTAATGACAATGCAAAAAAATTCACTTTTTTCAATAAATAGTTCAGTGAGGTTTCCATTTTTTTCTCCATGGTACTGTTGGGTATAGGCAGCTTTTTTAATCAAATTCGCCATCTTTTTTGTAGATGGCGATAGTTCTATGGAGGTTAGCAGTTGCACTTATCTAAAAATGTTTTCACTTGCTTATCTGCTTCGCTGCTGTTTATGTGGTAGCGCTCTTGTATTAAGCTGGATAAATTCTCGGCCTTGCCATTAGAGTGTAAAAGCTCGGCATCCGTTAATTTTCCCCACATTGTTTTTGCATTACTGACTTGCTTGGACCACGCGCTTGTTTTTGGTATGGCATCCGCTTGTTGTTGAGGGCGGGTGGACATTTGTTGTTGATTGGGCTGGCGCTGTTGTTTAGCAATAAATCCAGGTTGATAGTCTTTCTGGATCGCAACATTCAATGGTGTGTCTTCTGCAGACTGTTGCTTTTTGATTGCTGGGGAAGATACTGGTTGTTGCTGTGAATTTTTTTCTGGAGTGTTCGATTTGTTACCTGTATTGGTGTTCATGATGGCCTCTCGGTGCATTCAACCAAACTGCGGTATTGCAGTGATGGTGAATGAATGGATAAGCAACAGTAACAGGTTAACGGCGAATTTTCGGTGTGTTGGCGCACCCAGAGATTTTTATTTTTGTGGGTAAATATCAGTGTGTTGGCGAACAGAAAATATAATTGCCAAGTGATAGTGTTTGTGCCTGTTTTGGTTGCGGTAGTGCAGTGGTTTTTCTGCATTCTACCCGTTGGCCGAAATGTTGAATTTAATTAATTGATACAGGAGTAATCTATGGAAATTACACAGAAAAGTTATCCGTTGAATGCCGATGCAAAAGAAGGATCTGCTCACTCAAGCAATACATCATCTACTATTTCAAACGAATTTCGCCGTTTTTTGGAGGATATAGATGTCCTCATCAATGAGACTAGTAATATGACCGGTGATGACTTGAAGCGTGCAATAATGAATTTGAATAAACGCGTTTCAGAAGCTAAAGATTCGATAGAGCATTTTGGCGAATCGGTAATGAGTCATGCACGTAAATCAGCCGAAAGCACGAATGAGTATGTGCATAAAAAACCATGGGTGGTAATAGGTGCCGGTGCGGCTATGGGGTTGCTTTTAGGTTACTTGCTGACTCGCAAAGGCGGCGATGCTAAATAGCGTTGTATGCTGCATAAAGTGTCAACACTGCTAGTGAATAAACTGGTCAAACAGAATTATCTCAACCTGCTCGCCTTCAGCAACCGATCCACGTTCTGCTTCCAAGCGAATATAACAATTCGCGTTTGCCATGCCGGTTAATACGCCGGAGTTTTGCAAGCCTGCTCTGCGCACGTAATAACTGCCGTTGCGATATTGCGCAATGCCGCGCTGGAAATCGGTGCGCCCCGGTTGTTTTTTTAGCGCATGGCTGGCGATGGCAATGCGTGGCGCGTGTGGTGTGATGTTTTGCATTTCACCTGACAACTTGCGCAATGCTGGCACGACCAGTTGGTGATAAGTAACGGCGGTTGAAACCGGGTTGCCCGGTAAACCAAAAAACCAACCCTTACCCAAGCGGCCGAACGCAAAAGGTTTTCCCGGTTTCATGGCAATTTTCCAAAAATGGATTTCACCCAATTCAGCGAGAATATCTTTGGTGTAATCCGCATCGCCCACTGAAACACCGCCGGTGGAAATCACCACATCGGCTGTTTGCATCGCCTGCGTAAATGCATTGCGCAGTGCATCGGGGTTGTCGGGAACCACACCCAAATCAGTCAATTCAACCGGTAAACGTTGCAGCAGTGCGCGCAGCAATGGGCGGTTGCTGTCATAAATTTTTCCCAGTTCCGGTGCGGCACCGGCGGGCAATAATTCATCGCCAGTGGTTAGCAAGGCAACGCGAATATTGCGCACGACTTTGACTTGTGCCAAACCGAGTGAAGCGAGCAAACCAATATCCAACGCAGTAATGCGATGGCCAGCTGCGAGCACCTTGCTGCCGTGTGCAATATCTTCACCGGCGCGGCGGATGTTATTGCCAAGCGGTGATAGCTCATTCAGCACAATGCTATCGCCATCGGCCAGAACATTTTCCTGCATCACCACCGTATCGGCTCCGGCAGGTATTAAGGCGCCGGTCATAATGCGCACGCATTGACCCTGCTGGATTTCCTTCCTAAACGGGTGGCCAGCCAGTGATTCGCCAATCCGTTGCAGCTGCCCCGGTGAATCTTGCGCACGCAGGGCGTAACCATCCATGGCCGAGTTATCACCCGCAGGCACATTAACCGGGGCAATGACATCGCTTGCGAGCACACGGTCAAGCGCATCCGGCAAGGCAAGCCACTGCTGTTCCTGTACGGGTTCCAGTTGGGCCAGTAAGCGGCTGAGGGCGTCATCAATCGGGAGTAGTTGGGGTTGTGCGCAATGATCCACGGGTATTGTTCCTCCGCTGGGATGGTTCCGTAGCAGTAATCGAAGCCGCCAGTATGCCTGATCCGGTCGTATTATAAAGATTCCCAATTGATAATAAGTATCATTTATGTAAGCATGTGCCACATGAAATAGGGGCAAACCCTGTGCACGGATGCAGCAATCAATTATGGCAACTGATCCGTGGACTATTCGATGAATCAATCCCTTCCCATTCTTAACCGTATCGCCGCCGGTGTTGTGGGCGGCTATGCCTTCACCTGGGGCTTTTGCGCTATTGGTATTGCCGCTTTGGCTGCTTTGGGGGTGAGTGTGCACGCCGCTGAACTGGGGGTGATGCTGTTGGCCTTTCTGCTGTTTCTCTGTCTGTTTTTATGGGCATTTGCTGCGCAAAGTATGGTGAAAGTTTGGGTTGTGTTGGCGGGCGGCGCAGCCCTTATGAGTGGCGCGGCGCTGCTGTTACAGCGCTCCTTGGTTGGATAGGGCAAGGGTTATAGGGTAGGAGATAGACCATGCATAACAATTTTCGCGTGTCCATGACCTGGGTGCACACCTGGTTCGGCCTAGTACTGGGTTATGTGTTGATGGCGTGTTTTTTCTTTGGCGCGCTCTCCGTATTTGACCGTGAGATTGACCGCTGGGCAATCCCGAAAACCCGCTTTGAGCCGCAGCCCATGCCATCCTTCGATAACCTGCTGATGGATGTCTATAAAAAGCTGGAACCACACCCCGTTGATATGGCTGCCACTGCCGAGCGGGTGATTGGCGATTTGCCCGATCCGAAAACCATGCCGTTGGTTTCGTTTTATGCCTACACCACCCATCGCGATCCGGTGTTGGCGATTGGCGGCGAATTCAGTATCCCTAATAAACCTAAAAATCCCGCTGACGACCATTTACATGTACACGGTTGGGCGACTATCGACCCGCGCACCGGTGAGGCCATTCCTGACGATGCGTTAAAAATCGGCAGCGGCTGGTTTTACCCCATGCACTACAGCCTGAATTTTCATTGGAATAATCTGGGTTACTGGATTGTGGGTTTTGCCGCGCTGATGATGCTGGCCGCACTGGTGACCGGCGTGATTATGCATCGCAAGATTTTCAAAGAGTTCTTCACTTTCCGCCGCGAAAAACGCCTCCAGCGCAGTACGCTGGATTTGCACAACATGAGTGGCGTGGTAGCGCTGCCGTTTCATTTCTTTTTTGCGCTCACAGGCCTGATTATTTTTGCCGGTATTTATTTGCCGGTCAGTCACACCATGCTCAAGCCATTGCATGACCAGCATGAAATACTGGATGCCGAGCGCACCGGCTTGCCGCACGAAGCGGCCGGTGTGTACGCGCCTATCGCCTCGGTCGATGCCATGGTGGCCGAAGCCAAGCGCCGCTGGGCTGCACGCGATATGGCGGGTGAGGTGGGTTATGTATTTGCTGACCACCTCAACGATGAAAATGGCTATGTGAGTATTTATCGCGCCGGTAGCGACCGCGTTGCCTTGGTCGGCGAGCCGATTCACTTCAAGGCCAGCACCGGCGAAGTGCTGCGTGAAGAGCCGCCTCAAGCCGCGGTCTTTGAGATCAACGAATTCCTCACCGGCCTGCACCTGCAGCACTTCGAACACTGGATGTTGCGCTGGTTGTACGTGATTGGCGGCTTGCTCGGCTGCGTGTGTATCGCCACCGGTTTTATTTTCTTTGTCGAAAAACGCAAACAGCAACACGCCAAACTTAACAGCCAAGGCGCGCGTTTGGTGGATGCACTGGCCGTTACCACCGTGACCGGCATGGTGATTGCGGCGATTGCGATACTGGTGGCCAACCGCCTGCTTCCGGCCGATCTGACGGGCAAGGGCGAATGGGAAATGAAAGCCTTTTGGGGGGCTTGGTTATTGGCCTTGATCCACGCTGGTTGGCGCAGTGCGCCGGTAGCCAAGGCGATGGCGAATCCGGCGTGGCGTGAGCAATGTTGGGTGATAGCGGTACTCGCGGTAGCAGCGGTTATCCTCAACTGGGTGACCACGGGCGACAACCTGATCAAAACCCTGTTTACCGATACCTACTGGGCAGTCGCAGGCGTTGACTTGAGCCTGCTGGCTACAGCCGTTATCGCCTTGTGGACCGCGCGCAAACTCAAGCAGCGTGCACTGGCACCGGTTGGTGACAGCCCGCGCCGTGCTGCACATGAGCCAGTCGTTGCCGGTATCGATATGGCAGCGGAGGTGAAAAATGGCTAACACAGGTTTTTTGTTATTGTTCGCCGCACTCATGGCGCTGACCAGTTTTGCCTGGTTGGCGCTGGCGATGGAGGTTCATTGGAAAAAAGTTCAGGAAGGTCGCGCTTCAAATCATCCGGCTAAGGCTTTGCGTGTAATGGGCTGGGTTGGTCTGTTGGTTACCGCCATCCTCTGCTTTATGGCAGATCGTCCGTCCATGGCGGTATTGGTGTGGATTATGTTACTGGCCGCGACTGCCCCATCCGTCGGTATGATTCTGTCGTGGCGACCAGGATGGCTGCGGTTCTTTTGGCCTGCTCGATAAATCCGATATCAATAAATAGAGCGGGTCTCGCACCCGCTTACCCGTAAGTTGCTTTTGTTTCCTGTACCTGCCCCGGCGTATCAATGTCGATGCGCGCGCGTAGCCAATCGGCAAACTCTTTTTCGCTCAATGAGCCATCGACCAGACCGATCATAGCGGCATATTTTTCTTCATCACTCGCTATCAGGTTGCCGTGATTCAGTTTCAGAAAGACGCGATAACAAACATGTGCGGTGCGCTTATTGCCATCAACAAACGGATGATTGCGCGCAAGGCCAAAAGCCAGGCTCGCGGCCAGGTCGGCTAAATCCGGCGGTGGGTCGCCATAAGTGAACAGTTGCTGCGGGCGCGCCAGCGCAGAATCCAATAATCCTTCGTCACGTACGCCGCTGCCCCCACCATGTTCTGCGAGTTGGCGGTCATGAATGGCCTGCGCCAGTGTTTTGCTGATCCAGGCGATCATGCTTCATCTCCTTATTGAGCCAATTTATGCAGGACTTGACGGTCTTCACGCATGATCTGCTCCGCCACCTCCATTTGCTCTGCAAGAGTGGGGTCGAAGGTGGTGAGCTTAATGCCGTCTGGTGTTTCCAGCAGGTAAACATCATCGCCTTTGGCTAAACGCAGGCGCGCGAGAACCTCTTTAGGAAGAATTACACCAGCGGAATTGCCGATAGAGGTGATTTTGAGTTTCATAAGTGCTCCATTACTCTGTTATAACAAATGGTATAACGGGTTGATGGTAGCAGTTTTGTGCTTATTTGCGAACTGTGCTCTCCGCAACAATGCAATTGCGGCCATTTTGTTTGGCCTGATACAAGCGGCGATCCACTTTATTAATAAAATCCGTAAGCAAGTCATCCTGTTCCGGTATTGCAGTGCCCACGCCCAGGCTGATGCTTAACAACTGGTCGATGTGCGATTTCTCGTGCGGGATCTGCAGTGAAAGAATGGCGCTGCGGCAGCGCTCGGCAACGGCCAGTGCCGCTTCTGCGTTACTGTCCGGCAATACCAACACAAACTCTTCCCCGCCAAAGCGCGCCACAAAATCCCGCGCCCGCGCGGCCGATCCGGTCAGTGCCTGACTGACGCGTTTAAGGCAATCATCACCTTGCAGATGGCCGTAGTGATCGTTGTATTGTTTGAAGTAATCAATATCCACCATCACCAGTGACAAAGGCTGGTGCGTGCGTTTGGCGTTGAGCCATTCCACTTCCAGCACCGAATCAAACATGCGCCGGTTGGCAACACCGGTCAGGCCGTCTTTAAAGGATAAGGTTTCCAGCTCTTTTTGCAGGTCGATCAGCTTTTGCTCGGTCTGTTTGCGCTCGCTGATATCAAACATAAAACCAACCAGCGATTCCACTTCTCCCGCCGGATTGCGTACCACGTGCACCACATCGCGGATCCACACAAAGCGGCCATCACTGGTTAGCGCGCGGTAGTCCGCCTCGTGGTCAACTCCGGCTTGGGATTGGCTCACACAAAAGTTGACCACACGCTCGCGGTCTTCCTCGTGCATACGTGCCGCCCAGTCTTGCACCGACACCCAAGTATCCGGCTCCCAGCCCAACAGCTGTTTGATTTGCGGGCCTATGTAAGAAAAGGTGAGCGTGTTCCAGTCAATTTTCCAGGGAATGGCTTTAGTGGATTCCAGCAGGGTTTTATAGACGCTGGGGTCTTCGTCCACAAAGTGGCTCATGCGCTTCTCCATACAGACAAAGGAGAAAATATACGCCACGTGTCAGGGTGGATGCTAATAAAAAAACGCAGGCACAGATCAAATCTTCACAACTGGCAAAGATCCAATACTGTGCCTGCGCTCAACACTCAGGTAATCAATATTTCACTTGCAGGCTCAGGCTGGTACGGCGCTCGTTGTAGAACGCTGAATCAACGTTGGACTCCCACTGGTTGTAGTACTCCTGATGTTCCTGGGTCAGGTTGGTGACTTGCAGCGCGACAGTCATGTTTTCAATGAATTCATAACTGACCGACGCATCCACATAGTTAGTGGGTTTTTGGAAGTACGCGAATTGGTACTCGCCCTGCAACGTGCGACCAACATACATTTTGCTGCGGTAGTTATGGGCGATACGCGCCTGAATACCATTTTGCTCGTACCAGAGTGCGAAGTTGGATTGATATTCAGAGTTGTTGATTCCCGGCATGGTTTTACCGTAGTAATCCTGGTCCGAACCTTCACTGGGTGAGTAGGTGAAGTTGGCGTCTACACCGAGGCCACTCCAGAGTCCCGGCAGGAAATCGAGCGATTGTTTGTAACCAAACTCCAGTCCGTGTGTTGCATCGCCTTTCTCATCGAAACTGATAATCGAATCAATCGGCACAACACCGGTAAATTGTCCGGTTTCCGGATTGTAGCCGCGCACTACGCCATCATCATCCGCAATGTCCGAACGATAAATGCGCGTGTTTTCAATTTGCGTTAAACCCTGAACCCAAAACAAACCGAGGCTGACCATACTGCTGTCATTTAAATACCACTCGTAACTCAGGTCGGCGTTGTATTGCAAATTAGGCAGCAATGCAGGGTTGCCGATTTGCGAGCCTGAGTTGGCGCAGGCAACGGGGCCGCCATTAGGGCGAGTGATGTTACAGGAGTTAGTGCGGTTGACATTGAGTCCGCCGCCCAGAGAATCAGTGTCATGGGTGCCGATGGTTTTGGTAAATGCAAAACGCAACACTTGTTCATCGTTTAAATCCATCGACAAGTTAATCGCGGGCAGGATTTCATCGTAGCTGTTAACCGTGGTAATTGACTCGCCTACTGAGGCAACCATCCCCGGGCCAAGTAAATAGGTCTCGCCGTTGATCACAGTAGATGCCGCAGAACCCGCAACACTTTGGGTGATGGTGTATTCGGTATCGATATAGCGCAAACCCACATTACCGCGCAGTGGTTTACCAAATACTTCCGTTTCCAGATTGCCCTGAATATAGAACGAACTGGTTTTATCTTGCACTTCGTACACGTTGGCCGCATCTGCAACTAACATATGTGGGCCGTACATTTTTTCATGCCAGGCAATCGGATTATCCATCGCTTTCGGGTTAATGAAATAAACCGTGCCCAAGCCTGAGGTGCCATAAAAATCGCTAATGCCTTTAATCATTCCCTGTTCATTTAAATCAGTGAATGAAATGGGATCGACATAAGATTCGCCAGTCACAGGTGCAGGGGAAACGGTATCTTTCCAGCGCGCGACAAATGCATCACCGTATTCGTTGGTTCTTAACAAGCCGCCAATCCAACCATTTTTTTCAACATTGCGCTCACCGTAACGCAAACCAACATCAACCGAGGTGAAGGTATTTAGCAGCGGTGTATCGAATGCGTAATTGGAATCCAAACGGACAATGTCCATGTCGGCATTTGAATAGGTGCCGGTCAGGTTGGCTGACTTGGGGCTGTAACGATTCAAATTACTGCCGAAGGTTTCATTGACGGTTGTGGTGGTGCCATCCGGATTGGTGATCGGTAAATTCGTACCGGGCAATACCCAATGTTGTTTGCCGCCGGAGTAAGCGATGTGAATCGGAACTTGAATTGCGGTGCCATCCACTTCTGTGCCATCCGGCAGCAGTGCATTAAAGCTACCGTAGCCCCAGGGGTTAGCCCATGACTCTTCACCATTCGCAGGGCGATATTTGTCATTGATTTGCGAGCCGTCGGTGAGTGTTGAGTCAACTGTGCTGTTGGCTTGGTCATCCACTGCTTCGCCGTGCAACCAACGCAATTTTCCGGTCAGTGGGCCACCGTTATCAAATGACAATTCGATATTGGTGTTAGTCGATTCTTTGTCGGTCGCGATAGTTTGGTTTTGGGTTTTGGCTAAACGTGTTTGCCACAACGCCGATGACATGGTGTACAGATTGCCCGGCAAGGTAATTGCCTCACCATTGCGATGCACAATATTGTCGTAAGCCTCGGTTGCGCCGTCATCCGGTGTGGCCCAGCCGATAATACTTTGCCATGACTGTTCGGCTACAAATGCCTGCATATAAATATGCTCATCCAGCTTGGTGTAAAACACATCGCCAGTCAGTTGGAATGCATCGTTGATCTGGTATTGCATCGAACCATTTACACCGGTTCTTTCGCGGTCAATAAAACGGTTGGCGGCTTGATGGCCTTCAAAGGTGTAATACACATCGTTGCTATCGCCATCGCCGTTAACATCCACATTGCTGGCAACATAACCGGTTTCTTCACTGGCAAGGTTGCGCCAACCTGACCAGCGGCCGGGGTTGCCGCCTTGCGAGCCATTCCAGTAATCCGCCAGGTAAGAGGTGCCGTAAGAAAGGTTTAACGATGCCCCGAATTTATCGTCGTTGTTGTAACCAAAAAATCCGGAATAAGAACCATCGGTCTCTTCTCCCAGTGCGCCTTGAATGACTTCCACTTTACCAACGGCAGTAAAACCATCTTCCAATAAAAAAGGACGGTTGGTTTTCAAATTGATGGTGCCCGCCAAACCGCTTACGACATTTTTTGCTTCGGCAGATTTAAAAACTTCAATGCCCGATACCATAGTGGAAGGGATGTCAGCAAAATTAGGCGATACGGTAGTAATAGAACCCGCTGCCAACATTTGTTCGCCATTGAGTGTGGTGGTGATATTGGAGTTGCCGCGGATATTGACGCCGGTTCCTTCGCCGCCGGTGCGCGTAATTTGAATGCCGGGAACACGTTGCAGTGAGTCGGCGATGGTCGCATCGGGTAATTTACCAATGTCGGTTGCAGTAATCGCATCCACCACCGAGCTTGCATTGCGCTTGGTGTCTATCGATTGCATAACCGAGTTGCGCATCCCGAGTACAACCACTTCTTCAACATCGTTTTGTGCTGACTCTTGTGCAACGGCAATACCGTATGGGTGCAAGGTTGCCAGAGCAACGCCCAGATAAACCAGATTATTTTTAAAAGCGGTTTTTTTAAATAAATGTTTTGTATTTGGGAAAAACATAATTCGTTCCTGTTTGTAAATTCGCTGGGTGACGTTCAATTTTTTTTGCTGCGCGCAATGGGCAGCCAAATTCAACGTCGATAAGTAGCGCCCGGTGCGGGCGCTACAAGTGCGCTAATCATTCAGTTATTCAAAGCTGACATCGTCGATGTAATAGCTTGATTCAGTAGCACTGTTGACCGGCCCCATGAAGCGCACGCCCAAACCACTGAGCTCACCGCCCATATCCGAAATGTCCAGAGTCAACTCTGCGCTGCCATTAACCAGCGCAACAGCACCGCCATCTTTCCAGGAGAAATTTTTATCTTTAGCGAATAATTGCGCTTGTGTGGCGTTGCCGGTATTAACCGCGTGCACGGAAATTTTCAGCGTGGTTACATCACCCAACAACAAGCCACCGGTGGGATAAACTTGCAGGATGATATTGTCGTCGCCGTCTTTCAGTTGAGTGGTTCCGCCCAAGGACAAGCTGCCGGATTTACTCCAGTCACTTGCTAAATGAATGCCACTTTCCGGCGACCAGTTTTTCTGGAATTCCCAGTTGCCAGTGCCTTCAAAGTCGTAGATCACATCGCTATCCAATTTGACGGTGTCGATATAAAAACCGGCAGCAGTGCTGGTGCTATCGAAGCCTTCAAATTGCACACCGAGACCTTGCAATGTGGTGAGCGCAGAGACATCAATTTGCAATGTTGCACTGCCCGTTGCCGATACCGAACCTGAGTCCAGCCACATCCAGTCAGCGCCGTGCTTCACAAATAATTTTGCGGTGGTTCCTGCACCGGCATTTGCTGCATGCGCAACCAATGTGAGTGTTTGTTTGTTGGATACATCAATACCGCCAGTGGGATAAGCCTGCAGCACAACGCTGGTGGGGGCATTTTCTTTACTCAAATCTTTGATAACGCCCAGGGATTTTTTGCCAGTATTGCTCCAGTTACCCGAGAGGGTTGCGCCCAGTGTTGCTGACCAATTTACCTGTGCTTCCCATGGTGCAACGACTGGCTCAAAGTCATAGAGCAAGGTATCGCCCAGCATGACTTTATCGATTGCAAAAATGGCGTTGGTGCTGGCGGGATCAAACCCTTCAAACTGCACACCAATACCCTGCAATTTATCCAATGCCGATACATCCAGAGTCAGGGTGACATCGCCTGCAGTAGACACTGCACCTGAATCTACCCACGCCCAATCATCACCGTGTTTTACAAACAGTTTTGCGGTAGTGCCTGCGCCAGTATTTGCTGAATGTGCAACGAGTGTCAGTTGTTGTGCATCGCCAACATTAATGCCACCAACCGGATAAGTTTGCAGCACCACACCGGTAGGTGAACTCACAAGGCTTAAATTTTTAGTGATTGATAATGCGTGTCCGCCAAGTGCCGACCAATTGCTCGATACCGCTGCACCGGGTACGTCGCCCCAGTTAATTTGTGCACCCCAGCTTGCAACCGGCAATTCAAAACCGTCGTACAAACCCGCTTCTATTTTTGCGCGGCCACCGGGAACGTCATCCAGATTAAGGGTGCCTTCAAATTCGTAACTGGCTTTGAGTTCAGCTGCATCGGCATTCAGTGGGCCGTATTCATTGCTGCCTTGTGAATTCCAGGTAACAAAAAAAGCCCACCACGCGTTTTGTTGATGCATTAATGCGATATCAGGAATAGTGCCGGTTTCTGTGAGCGCAACTAATTTTTTGCCATCAAAACGATCTTTTAATGTAGTGAATTCTGATTTGAATGGGTTGTCGGCATTTTTGCCGTCGTAACCGTCATAGCCAACGATATCGACGTAAGCATCGCCCGGATACCAATCTGCACTCAGTGAACCTGCTGCGGTATAAACCCAAATTAAATTATTTAATTGATGCACATCGGTAAAACGTTGATACATGATTTTCCACAGCGCTGTTAACGATTGCGCATCCGATGCACCCCACCAAAACCAACCGCCTTCTGCTTCGTGCAATGGCCGCCACAGCAATGGAATATCGGCATCAGCAAATTTTTTCAGCTCTGCAGCTATGTCATCCATATCGGAAATCAGCGCCTGATAATCAGCACTGTTGGTATCCGCCAAAGCGGTTTTTAAATTGAAATCCGTGGCGGTGCTGTAAAAGCCGGAATACCAAGCGGTATTACCACTGCCGCTGCAGTTGGTGTCTTTTAATTTAGTGGGTGAGTTCCAATGCCACAGCGGAGAGAGAATGACATTTTTGGTGTTGTGTTCATTAATCATGTCTTCGCTGAGAACGCCGGGTTCTGCACCGCAGGCAATACGTGAGCTGGAGTAATCCATTAAATCGAACGCCACAATCGCAGGAGACAAACCGCCGGTAATTTCAGTGATTTTATTAAAATCACGCAGGCCGGTTTTATTGCCCAGATCGTTGTAATCCATAAATTCGGTTTGACCACTCAGTGTTTTTGCACCGTAGTTGCTGACCAAAAATGCCATCAAATCTTTTGTAGCAGCCGTTGCATTGGCATTTACTAAATTGGGTGCAACCGCTAAAGGTTTGGTAGGTTGTGGAGCAGGAATTAATAAAATGCTATCGATACGGTAGTAATTCCAACCGCCGCCAATTTCAATGCTGTTGCTACCCTCATTAATTTTAATGACATCGACACGTGCGTTGTTCCAGCTGCTGGTAGCGAGGAATGGCACATTCGCATCAACACCATTTGTTTTCACCACTGCTTGTTTGCCACCATAAGAAGCGGGAATTGCATAGCGCACAAACAGCGTATAAAAACCTGCACCAATGGTTTTATCGTCTACGGTGCTGCCTGAGGGAATTTGATAAATTACTTTTGCGCCGGGGGTGATGTCGGCGGTGTGGGAACCCGAAGCGCCGGAAATATAATTGGGGCCGTTGCTAACCAAGGTTGCACCACCGGCCAGTGTTGAAAATGCAGTGTCTTCTGCTTCAAGCGTGATGATGACCGATGGATCGTAAACAAGGATTTCAATTTCATCGACCAACGGATTGCCGCTGGCATCGTTAATAATATTTCCCGCGCTATCACGTGCAGAAATGCGGAATTTGAATGTTTCCAATCCATCTATATCGGGCGATGGAAAGGTCAGATTGGGCGTTGACCAATCGCTGACACCGGTAATAGGGGTTCCGCTAATTTGTTCCCATTTCACGGTTTGGGTGGTAACGGTACCGACCAGTCGGCCAGACAAGGTAATCGTTTGGCCTTTTTCGTACTCGGCATTATCACCGGCAATCACACCTAAATCCCGTTGCTCGGGCGTATAGGCCACATCATCGTTATTGATTTTTGACCCGCTTCCGCAGCCGCTTAACAGGCTCAGGCAAAGTGATGCGAACAGTAAAAGCTTCATTCGCTTTACAGTTTTTAAAATGAGCATTGGAACACCTCGATGTAGTAGATTCCGGTCTGGTTATAAGTATTGGGTGTGCCTTTTCCGTGTGCGGAAACAACAGGGTTGTCGGGCGCGCACCGGGTCTTATGGATGAAGGGCACAGGCGGGGCGAATTGGAACCCCTGCGCAATATTATTTGTAATCGATTACATTTTGAAAGAGAGTATTTGTAAATTTTCAGTTGGATGTGCATCCAAAAATTTGATGAAATTTATTATTTTTTTATTTTATCGATACAAATCAATGATTTAATAATTTTATTGGCGCATTAATTATCTTATTTGCTATTGAGAATGTAATTGATTAATTGGTAACCGTTTACATTTTTTGTTACTTATGGTGACGACAGAAGGGGGTCATCGCCTTCATCACTATTATGGTGAAGGCGATATTTTTTTTAATTCGCTTGAGGCAATCGCGCGATTACTTTGAGTTCAACATCAAATCCCGCCAGCCAGTTAACGCCAATCGCCGTCCAGTTTGGGTAGGGGGCTTCACCGATGTTTTTTTCCCTCACTGCCATAAAGGTTTCAAATTGTGCCTCTGGGTCAGTATGGAAGCTGGTGATATCCACCACGTCTTCAAAGCCACAACCGGCGGCTTTTAATACCGCGTTCAAATTATCAAACGCCAGTTGCACCTGACGCGCGTAATCCGGCTCTGGCGTGCCATCTGATCGGCTTCCTACTTGCCCCGACACAAAAATCAAATCGCCGGATTGGATAGCGGCGGAATAACGGTGTTGCTCATAAAGCGCGTGGCGCTCTGCGGGAAAAATGGCTTTGCGATGGTTCATAGTCAATTCCTCTTTAATGAAGCGGGTGTACCGGCTTCATGAATAAATAGATAAATGGGTAAATCGATAAATAAATCAGTAAATAGATAAATAAGTAGATAGGTAAAAAGTTGAGTTACTGGATCGACCTTATTAACATACGCAGCGTATGTTAATAATAAATACATACGGCGCGTATGTAAATAGAAAAACAACCGGAGTTATCAGTTTTATGAAGCGGGCTGAAAAAGTTGAAGAGACGCGCAACAAGCTTATCCAGGCAGCGCGCAAGGCATTTGCAGAAAAAGGTTATGCGGCAGCCTCAATGGACGACATCACCGCATCCGTAGGGCTCACGCGTGGCGCGCTCTACCACACCTTTGGTGACAAGAAGGGTTTGCTGATGGCGGTGGTGGATCAAATTGACACGGAAATGGCATCCCGCGCGCACGCCTCGGCGGCCGAAGCCAACAGCCTATGGGACGGTCTGGTTGCCGAAGGTGAGGCGTACATCCGTATGGCCCTCAACCCCGAAGTGCAGCGCATCGTTCTGCTGGATGGCCCCGCTGTCCTGGGTGATCCATCGCAATGGCCCAGCCAGAATAACTGCCTTCAAATGAGCATTAGCACCATCAATAAGCTGATTGAGGAGGGCACCATTAAACCGGTAAACGCCGAGGCCGCCGCACGCCTGTTAAACGGCGCCGCACTAAATGCTGCGCTGTGGGTTGCAGCCAGCAGTAACCCCGAAGAAGTTGTTAATAAAGCGATTGAAGCATTTAAGTGGATGCTTGATGGGTTGAGGGTAGTGTGAGGTTAGGTTTCATGTTGATAGATAACAATTCTGTTGGCGCGACAATCTAATACAGATAGCACGACAATCTAATACAGGATTATTTTTAAGAGAAAAGCAAACCAATACACCATGGGAAATGAACAGATCAGGAAAATATTTTTGACTGCGGTGCAGCGGAAAATAGTGGCGAATACATTTCGCCGTTATCGCAGGCTCTGATGTTTTTCCTGATTGAATCAGAGCTCTATAAAAACGACGTTTTTAGCTGAAAAGTAGATGGTGTTAATTAAAAAATAGAAAATGTGAATTGAACAAACAGAAGATAACGTTAACCCGTCTTCGCTGTTTTGGTATTGAAAAGTGTGCAGCAGTTTGAGGAATTATTTTGGTGCTTGAGCACAAACCCCAAAACAAAAAGCCCCGCTATTTTCATAGCGGGGCTTTCATGTTTGGTGCCCAGGAAAGGACTTGAACCTTCACGGCCGAGGGCCACTAACACCTGAAGCTAGCGTGTCTACCAATTTCACCACCTGGGCATTCTCAGCAAGCTGAGGCCGCGCACTATAAATATCGCCCTGTGGGCTGTCAACAGGGTTTATGGTTTTATTTGTAGGTTTGTCATGATTGCTGCCCTATAATCCTTCTATAACCTCCGGATCGTTCGGAATTCGCCAAATTGATCATAGGATGCCCAATTGAGCAAACGTAAATCTCCCTCCAAAGACCCATTCGCATCACGCGAAGCCGAAAAATACGAAAACCCCATTCCCAGCCGCGAGTACATCCTCGACCTTCTCGACACCTCCGATCAGCCTGTGACCCATGAGCAAATGTGCGTCATGCTCAAGCTCACTGGTGAAGACCAAATTGAAGCCCTGCGCCGCCGCTTGATTGCGATGGCGCGCGACGGCCAGTTGATTAGCAACCGGCGCGATGCCTATGTGCGGCTGGACAAAATTGATGTAGTGCGCGGGCGGGTGCAAGGGCATCGCGATGGTTATGGCTTTGTAATCCGCGCCGATGGTGGCGAGGATATTTATTTGCACAATCGCCAGATGCGCAAGGTGTTTGATGGCGATGAGGTGCTGGTGCGGCTTTCGGGCGAGCAATATCGCGGTAAGGAAGAAGGCGCGATTGTCGATGTGCTGATCCGCAATACCACGCAATTGGCGGGGCGTTTTTTTAATGAAGAGGGCGTGCAATTTGTGCGTCCGGAAAATCCGCGTATTACCCATGACATCATGATTCCGTTTGGCTCCTACGGTGGCGCCAAACACGGGCAAATTGTGGTGGCGGAAATTACCCAGCAGCCGGACAAAAACCGCTTGCCTACCGGCCGTATTATTCAGGTGCTGGGTGACCATATGGCGCCGGGCATGGAAATCGAGTTGGCGATCCAGGCACACGGTATTCCGAGTATCTGGCCGGAGGCAGTATTGGCTGAGGCTGCGCTGTTGTCCCACGAGGTGCAGGAGAAAGATAAATTGCATCGCGTGGATGTGCGTCATCTTCCTTTTGTCACAATTGATGGCGAAGACGCGCGCGATTTTGATGATGCAGTGTTGTGCGAGCGCCGCAAGGGTGGCTGGCGTTTGTATGTGGCGATTGCGGATGTATCGCATTACGTGCAGATCGACAGTGCGCTGGATTTGGAAGCGCGTGCGCGCGGAAACTCGGTGTATTTCCCCGATTATGTAGTGCCTATGTTGCCCGAGGAATTATCCAACGGACTGTGTTCACTCAACCCGCATGTAGATCGTTTGTGCATGGTATGTGAGATGAATATCAGCGATGCAGGGCGCATCACTGGCTATCAATTTTATGAGGGAGTGATGCATTCCCACGCGCGCCTCACCTACACCAAAGTGGGCGAAATACTCACCGGTGAAGGTGAAGCGCGCAACGCACTGCGCGAGGAATACAGCGCGGTGGTTCCGCAGTTGGAATTGCTGCATAAATTGTATGAGTGTCTGCGCAAAGCGCGCGATGAGCGCGGTGCAATTGATTTTGAAACAGTTGAGACGCGCATTCAATTTAATGAAGATCGCAAAATTGAACGCATTGTTCCCATCAAGCGCAACGACGCACACAAATTAATTGAAGAGTGCATGCTCTGTGCAAACGTGTGTGCAGCGAAATTTATTGAGAAGCACAATCTCGTCGGCTTGTTCCGTGTACATGAAGGCCCGACGGAATCCAAGCTCACTAACCTGCGTGCCTATCTCTCTGAATTAGGTTTGGGGCTTGCCGGTGGCGATAAACCAACGCCCAGCGATTACCAACAATTGTTGCAAATGATCCAGGGGCGCGGTGATGCGCATTTAATCCAAACCGTGATGCTGCGCAGTTTGCGCCAGGCGATGTACCAAGTGGAGAACCACGGCCACTTTGGCTTGGGTTATGAAGCCTATACCCACTTTACCTCGCCGATCCGTCGCTACCCTGATTTACTGGTACATCGCGCTATCCGCTCGGTCGTGCGCAGTGCCGAGCCGAGCACCCATGTGTGCCGCGTTGAAACCGCAAAAGCGATTCCGAAAAAATTTATTTATCCTTATTCCGCCAGCGATATGTTGGTATTTGGCGAGCAGTGTTCACGCACCGAGCGCCGCGCCGACGAAGCCACGCGCGATGTTGTGAGTTGGCTCAAATGCGAATACCTGCGCGACCAAGTGGGCGCAGTGTACGACGGCCACGTCAGTGCTGTTACCAGCTTTGGTCTGTTTGTGGAGTTGAACGAGCTTTACATCGAAGGTTTAATTCACATCACCTCCTTGCCGCATGATTATTATCGCTTTGAGCCTGCACAGCATCGCTTGTTGGGTGAGCGTACACGCAAGGTATTTGGTTTGGGTGATGAACTGGTTGTGCGGGTTGTGGGTGTGGATTTGGATAACCGCAAAATCGATTTTGAATTGGAATCTGCCAGTGCTGTGCGCCGTCCAAAATCAGCGGTCAAGCCAAAATCAACCCGACGGACTGCGGTGAAATCAAAAACTGCTGCAGCGACAGCGACCAGTGCGCCCGCCGTAAAACCTGCCGCTAAAAAAGCGGCAACGAAAAAGGCTGGTGTGAAAACGATAGAAGTTAAAAAAGCTGACGTTAGCAGTGCGGGTAATAGAAAAGCAGGCGCTAAAAAAACAGCAAACAAAAAAGTAACGGTTGATAAAGCAGTTGCTAAAAAAGTGGTTGCCAAAAAAGCCGCAGTGAAAAAACCGGCGGCGGGAGCTGCACCGGCAAAATCTGCCAGCGCCAAAGTAGTGAGTAAGAAATCCGGAAGTGAGGTTGATCATGGCCGTAAAACTGCGAAAGTTGCAAGCAAAGCATCGCCAGCAACAGTTCAATCGCCTGCGTCGAAAAAAACTAAAAGCAAGGTTGTCACTGGTATCAAGAAAGCTCCTGCTAAGAGACCGGTGGTTAAGGCTAAGACAAAGGATTAACCTTTGGTTGCAGAGTGAAAGCTTTGTGCTCGATGAGCGGCTGGATCGTGAAATTTATATAGTGAAAGACCGGGAGATCCGCGAGCGTGAAACGCGCATCTCCGAGCGTTAAATGTTTATCAGGAAAATGTTTTGAAACGTGAAATTATTTATGGCTTGCATGCTGTGCAGGCATTATTAAAAAGTGCGCCCCAGCGAGTAATTGAAATTTATTTGCTACAGGGCCGCAATGACCAGCGCTTGCAGAAAATTGTGAATGCGGCAGAGATCAACGGCATTCATTGCCAGCAAGTCGGCCGCAATAAACTTGACGGCATGGTGGGCGATGAAAATCATCAAGGCGTTATCGCGATCTGTACACCTGGCGAAACCTATGATGAAACCTGGTTGTTCCGGTTTCTGGAAAACCTGCGTGAGCCTGCTTTTTTGTTGATCCTTGACGGCGTAACTGACCCGCATAACCTTGGTGCCTGCATGCGCTCGGCAGAGGCAGCGGGCGTGCATGCGGTAATCGCTCCCAAAGACAAATCCACCGGCTTGACGCCTGTTGCGCGCAAAGTCGCGTGCGGTGCTGCAGAGGTATTGCCGTTTGTGCCGGTGACCAATTTGGCGCGCACCCTGAAAAAATTGCAGGAGCAGGGCATTTGGTTATTTGGTGCGGCGGGTGAAGCCACCCAATCTATTTACCAATCCAACCTTACTGGCCCTATTGGTATTTTGATGGGGGCAGAAGGTGATGGTTTGCGCCGCCTCACACAGGATTCATGCGATCATCTGATGAATATTCCTATGGCGGGAACGGTCAGCAGTTTGAATGTGTCTGTCGCTACCGGTGTCTGTTTGTTTGAGGCTGTGCGCCAGCGTGCGAATGCGGCACCGGCGAAAATCTAACGCTGAATAATCTTATATTTCCCAATCATCTATCCCCTTTGTTTTTCTCCCGATACGCAATTTTTTTATTCTAATGAAATAAAAAAATTGCGTATTCGTCATCTTTTAGTCATATCGCTGATTGCCAGATCCGTTACCGGGTGATATATATGGCAACGTTGTCATGCTGGGCTTTAAGCGGAAATATAAAAAGAAACCGCGCGGTAATCGCTAGATAGCTCGATAGATTGTCAGGCGTGTGATTCAGGATCACTGTTCAGGGCTCGCGCCGTGAATGCCTTCGGATGGATCTCATTAGTGTTGTAAACAGGAAGGGTGTGTCTCTTAAAGTACGGACCGGTGTTGCACAGTAAATAAAAATCGCAACACAAGTACTTGATCCCCGGAGCCACTCAAAAAAATCTCGTTGCGTTTTTTTAACTAAAAAAGAAGTTTGCCCAAAAGAAATTTTCGCAATTTCTTTACGGCTTGCTATTGCCTGAAACTTTTGTCTATCGCGTTTTTTTTACATCAACTTACATCAACGCAGTAAACCAGAAATAACAAATACAGTGAGGGGTCTATGAAACGTTCAGTTATTGCGCTCGCCGCATTAGGCGCGGGCTTATTATCCGGCAGTGCATTTGCCGTTGATTGTTCCGGTTTGCCGGTATGGAATAGTGCAGCTGCCTATGGTGGTGGCACTCAGGTTCAGGAGGCGGGTAAAGCTTATAAGGCCAATTGGTGGTCGCAAGGCCATAGCCCGGCCAGTTATTCCGGCCAATGGCAGGAGTGGGCATTACTGGAGGTGTGCGATGGTGCTGCCTCTTCCTCAATCCGCAGTTCGGTTGCGCCATCGTCTTCTGCACCCAGCAGCGTTGCGCCCAGTTCAAAGTCATCCAGCTCGGTAGCGCCATCCAGTTCATCGATTTCCGGTGGCAATTGTTCATCACCGCAATATGTTGCGGGTACCGCTTATGCAGCGGGTCAGTTGGTGCAAAATGCCGGAAGTGAATACCGTTGTAATATTGCTGGTTGGTGTGGTTCTACCGCGGCATGGGCTTATGCTCCGGGCACTGGTGCCCATTGGCAAGATGCTTGGTCTTTGGTCAAATCCTGCGGAGCGGCTTCAAGTACGCCCAGCTCAAGTTCTTCTGTTGCACCATCTTCCAAATCGTCCAGCAGTGTGAGCAGTCGCTCATCATCCAGCGTCAGCGGTAATGGCCGTGTTCCTGGCGATGCAGCCGCACTGCCGAAGCATGCGCTGGTGGGTTACTGGCACAACTTTGATAACGGCAGTGGTGTGATCCGTCTGGCGGATGTTGATCCGGCATGGGATGTGATCGTGATCGCTTTCGTTGAAGATGCGGGCAATGGCAGTGTGGAATTCCGTTTGGACCCTGCACTGAACAAAGCGCAATTTATTCAGGATGTTGCGACCAAGCGTGCGCAAGGCAAAAACATCGTGCTGTCTTACGGCGGTGAGAAAGGCACAGTCACGCTGAATAACTCAACCAACCTGGCCAACTTCGTTAACAGTACTGCATCGATTATCAATGAGTACGGTTTTGATGGTGTCGATATCGATCTGGAATCCGGTGCCGGTGTTATGCACGGTGCGCCAGTGATCAACAACATGGTATCGGCGATCAAACAATTGAATGCAATGTACCCGGACTTCTACGTGTCCATGGCACCTGAGCATCCTTATGTTCAAGGTGGTTATGTGGCCTACACCGGTATTTGGGGTGCGTACTTGCCGATGATCGACCAATTGCGCAATGAATTGGATTTGCTGCACGTGCAGCTGTACAACAATGGCGGTCTGGCAACGCCTTATGCGGCCCAACCTTATCAAGCAGGTACAGTGGATATGATGGTCGCTTCTGCGCGTATGTTGATTGAAGGTTTCCCACTGGCAAATGGTACTGCGGGCACCTTCAAAGGTTTACGCCCTGACCAGGTTGCACTGGGTTTGCCATCTGGCCCACGCGCTGCAAACTCTGGCCAGGCAACAACAGCTGACATCAACAAAGCGGTCGATTGTTTGGTTAAACGCACCAATTGCGGTAGCAACCTGCCACTGGCGGCCTATGGTGACTTCCGCGGTGTGATGACTTGGTCAATCAATTGGGATGTGAAAGATGGCCGCATCTTCTCCGTTCCGGTTGGCAATCATCTGAAAAGTTTGCCCTGATCGATAAACGGTGGACAGACAGTGCGGTGTGATAACCCTGCTGTCATCCCGCCCGCTATCTTCTATGACGCCCGCGCTTATCACGCGGGCGTTTTTTATTAACCAAATCCTGCATTCTTTAACAAAGAGCTCTGCTATCCTTGCCGGTGTGCACTCGCTGGTAGTGGTTCCTGACACCGTTCCCAGCCGCAACCCACTTACAACTCGAATAATCCGGACACTATATGCACACATTCTTCCGCGTCTCTAAACTGCTGTTGGTTATGATCTCTGTCTCCCTGATAACGGCCTGCGCGCCCGAAGTTGGCAGCCCTGAGTGGTGCAAAAATATTGAAAACAAACCCAAGGGCGAACTGACAATGAATGAAGCGAAAGACTACGCCAAGCATTGCGTATTCAAGTAGTGTTTGTTCGCGTGGCTTTTTCAGGCGTGTTGAATAACGATCGGCGCAAATAATATAACGCTAACAATAGGTATTGGTTTGGTGCTGCACACCGCCATTAAAATTGCCTGATTGGTTAGTCAATATCGACACGCGTTTACGCCCCTATAAATCTTGCGCCGTTATACAAAAACGAGAGAGATCCAGAGCGATCCAGAGAAAGACCTGATGAAAACCAACTTTCTAAATATCCATGATTTAGTACTGGTGCTCACCGCATTAGAGTGCGGTGTGCTGGCTGTGCTATTGAATCTGTTGCCTGCCAAACATATCCAGCCCCGGCGAATTCTAGCGGGATTTTTTGTGCTGATTGCGCTGGTGTTAACCACTACGTTAATCGTCTGGAATGGCGATCTGAAAGTCGCCGCAATCAATCACACACCGGTTGTTGTCACTGTGCTGGCTGCGTGTCTGTTGCTGCAGGGGCCGGTACTGTATTTTTATTTGCGCTCGCTTTCGCAACATGTCGTGTTGTTGCGCTGGCGAAACTTGTTGCACCTGGCTCCGGCGCTTGTGGCGGTCATCTTATTGGTCGCATTCGGTATTGATAGCCTGGAATGGCAACCTGCCACTGAACTCACTGGTGTAGAAAACGCGGTGGTAGCATTTTTGTGGGCGTTGGTAAAACTATCGCCGCTGGGTTACATCATTGCCTGTGTTATTGCGGAATATAAATTGCGCGAGCAGTTAAAACATTTGTATTCCGATATTGCGGTATCGGAATTGAAACTGGCTGATGTAGTACTGGCCGGTTTTTGTTTGCATTGGTTGTGGTCGTTGTTAGCGTATTTGTTAGAGGGATTGGTGAGCGCGTCTGTTAGCGATACGCTGGGGATTATCGACAATTACCTCACAGTCATTCTGGTGAACGGGTTGTTTGTATTTGGCCTAATCAACACCCGACAATTGCTTAGCGTGCACGCTGTGCCTGTAGCAAAACCGGTACAGCCAAGCAAAATGGATCATAAGGTTCAGATTATTGAAAAGGCGATCCATGAAGATAAATTATTTTTGGAGAGCAATATCAATCTGGAGCGTTTCGCTGAGCAGATTGGTTTAAAACCGCGCGATATTTCCGCGATCTTGAAAATGCATTACCAGAGTAACTTCTTTGAATTTATCAATCGCTACCGCGTAGAAGAAGCCAAGCGTTTGCTCGTTGCACCTGAATTCAAAGACGAAACCATTCTTGAAATTATCTACAAGTCCGGCTTTAACAGCCCCTCAGCCTTCCACCGTTTCTTTAAACGTATGGTAGGGATTACGCCAACGGAATATCGGCAAAAAGGCTAGTGGTGTTTGTTTATCAGCTTTCGTAAAAAATCCCCGCCAATAAAGCGGGGATTTTTGTTTATGGCGATGCGATTTTTTGGCTTTTTGTTTTCTTCAGGCTGGCTTTCAGTTCCAGTTTTAATTTGTTGTCTTTATTCAGTTGTCCTTCGTGGGCGGCTGCCATTTTGATGTGGCTTATATCGATACCCGGTGTTTGGCTAAGCTGTTCGTACACAACTTGCGCGCGCTTGTTGGCCAGTTGAATAAGATCTTCCTGGGAAATTACCTCGGTAGCAACCAGCGCATCTTTTATTGATCGCACATAAGCTAATCGATCCATGTTGTCACTCTCATCATCCGGTTGGTTGAGTGCGTTTCGTTTTAATTCATCAAGGCTCGGCGTGAGATTTTTCTCTGCGTATAATTTTTCCAGTGTTGCTATGTATTTGCGTGAACCGATATTGGCATCGGTAAGGTTTTGGGATATTTGCCCGCGCAACGCGGCATTAAATTTTTCTTCTTTGAGTGTGTCTGTATCAAACGTCGCTGAGTAAGCGCCTGCGATAGTGATTTGCAAGTCCGGGCGTTTAAGCATTGCTTCGCCCAGCTGCTGGACTTTTTCAGTTTGTGCGGGCGATAAATCGGTGCGGCCAGCAAAAAAGCTGATGTAACCTAAATCTTTATTGCTGCCCACGCCAACCAATCCGGCTAAAAAACGAAATGGTGCTGCGGCCACATTGGTGATCAGTTTGCTCAACGCGCGGCGAATGGTTTTGCTGTAGTCAAATTGCGGATCGTCAACATTACCCTGTACCGGCAGATCGGCGCGGATGGTGCCGTCTTTATCTTTTAGGAGTGCAATGGCAAGGTCGAGCGGCAAATCGGCCGCGCCAGGTTGCGCGACTTTTTTGCCTAGCGCGAAATCGTGCAACACAATATTGTTTTTCCCCAGCATTTGGCTTTTATTGATTTCATATTCCAGGTCGAGATTCATTTTTCCTTTGGCAATTTCCCGGCCTGCAAATTTAATGGAGTAGGGTGAAAAGTCGGCGATATCAATATTGTTAAATGTCAATTGCATGCGGGTTTTTTGTGTGGGCTCCAGCGGAAAAATAGCGCCGCTCATCACCATTTCGCCAAAGTCGCTGACTTGTCCTTCCAGTTTTACATCGGCGGGTGTGTTACTGGTTGAGTCCAATGTGGAAATAGTGCCATTGATGTGGGTAATGTCAGCCGAGAAAGGCAGTGGGAGCGATGCATCAGAAAATTTCCCGCTCGCATCATCAAAATCAATACGGCCAATTAAATAGGTAAATTCGCTAGCCGGATCAGTTGTTGTCACTGTTGCTGGTTCAGCAGGTTTTTCGGGTAACACTAATACTCTGGATAGTGTGTGGCTGCCATCCGGGAATACATTGAAATCGGCAAAAGCTTTATCAAAACGCATACGCCCGATGTTGATTTTTTTATCTTGGGTATTGGCAATTATGCGGTTAATCCGCAGTTGTGACCATGTGAGTATTGGTTTTCCGGATGACTTCTCTTGCAGCGTGAATTGGTCAATCAGCGCATTTCCTTGAATTTGGATGACTTCTTCTTTTGATGTAATTTTACCTTCCGCTGAAAGCTCGCCTTCAATAATGTCAACCAATGCATAGTCATCAATAAACGTTTGCATGGCTTTCATCGGGAATTTTGTAATGGTGTAAGTTCCTGCCGCATTCTTGAGTGGATTGATCTGTAATCTTGCGGCTGATTCAAATTTTCCGCCTTGCAAATAGAAATTGGCAGACACTTCTACGGGTTGATTTTCTTTTGTGCTCAGGTTTTTTGCCTGAAAGGCAATATTGCTAACCTTGACTTGTGAAGCAGTGCTGATCGATGAATCTGTATAGTGCAAGTTTATGCCAGTGACCGACAGGGTATTATTGGTGAATTGCCAAGCCGATTTTTCTGCGTCGCTATGGTCGTCTGCCGCACTTAATTGCGCCCAATTGAGTGTTCCATCTTGTGTAGTCGTTAGCCATAAATCGCCAGTGCTTAATGTGATGTCTGGTATGTGAACCTGTTCTTCCGGCCATTTGAATTCGCCTCCACTCAGGATAATTTCGTTAAGTGAGAGCAATGGTGCATTATTGGTTAGCTGCGAGGCCTTTATATTTTTCGCTTGAGTTTGTATATCAAAAATATGAACCGCTATGGCTGATCTTTTTGTTTGGTGAATATCGTATTTAAAGGTGGATTGGTAATCGCCGGTAGTGATGGCAACGTTAAACTCTTCACTGAAGTAATCTGCCAGTGTTGTTAACAGTGGGCCATTGATGGTGACATCGCCCTTGCTGGCAAAAGGCGCAACACTGATATTGCCTTTCCAACTCAGCTCAACACCGCGATCCGTTTTTAAGTGTAAGGATTGCTGTCCTGTGGTATTGGGCAGGCTACTGAATTGTTGGATGTGAAAATCAATTGGCCCTATATCCGTTTTAAAGGTGTTTTTACGTAGCTGATCTTCAATGTGGAATTGTTCAACTTGCACGTAAATATTTTCTATAAACAATTTTAGCGGTGACACGCTGGTGCCATCATTCAGTGTATTAGCAACAGTTGTATTGTTATCGGATGGACCCGTTAAACGGGTTTTAAGGTTGTTAAAAATGTGAGTGAAGTTGTGTGTGGTACTGTTGATGCGTTTGAATTCGCCATAAATTCCGGTGAGCTGCACTTCATTGAATTTCCATTCGCCCAACTGCCATAGACTGCTCAGTGAATTCCACACTTGCAAATCGACAAATAGACGATCAAACCCCAGTGGTTGATCCAAACCTTGCCCGGAGATTTTTGCGTCATTTATCTCAAGGGTAAATTCATAAGGGTTGATGGATATCCCCCCAATATCCAAATTGAGCTTTAATTGATTTACAACAATGTCATTTAACCGGTTTTTAATGACCATAGGCGCAATAACAGCAAGTGCCAGGTTGTAACTGAGCAATAAGCCAAGCAGCCATACCCAGGGGCGACGCCAGGATAACCAGGCAAGATACTTGGCGCGAAATGATGTGTTGGCAGTTTCTTTCGTCATGAATAAAACCAAATCTGTTGTTGCCCGGTATTGCGGGCGAGTATCAATGTGTGAGGAGGTGTCTGTGCAATCCAGTCTAGCGGCCTTGGTTGCCAATGACTGTTAATTTCTGCGTAATTGGCGATAAATTTTGACCTCGCCACCCTGCAGAGGTTCGCACTACAATTGGTGTGGCAAGGAAGAGCGTAAAGATACGTCTGCGGCATTAACCAATCTAAGCATTAATAGCAATGATTGGAACAGGGCATTTTGGGTAAAGTAGCGCTTTGCCCCATGATTCACTATCCACTATTAGAGAGAGGCTCCGTTATGAAAAAGTCTGTTTTCGCATTGTCTGCATTATTATTGGCTGGCGTTCAATTTGCCCATGCAGATGAGTGTTCATTTACCCTGAACAGTAATGATTCTATGCAGTTTGATCAAAAAACGATTGCGGTAAAAAGTAGCTGTAAAGAATTTACCTTGAATTTAGTGCACACCGGAAAATTGCCCAAAAATGTGATGGGGCATAACTGGGTGCTGAGTAAAGCGGCAGATGCCAAAAGTGTTGCCAGCGATGGCTTGGCGGCAGGCGCAGATAACCACTACATTAAAGCGGGTGATGAGCGGGTTATTGCATTCACACATTTGATTGGCGGTGGTGAGACCGTATCGGTAACTTTCCCGGTAAGCAAATTGACGGCAGGTGAAACCTACACCTATTTCTGTTCATTTCCCGGGCATATCGCTCTTATGCAGGGTAGTTTGACCTTGCAATAATTTTTATTTTTTTTGTTTGTTTTCTTTTTTGCCAGCCCGCTTTTGCGGGCTGGTTTTTTATGTGTCAGTATTTTTGCCCAGTATTTATTGCGCAGTTTTTTGTTGATGAGCAGTTGGTTAGTTGTTATTGATTCAATAGTAACAAACACTAAGGCAGCGCTACCGCAATAAAACGCGCGATGACCTTGTCGGTGTTGTCTTTCAAATCCAAATGCTCCCCTTGCAATTGATAGTGTGAAACTTGCGATAACCCATCAGTAAATGCTTGTGCTTGTTCGTCGCCTTCCATACAGGCCATTTTGGTTCCTGCCATTTGCGAAAACGTTAATTCTGTATCAGTGTGTTGATAGCCGCCCATAAAGCGGTTGCATCCATCTGAGCCACTCACGCGATTGTCTTCACCAAACACAATATGGGGTTCGCGTTGTTGATCGATCACCACAACATCTTTGCCGTTCAACCCAACCAGTTTCCAATAGGTATTCATGAAATTGATAGAAACATTTTCCGACGCGGCTGATGAAGTAGATTCAGTGCTGGTTTGCGTTACTGTTGATGAAGCCACCACCGATGTGGTTGTTGTTGCGTCGGTGGCTGCGGGTTCTTTTGGGCTGCAGCCAACGCCGGTTGCTGCTGATAATAATAAAATCGCTAATTTGTATTTCATTGATAACCTCCTGGTGAACGGTGTAATTGATTTACGCATGAATCGATAACCATTGTAGTGCGCTTTTTGCATCGCTACAGCGCTTTCTGCCAATAGCCAATATCAATCCAGCGGTTAAATTTGAATCCCACCTGTGGAAAATGGGCGGCTTGCGCAAAACCAAATTTTTCGTGAATGTTTTCGCTGGCGGTATTGGGTAATGCAATACATGCCAGCAGCATATGCATTCCCTGTTGTTTAAGTTGAGCAATCAATTCCGTATACAGAGCCGTGCCAATGCCTGCGCTTGTTTTTTCATGATGCAAATACACAGTGACTTCAGCCGTGTACCGGTAAGCGCTGCGGTCTTTCCATTTGCTTGCATAAGCGTATCCGGCCACTTCACCCTGAGCTTCACATACCAACCAGGGAAAGGTACTTGTAATAGTTTCGATCCGCTCTCGCATCTGCTCAATGCTGACAGGGTTTTCTTCAAAGGTGATGACAGTGTGTTCGATGTAGTGGTTATAGATATCGCAAATGGCAGGGATGTCGTTAATCGTACAGTGGCGGATGATCATGCTGGCTCCATTAGCGTATTTGTTGTTTGTGTCAGGTGCAATTGTGAGATGTGGGAGATATTGGCGCAATTTCCGTAATCGTGCCAATAAATTCGGCTTTGTGGCAAAAAGGATTGAATCCAATTGCTCACAATCTGCATCTAAGCTAAAACAGATTGTTCGGAATAGGGTGGGGGGAATATGTTGACGTTTATTTTGTGGTTGTTGTTATGGGTAATCTGCTGGCCACTGGCGCTTTTGGCGTTGGTGCTGTGGCCGATTGTGTGGCTGATTTCTTTACCGTTCAGGTTAATCGGTATTACCTTTGATGCAATCTTTGCATTCCTGAAAGCGCTGTTATTTTTGCCGTCGCGGATTCTTGGCCATAAAGCCTGACCGTAGCCCGCATGGAGTGTAACGGAATGCGGGAAGACATTTCCTTGTGCGAAAACCCCCGTATTTCGCTAGGCTCCATACGGGCTACGCAGGTTACACACTCTTATGCGCAACTGTGTGCGCATGCTGCTCCCAATTTTGTCCATCAAAATTCACAATTTTTACGGAGTGTGGTTGCGGAGTTAAGCAGCGCAAATTTACATCTACCCCGTCAGGGTTTGAGCGCGGAATATAAAAAGGTTTGATGCCGCAGGTTTTGCAAAAAGTGTGTTTTGCAACGCCGGTGTTGAAGGTGTAGGTGGTGATGTTGTCTTTACCGCAGATCAGTTTGAAATTGCGTTTAGGCACAATTAAATGCAAAAAACTGGTCATATTGCAGATCGAACAATTGCAGTTTTCCACTTCCACCTCGTCCGGTGCTTCCACTTCAAATTGAATTGCGCCGCAATGGCAGTTGCCTTGGTAGATCATATGTTTTTCCGTTACGGTTTTACATGGACAGTAGTTTCAAAATTGCTGCGAAATTGGCAGCCGTAGGGCTCCGGGTATTGTTGGCTTGGTGTTATGGTTTTATCCGCTTCCGATATGTCGTAAACGTAGCGCTTGAATGCTGTGGTTAATATCAATTTTTTGTTGTGAATTTTCCAATTGAGTGAGGAAATTTCTTTTCCGTCTTCCAGCTGACTAATATAAGACTTGCCGTCCCCCATAAAATCTACAATATAAGATTCAGAACAATTCACAGAGCCAAGCTCCCAATCCAATATGCTGCTTTCATCGAGAAACTTTTTTAAGCTATCGGTTTGTTGCGCTGTATTGTTGATTACATAAAGGCCGACATTCCCTTTAGTGTAGCGGTGCGCGCTAATTCCCTCTCCCAAACTAAACAGGCGTGATTCCGGTGCTGGCAAATTCAGCGATTCCAATATTTGTTCAATCTGTTGATTGACGTGTGTTGAGCGGGAGCCGGGCGTGTAAATGATGTAAGCCCCCTCTTTTAACGGCGGTAGCGGAATTGTCTTTTGATGAGCCCTGAAGCCTGCTGTGTTCAGTGATTGAAGCAGTTGTCGCTGGGTGTGTTGATCAACCCCCACTGTATAAACATGGATTTTTGTACTGCTACAGGCGGTAATAAACAACGTTAAAAAAAGAAAGAATATTTTGCGCATTGTTTGGTGCTCCTTATTGCGCAGGTACATCCACACCATGCGCTTTCAAAATTTTCCGCACCTGATCCAACGGAATAGCTTCCACTGTTTGCCCATTGCCAGTCTCTGTTGTTGCCATGAATAAAGCGTTGTAGACCGACTCTTCCACTGCATCTACGCTGGCTTGGAATACGGCGCTCATCTGTTCGTTCGCCAATTCGGTCGTCTGCAAACGCGCTGCATCAAACTGGCGGCGCACTGACTCGGCGGTTGAAAATGCCAGTATGTAATCGCCGCTGCCGTTTGATGCGGAACTGCCGGTACGACCCAATCCCATCATGCCGCGTGAAGCCAAACGCTGCAGATTGCGATCTGATAAGGGCGCATCGGTAGCAATCACAATAATGATTGAACCATCGCCGCGATCATCAGCCAATCCGCGGGTATTTTCTCGCGCAGCGATGGCGTTTTGGAACGCATAACGATCAAGCTCTCGCCCCACGGGCGCACCTGCCACTTGCAGTACTCCACCGTAGTTAGCCTGCACCAGCACGCCCACGGTAAAACCGCCCAAGCTCTCGGGCAGTTTGCGCGATGATGTGCCTATGCCTGCTTTCCAGCCGAACGCCGTAGTGCCGGTGCCCGCACCTACGCTGCCTTCCTGCACCGGCCCACTCTTCGCGTTTTCCAATGCAGTGCGCACTGCAGCAGCGGTGATCGGGCGTGCGCGAATGTCATTGAGCCTGCCGTCATTAGTCTCGCCCACGACCACATTGAGCGAACGTACTTCCTGCATATCCGGCTGCGCTAGCATCCACTCGGCCATAGCATCCGCTGCCTTCCACACGCACAGCGTGCACGTCAGCAAGATCGGGCTTTCCAGTTCGCCCAGCTCGGTGATTTGGGTTGTGCCGATGAATTTACCGAAGCCATTACCGACATGAAATGCAGCGGGCACGCGTGAGCGGTAGGGATTGCCTGCGTGCGGCAGGATCGCGGTGACACCGGTGCGGATTTTGTCGCCTTTTCGCAGCGTCACTTGGCCTACACGCACACCGGCGACATCGGTGATCGCGTTGTTAGTGCCAGGGCTGAAGATACCCGGCGCGACACCTAAATCACGGGCGCGTACTCGCGGTTCATCTTGCGCTGTAGCGTGCAGAATGGAGAGGCCTGCCAGCATCGCAATCAATTGAAGAGCAAGACGATGCAGCGCAATCCGCTGTAAAAAAACATTCATAGGGTTAGTCGAGCTATTGCCGTTTGTCATTTCCATTTTGCTCGCTACTTTCGCCTCAAATTTTATTGTGCTGTATTGGTTGTTGCTTTGGTCCATCATTTTTTATTTCTCAAAGGGTGAATGATTTTTCGTTACCAAGCTCTGCTTGGTCATGTGTATTTTCCAAATCGAAATATTGCGGCGAGATGGTCATGTTGGGCATCGCTGCGCTCAGCACCAACCTACGGTGGATTGGGGAATCTACCCCAAAAACAAAAACGCCGCTACCAATCGCTTGGTAGCGGCAAAGCAGGGATGCTACAACTGTGTGGGATTAGGCTTTGGTGTTTTTACGGCCTAATACAATTCCTGCTACGCCGAGCAGCAATAATGCAAGTGAGGATGACTCGGATACGCTGGTAGCTTCGTTGTAGGTGAAGTTATCCATAATGAAAAAATCATTACCGGTGGTGCCATCGATAGAGGTTCCACCCCAAGCCCGCAAGCTGAGGGAGTTGATGCCGACGAAACTGAAATCAAACCATTGTGCTTGTTGTGTGCTGACGACAACGGTTTTGGTGAAGAGCGCCAGGTTATTTAAAAAACCGGTGACTTCAATGTTTAATCCATCATTCCAACCTGCGGTTAAATAGGCACCGTTGAAATCAAATATATCGCCAGTAATTGTGCTTGTGGTGGCGAGAAAATTAAACGCGGCGTAATCGCCAGAGACAACACCATTTTCAAATCCGGTGCCGGGGATTAAATCTTTATGGAAATAATTGACGTTGACCATATGCGATGCGCCCCAGTTAAATCCGCGATAACCGGTTGGAATTGCATCGAGTTCGGTTGCGGGCAAATCATCAAAGGTGATGACTGCTGCCTGTGTTGTTGCGGCGGCGCTTAAACCCAGTGATAACAATAATGATAAAAAGAGTGAGTGAAATTTTTTCATGGTCGTGTCCATTAGTTGATTTTTGATAATGCTTTTTTATGTGGTAGATATCACTCCGGCATACGTTTGCCATTGGATTTTATGTTTCGAAAATGCATAAATACATCCATGTAGCTCCGTCAAGTCGTCCCTGACTTGACGGTTTCGAAACATAAAATCCAACGTCAAACTCATATCGCAGTGAATTCAAAAAACCGCCCGTAAAAAAATCGCGGGCGGTTTAATGGTGTCACCGAATAACGGCCATACTTTTTTAATTAATATCCGGTCAGGCGCACCTCCCAGATTGAATAACCCCATTGGTTGCCTGCACTGCGCGCGGTGCCATTAATGCGCAGGTAGCGGTAGTTGCCGTTCAGGGTGAGTGTGTCGGTGCGATTGCCAAAAGTGCCATCGGATTTGCTGGCGATGGTGGTCCAGTTGGCGTTGTCCGCGAAGTTTGGTGAATTGGAACCTTGAACGGTGTAAGCCGCCGCGTTAGCCGCTTCCCAATCGATGGCAATTTGGGTCAGTGTTTTTGCGCTGCCCAAATCGAGGGTGATCCAGCTTGGGTCAATCCCGTGTGCTGATTCCCAACGGGTGCCGCCGTTTTTATCGATCGCATTCGCCGCCGGTGTTAAGGCCGTGCTCGCCGTTGCGCTCACTGGTGTTAACAGCGCCGGTGTTGCAGTGCTTGATACGGAACTGCTGCTAGCGGCTGCGCTCTGCGCATACACCTTCAATTCGAAAATCGAATAGCCGTAGGTATTGCCCGCGCTACGGGCAGTAGCGTAGACGCGTACATAGCGATAACTACCGCTCACAGCGTTGGTGTCAGTGCGGTTGCCAAAGGTGCCGCCAGTGACCGATTTCAATGTCGTCCAGCTGGTACCGTTGGTTGAGCCCTGAATCTCATAGGTGGCGGCGTTGGCTGCTTCCCAATCGATTACTACTTGCGTGAGGTTGCGGCTGGAGCCCAAATCCACAACTATCCAGCTTGGGCTTACACCATGGTTAGATTCCCAACGTGTTCCGGGATTGCCATCGACAGCGTTAGCGGCAGGTTGGAAGTTAGTGCTTGCCGTTACCGGACGACCTTGTGATACCAATACCGAGGCCGGTGCGCTTGAACTGCTCACGCTGGACGGTGTTGATGAGGGCGCGCTGGAGCTGGCGACTGATGATGCAGGCGCAGATCCGGTGAACGACACTGCAATGGTGTGGCTCGCTGAAATCGCATTGAAGGTGTAGCTGTTCAATGCACCCAGTGAAACGCCATCCACAATCACGTTCGCGACTTGTCTGCCAGCCGGTGGTGTGAAGGTATAGGTCGCGGAATCCGTGTTGTTTTTGCTGTAACGGATGGTGCCAGCAGGGCTGATACTGCCTGCGCCGTCCAAATTAATGGCATAGATGCGGTGCGGTTTCAGATCCACTGCCATCAACTGTACATCGGCCACTTCAACTACCTGGCCTGCCGGTGGGCGGAACCAGAAGCGGAAATTGCGTTCATTCGCTGGCGGATAAGCGCTGAAGCCGGTGAAGCCTTCATAGGTGCCATCGGTGTTGCTGTTGGTCCAGTCGATCATTGTGTTGTTGGCAGTGCCGTATTCCACTTTGAACTGGGAAAGGCTGCGCGGTGCAGATTTATCGCCCGCTACCAAGACTTCTTTTACTTCAAAGTCAGGGTCGATATTCACGCTGACCCACAAGTCCTGATTGTCTGCCACACCTGGACGGCCGCTGGCTTTGTTGCCGGTTGAGCCATCGACCGCGCGTGAGGCAACACCCCACCATTCACTTTCCCAGCCTGAGCTTGCGCCAGAGAAGTTGGTTGCGCTGATCGCTGGAACCAATGGATCACCCGAGCCGATATAGGCGATCTCGCGGATCACAACATCATCGATAAAGGTGGTCGCATTGCCCATATTGCCGAACAGGAAGGCAAGACGGCCGGCGTTATCACCCGCAGTAAAGTCCAGATTGAAGCTGTAGTTCGCCATGGTTGTACCCAGTGCGACCGTTTGCAGCAAATAGGTGCCAGCGGTGGACGGGTTCAATTGGTTTTCGGACAAACGCACCTGAATATTGCGTGGCGATGCAGCGCGAGCGCGGAAGCTCACCTGGTAACGGTAATTGCGTTTCAAGCCAAAGCCTGATGTGTGCAACTGATAAGAGCCTGCGCCAGTGCCCTGTGCCGCGGCGGTGATGCGCGCTTCACCGTTTACCACGGAATAAGCGGCACCCGAGCCGTCGTAGTTCTCGCCTTGCCAGCCTGCCAAACCATCGTTGAATGCGCCGTTACCCAGCACGTTGATGCTGCGGTCTACTTGCGCAGTGCCAGCGGGTTTTGGATAGACGTTGGCCACATCTTCAAAGGCTTTGAACTCCAGCAGCCAGATCGGCTCGGCTTTATCGATACGGCCTTTGGTAACGAGTTTGACGTAACGGTAAGTCTTATTTACATCAAAAGTATGGGTTGCCCAACCTACGCTCTGTTGGTCAGAGCTGAGGATGTATTCCCAGTTGCCGGAGGAGGTTTTGCCGTAAATGTCATAGGACTTGGGCAGATTCCACGCCCACTCGATCCAGAAGTACTTGATGGGTTTGTCCACACCGTAATCGATGGTGACCGAGTGCATATTGTCATCGCGTGGGGTTGCCCACTTGGAGCCAACATAGCCGTCAGCCGCGTTCTTGGCGCTGTTGTCGCGGTAGGCGTTATCGCCTTCCTGCAAGTACGCATCCGCGGTTACCGACACAGGTGCCATCCAGCCTTTCAGCGAGTAGAAGCCTTTGGTGTTGTTGGTGGGGCGGAAGAAGCTGTATTTGCTCTCGTCGATGTACTTGTGCCAGCTGTCGGTAGTCGGCAGCGGCCAATGCGCTACGTAGTCCACCAGGAAGTCAGTACCGGTGCGGCCGATATTGGTGTTCATGGCCGCGGTATCGATGTACTCATACTCGGTCACGCCATTGGTGGTGCGGGTGTAGCCGGTTTTGTTGGCCACATTCGCGTCGGTGCTGAACTTGTTGTAGTTGCCAACATCCGGCCATTCCACGTGGGTAATGGCGTGGTTGAGGATCATGCGCATCGGGGTAACGTAGGGCCAGGGCTGGTCGCCGCGCTCGGCTTTGGTCCAGGTGTAGGTTTTGACGCCGTTGATGTAGTACTCAACCGACTCAGGAGTTTTGATCACACCATAGGTGATGTACTGGTCGCTTGGGTTAATGCCCAGTTGCGCGTAAGTGGTACCAAATGGGTTGCCGCCATAAGCCGGGTAGGGCGCTGACCAGTGGGTTTGCGGGGCTTTACTCGCGTTGGCGCCGGTGAACTCGATAATGTCCAGCTCCTGACACGCGGTCCAACCCACATCCGGGAAGTTTCCTAATAACCACCAGGCGGGGAATTCGCCATTGCGCGCCGGCGGCATTTTGATGCGCGCTTCAAACTTACCGTAGACGAAGGTCGAATCGTCGGTAATTTGCGATTCAATCCGGCCCGCGCGGATAAACAGCGGCTTGCCTTGTCCGGCATTGCCGCCGTAGTAGTCCTGGATCTGGCCATCCATATAGCGGGCTTTCAGGTTCAACACCTTGCCATCGTTTGCGCCAGCGTCCGGTTGCCCGACGCGGAAGGTCCAGTCAGCGGCGGGGTATTCCACGTCCTGATAATCAATATCTTCGCCATTTACAAAGATATTTTTTTCCACCAGCCATTTATTGCGGTCGATGCTCACGCCATCGAATTGATCGACAAAGCTGGTGTTGTTATTGGGGCTTGCCCACCAAGGGTCGTTGTAGGCGGTTTGGGCTTGTGCTGTGCCTGCACACAGGCCGAGGCCAAGCAGGGTTGCAGCGAGGGGTTTCCTCTTCAGAGAAGAGAGTTGTAGTAGTAAATGCATAGTTCCTCCAAGGGAATTATTTTTTATTCGGTGGAGTGATAAAAAATCGCACTTCGTTATTTGTGTTTTTTACTTACATCACAGCCAGGTTTTGCCTGCCTGCAGGTTTCACATCAATTGGCTTGTTATTGTTAACACTGTCTTGCCTTGTCGTTTTTCCGTTAGCTGATCCGTTATCAGCGTGCTTGCTTACATCCATAAACCGGTTCTAAAAAATCACCCGGCATTGGCATTGCTGGCAATGCCGGGTGAGAAGGTATCCGTGCCCAACGGGTCTGCGGGCACGGGTTGAGGGAGCTTGTTACCAGCCCAGCACGCGCGCTTCCCAGATTGAGTAACCCCACTGGTTGCCCACACTGCGGGCGGTTGCGTGGATACGTACATAGCGGTAGCTACCGGCGATATTCAGGGTATCGGTACGGGTGCCAAAGGTGCCGCCGGTGCGGGTGGCCAGGGTTGTCCAGTTGCTGTTGTCATTCGAACCTTGCACGGTGTAAGTCGCTGCGTTAGCGGCTTCCCAGTCGATCGCAATGCTGTTCAAGGTTTTGGCGCTGCCCAGATCCAATACGATCCAGCTTGGGTCAAGTGCATGGAATGATTCCCAACGGGTACCACCGTTCTTGTCGATCGCATTCGCTGCCGGTGTTAAGGCGGTGCTGGCGGTCGCGGCGACAATATTCAGCGGTGCTGCCGGTGCAAGGCTGGAGCTTGCAGCAGAGCTGCTGGCCGGTGTGCCCTGTGCATAGACTTTCAATTCCCAGATGGAATAGCCCCATTGGTTGCCGGCACTGCGCGCTGTGGCATAAATGCGCACATAGCGATAGCTGCCGCTCACTGCATGGGTATCGGTACGGGTGCCAAAGGTGCCGCCAGTGACCGATTTCAGGTTGGTCCAGCTGGTGCCGTTGGTAGAACCCTGAATCTGGTAGCTACCTGCGTTGGCCGCTTCCCAATCAATCACGACTTGGGTCAAGGCTTTGTTGCTACCCAGATCAACGGTGATCCAGCTTGGGTCGATACCATGGTTGGATTCCCAACGGGTACCGGGGTTGCCATCTACAGCATTGGCAGCAGGTGTCATTTGGGTACTGGCGGTCACCGGACGGCCTTGTGATACCAACACTGAAGGACAATTACCACAGGCTGCTGAGCTACTGGACGGAGCACTACTTGATGGCGCAGTGCTCGATGGTGCAACACTGGACGGTGCAACACTGGACGGTGCAACGGAGCTTCTGCTGCTACTTGCCACGCTTGATGGCACAACACTGGATGGTGCTGTGCTTGAGGGTGCAACACTGGACGGTGCTGTACTGGACGGAGCAGAAGAGCTGCCCGCTGTGGCAGGAGCGTCTTTGTTGTACTCCATCACACGGAAGTTATCGAAGTAGAAGGTGCCTGTGCTGGCCACGCCGGGGGTGATGAGGAATATCAACTGATCCACGCCAGTAAACGGAGCAGAGGCTTTGTTGTTCGCCCAATCACCCAGCGCTGCGCGGAAGTTGTAATTGAATTCCAGCGTTTCCCACTGACCGGTTTTGGTGGTCTCGGTTTGGTAGAAGCTGTGGCGACCCACTTGCCAATCTGCCGGAGTCACAGCGCTGACTTGCAGCTCGTTTTCCAGATTCATGGAAATAATGGTGCCTACCGGCGCTGTGGTGTAAACATCAACCGCCACACGCACCATGCCGTGCTGGGCATCCATTGCATCGGGAATACCGGTAATACCGTTAAACGCGAGGGTATCGTAAGTGGCGCCGGCATCACGCACATAACGCAGCACGTTCGGTGAAGAGTTCACTGCATTTGGCGCAGGGTTGGCGACGATCGTGCGCACACCACTGGTATAAGGTGCTGCTTTGATTGCGCCATTGCTGGTGCCATCGAAGTTGGCGATGGTTTGCTTGACGCTGTAACCATTGTCCGGCCATAGGATACGGATGTTATCCAGATAGAAATCCGCTGGGCGGTTTGAGCCTGCTTCTACCATCAATACCAGATTGTCCGCCTGGCTTGCCGCAATCGCCGAATCCGGAGTGCCGGTATAGCCCAGCTCCACGGTATGCCATTCACCTGCTTTGCCGATGGTGCCATTAAAGCGGGCAAGGCGGCCGGTATTGCCATCCCAACTTGGGGTGACGCTCACGACGGCATTATTTTCCAGACCACCGCCAATCTCTTTACCCAAAAGGTTCGGAGAGCCTGCGGGGTAGTAAATGTCGGCAAAAATCTTGGCGCGGCCAGAGCGCAGCTCGCCTGCATTGAGTTTGCCAAAGCCGGTCAACTTGAGGTTATCCCACTGTTGGCTGGCATCGCGGGTGTAGCGCAATACTTTACTGGAGGTATTCACTGTGCCCGGTGCAGGGTTATTGACCACTGCACCCGCCGCCATCGCCACGCCATTTTGCACATGAGTAAGCCCTAACCCGCTCTCATAATTGGCGAGGGTTTGGGTACGGCCTTGCTCGATAGTGACAGGCTTGCTAACGGTTTTCAGGCTGCAACCACTGTTAAAGGTGACGCTGAAATTGCCAGAGCGGGCACTGTTGCCAATAGACGCAACGATTTCGCGTGTACCCTGGCCGGAAACGATGTTGACACCAGCAGGGAGTGACCAATTGTAGCTGGCGCTGGCAGGGCCATCGACGCGGTATTTCTTAAAGGTTTCGCCGCGATACACATAGGTATCGCCTTCAATTGACCAGCTTGCGTCGTTTTTAAATACCGCAACGTAATCCACTTGCATTAACTGCTCAGGGGCTTCGCTGCCATCGGGGAAGCCGGGGAACCAGCCGCCAATCGCCAGATTTAGAATGACGTGGAAGGGACGGTTATAGAAAGAATCCCAGTTGGAGCGGACGGGGTTTACGCCATCAAGTTTGCTGCGCGAGCTGGAAATTTTGGGTACGCCGTCAATCGACCAGACCATGCGGTCTTCGTACCATTCCACGGCATAGGTATGCCAGTCGGTTTTGGTGCGGCCCGCTTCCGGAGCGATCAGATTGTCCGGGTTTGGCCAGCCGGTGTTGCCGTTGTAAGGCCAGTAAGCGCCGTAGTGCAGGGTGCCGCTGATGTCTTCATGGGTGCCGGCGGCTTCCATGATGTCGATCTCGCCATTGTTTGGCCAACCGTGGCTGTCGCGTTGCGATTCGGTGGACATCATCCAGAACGCAGGCCATGTGCCGGACGCTTTAGGCATTTTGATGCGCGCTTCGATCTTGCCGTAGGTCCAGTCTTGAGCGTTTTTAGTGCGCAGACGGGCGGATGTCCAGCTCTTGCCTTGGTAGGCTTCGCGGATTGCTTTGATATTCAGCAAGCCGCCGTTAACCCACATGTTCTCGGGGCGATCGGTGTAGTACTGAAGTTCGCCATTGCCGCCGCCATCGCCATTCACTTCCTGCGACCAGTAGTTGCGGTTGAGCGATGTGCCGTCAAAGTCATCTCTCCATACCTGGTTCCAGCCGCAGGTCTGTGCCTGTGCGGTGTGGCCAAGTGCCAACAATCCTACTGTCAGTAATCCTGTTTTCAGTCCATAAGGAAGCGTGCCGTAGCGGGCGGGGATTTTCATAATTGCCTCTCGATTCATTATTGTTAGCGTTTTTGTTTGTTATCGATGCAGTCAGTCCACTGCATGTTGGGCAATATTTCACCTCTGCAGGCAGGCGTTCCTCCTGTTTTTTGCGGGTTGTATAAAACTGAGAAGCCCCACTTAGCGAAAGCGCAAAGTGGGACAGGTGGGAAAAGACGTTTAAATGATCGGGAAGGGAATGAATTGGCTACTGCGTGGTGCGTCAGCCTACTTTATTAAGCGAAGGTGATGGATTAATCGAAGGTGATAGATGTTGGTTGGCTTGTGCTGCCATTTTTTCAATATAAGCAGCGAAGCTTGGGTCTTCACCGGTCAGCAGTCTGGGCAGCATTTCGCGGAAATGTGGTTTGTTACACCATTCCATGATGTAGTCCTCCCAGGAGTTCCAGCGGCGCGCTTGCTTGGATTCCATATCCTCTTCGTAAAGAAGCAGGTAAGCGCGCTCAAACAGTGATGTGAGCATGCTCAATATAATCAGTAGTCGCTCCTCTTGTTCTTCGTTGAGATTACTGGTTCCCGTTGTAGAAAAGAGGCGCAAGTCCGGGTGTTCCAGTGCCACTTTTAAAAAGTCCTGATAGTTGTCAGACAGTAACTGATAAACCTCTTCTTCTTCGTTTTCACGCTCTTTGCGCTGTTCATATAAAAAGACAAAAATCGCCATGGGTAAACCCAAGGTGGTTACTACATAGCTACCGATTTCCCAGAATTCTGCGGACATTACTCAATCCTCCTGTTTGCTACAGGAAAGTTTAACAGGGCTTTGCTAAAGCGGGAGGGAGCTTGGGTAAACATACTCAGGAAAATTACATAGAAGGCGTATTCGGTGTTGGATGATTTTTGTCTTGCTTCACTAGTATCAAATCCGTAAAATGCCACACCCCAAACCGGCCGGGGGTATGTAATGAGAAATCATTCAAAAACCGGCTACTCCTTGTCTCACTGGATCGTTACTGCAACATACCGGGAGACTTTAACCCGTAAGGAGCTATAAATGCGTCATTACGAAATCGTGTTCCTGGTTCATCCGGACCAAAGCGAACAAGTACCTGCAATGGTAGAGCGTTACACCTCTGCTATCAAAAACGACGGTGGTCAAGTTCACCGTTTTGAAGACTGGGGCCGTCGTCAATTGGCCTACTCAATCAACAAAGTACACAAGGCTCACTATGTTCTGTTGAACGTTGAGTGCTCTGATGCTGTGTTGGAAGAGTTGACTACCAACTTCCGTTACAACGATGCCATCCTGCGTAGCATGGTTCTGCGTGAAGATGCTGCGATCACTGAAGAATCGTTCATCCTCAAAGCTGAAAAAGAAGGCCGCGAGCGTAAAGCACGTCCACCACGCGCTGAACGTCGTGATGATGCTGATGCAGAAGACCTGTCTGATGAAGACGGTGTTGATGCTGAAGACTTTGAAGAAGAGCAGGGGGTATAACCATGGCACGTTTTTTCCGTCGTCGTAAATTCTGCCGTTTTACCGCTGAAGGCACCAAGCGCATCGATTATAAAGATGTTGAAACCCTGAAAGCCTACATCACTGAAACTGGCAAAATCGTTCCAAGCCGTATCACTGGTACCAAAGCAAAATACCAACGTCAGTTGGCTACTGCTATCAAGCGTGCCCGTTACCTGGCTTTGATTCCATACACTGACAGCCACGAGTAAGGGGTAATAGAGATGGAAGTTATTCTGCTCGATAAAGTAGGTAAATTAGGCGCTATCGGTGACAAAGTTATCGTTAAGTCTGGTTACGGCCGTAACTACCTGTTGCCACAAGGCAAAGCGGTTGCTGCTACTGCAAAAAACATCGCTGACTTCGAAGCGCGTCGCGCTGATTTGGAAGCGGCTGCGGCTGCAAAAATTGCTGATGCAACTGCACGTGCTGAGAAGCTTGCACAGTTGGCTGTGACTATCGCTGCCAACGCTGGTGACGAAGGCCGTCTGTTCGGTTCTATCGGTACTCGCGACATCGCTGACGCGATCACTGCTGCTGGCGTTGCGGTTAGCAAATCTGAAGTTCGCTTGCCACAAGGCGTTCTGCGTGAAATCGGTCAATACGAGATCGATGTTCAGTTGCACGCTGAAGTGATCCAGGCTGTTAAATTGGCTGTTGTTCCAGAGTAATTCTTTGGCGCATTAGCGTTGCAAGTCAGCGTTTGCTGACAAGCAAGGTGAAATCGGGCACTATCGACAACCTTTTGGTTGTGCCGCTAGTGCCCGATTTTTTTTGCACTCGATTTGGCCGATAACCTGTTTTTATAAAAACCAATACGTATTCCAACGACTTATGCCTGAATCCAGTTTCGACACCACCAGCTTTGAGGATCGCCTCGCCAACGAGTTATCCGGCCATAGCGCATTGCCGCATTCGGTCGAGGCCGAGCAATCGGTGCTGGGTGGTTTGATGCTCGATAACAATCGTCTGGATGCCGTGCTGGAAGTGATTTCAGAAGCGGATTTCTTTCGCGATGACCACAAACTGATCTTCCGCATGATGCTGGGTTTGCAGGAAGCTGGTCAGCCACTGGATGTCATTACTCTCTCGGAAGAATTACACAAGCATGATGAGCTGGAGCGTGTAGGCGGCTTGGGCTATTTGGTCGAAATGGCCAACAACACTCCGAGTGCCGCCAACATTGCCGCTTACGCCAAAATCGTGCGCGAGCGCTCAACCCTGCGCCAACTGATCGCTGCGGCGCAGGACATTAGTAAGTCCAGTATGAACCCTGCTGGGTTGGATTCTGATGACCTGCTGCAGCTGGCTGAAAAACGCGTTGCCGAAATCGCCGAAGATCGCCCTAAAGAAGGTGGTTTGGTCGGTGTTAATGAATTGCTTAAAGAGACAGTCAAGCGTATTGACGAGCTGTTTCGTTCCGGCAGTGATATTACCGGTGTGCCCTCAGGCCTGACCGAGCTCGACCAGCGCACCTCGGGTTGGCAGCCGGGTGAATTGATCATCCTTGCTGCACGTCCGTCGATGGGTAAAACGGCGCTGGCGCTGAATTTTGTCGAAGGTGCGCTGTTCAATCAGCCCAAGCCTGTCGTTATTTTCAGTATGGAGATGCCATCGTCTGCGCTTGTGATGCGTATGATGTCGTCGATTGGTCGTATAGACCAGGGCAAAATGCGTAACGGTAAACTGACCGAAGAGGATTGGCCAAAGCTGTCTTCGGCAGTGGCCAAGTTAAAGGACAAGCTGTTGTTTATTGATGATACCGGTGGTTTGAATCCGCAAGAAATGCGCGCCCGCATCCGCCGCATTGCGCGCGAGCACGGCAACCCCGGCATGATTATGGTGGACTACCTGCAGTTGATGACGGTGGCTGGGAGTGGCGATGGCCGCACCCAGGAGATCTCGGAAATTTCCCGCTCGCTCAAAGGTATGGCGAAAGAGTTTGAGTGTCCAATGATTGCGCTTTCGCAGTTAAACCGTGGTGTAGAGCAGCGCCCCAACAAGCGCCCGATGAACTCCGACTTACGTGAATCCGGTGCTATTGAACAGGACGCCGACGTGATCCTGTTTATCTACCGCGACGAATACTACAACGAAGACAGCCCCGATAAAGGCATCGCCGAACTGATTATCGGTAAGCAGCGTAACGGTGAAATCGGTACCTGCCGCGCCGCATTTATCGGCAAATACACCCGCTTTGATAACCTTGCACCTGAGTACATGCAGCAAGACCACTATTAATTCTTCCAATCCTTTTGGGATTCCCCGATGAACAGCCAAGCCCGCCTGCTCGATAAACTCTGTACCAACATCGCTCCCGGTAAACTGGAGTGGATTGGTTTGCGCAGCGAGCGGCGCGGCGAAGTTGTCGTAGTGGGGCAGGCTGAGGCAGTAGTGGATCTGGGTTTGGTGGGTGACCATCGCATGAAAAAAACACCCGGCTCGGCGCGCCAGGTAACGCTGATCAGTAGCGAATACATCCAGCAAATTTGCCATCACACAGGTCACACTACCATTGATCCACGCTTGCTGCGCCGCAATCTGGTGATCTCTGGCATGAACATGAATTTGCTGCGTTACCAACGTCTGCAAATCGGCGAAGTGATCCTCGAAACCAACGCTCTCTGTCACCCCTGCTCGCGTATGGATGAAGCATTGGGTGCCGGCGGTACAGCAGCGATGTTTGGCTACGGCGGACTCTGCGCCAAAGTCATTCAGGGTGGACTGATGCGCGTTGGCGATGTTGTGGTGCGCCTGCCGCACGTGGGTGATCAGGTTCGGCTATTTCCCTAGATGCGGTTTCCCCCATTTTTTCTGGTTATTTTTTGTTCAAAAAATATACTTCTCCTGCCTGAGCGTGTATTATCGCGCGCCCAAATCCCAGCCTGTTTGATGGGCAGAGTGAGGCATGAACATGCAGGTTTTTCACCATATCCAATCCCTTCGGGAAGCATTGGCCGCTGAGCGTAAGGCCGGTAAGCGCATAGGTTTTGTGCCGACCATGGGCAACTTGCACAACGCCCATCTTGAACTGGTCAAGATCGCCCAAAAGAATTGTGATGTGGTAGTCACCAGTATTTTTGTCAATCCGCTGCAATTTGGTCTGAACGAGGATTGGGATAAATATCCGCGCACCCTGGCGGCCGATACTGCCAAGTTGGAATCGGTTAGCTGCGATTACCTGTTTTGCCCCGATGAAAAAGAGATTTACCCCAACGGTATGGCCGAGCAGACGCGCGTAATTGTGCCGACTATGACCGATGTGCTCTGCGGTGCCAGTCGCCCCGGTCACTTTGAGGGCGTGACAACTGTAGTCACCAAGTTGTTTAATATTGTCCAGCCGGATGAAGCAGTATTTGGGATCAAGGATTTCCAGCAGTTGGCGGTGATCCGCCGTATGGTGGAAGACTTGTGCATCCCCATTAAAATTACTGCGGGTGAGATTTTCCGCGAAGCCGATGGTTTGGCCATGAGCTCGCGCAATGGTTTTATCGCTGCGGATGAACGCCCTAAAGTAGCGGTGCTCAACCACAGTTTGAATACTATCAAGCAGGCGATAATTGATGGTCGCCGCGATTTTTTAGTACTGGTGGACGAGGCGCGCGCGCAAATAGAAGCGAGCGGGTTTCGGGTGGATTACATCAGTATTTGCAATAGCCGTACGCTGGAAATGGCGGCACACGATGATCGGGAGATCACTATACTCGGCGCCATGTATACACAGGGCGCACGGTTAATTGACAACGTTTCGGTAGTTCTTGGCTAGTTGTTAGCAAGCTACTCAAGTGATTCCCCGGAGGATTCCATGCTTTCACATATGCTTAAAGCCAAGTTACACATGGCTACCGTTACCCAGGCAGAGCTTTGGTATGACGGTTCCTGTGCGATTGATGCTGATCTGGTAGCCCTTGCCGGTATGCGTGAGTTCGAGCAAATTGATATTTACAACGTCAACAACGGCGAGCGGTTCCACACCTATATCATCCTTGCTGAACCCGGTTCAGGTACCTTTTCTATGAATGGTGCAGCTGCACGCAAAGTGGCGGTGGGCGATCGCGTGATTATCGCCACTTATGGCCATTTCACCGAAGCTGAGTTGCTCAGCCACAAGCCGAAGTTGGTATACCTCAACGAAGACAATACAGTGAATCGCACCTCCAATACGATTCCCATGCAAGTAGCCTGATTGGCGATTGCTTACGTATAAAGAAAAGGTCGCTTAGCGGCCTTTTTTTTGGTGCTGGATTTTACAAAGAGGCGATTATGTCCACAAAACCAGACGATATCCTCAAGCGTTTTGAAGGATTGCAACAGGCTGATGGCGAGCCGGAAAAAGAACATACGCTGCAAGAGAATGCCAAGCAGCGGGCGTTGAAACCGGATCACATCAACGCTGGTACGGCGTTTGATTGGGAAGATATGGAAGCTTATGCAAAAGAGCTGGAGCGGTTAGATCGCGAAGGCCCCGGCACTAGAAAGCCGTAACAAATGAGGCATTGGGGCTTTACGCCTCATCCCGGTGCGATTTTATGTTTTTTGCACTGTATTGGACAACGTTGTCATTGAGATTTTAGTCTCAACCCTGCTAAGCTTGGTCATTATCGAAAGTGCGGATTTAGACTGTCGCAGTTTTCATCCGTTACTGCCCTCCTGATGTAATAACAAGATAAAGGCAAAGAGAGATAAGCATGTCAGACGTTCACTTGTATCCGGTTCCTGAAAATTTTAAATCCAAGGCGGCAATCAATCTGGCGCGCTATAAGGAAATGTACGAGCAATCTGTCAATTCGCCAGATACCTTCTGGGCTGAGCAGGCCAAGGCGTTTTTGACCTGGCAGCAACCCTGGTCGCAAGTGACCAAGAGCGATCTTAAAAAAGGTGAAGTGGCCTGGTTTGTAGGCGGCAAGTTAAATGTGAGCGTGAACTGTATCGACCGCCACCTGCCCACGCGCGCCAAACAGACCGCCATTATTTGGGAGGGTGATGACCCTTCCGAAGACCAATTTATTACCTATCAGGAACTGCATGATCAGGTTTGTCGCTTGGCTAACGCCTTGCGCGAGCGCGGTGTTAAGAAGGGCGATCGCGTCTGCATTTACATGCCGATGATCCCCGAAGCTGCCTACGCCATGCTCGCTTGTACGCGTATTGGTGCGATCCATTCCATCGTATTTGGTGGATTCTCCCCCGAAGCCTTGAAAGACCGTATTCAGGATGCCGAGTGTCAGGTGGTGATTACCGCCGATGAAGGCCTGCGTGGCGGCAAACGTGTCCCGCTGAAAAAGAATGCCGATGTCGCCTTGGCGCAGTGCCCCGGCGTGCACACTTGTATCGTGGTGAAACGCACTGGCGGTGATATCGCCTGGGATGAAAAACGCGATTTCTGGTACGAAGATTTGGTGGAGCGCCAAGCTAATGAGTGCGAGCCAGAGGTGATGGACGCGGAAGATCCGCTGTTTATTCTTTATACCTCCGGCTCCACCGGTAAACCTAAAGGCGTATTGCACACCACCGGCGGCTACCTGTTGCAAGCGGCCATGACTCACAAATATGTGTTCGATTATCAAGAGGGCGATGTTTATTGGTGTACCGCCGACGTAGGTTGGGTCACGGGCCACAGCTATATCGTCTACGGCCCGCTCACCAATGGCGCGACTACCTTGATGTTTGAAGGTGTGCCCACCTATCCCGATGCCTCGCGCTGCTGGCAAGTGATCGACAAACACGGCGTAAACAGCTTCTACACCGCCCCGACCGCGATTCGTGCACTCATGGGTGCAGGCAATGATTACGTCACCAAAACCTCGCGCGCCAGTTTAAAAATCCTCGGCAGCGTGGGCGAGCCGATTAACCCCGAAGCCTGGGAGTGGTACTACCGCGTAGTGGGCGATAGTCGCTGCCCTATTATGGATACCTGGTGGCAAACCGAAACCGGTGCGCACATGCTTACGCCATTGCCTGGAGCAATCGACCTCAAGCCCGGTTCCGCTACCGTGCCATTCTTTGGTGTTCAGCCAGTGTTGCTTGATCCGGAAGGTAAAGAAATCATCGGTGCCGGTGAGGGCAACCTCTGTATTAAAGCGGCATGGCCTAGCCAGATTCGCACGGTATATGGCGATCACCAGCGCTGCATCGACACCTACTACAGCACCTATCCCGGCTACTACTTCACCGGTGACGGCGCGCGCCGCGATGCCGATGGCTACTACTGGATTACCGGCCGCGTGGACGATGTATTAAACGTCTCCGGCCACCGCATGGGCACCGCAGAGGTGGAAAGCGCCTTGGTCTTGCACGATAAGGTTGCCGAAGCCGCTGTGGTTGGCTACCCACACGACATCAAAGGCCAAGGCATCTATGCCTATGTGACCCTGATGGCTGGCGAGCAGCCCAGCGATGAACTGAAAAAAGAATTGCTGGCCTTGGTGGTAAAAGAGATTGGCGCCATCGCCCGCCCGGATATTATCCAGTGGGCACCGGGTTTACCCAAAACCCGCTCCGGCAAAATCATGCGCCGCATTCTGCGCAAAATCGCTGCCAATGAATTGGATTCGCTGGGCGATACCTCAACCCTGGCGGATCCAGCCGTGGTAAATGAGCTGATTGCCAATCGTGCCAATAAATAAGGGCGCCAATAAGTAATTTTCAGTGCAACAGAATTCATCCTGATTGATCCGGGATGCGTACAACAAAGGCCGCCTCACAAGGGCGGCTTTTTGTTTTACAATTTCAACTCACTTACTGCTGTCCAGATGTCCGCTTATGTCTACCAACAATCCCTCAGATGTCGATTTTTTCCTCTCCCAAATGAAGGGCGTTAAACCCATCAAAGTGGAAGAAAAAGTGGTGCTCGCACCCACGCATCAGGATAAAACCAGTATCGAAACCCGCCGCAAAGCGGCAACCGCGGAACTCGCTAAAGATAAAAATTTCCTCTCCGGCGAATACATAGAACCGCTTGACCCACTCGCGGTGATTGAATTCAAACGCGATGGTGTGCAACACGGTGTGTACCGCAGTTTGCGTATGGGCAAATACCAAATTGATGCGCGCCTGGATTTGCATAACATGACCGTTGAACAAGCGCGCAGCGCCGTTTTTCAGTTTATAAAAGACTGCATGACCAACGACATCCGCTGTGCACTTATCACCCACGGCAAAGGCGAAGGTCGCGACCAACCGGCGCAATTAAAAAGCTGTGTTGCCCACTGGCTGCCACAATTAGATGAAGTTATGGCCTTTCACTCGGCGCAAAAGCGTCACGGCTGGGTGGGCGCAACCTATGTGTTGTTGCGCAAAAGCGACAAGAAAAAGCTGGAAAATTGGGAACTACATAACAAGCGTTAGCAGTATTTTTCAATCAATTGAGACGGTTTTCTGTTGTGATAATTATCTGTTGGGAGTAACACTATGCGCAGTGCCAAGATTTTTTTATTGTTGGTTTTCGTTGTAACCGCACATTTTGTTTGCGCCCAGCAGAGCGTTAAACATTTTGTTTTGAACAACACCGAAATTATTCTCATCAGCTCAAAACACACCGGGCGCGCACATGAACTGGTGGTAGTTTATCCCTCTAGTTACAACACCAATCCCGATAAAAAATACCCGGTGCTTTATTATCTGGATGCCTATTGGGATACCCCGCTGCTGGTATCCACTTATGGCAACTTGATTTACGACAATCTGGTGCCCGAATTTATTATGGTGGGTTTATCCTATCCTTCATCAGCTGATTATGGCAAAGAAAGGCGTATGGATTACACCTTTACTGCTGTCGATGAAGGATCGGGCAGGGCGGATTTATTTTTAAAATTTATCCAGCATGAGGTTGCGCCCCTTATTGAAAAACAATACCGCGGTGAAAAAACTGACCGGGTGATTGCCGGTAATTCATTGGGCGGATTGTTTGCCATTAGCGCTGCCTATCAAGCGCCTGATTTTTTTAGCGGTTTTATCGCGTTAAGTCCTGCGGTGGAGTGGGACAAGCAAGCGCTGGTTAAGTTGGATAACAACTACGCCAAAACACATAAATCGCTTAATGGTCGTATGTTTATATCTTATGGCAGTACAGAGTACCCAGCCTTTCGCGATCCAATCATCAACTTTCAGCAGCAGTTGGCAGCACGTAAATACCAAGGATTCGAATTGCAAAATTATGCAATGCAAGGGCTTGATCACACCACGGTAAAAGGTGATGGCTATGTGCGTGGATTAATGTGGGTGTGGAAAAATAAAAAGCCTGCAGGCCCGAGTGGATTGGAGCGGGATATGACTAGTGCCAAATAATTATTTTTTATCAGCAGTAGTAAAACAATTTGAGAGGGAGGATTAGCCAATGCATTGGCTAATCCCCTTTCATTATTAGCGCTCTTCAATCTCATCCACATCCACTTGCCCACTCATACGGCGAGTGAAGTGCGACCAACACATACCAACAGCAAGCAGGGCGGCGAGTAAAATTTCAATCACCCAAGCCATGGCTGAAATATCAGAAACGCTTAAAAAGCCCCAGTAAATAAATAGCCACACCAAGCTCGCGAATAGCGCAGCCAATACAATAATGCCGACAATGCCAAGAGAGTTGAGCGTTGCTTTGATATAAATACCCCAGCCAATGAGCAGGATTAAACCAGCAATCACAATATAGGGCGTAATGTGATGGATGCTGTTATAAACCCAGTGAAAAAAAGAATAACCACTGGGGTTGTAGCTGAGTAGTACCAATAAAAGCGCGAACAAAAAACGTAATGCAACACCGCTGGCGGTTAGGTTCATAATAATTTCCTTGCAAATTTATATTTTAATGACGCGCGGATTCAAGTAATAACTGCAA
>DLHT01000009.1:0-16815 GCA_002483365.1 Cellvibrio sp. UBA7661
GTCCGATATTCGCGGAGGGGATCATTTTAATAGCTTGCTCTATATCTCTATCTCTTTTTTCTATTTCTTCTATCGCGCTTGACTTTAAAAATGAATCCATTGAACCATCAATATTTTTTCTGTCAGTCATTGCATCAATAAAATGTTGGCGTATTCTATCTTTTTCGGAATTTTTTAAATCCTCGATATACGATTCAATCGTATCTCTACTTTTCTCATACTTTTTCGAAAAATTTCCTTGCTTTAAAAATTTATCCATTTTGCTCGGAGCAATATTATATTCCTCTAACATTCTATTTTTTATTAAATTTTGATCAGAAAAATCCGACTGTAAGCCTAACTTTTTAATTATTTTTTTTGCATCTAGCAAATGATCAAGCTCCGCGTTAGCTCTTATAAACGCATCACTTTTTTTCATTTTTGCATATTTACTTCGCATATCATTAAAATTCGCATAGTTTAAAGATTCTTGAATTTTTTCTCGATCAGACCTTGCTGATTCAAACATGTTATTTGCATCTTCGACTGACTCCTTATCTATTTTCACTTCAAGAGCTTTGCTAGCTGCGGTTAAAAAATCAGATGTTTTGTACATCATGAATAAATCTATTAGTGCGTTACTTTTTATTTCTTCGGCCAACTCTGTTCTCGGGCCTATTATCTTTTCCCCGCTTGATTGTTCTATTTGCCACCAATCTTCTTTTGAATCATCAGTGATAAATATTACGGACTTTATTGTTTCCTTGCATACGTAATCCAGCATCTGCCTCCAGATTATAAGATCACCAAATTGACGTTCGTATCTTAGACCTGCGTGCATAAACTCTGAATCATCACCTTGTTTCTTTGAAGAATCTTTATAGCCCGGAGGAATTTTTTTAGAATATCGCCCCACCCCTTCGTTATAAATGTCATCAAGCCATTTCTGGCCTTCAGGCTTATCCCCCACCTTTCCATCAAAAAATAGATCAAGCCGATTTCTTATCGAATCGACACCGTTTACATTTAATTGCCTTCGATTCAGTTTATCTACATTTTTTTGATATTGATCAATTAACTTTTTTATTTCTGTTTTAAGGGTGACCGTACTCTCCGCCAGAGCTGGAATTCTTTTTTCCAATTCTAGCTGAGTAAAATCTTTTGAGAAAACAGACTCTATTTTGTTTATGTTATTTTTTATTTTTTCAAATACATTTTTTTCTTCTTTAATTACATCAATTCTTCTCCTCTGATACTCAAGAGCAACATGATATGGAATCCATATCCTATCTTGAATTTTTTCAACAACTGAAAAAAAGTCATCTCTAGTTTTCTCCGCATATCCATATAGATTAAGCAGTGTATTTGTATCGAAAATAAATAAAGTGTTTTCGCTATTCCATGCAAGATCCAATTCTTTATCAGTAGGATTATAAAATCCCTTCATTATATTTTTCATTAATTAACCTTTTTAATTTATAAACAAATTGTCAATTAAAATCACCAAGTCTTTTTCTTTCTGCCGTTCATACATTCATTGACGTCATTATCAATAACGCCATTGGATTTTATGCATTCTTTTAGGGGGATTGTTTGCCGTGGATTGGCATCTATTTTTTGGCAGTGAATTCTTTCGCGTGTTCTTTGCTCAGAATTACTCACCATTGGTTTTCCACCAATTTGCATTCCGCTAGTTATGTGATCCGCTTTTTTGGCATTCAAAATCCTAATGTGATCATTTGCTGATAACGACATATCAGGATCATCAGGGGAAATTATCGGAGGGATAGCATCATTATTTACTTTTGATTTTTCTTTTTCGTCTTCCGCTAAACAGACGCTGGCTAACACTGCCGCTATTACTAGGGTAATTAATTCCATTCTGTTTATTTTCATTTTCCCCTCCGCCATCTCTTGGCAACCTTGCTTGCTAGTATCAAGCCTTCCGTTGTGTTCCTAATTCACTCTGCGCCGCTTTAGTCATTGGGCTAATTTGCCCTGCCTCTGGCAATTCCTCACCATAAGCCAACCAATATGCATAGTCTTTAAATGCTAAGCCGGTAGCTTTTATCTCTTCACTTTTGATCGTGCCACGACCGTTCATTAAGTTATGCCAGCGCGAATACGTCATTCCCGTCCGAGCGGCCAACTCTTCTCTGTTTAACCCTTCAGTTTCGCAGATTTCTTTTACTCGCTTGATTACGTCTTCCATCTCTCAATTCACATATGTATTTTTTTACATGCAAAATATTGCACAAGCAGAAAATATATGCTTGAATGCAAATGTATTTTATTGCATGTATTTTATTACATGCACTTTTAAGCGGCGCATTGCGCCTAGAACAGGTGAGTTTAATAAATAAAGTGGAACAAAGCGAATGACTGCGGAATTTGAAGAGTTAAGTAACACCTCGTTAGCTGGTGCCCCGCCCTTACTCCCTTGGGCAAAGTTCGCCGATTGGATTCAAATCGAGCCCGGTATTGTTCGTGGTTGGATGGATCGCGGTTACTTACCTACTTTCCGCATCGGCAAACACGTCATGGTGAATGTCGAATTACTCCGCAAACAATTGCTGGAAAAAGAGGGCTGATCACATGATCCAGTGTGACTTTTTCGGCAAGCACATTGAATTGGTAATTAAAGCAGCCCGTACTGCCCGCCAATCCCTCCGTCGCGTTCGCACTGTATGCCCCTTTCAGCTTGATCTATTCATCAAGCGCATTCCCGTTGGCCTGTCTGCCCTAGCCCGCTTAAAAACTGGCACGCGTTTAAAAGTTGCCACTACCGGTTTACGTGTTGCATTCAAGTTCATCAAAAACGGTTTTTACATTTTTTCATTTAACAGTCAGTTGTTTTCGTTATCGGCCACAGATGCCGCTCTACTGGAGTTCTGAAAATGAATGATTTTTTCGACATCAAACAAAAGCAATTAAGCCTTCAAATCGAATCGCTGATTTTTGCCTGTTTGCAATGTAGCTTTGCAATCGGTTCGTCATTAATTGCTTGCACCACAACGCACTTTGATTCCCGCACCGGCCTGATTGCTATTTCAGTAATCCCACACGGTGCAAACCACGATTTATTTGATGGCCGCATCAGTTTTGTTGTCACCTGTGATGCGCAATCACTCGAAAAACTATCGGCACTCAACACCTACTTGCTCGATGTTCTGAACAACGGCTACAGCAAATTCAACGGCCTCCCTGATCAACCCAAAACACTCTCGCCGTCCGCGCAGACTTACCAAAGTCACGCGCACACGCGCCGAGTTAGCTTGTGAAGGGAGCCTGTGACCGCGCACAAGCGTTATCTCGGTCATAGGGCTTTAGCCCTATAGATGACTGAAGCGATGATCTCCGACTTTTTAACCCGCTCGACCAACCATTAAATGTTTTATTAATCAAAGGTAATCACTATGCAATTCGAATATCCAACCACCGTACTCGGTGTGACAAGAATGCTAGTCGAAGGCAAACCTTACTGTTTTGTTTTCGTCGGCGCTCAACCCGAACCAGATCGTGAAAAAGACTGCCACGGTTTTAGCATCCGCAAAATTCCCGCTGACCCAGCGGTGTTCGACCAACTCAGCGACGTTCGCTACGGCCAACCAGCACAAAAAACCTTGTTCATGATTTTAAAACAAGCATCAGGTGGCAAAAGCCAACCTCATGTAATTGGCGTGGTGCCGCAAAAAATGCTGAACCAAACCGGCTCACCAGCAAATAAACCAGCTGTTTAATTTTTCGGTTTTTTGAAGATGCTCGAATGCACCGGACAAATCAGCACTAACGCCCAAGGGCAACCAATTTGCTCCGGTGAATGGGTCTCTACCAATTTTCAAGCATTGCTTGAATCCATTTTCGCAACGCCACCCGAAGTGGAAATTCAAGCGGCGTTCATGGCTGGTTTTGCTACGCCCATGATCGCCTATCTCACCGCGTGGGCATTCCAAACGGTGATTAATTTTGTCAAGCGTGGCTAACTCAATGAGGTGTTATCAATGGACTTTTCAGCCATTACATCAGCAATCGATGCAACCACAATTGTTGCCGCCATCTCTGCAATTGCAGCAGTAAAAATTCTGCCGGGCGTTGCAAAGTGGGGTTACAACAAAGTCATCGGCTGGTTCCGTTAACAGCAAAACAAGCCCCCGAAAGGGGGTTTTTTCATTGAGGTGCACACAATGCTCATTCTCGCTTTTTCATTCTTGATCGGACTAGTTACTTCCTTCGCGTGCATACAAGGTTTTTCCACTTCTCAATAGGTGTGCATCCCATGCGTTATTTATATTTACTATTTTTTTTAGTTTTCAGTTTGCATAGTTATGTTGTCTTTGCTCAAGCTGTTCCAAACTGTTCAAATCCGTATAACATCGGTTGTCTCGATGCTCAATCACTAGGCCCCAATGCTTCATGGTGCCAAGCTCAAGGACCTGATAAATTTTTGCTTGATAAAGGCCAGTTGGGTTGTCCTGCCAATCACAAATATTACGCCTGTGTAGTAATGTCTAACTGTTCATGCCCTCAGGGGCAGAAGTTTAATGTTACTGAAGTACTTGGCGTTAAGAAGGGCGAATGTATTCCTGATGAGCCTACCGCTCCTGAAGATTGTCCCGATGGTCAAGCAAAAGTTCTTGATCCAGTTACCGGTCAAATGGTGTGTCCAGGCTCTGAAAGCTCATCATCTTCTGTATCTTCTAATTGCCCCTCTGGTTATCCACCGGTTAACGGTCAGTGTCCCGTATGTGTTAATGGCCAGAATCCGGATGGTACTTGTAGCGATTCTTCTACCGCCTCAAGTACACCCAGTAGCACACCCACAAGCACGCCAACCAGTACACCCACAAGCACACCAACATCTGCGCCTTCTTCAACGCCATCCGGTGGCGGTGATGATGGTGATGATGGAAATAATTCCGGCGGTGGAGGAGGCGGTGGTGATGGCGATGGAAACAATTCTGGTGGCGGTAGTGGATCTTCTTCCGGTTCCAATTCCAGTTGGACACCTCATGCGGGATATGGCAACTGGATCCCCGTAAGTGAAGATTCGCCATGCCCTAATAAATATAAAGATTTATCGGGGCAATGGTGGTGTTCTGGTGGTGCGTCTGGCTCTGCTGGATCAGCCTCTTCCAGTAATAACTCCAAATCGTCCGGTTCAGCTAATTCCAATTCATCAGGTTCCAGTACTAGCTCATCATGCCCTGCAAAACCCGAGTGCGATCAAGAAACAAAAGAGTGCAAAAAATTATTGCAAGAGTTCTACAGCATTTGTCCATCAAGCCCATTGGACAATGGCTTTTTTGATGTTCCCGAAGAAACCACCGGCGAGGGTAAACCATTAAATTTTGAAAACTCGTTATCTGACTTTAAAACCGAATTGGGTAAATCAAAAAACGTAGAAGCATTACAAACATTTTTTACTTTCACAGGCTCGGGGTCGTGCCCTGTATGGCAAGTGTCTGTTATGACCTTTCAGGTTGTCATCGATCAGCAGTGTTCACCGGATATTCCTTGGCCGTTGATTCGAGGTGTGATTATTGCTGTTTCCATTTTGCTAGCTGCGCGTATAGCGCTTCATTAATGGGGGCAAAAAATGGAGTGGATAGAAAGCATTTTGCAATGGTTTAAGGATTTCCTGATCGGGGTTAAAGATTGGTTTATAGAGATTCTGTTGTGGATACCCCAAAAGCTATTTGATCTTTTTCTGAAAGGCATACTGGCTGCGATTGAAGCATTGCCCCTTCCCAGTTTTATCACGGATTACAGGATCACCGATTATATACATCCCGATATCATGTTTTTTCTGGTGAATTCGGGTGTTGATATTGCGTTGCCTATCGTGGGTTCTGCTTATCTGTTTTATTTTTTCCGTCGCATTTTAACCTTGGGTATCTGGTAATGATCGTATTCCATGAAGGCTTGCCCGGATCGGGAAAAAGTTACGAGGCATGTGTGATGCACATCATCCCAGCGCTAAAAGCAGGTCGTGATGTGCTGACCAATATCAATGGCATTAATCATAAAAAGTTCGCTGAACTAACCGGTATACCCTTGCCGATTGTGCAAAAGCAATTGATTTGTATTGCTCATCCAGAATGCGACGATGAAGAAAAGCGCCTCGAATTGGTTAAAGCGGATTTGCTTGAAAAAACCAAAAAAGATTCATTAGTGGTTATTGATGAAATTCAGGATATACACCCAACCAAACGCCAGCCTTTATCGCCCGAGTGGTCGAAATACATTGCCAGTCATCGCCATGAAGGTTTGGATATTGTGCTGATGGGACAAGATCGCCGCGACGTTCACCCGATTTGGCGTCGCCGCATCCAGCGCCTGTTGACCTTTAATAAATTGCAGGCCGTTGGTGCGGATTCGTCCTATCGCTGGGTATGTCTGGAAGCAACCAGCCCTGAAAAATTCAAAGAGGTTAGCTCTGGAATTCGTCGCTATGAAAAACAGTATTTTGGTTTGTATCTATCACACACCCAGGGCACACAGAATAAAAGTGTGTACAAAGATGACCGTGCCAATATTCTTAAGAATAAAAAAGTGCAACTCGCTGTTGTGGCGTTTTTTGCGTTGGGCTATTGGGGTATTTCTAACACGGTGGCGTTCTTCCAGCCGCAAGAGAAAGAAGCCCAACCAGTGGCCGTACAACCGTCCCAACCGGTATTAAAACCCTCTCCTGTTGTTGCGCATCAGCAATCATCTGTCGCTACATCCCAATCAAGCTCCGTTAGCTCTGAGCCGCAAGAGCGCCCCAGTATCGATATATTTGATCAAGAGGCAAGAAAAGGCCGCCTTCGCCTTGCTGCGCTGTTATACACCGATGAGAAGTTGTATTTCCGTATTGAAATTATGGATAGCTACAACCGGCTATTGGCTTCTTATGATTACGCCTCTCTTGTCGATTTGGGTTGGGAAATTCAAAAGCGTGATTCCGGTATTCATTTAATTAAAGAAGGCCAATCGTATGTTGCCCGTCCTTGGGAGCTTGAAAACAGCTATGCAAAAGTTAACAAAAGATCATCTGACAGCCTTTAGTCTCACCCGCGCGTCGCCGAGGCACGAGCCGACGCGCGGGTGAGCGCCCCACAGACGTTCTTGTAACACGTCTTATAAATGGTAGTTAAACGCTCCGTTACACCACAGTGAACCACAATAAATAATTCGATTAAAACTTGAGAATTTGAATATGCTGAAACCAACCCATTACGAACGTTTAAATCATGATTTTCAATCTGATCAATCCGGTCGATTGTTTTTTGATGGAAAAGGCTTCTGTGATCTGTCCGAAGTAAATATTCTTCGTTGTGGTGTAGATACCGTTCGTCAGTTGTATAGGGGTTACATCAAAGCTGGTGTGCTGGATTTGTTTGAAAAAACTGGCATGGTATTTTTTGGCGGCCATGACTGGCATGCAGGCAGGATTGGTCGCGATTCCGGCTACCAATTTAAACTGCAAAATGCAGATCTTGGCCTGATTCTATTGATAAAAAACTTCAACGTTAAACCCGATTCAAATGGTCCCCATTTGAAAATTGAAGTTTCCCCGCATCTGATTGAAGAAAATACGCCTGCACAACTACAAGAGATGATTGATAGCTTTGCTGACCTTGTACTGGATCGCAAAGAATACAATCAATCAGCAGTTCACATTGCAATCGATCTTCAAGGTTGGGAGCCACCTGCAGATATTGTGGCTCGTATGCATTGTCGCTCACGAACCATTCGCCAGTTCGACACAATAGAAACGATGGATTTTGATCATCTCGCAGTTACCTATGGGCGTGGTGAAACTTATATGTTCGGCTCACCATCATCCATGCAGCTCTGCATTTACAATAAAACCAAACAAGCTAAATCCACAGATAAGCTGGATTTTTGGGAAAGCGTCTGGCGCAAAACAGACGACCCTTTTGAGGTCACACCTTACAATTATGATCCGCAAAAACCAGTATGGAGAATTGAGTTTCGTTTCCACCACTCAGTGGTAGAGCAGTTTGCATCTGGTAGTAAAATTCACGGCACAGATGCCCCTTGTTATTTTAAAAGCTATAACGCACTTTCTTATCACTTGGATGGGCTATTGAAATACGGCTTTGATAGCTTCAAATTTTTAAACGCACCTAATCGCTTCCATCCTGTTTGGACGTTACTAATTCAGGATGTATTAGTAAGTGTTCCCGTTCCATCACTCCTTGATAAAACAGACTACAAGCGGCATTACAAAACCAGTACTGGTTTTAGTGGCAAAAACATTGAATTACTTTTAGGTAACGCAATAAGTCTTGCTGCCCGCTCTCGCCTAACTGCCCAACAGACCATTGAAGCATTACAAACGCTCCCTTTCTGGCCAACCATAAAGGACTTCTATCACGATAAAGGTATGGGAGATATGGACTTCAAGGATCACATCAGGAAATTGCTGAAGGAACGCTACATTCGATGGGGGAAAGCGATCTAATGGCGATTGAAAAACTGGATGATGGTCGTTGGTTTCTGGATATAGAGCCGGTGAAGGGTAAACGCTATCGCCGTAAATTTAAAACCAAGGCCGAGGCCTTACGTTTTGAAAACTCGATCAGGGCAAAAGTTTCCACTGGCGAGATTTGGAACAAACCCAATATAGATAAACGGCAATTATCCGAACTTATTGAGTTATGGTACGGGCACCACGGAATTCATTTGGCAGACCCAGAACGTCGTAAGCGTTCGTTGATCGCGCTGTGTTCTGCCCTCGGCAACCCAGTAGCCAAAAGCCTTACCCCTGCCCTGTATTTGAACTATCGGCAAATACGCGCCCATGATGGGGTATCGGCCAAAACGCTTAATAATGAGTTGGGCTACCTAAATGCGCTCTATGGCTACCTGTGGCAAACAGAACAAATCACCTACCAGTCACCACTGCTTAAGGTTCGGCCTATCAAGATCAAAGAGCGGGAGCTGTCTTACCTAACAACTGATCAGTGCCAGGAATTATTGGGGATCGCTAAAAAGGCACAAAACCCCTGCCTACATTTGATTATCCGTGTTTGTCTTCAAACAGGTGCCCGCTGGAGTGAAGCCGAGAAGCTCACCTGCTCCCAGATTGGTAATGCTCGTCTCACCTTTACCGATACCAAATCAGGAAAAAATCGCACAATCCCAATTACGCCAAAACTTGAACAAGATTTGCGTAGCCATGCGAAGGGAGACTACAGATTATTTTCGACATCTATTGCGGCGTTTCGCCGTCTGTTGGAAAAGTGTTCTTTCAAATTGCCGAGGGGGCAAGCTGCTCATGCCCTCCGGCACTCTTATGCAAGTCACTTCATGATGAACGGTGGTGATATTTTGACCTTGCAAAGAATACTTGGTCATAGCTCAATTAATCTGACCATGCGCTATGCACACCTATCGCCAGATCACTTGTTGGAGGCAGTAAAATTCAGACCTGCTGTCGATGAATAAAACTTTTTCGACACTCTATCGACACTTAAAGACCTAGAAAGCAAAAACCCCTGAAAATCTTTTAGATAATCAGGGGTTTAAGTACTTCTATATGGCGCACTCGGGAGGATTCGAACCTCCGACCGCTCGGTTCGTAGCCGAGTACTCTATCCAGCTGAGCTACGAGTGCGTTGTTGAGGCGCGCATTCTATTGATCGGAACCTTATGAGTCAAGTATTAATTTGATTTTCTTTTTCAACAACATCAAATTAATACTTTATAAATCAATGAACTACAAAATTCGATCAATCTGTACATGCAGTGTTCTGACAACTGCGTTGCGCGCATGTCTCTCTATAAAATGGCGGTGAGAGAGGGAGTCGAACCCTCGATACCTTGCGGTATACACACTTTCCAGGCGTGCTCCTTCGGCCACTCGGACACCTCACCGTATTTCAAAATTTCGCAGACTTAATGGGCATGTTGACTACCCCCTGCGAAGGCGCGCTAATGTACACAAGCACATCTCCAAACGCAATCTTATTCCTTCGGCCAGGCACTAAAAAAATCTTGTGGATTTTGCTCGCGGGGCTGATGCGGTGGAACTGTAGCCGTGCCTATGTAAATAAAGCCGATGAGTTCTTCACCCTCCGCCAAACCTACTTCTTGTTTCACTATTGGATCATAAGCCATATCACCAGTACGCCACACCGCACCAATTCCCAAGGCAAACGCCGCATTGAGCAAGTTTTGCGTTGCAGCCCCTGCAGCAATAATTTGTTCTATTGCAGGAACCTTGGGATTGGACTGACATTTAGCAATAACAAGGATAATCATTGGGGCACGCTGCGGCATCGACATACAGCGCTCTATTTCTATTTGGGTGATGGCAGGATTTTTTGCAGTGGCCGCCTTCACAAATACATCTCCCAACCGCATCAGGCCCTCCCCCTCAATGACGAGAAAACGCCAAGGGCGCAAATTGCCATGATCAGCAGCTCGCCCGGCAGCCCTGAATAGCACATTCAACTGCTCCTCTGATGGTGCAGGTGCGGTCAGTCGGGGGCTGGAGACCCGTTGGTGTAATGCTGTAATTGCATCCATAAAACTTTATTCCTCAATTATTATTCAGAGACGGTTACCGCTCTTTTAAAGCCCGGTCAAAAGTAGATGTTATAACCAGGTCGAACATTGGCCAATTCTGTACCATACTTTCTGGAAGATAACCAAATTAGCGATTGCCAAAAAGGATACCGCAGGATGACTGCCAAGATCGCCCTATTAATAACCGCCGACGGCCACTAATTGTATGCAAGTCCCTCTTATCATTCTGATTATCGCTATTGAAATTTACGTAGCACTATTGATTGCCGCATTCTTTTTGGTGATATATGCATTCAAACAAAAAAAACTGATTCGTCGGCAGCAAGACAAGCTGCGTGAGCTGATAAATACAATCAACGCATCAGGTGCTCCCGCTAGTACACCAGCAAAAACCTATAAACAACAGATTTATGAACAACTGGAAATAACCCAGGATCGTTTTGCACTAATTGCCCCCCGACAGGAAATCGCCAACTTCCAACCATCAGATCAACCCGTTAACCAGCGTATTGTCGCATTGCGCTATGCCTTCCTGCGTGCAGAAGAATTAGGCACCACCGAGGTACAAGGTAGCGAAGGTTATTGGAACATTTTTCGGGAGGCACTCGAACCACTATTGCCAACAATAGCTGAACCCGCAGATACATCCACAAGTGAGAATAACGAAGAGTTGGAGATGTATAAAAAACGGGTAGAAAATCTGGAAAAATTCAAAAAGTTATTTTTTGATCTTGAGAAACGCTGGAATGAAGCACAAGCCAATGCCCAAGGTTATTATAATGAGCTGTACGCTATGGCCGATAGCGTTGCAGATCGCGAGCAATATGAGCTATTACTAGGAAAATACAGCAGTAGTTACAATGATATCACTCATTATATACAGTCCACTAATTCGGCACTCACTGGCCAGCCGGTAGAAAACAAGACTATCAATATCATCCGTCAGGATCCCCGTGCAGCTGAAGAAATTATGAAACTGCGCAATGTTGCGGCAGATCAATATCGCATCATCAGCAATCTACAACGCCAATTGGAAACAGCAGAAAGCGCAGAAGAAAAAGAACAAGTCATCAAAGACCTCGAACATCAGTTACAGCGGCAAATACGTTTTGTGCAGGAATCCGACACCTGCGTCCAACTGTTAGAGGAAGAATTAAACAAGGCTCACGAACAAATAGCAGAGCAAGCAAAATTATTAGGTAAAGACCACCTGCTGGAAGAAGAAAATCAACGTATCAAAGAAACCCTGCAGAGCTTTACCCAAGAAAGCAAAGAGCTTCTAGGCAACCTGGAAGACCTTGAGAAAGAAAATGATCAGCTAAAAAACGACCTTGAACAAAAATCCGAAACCATCGAGAGCAATCCGGCAAGTATCCAAAAAATTCAAGATGAATTTGCGGAACTACGCAAGCAATATACCGAATTGGAAGAAAAATACCTTGAATTGAAATTTAAATAATAAGCAGTAGAAAAAAGAGATGGCAAGTCACCAACAAGTGGACATTTTCACCAAAAACCCGTTTAATTCACTGGCTTGGGGGCAAGCAGCAACATCATTGCAGGGATTGACTTACTGACTGATAACAACAGGGTTTTAGTCCAATGAACAGTAAGACTGAAAGTCAGCCACTGCAAACTGAATCACCGATACAACAGTATTATTTTCGCGCACTTATTTGTTTTGCCGCATCCGGCACCCTTGCTTCCTTTATCGATTGGGACAACCCCAGCATCACTCACATGGGTGTTATTGTCTTTTTATTGATTTACGCTTACACCACTTATTATTTCACCCGCAAGCAAATCCCGGAATTGATGAGCCGCATCAATCGCTGGTTATCTCACGTAGACGCTGCTCTTATTGGCATTGTGCTAAGCCTGACCGATTTCAGTATTTTACCCTGCATAATGTTTTTGACGATGATCCAATTCAACGCATTAATCAGTGGCGGCACACGCAAGCTGATGGAGGATAATAGTGCATTTGCTGTAGGTGTACTTTTGAGTTTGATCATACACAAACCGCAACTTGTGCTTTCCAGCAGCATCCAGATAAGTGCCGCAAGCTTGATCGGTGTGGCGACTTATTTTTTGGTTTACGCGATTTACATGCATCAGCGCTTTCACAAATTGATGCTCAGCCAAAAACAGCTCGAGAATGAACAGAAGTGGCATAAAATCCGTGCGTACAAACTATCGCGCTATCTACCGCCCACCGTCTGGCAAGCAATTAATCGCGGTGACGATAAAAACCTGCAAGCAGAACGTAAACGTATCAGTGTATTTTTTTCAGACATTAAAGACTTCAGTCAACTTTCCGAAGAAATTGAAGCTGAAGCATTAACGGAATTACTCAATCATTACCTGACAGAGATGTCGAAAATTGTTGCCCATTACGGCGGCACCATCGACAAATTCATGGGTGATGGAATCATGGTTCTTTTTGGTGATAGCGCAAGTAAAGGCGTAAAGGATGATGCAACGCGCTGTGTTGCTATGGCGATCGCCATGAAAAAACGCATCAAATCCATGCAACAAGAATGGTTTAACCAAGGAATCAAAAAACTATTACAGGTTCGCATGGGTATTAACACCGGTTACTGTACCGTAGGCACTTTCGGCACATCCAATCACCTCGATTACACAGTGCTAGGCACACAAGTCAATCTAGCTAGCCGCCTTGAATCTGCAGCAGAGCCAGATGAAATTCTGATTTCTCATGAAACCTGGTCATTGGTGAAAGACACCGTAATGTGTAGGGACAAAGGCGAAATCCAGGTTAAAGGTTTTTCAATGCCAGTCAAAGTTTATCAAGTTGCTGATTTGCGCAAAGAGATGGGCAAAAACCAAAGCTACTTTGAAGATCGCGCCGAAGGCTTTTCCATGTATTTGGATATGGAAAAAGTACGTAATTATGACAAACAAAAAGTGATTGAATCACTGGAAAAAGCGGCAGCCCGCTTGAAAGATAAAGTGATTATTTAACTGTAACTCATTCAATAATCACTTTATCGCTTACACCGATTTATTATTTTCTTATTGCCTAATCAATCTTATATCGAAAGGCTTTTCACTCTCACTCGATGAACGAAATGGATTGATATCCAATCCACCACGCCGGGTATAACGCGCATAAACACTTAACGCTTGAGGTTTGCACTCACGCAAAATATCGCAAAAAATCCGCTCTACGCAATGCTCATGAAAATCCTGATGCTCTCTGAAAGAAATAATATAGCGAAGCAAATTATCATGCAGTATTTGATTTCCCTTGTAGGCGATAAAAACACTTGCCCAGTCAGGCTGTCCGGTTACCGGACAATTAGTTTTCAATAAATGACTGACTAACATCTCTTCGACAAATGCTGATCCGGTTTTTAATAACTCAGGCGAAGGATGATAAGTATCAACAGAAACATCTAACGCATCCAACTCAATGGCTGTCGGCCGAGCAATAGACTCCAAATAATTGCCGTCTTTATGCCTATGCGTGACGGGGAATAATTGCACCTTGACAGCAGCCTTAGCTACTGCAGACAAATCCCGCTCAAGCACTCCCTGAACATCTTTCTCACTTTCAAAGCAACTTTGATTCAAGGAATTTAAATATAACTTGAATGATTTGGATTCGATAATGTATTCGCTATCACATGGAATCCTGAACTCAGCAACAGCTACTTGAGGCTTACCGGAAAGATTCAACCAGGACAGCTCATACCCTGTCCAAATATCGACGCCATAAAATGGCAAAACATCAGCGATAAACAAGTGCTTACGCGATTCAGTTCTCGCAATTGGAAACAGTAATTGGGGGGCGTATTCAGAAACGTATTCTGTCTGCTGCCCAAGAGGGTTATGGCTCATATGGATTACCGATATCAAGCACGCAACCGCTTACCTGTTTTTAGAAGGTGCATAGCGATAGCAAAAAGGATTACAACAAACAATGTCAGGCCAATCAGCGCCATACTGATATGCACATCACTAATACCCAACATACCATAACGAAACGCATTGACCATATGCAAAATTGGATTAAGTATCGATACTTGCTGCCAAAACTCCGGCAACAAATTGATCGAATAAAAAACACCACCGAAATACGTTAACGGAGTCAATATAAAAGTAGGGATAATTGAAACATCGTCAAATGTATTTGCATATATTGCATTAATAAATCCGGCAAGAGAAAACAATACGGAAGTCATAAACACAATAAATAATGTAGTAAACCAATGATAAATATGCAGGTTAGTAAAAAATAACGACATGCCAGTTACAATCAATCCAACCGCCATACCGCGTGCAACACCACCCATTACATAGCCCAGTAAAATAATATAATTGGGCGTAGGCGATACCAGCAACTCTTCAATACTGCGCTGAAACTTTGCACTAAAAAATGAAGACGATACATTGGCGTAAGCATTGGTGATCACTGCCATCATGATCAACCCGGGAGCAACAAACTCTATGTAGCTAAATCCTCCCATCTCCCCTATACGATTGCCGATTAACTTACCGAAAATAACAAAATACAAAATCATCGTAATTGCCGGCGGCAATAACGTTTGAATCCAAATACGAGTAAAACGCTTTATCTCTTTACGCAAAATAGTTAGGAATGCAATCCACTGCTCACTGACGGTCATGATTGCACCTCATTTTTATTAGCACCCACCATAGCCACAAACATCTCTTCAAGCCGGTTGGCCTTGTTACGCATACTCACAATCTCGATCTGCTGTTCAGTCAATTGGGAAAACACTGCATTTAATGATTGTCCTTTTTCAACTTCCAGCTCAAAGGAATGGCTATCAATCGGTGTAATTTGATATCCATTCAAATGCGGAAAGGATTGCAGGCTACCCTTCATATCAAAAATAAAAGTTTCTTTGTTCAGCTGCTGCAACAAATTTTTAATGCTGGTGTTTTGCACAAGAGTTCCACGATCAATAATCGCAACATTACGGCAGAGGCTTTCCGCTTCTTCAAGATAGTGGGTTGTTAAAATAATAGTGGTTCCAGCTGCATTAATTTCGCGCAAAAAATCCCACATAGAACGGCGCAACTCAATATCAACACCTGCCGTCGGCTCATCAAGAATTAATAATTGCGGCTCATGAACCAACGCGCGCGCAATCATCAAACGCCGCTTCATACCACCTGACAGCATACGAGCAGGAGTGTGGCGCTTATCCCACAAGCTCAACTGCTTTAAATATTTTTCTGTTTGCATCAATGCCTGACTGCGAGACAGACCGTAATAACCAGCCTGTTGCATTACGATGTCCTCCACCTTTTCAAACATACTAAAGTTAAATTCTTGTGGAACTACACCTAAATGCTTTTTGGCTGCTGAAAAGTCAGTATCGATATTTTTACCAAATACCTCGACAGTTCCGGACGTTTTGCGCACCAGAGAACTAATAATGCCAATTGTGGTTGATTTGCCAGCCCCATTAGGGCCGAGAACAGCAAAAAAATCACCCGGCATCACATCCAATGAAATACCTTTTAGGGCTTCGAACTTTTCGTTGTAAACTTTACGCAAGTCTTTAAGTGAAAGAGCTGGAGTCATAACCCCTCGCAGAAATAGATGAAGACTGAAAACTTACCACCAAATCAGGGCACATTATGTCAATTTCAAGTTTTGAACCCACTAATTACGAGCAAGAGTATTACATATACCACCTGGAACTACTTAGCGCGTTTTGTAGGCAACTTGAACAACTCCCCCCATTTAATAACGAGTACCGCAGCGAAGATGATGCAGAATTTCTCGCGGCATTAACGCAATTACAGCAACAACATCAAGATCAGAATTTTTTGGAATATGGACAAATGCTTCTGTGTCGCATTGTCAGCAGCTACCCGCATCTTATGCCGCTACTTTATCGCGATTTGCTGTGGTTTTTTGGTGGAGACTGCTTGCACTTTATGCCCGATAATGAAATCACTATTTTCCAACAGTTGGATGAGCAGCGGGAAGCCGCAAAAGCACAAAACATCTCTTTTAGTTACAAAGAAGCGCGAGCAAAACTGATGGGAATGCACTAGTGCATGAAATAGGACAAGGACTAGCTTGCCTAACCTAAACAAAGGGGGGCAAAAATTGAGAATACAAATTAAAAAATGGCAATACAAAACGTATTATGTGAGATTGGAGCGGGAAACGAGACTCGAACTCGCGACCCTAACCTTGGCAAGGTTATGCTCTACCAACTGAGCTATTCCCGCTAAATGTGGCGTCCCCTAGGGGACTCGAACCCCTGTTACCGCCGTGAAAGGGCGGTG
>DLHT01000009.1:16843-211451 GCA_002483365.1 Cellvibrio sp. UBA7661
TAGACGAAGGGGACATTTTGAAAGCTGTCTAGATGACAACAATAAAACGTACTTCACTAACAGATTAAAACGTATTGCTTACTGCTTTAACCTCTCTTTGAGAGAGAAGTTGGAGCGGGAAACGAGACTCGAACTCGCGACCCTAACCTTGGCAAGGTTATGCTCTACCAACTGAGCTATTCCCGCTAAATGTGGCGTCCCCTAGGGGACTCGAACCCCTGTTACCGCCGTGAAAGGGCGGTGTCCTAGGCCACTAGACGAAGGGGACCCGGACCATCTGGGCATTAACCGTTTTTCAACAAGTGTCTGCGTCAGAAGTGGGGCGCATTCTAGGGATCGCCCCCGTTCGTGTCAACACTTTTACTTCTTTTTTTATCAGAGTGGAAACAAGCACTTAGCGGTTATATAGGCCGCCCAAAACGCAAATTCTTGCGCCAGTTTTTTCAATGCTATACTTATCTGTAACTCTATGCCCAACATTTAACCAATAAGGTTTTAAAAACATCATGTCAGCTTATGTAATAGCCGCAGTATTTCTGCTTCTGATTTTGTTGGCTGGATATCTATTCTTGTCACATTCTATTGAAAAGCGCCGTGCACAACGACAGCGACTTATTACTGCGCTTCGCGCCAGAAGAAATACCTTTCGCGATCTTGCTACCGGATTCCCTGCCGGATTTTTATCGAATGACCTGACCGGTTTACTTTATCGCGCCATGATCGACTGCTGCGAACAGTTGTCGCGCCTGGAACCCAAGGACCCAACTCACGCAGAACAGTTAAGCCTTTATAGTAATTTGCTCGCAGCCCAAAAAGACAATCAATCTACGCAAGGGAGAGTCCGCCTGGACAATCCCCAACAAATCAAAGAAGCGCATCATTTATTACAAGAGCTATACAAATTTGTGCTGCAACAATCAGCAATGCAATTGATCAATCAAGTGCAAACCGATGCCTATACCGACCAAATCAATCGCTTGGTACTGCAGATATCTGTTGATGGTCATGCTTTTAATGCTCGACAAGCTCAGCAAGTGGGCAAAACGCGCCTGGCTATTCACCATTACGGGCTGGCTCGCAAAGCCTTGGCTGCAGAAAATGCCAGTCACGGCTTTGATAAACAGATCGCCCAACTTGACGCAGTCATTGCGAAGCTACAAGAAAAGGCTGATGCCGCACCAGAAGTCACTAATACTGAAAACCCGGCAACGACAACCACAACAAACAATGCAGATACTTCAAGCAAAGAATGGAAACACTTTGACGAAGAAAATGCAAAATGGAAAAAGAAACAGATTTACGATTAAACAAAAAAAGGTAACCAACCAACTTCCTAAAGCAACCAGTTACAAACTGGCGTTAAGGATAATTCAAGACTCTCTTTATCTGTTCGATATTCATAAGCACCCATTCACGATTAACGGCTCCCCAATCAACAACTCGATAAATACCTGCATTATTTTCTAATATAATTGCTAATTCATGGATAGCCGCCAATGTGTCTTGTGCCGTGCGCCGAGGCATTCCCGTTGCGGCAATAATCCGGGGCACACTATTACTGCCCTGCTCTATCAGCCAGGTTACATAAATGCGTCGATAAAAGCTGGTTTTGGTCTTGCTGTACTCTTCCATAGATTAATACCAAATTATAATTTTTCTTTCAGTGCTGCTTGCATAAGGCCGAACTTGTTTCTTTAAAAAAGCCAATCAGAAACAATACGACCTACAACAGTTGCGAGTCTTGTAAATTTTTTGTCGACTCTACCGAAAAGCACTCAATGTATTCGCCCTGCGCTATTTCACCAATAGATTTTTTAAGTGGCACACGACGCGGCGTAAAACTGAATAAATCACTGCGCTCCGCATAGTGACGCACCTTATGGCTCACCAATACCTCACCAGGCTCTGCTGCAGCCTCCATACGTGCAGCCATGCTCACAGCAACACCTTCCAAATCAGGAATATCGGTAACTTCGTTGTGAACAACAACCACTTCACCTAATTCCACACCTATCCGCAATTCAAAACCCGCAGCACGCAGTACATTACGCATCATGCAGGCACACGCCAAACCTGCTGTTGCATTTTTAAACGTGACACGTAACGAATCCCCTTCCATGTTTGGATGGCCTGCCGTCCATTTTTTCAAGATAGGTTTTATCAGCCCACGAAATAGCGATAACTTTTCCGAAAGCTCATCATTCCCCCATTTCGAAAAACCTTTTAGATCCATAAACAAAATAGTTAATTTACGTACCTGATCTTTTTCATAATCAGCAGCCAGCTCAAGTAGCCTGGGCCAAAACTCTTCGCGTATGGCAGCCATTTTTTCTTTTAATTGCAGATGCAGCTGTGTATTGGTGCGTAACATCAACTGCGCCAGTTGGATGCGCTCAGCTTCGGCCTGTAATTGGTTTTTTAACTCGGATGGGTTATGACTTCCAACCTCTTCCACAACAAACTTTACCAAGGCACCGCCCGCCACATCACTGATCGATTTCAAGTGCAATATCGTTCCCCAATGGGATGCAGCCAAATGCTCAATAAAAATAGGTAGTGTCGCCAATTCATGATCGGCAAGGCGATAGGGATAGCGCAACTCAACCGTAATCGATTCAGCAAAAATTCGTTCGAATTCATGCGCTCGATAGATTGTTTTTTCTTTGCCGTTTTTATCCCAATAAGCATATCCACATTGAATGTTTGCAATGCTCCATCCCGCACTGGTAATTTTCCACAATTTGCACCCAGTGATATTGGCTCCTGTGAGTTTAACTTTACCCAAATGTGCGCCGCGTAAATCGGCATCGACTAAATTAGCACCGGTAAAATCAGACTTGTGTATATCCATATGGCTTAAATCAACTCCCTGTAAATTAGCTGACTTAAATACCGCACCAACCAGCAGTGCATCACGTACATTGGCTCCAGACAAATTAACACCACTCAGAATGGCATTGGATAAATCTGCACGCTGTAAATTTACCTCGGCAAGGTTGGAATTACTTAGATCAACGCGTGCCAATTGCTGATTTTCCAAATTACTACCAGCAAGCGATATATCGCGCAAAATTAAGCCGCTAATATCATGTCCGCGAAAATCAATATTTTCCAACCGCGCATTGCGGGTATTGGCAGTGAGCATGTTGGCACGAAACAAAATTGAATGACTTAAATCGCAACTCGTAAGATTTGCTGCAATTAATTTTGCGTGGGATAAATCATTATGCTGAAACTGTGCAGATTGAAGGTTTGCAAGAATTAAATCGGCGTATCTAAAACTGCAATGCGTGATGCGGGAGTTGCGCAGCGATACTTTGGATAAATCATATTCATCAAAATTCATCCCTTCCAATTCAACACCATCAAGGTTGATTTCACCCATCAGTTGGTGTTTTCGCCAATGATTCCAGGATGAAGCCCCCTTTTTTAATTCTTGTAATATTTGCTCTTTGTCCATGTGCGTTTACATCTCATGAGTTTCGGGAGGCGCAGCATATCAACAGCTCCTTCCGCAATAACGGAAGGGATAATAAGCACGCCAGACTTTCGCTATCTTTCCAAACGGGGCTCATTTTATCTGCTGTGTATTTATTAGCCATAATATTCTGCGAATTTTTATTCAGGGCAACACAAAATCGGCAATCCTGCCCCAATGCTTTCACTCGCGGGACGCTTTCTTTATAGTACGTCCGCTGATTTTCACCCTGTTGGCAAATGCCAACCTTTTTTACCGAGGTCTAGCCCCATGGCTCAATACGTATACAGCATGCATCGGCTTGGCAAAGTTGTGCCACCCAAGCGTGAAATTTTAAAGGACATCTCCCTGTCGTTTTTTCCCGGCGCCAAGATTGGTGTGCTCGGTCTGAACGGCTCAGGTAAATCCACCTTGTTGCGCATCATGGCTGGTGTGGATCAGGATTTTAACGGCGAAGCCCGCCCAATGCCGGGTATCAAAATCGGCTACCTGCCGCAGGAACCGCAACTCGACCCTAACAAAGATGTATTAGGCAACGTGCAAGACGGTGTACGCGAAGCCGTGGATGCGCTGGCCGAGCTGGATGCCATCTACGCCGCCTACGCCGAACCCGATGCCGACTTTGACGAGCTGGCCAAGAAACAAGCCAAATGCGAAGACATCATCCAAGCTTGGGACGCCCACAACCTGCAGCACACCTTGGAAGTTGCCGCCGACGCCCTGCGCCTGCCGCCATGGGATGCCGACGTAACCAAACTCTCCGGTGGTGAGCGCCGCCGTGTGGCGCTGTGCCGCCTGCTCTTGTCCCGCCCCGATATGTTGTTGCTGGACGAACCTACTAACCACCTTGATGCGGAATCGGTTTACTGGCTGGAGCAGTTCCTCCACAACTTCAGCGGTACCGTGGTGGCGATTACCCACGACCGCTACTTCCTCGATAACGCCGCCGGCTGGATTCTGGAGCTCGACCGCGGCCACGGCATCCCCTACGAGGGTAACTACACCAGCTGGCTGGAACAAAAAGATGCCCGTTTGGAGCAGGAGCAGCGCGCTGAAGCTGCACACCAAAAAGCGCTGAAAACCGAATTGGAGTGGGTGCGCCAAAACCCCAAAGGCCGCCAAGCCAAGAGCAAGGCGCGTCTGGCCCGCTTTGATGAACTGCAATCGCAAGAATTCCAGGCGCGCAACGAGACTAACGAGATCTACATTCCGCCGGGTGAGCGTTTGGGCGATAAAGTCATCGTGTTGGAGAACGTCAGCAAGGGCTACGGCGACCGCCTGTTAATCGACAACCTGTCGCTGAGCATTCCTAAAGGCGCGGTAGTAGGTATTGTCGGTGGTAACGGTGCGGGTAAATCCACCCTCTTCCGTATGATCGCTGGCACTGAGAAACCTGACAGCGGTACTGTGACGATTGGTGACACAGTAAAAGTCGCTTACGTTGAGCAAAGCCGCGAAAATCTGGACGATAAAAAGTCCGTATGGGAAGCGGTATCCGATGGCTTGGACATTTTGAAAATCGGCAACTACGAAGTGAACTCCCGTTCCTACGTCGGCCGTTTTAACTTCAAAGGTTCTGACCAACAAAAACGTGTGGGCGAACTCTCCGGCGGTGAGCGTGGCCGTTTGCATTTGGCCAACACCTTGAAACAAGGCGCAAACGTACTCTTGCTCGACGAACCTTCAAACGACCTGGACATCGAAACCCTGCGCGCCTTGGAAGATGCGATCCTCGCTTTCCCGGGTTGCGTACTGGTGATCTCGCACGACCGCTGGTTCCTCGACCGTATTGCAACCCACATCCTCGCCTACGAAGGCGATTCCGATATTGTTTTCTTTGAAGGCAACTACACGGAATATCACGAGGATTTCGTCAAACGTAAGGGGCATGATTCACAGCCGAAGCGGATGAAATACAAACCGCTCAAGGCGTAAAAAGATCGAAAAAGGCAGCTCACACGAGCTGCCTTTTTTGTTTCCGGGGATCACAATAACCACACTACTGCTTATAAAAAACGATAAAGAACCTGTTCATAGGAGAACCCATGCTACATAAAATCCTGACGCTCCTTTCACCGCTCCTGCTTCTACTAATAGGCCCCAACGCCTATGCAGCTGATGGAGCCAACCTTGACTTAACCCAAACAACTGCAGGTTGGTTTTGCGTAGGCTTATTTGTCATTGCTTATGCGTTTGTGATGCTCGAAGAAAAATTGCATTTACGTAAATCCAAACCAGTACTCGCGGCTGCCGGTATTATCTGGGTCATTATCGGTTGGATTTACACACAACATGAACAATCTGCCTTAGCAGAGCAGGCCTTCCGTCACACGTTGCTTGAATTTGCGGAGTTGATGTTATTCCTGTTAGTTGCCATGACGTACATCAACGCCATGGATGAGCGCGGGCTGTTCAATGCATTGCGCGGCTGGCTGATAAAAAAAGGGTTTAGCTATCGTCAATTATTTTGGATTACGGGATTGATGGCTTTTTTTATCTCACCGATTGCCGACAATCTCACCACAGCATTGCTGATGTGCGCCGTGGTATTAAAAATTGCCGAAAATGAAAAAGCGTTTATCAATATGTGTTGCGTTAACATTATTGTAGCGGCTAACGCTGGCGGCGCATTTAGCCCCTTTGGTGACATTACCACCCTAATGGTCTGGCAAGCTGGAAAAGTGGATTTTTTTACTTTCTTCCATTTATTCCTACCATCGCTTACTAATTTCCTTGTGCCCGCAGCCATCATGAGCTTTTTTATTCAAAACAAAATTGCGCAAAAAGACGAGGAAGATTTATTTCTGGAAACACTCACCTATAAAGAAGGTGCATTCCCTATTCTGCTTTTGTTTTTGGCTACCATCGCCAGTGCGGTACTCGGACATGTGCTCATTCACATGCCGCCAGTATTGGGTATGATGCTGGGGCTGGCGTATTTAAAAATATACGGATTCTATTTACGTAAAAAAGGCATTGTCGATCTTAAAAAAGTAGAAGCAGTACAATCCGATTTTATGCCGGACAAAAATGAAAATCCGGTCACTAAAGTTCCCCTGCCTTTTGATGTCTTCCAGCCTTTAGCGCGCCTGGAGTGGGACACCTTGCTCTTTTTCTACGGGGTTATTATGTGTGTAGGAGGGCTTGGTTTTATGGGCTATCTGACACTCATGTCTGAATCACTTTATGGCAATTTTAGTGAAACAGTTTCCAACATAAGTTTGGGGTTGGTTTCTGCCGTTATCGACAATATTCCTGTGATGTATGCAGTGCTCACTATGGCACCGGATTTCTCGCATGGTCAATGGCTGTTAATTACCCTGACGACCGGCGTTGGTGGCAGTATGCTATCCATTGGTTCAGCCGCAGGTGTTGCACTGATGGGGCAGGCTCGTGGTTACTATACCTTTCTGGGGCACTTGAAATGGACACCGGTAGTTGCGCTGGGCTATTTCGCAAGTGTGTATGTTCACCTTTGGTTGAATCACTCACTTTTTTAAAATGATCAACCAACAACTTAAACGCGATTAATAACGCAGGCGCAGATACTACTGCGCCTGCGACAATACTTTTTCAATATCTACGCCAAATACCATCACCCCCAAGGGTTCAGATTTTTGCCCATTTGATTCGTTACTGATTGGCTCTGCGGAAGCGCCACTAAATAACGGAACGCTTAAATGTAACTGAAAGCGCTTGGTTGATTCATCGTAATTGATTGCGCCGAAATGCAAGGTATTCGCTGGTTTAGCAAATACTGTTGTGAATTTTTCTTCATCACCTTGCCAATAGTCTGACGTCATATCGCTGATGGCAACATTAATACCGCGTTCATCAGTCACTATAATTTCCGTAATCATATCTTGCGATTGTTTTTTGATTTCACGTAATTGTGCCGACAACTCCTGATCAACCAAATCCAGCGAATAAGAAAAATCGCCTTGCAAAAAGGTTTTTGTCCATTTTTTATCGCGCTCAATAATATCCTGTTTACTTAAAGAGCGATTTTTTACATTGTGACTTTTAAGTATCGATTCCAGTTTTGGCAGACGTTTCCAACGTTCAATTTTACGGATAAGCAAGTCCTTGATAAGTTGCTGTTCGTAGTCCGTCACTGCAAACTGGGCTGTCGCACAACCGGTTATGTGCTGATTAAATTGCACAAGAAAATCCGGGTTCTGATTTAAAAACTGCTCATTAAAATAAACGCCCAAAGGAACATAACGGAAAAAACGCGATTGGAAATGATCAGGATCTACTTTCAATTCTTTGGCAGCATGCAAAAAATTTTCCCGATCTGCCAGTATTACGTCGATACGTTTTCCCTGTAATAACCTGATCAACTGCGGCAAATTATTCGCGCTCATATCAACAGGATAACCCGCCTCTGCCAACCAGGTTTCCTGTTGGCTACCCAAAATCGACCCCAACTTATAACCTTCACGCCAGGATTCAGGCGCAATAGTGTCTGCGCGCCAGAACCAATACCAATTTTCCAGCACCATAGGAGCAGACAAGACCGCGTAAGGGTCAATTTGGCGCATAGGGATTGCGGTAAAAAAACCGTCGATGCGATTACTTTTAACATCTTGATAGGCGCGCCGCCAGGGAATCACTTGCACGCTGTAGTCACGCGTCATTTGCTTAAAAATACATTGCAAATGCGGAAGCAATGTTTGTTCGCTACCCACGGGCAAATCCGAGGTAAATGATGACGATATATTAGTAGCAAGATTGACTACATGAGGCTGATGGGATAACACCCCATCATCTGACTGGGCCACAGACTCCACAGCAAGGACGGCTGATAATAATGTTATTAAAACTACTCGCATAACAGCGCTCCTTAACGCTTGCCAATAAACCCTACAAACCTCTGAAAGTATAATCGTTAAAACTTTTCCTGCCGGGCTATCTATCGGGCTATAAGTACATAGTTGAGTGTTTAACGGCACAAATCCGATAAAAAATCAGGTCGCAAGACTTGCTCTACGCCCAGGGCAAGTTGCTCGATAGATTCTTCACGCAAACTATCGATCGATAGTTTGATAGGCTCACCGCTATCAGTCACTAACCCCGCCCATTCCAACAACAGCGCAAGCGCATCCGGCTGATCAAAAATACCGTGAACATAAGTTCCTAATATTTTTCCATCATCACTGATCGCACCCTCTGCCATCAGGGTTTCATGCCGATACAAATATCCTGCTGGTTGCTGTAATGCAGCACCCTCACTGACACCACAATGAATTTCATATCCACATATTGGGGTCTGCTTATCCCATAAATAACCATGACATTGATGTAGCTGCTTGAAGGGTTCCAATTGTGTCGTCATTGCAAAGTAGCCCAATCCGACAGAGCTTCCCGCTACGGACTCAATTCCCAATGGATCATGAATATAAGAGCCAAGCATTTGAAATCCACCGCATATTCCTATGAGTTTTCCACCATAACGCAAATGGTTTTTTATTTGCGGCTCCCATAATTGGTCTCGCAAAAATTGTAAATCCGCACGCACGTTTTTACTGCCGGGGATAATCAACAAATCACAGGGGGGAATTTTTTGCTTTGGCCCCACCCAAGAAAAATCGATTTGGGGATGCAAACGCAAACTGTCAAAGTCTGTGTGATTGGAAATACGGGGCAACGCCAATACCGCTACACGCAATGCTGCATTTGGTTTGCGTGAATGTTGTGTCAGCGCATCTTCCGCATCCAAATACAAGCCTTGAAAATAAGGGATCACACCCAGCACCGGTTTTCCGGTTTTTTGTTCCAACCAATCAAGGCCTGATTGCAATAATCCCATATCGCCACGAAAACGATTGATAACAAAACCGATGATGCGGGCACGCTCTGATTCACTTAATAATTCGAGGGTGCCAACCAAATGCGCGAATACACCACCACGATCGATATCGGCAATTAAAATAACCGGGCAATCCGCTGCTTCGGCAAAACCCATATTGGCAATATCGCGATCACGCAAATTAATTTCTGCGGGGCTCCCTGCACCTTCTACAACAATAACATCGTATTGTGCTTGCAGCCGCTGATAGGAATCCAATACAAATTCCATCGCCCTGGTTTTGTAATCATGATAAACCGCCGCATCCATATCGGTAATCGCTTTTCCCTGCACAATGATTTGCGCTTTAGTATCGCTGGTTGGTTTAATCAGAATGGGATTCATATCGGTATGCGGCTGTAAACCCGCCGCTTGTGCCTGTAACGCTTGCGCGCGGCCAACTTCCCCACCATCAATCGTCACCGCCGAATTCAACGCCATGTTTTGCGGCTTGAATGGAGCCACTGATACACCACGCTTTTTCAGGATGCGACACAGTGCCGCAACCAGCGTAGATTTACCCGCGTCGGACGTGGTGCCCTGCACCATTAGGGTTTTGGATTTTTTAGGCATGTTGCAACATTACCACTCAATACCCTTTTGTGCTTTTACACCGGCATTAAAAGCATGCTTGACTGACTTTACCTCACTGAAAGTATCGGCCAAATCTTCCAGATATTTTTTTGCACCTCGCCCGGTAATAATCACGTTTTGGTTGCGTGGGCGATTTTGTATTGCCTCAATCACTTTATCTTTATCGAGATATTTAAAATTCAACATATAGGTCAATTCATCCAACAACACCAAATGAATTTCAGGATCGCGAAACACATGTTCACACTCTGCCCATACTTTTTCAGCTGCTGCTTTATCCTGCTCGGCATTCTGGGTTTCCCAGGTAAAACCAGTGCCCATCACAAAATATTCAAGCTTGGGCGACTCACCACGAAAAATACTTTCCGTTAAAAAGTTTTTTTCACCGCACTCCCAGGTACCTTTAATGAATTGCACGATAGCAACTTTGTAACCATGCCCGAGACAGCGCAGTGCAGTACCAAAACCCGATGAGCTTTTACCTTTTCCATCGCCAGTTAGTACGATGACAACGCCGCGCTCTTCGTCGGCGCGTGCAATCGCAGCATCAACAATTTCTTTGCGTTGTTGCATGCGTTCTTTATGACGCTGGGCTTTATCACTATTGTCATTTGCATCATGGACCATGGAAACCTCCATCAATCAAAAAAGAAAAATGCCTTCAAGTAGCACTTGAAGGCATCACGTTAACAAGTAAACAGATTAATTGCCATTAGAAGCGATAACTAATGCTTGCCTCGTAGTTACGCTCTGGCTGTGGATATTGCCCCCATACGGAATGCAAACCCGCATAGAGTTCATTGGTAATATTATTGATACGGGCACCGAACTCCCATTGATCATATTGATAATTAATGGCCGTATTGAATACCACCAATGCGTCCAATCGCGGTGCGCTGTTAGCTTCATCATTTGCTCTGTAACGCGAACCGGTGTAAATACTTTCCACGGTGAGGTTTAACGAATCAATCGGCGTAAATACCACCGCTGCACTACCGGTATGCTCCGCAACAAACGGGACCTCTTTACCATCAAAAAGACCATCAACTACTTCTGCATCGGTAAAGGTATAGTTGAAGCGCAAAAACAACTCTTTGCTGATCGCAGAGTTTACATCCAGCATAAAACCTTTACGCTCTGAATCCGGCAAATTGATATTGGCACCATTGTAAAATTTATTGTTTGCAACAGTGCTATCGTAAACAATTTCATCGTTCAAGGTCATGCTGTAAAGCGAGTAGCTGACACTGGCAGCAGCGGACTGCCACTGGGTGCCTATTTCAAATGATTCGCCGGTTTGCGGCTGCAAAAAAACAACATCTTTCGCAACCAAACCATTTTCATCTGCATTGGCAAAACGGAAGCTTTCCGAAAAGCGGCCAAATGCTCGCCAGGCATCCGTCAATTGATAGCTCAAGCCAAACTCACTTGCAGTCAAGTCATCTTCTTGTTTCAAGACTTCAACCGCGCCCTGATTTTCATCTTGCACTTCTGACTGACGCGCGCCCAGAGTCGCCGTCAATTTGGGCAGCAATGGATAAACCAATTGCGCGTAATAACTATGTTGTTGCTGGCGGGAGTTGACCGGAGCCCATAGATTATTACTCTCATATTCGCTATCCAGATGATCATATCCCAAGGTCGCTATCGCAGTGCCATTCGCAGTTGCATATTCACCAATCAAACGCGGGGTGAAACTTTTAACACGCACAGAATATTCTGTTGGATCCGGTGTATTGCCACCCCAATAATCATCGTAAAAATGAACACCCTCTTCATTGCGATCAGAATACTCAGCTTGCAACTGCCAGTGCTCTGAAAAATCAACGCCTCCACCAACGCGCCAGTTATCAGTGTCTTGATTGCTGTAATCATTAGGTGAATCTGTGTGACGGCGATCAACGGCGGCTTGCATGTCGCTGATAGTGCCGGGCAAGCGCAACTCATCTTTTACTTGCTGTCCATCGATAAAAATAAAACCGTATTTCGCATCGTAGCGAACACTTGCCATCACATTTTCGTAGGCAGACTGGTTGTTGTCGCGATAATTATCAACATTGCGTTTTTGTGCAGTCAGGTTATAGCTAAAACCATTTTCAAAACCCTGACTAACGCGCGCGCTGTAATCTTCCAGATTATCCGAACCCGTTGCAGCACTGAGTGCCCCATCCGTTTCACCGGCTGCAGCACGCTTGGTAATGATGTTGATAACACCACCAACTGCTTGATCGCCATAAAGCACACCGGCACTGCCCTGCACAATTTCAATTCGCTCAACATCTTTCAACGCAACCGTATTTAACGCGGGAGCAGCAAGCGATGGATTATTGAGTTTACGGCCATCTACCAACACCAACACATTGTTGGCACCCGACAAACCACGCATGGATACAGTTACGTTACGCGCACCACTGCCATCGGAATCGGTTAATTGGATACCCGCCTGGGTGCGCAGCACTTCTGATAACAACTTCGCACCACTGATACGAATTTCTTCATCGGTAATGATCTTGATTTGTGTTGCCACCGGCATTTGCGCCGTTTCACTGCGCGTTGCACTGACGTAAACAGTTTCCAGTTTTTTAGTGCTGGTTTGATCGTCGGCTTTTTTGTCTGCTGCAAATACCTGCGCAGAACTCACAGCAACAATAGCAGCGCTCAAATGCGTGAGTGTGAAGAGAGTGGTTTTAGAAAGCATGAGATTCCTCAATCCTGAATTAGGGATGAGGGAGGGAAAGCGGAAAAAGATGCAACGGGCATAGCCCGTAAAAATACACAGATTTCCACCGATGTAGCCCTCCGCGACATCGTGAACAAATAAGAGCATGGCTCTGGTATTGAGGCTGGTATCGGACTCATCGATGCAGATATACATCATCGATTTACCGTTGCGGGGGCAGTGCCGGGATTGCTTGTCTTTATTCATCATTGAATGAATGGACAGGCGCACCGGCTTCCCATTGACTCTGATCCCGGCTACATCCCGCTCAAAGAATGATCACCCATCAGACACCTCGGCGCGCAAGGTACGGGGTTAGGCAAAGTGAGTCAAGCGATCATTCATCGCCACCTTGCGCTCGCGGGAATGGCTGTCACACACAGAAATTCCCGTTTCATCCTTGCCCCCAATTTACGACAAAGACGGGTTGCTTCTCTAAAAGACGGATTGTTTCTCTAAAGGACAGGTTGCCCTGTAAATTGTTATAATATAACATTGCTAAAAATTACGGTGCCTGCAGGCGCAATCCTCTTGATTTAGCAGTTTGATACGGAGTGAATAGATGAAAAAGTCGTTGTTATTTATGGCGATAGTTGCCGCCAGCCAATCTGCCCTGGCACAAGTGCAGGGCATAGTGCGCGATGACATGGGGCAGCCAATCGCCAATGCAACACTCGAAGTCGTCGGTGCCAACCTGCGCATTCAAGCCAATGAAAAAGGCCAATTCACTGTTCCCGCCCAACCCGGCAAGGAAGTTGAGCTGCATGTAAAAGCACCATCGTTTATGCACAAAACCTTTCATGTCACCCAAGGTTCGCAACAAACCGAATTGGTATTGGGTAACACCGCAATCGAAGTGGTGAACGTGATTGGCCTGCCCTGGCATGCATCCAATATGGAATCTGCCCAACCCGTGAATGTGTTAAGCGGTGAACGGCTGCGCGATCGCCAGGCATCCACACTGGGTGAAACACTCAAACATGAGGTCGGCGTGCACTCCAGCTATTACGGCCCTGTGGCAAGCAGCCCAATCATCCGCGGCTTGGAAGGCCCGCGTGTACTCATCACCCAAAACGGTTTGGATGCGGGCGATGCATCGCGCATTGGCCCAGACCATGCCGTGGCGACAGAAGCTTCTACTGCGCGTCAAATTGAAATCCTGCGCGGCCCTGCCACCTTGTTTTATGGCAGCGGGGCGATTGGCGGTGTGGTGAATATTGTCGATGACCGCGTACCACAGGGTTTGGATACTTACGGCGAATGGCGGCTTGAACGCGATTCGGTTGCCAATGACAAACTAGTATCCGCGAGCGGCAATTCCGGAGTAGGCAATGTTGGCGTGCACCTCGATGGTTTTTGGCGCAAAGCGAACGATTACAAAATTCCCGGCGCGGCAGAAATCGAAACCCATGAAGAACACGAAGAAGAAAATCACGCAGAGCACAATGAAGATCGTTTAGCCAACTCATCAACGGAAGCGAAAGGTTTTAACCTCGGCACCAGCTACATTATGGATGAGGGTTTTGTTGGTATTTCCTACGGGCATCTTGAACGCCAATACGGTATTCCTGGCCACAACCACGGCGATGAAGCGCTGGATGTCTATGCCGACCTTAAACAAGACCGCGTGCAATTACTGAGCGAACTTTCACTCGATCACGATTGGTTTAGCGCAGTGAATTCCCGTTTTGGTTTTACTGATTACGAGCACAGTGAAATCGAAAATGGCGAAGTGGGCACCACTTTCAAAAATGAAAGCCAGGAAGCGCGCCTTGATTTATTCCATCATCCGATTGCCGACTGGCGCGGAGCATTAAGCTTTCATTTTAAAAATACCGATTTTGAAGCCATCGGCGCTGAAGCATTTACACCTCCAAGCTCAACCCACAGTCTGGCAATTGCATTAATGGAAGAACGCCATTTTGGCGACGTGTTGGTGCAATTAGGTGCACGTATTGAACAGGTGAAAATCAGTGCCGATAATTTTCAAGTTGACTTCAATGAGCATAATCACGATGAAACAGAATCTCATGCGCAAGAACACTTGCGTGTATTTTCCATTGATAACGAATCAACTCCATTTAGTGCATCCGCTGGACTGGTATGGGATTTCACACCCGGCTATAACATCGGCCTCTCTTACACCCATGCGGAAAGAACGCCATCAGCCGCTGAATTATTATCCTTTGGACCGCATATAGGCTCAGGCTTATATGAAGTTGGTGCACTGTTGCAATTAATAGAAGACGATGACGGCGATTTCCATTTTGATCTGGCGCGCAACGAAGTAAAACCGGAAACATCCAACAACATAGATATCTCATTGAGAAAATTTGAAGGCGATGTTGGCTTCATCCTGAACGCGTTTTACAACCGCATTGATGATTACTACTATCTGACCGACACAGGTTTAACACACGAAAGTGAACACGCGCATGATCACGCTGAAGACGCCGGCGAAGAGGATCACGATCATGAAAGTGAATTACCTGTTTTTATTTATCGAGCACAAGATGCAGAACTGTATGGCTTTGAAGGTGAAGTGCTATGGCAGTTCACGCCTGCGGTAAAATTAAGCCTCACCAGTGATTACATTCGCGCAACACTTAAAGATTCGTTAGAGAGCAGTAGCGATCTGCCGCGCATTCCGCCCCTGCGCGTTGGCGCCAGAGCTGAATACGAGTTAGGTAAATGGCGCGCAGAAATTAGCGGCCAACATTATTTTGAACAGAACAATGTTGCCGCACTGGAAACCGCATCCAATGCTTACACACTGATTGATACGCAAATCAGTTACAGCATCAGTGACAACCTGAAAATTTATCTAAAAGGCAACAACCTGACAGACGAATATGCGCGCGTGCATGCATCTTTCCTGAAAGACAAAGCGCCCTTACCTGCGCGCAGTTATGCACTGGGCATCAGCGGCAATTTTTAATATTCATTAATCAAAGGGAATGATGATGGGATGAAGCTGGCAAGGGTTGCAGCTCAATCAATCGCCGTTGAGAATTTTGCAATTGCTCGATCCCCCATTGATAGCGGGGGATCGAGTTAAACAACGCATCAAAGCTGCCATCCTTCTGGGCAATAATCAAACCTTCTGATAATCGCTGTGCCAGTTTTTTATTATTCTGGTTAACAAAAAAATACACAGGGTTGGGATAACTTAACATCAACTCCTGTTCAATTTTTAATTCAAGTTCCGGATAAAAATTTACTTCCGATTGAATCTGATACAGGCCTCGAGAAAAGTAATCAAACCGCTTGGCAGCCAGCATTTTGAATAATTTTTCATAACCGACAGCCAATACCAGAGGCAAACGGTTGTGTTGCATGATGGCGGCATCTGTCCATTGTGCACCTATGCCCCCCTTTAGTTTGCGCAAGTCATCAAGTGATTTAACGGCTGAAAACCGGGGCTGATCATCCTTTCGAATAAGCAGCACGCGATAATTATTAAGTTCTTTCAATAAGGAAATTCGCACCGGCAGTAGTTGCTGTTCAAATTCCATACTGGTAGGAGACCAAAGAACATCTACAGCTCCATGAGCCAACCCCGCACGCAAGCGCTTATCTTCTAACCGATAGGGAAGCATCCTTATCTGTGCCTTGCCCCATTTGTCTGCCGTTTTATCCAACGTCAATTGCAGCAAACGATAAAAATAATAATCTTCGTTTTTAATATCTGAAATAAGGGATTGACGGATCACTATTTCATGAGCCGCATTTACATTCGCCTGAGCCAGACCAACACCGCTGTAGAGCAACAGGTAAATGCCGATACAACACAGTAGCTGATGCACAGGTTTTGACATAACTATCCCTAAATTTATGTATGAGTGCTGAAGGATAAGTATAGTTCTACAACCCATAAAACCAATCCGCACGGTAAAAATAAATTGCATATCCAACAACAGCAATAGATTAAATTATTTATGCCCAAAACACTGGGGAAGAACTAGACTACACGATGGGCCATTTGGAGATTCACACAAGGATTTTTCATGACGCAACAAACCAAACCCTCATCCCTAACACTGAACTCTGCCAAAATGCGCAGCAGCGATCGCTCGTCAACCCCGGCTACCCCGACTATCCACCAAAGTGCAGCCTCACTTGCCAGCGACCAGGCCACACTTATTGCACAGCATTTTTCTCATTATTTAGTCCCCGGTATCGCAGACTCAGAGTCACTCAAACAACAAGTTTATGCACTGCGCCATAAGGTCTATTGTGAAGAGTTGCATTTTGAAGAAACCAATTCACAGCAAATAGAGCAGGATTTTTTTGATAATCGCTCCCTGCATTGTTTCATTCGTCACTTAAGTTCCAATGCCATGGCGGGCACCTTACGGGTTATTACCAGTAACAATGCACAAGAGCTGCTTCCTATCGAAGCTTACTGTGCCCATGCCATGACACACACAAGTTTAACGCCGCGCAATTTCTTGCCACACCACATCTGCGAAATATCGCGTCTTGCTGTACCTGCTGCGTTTCGTAAACGCCAAACAGACCAGATTGAAGGAAGTGCAACCGGGGTTATTAACGAACACACATTTTCCACGCAAGAATTGCGCTTCTTTCCGTATATCGCCATCAGTTTATATTTATCGGCAATTGCTATTTGTTACAAAAGCAGACGCTACCATGTATTTGTGATGATGGAGCCCAGGCTTGCACGCAGCTTGGGCTTTGTAGGAATTCACTTTACCTCAATAGGCCCCACCGTGGAGTATCACGGTAAACGTGCGGCCTACTACGTGGATGTGCGCCAAGTGCGAAAAACACTGAGCGCAGGCTATAAACAGCTATTACACGTAATTGAACAGGAATTATTTTCACGAAAAAACTAATCCTGCCCAACTGTTATCGGCGATTAACGATTGTTAATGCCAGGTCAATTTTTCTTTTGGTTTTGTAAAATCACACGCGGTTCAGCAACCGGCACTAATTTGCCATCGCGCAACTGAATCGCTTGTGATGCCCCCATACTCGGCCATATTTTCAAGTCGTGACCTTTTTTCTGCAGTGCTTGTTGGATTTCAACAGGCATAGCCGCCTCTACAAATAACACATTGGGATTCCACTGTTGATGAATACGCGCTTGTGCCATGGCTTTTTCAACCGGCATTGAATCGTTAAGCGAATACAATAAAGTTTGTACCACTTGCGAAATAATCGTAGGCCCACCTGCTGCACCCAGTGTCATGACCGGCTCATTGTTTTTAAATACCAGTGTCGGGCTCATACTGGACAACGGGCGTTTTTTCGCAGCAACGGCATTTGCATCTGATCCCACCAAACCAAATGCGTTAGCCGCACCAACTTGTGCAGAAAAATCATCCATCTGATTATTTAACACCACACCGGTTCCGGGAATAACCACTTTGCTACCAAAGCTGGTATTAACGGTTGAGGTAATCGCCACCCAATTACCTTCCATATCGGCAGCAGCGATATGTGTAGTGTGTTTATTCATTAAATGTTGGATGTCTACATCAGGGTTGCCATGTGCAATATCGGCAGTAGTTTTTTCCAAGCTAATTTTTTTCGCGATCGTTTGTGCATAGCGTTTATCCGCCAAGCTCAATGGCACCTTGGTAAAATCACTGTCGCCCAACCAGTGCGCGCGATCTGCAAACGCAAACTTCATTGCCTCGGCAATTAAGTGATAGCGCTCTGCCGGTGCCAGTGTATCCAAATCAAATTGTTCAAGAATATTTAAAATTTGTGCGACGTGAACACCACCAGAACTGGGCGGTGGAAAACCATAGAGAGTGTAGCCCGCAAATTCAGACACAATCGGCTTGCGCATTTTCATCTGATAGCTAGCAAAATCTTTGTCCGTGATGACACCGCCGTTGGCCGCCATCCAGCGCCCGGTTTTTTTTGCAAAATCGCCATGATAAAAATAACGAGGCCCCTGTTTGGCGATTGCCCGATAAGTCGCAGCCAGATCTTTTTGTTGCAGTATTGAAAACGCCGGTAGCGGTTGATTATTTTTATCCAAATAAATTGCGGCACTGGCAGGAAACTTTGCCAAATTATCCGCTGTTGCGGCTATGCGCTCAGCCAATGCAGGTGAAATCGGAAATCCTTTTTCCGCTAAGTCAGCGGCAGGCAAAATAACATCGCGAAAGGTTAATTTTCCGCCCAGCTTTTGTAATTTATCCAGTGCGGCAACTGAACCGGGAATACCCACCGCTAAAGCCCCTGTGCGGCTCAGTTCAGGATCGGCCTTGCCATTTACAATATACATATCGCGCGTTGCCGCAGCGGGAGCCATCTCGCGCCCGTCAAGCGCCAATATGCGGCCATCGGCCAAGCGCACCAGAATAAAACAGCCACCGCCGATACCCGAGTTGTGGCCGTCCACCACACCCAGAGCAAAGGCGACTGAAATAGCGGCATCAACCGCATTACCACCACGTTTGACCACCTCCATAGCAATGCGGGTTGCCTCCGGGTTAACACTGGCAACCGCGACTTTACCGTCGGGGCTCACCTGGGCGTAGTCCGTTTCCGGAAACTCGGCATGCGCCACCAGTGCGATGCAACATACACTCAATGCTAAAACGATTTTTTTCATTTCAATAACCGCGGTTGTGAATAATAATTGCCTGAACCTTAATACAAATGAGGCGAGTTATACAAACTTATCATGGAAAGCGAGCGGTCTGCGCTTAAAGCAGGAGATTGAAGCAGGCGATTATCCAGCTGCTCCAAACAAGGCGCGCAGATGGAATTATCAGGGAAAGACCAGGTCATAAAAAATCCGTTAACGAGTTAAGTATAAAAACATGGACAATAAAATCAGTAGTACCCGTCTCTACGGCTTGGACACATTAAGAGCTCTCGCCATTATTTTGGTGCTGATCTATCACTACCGCGTTGTTGTAAGCAATGAACTGTTATTCGGCTTTATCACCCGAATCGGTTGGGTGGGCGTGGATTTGTTTTTTGTATTAAGCGGTTATTTGATTGGCGACCAAATACTTCGCGCCTACGCAAAAAAAGAAAACTTTTCGCTTAAACATTTCTATGCGCGACGTTTGTTGCGCACACTGCCCAATTATTATGTTGTGCTTGCGCTGTACTTGCTCTTGCCCGCGTTATTAAGCCCTACGTATACAGCACCGCTGTGGCAATTTCTGACGTTTACCCAAAATCTTGATATGCGGCCAATGGAAACCTTTACCCATTCATGGTCGCTCTGCGTTGAAGAACAATTTTATTTGTTGTTTCCCTTGATGTGTATGCTGGCGCTCGCCCGTGGCGCAAACCCGGTACGCATGTGGGTCATTATTATCGCAGGCTTTATCGCGGCAATACTGATACGCGCCTATATGCTCAATGCACATGGCGGAACCCAGATAACGGGCAAAGATTATTACGAATTCATTTACTATCCCAGTTATTCGCGATTTGATGAATTGCTGCCGGGTATCGCCATCGCGCTACTAAAAAACTATCACCCTTCCCGATATGAAAAACTACTTCGTTATGGCAACGCTTTTTTTGTGGCAGGGTTGGCGGGATGCGGTTGGGTATTTTATGTATTTTTAAATCTGGCCTATACCCAAGAGACAGGCACGAGCACATGGACTCCCGTCATTGGCTATTCGCTCTTGGCCATCAGCTTCGCCTTGCTGGTAATGGCAGCGCTCTCTCCTTGTTGCTGGCTCTACCGCCAAAAAATTTCTGGCGCTGCCAGTCTCGCACTTTGGTCTTATGCTATTTATTTAATCCACAAACCGCTCTACCAATTATTGGAAGATCCCGTTAAAAACCTCGGCATCAACACCGATGGTTATCTGGGCATGGGCATTATTGTCTTGATAAGCATAATAAGCGGTTGGTTGCTATTTAGATTGGTTGAAACACCTTTCATGAATTTACGAACTCGCTGGTTTCCCTCCAACAATAAAACCGCACAAGTTCCGGCCGGTGCATTGAAAGAATAATGCGAACAGGGTGCGTAGCCGCGTTTTGCATACTGGTTTACACTCCCACCACCAACGTAAATACATTCACAGGAGATGACTGATGTACAGTGCAATCAAGCGTGCGAAGAGAATGACAACAACAGTTTCAACAAAGGCGTTTTTGTTGGCAAGCAGCCTGTGCGTTTCACTGCCGGGTATTGCCGCCGAAGGGATGTGGACATTAGACAATTTGCCGCATGCTGATCTGGAACAACGCTACGGTTTTAAACCCTCTGCTGCCTGGATTGATAAGAGCATGCGCAGCGCTGTACGCCTTGCCGGTGGTTGCTCGGGTTCATTTGTATCAGCCAATGGGCTGGTACTGACCAATCATCACTGTGTGATTAATTGCGTGGAAGATTTATCCAGCCCAACGCAAGATTTCATGAAAAACGGTTTTCTCGCCAGGAACAACCCAGAAGAAAAACAATGCCCCGGCGTAGAGGTGAATCGTTTGGAGCATACCAAAGATGTTACTGAGCGCATGCAAAAAGCGCTGGTAGGGTTGAGCGGAAAAGCGTTCAGCGATGCCAAAAAAGCCGAGCAATCATCCATTGAAAAAGAATGTATGGCCGATACTGGTAATAAACGCCGCTGCGATATTGTCGAGCTGTATGGTGGTGGCCAATATTATGTGTATCAGTATTCGCGCTATCAGGATGTGCGCTTGGTATTTACACCGGAATATGCGTCCGGATTTTTTGGCGGTGATCCGGATAACTTTAATTTCCCACGTTACAACCTGGATATGGCATTACTGCGCGTATATGAAGACGGCAAACCGATTGCCAACCGCGATTGGTTTCCAATCAACACCAAAGGCGCAAAAGAAAATGAATTGGTGATGACACTCGGTCACCCGGGCACTACGCAGCGCTTACTCACTATGGCCGAGCTGGAAACCCAACGGGATCTGGTTTTGCCGTTCCGTTTATTATTTGCAGCAGAATACCGCGGATTATTATTGCAATATTCCAATCAGGGCGACGAGCAAGCACGTATCGCACAAACCGAATTGACTCTGGTCGAAAACGGATTAAAAGCGCGTACCGGTATGTTTCAGGCATTGTTATCCCGCGATGTCATGGAGCAAAAACGCGAACAGGAAAATACATTCCGCAATTGGGTTGAAAGCGATGCGACGCGTGCAAAAACCTATGGCAATCCGTGGCAAACCTTAACCCAAACCCAAACAACATTCCGCAATATGTATGTGGATTATGTGATGCTGGAATTGGGCATGGGCATTATGTCCCAGCAAATTACCTGGGCGCGCACTTTGGTTCGCGGTGCAGAAGAACGCAACAAACCTGATCATGAACGCTTGCGCGAATTCTCCAACGCCAGCTTACCGGCTGTACAAGCGGGGCTGTTGGCTGAATCGCCGTTATACAGCGATTTTGAAACCATGAAACTGGCATGGTCACTGAGTAAACTGCGTGAAAAATTGGGCGTTGATAATCCCGTCGTCAAACATATTTTGGGCAAAGAATCGCCCGAGGCATTGGCCAAACGCATCGTTTCACACAGCAAATTGAGCGATGCTGCACTGCGTAAACAATTATGGGAAGGCGGTGCCGATGCGATAGCCAAGAGTGATGATCCCGCTATCGCGCTTGCAAAAATTATCGATACCTACGCACGTAAAGTACGCATGGATTACGACCAGAACATTGAGCCCGTGCAAAAAGCAGCGGCAAGCCAATTGGCTCAAGCCCGCTTTGCGTATAAAGGAACGCAAGTTTATCCCGATGCAACTTTTTCACTGCGTTTGTCGCATGGCGTGATTCGCGGCTGGGAAGAAAAAGGAGAAATGGTTACCCCATTTACTACGCTGGCCGGATTGTTTGACCGCGCAACAGGCTACGACCCATTCAAGCTGGCCGATAGCTGGAGCGCGGCGCAGAAAAAAGTCGATAAAAAAGCGCGCTTTAATCAGGTATCAACCAACGATATTATCGGCGGCAACTCCGGTAGCCCATTGATCAACGCGAAAGGGGAATTAGTCGGGTTAATTTTTGACGGCAATATCAATTCACTGGGCGGCGCTTACTTTTTTGATGAATCAGTCAACCGTAGCGTATCGGTACATCCGGCGGCGATGGCAGAGGCATTAAAGAAAGTCTATAGAGCCGATCACTTGGTAAAAGAATTAAAGTTGAAATAAAAATTTATCAGCAAGGTCATATATAAATCATTGCATATGACCTTGCGATAACTTTACACAGGTAGGTTGGTGCTGAGCGCAGCGATGCCCAACACACACAGCACCGCACCGCACCGCACCGCATTTAAAATTTTAAAAAATCATTACTCCTGCTGCCGGTACATTAACGCGTTCACCAAGGTTGATGTTTTCACCAGTAACCCTCTCAGTGCGCTCACCACGTAAATTATCAGGCACGGAAAATTCAGCCGCACTCTGTGGGTTCAAATTTATTACCACCCACACACTGGTTTTTTCGCCGTTCTTTTCACCTTTCTTTTCGCCTTTCTTTTCACTGACGTTTTCGCCGATATTTTCAACTAACCACACATTTTTATTATCAACGGGGTAATAACGGATTTCGTCCGGCAACTGCAACGTAGGGTTGCTATTGCGCACGCTGATCAAGCGTTTGTAATGATTCAGCAGCGATGATGGATCTTGCGCTTGGGCAGCAACAGAAACCCCGGTGCCCTGCAAGGTTTTCCAATAATTGGCAAACCAGCCTTGATGGTTTTGCATCCACGGAAACCATTTGGCTTGGTCTAACCAAAATTCGCCAGTGCTATTAAAACCAGCACTATCTTCCTCGCTCCACTGCATAATTGCGCGGCGATATTGGTCATCTCCGGTTTTGTATTGCGATACACCAATTTCTTCGCCGTAGTAAAGATACAAAGGCCCCGGAGTGGTCATTAATAAACTCGCTGCAATCTTCGCTTTTGCAAAATCATTATTGAGCGACAACATAATCCGGTTTTGGTCGTGATTGGTCAGGAAAGGCGAAAAATAATGCAGTGGTGCAGCGGCTTTACGCGCATTCAAATTCGCCCATAAATTTTCGCGATTTTGTTGCAGCGTACTATTACCCAAGGTGCCAAAATCAGCCGACTGTTTTACCGCCGGGTTCAGTATGTCGATAATCACATTGCCAAAATCAAAATCGAACGCTGAATCCAAACCTTTACCTTCATTGCGGTAGCGACCAACTGTTTTTAAATCAGCCCAAGCTTCTGCAACTAACATGGCATCGGGTTTTATCGATTTCACATGCTGCGAAAAAATAGTCCAGTAATCGATAGTGCCTTGAGTATCGGCTTGCAGCGGATAACCGCCCTCTTCCACCGCATAGCGGACTGCATCCAAACGGAAACCATCAACACCTTTTTCAAGCCAGAAAGTCGCAAGTTTATTTAACTCATCAATAACCACTTGTTTGGTGAGATTTAAATCCGGCTGGCTGCCACCAAAGGCACCGTAGTAATACGCCTTGCGCGTGTCGTTCCAATGCCAAACTGCTGCCGGATTGGATTCTGAAGACCAGGGTTGACCCCAACCACTTTGCGGGCGCTCGTCGCGCCAAATAAAGTAATCTTCGTAACCGGGTTCTTTGTTGGCCGATTTAATAAACCATTCGTGTTTATCAGAGATGTGATTCAACACTAAATCCAGAATGACTTTCATATCGCGCGCGTGCGCTTGCTGGATGAAATGCTCGAAGTCGGCCATGGTGCCATAGTCAGCTTCTACATTATAAAAATCCTGGAAATCGTAACCGTGATACGAGGGTGCTTCGAATACCGGCGTCAGCCAAATACCGTTCACCCCCAAACCTTTTAGATAATCCAGTTTGTTGGTCATCCCCTGAAAATCGCCGCTACCATCGCCATCCGTATCGTAAAAAGAGCGCGGCCAGATTTCGTAAAAAATCGCGTTGTGCCACCACTCATCAGCCTGCTCATTAACCGGGAGCGACAAATATTCTTCTGCTGCTGCACTACTGGTGCTAACGGCAGATGCAGGTTTTGAGGCAGTGTTGGGATCAGAACAACCGGCGAAGGCAAACGAGAGGCTTAGGGCTAACAGAAATGCGGATGGTCGCAGGAGAGTTTTCATGCGGGAGCTCCATGGCTATTGGCGTTATAAAATGGGCGCTAAAAGTAAAGCCCATTACAACGCCGGTGCCAAGGAGTTATCGGTCAACGGCAGATGAATACGTATGCGCTGATGTATTGTTAACCGAATCAGGGCAAATCGGTTTCAGGCACTTTGCTCGCCAGAATTTTATCGATACGGCGACCATCCATATCCACAATTTCCAATTGCCAGTTTTGCACCACAACTTTGTCGCCCGTGGCAGGCATACGCCCCATGAGCAACATGATCAGACCGTTGAGGGTTTGGTAATCCCCTTCTTCAGGAAGGTCTTCAATTTCCAAACAGTCTTTTAATTCCAGAATGGGCAGCATACCGTCAAGCAGGAACGAACCATCATCGCGGCGGACAACGTAAGCATCTTCGCCTTCGCCCATCACGAATTCACCGGTCAGTGCTTCCAGTAAATCTTGCAGGGTCACGATACCTTTGAGATCGCCATATTCATCAACCACAAATACCATTTGGCTGTGCGATGAACGGAAAAATTCCAGCAGCTCCATGCCGGTAAGCGATTCAGGCACCACATGACAAGGCTGCGCCATCGACTCCAGCTCAACCGTGCTGCCGCGAATGGCTTCTGCCAACAGTTCTTTCGCATTAATAACACCAACAAGGTTATCAATTTGTTTGGTGCAGACCGGAAAGCGCGAGTGCGGCGACTTCATCACACGCTCGTAGTTTTCTTCCAGGGTGATGGCGGTATCAAGATAAATAATGTCTGAACGCGGCACCATAAGCGACACGATACTGCGGGTTTCAAGTCGCAACACATTTTTTACCATTGCATGTTCTTGCTGCTCCAACACACCGGAACTGGAGCCTTCATCAAGAATTGCGTGAATATCTTCTTCGGTCACCTGACTATTATTTGTCTGGTGGAAACCCATAATGCGCATTAAGGCGCGAGTCGAATTAGATAAAAAGTGCACGAATGGCTTGGTAATAATTGCGAGTAGCTGCATCGGGCGAGCAACGAGGCAAGCGAGGCTCTCAGCACTTAACTGCCCAATACGCTTGGGTACCAATTCGCCCACAACAATAGAAAAATAAGTGATAACGACAACCACGAGGACAGTCGCGAAACTATCGCTGAAATTGACAGGAACACCCAAGCTCTGCAACCAAAGGGCGAAAGGCTCGGCAAGAATGGATTCACCAAAAATACCGTTCAGAAGGCCTATTGAGGTAATACCAATTTGTACCGTAGATAAAAACTGCGTGGGATCTTCTGCGAGCTCCAGCGCGGCTTGCGCTGAGCGGTTTCCTTTGGCGGCAATCGCCATCAGACGCGATTTTTTGGCGGTAACGATAGCAATTTCCGACATTGCAAAAATGCCATTCAATACAATCAGGCCAAGTAATATAAAGATTTCCATGGGGTCCTACTGGTAAAGCGCTCATGCGCGGGAGGGCGAGTATAACATCGTAAACCGGCACTAATACCAGCCCCCGGTGTTACTCACTATGACAGCCGCACAGCGACTGACCGATTGCCTTTATTATTGAGAAGAATTATCATTAACAACAATTTGTTATTTACATTCATTCGTTGTTTTTCGCCCTACACGGGCGGTAGTCAGGCAAATGCAATCCAAACACGTTTCCTTGTTGTTCTTTTTGCTCGTAGCAGGTGCCCATGCGGGTATTCTGGCGGCAGTTGTCTTGTGGCCCACCCCTCCCAAGCCAATTGAAATTGTGCAGCCCACTATTCAGGGTATGTTGATAGCGGCCGAGCCAGAGCCAACTCCTCCGCCACCGGAACCTTTACCGCCCCCACCACCGCCAGAGAAAAAACCGGAGCCCAAACCCAAGCCAAAGCCGCCACCCAAAGCGCCGCCATCGGAGCGCGCGGTAAAAGCACCTGAACCGGAGCCACAGCCGCCGGTTCAACAACCTGCGGAAACCAAGCCCGCTGAACCTGCGCCTCCGGCACCGGTTGCTCCTCAGATTACTGACGCAACCCCATTGAATAATCCTGCACCGATTTATCCTCGGTTGTCAGAAGACAGATGCGAACAAGGTACAGTGTTATTGGATGTACTGGTAAAAGCAGATGGAACAGTAGGTGAGGTAAAGATCACAACATCTAGCGGCTTCAAATTATTGGATCAAGCAGCACAAAAAGCCGTCGCTCGCTGGCGCTTCAAACCCACAACGCAAGATGGCATAGCAATTGATGATTGGTATGAAATACCCGTCGAATTTAGTGCTCGAAAACGCAAGTGTAAGTAGTCTCCATGTTTAGGCATTCATATATCTATTTCAATTAACGAGGTTTTTATGGATTCACCCTATGGCATTGCTTCCGTATGGGCACAAGGCGATGTGCTGATCAAAGCCGTCGCGATTATTTTATTGATCATGTCCATCGCCAGTTGGTGGGTGATTGTTGTGCGCGCCTGGGGCTTATGGCGTTTGCGCCGCCCATCCCAAGGCCTGAATGACTTCTGGCATGCGCAGAGTTTCGCCGAGGGCTTACGCACACTGGGCGATGACCGCACTACTCCCTTCCGCCATTTGGCAGAAGAAGGACAAGCCGCACTAGACCATCACAGCAACCACAAAGATGACCTGCACGGCCATTTACCGCTGGCAGAATGGCTGACTGCCTGCCTGCGCGGCTCCATTGATGAAAGTGCCGAACGCCTGCAACGCGGCTTGGCGATATTAGCCTCGGTAGGCTCAACCGCGCCGTTTGTGGGGTTGTTCGGTACGGTATGGGGTATTTACCACGCACTGGTCGGGATAGGTATTTCGGGCCAGGCAAGTATCGATAAGGTTGCAGGTCCGGTCGGTGAGGCATTGATCATGACCGCGTTTGGTCTGGCCGTCGCCATTCCTGCAGTGTTGGGTTATAACGCGCTCACCCGTGCCAACAAGGGCGTACTCAACAAGCTCAACCGCTTTGCCCACCAACTGCATGCATATTTCATCACCGGTAGCCCGCTGCAAAATAAAGGGGCTATTACCAAACTGACTCCGCGTAAAGAGGGCTAGACCATGGCTTTTGGTGGAGGATTAGATGACGAAACTGAAGTCATGAGTGAGATCAACATGACGCCGCTGGTGGATGTCATGTTGGTGTTGCTGATTATTTTTATCATCACCGTGCCGGTCTTGACCCATTCGGTAAAAGTGGATTTGCCGCGCGCCGATAACACCCCGAATGAGCTGAAACCGGAAACTATTAATCTCGCGGTAAATGTCGACGGGCAAATTTATTGGAACGAAACACAAGTCACTCTGGAGGAGTTGGAATTGCGCCTGGCCGCAGAAGCCGGCAAACAACCCCAACCGGAAATCCACATCCGTGGCGATAAAGCTGTGGCTTATGAACACGTCATCAAAACCATGGCAGCGGTACAACGCTCAGGGCTTTTAAAGTTAGGTTTTGTCACCGAGCCCGGCAACTAGCCGGGCTTTAGCGTTTATTTCACGACAGGAATAAACACATTTTTTGCTGCTGGCCGCAACAAAATCCGGTTGGCATACGCACGCACTGTGCTGTCTTTTTTCACCAGATCCTGATTGTGCGGCGCATTCACCAGATAAGTCACAATCGGTGCAAGCATGATATCTGCAAGCGTAAATTGCTCACCCACCAAAAAATCGCGCTCACCCAGTTGTTGTTCCAGTACTGCCACCGCGCGCATGACATCGGGCATAGCAGCAGCGACAACATCCTCACGCACTTTGCCATCTGCCCCTTTGGGAAATAAAAACTCCAGCAGATAATTGCGCACAATAGCTTTATCAATATGCGCCGTAATCGCCGCGCACCACTGGTCGATCTGCGCATTTTGCCAGGCATCATCGGCCTGTAAGCGTGAGCGATTGTATTGGTTGTCCAAATAGCGACAAATAGTTTGGGTTTCATACAGTGGACGCCCGGCATCGAGTAATACCGGTACTTTGGAAAAAGGATTAAGCGTTTCCAATCCCGCTGTGCGCAGCGCATATTCGCGTCCATCGACGCTGGTTCCCAAGGTGTATTCCACACCAATTTCTTCACAGCAAAACTGCACCGCGCGGGTAAACGAACTGAACTGCACGCCAACAATATGAAGCGGATGTTGATCCATAAATAACTCCTTGGTCATAAATAAGTAAGCCCGGATTAGCCTTGGCAATCATTAGCGACAGGCATAATATGATCAAGAACATATTTTGAATTCAACGAGTGACATTTATGGCCTGGAAAGAATCCCACAAACAGGAATCCCGCCAACGCATCCTGCTAGCGGCAGCCGCTTTATTTACCCGCAAAGGTTTTAATAATGTCGGGATCGATGAAGTGATGGAAAGTGCCGGCATGACCCGCGGTGCTTTTTATGCGCACTTCAATTCCAAAATCGAATTATATGAACAAGCAATAATGACAGCGGGCATAACCGCTGCGCAGCGTTTTAATAATAACGCCGTAGATCACATGGGATTGATTGAAAATTACTTGAGCGAAGAACAGCTTAACTCAACGGATATTTGTTGCCCCATGGCTTGCCTGATCAGCGATGTCGCACACGACGATGACCGTGTGAAAGATATTTATACGCGCTTGTACAAAGGTTTCACCAAACACCTGGCCAAATTTGATAACAGCGATTGTGACGATGCTGATAACAATGAGGATAAAATTCTCATGCAATCAGTAGTGATGATTGGGGGCTTGGCGCTGGCGCGCAGCCTGACCGATAAAGCACTCGCTAAAAAAATCTTGCGCTTAAGCAGTAAGGCCGCCCAACAACTTCATACTGAAAAAGTCTGAATGGACCCAGCCGAATTAATGATGATTGAGATGCTTTTTTGTCAGCGCCATAAAACGCGGGGTTGGGCCGATATCTTCATAAATCGCATCGCCCATTTCATCGGTAGCGACGACTTTGGTTCCCTGTACGTAAGGAAAGCTGGCCTCTAATTGCGTCAAAGCAGCAGACACCAATTCACTCAACAACTGCTCTTTGGAACGCTTGGGATACATTTCAGCCAATGCATTTAATTTCGCAGCATCTTCTATCTGCAAGTGTATGACGTAAGTCTCTTGGGTGAGTTTACCTTGGGCGTGGTTTTCCCATTGCGTAACCAGTTCTTTCAGCGATGACATAGCAACCTCGTTTACATCCAGCATCAATTAGGAAATGACAGGTTGTAAAAAATCAGTACCGTTATTGGTTCACAGCCTGTTTTTTTACAACCTGTTGTTAGTGTAGATCAGGGATTCACTCTGGCAGTGAAGAACGGATAACTCTTTTCATACTTTACACTCCTTGCGCTTGCAGATTATTTGCATTGATAACATCCGCCAGTATGGCGATGTATTTATCCATATCCTCTTCGCGCACCTGCGCATAGCCCAGCATTAATCCTTTGTGCAACACCTTGCCTGTCGCTAATTTACTGAGTGGTTGCACATAAATTCCCTGCGCCAACGCCGCTTGGCTGATCTGCTCATCATCGCTCGTTTCTGGCAGGGCAATCGCAATATGAATGCCGGACGATCCACCGTAAATCGCCACCCTGCTACCCAGATGTTTTTCAATCGCCGCAACCAATGCATCGCGCCGTGCAGCGTATAAGCGGCGCATTTTTTTCAAATGATTCGCAAAATAACCACCGCGTAAAAATTCCGCCAGTGCCAGTTGTTCTGCGCTGCGCCCACGCAAATGCCCCAAGCGCAGCAGGTTGCAAAAAGCCTCCACCAACCCCGCAGGTACCACCATAAAACCAATGCGCAATGCAGGAAATACGGTTTTGCTAAAGGTGCCTATATAAATCACCGGCGCATCTTCCACTAGCCCTTGCATGGCGGGAAGCGGCGGGCCATCGCGGCGGAATTCGCTGTCGTAATCATCTTCAATAATCAGTGCGCCCACACGCTGCGCTGCCTCAATTAACGCCAGACGCCGCTCAATACTCATCACACTGCCGAGTGGAAACTGATGTGATGGTGTGGTGTAAATCAATTTAGGCGGGTGCTGTCGCCAATCACTTTCCTGTGGCGCTATGCCGTGTTGATCAACCGCGATTCCAATGACCGTCAACTCCGCCGCTTTCAAGGTCTGGAATGCACCGCCATAACCGGGGTTTTCAACCCAGGCGTTATCGCCCGCGTTGGCGCAGGCATGGGCACAAATGCTGAGGCTTTGCTGGGTACCATCGGTAATAAAAATCTGCTCTGCGGTACAACGTACACCGCGTGTGCTGGTGAGGTGCTCGGCAATCGCCTGACGCAGCAGGGGCTCGCCGGATGCATCGGAGTAGTCGAGCTGTTGATAACTCAAACCACGCCAGGCGCGATCCAGACAGCGCCGCCATATCGGGATGGGAAAATCCGGTAGCGATGGAACCCCGGCAACAAACGCCGTGTAAGTCCCTTGCGGGTCAGATGGCCAGGGCGTAAGCCGCGCGCGCATGGAAACCGGTAAAGGGGCGATGTTGGCTTGCCCCGCTGTATTGCCTGGTTCACCACCCGGCACCCGGGTTGTTTGTGCAACCCGGGTGCTGCCACCTAGCGTCCGCAGCAAACCCTCAGTCACCAACTGTTCGTATGCATAGAGCACGCTGTTGCGGGCGATATGTAATTCCGCCGCGAGTGAACGGCTACCCGGTAATTTCGCACCGGCGGGGATGCACCCTTGCAAAATTGCTTCACGCAAACAGTTGTATAAACGACGCTGCCGCGATTGCCGGACAGCGGGTGTTTGTAACGAATAGCGTTGTTCGTATTCATGAAACAGTAATTGATAGTCCATATCGCAAACCAACTGGCTCCAAAAAATTAGTTATTTGTGGATCTTATTATAGAACCAGATGAGTATTACCCTCTCTTCATCCGTTATCACTTATCGCCACCCGTTATCACTTTTTGCATTTGGAGAGAGCAAGGACTTATGAACAACGCCCCGCACCAACCGCCATCAACGCGTACACGCGTCCGTCGCTTGGCCGAAAAAGCCCATTATGAAAGCGCAACCTTATACAGCATCGTGGATGACGCTTACTGCTGCCATATCGCCTTTAATCAAGGTGAAAGCACTCACTGTATTCCCACTGCTTGCTGGCGCATTGATGATTATCTCTATATCCACGGCTCCAACGGTGGGCGTTTAACCAAAGCGATGCTGGCCAATAATCAGGTATCGGTTGCGATTACCCACATCGATGGCCTGGTGCTGGCGCGCTCGGCGTTTAACCACAGCATGCACTACCGCTCAGCAGTGATTTACGGCGCATTTGAATTAGTGACAGACAAGCAAGCAAAAATCGCGGCGTTGGATGCCTTTATGGACAAGATTGCCAGTGGGAGGAAGCATGAAGTACGGCAGGGAAATGAGCAGGAATTGGCAGCGACCAGTGTGATGCGGATTTCGCTTGCCGAAGCCGCCAGCAAAATCAGTAACAAGCCGCCGGAAGATAATGAGGAAGACAGTGCACTACCGGTATGGGCGGGTGTTTTACCGTTGGTGACTACGCGCGGCAAGCCAGTTCCGGCCAATAATGGCGCAATTCCCGTACCCGATTACGTGAACGATTGGGCGCGCTAGGCGCGCCCGTTTGGCACATATTTAGTTAATACGTTGTTGGCCGCGACGCTTGTTTAAATCCAGTACCAGAGTGATAAAAACGTAGAGAAGAACGAACGGAACCAACCCGTAAAGCACCACATCCTGAAGCTGTGCGAGATAACCCAACGATAGCGCCATCGCAATCAATACCCACACATAAGCAACATAAAGCGCCAGGAACAAGAAGCCTTCAAACCGGTTCAGCACCGAGCCGATAAAGAATACAGGCACACAAAGCGCAGCCACCGCGAGCATGACCGGAATATCAACATTGGCCAGTTGCTCACCTGCCAATAAGGGCATTGGCGATACCAAACCTGAAATACCCAGTACACACAGAATATTGAAAATGTTACTACCCACTACGTTACCGACGGCGATATCGCGCTGGCCGCGGATAGTAGCCACAACCGATGTCACTACTTCTGGCAAGGAGGTACCTGCCGCAACAATGGTTAACCCAATAACGGCCTCATTCACGCCCCATGCAGTGGCAAGTTCAACCGCACTTTGTACTAACCAACGCGCGCCCATCACCAGCAGTACCAAGCCGCCTATGACCAATAACACGTTTTGCCACATAGGTACCTTGGCATTGAGCATTTCCTCTACTTCACCATCGGAAACATCCACGCCTTTTTGTTTGCCCTGATAAAACAAAAACCAGGTATAAGTTACCAATCCCAATGCGAGAATTCCCGCTTCAAGCTTATTGATACTGCCGTCCTGGGTCATGATCACCGCCACAATTGTGATCCCCACCATGATAGGTACATCCTGGCGGATCAGTTGGTGGGAAATAATGAGCGGGGAGATCATGGCGGCGATTCCCAAAATCACCAGCACGTTAAAAATATTACTGCCCACGGCGTTGGCGATGGCCAGCTCTGCCTGACCGGAATAAGCCGCCTTCACACTCACGGCAAGCTCTGGTGCACTGGTACCAAAGGCAACCACCGTCAGGCCGATCACCAATGCAGGAACACCAAAGTTAGAGGCCAAACGTGCAGCACCTTTGATCAGTAAATCTGCACCAACCACTAACAACACCAAACCCGCCACTAAAAGCAACCACGTCATAGTATTTCCCCCGTAAAATTTTTTGCCAAGCTTATAGAGATCACTTGAAAAATAGAACTGAAATTCACCTGTAATTACCATTTATCCGGCCAAACTGAAATTTCGTGCAGAAATGTAAATGGGATGGCGCAGCTCCATTTCGGGGGCTAAGGTTGCACTTACTCTCTTCCCAAAAATTACCCTGATAAATCCAAAATCACCCTAATAAAAAGGAAAACCGCAATGACAATAAATATTCACCGCCCTTCTCTTTTGTCCCACCTGCTGGTGGGCCTGCTGTGTATTGCACCTGCCAGTTTTGCTGCCGATAAAGCATTTGTCTGGCCAAATGGTGCCAAAGCTGCCGTTAACCTTGCCTATGACGATGCCGTACCATCGCAATTGGATAACGCCATCCCCGCATTGAACAAATACGGTTTAAAAGGCAGTTTTTACTTAACACTGGCTGCGGACACCATTGCCCATCGCCTTGCGGATTGGCGCAAAGCGGCCGCTGACGGACATGAACTAGCCAACCATACGCTATTCCACTACTGCTCCGCCTCGGGCCCAGACCGCAGCTGGGTTCAGCCGGATAATGATCTTGATAAAATCCCAGCCGCCCAGTTAGCCATGCAGATCCGTTTGGGCAACAGCATGCTGCACGCGATAGACGGAAAAACCGAACGCACCTTTACAACACCCTGTGGCGATCTAAAAGCGGCCGGAGTGGAATACCTGCCCTTGGTAAAAAATGAATTTGTCGCGATCAAAGCCGCGTTTGGTGGAGTGATCCCCGATATGAACACGCTTGATCCCTATATGGTGACCGTAGCAGTGCCATTTGATGTCACCGGAAAACAATTGATCGATATGGTCAAAGAAGCAGGCGCCAAAGGCACCATGATCAACTTTACTTTCCACGGCATAGGTGGCGATCATCTGATGGTATCGAACAAAGCACACGAAGAATTGTTGAAATATCTGGCGGACAATAAAAATATTTATTGGACGGATACGTTCCTGAGCATCATGAAATATGTGAAAGAACAACAAGCGCAACAACAGAAAACCCAATAACCACAAACAATAACGGGGCAACTTATGCCCCGTTATTTGATTCCGCTAATGCGTTAAACAATTCCCAAAAACAATCTGTCTTTACTTGAGTGCAATAACTCTTCTACCGCTGTGCGCTGATTATTTCCCTGCAACTTTTCCAGCAATTCTGCAAATTCCTGCACGCGCCTGTCGCTATAGGAATATTCCTCCTGATCGGCCAAGGTGTAATTCACAAACTGACTTGTTTGTTTTTCCCTGCTGGCATCCTGCTCAATCCATATATTATTCACGCGGTCATTGGTCATGGATAAAACGCGGCTGGTGCTACCTTCTTCGTGTTCAGTGGTATAGGTGTAATTACCACCCAGATCGTCCAAATACGCTTTGGGGAAAAATTCAAAATGGCTATTGGACAACTCATAACGAGTCTCTTGTTTAACCAGTAAGTTGTCACCATTTTGTTCTGTGCGGGTCTCCTGCTCCAGCGTTAACACCATTGCGGCGGCTTGTACATAAAAGCCAGGATTATGCAGTACAGGCGAACGAAAAGTGGCTTTAAAATCTGGCAGTCCGGAATCAAACGCGGCCAGTGCAGACTCTGCTTTCCCAATATCGGGATCTTGCTCCTTTTGCGTGGGGCCAACGGCAATAAACTCCGAAAATAACGATTCAAATGCATCCATCATAAAACGCTTGGAAGCATTGGGTGTATCGCTTTCATCTGCCGAACGGCTGATTAAATCAATATATTGTTGCAGCAGCTCATGCTCCAGCGTGCTCTCTATAGCGAGTGTTTGCAGCTGGGTTTTGATATCCACTTCATAACCGCGCACATCTTCCGCAACCAAATGCTGGGTTTGTGCAACTTCATCTACAGTAAATTCATAGGTGTGTTCAACATAGGTGTCATTTTCAGGATCGGGGCGCTGCAAGGTGAGTTTGAAATAGTGGATAGTGTCTGTGTCTATATCCTTCAGGCCGCGCAATTCTGCTGTGTCGGTGCGAAAAAATTCATCGCCCATTTCACCCAATTTCGCAGCCAATTTTTCCAACGCATTTTGCTCTTGCTCAGACAATTCACCATCGACGGTAAAAGAGAATTCCAACTGTGCTGTTTCCCGGCCCGATGTATTACGGCTGAATTGGATCTGGATACTATCGCCTTCTTTGGTTTTTATGGTGAGGAAGACTGATTCCTCACGCGTGCCCGATATTTTGGAAAAATCCGGCTCGAATTTCTCAACCGCAGTATTGTAGGGAACATAAAATTTCCGCACTTCATTGCGATACTCAGTGGTCTCACGGCTTAGCGCACCCACTTTGCTGAGCAAATTACTCGGCGTAAAAATAATTTTTTTATCGCTGAGTTGATTGAACGATTGCATCAACGCTTGTGATGTCGCCGTTGCCGCAGGGCCAGTGGGGCTTTTATCGCGCAGCAGATGAACAATCACAGGCTCGACATAGGTTTGTGGAGGCTCAAATGTGCGCCCCAAGGTCACGATTGATGATGGTGTTGATGATGAGGGTATTGACGATGGCGCTGATGGAGATGGAACTGCCTGAGATGGAACTGCTGGAGGTGAAACTGCAGTAGGTGAAATTATCTGTGCAGTATTCGCTGGATGCCGGGCAGCCAGACCAACAGCAGATTCACCGGTTGCTCCAGCAACGGTAGTGGGAACACTGTACATAAGACCAAGCGCAGGTGTGACTTCCATAAAATAGACTCCATCGATTTCCTTTTGATTATCGGCAAGCAAGGCAAAACCTTTAATTGCATTGGCACCCATCGAATGGCAGATTACTTGCTTGATAACATCCAGTCCGGTTATTGAGCCTGAGCAACTGTTCTTTTATACGCAAATCAGACACAAACCAGAAATAAATCGGGAACCGTTTACAAACGATTATGTAAAAAACAACCGGCTTAAACGACATCGATTCATACAAGGATATTTCGCTGTGGATTCACCCGTAACACCACACCATACAACAGCACTGCTGATTTTGAATTCCAATAGCCGCAGCGGCGATACTGCCGATATCGCAGACGGTTTGGGGCTACTGGCCAATAATGGGATACAGGTTATCCAGAAAAAAACATCCAGTGCGCAGCAGACTGTCCAGCACATCGAAGATCACGCGCAGCAGATCCAGCTGGTTATTCTGGGCGGTGGGGATGGCACCATCAGCAGCGCTGCAGCAAGTTTATATAAACATCAGCTCCCCTTTGCCATATTGCCACTGGGCACTGCAAATGATCTTGCTCGCTCGTTGAATATTCCCGCCACTTTATCGGGTGCGTTCCAGGTTATTGTGGATAACCACAGAAGCAGAATTAATTTAGGCGTGATCAATAATCATTATTTTTTTAATGTTGCGCATATCGGACTGGGCGTTAAGGTGACAAGTGAATTAACGCCGCAAGTGAAAAAAACCTGGGGGGTATTCAGTTATCTGAAAGCAGCCTTTGCGGCGTTTAAAAAAAGCCGCCCGTTTCGTGTCGCTCTTCACGTGGATGGAAAAACGCACTATTTACATTCCATCCAAATCGCAGTCGGCAATGGCCGTTATTACGGAGGCGGCAATGTAGTTGATGAAAAATCCGAAATTGATGACGGCACACTCTGCCTGTACAGCCTTCCACCCTCTACTTTATGGAAATTGCTGAGCTATACGTTTTTTCTGCGCTACGGAAAACACCATTACATGCAGGAAACCTTTACCGTTTCAGGGCAGCACATTGAAATAACCACCCGCAAACCCAAAGATATTATTGCCGATGGAGAACTCATCGCTAAAACACCTGCTGTATTTAAGGTTATTCCACAGGCACTGGAAGTCATCAGGCCATCACCCGATTGATACATGGCATTCATGACAAGCCACATCATGACAGGACATCAGGAGCAGACCATGTTTTATATTCTTTCAGACACTGAAGTTGCACTTAATGAATTGTTAGTCGCTTGTCGCGCAAGCATCGACCATTATGAAGCGGCATGCGAGTTGATTGGTGATGAAGATAAAATCACGTTGTTTCGCAGCATTACCAACCAACGCACCGACTTAAGCGAACAATTGGCTGCCGCTATCCGCGAACTGGGGGATCTTCCTGCTGCGCCCGATCCTGACAAAGAAACCAGTGAGATGCTCATCGAACATTTGGGGGCATCGCTTTCGGAAAATGACGCAGACTATATTATGTCGCAACGCATAAAAGCGGAGGAGCAACTTCAATCACTGGTGGATAAAGCCAGGGAAATGGAACGCGAATTATCCGAGGGGCATCGCGCCTTGTTAATCGATTTATCAAAACATATTGATGAAACCATCAAGGCGCTTTTGCTTAATCAATAGCATACAGAATCAAGAACGGGGCGACATTACCCCTTAAAACCCTTACCCACCACATACACTTCGCGCGAACGCGGGCGCGAGGCATCGGGCTTGCGAATCACCACTTTATCGAATGACGTGCGCACGTCTTTCACGTAATCATCGTAACCTTCGCCGTGAAAAACTTTTGCGACAAAATCGCCCTTGGGTTTTAACACGCTGCGCGCCATATCCAGCGCCAGCTCAACCAAATACATAGAAGACGCCTGATCCACCGCATCCACACCGCTGATATTGGGCGCCATGTCAGAAATCACCACATCCGCGCGGTTGCCGCCGAGCTTTTCCATAATCTGGTTAAACACCGCTTCTTCGGTGAAATCGCCCTGAATAAAATCCACGTGCTCCAGCGAATCCATCGGCAAAATATCGGACGCAATTACCCTGCCCTTCACACCCACCAAACGCCCCGCAATTTGCGACCAGCTACCCGGCGCCGACCCCAAATCCACCACCATCATGCCGGGGCGAATCAGTTTGTCTTTTTCATTTAATTCGATGAGTTTGTAAGCCGCGCGCGCGCGATAGCCATCCACCTGGGCTTTTTTCACATAGGGATCGTTGACGTGTTCTTCCAACCAACGGTTACTGCTTTTGGATCTAGCCATATTAAAACCAGGGTTTCACTTTTATGAGGCGTTTAAAACATTCTGTGCCGTATCGCATGCAGATATACATCACATCCGTTAGGGCAACTTATCTTCAGCAGCAGGTTCAGTGGCAGGTATTTTGTCCATCGCACTTAAAAATGCTTGCTCGCTACCATTGGCCGCACGCTTTTTTAAATATTCTTCAGTGAGATAGGCCGCCATTTTTTCGGCAATCGCCGATGCCGCAAACTGATTAATCGATATGCCATCTTTTTTGGCGAGCAATTTAATTTGCTCGTGAACAGAATCAGGCAAACGCAAACTCAGCGTACTCATATCAACCTCTGCTCGTGTAAAAATTCTTGGGGAGTAACCACTTTAATGCCAAACTGTTTTTCAACATCAGCAAAGTCACGCAGATTAAACGTCACCAGATATTGGCTCTGCGACGCTACTGCAGCTTCCAATACCAAATCATCTTTTGGGTCCTTCAGAAACGGGCGCCATAGAAAGAAAATTTCGTGGATGCTGGCGCGGCTCAACACGTAGTTCAATACCGCGTCGATCTCATCCGTCGATAGATGTGGCAACAATTCAGGCCGTTTTAATACCGACTCATACCCCACAAACAGGGGTACGGATAAACAGGGGTTATAACTAGCGGATGGCAGCGCCATCAGCAACTTAAAGGACGCACCCAAGCGGGACTTGAGGGCAGCAACCAATACATTGGTATCTATCACAATTGATGGAATCATATTTGGTATTATAGGTAATACCAAAATTTATGCAATCAGATTTCCGGCCAACAAAAAAGGGAGCCGAAGCTCCCTTGAAGTAACGCAGAGACGTTAATTAAAACAAGCGCCCCAGATTAATCAGTTGGGTTTCACCGCTGTGATCATTCACACCGTCATTATCAGTAACGATATACACATCCCCCTTCAGTGTTACGGCTGTGCCTTCCACTTTTTCCAACAGGGTGCCTGTGGTTGAACCCAACACGGGCTTGATATCTTTGATCAAGGTTTTGGTGATCACATCACCATCATTTACTGCTTGCAGATTGATTTTGTACAAACGCTTGATGGATGCATCCAGGCCACCACGGTTATCGCGTTCCAGGACCATAAATTCACCATTGCCAAGCGATGTAATTTCCGACAACCCCACCCAACCACCGGCATATTGCGAGCTGTACGCATCCAATGGGTAATACACAAATCTCCAGGTTTTGGTAGCCAGATCATAAATACCAATACGCGGATTAGTCTCACCCGCCCACGCACGCTGGAACGCGAGATACAAACTGTTGTTGTATTCCGCAATACCTTCGTAACCATTATTGATTTGCAACGCATTCACTGCTGCAGGTAAATGAATTACTGATTCAATCACGCCGTTGTTATCGGTTTTAAAAATTAAATTCATAGAGACTGCGCTTGCAGCAGCACCTGAACCTTCGGATGCAATCCAGAAACCGCCATCAGCCGCTTTTGCCAAACCTTCCGGATCGATATTCACTGATTTGTCAGCATTGATCATCGCCGCTAATTCAGCATTGGTCACGCTCGCCAAATGTGCGTTCACACCGGAATTGGCAAACACATTGTTGGTGTCCATGATTTTAGTTTCGCCCACAATCAGTGCTGGCTTGCTGCTCACATCCAAAGTGAAAATTCTGTTCTGGCCAAAGAAGCTGTCTTCAATTGAATAGAGAATATCGGGGTTATTGGTATCGCTGGCGAGTGCAGAGAGTGCGCTCCAGGGAATCGGGTTGCCATCGGGGCGATTAACCGATTGAACGGTAGGATATTGCTGCGTTTTCACGTTGTAGTTGTAAATATTCAAACCGGCGCGGATAGCTGCGCTGCGAATATCGCTCTCCGATGCAACTACAAATAAATTGCGCGATGGAATCGCCAAACCACCTTCTGGTGCGGCACTGGCGGGCAATACTTGTTTGAATACTGGCTTGGTCGGATCGGCAACATCGTAAACAAAAATCACACTGGAACGCTCGGAATTCACAAACAAATAACGGTCGCCACCGAACACACCCATTTCAATATTTTCTGGCTCATTGCCTTTGGCATCGGAGCGACGGTCCTGATAATGGCCAAAGCGAATTGCCATATCATCCAGCGATGAACCTGAATCCCAAACGACTTGCCCCTGCTTATTAAACACCGTAAAACCACGGCTGCCGCCATTCAAATCGCCTTCGTTTGCGGTGGCAAAATAATCGTTGTTAATCCAGGTTACGCCATCGGGCTCGCGCAGTTGTGCATTTTTTATTTCGACAGGTTTAATCACTGCGGGGCGATTATCGGTGAGGTCAACATTCACCATATCCACTGCGCCAGCGGTGAAATGATTTGCTACCGTAGCCGTCGCCAAATCAACCAACGCAATATGGTTATTTTCTTGCAAGGTTACTACAGCAATATTATCGGTATTGATATCGACAAATTCCGGCTCCGGATCTGCCGCATACAATGTCGCAATGCCGGTCAAGTTAACATCGCGTGTTGTCCAATTAGCAGGTGTAGCCGCCGTCAAATCAACCACCACCAATTTTCCTGCTGGCAATTGTGGCGGAAGGCCATCGTTCAAATCTTCATCGCGTTGGTTTTCAATCACAATAGCAGCGTATTTTCCATCAGGACTGATTGCGACTGAGTCCGGCTGCCCACCAATGCTGCGTCTATGCACAATAGTTTGGGTTGCAATATCGACAACAACAAAATCGCCAGAGGCATTAATAAAATCAGCAGAAGTATCTACCGCAATCAACGCATAACTACCTTTAACAGCAATCGACGTGGGCTCACCACCCATTGCCAACACACCCTTGGCTTGCGGCGACGCAGGGTTGGAAATATTGGTAAAACCGATTTGCTCTTTAAGTGCATCGGTATAAATCAATGTCATTCCATCGGTGCTGGCCGCAACAATTTCTGCAGCGGTTTCATCATTGGTGTTGCAACTTGCATTGACTTGCATACACGCAGGAAAGGTAGCAATGCGGTTAAAATTCATCTGTGCATTCACAGTTGTCTTATCGCACTGATAGGTAGTTTGCGTTACTTCACTCGCTTGCAAACTATTGTCATTATTTGCATCAACACCGCTTTCAATTTTCACGCCGCCTTTAAAGCACTGGCTGTTACCCGCCACCAGCAGGGTTTGGTTAATCAGGCTTTTTGCACCGTTGCTACCATTAGCCCCATTACTGCCATTGGTTCCGTTAGTGCCGTTTTTGCCATCATCGCCACCACAGCCAACCATCAAGGCAGGCAAGCTGACAATAACGGCCAGTGAGATTATTTTTTTTGCAAATTGCATGGACTGATCCTTTAAAGTTGAATAAGAAGACAATCAGCCCGCAAGAATGGTTATGACGTGTGAACAATTAATTGCAAATTCATGAAGCTTTGGTGACAAAAAGTGCAACTCAACCGGTGCGTTCATCTGGTAGCCGTGCACCAAGCCGCGTAAAATGCCCCTTTTTCCAGTCTTTCATCCTTTTGCCGGAAAGTTACCGGCCAGGAGCCATCATGATCCGTATTACCGAACTGCAACTGCCGCTCGATCACCCCGCTGAAGCACTGCGCGCGGCTATCGTCAAACGCCTGAAAATCAAAGATACCGATTTACTGGATTTCACCGTATTTAAACGCAGCTACGATGCGCGCAAAAAAAACAGCGAAATCACTTTTGTTTATATCATCGACTTGCAAGCGAATAACGAGGAAAAAATTCTCAGCCGTTTTGCCGATGATAAAAATATTCGCCCTGCACCAGACACCAACTATTATCCCGTTGCACAAGCGCCCGCCGATTTAACCGAGCGACCACTCGTGATAGGTTTTGGCCCCTGCGGTTTATTCGCCGCACTGACCCTCGCGCAAATGGGTTTTAAACCGATTGTGTTGGAACGCGGTAAAGATGTACGCAAACGCACCAAAGACACCTGGGCACTCTGGCGCAATAAAGTATTAACACCGGAATCCAACGTGCAATTTGGTGAGGGCGGCGCCGGTTTGTTTTCTGATGGCAAGCTCTACAGCCAAATCAAAGATCCAAAATTCTACGGCCGTAAAGTGATGCACGAATTTGTGCGCGCCGGTGCGCCGGAAGAAATTATGTATGTGAGCAAACCGCACATAGGTACTTTCCGTTTAACCGGTGTTGTCGCCGCGATGCGCGAAGAAATAAAAAGTCTCGGCGGTGAAGTGCGTTTTGAAAGTAAAGTCACTGACTTTATTATCGAGAATGGTCGCATTGAAGGCGTTACTCTAGCCGACGGTGAAACACTGCGCAGCCGCTATGTGGTGCTTGCACTCGGCCACAGCTCGCGCGATACCTTTCGTAAATTACATGAGCGCGGCGTTTATGTGGAGGCAAAACCTTTTGCCGTAGGTTTCCGCATTGAACATCCGCAATCACTGATCGACCATGCTCGCCTCGGCAAATACGCCGGTCACCCTGAACTCGGCGCAGCCGATTACAAAGTGGTGTATCACGCAAAAAATGGCCGCGCGGTTTACAGTTTTTGTATGTGCCCGGGCGGAACTGTTGTGGCAGCAACATCGGAACCCAATCGTGTTGTGACCAACGGCATGAGCCAATACTCGCGCAATGAGCGCAATGCCAACTCGGGGATTGTGGTGGGTATCGAACCAGAAAAAGATTTCCCCGGCGGCCCGCTCGCAGGTGTCGAACTGCAGGAAAAATTGGAATCGCGCGCATTTGAATTGGGCGGACATGATTACTGCGCACCGGGGCAATTAGTGGGCGATTTTATTCGCGGCAAACCATCCAGCGAATTCGGTGAAGTGGAACCCTCTTACAAACCCGGCGTAAAACTGGGCGATTTAGCACCGTCCCTGCCCGATTATGTGATTGATGCGATTCGTGAAGCGCTGCCAGAATTTGGCAAACAAATTCGCGGTTTTGATCGCGATGATGCCGTCTTAACCGGTATTGAAACTCGCACCTCATCCCCAGTGCGCATCACCCGAGATCACGAATCGCTGCAAAGTTTGAATACCCGCGGGTTGTATCCTGCCGGTGAAGGCGCAGGTTATGCGGGGGGAATTTTATCGGCGGGTGTGGATGGTATTAAAGTCGCTGAAGCCGTTGCTAAAGCCATGCTCGCTGATCTGCAAGGTTAATCGCCATGTCATTAAAACTGGATGAAGCCAAAAAACTCCACCACAAAAAATACCGCACCGAATTCGGTTATTTTTTGGTGGAGGGTGAACATTTAATTCTGGAATTGGAAAAAGCGGCAGCGATTAACCCTGCACTGAATCAATGCGAATTATTTGTGACCGAACAGTTCAAAGATTTTCCGAGCCAGTTTAAAAAACATCTGGTCAGCGAAAAACACATGGCGCAGTTGTCCGACACCAAAACGCCGCAAGGGATTATCGCTGTAGCGCCCTTACTGAATAACGCAGGCACTCAAACGGCCAACGAAAAAACCATTTACCTCTATGAAGTACAAGACCCCGGCAATTTAGGCACCATTTTGCGCAGCCTCGCCTGGTTCGGTAACTTCCGCTGTCTGCTCAGCCCCGGCTCGGTTGATCCTTATAACCCCAAAGTGGTGCGCTCCAGCATGGGTGCCATTTTTCATGTACCGATTGAATTGGATGTACCCGTCGAATCATTGGCTGAACGATTCAAATCTATCGCCACACTGGATATGAACGGAAAAGCATTGAGTGATAACAGTTTTAAAAATTTTGACTGCTACGTGTTTGGCAATGAAGCCCGCGGCGTACCGCGTGAGGCACTGCAGGCGATGAATGCACAAGCGTTTACTGTTACAGGCTGCGGGGCAATTGAATCGCTGAATTTGGCCTCAGCGGTGAATATGTGTGTGTATGAGTTAAAAAGATAATTCCGGCGGCTGCAGTAGCAGCCGCAATCAGGAATATTATTTTTCCAAGGGCAAGGTTGCCATCAACCCCTTGGAGAGCAGACCGGGGAAAACACTGTGATGACTCTCCCCTTGCAACACCTCAACATGCAAATTAAATCCTTCATAGTTGCGTGAGCGCAATTGTTTTTCCATCGCTAATAAATCAGTCACCATTGGATAGTAATCATTTTCAAGCGATCCAACAAACATAGCGACATTAACCGGTAGACGGTTATGGGTTTTGGCAAAGGCTTTTTCAAGCGTAAACATAACGCGATTGTCGTACCACAGGGATGGGCTGCCGATAATGTAATCAGTAAACAAATGTGGCTTCTTAAATAAAATATAAGTACCGAGCACCCCGCCGTAGGAATGCCCCACAAAAACCCTTTTGTTTGAATCAGTGCGATATTTCTTCTGCAATAAAGGGATGACCTGACTTTCAATAAAATCGACATACTCTTTGGCGTGACCAGACGCCTTACGAGCCGGGCTAGAACTCCCGTTTTTATCTGTCGGTGAAAATGTAGGTGTGTAATCGCGTGTACGGCTCAGCATGCGATCATCGCCTTTGGAGTAGGAAATACCCACTACAATCGCTTCCTTAACAACGGCTCCTCCCATTAATGCCATAGCACCATTGGTAATCGGAAAAGCCCAGCTAGTATCATTAACAATGATTAACGGGTAAGCCGTTTTTGTATCCTGATATGACTTGGGTAGCTGTACATAAAGTTCATAATCTTTGTTATTGCTGTTTGCATGAATATTAATAGTTTCATAAGCAGGATAACCAAATGGAGGAAGTTGGTTTGCATAACTGCCATTCATAAAAATGACAACACCCAGCACCAGCAACGCAAAAGCTTTTTTGATAAACATGTTATTCCTTTGTTTATTATTAATTATTGACTATTGATTAACAATCACGCCTGCCTTCGCAAAAGCCTGATCCAAATATTGTTCATTCTCTGATGGATGACGCAGCTCAGTATCGGGAATGCCTTTGCTGCTGGCAATAGCGGCAACCCTGCCCTGCTTATGCAAAGCAACTTGCGGGAATTTTTTAGCAATAGTGTCTTTATAGGCTTGCTGGGGCGAAATAATTTTCCAACCTTTACTGCGCAAATGATTTACCAGATCACCAATGAACAATGCCGCTGCATCATTCTCATGCAATAAAAGCACATGCCGAGGCGAACGCTTTAATGTTTTTTTGGCAATAGCATCATAAAACTCAATCGAGTCGTACAAACTATTTACATAAAAATCACGGGCTTTTTCATAATCAATGGTTTTCTTTTCTTCAGCCGCTTTGGTGATAAGCGAACTGATATACCAATCAAAATTATCGACAGTGACATAACCATCTTTATAGCCAAGCTCGGTCAGCAAAGCTTGTAATTGGTTAATATCCGCCAGATCTTTTCCATAATGGAGATAAGGAAAACGGTGAAAGTTCAGTACATTTTTAAAGGATTTTAATGCTAAATGCGCTTTGTAGGCATCCTCAGCGTAGGCATTTACACCTATTTGGCCTGCAGATTGATGGGAAAAACTGTGGTTTGCTAAATGAAAGCCTGCATCCGCATATTGTGTTAACCGATCTGCATTTTGGGAATCTATGTGGCCTGCTTTCACAAAGATCAACGCATCGGGCACATTGGCTTTTTTTAATGCGGCAATAATTTTTTGGGTCCGCTCAACGCCGGTCATTAACACTGAGTCAGGCGTGGGTGCATCATCAAAGGTCAATGCAATCTCACGGGCATTTGACATTGAGGTAACACAAAGCAATATCAAACTGAACAACGACAAAAAACGCTTATCCATAAAAAATCCTGATTATTATGAGGTTAATCCTTTTGGGTCATCCAAAAGAGGGGGTAGAGATAAGAGTAGATAGAAATAGTACAAGGTTTATCGACTATCATCCAACCCAATAGTTCAAACTCATTTTATATGGCTTCACGGCGATAGAACAAAAATCGCGGTTTGGAGTTGCCATTCAAAATAGCCCCAACAATTGTCGAGCGAATAAGTAAATCGTAAATCACAAGGGATATAACAATCGTCAGTAGTGAAATGCTGGCAATTTTTATTGACCAATGCCAAGGCAATTCAGCGAAAGCAATTTGCAGGTAGATAACAATCGGCAAATGGACTAAATAAAGCCAATAGGATGAATCCGCAAGGTAGCGGATTGTTTTGCTCGGGCGAGCAAAAAAGCGTCTGAACAATCCTATCGTCAGTGCAACCAACAACCACATCATAATGGCATGGCTGAACACAAAGCAGACTTTCAAAAATTGGTAGTGAGGATGCGTTAGTTTCGCTGATAGATCGTAAATCAAGCTTGTGATAATTATTCCGCTTACACAAAGCAAAAACTTATTCCATGTAAAATGAGAAAAATGTTCGATCAGTTCTGCTTGACGATGCAGCAACCATCCGAAAATAAAAAAAGCACCATACACCAACAATACCGGAACATTCGGAACCAGTGTTTTATCGGGTGTGTCTACGCTCCAGTAATTCATAAACCACAAGCAAATGGCGGTGGGAATGGCGAGCGCAAATATTGCAAGCTGCGAATTGCACATCCATCGCATCAAAGTATCGACCAGCTTCATCAATGGTTGCTGTATGGGTTGATATACACCTAATAAAAAACGCAGCAATATAACGGTTGCGCTAATTAATAGCAGGTAATACAAAAACCATAGATGCGTGCCTACCAATAAATCAGTTGGTAAATTTGCAAGACTGGCAAACCCCGCTTGTAGTCCAGTCATAATATTCACATCACCGCGCATGCTTTCGCCGCCGATAATCCAGCCGGATATCAACAATGGTCGCAATAAAAACCAACCCACTACAAACGGTACAAGAATGCGCAAAAAACGCGAGCGCATGAAATTGCGTCCGCCTTGGTTATGGAAACTCATATGGCTGAAAAAGCCAGCAATCAGAAAAAATAATTCCATGCGAAATGAATGGGCGATCATAACAAACAGCACAACAACAGAACTGGTTGATACATCCATGACGGCCCAGCCAATAAACATCGGCATAAACGATAAGCTTGTATGAAACACAATGCCTAGTATCAGCGCAAAGGCTCTGGCAGCGTCTAAATAATCCAGCCGCTGGTTGTTAAGTATTGGTTTATTCATAAGATCGCCCAACATGATTACGTTGAATGAATTAATAAAAACTCACTTCATCGACTGCAAAATCAAAACTGCCTTTTGCCATGTCATAGGCAGTAATGCTGATGCTGTTGAGCGTTTTGGGATTGAGCGGTGTCTGTTCAGACCAACTGCGTTTCATTGCGCTAAATGGAATTTTAACTTCATGGAATTTACCGTCGGCAGCCACTGCAATAAGCGCGACGTGATAGTCAAAATTGGAAACCTCTGTACTGTTAGCAGAAACGGAAAGATTGCCGCTATTCACTTTAATCAGCAGACGAACGCCTTCAAAGGCACTGCTATCTTTAGGCGTTCCCTGCGCTTCAAGTGGCAGTGCAATGCTCGCCCAACCCGGTTGGCCGCGCGGAGGAACAATCTCACCTTTTGTAGAGATCACGCCCTTCGCTACCAGCTGCTCGGTGGTTGTATTGCCACCTGCCATAGTGTCATTCACAAAATAGCGAGGAAAACCCAAGCTGGTCTGCTGGGCATTGCTAAAATCATCGACAACCAGAGCCATGCCAGACCCGAAGCTGATACTTGCAGATGCCAATAATGTGGAGAGCAATAAAGGTTGAATAAATATTAACGCGCTTGCCTTACGATTGTTCATGGGGGTTGCTCCATCTTGAGTGTTTTGCCATGAGGCGCTACTGGAATTAACATGCTGTTAACATGCAAGGGTCAAACACAGCATTGCCGTGCTTACCAATAAGTACCTGAGTGAAAAAAAAGGTGACAAAAAATTAATTTTTCGTGTTATTTGATTAAAAATTGATTTTTTTCGGGAGCGGTGACATTTTTTATCGTGTTCTTGTCACCTTTTTTAGAAAACGGGCACTTATTGGCTCAGAGCCAGAGATGAATAACCATGAGCCTATTTAAAAGACGAAAACCGTCGTTCGATTGGAGCGATGCCGATTTGGTTATGGCCTCCCTGGGAGGTGACAGGGATGCCTTTTGCGCAATAGTAACGCGCTACCAAAATCTGCTATGTGCACTGGCCTATTCCGCCGTAGGGGATTTAAAGCACAGTGAGGATATCGCCCAGGAAACGTTTATTGAGGCATGGAAAAAACTCGATACTTTGCGTGACCCGGAGAAATTAAAATCCTGGCTATGCGGCATTCTTCGCTTTAAAACCAGTCACTTTCGCCGCAAAGAAGTCACCCAACCGGCGGCCGATGCCCGCGCACTGGATGACCACGAAAACGAACTGCACACGCAGGGAAAAATTGAGGATGACCTTATCAGCGCCCAGGAGCAGGCACTGTTGTGGCAAGCATTGGAAAAAATGCCGGAGACTTATCGCGAGCCTTTGATTTTATTTTATCGCGAGCAGCGTTCCATTGAACATGTTGCACACCAATTAGAGCTAAGTGAAGACACAGTAAAACAACGGCTATCGCGTGGCCGCAAATTATTACAACAAGCCATGGTAAATTTTGTGGAAGATACTCTGGCAAAAAGCAAACAAGGCACTGCGTTTACCTTGTCCGTCCTGATTGCAATTAACGATATTGCACCCGCCATAAAAATCGCTACGTTTAGCGCAGGTGCAGCAAAAGCCAGTTCTATTTTTAAATGGACTGCAATGCTGGCAACCCTGGCAGCATTCGCTGGCATTGTGAGTTCTTTTTTTGGACTCAGGGCCGCACTGGACCAATCGCGCACCAAACGCGAACGCCGCTGCGTTGTACTCGTTACCCTGCTCTATTTTTTCTTGACGCTAATTTTTATTGTTGGAATGTTAGGACTGCAATATCTTGCCGAAACCAGCGCACAGACAAATCCCGGCAACATAGCGCTTTACGCAATAGCCTCGCAGCTTTTGGTCGCCGCACTTGTTGCCAGTCTTATTATTCTTACGGTGAAAATGTTACGGGACATGCGCACATTAAGAATGCAGGAGCGATTGTTTCATCCCGAAGCATTTCAACACCCCATCGATCAACCAGGGTCCAAACAACGCGAATACAAAAGCCGTATGTGTATTGCAGGTGTGCCGTTATTTCATTTCCGTTTTGGCATGGCAGAAAATGGAGACAAGCCACTCGTTGCCTGGGTAGCAGGTGGTAGTCACGCCTACGGATTACTCTTTGCGTGGGGAGGAGTGGCGATTGCGCCAATCAGCGTCGGCATTATTTCGGTTGGTGTTATCAGCATAGGTGCCATAAGTGCTGGCCTCTTGGGCATGGGCACTATCGGCATAGGCGCTATCGGATTTGGTGCTTCAGCTATAGGTTACAAAGCCTACGGCTCGTTTTCCGCACTGGGCTGGGAAAGCGCGGTCAGCGGCGGCTTCTCCATCGCCAAAGAAGCCGCACTTGGCGCAATACCTTTTGCACAACATATCAATAATGAACAAGCAGCCGATATTGCCAGCTTGGCATTGTTCCATCAAAGCTCTATTTGGATGCTATCGGCCATTACATTATTTGTGGTTATTCCTGCGATTTTATATGCACACATGGTGCGCAAAAGAATGGCGAAAAAATAATTTAAATAGCCCTCGTGCTATCGGCCAGTATTATCAGCTTGAACATATCTGGCAAATTACCACGCATCGCAGCCACGAAGGAATGCATCAATACCAGTTGACCACTAAATGCTGCTGAACTTTTTTGTATCTTTTTTTCAGCAGCAGATAAACCCTGCTGCTGAAAAACCTGCAAGAGCGCAACGCTGTTTTCCTCTGCCGTTAATCTGCGCGGCAATGGTTCGTATCCCAACTGCTTTACCGTTTTTTCCGCAAGCAACCACACAGACCAAGGGTTTTGACCAGTAATCAAATTATCGTGTTGAATCACCTGTTCCAGATAGTCAGCGCCTGCCATAAATTGTGCACCACGCGCCTCTAACCGGGTTTGCAATAAAAAAGGAAATACTGTTTTTGCTTCAGGCATCAGCAATAGTTCTTCTGCATTGGTAAATGCGCTGATTTTTTTATTGGCCACTAACCAACTTCCATCTGCATTTTTAATATTGACCAATGCAGCAGGGCCATGACAAACCGCGGCAATCACCTTTCCCTGTTCCATAAATCGTGATGCCAGATGATGGATCACCGGATTATCGGGAAAATCAAACATTGCACCCTTGCCACCTACAAAATACACGACGATATAATCATCGGGCTGAATTTGATCCAATTTGAAAGTGTGTTTGATTTTCTGCTGGGCATTAGCATCATTTAAAAATGCGTAATCAAACTCCGCCATGTCATCCTCATCCAGCAACGCATAGGGCTCACCACCCTGAGGGCTGGCAATATCAACTGCAAAACCATTTGCTGTAAAAACCCAGTAAGCACGCGCAAGCTCGCTAAGTTCATAACCGGTGACTTTTCCACTCGTTCCGATTGTGCGTACACTGGTGACAACTGCCAGTATTTTCCCACGAGTAGGGGGCAGCGAAGACTGTAAATATGCCAAGCTTTCTGCTTTAGTGGAGCGCAATTTCTCCAACCCACTATTATTTGGAAAAAATGCCATTGCCCAATAAACAAAAGCAGCCAACACTATACCTGCAACCAATAACACACCTGCAAGACTGAATACTATTTTTTTCAACATAACACTCTCCTATTAATGAAATAACAGAAGATAAAATAAATGTCTGACGGAGAATTTCAGGTGAAATCTGCAATATTTTTATGATAAAGAATTGCTACTGGCTTTCCATTGTCTTGGGTAATTGCAAAATAGCTTTGAAATACTGACTATCGGTTTCAACCGAAAACTCACAACAAAATTGATCTGCTATTTTCTTAATCAAGTAAAGCCCAAGTCCGATGCCATTGCTTTTTTCACTTTTCCCACCGGGATGACTAACATCCAAAGTGGGGCAATGAATAATGGTATTTTTAAACTCTAATTTCCCATCAGCATAGGTTATAACCAACAATGGCTCGCTGGCATGTTCTGCTGCATTGCGCAGCAAATTGATAAACAATAACTCCAGCAATTGTGGATTAGCGGATAACATCACGCTAGGCGATAGGTGTAACTCTATTTGAAAATGGTTTAGCCACGGCTGACATTTTAGAATTGCCTCCTCCAAAATCGAATTAATGCGACAAGGCTGTACAGGCAATGACTTTGCTCGTGCCAATGAGAACAGGATATCCACGGTACGCTGCATATGATCGCAAACACCATCAATAGTCACCAGGTCACTATCCTTGAATCCACGCCGGGCAATCAACACGCTGATATTTTTTAATAGTGTCAAGGGTGTCCTTAATTCATGACTGATATTGGTAGAAAATTCTTTCTCGCGTTGCAGTAATTGGTCGCGTTTATCAAAGCTGGTTTGCAATTGATCTGCAAGATACATTAATTCATCGGGCAAGCCCGCTGAATTTAATTGTACTTTTTCATTACCTTTAGTCGCGGCATCACTTTTTGCCAGATCGACATTTTTTACTGCATCCGTTAGTTGCATAACAGGATTCACTATACGCCGTGAAAATTGCACAGCAAGCACAACAGCAACTAGTAATACCAAAACAAATACAATTAAAAAAATACTAAAAATTTCCGGTTGTCTGGTAACTACCAATAAACCTGAAACCTCAGCTAATAAATAACCTGTTTGCTGCCCCAACACTAACTGTCGATAATGATAGTGGGTTTGATCCGGTGTAAATATTTCACCAGACAAGGCGTCATGAACTACAGCTGTCATCACCCAATCTGGCAATTGTTCTGCAGGTAAAAGCACTTGCATAAACTCAAATGGCAGCTCTGGTACACGGTTATGCAATGCAAAATAGCGCTCTATAAAACCTGCCTGCTCTGTAATCCAATTATCCAGCAGCATATCTTCTACAACAAACGCAACCAGCAACGCCAACAAACCAAAAACCAGTGTTAACCCTAACGTCAACCCCAACAATAACGTTAGCGTCTGCTTACGAATGCTGCTTCCCTTAGTCATTTTTCTGAAAATCCTCTTGCGGTAGCTCCAACTTAAGCCCGACATTCATTATTGTTTTTAACACAGCAACACCACAGGCTTTATCCAGTGATTTACGTAATGAATAAATATGCGATTTGAGTGCATCACTTTCGGGAGGATCATCGCCCCAAAGCTGATGAGAAATAAAAGAGCGAGTTACAGGTTGCGGATGGGCTTTTACCAGCAATTCCAAAATGTGGTATCCAATACCAGTTAACGCCAAATAATTCTCCTTGTACTTGGCGATTTTACTTTTTGTATCCAGCGTTAATTCTCCCAGACACATTGATTTTGGCTGATGCAATAGCGGACGACGCGCTAATGCCTCACAACGCAGTATCAGCTCACGCAAATCAAAAGGCTTGGTGAGGTAATCATCGGCACCACTATGAAATCCTGCCACTTTATCTTCAAAGCTGTCACGCGCAGTCAGCATTAATATAGGAGGGGATACATCGGATCTATCTTTAATCGCCGCACAAACATCAAGACCATCGCCATCAGGTAAATTCAAGTCCAACAAAATAACATCATAAATTTGATCAAGAGCCAAACTAATTCCAAGGCGGGCAGTCGATGCAAAATCAAGTTGCCATTGATTGCCCGAGAAAAACTCTTCTATTTGTTTAGCGATAGCGGAATTATCTTCAATTACTAGAATTTTCACAAAAAGACCTGAAGCCCGGAAAACCAGGATTATTATTATGCAAGGGTGAAATTGAGGTGAATTTTACAACATTCTTACCATAAGGCATGGTTACCATACAGTATGATCATATGAAAGGGCCGCACATCAACAGAATAGAAAGTCTATCAATCTGATTTTGATGGGCAATGATAACTCTGTTTAATCTCGCCGCCATCTACTGAATGCAGATGAACATCGAATCCCCATAGGCGATGCAAATGTTTAAGCACCTCTTGCGTAGAATCGCCCAAAGGGCGGCGGTTGTGCATAAAGTGATGTAAGGTCAATGAACGGTCACCACGGACTTCCACGTTATAAACCTGAATATTCGGCTCGCGATTGCCCAGATTATATTGCCCTGCCAAATTTTCACGCAGCTTGCGAAAACCCTTTTCGTTATGGATGGCATCGACGCTTATTTTTTCTTGCTGGTCATCATCGACAATGCTGAATAATTTCAAATCACGCATCACTTTGGGTGATAGAAACTGCAAAATAAAACTCTCGTCTTTGAAATTTTTCATCGCAAACTGCAAGGTTTCTTTCCAGTTGGTTCCCGCAACTTCAGGAAACCATGCACGATCTTCATCCGTTGGACTTTCGCACATGCGGCGAATATCACTCATGATGGAAAACCCTAATGTATAGGGGTTAATGCCACTAAAATAAGGACTGTCATAGGATGGCTGTGTAATTACACTGGTATGGGATTGTAAAAACTCCATCATAAAACCATCGGTTACGTAACCACGCGCATGTAATTCATTTAACAAAGTGTAATGCCAAAAAGTGGCCCAACCTTCATTCATGACCTGGGTTTGGCGCTGCGGATAAAAATACTGGGCAATTTTGCGCACAATACGGATCACTTCACGCTGCCAAGGCTCCAACAACGGGGCATTTTTTTCCAGAAAATACAAAATGTTTTCTTGTGGTTCAGAGGGATAATGGGGAATATCTTTTTCCGCCGCTGCGCTGGCAGATTTAGGAATGGTGCGCCATAAATCATTGACATGTTTTTGCAGATATTCTTCGCGCTCACTTTGCCGACGCTCCTCTTCTTGCGCCGAAATCGGATAAGGGCGTTTGTATCTATCCACACCATAATTCATTAATGCATGGCATGAATCCAAAATATCTTCAACAGCATTGATGCCGTAACGCTCCTCGCATTTGCTGATGTAGTTTTTAGCAAAAACCAAATAGTCAATAATAGAACTGGCATCTGTCCAGGTGCGAAATAAATAGTTACCTTTAAAAAAAGAATTGTGCCCGTAACACGCATGCGCAATCACCAATGTTTGCATCGTCATGGTGTTTTCTTCCATGAGGTATGCAATGCAAGGATTGGAGTTAATCACAATTTCATAAGCCAAGCCCATTTGCCCACGTTTGTAGGAATGCTCCGTGCTGAGCAATTGCTTTCCGTAAGACCAATGGCTATAACCAATTGGCATGCCGACTGAAGAATAGGCATCCATCATCTGCTCGGAACTGATTACTTCAATTTGGTTAGGGTATGTCTCCAGACCGAACTCTGCCGCCAAATCGCCAAGGACTTTATCCACATCCTGAATAAGATCGAAATTCCATTCAGACGTTGTAAATAATGGTTTTTTCATGCGACCTTCTTATGGAAAAGCTCACGGAACACAGGGTAAATATCGGCAACGCCACGAATATGTTGCAATGCAAACACATCCGGAAATTCTTGTTGGATGGTTTCGTACACATTCCATAATGCCTGGTGCTCATTATTGGTGATTTCTATGTAGGAAAAGTATTGGCAACTCGGTAATAAATCATCTGCCAATATATCGCGACACACATCCGAGTCTTCGCCCCAGTTATCGCCATCCGAAGCTTGCGCACCATAAATATTCCATTGCTCTGGAGAGTAGCGGTCTTTAATGATGTCTTGCATTAAACGAAGCGCACTGGATACTACAGTGCCACCGGTTTCACGTGAATGGAAAAACTCATCCTCATCCACTTCTTTGGCACTGGTGTGATGACGGATAAAAACAATTTCGGTTTTTTCGTAATTGCGTTGCAGAAATAGATAAAGAAGAATAAAAAAGCGTTTAGCAATATCTTTGGTTGCCTGATCCATGGAACCCGATACATCCATAATACAAAACATAACCGCTTTGGAGCGAGGCACGGGCTGCTTGATCATTAAATTGTATTTAAGATCGAAGGTATCCAGCCACGGAACCTTACCAATTGATCGCTCTATTTTGGCAATTGCATCCAACAATTCCTGATAACGCTCAAGGTCGCGCTCAGATTCGGGCAGCTGCTCTAGCTCAGCTAATTCCGACTGCAGGGCTTGCAACTGCCTACGCTTACCACCGGTTAACGCCAAGCGACGCATATTGGCTGAGCGCAAGGTACGGACAATATTGACTCTGCCCGGTTGCCCCTCATTGGCAATACCACCTCGCACTGTTTTAAATTCTTCCAAACCGGATAATTGCCGCTTCACCAAATTAGGCAATTCCAAACCATCAAACATAAAATCCAAAAATTCTTCTTGCGAAAGAGTAAAGGAAAAATCGTCTTCACCTTCACCGGAATCACTCGCCTTGCCACTACCACCCTGCCCTTCACCACTTTGTGGGCGCGCAATTTTGTCACCTTCCGAAAAATGTTTATTGCCGGGCAATACACGCTCGTTGTAACCGCCTTGGCCGTGGTGAATGATTGGCTCGCTGATATCACGACCGGGAATACTGACTTTTCCACCTTTATCAATATCAGTAATGGAACGCTCGTTTACCGCATCGGAAACGGCTTTTTGAATTTGATTGCGATAGCGCCGTAAAAAGCGCTGGCGATTCACAGCGCTTTTATTTTTGGCATTGAGACGTCGATCAATAATGTAACTCATAATCTGGCCTTAAGGTGTAGTCCAACCTTAACGTGATTAACGTAAAACGCTTTCAGGTTACCTTGCTCGCTACTGTGATTTTCTCACCCTCAAATACCATTCGGACAGCAAACGCACTTGTTTCTCGGTATAACCTCGCTCCACCATGCGCTGGACAAAATCCTGATGTTTTTTCTTGTCTTGCACAGACGCTTTTGCATTGAAAGAAATAACCGGCAGCAAGTCTTCCGTATTGGAGAACATTTTTTTCTCAATCACAATGCGCAATTTTTCGTAACCGCGCCAATCAGGATTTTTCCCCGAATTATTGGCTTTGGCACGCAGCACAAAATTAACAATTTCATTGCGAAAATCTTTGGGATTGCTAATACCGGCAGGTTTCTCAATTTTTTCCAGCTCATCGTTCAACGACGACCGATTAAGAATTTCACCGGTTTCGGGATCGCGATACTCCTGATCCTGTATCCAGAAATCCGCATAGGTAACATAGCGATCAAAAATATTTTGCCCATATTCCGCGTAGGATTCCAAATAAGCGGTTTGGATTTCTTTGCCAATAAAATCCACATACTTGGGTGAAATGAATTCTTTTAAGGCATTGAGATACTTGTCTTGCACCTCTTTAGGAAATTGCTCCTGCTCAATTTGCTGCTCAAGCACATACATCAAGTGAACAGGGTTAGCGGCAATTTCAGTGGGATCAAAATTAAAGACTTTGGATAAAATTTTGAATGCAAAGCGTGTAGAAAGACCATTCATGCCTTCATCAACACCGGCGGCGTCTTTGTATTCCTGCAATGATTTTGCGCGAAGATCAGTGTCTTTGAGATTTTCACCATCGTAAATGCGCATCTTGGAAAAGATGTTGGAATTTTCCGGTTCTTTAATCCGCGACAATACCGAAAATTGCGCAAGCATACGCAAGGTATCAGGCGCACAAGGTGCTTGTGATAGCGAAGAGTTTTGCAACAGTTTTTCGTAGATCTTCATCTCTTCCATTACACGCAAGCAATACGGCACTTTGACGATATAAACCCGGTCAATAAACGCTTCATTATTTTTATTGTTACGGAAATTTTGCCACTCAGATTCATTGGAGTGAGCAAGGATAATTCCATCAAACGGAATTGCACCCAACCCTTCAGTACTATTGAAATTACCCTCTTGGGTTGCGGTTAATAGTGGGTGGAGCACCTTGATCGGCGCTTTAAACATTTCCACAAATTCCATCAAACCCTGATTCGCACGACACAGCCCACCACTAAAGCTATAAGCATCTGGATCATTTTGCGGAAATTCTTCCAACTTGCGAATATCAACCTTACCTACCAGTGATGAAATATCCTGATTGTTTTCATCACCTGGTTCTGTTTTGGTGATTGCAATTTGGTTGAGGATGGACGGATAAACTTTGACTACTTTGAATTGCGTAATATCGCCCCGGAATTCTTGCAAGCGCTTGGCAGCCCAAGGCGACATGATAGATTTTATGTAACGACGAGGAATACCATAATCTTCCTCAAGAATTTTTCCGTCTTCATCCGGGTTAAATAACCCGAGTGGCGATTCAAATACAGGAGAGCCTTTGATGCAGTAAATTGGCATTTTCTCCATCAAGGATTTGAGCATCTCTGCCAATGAGGATTTACCGCCACCCACCGGCCCCAGCAAATACAAAATTTGTTTCTTTTCCTCTAAACCTTGTGCAGCATGTTTGAAGAAAGACACTATCTGCTGAATGGATTCTTCCATTCCATAAAATTCACTGAAAACTTTATAACGCTTGATAATTTTATTGGAAAAAATACGACTCAGGCGAGGGTCTTGCGAGGTATCGACCATTTCTGGCTCACCGATCGCCATTAGCATACGCTCAGCAGCAGAAGCGTATACACTGGGATCTTTTTTACACAGTTCAAGATATTCCTTGATGGTTAACTCTTCCTGCTGGGTAGTTTCAAAACGCTCGCGGTAATGACTGAAAATACTCATAATCTACCTCGGGTTAGCGACTAAAGCGGCAAAATTAACAACGAAAACATTACACCATTTTTTGCGGTTTACCTTGGCAATAAACGTTAATTTACTGATACTCCTAAGCATAGTCCTAAAATTCTCAAGCATTAAACGGAATAACAATTTATTGACTGATTTCTCGCTAAACTTTTACACTCAAAAAACGCGCCAACTAACAACACATTCCAACAATCCAATAATACTTAACAAATAGTAGATAGCCGGATAACCAATCGCCTGTAACACCATTACACATAACATTTAGTTATCAGTTACTGATACGTAAAAAAGATCGATTGAGACTTCATGAATAGACTTTGTTGGTTAGATCCAGACACATTGGAATTTCCCGATCCTTCGCTTGCACTGAGTGACCCAGAGGGTTTGGTTGCGGTGGGAGGAGACTTGTCACCCGAACGAATTCTTGCCGCTTATCACAAAGGGATTTTCCCTTGGTTCAATCCGGGCGACCCTATTTTGTGGTGGAGCCCCGATCCACGCACGGTCGTGTTCCCCCATCAGCTGCATATATCCAAAAGCCTTCGTAAAACCCTGCGCAAAGCAACTTACCAAGTCACCTTTGACAATTGTTTTGAAACTGTCATGCGCGCCTGCGCCGCCCCCAGAAGTTACGCCGATGGAACCTGGATTAGTGAAGACATTATTGAAGGTTACTGCGCACTGCATAAACGCGGCTTTGCACATTCTGTAGAAGTTTGGCTCAATGATGAATTGGTGGGAGGACTTTATGGTATGGCACTTGGCCGTGTGTTTTTTGGCGAATCCATGTTCAGCCGGGCAGACAACGCATCCAAGGTCGGATTTGCACACCTGGTCAGGCAACTTTGCACCTGGAACTTCCAGCTCATCGACTGTCAGGTCGCTAACGATCATTTATTTAGTTTGGGTGCAGTGGAAATCCCGCGTGAAGAATTCCAGCAATTACTGGTAAACTTTGCCCACGAGCCTGATGTTTATTCTTTGCCTTGGTCAACATTGACTCTGGCGCCGTGGGAATAACCGGATTTGCGTGAGGCATCTATGTCCGATTTATCAACTCTCAAACTTTTTGCAACACAGCCCCACCCTTGTAGTTATCTTGATGGACAAGAAGCTACAACGGTTTTTGTTGATCCTGAAGCAAACATAGATCCATCAATCTACACACAGCTCTCCCAATTGGGTTTTCGTCGCAGTGGCGCGCACTTGTATCGCCCTCAATGCTTGCGCTGCCAAGCGTGCATTTCCTGCCGGATTCCGGTAAAACTGTTCAAGCCCAATCGCAGCCAAAAACGCTGTTTGCAGCAGAATCGAGACTTATCACTGCATCTTACCCAGAATATCAACACACTTGAGCACTACAGTCTTTATTCACGCTACATTGAAAGCCGCCATCAGGATGGTGACATGTACCCGCCATCAGAAGAACAATACAAGGCATTTTTGACCAGCGAGTGGGGTATTACCCAATTTATCGAGATTAGACTGGGCGATCGATTGATTGGCGTTTCTGTCTGTGATCATCTGGGAGACGGGTTATCAGCTGTCTACACTTTTTACGATACACATGAGGAGGCCAGAAGCTTGGGCAAATTTGCCATATTGGCCCAGATCGAAAAAGCAAAAAGCATGGGGCTTGATTATTTGTATCTGGGCTATTGGATCAAGGAGTGCGAAAAAATGAATTACAAAATCCAATATCGCCCCTTGGAGTTATTGGTCAACCGCCGCTGGATGCGCCTGAATTAAGCACACTCCCTCAAGGTCAGCACTATCGGCTGGAAATTGTGCAGAATTACGCCCAATCCCTTCGATATCTTCGTTTATCTGCCGCTTTTACTCCCTTTCCCCTTGGCACCGCTGGTTAATTAAGGCACAATCCACGCCTATTTTTTTACCCCCTCCCGTTGTAGATATGACGGGGATGATTACCGGAAAAGTTGAGGAAACTGCCGCATGGCAAAAGACGATTGCATTGAATTTGACGGCGAAGTGGTTGATACCCTGCCCAACACTACCTTTCGCGTAAAACTGGAAAATGGGCATGTAGTCATTGCTCACATTTCAGGAAAAATGCGCAAAAACTATATCCGCATCCTTACAGGTGACAAGGTCAAGGTTGAGATGACTCCCTATGACCTCACCAAAGGCCGTATTACCTACCGCGCGCGCTAGTCATTCATCTGGAAAGATATTCACTTTCTGCCAGACAATAAAAAAGCCGCACTGCTGCGGCTTTTTTATTTTTTACCCTACTTCGACAACACTTCTATCAAGCGGGCAATGCGTGCTTAGCCCTGACATCTATAACAATTTTGTCTTCAACCGTGTCCACATCCACCGCAACAGTTCCTCCACCATGTGAAAGAGAGCCAAATAGAATTTCTTCTGCCAGTGGTTTCTTCAGTTTATCCTGAATTAAACGAGCCATTGGGCGGGCGCCCATTTTGACATCGTATCCATGGATCGCCAGCCACTCTCGCGCCTCATCACTGATCTCAAGCGTCACATGCTTATCATCCAACTGGGTTTGCAATTCCATCAGGAATTTATCAACCACTGTTTTGATGGTATTCAACGTCAGCGAAGCAAATTGAACAATCGCATCCAAACGATTGCGGAATTCAGGAGTAAACATCTTCTTGATTGCTTCCATACCATCGGTGGTGTGATCCTGGTGAGTGAAGCCAATAGATGCCCTGCTCATCACTTCCGCACCTGCGTTGGTTGTCATAATCAAAATGACATTACGGAAATCTGCCTTGCGTCCATTGTTATCAGTAAGGCTGCCGTGATCCATCACTTGCAGCAGCAAGTTAAAGACCTCTGGATGCGCTTTCTCAATTTCATCCAACAACAATACACAGTGTGGCTGCTTGGTAATGGCATCGGTTAACAGACCACCTTGATCAAATCCCACATAACCCGGTGGCGCACCAATTAAGCGCGATACAGTATGGCGCTCCATATACTCTGACATATCAAAGCGAACCAGCTCCATCCCCATACATTTTGCCAACTGACGGCACACTTCGGTTTTACCCACACCCGTTGGACCAGCAAACAAAAATGAACCGATTGGCTTTTCTGTTGATCCCAAACCAGCGCGAGACAATTTAATTGCAGTAGCAAGGGTATCAATTGCCTCGTCCTGACCAAACACGGTCATCTTCAAATTCTGATCCAGTTTACGCAACTGTTCTTTATCAGAAGAAGAAACGCTTTTGGGGGGGATACGCGCAATTTTTGCCACTACGTTTTCCACATCAGTAACGCCGATAGTTTTCTTGCGTTTGCTGGGAGTCTGTAATTGCTGATATGCACCCGCTTCATCGATAACATCAATTGCTTTATCTGGCAGGAAGCGGTCGTTGATGTAACGCTCAGCCAATTCAGCGGCAGCACGCAACGCAGCATCGGTATAACGCAAACTGTGATGCTGCTCAAAACGACTCTTCAAACCTTTCAGGATTTGGTAGGTTTCTTCAACACTAGGCTCATTCACATCCACTTTTTGGAAACGACGGGAAAGGGCACGGTCTTTATCAAAAATACCGCGATATTCCTGATAAGTGGTTGAACCCATACAGCGAATTTCACCTGACGACAACAAAGGCTTCAACAAGTTGGAGGCATCCATAACACCGCCCGACGCAGCACCTGCGCCAATAATGGTATGGATCTCGTCAATAAATAAAATCGAATTTTTTTGTTTCTTCAGTTCATTCAATAGACTTTTGAAACGCTTTTCAAAATCACCGCGATATTTAGTACCCGCCAACAGTGCGCCCATATCCAATGAGTAAACCACACTGTCAGACAAATTCTCGGGGACATCACCATCTACAATACGTTTGGCCAAACCTTCCGCAATAGCGGTTTTTCCAACACCAGACTCGCCTACCAACAAAGGATTGTTCTTGCGACGACGCGATAGAATTTGGCAAACACGCTCAACTTCATATTCGCGCCCTACCAAAGGATCTATGCGCCCTTGCATTGCTGCTTCGTTCAAATTACTGGCAAAACTTTCTAACGGACTTTGCGATGTAGATTCACCACTGGTAGCTTCTTCATCCTGATTTTCTTGCGATGAGTGCTGGTCATGTGTGTGATCTGTATGACCAGATACTTTATGGATACCGTGAGTGATGTAATTCACTACATCAATACGTGCGATGCTTTGTTGTTTAAGATAATAAACAGCCTGACTTTCTTGTTCGCTGAAAATAGCGACCAGAACATTCGCACCTGTGACCTCTTGTTTGCCTGATGATTGGACATGGAATACTGCGCGCTGTAAGACACGCTGAAACCCCAGCGTTGGCTGCGTCTCACGTTCGGAATCATTCTCCGGAATGAGCGGCGTAGTGGAATCAACAAACTCAATTAATTCTTTGCGCAGACTCATCAAATCTGCACCACAAGCACGTAACACATTTGCTGCCGAATCATTATCGATAAGCGCCAACAACAGATGCTCGACCGTCATAAATTCGTGTCGCTTGGAACGCGCACCTTTGAAAGCAAGATTTAAGGTTACTTCAAGATCTTTACTTAACATCGCGCCTACCCTCATCTAACCAACAAATTTGAAATCTTCCTGCAGCTTATAAATTCCTTACAACTCTCTGTACACCAATCTAAGCTGTCGTTTACTGAACACGATCTGAACGTCCAGATAAGATTCTTTATTCACCATCATCAACTGCTTCAATTTCACACAACAACGGATGTTGGTTTTCTCTTGAATATTGATTCACTTGTGCTGCTTTAGTTTCAGCAATATCACGAGTATAGATGCCGCACACCGCTTTGCCGTGAACATGTACTGTTAACATCACATGCGTTGCTTTCTCACGCGACATGGAGAAAAACATCTCCAATATTTCCACCACAAAATCCATCGGTGTGTAATCGTCGTTCAGCAACATCACCTTGTACATGGGAGGTCGTTTGAGCTTCGGTTTGGATGTCAGAACTGCCAAACCACCATCAGACTCATCGGCAGAATTGTCATCATCTTTACTTAAGGTTAGTAGAAGGTTTTGGAGATTGCCCATAGAGATTCAATACAAAATAAAAAGATTGGTTAATGGTGCGCATTGTAACCCATAGGTATATCAACCCCTAATAGCACCGGATACGGTTTACCGCTTGACTTTAGATCAATTGTTGGATAAAAAAAGAACACTCAGTGCATACAAATGCGGCACCTTGTCTAACAAGCATCCGAATAAAAGCACAGAGACTCTAATAACAATTCTGAGAAATTCAACAAGGTTACAAAAACCAGCATTTCGTCCAACCCCGAGCAATAGCTGTTCTTGGGAAAATAATAACGACAGTGATGTTTTTCAAGGGCATCACCTGGGCAGAAGGACTCCAATGTATGTCAACAGGCACCGTGAAATGGTTCAATAATGCAAAAGGTTATGGCTTCATTCTGGCGGATGAAGGCGGGGAAGACTTGTTTGCACATTATTCCGCTATATCAATGGATGGCTATAAAACCCTCAAAGCCGGCCAGCAAGTCACTTTTGATATAACAAAAGGGGATAAAGGTTTGCACGCAGTCAATATCTCTGCGCCTGCGAGCAACAACCTTTAAACTAATCCTATTATTTATCAATTAGATAGAGGCAACCTTTGTTGCTTAATGCCCAATCATCGACACTGACTTCAATCGTTGATTGCGTAGATTCCCAATTGATAAACACCCAATAAAAAAGCCTCTCGTGTTTCCACCAGAGGCTTTTCGCATTATCTGCTGGCTTAACCAGCAATTTATCAGCCTAAGCTAGCCAACACAGTGTTGAGTGTTGTGCTCGGGCGCATCGCAGAAGATGTTTTTGCAGTATCTGGACGATAGTAACCGCCCAAATCAACTGGTTTACCACCTGCAGCAATCAGTTCTGCAACTATTTTGCTTTCATTTTCAACCAGGCTTTTGGCAAGCGGTGCGAACTGTGTAGCCAAGGCGGCATCTTCAGTTTGAGCCGCCAAGGTTTGCGCCCAGTACATAGCCAGATAGAAATGGCTGCCACGGTTATCAAACTCACCTACTGCACGGCCTGGTGACTTGTTGTTGTCCAGGAACAAGCCGTTGGCTTGATCCAAGGTCTTGGCGAGGACTTTGGCTTTGGCGTTGCCGGTTACGTTGCCGTAATGATCCAACGACTCTGCCAACGCCAGGAACTCACCCAATGAATCCCAACGCAGATGCCCTTCTTCGACAAATTGCTGTACGTGTTTCGGAGCCGAACCGCCAGCACCTGTTTCAAACAAACCGCCGCCATTCATCAGAGGAACGATCGACAGCATTTTGGCTGAAGTTCCCAATTCCATGATTGGGAACAAGTCAGTCAAATAATCGCGCAACACGTTGCCGGTAACAGAAATCGTGTCTTTACCCTGACGAATGCGATCCAATGAAAATTGGGTTGCCGCTTCAGGTGACATGATGTGAATTTCAAGACCGTTGGTATCGTGGTCTTTCAGATAGGTTTTTACCTTGGCGATCAACTGGGCATCGTGAGCACGTTTCTCGTCCAACCAGAACACAGCTGGGGTACCGGTTGCACGGGCACGGTTAACCGCCAGTTTCACCCAGTCCTGCACTGGCAGGTCTTTTACCTGACAGGCACGGAAAACATCACCTTCTTCAACTGCTTGTTCCAGCACCACTTTGCCATTGGCATCTACCAAGCGCACAGTACCGTTTGCAGGGATTTGGAATGTCTTATCGTGTGAACCGTATTCTTCAGCGGCTTGCGCCATCAAACCTACGTTTGGCACGCTGCCCATAGTCACAGGGTTGAATGCACCGTTCTTTTTACAATCGTCGATAACAACCTGATAAACACCCGCGTAGCAACGGTCAGGGATACAAGCTTTCGTATCTTGCAGCTTGCCTTCAGCGTTCCACATTTTGCCGGAATCACGAATCATCGCAGGCATAGAAGCGTCTACGATTACGTCGCTCGGTACGTGCAGGTTGGTGATGCCTTTATCGGAATTCACCATTGCCAATTGTGGACGGGTTGCATAAAGCGCTTTGATATCCGCTTCAATTTCAGCTTGCTTTTCCGCTGGCAATGATTTGATTTTGGTGTACAGGTCGCCGATACCGTTATTAACATCAACACCCAGCTCAGCAATTACTGCCGCGTGTTTTTCCAATACCGGAGCGTAAAACACAGATACGAAATGACCGAAAATAATTGGGTCAGATACTTTCATCATGGTGGCTTTCAGGTGGACTGACAGCAATACACCAGTATTTTTTGCATCTTCAATTTCTTGCGCAATAAAACTACGCAGCGCTTTTTTGCTGATGACAGACGCGTCAACAATTTCACCTGCCAATACTTTTACAGACTCTTTTAACACTTTGACCGAGCCATCAGCAGCAACCAGTTCAATCTTCAAACTGCCTGCATCGGCGATAGTGGTAGATTTTTCGCTGCCGTAGAAATCGTTGCTGTCCATATGTGCAACATGGGATTTTGAATCAGCGGACCAAGCGCCCATTTTGTGCGGGTTTTTGCGTGCGTAGTTTTTAACTGACAGAGGTGCACGACGATCCGAGTTACCTTCACGCAGTACCGGATTTACAGCAGAGCCTTTGATTTTGTCATAGCGTGCTTTGAAGTTTTTCTCTTCATCGTTCGCCGGAGATTCAGGATAGTCGGGCAAGTTGTAGCCCTGACTTTGTAATTCTTTGATCGCCGCTTTCAGTTGCGGGATGGATGCACTGATATTTGGCAGCTTGATGATATTCGCTTCTGGTGTAGTCGCTAATTGGCCCAATTCAGCCAGATGGTCACCGATACGTTGGGCATCAGTCAAACGCTCGGGAAATGCAGCAATAATACGGCCAGACAGGGAAATATCACGGGTTTCAATCACTACACCGGAAGACTTGGTGTATGCCTGAACTATCGGTAACAAGGAATATGTGGCAAGGGCGGGGGCTTCGTCGGTAAGGGTGTAGATAATTTTTGAATCTGTCATTTTAAAGATGGCTCCATCAATTCATGCGGCTCGGCCTTGTGAGCTCTACCATTAACAATATGAAAATTTAGAAAAAGAGCCCCGCCACAGGGATCGACCCCTTGCCAGAGCGCTGGCGATTCTACACCCCCAGCCGGGTTTATGCATGAATTATGTTGCTTTGGCGGCAGGGCCAATCTCGGCTAAAATCCAGTTTTTCTTCGATAACCATCACGTTGTATAAGGGTTTATGGCTTCTCTCATTCTGTTTAACAAACCTTTTGGTGTGCTTTCGCAATTTACCGATGGCGAGGGTCGTCCGACACTCAAAGACTACATCAAAATTCCAAAAGTCTATCCGGCCGGTCGATTGGATCATGACTCTGAAGGATTGTTGCTGCTAACCGATGACGGCGATTTGCAACATTTCATCAGCCACCCGGCACACAAACAACCGAAAACCTATTGGGTTCAGGTTGAGGGCGCCCCCAACAGTTATGCCCTGACCAAGTTGCGCCAGGGCGTTGAGCTGAATGATGGTATGACGCAACCAGCAGAAGTGCGCCTGATTCCTTCACCCAAAATTTGGGAGCGAAATCCGCCTATTCGCGATCGCGTAAATATCCCGACACAATGGTTGGAGATCGTCATTAGCGAAGGGCGCAACCGTCAAGTGCGCAGGATGACTGCTGCTGTCGGCCACCCGACACTGCGATTGGTGCGGGTAAAAATCGGCAACTGGACACTGGAAGGTATCGAGCCAGGCAAATACAAAACCGAAACCGTACAAACACCTACCGTGCCAGGGATGAAGCCTGCGCGTCCGCGCAGTGATGCCAAAAAACCGGAAGCTCGCGCACCCGGCCGCCATAAACCCAATACCAAAACCAACAATAAAACGGGCGGCAATAAATCCGCTTCCGGTACAACAAAATCGTCGACGCCTGCAGCGAATACGCATAAAACGCTGGTGATACAAAAATCGAAACCTAAACGGATTATCAATCCTGAATAATGTCATTCGTCAAAAAAATAAGGTGCCATCAGGCACCTTATTTTTTCAAGCGCGCTAGCTGCTGCAAATATTAATAAGTAAATGCCAGCCCCCTCTCGCGGTATTCCCTGATTCTGATGCCATAACTTCCATCGCATAGCGCTCGCTTGATCAAAAAGGATTTATCCAAATTTTTTTGTTCCACCTCGTTCAGATTAATAATGCGCTCTTTATCGAGCGGTTTATTCAAATCTTTCACAACAATAATTTTGGGTAAGTGGCGATATTTGTGGTTGGACTCCAATACTATCCCGACCAAACCATTCACCAATTCAACAAGGCTACCGGGCGGATACAAACCAACACATTTGATAAATTCCAGCGCAAGCCGTTCATCAAAATGCGTTCCGCGGTCATGAAAAATGCGCTTGAGCGCCTCGGTACCGGGAATCGCGCGGGAATAGCAGCGATCTCCCGTCATCGCATCATAGGCATCGACGATACCGATAATGCGCGCAAAATCTGAAATTCCTGAAGCTTTTAATTTACGTGGATATCCGCTTCCATCTACCCGCTCGTGATGACTGTAAGCAACATCGACCGTTGAGTTGGGAACCCCCGGTGAAGACATCAATAAATTGCGGCCGTGAACAGTATGTGCCTTGATGATGTTGAATTCTTTTTCACTCAATTCTTCGCGTTTATTTAATATTTGGGGAGGCACACGCATCTTCCCTACATCGTGCAACAAACCACATAAACCCAATTTTTCCAGCTCTGCTTCGCTCATTCCCAAGTGGCGGCCAAACGCAATCGCGAGTATGCATACATTGAGGCAATGCTCAGCAGTGTATTCATCCTCGTTGCGCATTTTGGACATCCATATCAATGCATCTGCATTGCGCAAAATACTGCTGACGCAATCTTTCACTGTCGCCTTTGCTTGCTCGGTATTCACAACACCACCGAGACGCACATCGTCCAATAACGTTTTAGTGAGCTTTTTGGCTTCGCGGAACACGCCCAAGGCAGCTTGATGCTCTTTTTGGGCTTCGATTTTATTAATGTAGGTTTTGACTTTGGGGATGGCAGATCCGGAAACACCTCGTTGCTCCGGCGGAATCCACTCGTCACGGACAGCATCAATCCAGACATACTGGGAAAACTCGGCAACAGTATCTATATCATCCAGGCTTTCAATCATAAAGCCTTGCATAAGGAAGGGAGTTTCTTGCCAGTCACGGTCGAGCTTGGAGACAAACATGCCTATCTTCAGCTCGGAAATGTGGATTTTGATGGTGCTCAATCGCTTATCCACATAGCCTGGCTTGACTTCACGCTGATCTGGTACAGATCGATCCGATTCACGCCAACCCAAGGGAACCTCACTATCAATGTTTTTATTGTTGCAGCAGGCATTTCAACGATTCATTCCTATGAATCATAGCTGCTTTCAGAAGTGTTCCCTTGTAATAAAAAGCTATGAACTTGCGTTATTGTTATTACTTACTGGAGGTTTTGAGCGCCACTGCGGGAATGGCGGGTTGATGAAAAAGCGGATCAAGGTGATGCAAAGCAATCAGTATCAGTGCTGCTTTGCCTGTTCCCACAGTCGGTTCATTTCGGTAATCGATGTTTCCGATAATGACCGTTCAGCATGGGTTTCAATATAGTGGAAACGCTGTTCAAATTTTTGATTGGCAATCCGCAGCGCTTGTTCAGGATCTATTTTTTGGTAGCGGGCGATATTCACCACGGCAAACAACAAATCACCCAACTCTTCTTCAAGTGCCTTGGTATCGCCCGAGTCCAATTCCGCTTCTACTTCAAGTAATTCTTCACGCACTTTGGCGATAGGGCCGTACACATCCTCCCAATCAAATCCTACGCTTGCAGCACGCTTTTGCAATTTTGCCGCGCGGCTGAGTGATGGGAGATTCAAAGGCACATCGGCCAACAAACCTCGTGCACCTTTCTCGGCGCGCTCTTGTTGTTTGATCGCCTCCCAGCGCGCTTTGACATCCGTTGGCAAGGTGTGGCGATTATCAATGCGACTGTGCAATGTCCCATCGGGAAATACATGGGGATGACGGCGAATCAACTTCGCGACCAAATCAGAAACAACGCCGGCAAATTCAAAACGCTCTTCCTCTTTACCCAGCTGGCTGTAGAAAATAACCTGAAACAATAAATCGCCCAGCTCTTCTTTGAGATGGACAAAATCCTGTTTCTCTATCGCATCAACAACCTCGTAAGCCTCTTCCAGGGTTGATGGTGCAATGCTGGCGTAGTCTTGCTTGATATCCCAAGGGCAGCCGGATTGTGGATCGCGCAAACGCGCCATCAAATACAGTAAATCGTCAATTGTGTAATGAGCCACAGTCTTTCCTGCACAGAAAAAATTAATGTTTGCGCCGCGCCGAAGCGACATTCGGCAACTGGTTAAGTTTGGTGAGTATGCGGCTCAATTCATTGAAGCTGCGGATTTCTACCGTCACTTGCATATCCACCGTATTTTTGCGCTTGTCCGATAGCGTTTGCATCGCGATAACATTGATGCGCTCAGCATCAAGCAGCACCGTAATATCCTTAAGCAAACCATAGCGATCGTAAGCTTCTATCACTATATCTACCGAATAGAAACTTTGCGGTGTCTCGCCCCATTCCACTTTGATAATGCGCTGGGGCTCATCCGCTTGAAGCTGCAAAATATTGGAGCAATCCTGACGATGGATGGAAACCCCTTTGCCAAGGGTGATGTAACCTGTGATCGCATCGCCGGGAACCGGATTACAACAATTGGCGATTTGAGTAAGCAAATTACCCACACCTTCGATGTAAAAATCCGAATCTTTTTTCTGCCGTGGCGATTTGGTTTTGAACGGAATCAATGGCTGCTGCGGATGGGCATCGTCCACTTGTTTTTGTGCCGCATTCAATACTTGCCCAACGCCAATATCACTTGCGCCAACCGCGACATAAAGATCATCGAGCGAGTTAAAGCGTAGTTTTTTTGCCAGCTCATCAAAGTCGAGATCGAGTAATGCCAAACGCTTGAATTCGCGATCAAGCAAGGCTTGGCCTTCGGCGATATTTTTATCGCGCGCCTGCTGCTTGAACCAGTGTTGGATTTTGGCGCGTGCACGCGCAGTGTTCACATAACCCAAGGCTGCATTAAGCCAATCGCGACTGGGCGATTCCAACTTGCCGGTCAGCACTTCCACCTGATCCGCATTCGCTAATTGGTAATTGAGCGGCACTATGCGGTTATTGACTTTCGCACCGCGACAGCGATGCCCGACGTCCGTATGAATTTTGTAAGCAAAATCGAGCGGCGTTGCCGTACGCGGCAAATCCACCACATGCCCTTCGGGAGTGAAAACGTAAATGCGGTCCTGATTGACTGAACGCAAATCTTCCTGCAAATGGCCTGAATCACCACCGAGCTCTTCATGCCATTCCAGAACCTGACGCAACCAAGCAATTTTTTGCTCGTAGCCGTCTTGCGCCGCTTTGGTATCGGTACCCTTGTAACGCCAGTGGGCGCAAACACCCAGTTCGGATTCCTCATGCATTTCCTGGGTGCGGATCTGGATCTCCAGTACTTTGTTTTCTGGCCCCCAGACCGCGGTATGCAATGAGCGATAACCGTTTTCTTTAGGCGAGGCGATGTAATCATCAAATTCGTGCGGAATATTGCGCCATAAACTGTGGACGATACCAAGAACGGCATAACAATCGCGTACGCTGGGCACCAGAATACGCACAGCGCGGATATCGTAGACTTGGGAGAACGGTATGCCTTTGCGCTGCATTTTCCGCCAAATGCTGTAGATGTGCTTGGCGCGTCCATCCACTGAGCCCTCAATGCCCGCTTTTGCCAACTCACTGCGCAACAGGTTGAGCAAATTATCGATGTACTCTTGCCGCGCCAGACGGCGCTCATCCAATAACTTGGCGATGCGCTTGTAATCATCGGGTTGCAAATAGCGGAACGATAAGTCTTCCAGTTCCCACTTGATATGGCCGATCCCCAAGCGATGGGCGAGGGGCGCATAAATATCGGCAACTTCGCGCGCAACCTGCCGACGGCGATCCGGTTCAGCGTTTTTCACCGAGCGGATGGCGCAGGTACGCTCTGCCAGCTTGATCAGTGCAACACGCACATCATCAACCATAGATACCAGCATTTTGCGGATTTTTTCTGCCTGCTCCGTCGCCTGGGAGCCAAGCACGCGCTCTTCTTCGTTGCGCTGGTAGCTGATCGCCGCCATGCGCAATACGCCTTTGACCAACTTGCTGACGGTATCGCCAAAACGTGACTGGACATCGGCAAGGGTGATTTTATGTTCGCGTACTGCGCGATACAGGATCGCAGCAACCAGAGCTTCCTGATCCAACTGCAAATCAGCCAGAATTTCCGCCATTTCAAGGCCGATGCGGAAGCAGGAAAAATCTTCCCCCCAGCTATGATCATCGTCCGCATGGATGTCGACAAGCGACAGGCTCAGCTCCGCCGCACGGCGCAGCTCGGCACGGTTCGCATCCGATTGGGTATAGGTCTTATTGAGGCGATCAATCCAGGCGTCTATATCAACCTGTCCATCCGCCGCCATCGGATGATCTGCTCTGACTTTAACCATAAGTTATTCACTTCTAAAAAAAGCGCCTTCCTGACAAAGCGATGTCCTAACAAGGCGTTTCCCAAAAAACGCCTTTAAAAAAAAGAATCTATTTAAGCAAAAACAACGCCATAGACTCGACATGACTGGTATGCGGAAACATATCCAACACTCCTACCGCATCCAGTGAGTATCCAGCTTCCGCCAGCAATGCGGCGTCGCGCGCCAAGGTAGCGGGATTGCAACTCACGTAGACAATCCGCTTGGGGGAAAGTTGCTTGCCGGAAACCCAGCGCTGGATACTGCCAATAATATCTTTTGCACCATCGCGGGGCGGATCAAGCAAAATAGCATCGATCCCCTGCTCGCTCCCCACCAACCGCTGCAATTGAGTATGGGTCATATTGGCAAGATTGGCGGCAACAAACGCGGCATTGACAATACCAAGCCGCCCGGCGTTTTCGCGGCCACGCGCCACCATCGACTCCACAGCCTCTATACCAATCACCTCCGCGCACTGTTGTGCGATAGGCAAGGTGAAATTGCCGATACCGCAAAACAAATCCAACACTCGCTGTGAGGGCGTAAGCGCAAGTAACTCTAGCGCCTGGGCAACCATCTGCTGGTTGACGAGCGGATTGACCTGTGTGAAATCCTGCGGGTGAAACGCCAGCTCAAGCGCATTCAGGTCATAAACCAAGCGAGGATCACAAGCTGTGCCATCCAGCTGCGTTAATCCCACATTGCCATTGGGTTCCAGCCAGACCTGGCATGCGTATTCACTGGCTAGAACAGCAAGAGAGGCTAGATCGGCTTCGGCCAGTTTTTTGGTGTGTCGCAAAATAATGGCGCTGGTATTTTTACTGCGCACGAGCTCAACGTGAGTCACGGCTTTATTCCCACGCAAATTACCCAGCCATTGCCGCACAGGTGCCAGCAGCACATTCAACTCTGGTGCCAACACCAGGCAGGTTTCTATCGGCGTGATGGTATTACTCTGCAGTTGACGAAAGCCCAAGCTCACACTGCCATCGGCTTCATACCAAACCCCAAGCCGCGCGCGGCTGCGATACGCAACACTGGCACTGCTGATGGCAGGCAATACGCGTTTGGGCACTACGCCACCCCAATTCTGCAATTGTTGCAGCAGGCTTTGTTGTTTCATTGCCAATTGGGTTGCGGGGTCAATATGCTGTAATTGGCAACCACCGCAACGAGCATAATGCGCACAAGGAGGCTCCCTGCGCTCAGCGACCGGCTCCAGAATCTCATCCACACGCGCTTCAATAAAGCGTGAGTGCTCTTCCACCAGGCGCGCCGTAATTCTCTCGCCCGGCAATGCACCACTGACAAACAGGGTTTTGCCATCAATGTGCGTCAACCCACGGCCATCGTGACTCCAGCGCTCAATCGTAAATTCGCCCAAGCGCTTGTTAGTTTGAGGCAGCACTTTTTCAGCAACACGTGCCGCATTCATACGCGGCGCATCGTCGCGGATATAAACACTTCCTTCTTTCTGGCCCCCCGCCTCTTTTTTAGGACGAGGCTTTTTACCTAACAGGCTGCCACCACCTTTGGAATTACCTCCCTTGGGAGGCTTTCCATTAGATGAGTTGCCACTTTTGCCATTGCGATTGGACATGGATTATTTCCAGTAAAACAAATACTGGCAGTGCATTTTCATATCAAACAATGCACTGCCTTGGGATTTATGGATTGAGCAGGGAGTTAGGGATTGAGCTGGGAATCAATCCACAAATAACGCTCACGCTGCCAGCGAATTAATTCTTTGCTTTCCGCTTCGTAACTGCCTGTACCGCCGTGAGTACCGTGCAGTATCCAGGAAGCAAAATCAGTAATTGACCAGATGCTGTAATTTTTTGCCTGCACTTTATTCAGCCAGGCCGCGCGCGCTTCGGCATACTGGAAAATGTAATCCAATTTTCCTTCTGCTTTCAGCGTGTTCCATCGCGCGGTGACTTTCGCCTGGAACGCAGGATCCTGGAACAAACGATTAAACCAGGGTGATGGGCGTATATGCCAACCATAAACTTTATCGACGTTATCGTATCCGGCATTACCCATCGCCAAATCAAAGTCCCACACAGGGCCAAAGAATAATTTTCCATTGCGTTTTTTATAAAGATAGAAACTGGCTACTGCACCATCAGGATTTTTGAACAGCTCATTGATCAGGTAGTAATTGATTGCAGAATCCACATCAATGTACGCCGCATAACCCAATTGCTCGTCAGTAAAATTATTGCCGAATAACGCCGCTTCGGTATCGATAATATATTGGCCGATATATTCGCGCTGCGCGGCCCAATTAGCTTCCAATAAGGTTTCCGGTGTATCCAAACAAAACGGATTCATACCGTGACTGGAATCAATACAGTAAGTAGTTTCTCTTGCGGTGTTCACGCCATTTACGCAAACAGGATCCCAGGCTGCACCTTTGCAATAATCTTTGTGCATACGGAAATCCACTTCCATTAAATAACCGCCGGTAATTTTTTCAGCATCAGTATCTGCCGCTTTTAATTCGGGAATATTCACACGGTCTTTTGCCACACGAATATGTTCAACCAACTGGTACACACCTTGGTAATTTCCATTCAACGTCAATTCAACATATTGGTTGCGGGTAGTGTATTCCATGCCCGCATGGCGGCTAAACATGAAAGCAATGTCATTGCGCATCAGCGGTTTGTCAGCATAATTGGCGAGCAACACCCAATGTCTGCTAGAGGGCATGCCCAGCATTTGAGCTGCACTGGTTAGCTTGAGGCGATAAGGTTTTTTTGCCCAATCCCACGTGGAATTACCTCGCCCACGAATCTCCAACGCGCCTTCCACTTTTGCGCCATCCATGTCAGTAAGTGAAAAGTTACCGTTCAAATAGGTTTCTTTTGAAACAATCGGCGCTGAATTAGCAGTAGTAATATTCAACGCAGGCAAGGCTTCTACTACGCCCACAGGAAAATCAGCTGGTTTGCTCGAGGCAGCCCAACTGGTACTGGGCGCACTGATGACTGATGAGGATGAAGATGACAAAACAGATGAAGTTGTTGCAGGTGTTGACGATGCCGCAGCAACAGCCGAGCTATTGTTGGCAGGCTTTGTAGAACTCCCTCCGCCACCACCGCAAGCTTGCAACGTCATCAACATAAAAACGAGCAAAAAATAATAAGTGATCCTCATAAAAAATATCCTGATTTGTTATTGTAGATAAAACATATTGAAAACTTGCCGATTGGATTTTTGCGACGCAATGACAAACACATAAAGCCAAAAAGCTTTATTGAAAACGATAAAAATGAAAGGCAATTAATTAAATAAAATAGCGTTAATTAACGATAACAACATTAATTAAACAGCCCTGAGGATAAGTAGCGATCACCCCGGTCACAGATAATCGCAACTATCACCGCATGCTCAACTTGCTGACTCAATTCCAAGGCTGCAGCAACAGCACCACCGGAAGATACGCCACAAAAAATTCCCTCTTTGCGCGCAAGTTCACGCATAGTATGTTCAGCTAATGGCTGCGGCATACTCACAATCCCGTCTACGCGATCGCGCTCATATATTTTAGGTAGATACGCTTCCGGCCAGCGACGTATACCTGGAATTTGCGCACCTTCGGCTGGCTGTAAGCCAATAATTTGGATGTGCGGATTTTTCTCTTTCAAAAAACGTGAAGTGCCCATGATGGTTCCCGTAGTTCCCATTGAGCTAACGAAATGGGTAACTAAACCACCGGTTTGCTGCCAAATTTCAGGGCCGGTACTGGTGTAATGTGCGAGTGGATTATCGGGGTTGCCAAATTGGTCGAGTACTTTTCCTTTGCCTTCGGCCTGCATTTTGAGTGCGAGATCACGCGCGCCTTCCATGCCCGCTTCTTTACTCACCAAAATCAGCTCGGCACCATAAGCTGCCATTGATGCTTTGCGCTCGGCAGTAGAGTTATCGGGCATGATTAAAATCATACGGTAGCCTTTAATAGCAGCCACCATCGCCAATGCAATGCCGGTGTTACCACTGGTCGCTTCAATAAGTGTATCGCCAGGTTTGATATCACCACGCAACTCAGCGCGGCTGATCATCGACAGCGCCGGGCGATCTTTAACCGAACCCGCCGGATTATTTCCTTCCAACTTTACCAACACAACATTGCTGGTCGCACCAGGCAAGCGTTGCAAACGCACCAGAGGGGTATTGCCAACAAAAGCTTCGATAGTGGGAAAATCCATAATGACCTCAGGTTTACAGATATGCTCGACGGTTGCACTGGCGCGCGTGAGGCGGCTATTCTACCTGTGATCTTCGACACTGCGAACACCCAAGGGCATATGCACAGCAGAAATCCCTACTTATATATGCACAGCAGAAATCCCTACTTATAAAAGACCATCGCCTATGAACAATAAACGCAGCAGTATTAAATCCGATGTCTGGCGTCTGATTTTTATCCCCTCCATCAGCATTATTATTCTGATTGCGATAAGCCTTACCTATTTATGTATTTCACAAATCAATAAATTTATCGATTTGCGCGGTAGTGTGCTTGCACAAAAAACTGCACATCTTTTACATAAACCACTCATGGATGGTAATACCGAACTGGTACAACACATCCTCGAGGCCTCCCTGGAAGAACCTTATATACGTGCAATCCATGCATATTACGCAGATCATGACAAACACTTCCACAGTGGCCCACAGTTTATGGAAACAGAAGATAAACGTGAGCCCGACATGCACCAGCCGCTGGAGCGGAAAACCTATCGCACCCTGCGCTTCTCCAACCCATTGGTGAATCTCGACAATAAACAACCGATTGGCTGGTTAGAAATTGAATTGATGGCTGCGCCTTATATTGTGGTCCGCTATGAAGCGATAGTGCTGACTATTGCATTGACTTTCTTATGTTTGATCATCGGCGCTTACTTTGCGATTGCACTTTACTATCGCATCACTGATCCGCTGGAACACATTAAAAATGTGGTGCATGCGCTGGCACGTGGCCGGCTGAATGAGCGGGTTGAACAACAAAATTCCAGTGAATTTTTTGGCCTTGCTGAATCCATTAACACCATGGCGGATTATATGGAAGCCGCACAAGCCGATATGCAATCGCATATTGACCATGCCATTGAAGATTTACGTGAGACTCTGGAAACCATTGAAATCCAAAACGTAGAACTGGATTTAGCGCGCAAAGAAGCCCTGGAAGCGAGCCGTGTAAAATCAGAATTTCTTGCCAATACCAGCCATGAAATCCGTACTCCACTCAACGGTATCTTGGGTTTTATCAACCTCGCCTTAAAAACCGAACTCAATGAACAGCAGCGTGAATATTTAGAAACTATCCGCGACTCTGCGCAAAACCTGCTAACCGTTATCAACGGCATTCTCGATTTTTCCAAAATTGAATCCGGCAAATTAACACTGGACTATGCACCGCTGCCTGTACGCAGCTGCATTGACGAAGTACTCCACATACTGGCACCCGATGCACATGAAAAACATTTGGAGCTTATTAATTATGTCGAGTCAGGTATTCCCAAAAATTTATTAGGCGATGCGCTGCGCTTTAAACAGGTTTTGTCCAATTTGGTGAGTAACGCCATCAAATACAGTAACGCTGGCAATGTAGTTATTGATGTCAGTGTGCTGCAGCAACAGGAAACACAAATTACATTAAAAGTATGTGTTAGCGATGAGGGCATAGGGCTCACCCGCGAAGAACAGGAACAATTATTCAGCCCATTTAACCAAGCCGATTCATCCAACACCCGCGAACATGAAGGCACAGGTTTAGGCTTGGCAATTTGCAAAGGATTGGTTGAACGTATGCACGGCGAAATAGGCGTTGTCAGTGAACCGGACAAAGGCTCGACATTCTGGTTCACCGCGCGTTTGGGGATCGACAAACGCCAACCTTCCACCAGCCAACTTGCCAATCTGGAAGACTATCGCATTTTGTTGTGCGGTGAAAATACAGCTTCACTAAAACAAATCGATAATCTACTGCATGAATGGAAAGGCAATACCCAAAGCATTCCGGCTATTCATGATTGCTTCCCAATTTTGCGCACTGCACGCAATGAGAATAATAATTTTGATTTGCTTATTTTGGACATCGCACCCAATGAGCGAAAAATTCCACCGGTATTGCTCAACAATCTTGCCGAACAATTAAACGCTGAATTTAACTGTACGTTGATTGCCTGTTGCACACCTGCACATCAACGCCTCTTCCGTGCCCACTCAGAACGCTCGCAGGTTCTGTTTATCAACAAACCGATTGCCTACGATGCGCTTTTACAAACACTGGGCAGACAATTGGATTTGCATATCAAAGATATGCGCGAGCAAGACGAAGAAGCACTGCGCCCGAGTGTTTCTGTTTTACTGGTTGACGACAACCCTGCCAATTTGCAGCTCGCCTCAGAGTTATTGCGCGGTCTTAACACACAAGTCGTGCAAGCCAGCAATGGAAAACAGGCAATTGAAGCCTGCAGCACTCAGGAATTTGATGTTGTGTTTATGGACATTCAAATGCCCGGTATGGATGGTATGGAGGCCACGCGCCATATCCGCGCACAAGAACAAGGCAAGCGCCGCACACCAATCATCGCACTGACAGCTCACACCATCACCGAGCAAAAATCTGAACTATTAATTGCCGGCATGGATGATTGTATTAGTAAGCCTGTCAACGAAACCCAGCTGGCGCACATCATTAACCGCTGGGCAAGTTTGTCTGGAAAAAAAGAAGTAGTTATCCAAGCCGATGAAAAAACACAGCACCCATTGCGCGACCCTCTGCCAACGGAAGACCTCACGGGCTCAGTCGATATTCAACTGTGTTTGAAGCTTGCCAACAATAAACCTGCACTGGCACGCGATATGCTCCGCATGCTCCTGGAAGGATTGGAAGAAGAAAAACAATTGATTAATTTGGCACTAAAAAATAGCGACTTTAATCAGCTAAGTGAGCTGATCCATAAACTTTATGGGAGCAGTTGCTATTGTGGTGTACCCCGCTTAAAACACATCAGCGGCTTGCTGGACAAATTATTCCAAAGCAAACAACACGAACAAGCACGCGATGCGATACCCGCACTTAATCATGCTTTGGATGATTTGATTAACTGGGGGCGCAATAAAAATATTGATGCATTATTTGGGCTGAAAACTAGCGAAGCCTAATGAGGCTTGCGCTTTGGCCTAGTCTTGCGCTTTGGCTTGAACAAATAATTCACGGCTATTGAGCGGGCGGCTACCCAATAATGGCTTTAGCATCCGGCGCGCTAATTGTTTAGCAGCAAGACGCGTTGCCGGATCAGAATAATCCCCTGCAGCAATTGCAAGCAACCATTCACCCTTCAGCAAAAACTGTTCAGGAATATCCGGAGCAGCACTAAAAAATCCTTCCTGTATATGACACTCATACCACCCTTGTGGCTGGATTTCACAATCGTTGCGAGCATCTTGCGTAAAATCGACTGCGTAACCCAACTCAGCTAATAACCGAAATTCAAACTCACGCAATAATGGTTCAATATCTTGTTGGCGCTGCAACGCAATCAGGCTTTGTTCATACGCAAAATAAAGACCATTATGTCGATCCATTTCGGGCAACAAACGTACCAGCAATTCATTAAGATAAAAACCTGAGTAAAGGTAGTTGGCAGTCAACAACAAAAAATGATTATCAGATTCAAAACTGGTGAGCAGTTTCATATCGGTCTTGCCTTGCCAGCAAACTAATAAACGGCTGAAGGGATTTAGCAATTGACGCTTCGGTGTTTTATTTTTCCGTACTCCGCGCGCCACTGCGGTCACGCGCCCGTAGTCGGGCGTAAGGAAATCGATCAGTAAACTGGTATCGCGGTAGGGGCGCGTATGCAAAATATAAGCTGGTTGCAAATCAACGCGCATGATTGATGTGGATTAGAAGTCGTTATAGCCAAGACTGCGTAAAGCGCGCTCATCGTCTGACCAGCCCGATTTTACTTTCACCCACAGCTTTAGCATTACTTTGTTATCAAATAATTTTTCCATATCTATACGCGCTTCCGTCCCTATCAATTTTATTCGCGCGCCTTTATCGCCAATCAGTATTTTTTTCTGCCCATCGCGCTCAACTAAAATCAATGCCGAAATATTCAATAGGTGCCCTTCCTGGGAAAACTCTTCAATTTCCACTGCCATTTCATAAGGTAATTCATCACCTAGCTGACGAGTAATTTTTTCGCGGACAATTTCAGCGGCCATAAAACGCGAGCTACGGTCAGTAATCTGGTCTTCGGGATACATATGTATTCCCTCTGGCAAACGCTCAATAATCAGTTGCTCCAAACGCTCCAGGTTACTGTTACGCAACGCCGATATTGGGACGATTTCTGCCACATTTAATTTTTCTGCCAAGTGTTGTAAGTGCGGCAATAATGTTTCTTTATCTTCAATCTGGTCGACTTTATTAACAGCCAAAATGACAGGACACCGAATGTGCTGCAACTTTTCGGCTACTGCTTCATCCTCTTCAGTCCAAATAAAACGATCAACCACGAACACTACAACATCAACATCTTTCATCGCCGACGTTGCCGCACGATTCATATAGCGATTAATCGCTTTTTGTTGCCCCAGATGCATTCCGGGAGTATCAACAAAAATAATCTGTACATCACCTTCCGTTTTAATGCCTACAACCGCATTGCGCGTTGTTTGCGGCTTGCGTGAAGTGATACTGATTTTTTGCCCAAGCAGATGATTGAGCAAAGTCGATTTACCCACATTCGGACGACCAACAATTGCAACATAACCACAGCGGTTGTCACCGGTACCAGACTGATGTGTTTCTGAATCAAATGTCATAACTGTATTCAATGGAAGTGGACTATTAAAAGTCGGTATGGAAAATCAAAAAATGAAGCGAAAATCTGAATTAATCAATGTTCAGCTGTGCCAACATCAATGTAGCCGCTTGCTTTTCTGCCTCGCGACGATTGGACGCTGTAGCTTGCGTCGGCTGCTTGGACAATACCACGCGACATTCAATCGTAAATATTTGTGCGTGCCCTTCACCGCCAACTTGTACAACCGCATATTCCGGTAAAGGTTGGCGCTGCGCTTGCAAATATTCCTGTAATCGGGATTTAGAGTCTTTGGCGCTGGTATTCAATGACAATTTATTAAGCCGCGCTGCGAACCATGCCAGTACTCGCTCGCGACATACGTCGAGCCCTTGTTCGATATAAATTGCACCAATAATCGCCTCGACACTATCAGCCAAAATAGAATCGCGTTGCTGACCACCGGATTTCAGCTCGCCCTCACCTAAAATCAAGCACTCACCCAATTCAAATTCACGAGCTATTTCAGCCAGGGTTTCGCCTTTTACAAGCTGGGATCTTAAACGGCTTAATTGCCCTTCCCTCGCCTCGGGAAAGCGTGTAAACAAATCTTCGCCAATAATAAAATTCAGAATCGAATCACCGAGAAACTCAAGGCGTTCATTATTAGTTGCGCCATGGCTGCGATGGGTCAGCGCCAACTGCAGCTGACGCTTATCTTTGAAATGATAGCCAAGGCGTTGCTCAAGGCGCTGGTACTTAAGTGTCAACACAAATTACTTGGCGTTAAGAGGAATGAATGGACGGCAACATTGCCCGGGGCGACTGCTGTCGAGATGGTTTTGAAATGTCAGAATAACATCGATGTTGTAAAACAATGGCGCGCGGGTTTCATAATCCACAGTCACCAACACCTTTTCGCTCTCGCGTAAAATTTTGATATTTTTAGTAGGGCCTTCACTGCGCACGTTGTTAATCATGTAAAAGTTGGTCAACTTCTTCCGAATTTCAACATCGGTCATTTGTTCAACTCTTTCACCACCGCCTTCCAGTGAGCGCAGCGCTGCTTCCACATAGCGGTTTTCCGCGTACATTGGAACCACTTTAAATGCAAATAAAAGGAAAAAACCAGCGATAGCAATCACCAACGCCCATTGTATCATTCCCAGCCCACGCTGGTGTTTGATCAGTTTAACGGTATGCATTGTGCTCATTGGATTTGGCTCCGGATGAAGTAAATATCTGAATCACTGCTCAATACTGATATTTATAACAACAACACTTATTTAATAACACCGACATGATCAAAAGACGGGATGCTCAGAAATTTCTCCCAATGCATCCACACCGCAAATGCTTTACCAACGATAGCATCTTCAGAGACCATACCCCATTCGCGGCTATCCAGACTGTTATCGCGATTATCGCCCATCATGAAATAGTGGCCTTCAGGCACAACCCATGATCCCTGGATACTTAAACGGCTTGGGTTTAAATGTTTATAGGTGGTGAACTCTTTGCCGTCAATCGTTTCCGTCACCATGCGCAATACAGGAGCACCGGCGGGCAACTCTGCCACCAATTTTTCCTCAATAACTTTGCCGTTCAAGGTCAATACATGGTTGTTATAAGAAATGTGATCGCCCGGCACGCCAATAACGCGCTTGATGTAATAAATCTCTGGTGCATGGGGAGGGAAAAACACCATGACATCGCCACGCTGTGGTTTTCCGATAGGAATAATTTCATTATTCAATACAGGCGCACGAACGCCGTAGGCGAACTTATTCACTAAAATAAAATCCCCCACTTCCAATGTAGGGATCATTGACCCCGAGGGGATTTGGAATGGCTCAACCAAAAACGAGCGCAAGAAAAACACGATGAATAAAACCGGGAAGAATGACTTTGAATACTCCACCAGTACAGGTTCTTTTGCGGCAACCGATTTAGCTTCTTCGTAAGCATTTTTTTGTTGCTCGGTGTGCAGCTCCATCCCACTAAATTGTTTTTCAACAGCGGCAACTTTTTCCTTACGAGGACGGGACAACACCAACGCGTCAAACAACCACACCAAACCAGTAACCAATACCGCTAGCGTGAGAATCAGGGGAAGATTAATGCTGCTCATCAAGGTTCCTTAGTGGTTACAAAAAATTGTGGTTGCAAAAAGTTGTGGTTGCAAAAAATAATGTCTATTAATGTCTTACAAAAAATATTAACTATCAATTTTCAATACGGCAAAGAAAGCAGCTTGTGGAATTTCAACGCTACCCACTTGCTTCATACGCTTTTTACCAGCCTTTTGCTTTTCCAACAGCTTTTTCTTACGCGTGGCATCGCCACCATAACATTTGGCTGTTACATCTTTACGCAACGCTTTTACGGTAGAGCGCGCAACAATCTGACCACCAATTGCCGCCTGAATAGCAACGTCATACATCTGACGTGGAATAAGCTCTTTCATTTTTTCAGTCAGTGAACGTCCCATTCCGTGCGCCTTATCGCGATGCACAATAATCGCCAGCGCATCCACTTTTTCGCTATTGATCAACACATCCAAACGCACCAAGCTCGCTGCCTGGAAGCGCACAAAGCTGTAATCAAGTGATGCAAAGCCGCGGCTTACAGATTTAAGACGATCAAAGAAATCGGTCACCACTTCGTTCATCGGCAATTCGTATCGCACTGATACTTGTGAACCAGTGAATTGCAAATCTTTTTGCACACCGCGCTTTTCGATACACAGCGTGATCACATTCCCCAAATGCTCTTGCGGTACAAGAATATTCGCCTCAACGATCGGCTCACGCATCTCTTCAATAGAGCCGGGGTCTGGCAATTTAGACGGGTTATCGACATAAATAACCTCGCCGCCACGCTTAACCACTTCGAATACCACAGTCGGCGCCGTAGTGATCAGGTCAAGATCGTACTCGCGCTCCAAACGCTCCTGAATGATTTCCATATGCAGCATGCCAAGGAAGCCCACACGGAAGCCGAAACCCAACGCATCCGAACTTTCAGGCTCATAAAACAAGGAAGCATCGTTCAGAGTTAACTTGGCCAAGGCTTCGCGGAAATCCTCAAAATCATCGGAGCTGATCGGGAACATACCGGCATAGACTTGCGGCTTGATCTTTTGGAAACCTTCCAATGCCTCAACTTCAGGTGTTTGTGCATGGGTGATGGTATCTCCCACAGGCGCGCCGTGAATATCTTTGATACCGGCAACCACAAAACCCACTTCACCCGCTTTGAGCTCTTTCAATTGGGTTGGTTTAGGGCTGAATACGCCTACACCGTCAACAATCTGGGCTTTACCAATAGTTTTGGTGATGATTTTGTCTTTCAGGCGCAGCGTACCTTGCTTGACACGCACCAGCGATACAACGCCGAGGTAGTTGTCGAACCAGGAATCAATAATTAAGGCCTGTAAGGGAGCGTCAACATCGCCGACCGGTGGCGGAACCAATCGCACCAGTTCCTCCAATACATCTTCCATGCCCATACCGGATTTGGCAGAACAACGCACGGCTTCGGTGGCATCAATACCGATAATATCTTCAATTTCCTTCGCAACGCGGTCTGGTTCTGCCTGGGGCAAATCCATCTTGTTCAGAACCGGAATCACTTCCAAGCCTTGTTCAATGGCGGTGTAACAGTTGGCAACTGACTGTGCTTCTACACCCTGCCCGGCATCCACCACCAGCAATGCACCTTCGCAAGCTGCCAGCGAGCGGGATACTTCATAGGTAAAGTCCACATGTCCGGGGGTATCAATAAAGTTGAGCTGATAGGTTTTACCATCACGCGCCTTGTAATGCAGGGTCACACTGTGGGCTTTAATGGTGATGCCGCGTTCACGCTCCAAGTCCATAGAATCAAGGACTTGCGCTTCCATTTCACGGTCACTCAGGCCACCGCACATTTGGATGAAGCGGTCGGCGATGGTGGATTTACCGTGGTCAATGTGGGCGATGATGGAAAAGTTGCGGATATGGCTCAGGTCAGTCACAGGTGCTTGGCTACTTTGTTTGAAGTTGGATTTTGGTCCCCGAAACAGGGGGGCGAAAAGATTGGGCGGCATTCTAGCCTATTTGGTTATCGGGTGCCATGAGCCGCGCCGTCTGGGTATGCGAGCGCAAGAGCCATAAGATGAACCCCTTGGTCACAATTTTTTACAGACCTACCCCAATCACTTTTGCACAATGACATTACTGTTATCGCAACCGATAGCCCAGTGTTATTAGTAAGCAATTTACAATGTTACCTGCTCAATGGAATATGAGGCTTAGCATGAACCAGCCCCGTTATAATATTTACACATTAATTCACAAAGGATTGCGCGCAAGCCTGTGCCAACATTTAATTGACCTTGGCAAGCTCGACGACACTGATGCAGCCGCAGTAGCGCATCAATTGGATCTAACGGCAAACCTGCTGCATTGCTGTCGCAATCATTTGCTACACGAAAATACTTTTATTCATCCGGTTTTACATCAACTGGGCGATACACCGCGCCAGACAATTCATGACCATTTTGAGCATGAAATTGCTATTGCAGGATTGCACGACAAAATTTTCAAAATCAAACAATTACAGGATCACGAACGAGCACAGGCACTGCTGGATTTATACAGTGTTTTTTCTTTGTTCGTTGGCGAAAATTTTTCCCATATGCGTATTGAAGAAACTTTTAATGCTGAATTGTTATGGAAACATCTCAGCGATAAAGAAATCCAGACTATTGAACAACGTATTATGGATTCCCTGACGCCTGAAGAAAACCTGCTAAGCTTACTGATGATCCTGCCGAACATTACTCACACTGAACGCTGCATGTTCATGCAGGAATTGCAACAGACAGTGCCCGCCGATGTTTTCAATAACACTGTCGCCATGCTAAAGCCGCTGTTGAATACCAAAGACTGGCTGAAGCTAAACCACACATTAAAGCTCAGCCAACCAAAAGCAACTGCTGCCTGATTAACCTTGTTTTTCTTATGCCTGCGGGGTTATCGATGCCAGATACCCGCAGGCCTTTTTATTCCACCCACAAACGGACTTTTACCATGAAACAACTCCCCCATTTATTCACTCTCTTTTTTTCCTTAACTACCGGTTTGCTTTTTTCCCACAGCAGCAACGCCAATAATATCCCTGCGCCCGACACGGAATATTCCGGTGTGCGCCAGGTTGTTATGGCCGAAGGTAGCTTTACCCAAACCGTGCACCACTCACACGGAAAAGAGCGCAACGAAATGCAAATGGAAGGCATGAGTATGATTTCAATTATTCGCCCGGATAAAAACATAGCCTGGCAACTAATGCCAATGCAAAAAATGTACATGGAAGTTGATATGAAATCGGCCAATAAAATGTCTGGTAATGCACCAGATGACGTCACCATTGAAAAAGTAGGCAGTGAAACACTGGATGGCATGAACACGACCAAATACAAAATTCTAATGAAAGATAAAAGTGCTGGCGGTTTCATTTGGTTATCACCTGAAAACATTCCGGTGAAAATGGATTTCTTAAGTAAAGAAGGCAAAAACAAAAATCGGGTGACCATGACATTGAAAAATCTGAAAGTCGAACCACAAGAAGCAGCCTTGTTTGAGTTACCACCGGGCTACCAACCCATGCCGAGCATGGGCAATATGATGAAAAACTTTAAGCCGCAATAAACTGGACATTATTCACAAGGAAATTTTGTTATGAAAAAAATACTGGGTGCTTGCTTACTTGTGATTGCATCAGCAGCTCCACTAAGTTTTGCTGATTGCGTTGCCGACTTGGGCGTGGCCGATGCGCAACAAGCCTACCAACAAGGGATGAACCTTGAAGCACAAGGGCAGCTTTGGGATGCCATCAATAAATACGATGTCGCCCAAGGGTATGTATGCGATGACGGTGGCAACCCTGTTGCCAAGCAAGCGCTCACCAAAGCGATTGCACTCGGCAGCAAGCAAGGAAAACTGGAAGAGCAAAAGGAAAATTTATTTAAGGATGGAAAACCTGTCGGCGCGTTCCAATGGTATGAAAAAGGTTCGCAGTTTGCGGCCGCTGATAAAGTACTGATTGCTGCACTGAAAAAAGCACCAACCAATAGGCAGCTCTCCGCGTTTGCACAAGAACATTTTAAAGTGCGCGCTCAGGATTACTTCAAATCCAACAATAAAACGGCCATCAGTATGACCGGCGGCTACAGTCTGGATCCAACATTCGACCCTTATGTTGTGAGCTTACCGCCCACCAATATTGAACGCTTATTGAATAGTTACAACACAGTATTGCCCGATGCGTATTTGCAGGCGTTTGCAAAACTTGAACAGCAAAAAGATGCCATCAAACCTGGCGATATGATGGGCGCGATGAATATGCAACAAGCATCCACACAATTCCAACAACAGTGGAAAACGGATCGTGTTGAAGATATTCGCAAAGCATTTGATGAAGCCCATAGCTGGACACAACAAATCCGCGACTATAAAGAAGCTGATGTGTGGCGCGCTAAAATAGACCAGGCGCGCCTCGCCCATGCAGACCGGATCAGCAAATCCTACAGCGGCACAGTTAAATTAGTGGAAAGCGCATTGGAGTTTTATCGTCAACTCGATAAAGAAGCGCAAATTAGTGCGCTGGAACAAAAAGCACGCAGCTACGCTGACCAAGCGATGGCTGCAGCGCAATACCAACGCGCCAGCGATTTTTATTCACTGATTGGCGATTACGATAAAGAAGAACAAGCGCGCGCAAAAATAGAAGCCCAACGCGACCAAATGGCGAAAGATGCTGAAATGGGTTCAGCGGCGCAAATTGCCGAAATGCAAAAAATGTACAGCGATCCGGAAAAAATCCAGCAGCTACAAAAGCAAGCACAAGAGATGCAAAAACAACTGGAAGAACAGCGTAAAAAAGGTACATCGGCTGAATACCAAAAAGAAACCGATGAACTGGAAGATGAGCTTGGACTGTAGGAATGACAATAAAAGCAAAAGGATTTTATAGCGCGCTGCTGGCACTTGCTGCCAGTGCGCCTATATTCGTGTTAGCTGATGATGAACCTGAACCGGTTTACGCCGATGTACAAATGGAAAGCCTTCCCTACGAAGGTGAAAATTGTGAAGGCGGTGATTGGAGCCTTAATTGGAAAGGGCCAGTCTATGTTGAAAATGGACCGCTCGCCGATCTGCTGATTAGTTACACGGCTTTTGATACCAGCCACCCGGGGCAACGAGCAATTCCCTCGGTAAAATTCCAGAGCAACAAAGTGACTTGTCGCGATAACGATGGCAAGGTCATTATGACGGCCAATGTTAGCCAAAAAAATTCCAACAAAGTCCAGCTCACGGTGAGCCTTGCACAAAACGCGGCTTACAACACCCCCGCCTTTATTTTTTCTGCCGATGAGATGGGCATTTGCAGGGTCAGCTCCGCTGGTACATCTTTTGAGTATCCCAACGTAATGGCAAGCATCCACACAGGAATGCTCAACGCAATCAGCCCTGCGCTGGACATCACGCTGGAAGACTTGCAAAAAGGTTTTAACAAAACCTATAAATTTGATGGAACGGTAGTGGGTATTGCACCTATGTGCATGGGGAGCCAATTAAAAACCGGCTCTGTGAGTTTGCGTTATAAATCCGGCGCAGAAGATCCGGAAGTCGCGTTCAATGCCTGTTTGCATTTGGCGAAAGATGAGACCCGCGAAGTGAGTGCAGATGGCTCACCGAAAAACGGAAACTATCAATTCACAGCTAATCCCACCGATGTATTGGCAATCACCCGCCAACAAAACAACAGCGCAACTATCCAGGGGAAAACACCCGGAAAAGGTGAAGTGACCGTTGACTACACCGTCAAAGGAAAAACAGCCAGCGCCACTATTGCAGGTAGTGTTGTTGAGTTAGTCAACATTAATAACGGCGCGGATATTCCCAAGTTAGGAATTTATGATGCTGAAGGTAAAAAAATCCAAACGTTTTACAGCTTTCCGCTCAACCTAAATCCGGTTGATGGCTTTGTGCAAATGACACTGGCAAATGACACTATCGCCAGCGTCACCAACACGGCCACCAGTATTCAAATTCAACCAGTAAAAACTGGCAAAACATTATTGCAAGCAAAGACATTATGCGGCAGCGATATTGGTGAGCCTACCGCGATTGAGATTGTGCGTTGCGATGATGAAGTACAAGAAAAATTGCGCATCAAAAAAGAAGAATACAAACGGCGCACTGACACTATTGTAAAACGCATTACCGGATTGACCGGTGATAGCGAGTTCCAGCGCGCTGCGACTGAAATCGCAGACACCACCAAAGACATGGCCATCAAAACCGGCGAATCCATTATCAACACGCTCAGCTTTGGTGAAGCGCAACAGGCGAAGTTTGCTGCATCAAAAGGTATTCATCTCAGCCAGCAAATTGTGATCAATAACCAACGGCTTGAGGTTGCAGGCACTCTCTGGGACAGTTACAACGCCGTAGGTGATGCACAGACCGCATTCGCAAACCCTGATGATATGACTGCACAAGCAAAATTTTATATTGGCACCGCCGTATTGGTTGCTCAAAATCAGGCTATTGCGCTTGGAAAAACCTATGGCGAAGCGTATTTAGCTGCTGAAAAATTTGGCAAGGATTTAGGGATTCTTGCGGGCGTTGCGGACCAACTGGCAGAGCTTGAACCACAACACAGCAAGTTAATTAAAGAATATATCCAGATTAGCGACCGCCTTGCCTATTGTGAAAAAACACCACCGCCAAAAGAAGACCAACCGCTACCACCGCAACCGGAAGAAAGCGAGCCACCAGTAGAGGAAATTCCACCAGAAGAAATTCCGGTTACGCAAGAACCAGAAGAGGAAGCTGAACCGGAACAAGAACCTGAAGAAGAACCAACACCACCCAGCGAGGAAACGCCAAAGAAAACCTATGGCCTTGCCTGCCGCATTCAGGATCTAAAAGCACCGGGCACTGCACAAAAACTGCGGGAGTTAAAACAATTGCATGCTGCACATTTGCAATCGCTCAATACAGCGAAAACAACATTGGCAACATGGCAAAACGCGCTTGAAAAAATGAAAGTAGCCAATGAAGGAACCGATGCGCAACGTGCTGCGGCATTCCCACAATTCCAGCAGGAATATGAACAGTTTTTATTGAAATCTGCACAACAGGGTTTTGATAGCCTGGAATTTTTGCAAGAAACGGAAGAGTGCCCCGATCGGCTACAGATTAAAATGGATCAAGTCAGGGCTCGTTACAACTAATCTACGAGAATTTAAGTTACGAGCATTTAACTTACGAACATTTAAGTTACGAGCAGTGTTAAATCGGTGGCAACTCTGCAGTGATATCCGCAATAATGAGCTGGGTGCGAGCTTTTTGACTGAGATATTGCAACTGGTTAATCACATCCTTAGCGAGCCAACTGATCGATTGGTCAGGGTGATTAACCAGTGCCTCAGCATAGTGGAGATGACTTTCATTGCCGGTAGCACGCAAGGCAAGCAACGCATCTAATATCACGCTGTTGTTTTGACTTTGCAGTAATGGCTCGATAACACCCACTGCACCAACGTAGTGGGTTTTTGCCAATTCCATCAGCATTTTTTGTTGCGCTTCAGGTTCTGCGTTGTGCACATTTTTCTCTATATCTGCAATATAGGAATCCAACAATTGATTATCACCGCGCAGCGATAACACTTGTGCCAATACACGTTTTAATTCCGGTTGCGACTGATGATGGTAAAGTTGACTCACATCGGCATCCGGCAACAGCTCATCATTTTCCGCCAGATCTACAATCACTTTGGCTGCAATCGCAGTATTTTTTTCCTCGCTATTTTTTTGCCCGGCAATTTTTTGATCGGAATGCTGCGCAAGAAAATCGCGCAGCTTTTCGGCAATTGAGCGTTCATCACCAATAAAACGCGTGCGCAAATCTTTTAGTAATTGATCGACATTCATTGCTGATGAGGAAATTGTTGCTGAGTCCGCAGCGACATAGGACGTTTGTGGCTGGGGGCCCAACCCTGATACAGGCTCGCAATTGTCAACATCAAGAGACACAATCGTAAAATAGGTTGCCGCTGAACCTATCGCCGCCGCCACCAAAAACATCGCAACCGATTTCAAAAATTTATACATAGTGATTCACTTATTTTTTATCTGTTTTTTCTGCCAGAAAATCCGTTAAGGCATATTCAGCACCGGCAATTCAGCGTTGATATCTGCACTGCTGAGCTGTGTGCGGGCTTTATCGCTCAGATTTTGTAAATTACTGACTACATCTCTGGCCAGCCAACTGACTGATGCATCAGGATGATCGACCAGTGCTTCTGCCAGATAAACATGCCGCTGGTTGCCGGTAGAACGCAATGCCAGAAGTGCATCCAACTTCACAGCGGGATCGCTATCTTGCAGCAAAGGCGCGATGGCATTTGCGGCGCTGGCATGGTGGGTTTTTCCCAAAGCGATCAACGCTTGTTGCCGCTCTGCCGGATTATCACTATGCAAATTTACCTGCGCTTCATTCACTTGTTTTTCGATCAGGCGATTGTCACCGCGCATTGATAACACTTGTGCTACAACACGTTTTACATCCGGATTAGTTTGGTTACTGTAGAGCATATCCAATGCTTGATCGGGAAGAATCACCGGGTTCTCTGCCAGCTCCAGCAAGCCTTTTGTCGCGATGGCAATATTTTCAGCACTGGAATCATCCTGTAATAACGCATCGATTTTTTCTGCAAATGACCGTGAATCTTGCGCGGATGACGCACTTAATGCGCGCAACTTTTGATCCAGTTCATTTAATTTTTCTGCGTTGCCAAGGAGTGTGCCGGGAATAACCGATTGATCATCGCCAAGACCAGCAGATTGCTCCTGCACTGATTGCGTAACAGAATCAGCGCCACCATTTTTTTTCACCAGAGAATCCAATGCCAACCAGCGCGCGTTTTTTAATGCTTCATCTTTGCGCGCGATCTCTACCTCTTTTTGCGCAAGCACAAGTTCCAAATCCAGCATTTTATTTTCCAGCGCCTGAATCTTTTCAGACTGGCTGGCATCATCGGTTGTCAGGGCGATAGCCGCATAACACATCACTGCACCTGTAATCGCAGCAAATAGATAATTGGGGATGGAGCGACTGGTGTTGCTCATCGTCTATGCCTCTCTATTGTTTTTATATGAGATGTTTTTTTACGGAATGGGTTTTTATATCGACAAAAAAGGGGCTAACAATCCGCCCCTTTTTTGTAACGCATTTACATCATTCGCCAGTCAACCCTTAGAGGTTGCCATAGCCAATTGCGCCGTTGCAGTGCATCCACTCGCTCAGGCCGTTACCGCCACCACAGGCACCATTTTGATAAACACCGGTGTTGTAAGTTTGCGCTTCAGATTGACGGACAGAACCGTTCACACTGATGTAATCCACTTGCACATCGCGGTTACCCGAATCGTTGGTGTACTCCACCAAGCTACCGCCCGACAAAGACGTGGTCGCGGTGTAGTTGGTCATCGTGGTGCTCAGTGTCCAGGTTTGTACTGCTGTGTTATTCACCTTGAGCGTGATGCTCTCACCCCCGACAGAACCACGAGCACGTACCACGATGGTTTTGCTACCACCACCAGCAGAAGATGAACTACCACCACCGCTGCCTGAAGCAACAGTAATATCGGAACTGCCGTTGCTTTGATAACCTTCGGTCGCCATTACTTGATAGTCATGGTTGCCAAGGTTCAGGCCTTTGCTCGCCCAGAAATTAACGTGGTTAGCGAAGGTGATAGTACCGGAGATATTGCCGAAACCTTTTTTAGGGTTTCTTACGCTGAAGTATTGATAGAAGGTTTGGGTTCCATCGATCGATGGTTGCTGGGTACGCAAGCAGCGGCGCACGTTATAGGTCGCACCATCACTGGTGAAGCTGCCGTAGTCAGTACCGCCGGAACAACTGGCCGGGTTGTATGAACCATAACTTTCAATAATGTAGTACTCGATCAACGGATTGCGGGTCCAACCGTAAAATGCCAGATAGGAGTTTTGGCTATTGCTTACACCGTAGTTACCGGAGTAATTCAATACGCGCGAACTGCTGCCCGGATTCCAGCCTTTACCCCCCACCCAGTTGTTGGTGTTGTTGGTCCATTGCGATGTATAACGCCCGCCTGACTGTAACGTCATAGAGGCGCTGCCAGAGTCTTTCCAGAAGGTGTAGTAGAAGCCGTTATTGGTGCCAGTTGAATTTGACGTCAGGGTTTGCGCGCTTACTGCAGATACGCAAAACGCTGCGGCACACGCAACAACGGATGAGATAACACGTTTTTTAACATTGGTTAATTTCATTATTAGATTCCTTGGTTTTCTGCCATTCAACCAATACCGCTTATAGAGGAGAAGGACTGCGGTTGATTTACCCATTGCGGGTAGGTTTACATCGAAAACCAGAAAGGGGTTGCTGTTATTGTTAGATCTATCCGGCGCTTTCGATGTGAAATTTATAAAACCAACGACATATATTGTCAAACTAACAATAAGCATATAGTCAATGTAACCATTTACATCTTGTAGATGTGTGAAATGGTATGCACCACACGAGTAACGCATGAGTAGAAGCGTTACTTGAAGGTAACGCGTTCAATTATCGAGCGGATAAAAACAAACACCCGGAACCTCGTGATCACGAGATTCCGGGTGTTGTGAAAATAGCGATGAGTGAAACTGCAATCACTCCGGTAATGTCGTCTCAATCATTTCTTTTGCTCAACGACTCCTTCCAGTCATTCTCATAAAACGCTATTTGAGAATAACCGAGCGGAATACAGAGCGCCCCTGCCGATAGAAACGGATTGCCTGAGGCTCGTTTTTGGGCAGCCCCTTAACCACTTTTGCGTAGTCCGCAGGCGATTTGATATCCGTAAACGCCAGCTGGGTAATCACATCCCCGACTTGTAATCCTGCCTCGGCGGCGGGGCTGCGCGGTTTGACATCGCGCACCACAACACCGGCCTCAGCACCGCCGCGCTGGGTTTGCTCCAGTGGAGCAACAATCAACCCAAGCGCATCCACTGTACTTTGCGCAGGTGCCGATGCTGGACGCGCCGCCGCTTCTTCAGGTGATACCGGCAGGATTCCCACTGTGACGCTCAGGGTCTGCTCTTTACCCTTGCGCATAATTACAACGGGCACTTTGGTTTTAGGGGTTGTACGGCCGACCAGATAAGGCAAATCGCTGGAGGTATGCACGTCACTGCCATTGAATTTGATGATCAGGTCACCGGCTTTTAATCCGGATTTTGCGGCAGGCCCCTGTTCATCAACCTCGCTGATCAATGCACCCACGGGTTTATCCATACCCAACGAGCTGGCCAGATCTTTATCCACATCCTGGATCATCACCCCCAGCCAACCGCGATCAACGCGCCCCTTGTCTTTTAATTGGGCGACGACATCAATCGCCAGGGATGAAGGGATTGCAAATGAAAGACCGACAGAGCCGCCACTGGGTGAATAAATTTGTGAATTGATGCCGACGACTTCGCCATCCATATTAAACAGAGGGCCGCCAGAGTTACCGGGGTTAATGGCGACATCGGTCTGGATAAAGGGTACGTAATTACTCTCGCGGTGCGCCGATGGAATGCTGCGGCCAATCGCACTGACAATACCGGCAGAGGCCGAGTAATCCAACCCGAAGGGTGAGCCAATTGCCACTACCCACTGCCCTACTTTCAAGGTTTCATCTTTGGCCAAACTCAAGGTGGGCAGGTTGTTGGCATCGATTTTCAGCAGCGCCAAATCCGAGCGCTCATCGCTTCCCACCAGGGTAGCAGTATATTCGCGCTGGTCGCTGAGAATCACCGTAATAGTGTCCATTCTGTCCACTACGTGGTCATTGGTGAGCACATAACCATCGCTCGAAATAATAAAACCCGAACCCAGTGAACCACGGTCGCGCGGCATTTGGCGGCGCTCTAACAACTCGCGGAAAATATCCGGCAGGCCATCCATATTGGGTGGCAAATTTTGTGGTGCTTGCGCAATTTCGCCTTTGGATACGGCGGTGATTTTGACTACCGCTGGCGAGTGCTCGGCAATCAATTCGGTGAAATCCGGAAGCTCGGCGGCATAACTTCCAATCGACAAAATACTAATGCTGACTATTGCGATCACTTTCGCCCATTTGCCAGTCAATCTTTGCATGGAAAACTCCTCTGTAGACACTTTTTTCCACTGGCTATGAATAGCCAAGGTTCGCAGCTTCTGACTGATGGAGAATTAAAAAATTCCAATGACGACACTAATTTCGCGTTAAAAAAAACGTGCCGGTTAAGAAGCATTCACACATTGTGAAAAGAAAAATGAAATAACAAAAAATAACGCGGGAATTTTCATAAAAATACTATCGCAACAAATCGCCACGGGGCGGCTTGCCGCTAGTGAGATCTTGTCGTTCCACCATATCTTCCAGCTGTTGCAAATTAATTGGCAAGGGTTCACTGCTTACCGAAGACGATTGACCTACCGTTTTTGCAGCCGCTTCTTCAGCAGCTTTTTGTTCTGCTAATTTCATCGCGGCTACTTTTTTTTCCATCTCTTTACGTGTGGACTCGTTTTCCAAACGCACAGTTACACGGCGGTTTTTCGCCTGTCCCGCTTTGTCTTTATTATTGGCGATAGGAAATTGATCGCCGTGCCAACGGGTAGTGATTTTATTGGAATCGATACCTTTATCGATCAGATACTGCGCCACCCATTCCGCCTGAATCTGCGATTGTCTCTCGCCATCTTCAGGTGTCTCCAATTTATCGCTGTGGGCATCGATAATAATGCCCAGCACCTTGGGGTCCGCTTTGACGTAACGGATGATGGTATCCAATTGTGTTTTGGCGGTTCCACTTAAGGCTTCTGCGCTGCGGCCATAAAAAATAATGGTGCGCGAAATTTGGTTGAAGGTGTACGGAATAAGGTTGGTGATGCACTTTCGGTACTGGCTAAACGCCGGATTAAAATTGCGCGCCTCAAGCCCCACTCGCAACCCACTGTCTCCCATACCACCGCTGAACACGACATTAGTGCCCCGCTCCAAGGTCTTGGTAATGGAATCTAACTTAGTGGTGATTTTCAGCGATGCTGTGCCGCCCGTGGCCTGCGCCTGCCCTAACACAGCCGGGCTATCCTCGGGGCGCCACATGGGAGGGATAGACTCAATCCGCACAGAACCGGCAGCAAATGTCTTGTTGGTATGCCGCAGTTCAAGTGACTCTGCCACGCCTGTACTGCGGGAAAACCGTGCACTGCCAAATCCGGGAATGTCATGGCTAAGGCTACAGGCAAAGGCTCCCGTCTGCGCCGTCCATTTGGCATCGCTGAAACTGGCGCTGTATACCTGGGCAGACAGTAACTGGCTGTATCCGAGCATGGGCAGTAATAACAGTGGAGTAAAAAGGCGAAAAACAGGCAACAGCATGGGCAAATCCGGTCAACACATGAATAAAGATCACTGCAGTATAGACAGCCAACTGCAGAATGCCCCGATCATCACCGAGAATTAAGGCTGCGGATATGGGGTATTTTTGATAGCATGCCGTCAATTTCCACGTTTTAGCTTATCCGCTCTCTACGCGTATCGACTTCTCTTTTTTCTAGACTTATTGGAATCTCCGCATGACCCAGCAGCTAACCCTGACACGCCCCGACGACTGGCACATCCATCTGCGCGACGGCGCTGCCCTCACCCGCACAGTAGGTGATGCAGCCAAGCAATTTGCACGTGCCATTGTGATGCCCAATCTGGTACCGCCGGTCATGAATGCCGCCCAAGCGCTGGAATACAAAGCGCGGATTCTGGCTGCGCGACCTGACGCAAGCCAGTTCGAACCATTGATGGTGCTTTACCTCACCGACAATACCGATCCCGCTGAAATCGCCATTGCCAAAGCCGCCGGTGTCACTGCGTGCAAACTCTACCCTGCAGGTGCCACCACCAATTCGGCATCCGGCGTGACTGATCTGAAAAAAATCTACCCTGTGCTGGAGGCGATGCAAAAAGCCGGTATGCACTTTTTACTGCATGGCGAAGTGACCGATTCGGCGATTGATATTTTCGACCGCGAAAAAGTGTTTCTCGACCGCACCCTCAGCCAGGTAGTGAAAGATTTCCCGGCTCTGAAAATGGTGCTGGAACACATCACCACCGCAGATGCAGCCCAATTTGTCGCTGCTGCACCGACCAATGTCGCCGCCACAATCACCGCACACCACCTGCTGTACAACCGCAACCACATGCTCGCTGGCGGCATTCGCCCACATTACTACTGCTTGCCGATTCTCAAACGCAGTACCCATCAGCAAGCCTTGATCCAGGCTGCCACCAGCGGCAACCCGAAATTCTTTTTGGGTACCGACTCTGCACCTCACGCCAAAGACAAAAAAGAAGCCGCCTGCGGCTGCGCTGGCAGCTACACCGCCTTCGCGGCAATTGAACTCTATGCAGAAGCGTTTGAAGATGCCGGAGCACTGGATAAACTCGAAGCCTTTGCCGGCCATTTTGGTGCTGATTTCTACGGTTTGCCTCGCAATACCGATACCATCACGCTGGTGAAAAAAGAATGGCAAGTCCCCGAGACCCTGTCTCTGGGCGATACTCCACTTGTGCCACTGCGCGCAGGTGAAACACTGCGCTGGCAATTACAAAACCGTTAATACGGCAACCATCCATCTCATAACAGCCAATTGCAACGGCTTAAGGCAAACCAGTGAATCCACCTGAAAATAACCGTGATCCCGAATCTCCAATGGCACAGCGCTTCCGCGGCTTTTTGCCGGTCATTGTGGATGTCGAGACCGGTGGCTTTAATTCACAAACCGATGCGCTGCTGGAAATTGCCGCAGTCACTTTGCGTATGGACCACGAGGGTAACTTGCATCGCCATGAAACCTTTTCGTTCCATGTCGAGCCATTTGAAGGCGCCAATATCGAACAGGCGGCGCTGGATTTTACCGGTATCGATCTGGATGACCCCGAGCGTATGGCCGAACCGGAATTAATGGTGATGACGGACCTGCTCAGCGCAGTGCGCCGTGCCGTCAAAGAAAACGGTTGTACCCGCGCGGTGATCGTCGGCCATAACGCACACTTTGACTTGAACTTCGTCAACGCAGTAATCGACCGCTGTCACATCAAACGCAGCCCGTTTCACCCGTTTTCAGTATTCGATACGGCCACGCTGGCGGGATTGGCCTTCGGGCAAACAGTACTGGCCAAAACCTGCCAGGTTGCGGGCATTGAGTTCAGCAATAGCGCGGCACATTCTGCCGCCTACGATGCAGAAAAAACGGCTGAATTATTTTGCGTGATTGTTAATCGGTGGAAGGAGCTCGGTGGCTGGAACCCGATATTTGATGAAGAAGACGAATAAGCAGTCAGCGTAAGGATGGTATCCAGCGCAGGTAAAGAAAATTAAACCTTCTGGCCTCACCTGATCGGAACCCGCTAGTGTCGCGTAACAAGGTAGATTATCAACGCTGGAACACTGCTTATGCGTCACTCCCCACTCTTGCTCACAAGCCGCACACATCAATACACCAATCACTTATTGATCGCGGCGTTTATCGCTCTGGGCGCCAGCCCGGCTTTTGCTGCAGAAGCGACAACTGCTCCTGACAATGTCGGGCCGCAGGAACTGATCCAGACATTCGAAGCCCTGTCGGGTATCCACAAAGGTATGCGACGCGGTCACGCCAAGGGCTTCTGCGCCAAAGGTGTTTTTACAGGCGCGGACGGAGCTAATAAATACTCCTCATCACCTATCTTTGATGGCAAAACACATCCCGTGACAGTGCGCTTCTCTCTGGGTGGCGGCAACCCTGCTGCCAGCGATTCCGCACGAGGTCCACGCGGAATGGCACTACAGATCAAATTACCCGATGGCCAATTACACAACATGGCGATGCTCAGCACACCTATGTTTCCGGCAAAAAATCCCACTGTCTTCAATGGCCTGCTAAAAACATTTATCCCCGATCCGGCAACTGGCAAACCTGATCCAGCCAAAACCGCGGCCTATCGCGCAGCTAACCCGGATACGCAAGCACAACCTGCTTGGCTGGCCAGTCACAATCCCTCCTGGAGTTATGGCTCAACCAGCTATTATGGCATACATACGTTCTTTTTTACCGGTAGCGATACACAGCGCCACAAAGTGCGCTGGCAATTTACACCGGTAGCCGGTGAAAAATTGCTGAGTGATAGTGAACTGGCAACAGCAGGTACCGACTTTTTGATGGACAACTTGCGCCAGCAACTCAAGCAGGGCGCAGTCAGTTGGGATATGGCAATCAGCTTGGGAGAAGCCAGTGATAGCGAGATCGACCCGTCGCAAACCTGGCCCGATAACCGTACCAAAATCAAAATGGCACGCTTGGACATCACCGCGGCTGATATCGCCGACAAATATTGCGATGGCGTGAACTTTGACCCTAACCGGGTGACGGCAGGAGTGGCTCCCAGCGCAGATCCGGTACTCCAGATGCGTTCGGCCGCCTATGCTATTTCATTTGGAAAACGTTTGAGCGGCCAATAAAGTATTGGCCGGATTCAGGGTTAACCGTATTAATCGCCGAAATGGATCTTCGGCACATAGCCCGGTGCCAGGGATTGTTTTTCTGCGGGCGCAATAACTTCCGCAACACCCTTGGCGATTAACTTGCCTTCCTGATTGTGAGCCTCGCAATCCAGCACCACCAGTCTTACGCGCTCTTTGATTTCACTGACAACCAGCGTCACAGTGACCGTATCACCCACTTTTACCGGATGTTTAAAGCTCAGGCTTTGACTGCGATAAACCGAACCAGGGCCGGGCAGACACGTCGCAATCGCTGCTGATACCAAAGCGCCCGTCCACATGCCATGACCTATGGGTTCACCAAAAGGCGTAGTGGCAGCGTAGTCTTTATTGAGATGCACCGGGTTTATATCACCGGAACAGGTAGCAAACAGAATGATGTCCTGTTCAGTCAAGGTCTTACTGTAAGTGGCGCTCTGACCAACAGTCAGTTCATGGATTGGATAATTTTCAAGCAAGTTCATAGTGTTATCACTGAGGCTCTGTAAAAAAGGCGTACAGTTTAATCCATATCAAACTTATTTAACCGCTATCGGCCGCAGCAAGCGGGATTGTCGCTGTAAAAACCCCAAAGGGGTTGCTATGCTAGCCCCAACCGGAAAATAACAACCCACTTTTTTAGGGAACCATCAGTATGTCCAAGTCACAAAAGCTGTTCGTCGTCGTTGACCCCAATGATACTCATCACATTGCGCTTGAGCGCGCCATTATTGTCGCCTCCCTGATGCAAGGCCCAAAACCCAAGGTTCACGCATTTGTGGCTGTGGATGGCGATGCAGTAGATACCCGCTCAGTTAACGACCACCTGTTCCGCGACCTGACCTGGTTTGAACAAAACATCAAAGCTCCATTGGCTAATGCCGGAATCGAATACACGCTCGAAGTATCCTGGTCGTCAGAATGGCAAAAATCCATCATGGAATCGGCCAAGCGCTTCGATGCCGATCTGATTTATCTGCCAGTGCATGCAACCAATAACAACAGCCGCTTCTTCTTCACCGAATCAAAATGGGAACTGTTGAAAGGCGCGTACTGCCCTGTCGTACTCATCCGTCCAGGTGCAAAAGCACAACGCAAAGTGATTCTGGCTGCCATCAACGTTCAGGCTCAACGCGATGTACAAATCGAACTGAACAAAAAAATTATCGAAGCTGCAAAATTCTATGCCGCAACCTACGGCGCAGATCTGCACGTGATCAACGGTTATCTGGACTCAATGAGCTACCCTGATCGCGGCAAGCTGGTCAGTATCAGTGGTTTGCCTAACGAGAAAATCCATGTAGAAAATGGTTACACCTCTGACGTAGTTTCAGCTTTGGCAGAAAAAATCGGAGCCGACTTGATTGTAATGGGTACCCTCGGCCAAAACGGCATGACCAAGACTCGTCGTGGCAATACCGCAGAGCGTTTGATTGCAGCGGTCGATACCGATGTAATGATTCTGAACCACGAGTAATCGCTTAACCAAGCGCAACAAAAACCGGCAGGCACTTCACTCTTGTGAAATATCCGCCGGTTTTTTTATGCCTGCATTTTGATTACTAAAAAACAAATGTCGCCCATAAAAAAATCCGGCAGCCAGTGACTGCCGGATTTTTTTATCGCACAGGTTGCAGCGATTAACGCATTGAGTTGCCAATCACGTTGATCAACTCGCCACCCGTAGTATCACCACTCAGCTCCCAGAAGAAGGTGCCGCCCAGGTTTTGCTGATGGACATAATCCATTTTGCCAACCATGGTTTGTGGAGTGTCGTAACTCCACCAGTTGCCGTTACAGAATGCGTAGGCAGTGCCACCAACAGTACCGGTTGCAGGGCAGGTATTTTTCAATACCTTGTAATCTTCAATACCTGCTTCATACGAACCTGTTGCAGCGCCCGTTGCTGCACCGCCAGGTGCTGCTTGGGTTACACCACTCCAGCCGCGGCCATAGAAGCCTACACCCAGCAGGATTTTGCTTGCAGGGATACCTTTGGCTTTCAGCAATTGCACCGCAGAATCTGAATAGAATTCAGCGGTAGGGATACCTGCATAACCATAAAGCGCGGAGTGCGGAGCAGTTGGGCCTTTCGCAGCGAATGCACCAAAGTAGTCGTAAGTCATCGGCATGATGAAATCCAGATACTGGGCAGCTCCAGCATAATCAGCAGCGTTGATTTTGGATGGAGCAGCGCCGATCGCTGAAGTTACCAATGCGTTGGCACCAAAGCGGGTACGCAATGCCTGGATCAGGTTTTTGTATGCTGAGAAACCACTGGTATCACAGGTCAAACCACAATCGTTCGGGTATTCCCAATCGATGTCGATACCGTCAAATACATCAGCCCAACGTGGATCTTCAACCAGGTTATAGCAAGAGTTAGCAAATGCAGTTGGGTTAGCAGCTGCTTGACCAAAACCACCGGACCAGGTCCAACCACCGAATGACCAAATCACTTTGATGTTTGGATAGGCTTTTTTCAGTTTGCGCAATTGGTTGAAGCTACCGCGCAACGGTTGGTCCCAGGTATCGGCAACACCGTCGACACTCAAATCCGCAGTGTAGGCACGCTCGTAATCAGCGTAAGCATCACCAATCACACACTGGCCATTTTTGACATCACCGAATGCGTAAAGAATGTGAGTCAGCTTGGCTGCCGAACCGCTGGTTACAATATTTTTAACGTGATAGTTGCGCGCATATGTACCCCACTGCGCAAAATAACCAACTACTTTTTTACCACCCACAACAACTGTACTGGATGCGCTGGAAGACGCGACTGAACTGGCGCGAGAAGAAGCGACCACAGAACTTGGCTGGGATGATGCCACCACAGAACTTGGTGTGGATGAGGCAGGTTTGGATGATGCCGCAATCGAACTAGCCTGGGACGATGCAGTGCAATTGCTGACTTTGCGCCAAACACCCCAGTCACCGGAATTGGCGGGGTTATCACCTTGCGTCCACCACTGGGCTTGGTAAACAGCACCATTGTGAGAGGCAGTATTGCCCTGAGTGTAAACCGCAGTGCTATTCCAAGCCGCAACACCAGCACAGCCCGCGGTAGAAGTTGCAGAGCTGGTGGTTACAGATGCAGCAACAGAACTGCGAACAGACGATGCGACAGATGCAACGCTGGACGCTGTGCTGCTTGTGGTAGTGCCATCACAAGCGCCAAGGTCACTCCAGGCGTTAGCCCAAGCCCAACCCACGCCCGGCTCGTAAGGACCGCCAACAGAACACCATCCGCCAACAGTACAGGAATACGCATTGCCACCATTTTTTACGATAGCGCCCGTGTTGTACGTGCCTTGTTGATAATTGGCAACACCACTGCAGTTATATGCTTGCACTTGGACACTGGCCAAAGCAGCAGCTGATAACAGCCCCAAACCTGATAATAATCTGAAGGGTCTAAAGGATTTCATTGTTATTTTCCTCGGTATATTTTTTCATTTCACTTCTGCTGACTCACTGTGAACAACAGAAAGCTCCCGGACTTACACAGCTCAGGTTGCAGGTAATTGATCCTGCTCCTTTATTTTTATTGCTCCGTCAGACAAGCGTCCTGCCAGAAACACATCCGCATTTTTCAGGCAAAAGAAAACCATTAGGCAATAAAAAGCCCTGAGTTCTTAACCCGATAAAATTTCAAGCATTAGTAATGGATAAACAGCACACACCACCTTGCACGCCGCAAGGAAGATTCGATCCTGAATGAGAAAAACAGTAAAAAAACCAGCGCTTTTCGTCGTAGAAAAACAGGTTTTCCAGCCGCTACCTAGCGAATACCACAATTATTATTCTTGTAAAAAAACGTTAACACTAACTACAGGCTGAAATTACACCCTAATGGACAACGTTGTCAACACTTTGCCGAAAACTTGATTGAGGTGTCACATATTTTTCTGGGGGAGGAATGATGGGATATGGAGAAGAGTATTTATCACCCTTGGTTTTTATATTTTTTTCTATCAAACCAAGGGCGTAATGGAACAATTTATAGAATTTTTTTATAAGCAAATCAGCGGGATTTTTTAATCAAATCGTAAGCAGCCTGAATTTCCTGTGAGCGTTCTGTAGCTGCTTTAATCATGTCATCAGGTAGGCCTTGGCCAATCAATTTGTCCGGATGATACTCACTCATCAGTTTACGATACACTTTTTTCAACTCGGCATCTGTCGCTGTTTTTTCAACACCCAAAGCCTCGTAAGCCAAGGTCAATTCATCTGCGCGCGGTGGTGATTGATAGCCACCTTGAGAACCCTCCCCTTGCTCACGCTTAAATGCATTTTGCGCACTCAACATCCGCAGCAGTTGCTCAAACGCAAAACGGGAAAACCCTAATTGCTCTGCAACACGGCGCAACACTTGCGCTTCTTGTTCATCCAAAATTCCGTCAGACATCGCCAGATTCACAAGATTGACTAACAGCATATTGATGAGATTAGGGCTTGCTCCGCAGTGTTGCTTAAAAGCAATCATAGTTGCATCAAAGTTAAAATTATCCGCAGCACCTTGTTTGAATAAATTGATCGCTTCACGTCTGTGATCGGCAGTCAAACCCATTTTTACCATCAGTGATTCAGTTAATTGAATTTCTGTTTCACTCACTCGCCCATCAGACTTGGCTAAATGCCCGAGCAATACAAATACCGTCGTGAAAAAATTGGTCTGCACTGCATGCAATTGCTCACCCGATAAATGAGGCGTTGTCCGACGTTTTTTATCCCATAGAAAATGCCCTAAAAAAATACCGATGACAGCACCAACCGGGCCCAACACCAAAAGCCCTGCTAAAAAACCAACTACTTTTCCGACCATGATTGTCTCTTAAAAAATGTAATTAAATAGCTTGAACCACGACTGCACTAAACACTTTTGCCTATTGCACTAGGAACTGCATGACAACATAGAACAACCTGCTTTATGCCGTGCCCACTCTGGACGCTTGGCAAAATAGCGTTGAAATTGCGGCTGCTCTTCGTATGGCTTGCGCAGTAACTGCAACAAGGTTTCTACTTCAGAATAATCACCCTGTGTGGCTTTATCGATTGCCTGTTGCGCCATGTAATTACGCAACACATATTTGGGATTCACCGCGTTCATACCTACACGCCTTGTGTTTTCATCACTGCCGGTCAATACAAAATCCTGTTGTACCCGCTGTGCATATGATCGCAGCCAATCAGCCATAGTAGATTCAGCTACTGCATCGGGCGATGTGTAATAAGCATCGCGCACGATATTAACCACCTGCGCATCCGCATAGTGATGAATGTCATACACGGGTAAATTGGCAAGCGTGCGATAAAAAATTGTCATGTCTATTTCAGACGACTGCAGTATCTGAAAAAGTTGGTCGCCCAATGCTTGATCCTGCGTGGGATCATAAGCACTCAACCCAAGCTTGGCAGCCAGATCGCGCTCTGCACAGCGCTCATACTCATTGCGATATTGTTCCAATGCTTGCTGGAGCGGCTCAACACTATTGATTAATGGATAAATAGCATTGGCTAACTGCACGAGATTCCATAAGGCTATCTGCGGTTGATTGCCGTATCTATAACGTCGCCCTTGCGCATCGGTTGTATTGGGTGTCCAGTTAAGGTCATACCCTTCGAGCCAGCCATAAGGCCCATAATCAATCGTCAACCCAAGGATGGACATGTTGTCAGTATTCATCACACCGTGAACAAATCCGACGCGCATCCAATGCGCCATCAGTTGTGCCGTGCGAATACACACTTCGTTAAACCACTGCACATAAATGGGAGAGTCAATAACAGCTGATGACTGGGCGAGTAAATGCGGAAAGTCAGAGCGAATTGTAAAGTCCGCCAGTTGCTTTAATAGTGCAATATCACCGCGCGCAGAAAAAATTTCAAAATTGCCAAAACGGGTAAAACTGGGCGCAACACGACACACAATTGCGCCAGGTTCCATTTGCGGATTACCGTCATAAAACATATCGCGCCGCACATATTCACCAGTCGCAACAAGGCTTAACGCACGCGTGGTAGGAACTCCCAAATGGAACATGGCTTCACTACACAGAAATTCGCGCACCGATGAACGCAGCACCGCAAGGCCATCGGCGGTGCGCGAATAAGGCGTTAGCCCTGCGCCTTTTAATTGCAACGTCCAGTGCTCACCTCTCTGGTTGAGCACCTCACCTAAATTAATTGCACGACCATCACCCAACTGTCCGGCCCAATTGCCGAACTGGTGCCCGCCGTAACAACAGGCATGCGGCTGCATACCATCAAGGATTTTGTTGCCGGAAAATATTTCTACAAAATCATCCCCGGAAAAAATGGTGTCAGGTAAATCCAATAACGCCGCCACTTCCGCAGCACCACATACCAGTTGTGGATTTTTTACCGGTGTAGGCATTACCCATGAATAAACAGCATCCATTACTTGGCGAGGAAAAACATTGTTCTCTTTATCTGCTGGTAATTCGCATACTAAACGGTTGTCAAAGCGAAGCTGCGATAATTGCGAAAGCAAACGAGCCACGTTATTTGATACCTAGCAGTTCGATTTTATAGCCGTCAGGATCTTCAACAAAAGCCAGTATGGTAGTGCCATGCAACATAGGCCCTGGTTCACGGACAATTTTGCCCCCGGCTGCACGGATTGCATCGCAGGTAGCGTAAACATCATCGCATCCTAAAGCGATATGCCCATAACCCTTACCCAAGTCGTAACTCTCTACACCGTAATTGTATGTTAACTCGATAACGGTGTTATTTTTTTCATCGCCATAGCCAACAAAGGCAAGCGTAAATTTACCTTCGGGATAATCCTGCTGGCGCAACAGCGTCATACCCAAGGTTTTTGTGTAAAAATCAATGGACTTTTGTAGGTTGCCTACACGCAACATGGTATGAAGAATCCGCATACTGACCTTTCATTAATAAATAAATATATGGATGGGACAAGAAGGAAAATTTATTCGCAAATCAATATGATTGAATAAATTTAAAATTTTGATTCAGCACCGACCGTTAACTGATACTCGCCTACACCTTCGGCGTTACGCGCAGAAGTTGGCACAGCAAAATCCACATGCACAACATTGCCAATGCGCACCTTACTGGAACTTAAGCGCAGCCCTATACCAACATTACTCAGCACAGGACTATAACCGTATTGTTCTATACCCCAGGCCTTACCGACATCAGCAAAAACTACTGCACCGACACGCATTAAGTTAAAGATATGGAGATCAGAAAAATAGCGCCGTTCTATACTGAATACGTAGCGCTCATTACCACGCTGGTAATCTGTCGGGTACCCACGTAGTCCAGTGATATCGCCTGCGGTCAGCTCTTCATATTGTGCAAGATCCTGCCCTGTATCGTAACGAAACCCTAAATACCAGCGACGCTTGTCATCCTGAAAATAATTGTAGGCGAGGCTTAGGCCCCACAAAGTACTATCAACGCCTTCCAACTTGGAATGACGGCGCCCATCAACAGTAATAGAGGTTTCAAAAATATGTTGATTGTGAAAAACCCTGACATGTGTGTAATCGCCGAGATAGCGAACAACATCATCCGGATTATCAAATTGGGTTCCCGCATAACCAACACGGAAGCTGAAGTTATGACCAATCGCTATATCTTCGGGGCGTTGGATTTGGTTAACGTTTTTGAAAACACCAAATCGACTTTCACGAAACTGGTATTCAATCCAAGGATACGCCGCTTTGCGCTGGGCAGGAATACTTTGCAAAGTATCATCGGTAACAAAAAAATTATCTTCTTCATTCGTAACACCGACTAACCAACGCCGGGTGTAGGATGAGCTGATATCCGTTGCCAAACCGAAATATATTTCGTTACTCATGCTCTGGTGGCGAAACTCATTGATCTGCTCATCCATATGGCGAATGAGTTGGATCAGACTCACATCTTGCGTGTAAAAACCGGCAGCCCAAGGGGTTTCCAATGAGTAAAATGGGTGGGAAATATCAACAATAGTATCGCGGCCGTCACTGGTATCCGCATAGTAAAGCCGTGTTGCAATTTGCGAGTTAAAAATATGTGGATTGCTGAAATCGTAACTGATCAAATTGCGCTGGGTATTTTCTTCGTAGCCAATCGTTAAACTATTTCCTGTACCAAAAATATTGCCATCTGCAATAGCAAAACCTGATTTGGTACCTTCTGATTCTTTGCTTAGCGATAATTGTGGCTCCAATGCCCATGCGTCGCGAGTAACCACCATAATATCCACCTGCGTTGCACAAACACGTATGGGGACTATGTAGGCATTCGTTAAATAAGGCCTGCGACGTAAAATACGTTCGCTCTCTTCAATTTTTTTAATATTGAGAGCTTCACCTTCGTTAAATAGTAATTGCGCACGCACCACATGTGGCCGTGTATTAAAGTGCAATTTATTTAGAAATAAATACAGGCGATTATTTTCATCGGGGTCTTCTTCATCAAACACCGAAAGTGTATTGAATTGAATGTGGCGAATTTTTTTGCCTTCGAGACCGTTGAATAAATCAAATTTGATGCGGCTATCCTTAATGTCCGCGACTTTTTGGTAGGATCGATAAAAACTTTCACAGCTCGCATCAGAGTCGGACACATTATCTCCAGCAGGAGATACAGAATCTTCAGCGTATGCAGTCAAGGCTAGCAAGAAAAGCGACAGCCCCAAAGCACAAACTCTGAAACAGACGATTCCGGCTGTTAGCCAGGCCGATTGGCAGATGAACCCGGTACGAGGGGTTTTGATCAGCATAAATGTCTCAAACGCTCACTCAACACGATTGTAGAATCGCTCCTGAAACTAGGACAGAAAAAGATCTGTTCAGTTTCAAGCTTAGCAGGCGCGCACCTTAGCATGGCAAAATTCATTAGCCTAGCGAGACACTGTTAAGAGTTTTTTTGAGACAAAGATCAAATTGCAGCTGCAGTCAATTATTCAGAATGATGCTGATGTTCCGAATGATCCATCGATTCATGATCCATTGATTCATGGTTCATTGACTCATGGTCCATTGATTGATGGTCGATTGCTGATTGATCAGCAGCGTGATGCTGGTGTTGTCCATGGAGATGCCCGCCACCCCAGATGGTCCACAGACCGAAGGCAATCACTAGTACCGCCATACTCCAACGTAATTGTGGGCGTTGGAGCAAACGCCCCAGCTGCTGGGCCGCAAAACCGGTTGCCAATACGCTGGGTAACGTCCCCAGCCCGAACGCCAGCATCACAAGCCCGGCTCCAAGGCCACTTCCTTGCGCCATAGCGTATCCCAGCGCGGTGTAGACCAACCCACATGGCAACCAACCCCAGAGTCCGCCCAACAAGAGCGCTTTACCGAAGTTATCGACCGGCATCAACGGTTTGCCCAGTGGTTGTAAGTAAACCCAGAGATAACGACCGGCATTTTCCAGGTACGTCAGACCTCGCCACCAATTAGCGAGGTACAAGCCCATTGCGATAAGCAATCCACCTGCCAGCCAACGCAGCCAGGTTGCGCCGCCCGATTCGGCGATTTGCCGTGCAAAAACGCCAACCAATACCCCCATTAAGGCATAACTAAGGATTCGCCCGAGGTTGTAACTGACCAGAATAACCCAGCGACGCGCCTTGGCATGAGCGGGAATCGCCATGCTCAAGGCCCCCATAATGCCGCCACACATACCCACACAGTGGGCACTACTAAACAAACCAAGCAAAAACGCGGCAGTAAGTGCAGACCAATCAATCATGGAAGTGGATTCTTATCGTCAGGTGCTTGAGCAGATTCCTTGTTCTTTTTCTCTGCGTCAAACAGGATGCGGTGGGCTTCTGTATCCAAATTGTCGTATTGACCATTGTTGATGGCCCAGAACAATACCTTGATCGCCAGACCAATAAACACCAAGGCACAGGGAACAAGAAAATAAAGACTTTCCATCAGTAACTCACGAGGGTTAGGGTCAGTGAAGCCAGTGTTAACGGGTGAGGCGCAATGCATTGAAAATAACGATCAATGAACTGGCGGTCATGCCCAATGCAGCCAGCCAGGGTGGAACCATACCTGCGGCAGCCAGTGGCAAAGCAATAACATTATAAGCCAATGAAAACCGTAAATTTTGTTGGATGATAGCCTTGGTGCGGCGGGCTATCTCCAAAGCATCGGCAATCACCCCCAGATGATCATTCAGTAACACCGAATCAGCACGGGTTTGGGCAAGATCTGAAGCGGATGCCATAGCCACTGACACATCAGCACCGGACAACACAGGGACATCATTAATACCATCGCCAATCATTAATACTTTATCACCTGCCGCCTGCCGCTTGGCCAGATGCGACAATTTGTCGCCCGGTTTGGCGCCGGAAATAAAGTCATCAATCCCCAGTTGCCGAGCAAGTTGTGCAACGGCACCTGTTTGATCGCCACTGAGCAGTTCGACATATATACCGCGGGATTTTAATGTTTGCACCAGGCTTGCAGCATCGGGACGAAGCTCATCCTCCAGGGCGATCCAGGCAAGAGCGCCTTGCTCACCGGACAACAAGAGCCAACTGTAGTGACCATCCGGCAACGTGAGTGAATCACGTATTTCAGGTGGCAAAGACTCGCCAGCAAACTCCATTGTGCCTAGCCGATAATGCTGCCCTTCAATTCGGCCTTCCACACCTGCAGCCGTCGTTTGTTTGATGTCTTCAGCTTTATAAGCATCCGTCCACTGATGGAATGCTGCAGCCAATGGATGGTTAGACCCCTGCTCCAGGGCTGCTGCCAAACCTAATAACCGATCCTGCTCTGGCTTGGACAGTGATTCCCCATTGTAAGCAGTGACCTTGACTACGTTGAACTGCCCTTTGGTCAGGGTACCGGTTTTATCAAAAATTACCCGATTAATACTGTTGAGCGTTTCCACCACATGGCCGCGCGCCACCAGAAATCCGCGCTGGCGCAAATTGGCTGTCGCTGCCGATAAAGCAGCCGGCATTGCTAATGCCAAGGCGCAGGGACAAGTCACTACCAACACTGAAAGCGTGACCCAAAGTGCATGATCGGGGCGATACCAAAGCCAGAATGCAAACACAGCCGTACACACAATTAACAAGCGTGCAATAAAAAACCGCGCTATACGATCAGCAGCAAGTACCTGCTGCGGTTTTTCTTCAGCAGCTTGGCTGGCAAGCCGCTCGATGGCGGATAGCTGGGTTGCAGCGCCTACCGCAGTTACTTCGATCGTTAGTGGGCTCTGATTATTCAGGGTTCCCGCGATAACAGTATCACCCGACCGTTTGACAACGGGTCTCGATTCACCCGTCAACAGAGCTTCAACAACCGTACTCTCACCCGCTAAAACACGGCCATCACAAGGAAAAGTCTCTCCTGGTTTGACCCTGACCTTATCACCTAACGCAAGCGCTTTGAGTGGCGTAGTTTGTTCAGTTTCACAACCGTTCTCTTCGCGTAAACAACAGGCAGTCAAGGGCATAAGCTGGGCGAGATTGCCAAATGCCAAACGGTTGCGATGACGTGCGCGCAGCTCGACATAGCGTCCCACCAACAGAAATAGCGTAAACATGGAGACCGATTCAAAATAAACTTCGCCACTGCTGGTCAGGGTCGCCCAGACACTTGCAAGGTAGGCCAAGCCGATAGCCAAAGCCACCGGCACATCCATCACCAAATGGCGCATACGGATGCTGCGCCATGCCGCCTGAAAAAACGGCCATGCCGAAAAAAACACCACTGGTGTCGCCACCAACATCGATAGCCAACGCAAAAAGTCCAACCAAAAGTCGGTAGCCCCTGTATACATCCCTACCGCCACCATCATCGCTTGCATGGTGCCAAAACCAGCAACACCAATTCGAAACAGGGCAATACGGTTTTCTCTCTTGATTAGCTCCTGTTGCTGGTCATCGGTCGCCGGGCGCGGCAAATAACCTATAGAGGCAAGCGATTGGAAAATTTGACTAAGGGGTTGTCCTGCATCGCAAACCACCGCGCAGCGATGGGTGCTTAGATTGACAGTAACCGATTTGATTGCAGGGTTCTGTTTAAGATGGGTTTCGATCAGCCAGCTACAAGCCGCGCAACTAATGCCCTCCAATAACAAATTTACTTGTTTGAGGGAGACGTCAAAAGGAATGACAAACTCGGCTTGTACATCAGGTAAATCATAGATCGCCCAACGGTTATGATCATTCTCATCCTGATTGGAAGGGCGCTCATTGTTACTGGTGCGAAACTGGTAAAAATTGTCCAAGCCACCATCAACAATCGCCATAGCAACAGCTTGGCAGCCAGCGCAGCACATTAGCTGCTGTTTCCCCTGAATTATGACAGGGTAATAACTGGCGGGGGGGACTGGCAAGCCGCAGTGATAACATGCTTGCCCGGTTTTGAAACCCGCAGGAGTAGGCAAATTCATCGGCCAGTAAACAATTACTTAACTCGCGGTGTCAGACGGGTTTGTTCGGCTTGGCGGAAGTCAATTTCGCCACTCAACGACCATGGAGCTTCATTGCGCTGGGCCAATTCCGCTACGGGATATAAGGTTAAATACCAGGAGTAATCCGGCTTAGCCTTCAGTTCACCGCGGTAGCGCCCGGCACCACTTACCGCCGTTAACAAAACCAGTTGGTCTTTATCCGCCTTAACCGGATGCCCCATCATTAATAGCAATTGCGATGGCATAAGTTTGTGATCACTGGGGGCATTGGCAATCACTAACAACACCTCACCAGAGACACGATCAAACTGCACATCGCCACTCAGACCCAACTCGCTGGCGCGCTTGTCTTGCCCCAAAGCCTGGTTAATCATGCGGCCTTCTTTGTAGTAGTTATCGATGATCACATCATCTGCACCTTTAAGTGCAATAGTGACAGTTATGCTACACATGATCATGATATAAATCAGCGGGCTAAACACAAACCAAAACCAAAACTGGCGATACCAAGGCTTGGCTGCCTCATCAATAGTGTTGTGGGTTGACTCGCTCATAACAATTCTCTCGTATCAGCCGGCGTATCCACTGCGCCGATGCAATTAACAACAGTGGTAACAATCAGGGGCCGATAAATGTCGTCGTATTGGTTGCCGTAATCTCAGCGTTTTCACGCGCACGCACCCTGAAGCGAATTTCCGTCTTTTTAGCCTTGAGGTCGGTTTTTTTGATTGCAACCCTCACCGGGATGGTCAGTACCTCCCCCTCTACTGCCGGAATAGCTTTGTACCCCTGGATAATGAAACCGTCGCTCCCTTCCACTTCCAGATCATATGTATGGGTAGCACGATCCATATTGCTGATTTTCAGGGTATACACATTCTGGATATGGCCATCTGCTTCGCGGTACATACGCACTCCACGATCACGCTGCGCCTCCAATCCAACAGGCACACGGGTCGCAATCGAATACACAAACAGCGAAATCATGATCGTCAACATCAGACCATAACCCAGCAATCGCGGGCGGAATACTTTGGTTTTACCATTTTGGATAGCATCTTCTGTGGTAAAACTAATCAATCCTCTTGGGTAACCCATCTTATCCATGACGCTATTGCAGGCATCAACGCATAGTCCACAGTCGATACATTCCGCTTGCAGTCCATCGCGAATATCAATATCCACAGGGCAAACCTGTACACACCAAGAGCAATCAATACAGTCGCCCATTCCCTGTTCTTTGTAATCGCTATCCAACTTGCGCGGGCCACGCTTTTCTCCACGCAAACTGTTGTAAGAAACAGTCAATGTATCGTGGTCGTACATCACCGCTTGAAAACGTGCATAAGGACAAATGTATTTGCAAAACTGCTCGCGCATAAACCCTGCGTTCATGTAGGTCGCTGCAACGTAAAACAAAACCCAGAATGCAGTTATCAGATCTAGATGGAACGTAAAAAAGCCTGCAACCAACTCACGGATAGGTGTGAAATAACCCACAAACGTAAGTGAGGTGACTAACGAAATAGCAATCCAGATAAATTGTTTGGCGCCCTTGCGCCATATTTTTTCAAATCCCCAAGGCTGGGCATCCAGCTTAATCCGTTTATTGCGATCCCCCTCACAAAGATGCTCAGCCCAGATGAACATTTGGGTCCACACCGTTTGTGGGCATGTGAATCCACACCAGACACGCCCAACCAAAACGGTAACTGTGAACAATAAAAATGCAGCAATCACCAAGAGCCAAGCAAGATACATCGCATCCTGAGGCCAAAAGGTTAACCAAAGAATGTGGAATTTGCGCTCGGGTAGATCGAACAAAATGGCAGGACGGTTATCAATCACCAACCAAGGAATCAATAAAAAACCCAGCATGAGTGGCAAGCCGGTATAACGACGCAAGCGTTGGTAGAACCCGGTAATGCGGCGGGTATAAATTTTATCATCCGCCTCATAGAGGTTTACGTAACGAATAGTAGGTTCCGTTGGTGATGGCCGTTGGTCTGAGGGTTTTTCACTCAAGGGGATTACCTCTTATAACTACTACCTTATGTAGCAGGACAGTAGGAAAGTAAGTGCGAAAAAAAAGGCAGGCCTTAGCCTGCCTTCCTTGGAAAGAGTATTAATTTTTCATAGAAAATTAATTTTCTTCCAATGACAGACTGTAAACATAAGCAGCAAGCAGATGTATACGATCCTCTTTAAGCAATTCTTGTTGCGCAGGCATTACACCATTACGACCATCACGCAGGGTTTGACGAATGGTTGCAGGTTCACCACCATAGAGCCAAATATCATCGGTCAGATTAGGTGCGCCAACCAGCTGATTTCCTTTGCCATCTGCGCCATGACAGGCAACACAATTAGTGGCAAATAATTTGGCACCTTTTTCAGCTTTCGCTGCATCGTGTTCGTTACCGGAAATTTGCAGCACATACTCCGCAACATCCACAACGCCTTCTTCGCCAATCACACCAACCCATGCAGGCATTGCGGCCTTACGACCATGCACAATAGTTTCGAGAATTTTTTCCGGGGTACCACCATAGAGCCAATCTTTATCAGTCAGATTGGGGAACCCGGGATTACCTCCACCATCGGCACCGTGACAAATCGCACAGTTGTTAGCAAATAAGCGGAAGCCCATTTTCAACGCATCCGGATTTTTGGCCACTTCCTCGATAGGCATTTTTGAGTAAACGCCATAGGTCTCTGCGTAAACCTTTTCAGCCTCAGCTTGATGTCCGCGCAACTCGTTTACAGAGGTCCATGCTTTCCCTTCACTATCTTTGAGACCTTCGTAAGTCCCCATACCTGGATAAATAATCAAATATCCAATAGAGAACACAAACGTCAGGATGAACATCCAGAACCACCAACGTGGTAACGGATTATCGTATTCCTCAATACCATCATATTCATGACCAGTGGTTTGCGCTTCCTTTTCATCACCGGTTATCGCACGTCTACGATTGGCCATTAATATCCAGAACAGCAACACAAGGTTAGTGCTGGTCAGGATAATGATCCATAAACTCCAAAAAGTACTCATATTAACTCCGCCCCTAATCGATGATTACTTTCGATCATCTGTCTGCTTGTTTTCTGGCTGCTTTGCGGTTCGTTCGGTTTTTTCATCATCCGCAAAGGGCAATTTCGCATCATCTTCAAAGCGTTTTTTCAATTTGGGCGAGAACGCCCAAAGGCAAACGCCAAAAAAAGCGATAGTCACCAACACGGTAGAAATAGCGCCAACTGTACCTGCGTCCATTAGCGCTTCTCTTTGAGCAATAAGCCAAGGTTTTGCAAGTATGCAACCAGTGCATCCATTTCAGTTACGCCTTGCACCGCTTGTTTGGCCCCCGCGAAGTCCTCTTCAGTGTAAGGAACACCTACTTTGGATAATGCACGCATTTTTGCCTCGGTGTGCTTACCATCCAGCTTGTTATCGTATAGATGTGGGTACGCAGGCATAATCGATTCAGGCACCACAATACGAGGATTGAACAGATGCACTTTGTGCCAATCATCTGAGTAACGACCACCAACACGCGCCAAATCTGGACCAGTGCGTTTGGAGCCCCACAAGAATGGATGTTCGTATACCGATTCACCCGCTACAGAATAGTGTCCATAACGTTCAACCTCTGCGCGCAAAGGACGAACCATTTGGGTGTGGCACACATGGCAGCCTTCACGGATATAGATATCACGCCCTTCCAACTGCACAGCATTTAATGGCTTCAACCCTTCGATAGGGGTGGTGGTTTGTTTGAGGAAGAATTGTGGAACAATTTCTACCAAACCACCAAAGCTAATAGCGATAACCATAAACACAGTCATCAAGCCGATATTCTTTTCTACTATTTCATGACCTTTCATGGCATTCCCCTTAAACAGCTGGCGCCTGAGCAGGCTGGCTAGCACTTTCTGCAGCTTTGTTGGCTGCACTCACAGTGCGATAAGTGTTGTAGGCCATTACCAGCATACCTGTCAGGAAGAAGGCACCACCAATAAAGCGCATGATGTAACCACCTTTACTAAATACAACCGTTTCGATAAAGCTGTAAGTCAAGGATCCATCAGGGTTGAATGCACGCCACATCAAACCTTGTCCAATGCCGTTGATCCACATGGCCACAACATATAGAACGGTACCTACTGTCGCCAACCAAAAGTGTAAGTTGATCAGTTTTACGCTGAACATTTCTTCACGGTCAAACAGCTTTGGCAACATGTGGTACAGGGCGCCAATAGAAATCATCGCTACCCAACCAAGAGCACCTGAGTGGACGTGACCAACTGTCCAGTCGGTGTTGTGTGAGAGTGCGTTGACGTTCTTAATTGCCATCATCGGTCCTTCAAAGGTAGACATACCATAGAAAGACAGGGCAACAACAAGGAAACGTAAAGTAGGATCAGTGCGCAATTTATGCCATGCACCTGACAAAGTCATAATACCGTTGATCATCCCACCCCAACTTGGAGCCAACAAAATCAGGGACATAACCATACCAAGAGATTGGGTCCAATCTGGCAAGGCTGAATAGTGCAAGTGATGCGAGCCAGCCCAAATATAGAGGGAGATCAGCGCCCAGAAATGGACAATAGATAATTGATAAGAATAAACAGGACGACCAGCCTGCTTGGGAACAAAGTAATACATCATCCCCAAGAAACCCGCTGTCAAAAAGAATCCTACCGCATTGTGGCCATACCACCATTGAACCATCGCATCTGCAGCACCCGCATAAGCAGAATAAGATTTGGTCAGTGTGACAGGAATGGCTGCGCTATTCACAATATGCAGCACGGCTACGGTGACAATAAAACCACCATAAAACCAGTTGGCAACATAGATATGTGAAGTGCGGCGCTTAACAATAGTGCCGAAGAAGACAATCGCGTAGGAAATCCATACCAACGCCAGAAGTATGTCGATTGGCCACTCCAACTCTGCATATTCTTTCGTGGAAGTAAAACCCAAGGGCAAAGTAATCGCAGCCAAAACAATAACTGCCTGCCAGCCCCAGAAGGTGAACGGAACCAACCAGCCACCAAATAATGGAGCCTGACACGTGCGTTGGACAACATAGTAAGAAGTTGCCATCAGTGCACAACCACCAAATGCGAAAATTACCGCATTGGTATGCAATGGACGTAAACGGCCGAAACTGGTGTAAGGTTGCAGCAGATCATTCAGACCTGGCCACACCAGCTGCGCAGCAATGAATACGCCCATTCCCATACCAAATATGCCCCATACAATGGTCATAATGGAGAATTTACGTACTATATCGAAGTCGTATACCGGTGGATCACCAGCAACAGTCGCATGACTACCCATAGGACTTTCCTGTTACTTAAAGAGAAATGAAAACTTGTTGTCTCTGGCAGAACCCTGATCATTCAGAGTTACACGGCAATCATCAAGCCTATAACCCTACTGAAGGTGCGGCATTTTGCCTCATGAACGGCAGTTTGTCTCACACTTGTCGGTATAGGCTTGATATTTATCAAATTATTTATGCGAATTTAACCTGTTGTGCATTGAATAAAACACACACACTGCTTCGCATCAGCAAAGCAGTGTGTTAGGGCCTTACTTGATAATACGACCTTTGTTGGCTGCAATACGCATACGCAATGCATTCAGTTTAATGAAACCTTCAGCATCTTTTTGGTTGTAGGCGCCTGCATCATCTTCAAAGGTTGCAACCTTTTCATCGAACAAGCTATCTACTGAACGACGGCCAACAACGTGCACAGCACCTTTATACAATTTCACACGCACATCACCATTCACGTGCACTTGTGATTGGTCAATCATTGCCTGCATCATCATACGTTCCGGGCTCCACCAATAACCGTTATAGATCATTTCGGCGTATTTAGGCATCAAACTGTCTTTTAAATGTGCGACTTCACGATCCAGAGTTATAGATTCGATTGCACGGTGCGCACGCAGCATGATGGTGCCACCGGGAGTTTCATAACATCCACGAGACTTCATACCTACATAGCGGTTTTCTACGATATCGAGACGACCAACGCCATTTTCTCCGCCCACTTTGTTCAGATAGGTCAGAATCTCTGCAGGAGTCATGCGCTTACCATCAATTGCAACAACATCGCCTTTTTCATAAGTGAGTTCGAGATAGGTCGCTTTATCTGGAGCTGCCTCGGGAGCTACGGTCCAACGCCACATATCTTCTTCAGCTTCCGTCCATGGGTTTTCGAGGATTTTTCCTTCATAAGAGATGTGTAGCAAGTTGGCATCCATTGAGTATGGAGACTTTTTCTTCTTGGTAAAATCCACTGGAATATTATGCTGTTCGCAGTATTGCATCAGTGTTTCACGAGAGGTCAAATCCCATTCACGCCAAGGAGCAATTACCTTGATACCAGGCTTAAGAGCATAAGCCCCCAACTCAAAGCGCACCTGATCATTACCCTTACCAGTAGCGCCATGCGATATAGCATCTGCACCTACTTCATTAGCAATTTCAATCAAGCGTTTGGCAATTAATGGACGGGCAATAGAAGTACCAAGCAAATACTCACCTTCATAGATGGTATTAGCGCGGAACATAGGGAATACGAAATCGCGGACAAATTCTTCGCGCAAGTCATCGATATAAATTTGCTTTACACCCAGCGCTTGGGCTTTAGCACGTGCCGGCTCCACTTCCTCACCCTGACCAATGTCAGCGGTAAAAGTGATTACTTCACAATTGTAGTTTTCTTGCAGCCACTTGACGATTACGGATGTGTCGAGGCCACCGGAATAGGCCAACACCACTTTTTTGATAGATGACATGGGAAACTCCCGCTATAACTCGTTGACGATCACCGGGCAGGATCCACAAGCCACAGACCCCATCCTACTTGGGCGCGGAATTGTACTCGCAAGCGGGCCAAATTCCCACAGTTGCCGTAGCGAAATACGGGGTTTTCACACCAGCCTGACAACGGCTCATCGACAGGCGAAACTGCCAAAAACAAAAAAGCAGCCCGACGGCTGCTTTTTTGAATTTAGTGGCTACAAATAAACCTTAAAGGCGGAAAGTTGAGACCTTATCACTTAGGCCGCGCGCCAAATCCTGCAAACTTTTTGCTCTTTCATCGCCCTGCAGGGCAGAAGCAGCAGAGTTATCAGCAACCTGTTTAATCGCGGTGATGTTATTAAGCACCTCTTGCACAACCTGACTTTGCTCCTCAGCGGCCGTAGCAATTTGTACAGCCATGCCGCTAATGGCACCAACGGATGAGTTAATTTTATCCAGCGAATGTGATGCGCTGTCAGCATTATCTACGCTGCCTGTGGCCAAACGGCGGCTATCCTCCATAATCGCTACCGCGTTCTGCGCAGTGGATTGAAGACTGCCTATCATCGCTTGGATTTCTTCTGTACTGGCATGGGTGCGCTGCGACAGCACCCTGACTTCGTCTGCCACTACAGCAAAGCCACGCCCCTGCTCACCCGCACGCGCAGCTTCAATTGCCGCGTTGAGCGCCAACAGGTTGGTCTGCTCGGCAATACCCTGGATAGTTGCCAGAATACCGCTGATATTTTGTGCATTATTGTTGAGCGTAGATATAACTGTGCCTGCCTGCTCGACTTTTTGAGCCAGAACCACGATAGAGTCGCGTGTTTTATCGACTTGCAATTTACCTTCACTCGCGCTGCTGACTGACTCTCGCACTGAGTCCGCAGTATGCTCTGCGTGATGGGCAATTTCGTGGGTAGCACTGGTCATTTCATTCATGGCCTGAGCAACCATGCCTATTTGTTGTTGTTGCACCCCGAGATCACGCACCGAAGATACCGCCGAATCCGCCATTGCGCGGGCATTGTCCTGCAAGTCATTGGCTTGGGCGCGGATATGTTTTACCAGATCATTCATGTGATCGACGAATGAGTTGAAGTTTGCAGCCAGCAAACCGACCTCATCGTTTGATGTCAATGGCAAACGGCGCGACAAATCCCCACCACCTGAAGCAATATCCGACAGCGATTGGGATACGGTATGCAATGGCTTCAACAGCACCCCAATAAACCAATTCAACACAATTAAAATCGCTACCAACAACACCAAAATAGCAGCCAATTGCCCCATCAAAGCGGAGTGAACCGGCGCTACCAATAACTTGCGATCAAGCACCATCACCAAAACCAGATTTGAGCCAGGGATGGCATCAGCAAACACTTGAGTACTTTTTCCATCCAGTTGAATCAAATGCAATTCATCTTTATCCCTGAGAACTTTTTCAAGCTGCGATTGAGTCAGATCAGTTGAAATATCCAGTAAAGGTTTATTCAGCAGCTTTTGATCTGCATGCGAAAACACTTTGTCACCGCGCGCAATAAACATGTAGCCATTGCCGGGCAGATCGATATCACGCAATTGCTGAACGATATCGTCAATAACAACGTCGATACCCAATATAGCTTTTATACTGCCATCGGAATTGATTACTGCACGCCCTAAGGACACCACATTTTTACCCGTTGCCGATGCAATGGTAGGGCTCTCGATAGTTGTTTCGCGCGGGCGTTCCAATGCATGGATATACCAATGCCACACACGAGGGTCATCATTGCCTGCTGCCATTACCAGATTGTTAGCGTTGTACAACTTACCATCTGCGAATGCCAAAAAGCTGTTGTCAACATCTGCAGATACTTTTACTTGCGTAAGATGAGCGTTGTAACTTTCTTCACTGGCGCTAGCCGGAAAGCCTTCCAACGCCTTGCCTTTCAATTCAAACCAGTCGCTTACGTATTTGCTGAACGTAGCGGAAATACCCGCAACCTGGCGATGGATATTATTTTCCATCGCCTTCATGGCGGATACGTAAGAGAGAAATGAAACAGCACACCCGACAAGCAACAGGGATACTGCAACAGAGGTACTGATCTTTTTGCGTAATGACCAACTAGCTGCCATTGTCTGGCCTCCGGAATAGTGGTCCATCCTGAGGGATGGGTAGTTGTTATTTGTAGTAATAAAATCTTGTTATTTTTCTAGCTTATCGGCATAAACACTTAATTGCTTTAGCAAATCTTTCTGTTCAGTAGTGATATCCGGCGCTACTAACAGCGACGCCACACGTTCCCGAAAATCAGCCAGAGTTAAACCGCCCTGTGCTTCTTTGGCGGTCAATCGCCAGCGACAAAACGCTTCCCATCGCTTTTGCTCGATACTATTGAGACTAGACGGAAAATGGCGCGCGCGGTAGCGAAACAACATTTCTTTAAGCCGCTCATCGCGAAAAGGAAAGGTTTCCACCGCCAATTGTTCTGGCGTCGCTTTGCGAACACGTGCCATCAGCTGCTTATCCGCATCATCAAAAAAACCGCTGTATAACATTTGCTCAGGGTCGGTTTTTTCGGCAAATCCGTTTTCACTGTAAAGCTGATGTAAGGTCTGCTGCAATTGCTGTTGCTCTGACAAAGTTAAATTGCGCAGGCGTTGCCAATGGTTTTCACATAATGACTTATCAATATGCAGCCGCTGCGCAGTTGCATCATCCAACATATTGGCAGGCAGGATCATAGGGGTTTTGTTGAGATGGATTTCTTTGAGTGCCAATCGCTCAACACCGTCAGGCAAATCCACGGAGCGGGTATACAAACGCACACGCAACTCTTCTACCGATAAACCCAATAACGCGGAAGGATCCGACGCTAAATTAAACGCGATTACCGAATTCTTGTTGGTGGGGTGCATGGCCAATGGCAACACCAGCGCGGTATTGCCATTTTCAGCTGGAAAACGCGATGAGATATGCAGCACCGGTTTGTGACTATCAATATCAATCAGGCTGGCGACAAATCGCTTATCACGCAATTTATAAGCATAGTCATACAACTTGGGCTGACGGGTTTTGATGAGCTTCGCCACGGCGATAGTTGCATAGACATCCGATAATGCATCATGCGCTGCTTCGTGCAGCAGATTATTGGCCTTGGTCAACATTTCCAGCTTGAAGCAGGGGCGACCATCCTCATAATCCGGCCATTCAATTCCCTCCGGGCGCAAAGCGCGGGTCATACGCACCATATCGATGATGTCCCAGCGTGAATTGCCATAGCGCCACTCACGCTCATAAGGGTCATAAAAGTTACGATAAAGCGTGTAACGGGTCACTTCGTCATCAAAACGAATCGAATTAAACCCGACCCCGCAGGTGCCAGGGCGCGACAATTCGGCATGGATACGGGCGATAAACTGGTATTCCGGCAGGCCTTTTTCTTCCGCAACCTGAGGCAATAAACCGGTGATTAGACAGGCTTCCGGTTTAGGCAATACATCTGGCGCGGGCTTGCAGTAAATCATCAGTGGCTCGCCGATAATATTGAGGTCTTCATCCGTGCGCACACCGGCAAATTGTGAAGGCCGATCTATGGATGGCACCTCTCCCCATGTCTCGTAATCGTGCCAGTACAGCGTATGTTGTTGCTCACCCTTGGTCATAGTTATATCCATCGATAGAAAAATAATCGTTATCCTGCCGAAACCCGAATTGCAATGTAACACCCGCAAGCGGCTTTCCCCTATACTGCCGCCACATTCGGGTCACACCTCGCCCTCACCAAAGCCAATATAAAAACCTTAACTAAAAACACTGGTGAACAACCAGAATCAAGCGACCCCAAGCCAGAGACAACAACAATTGGAGCCTGCCATGAGTGATTTAGATAGCCTGTTTGCCGCCAACATAAAATGGGCATCAGATATCAAACGGGAAGACCCCGAGTTCTTTTCCAACCTGGCCAAACAACAAGCCCCGGAATATTTATGGATAGGCTGTTCTGACAGCCGTGTACCTGCCAACCAGATTCTTAATCTGGCTCCGGGCGAGATTTTTGTACACCGTAATGTGGCAAACGTAGTGATTCACACTGATCTGAACTGCATGACAGTATTGAATTACGCCGTAGAATTTTTGAAAGTGAAGCATGTGATGGTCACCGGCCACTATGGTTGCGGTGGCGTCAGGGCCGCGCTGGAAAATCAAAAACTCGGGCTGATTGATTACTGGTTGCGCAATATTCGCGATGTGTATTACAACAACAAAAATGTCCTTGATCGACTGGATGATCAGAATGAGCGCGTAAACCGCCTATGTGAGCTTAACGTCATCCAACAAGTCGACAATATCTCCCGCAGCAACATCGTGCAAAACGCATGGGCTCGCGGCCAGGAGTTAACCATTCACGGTTGGATTTACGATATTCATGACGGCATTTTGCATAAGCTGACACCGCCTATTGATTGCATCGAAAAAATCCCGGAACAATACCGCCTATATTAATGCAATAAGGCAACACCACTGTCGGGGCCTGCAGCCCCGACAGACAATTGCCTGACATCCTGCCCCCTCGCTCATCCCGCTAGTCATTTCCGGCCCACGTAATCTCCAGTAATAGTTCTCACCCTTTTTAATCTTTAGCATTGCCAATACCAGCCTGAACTATACTCAGGCATACACGTTGATCCCCAACAACAAACAAAATGCTGTGGAATATTCAATGCAGGAACACCAACCCGTGCACCTGGATAACAGCGCGCAGAACCTTAATAGCAATGCGCTGAATCTGAATAACAACGCACTGAGCCTCGATTCATTGGAGCACGAGCAGATGCGGTCGCTGTATAACAGCCTGCCCGTCTCATTGTTATCGTCCATTGCTATTGCCATGATCCTGAGCTTCTCTCACTGGAAGGTCATCGGCCAGGCTGAAATTATTCTTTGGAATCTACTTCTGGGTAGCGCACTGCTTGCGCGTTTGATCGCGTGGATTTGCTGGCACAATCTGCATCAACTCTATTCCGCCACTTTCTGGTTAAGGCTGTTCCGGATAGGTGTATGGTTGACAGGCGCGGCTTGGGGTTCATCTGCCCTGTTGTTGTTTGCACATGAAGATACGATTTACCAAGCACTACTTTCCTTTTCATTGGCCGGAGTTGCCAGTGGGTCGATGACCTCGCTCACGGTCGATAAGTATTCGTCGCTGGGCTTTGTCATACTCACCATCTCGCCCTTGAGTGTTGCTATTTTTCTGGAAGATGGACCAACAGCTATTGCAATGAGCAGCATGACACTGCTCTTTATTTTTTTTGTTATCGCAAGCAGTACGCGTGCGCGGCACAACATGGAGGAGCTGCTCAATAAAAACCATCACCTCTTACAACTCTCCAGCACCCTTAATCACAAGCAAAAACTTGAGCAAATCATTAACAATGCGCAATCTATTTTTATTGGCGATGGCGATATTAAATCTGCACTAAACGAACTACTGAGCGAAACCTTAACCATCAGCAACAGTGAATTAGGTTTTATCGGGCAAGTAGAGCGCGACCAACAGCAACAACCTTTCATGCGAGCTCTGGTTTTTTCCAGCATCAAAAAAAATGATGCCCTGTTGGAGAATTTTCGGAAAACCCATCTTCCTGAAAATGGTGAATATCGCAATTTGGATACGCTGTTTGGAAAAATTATGCGTTCCGACAAACCCATTATCAGTCCGAATATTGCGCAAGACATGCGTGCAAGCACCCTGCCTAAAGGTCACCCGTCTATAGGAAGTTTTATTGGCATACCCATTTTTAACGGCAAGGAACAAATTGCTATTCTGGGGCTGGCAAATGCACCGCAAAGTTACACACACCAAACTGCAGAAATGTTGGAACCTATACTAAAAAGCATTGCACAGTTCGTGCAAACTATGCATCACGAACAGCAGCATGCACAGGATAAAGCAGCGCTTGAAGCAAGCACCCAACACACCCAAACCATTCTCAATGATATTGCCGATGGCATTATCACTATCAATAAAGCGGGCATCATCCAGACCTTCAATCACGCAGCGGAAACGATTTTTGGTTATCGGGCAAAACAAATTATTGGGAAAAATGTCAGTGAGCTCATGCCTGAACCACATAAATCATTGCATGATGACTACTTGAAAACCCACCTTAAAACGGGCAAAAAAAATATTCTGGGCATTGGTCGTGAAGTAAAAGGACTAAGACGCAACGGTAAAGAATTTCCGATGGATTTAATGGTATCGCGCGTATTCCAACAGGGCGATCCATTATTTATCGGGATCGTGCGCGACATAACCGAAAAACGGCGCATTGATGATCTACGCAACCAATTTATTAGTGCCGCCAGCAAGGAAATTCTGGGGCCGCTTAATATCATTAGCGAAGTCATCAAACTCTTACAGCAACATGATCAGGCTGCGCTACCGCACTCATTAAAAAATGCGATCCATATTGCACACACTAATAGTATCCATCTGCAAAAACTCATGGCCGATTTGTTAGAGATGCAAACCCTCTCCCAAATTGACTCTAACTATCAGCTGACCTCGCACGCCGTAATCCCTTTAATCGAACAAGCAGTACAACGCAATCGCGCGTATAACGAAATCTATCAGTGCAAACCCCAGATTACATCCACTGCTACCGACTTGGCAATTCTGGTAGATAAAACACGGCTCATTCAGGTATTAACGCAGTTACTGCAATACTCGCTAACCTATTCAGTACCCGATAGCCTTCTTAACATTCATGTTTACGAAGATCGCAGCCGGGTAAAAATTTCAATGACAATACTCAACCATAAAATGAGCACCGACATACGGAAAAATCTGCAATTATTTTTCACCGCAGAAACAGGGAATACTGTTGGAAAGCCACACGACGACGGCCCGCTAGGCCTTATTCTTGCCAAAGAAATGATTGGAAAAATGCATGGCAAAATAACACTCGAGAACAAAGGAGAGAGTGATTATTTTGTTGTTGAATTTCCACAGGCGATAAAAACCTACTAAATCACAACTACCAAATGATAACCCCCAGAGCGAGAAATGGTTTTTTTGATGCTGACAAAATCAGCGTCACCATAATCAAATTCACGCACTGGCGGATTATTCACAGCGGCCATCCCGTTGTGCTACGTTTTGTCGGACCGAGACTGAATCATCCACAATCAATACTTGTTTGCTCATACACCTAAGACCCTTGTCGTTACCATTAAAACGGACGGATTACTGCCCTGATTAAATTGCCTGGCGCTACCACTTCCACTTGCTGCGCAAGATTGCGAATTAGTTGTAATCCGCGGCCCGATAACCCATCGCTTTCTTGAGTGTTACGCTCTTGGTAACAATAACCTGCACCACTATCTTGCACGCTGACATGCAACTTCGATTGCGCGCCATTCGCTTCCCACACTAAACGCAATTCAATGGTGTCATCATTGGTAAGCTGTTCAAGACGACGTTCTCGTTCACGAAAGTAGTATGTAAAACCATCCGCCTTTTCTTTTAAGGATGATTCCAATTTCAAAATACCGTGATCGATGGCATTACTGATCATTTCACTGACAACCAGAAAAACGATTTGGCAAAGATGCTGACTTATTTGTAGATACTGCAAAAACTTATTACACAGGGGCGGTATTTCACAGCTGGCAATTTTTTTCCCGGATATTTTTACATTCCAGGAAAAATCGCCAACATCCTCCTGTACAAAACCCTGGCCCAAACTATCGCGAAGTTGCTGTAAGCAACTGGCCAACACCAAATGAGGATCCAGCGTACAAATAGATACATCATCCCGATATTTTTCTTTTCCTGTGTGCGTGGCAAGCGCATGAGCCAAGGCCTGCTGTAAATCGTCAGGATCAGATTCGATAACATCCACAATTCTAGCCAATGAAAAAGGTTCACCTTCTGTATTTGCTTCTTCGATCAAGCCATCGCTATAAGCAAGAATGCGCCCATTTTTTTTAATTTCACAACTGACCACATTCGCATCAAAAATATCTTCTTCCAAAATACCGAGCGCCATATGCTCTGATTTGAATGCATGGATAATTTTTCCATCATTCACCCAATACACCGTTGGCATGCCACCATTCCATACTTCGATTTCTTGTTGCTCTTGATGAAGCTGGATAACAACAGCTGCGACAAAGCGGTCTTGCGGTGTGTCGCGAATTAACTTTTTGTTAATTTCAGTCACTATGGGTTGGATGTGAAATCCTTTGGATACCATACTATTAAAGATCGATACCACCGGCATTACAGTAATCGCGGCAGACAACCCATGACCTGTTGCATCGGCCAATAAAAAATATAAATCTCCTCCGGGTGACATTTTTGCAAGAGCGATATCACCACTGAATGATGTCGATGGCTTTAACCAAATGGATACACCATCTATTGATTGACTATTTTGACGTAACAAATATTCATAAGTGAATTTGGCTATCGATTCTTCGCGCTCAGCCTCCTGTTTAAAACGCTCCAACTCCCTGTTTTGCAAACTGATAAGGCGCTGCAAACTGACCGACTTGATCAGGGAGCTGACCTTGAGCGCCAAAAGTGACAAATTCACCGGCTTAATAATGTAATCAGCTACACCGCTGGCGAAACATTGCTCCAAAAAAACAGGATCTTCATTGCCACTGATCATAATCACCGGCGTTTGTCGCTCTTGCAGGTAATCGCTTAATTGCGTCAATAATTCCAACCCTGTTCCGTCACCTAATTGATAGTCCAATAAAATCAAATCCACACAAAGGTCTGAACGCAGCAAATCAATAGCCTGACAAAAACTGTGGGCAGAATCGGTAATAAAACCTTTGCTGTGTAAAAACTGGCAAAACAACTCATTCAGGAATTGATCGTCATCGATGACCAGTATTGAATGTGCTTCTGTTGCCTGGAGCTCGTTCATAACCATTAAATATACTCAAAGATCCTTTTCATATTGGCCATTTCCAGGATTTGTGCCGTTGCACCTTTCGCGCCTTTGATCATCATTTTTTTCTGTGCCGCTACAGCGCGTCGCTGCCACATCATCATTCCCAATGCAGCACTATCCAAATACTCTACCCTGCTGAAATCAAACACGATCTCGGTGATATTTTGATTATCGAGATATTCCGTACATTGCCGTTGAAACTCTTTGTGATAGCCGTAATCAAAACGGCTGGGCAGTATAATTTTTTCTTGCTGGCTCATAGTTTTACCTTTAATACTTTTTCTCTGTAATGCTGTGCAGCGAGATTACGCACTCAATTGAAATCAATAATTTTCTGCAAATTTGCCAACTGTAAAATTTCTTTGGGCGATGACTTCAAATTAATCAAAACGATTTTTGACTGGCGCGACTGGGCTTTCTTTTGAGACATCACCAGTAAACCGATACCGGCGCTATCGATGTACTCCAACTCTGTGCAATCAAGGGTAATTGTGCCAGGCTGCTCCAGTGCAGCGGCCATCGCATTATTAAACTCTGTACTGGATGAATAATCGAAACGTTTTGGCATTCTAATGACTGCAAGATTAGACATAAGGCACTCCACTTTATTAGAAAAAATCAACCGATCCACTTTCCACTGAAGTGTCCGATACGGGATTATGTTTTTGACGATAGGATGATTCACGATAACGAGTAATTTCGCTGTTCAGCCGTGCAAAACTGTTACCGGCATCTTCAAGAGAAGTGCTGACAGGTAATAGCTCTTCAAAATACTGAATGGTGTAACGCATATTTTGGTTTGACATATCTTCAAGCTGCAGTGCGCGAATTGCATCATGCAATGTATCGACTAACTGTTCGACCAACGCGAAGACAATTAACAATAGGTTTTTCACCTGCATAAATGCGATCCACCTCATTGATTCCATGTGAATCTGTCCAGCCAGGGCATTAATAATGCGGCCTGCTTTGGAACAGTATGGTTTAACACTAGCAGGTTTATTTCAGCTTGCGCTGTTTGTAATTCGTTTAGGAAGTTTTTTATTAAGAAGGTTGCACTCTATTCGCGTCATTTTATTTACAAACCAAAAAGGTAGATCAAAAAAATCTGCACATTATTTTTTTATTTCTTTTTTTTATAAATTTTAATTTTTAGCCATAAAAAAACCGGCAGTTATTCGCTGCCGGTTTTTGATCCGCCTTGATGAGTTTTTAAGTGCCAAACCTTATTGCACTTTTACCACACCTTCTTCGATTTTGGCTTTCCAGATTTGCGGGCCAGTGGTATGGACTGATTCACCGCGTGAGTCCACAGCAACTGTTACCGGCATATCTTTTACATCGAATTCATAGATGGCTTCCATTCCCAATTCAGGGAAGCCCAATACCTTGGATGACTTGATCGCTTGGGCAACCAAATAGGCCGCACCACCAACTGCCATCAAGTAAACCGATTTGTTATCACGAATCGCCTCGATAGCGGTTGGACCACGCTCTGACTTACCGATCATTCCAAGCAAACCGGTTTGCTCCAGCATGGTACGGGTAAACTTGTCCATGCGGGTGGCAGTAGTAGGGCCTGCCGGACCAACGACTTCATCGCGCACAGGATCAACCGGGCCGACGTAATAAATGAAGCGGCCTTTCAGATCAACCGGTAAAGGTTCACCTTTGGCAAGCAGGTCAGTCATCTTTTTATGCGCAGCGTCGCGGCCGGTTAACATTTTGCCGGAGAGCAAAATCGTCTCACCGGTTTTCCACTCCAGTACATCTTCTGGCGTGACGGTATCCAGATTGACGCGGCGCACGCTGCTGCCAACATCCCAACTGATTTCCGGATAATCTTCCAGTGCAGGCGGGGTTTGGAATGATGGGCCCGAACCGTCCAGCACAAAATGTGCGTGACGCGTAGCAGCGCAGTTAGGGATGATCGCAATCGCCTTGTTAGCGGCGTGGGTTGGGTAATCTTTGATTTTCACATCAACTACAGTAGTCAAGCCGCCCAGCCCTTGGGCACCAATGCCCAAGCGATTAATTTTGTCGTACAGCTCAATGCGCAATTCTTCGTAGCGGTCTTTGGCTCCGCGCGCTTGCAACTCTTGAATGTCCACCGGATCAAGCAGTGCCTCTTTGGCAAGCAACATCGCTTTTTCTGCAGTACCACCAATGCCAATTCCCAGCATGCCCGGTGGGCACCAACCTGCTCCCATTTCAGGCACTACTTTTAACACCCAATCCACTACCGAATCCGATGGATTCAGCATCGCAAATTTGGTTTTTGCTTCTGAACCGCCACCTTTGGCCGCCACATGTACATCAACCGTATTGCCGGGAACTATGTTGTAGTGGATAACCGCAGGGGTGTTGTCGCCGGTATTCTTACGGGCACCGTCCGGATCAGCCAGAATCGATGCGCGTAATACGTTATCGGGATTGTTGTAAGCGCGGCGTACACCTTCGTTCACCATGTCGGTGAGGCTCATCTGCGCATCCCATTGAACATCCATCCCCACAGTCACAAACACAGTGACAATGCCGGTGTCCTGGCAAATCGGGCGATGCCCCATGGCACACATACGTGAGTTGATAAGAATTTGCGCCATCGCATCCTTGGCGGCTTTGTTTTGCTCGCGTTCGTAGGCTTTATGAATGGCCTGGATAAAATCCACGGGATGGTAATAAGAGATAAATTGCAGCGCATCGGCGACGCTGTCGATCAGGTCTTGCTGGCGAATCACGGTTGGCATAATGAACTTCTCGAATTGTGAGGTCGTAAATCGGAAGGGGTAAAACCGGGCGGCAATTCTACACCATCAAGCGCCGAGATTCAGGAGCCCCTGCCCCGACAAACCATCACAACCGATCCACGCCCTTCATTGAAATGATTCTTAACCGTGCACGGGAGAATAAAAAAGGCCGGGCAAAGCCGGCCTTTTGATGACGCCAAATGGGAGTTAATTGCGCCCCAAGCGATCCAATAATTTTTGGTTTTCGTTCTCAATGTGCTTGTAGAACTCTACATCTGACAAGTGTAAAGCAGCGGCTTCATCAATGACCAATACAACCTGCTCATGCAGCTGCAATGCCGATGCAGGGCAAGCAGCTGTCAATGGACCTTCAACTGTCGCTTTGATCGCTTCGGCTTTATTTTCACCGGTCGCCAGTAACACTACTTTTTTCGACTCAAGAATGGTGCCTATCCCCATGGTGATAGACAAATGCGGCTGGTACTCATCTGCCGCAAAAAAGCGTGCATTATCATCAATGGTTGCACGGGTTAACGTTTTCACACGGGTGCGTGACATCAGCGATGATGATGGCTCATTAAAACCAATATGGCCATTACGGCCAATGCCTAACAACTGCACATCAATGCCGCCTTTTTGTTTGATTGCAGTTTCATAAAGTGCGCACGCCGTAAACGGATCTTCTGCATCACCTGGTGGAACAAAGGTTGAATTTTTATCGATATCAATATGATCAAACAATTGTTGGTTCATAAAGTAGCGATAACTTTGCGGATGGGTTGCAGGCAACCCCAAATATTCATCCAGATTAAAACTGCTGACATTTTTGAAAGACACACGCCCGGATTGGTAGGCTGCAATCAATTCTTTATACAGCGCCACCGGTGTTGAGCCGGTTGCCAAGCCCAATACCGAATCAGGTTTACGGCTAATTTGTTTAATAAAAATATTCGCGCCGTAATTCGCAACAGCAGCAGCATCTTTCAAAATAACAACTTTCATTGAACACTCCAGTGAGTGGTATTGACCGAAAAAATAAACAACTTAACTTGAAGAAAAAATTACGAATGACGTAAAAAATCACCCGCAACCCAGGTATGGGTTACACGATAGTCATCAGTAAAATGCACCAAATCTGCACGATAATCCGGTTGGATGCGGCCAAGCGAATTATCGACCCGCATAAATTCAGCAGGATATAAAGATGCCATACGCAGGCTTTCGCTTAACTCCATTCCCACCCATTGCGTATTCAACCGCACAGCGTCAATCATGCCGATCGCGCTGCCTGCCAAGCGGCCTTCTGCATTAACGAGGCAACCCTCTTTTTCATAAATGGTTTCGCCGTAAATCTGGAATGATTTTTCAGGTGAGCCGACAGTAGACATTGCATCTGTCACTAAATAGATTTTGCCTCTGGGTTTTGCAGCGCAGGCAACGCGCGCTGATGCAGCGTGAACGTGGTAAGTATCAATAATAATGCCGCACCAGCTGTTGCCATCTTCCAATGCCGCACCTACCACACCAGGTTCGCGGCCAGTGGTCGGGCGCATCGCGTTGTATAAATGTGTAAAACCGGTGAGACCTTCTTTTAAAGCGCTGACAACCGATTCGTAATGCGCATCGGTATGACCGGCACAGACCACAACACCTGCAGATGCCAATTGTGCTATCTGGCCTGGTGCCGCATGTTCCGGTGCAAGTGTGAGCATCACTTTAAATTCATGCTGACTTTTAACAGAGGCAACCAACCAATCAATATCGGCCTGCTCCATAGTGCGTATGTAGCGTTCGTTGTGCGCACCGCGGCGTGCCATATCAAAAAATGGCCCCTCCACATGCACACCCAAAACACCTTTCATACCCGCAGCAACCGCGTCAGCAACCGCTTTAACACCCGCTTGGTGAACTTCGCGGGTATCGCTGATTAATGTAGGTAACATCGAGGTTGTACCAGTGGGGCGATGTCCGTCCAACATGGTTTTGATGGCGCCCACGCTGGTGTCATTAGTAAAAAATGCACCGCCACCACCATTCACTTGCAGGTCGATAAAACCTGGCGCGAGAGTGCCGCCATCCAATAAAATTTGCGGAATATCTGTATTCAACTCCGCAACGGGAACCAGTGCTTCTATTTTTTCACCAGCGACCACCACCGCATAATTTTCCAGAAAAATGTCTCCGGTAAAAATGCGCGCGCCCACCAAAGCCTGTTTCATAGCCACACCTGTTTCACAACGTCTGCTCTAGTGCAGGAAATTCTTTATAAACTGATAATGATATTGCGTTTATGCAGCACCCAAGCCACAAACCACAAAATAGCCACTTGTAAAAGCGCAAAAATAAATGAGGCAAAATAAGGGTCGCTTACACTTCGGAATGCCCCATAAAGAGCGGTGTACAGTGACTCATTGCCAACCGGAATCAAATACATGGTTGTGGCCAACAAGCCCGACAATACATAAATAAACAGCGGGTTTTTACCAATAATCTCAAAGCAGTGATACACAGGTTTGATCGCATTTGCTAACGGGGATCGCTCCAGCTTGACCAGCAAAATCAACATCAAAATAGCAACACCACAGGTCAACACAACGAACGGACTGGTCCACAAGGATTTGTTGATAGGAAATACGGTATTCCACAACAACGCCAAACCAATCAACGCTAATGCAGACACAAATAATTTGCTCAATGCTTTTTCTTTGTCTTCGCTCGCCAACAAAACACGCGTCGCTTCAAAACCGATGATTACATTTACAATCGATGGAAATGTGCTGAGGATACCTTCCGGATCAAACGGCATACCTTTACCCTGCCACAAATGACTGGCACCCAGCACACTCAGATCAAACTGACGCACAACATTGTGCTCAAGACTGTAGGGATCAGATGAAATATTCAACAGCGCCCAATAGCCCACCAACAAGATGGTGCTAATAACAACACGCCCTGAAAATCCAAAATACAAAATAATAAATGCCGCAAAACCATATGCGAGTGCGATACGTTGCAACACTCCCATAACGCGCCACTCACTCACACTCTCGGTAAATGGATACGCAGATAACAAGACACCGATCAAAAACAGCAAGGCCACGCGGCGCAGGATTTTTTTGGATTGTTGTGCAAACGAAAGCTGGGACAAACCACGCACAGAAAAGTACATGGCCGAGCCAACAATAAACATAAAGAAAGGGAATACAAAATCGGTAGGCGTTGCTCCATGCCAATCAGCATGGAGCAGTGGAGCGTACACAAACTCCCAGGACCCTGGAGTATTTACCAGAATCATCAACGCGAGGGTCAAACCACGCATTACATCCAAAGCCAAGAAACGTTGTTTAACCATCGGATACCTCGCAGACGATGTAGCGGTAAAACGTATAAGGAAAAATTATTTCCAGCTGCGCAGTTTGTATCCTTTGACTGCATAGAAAAGAATAAATAAGTAACAGGGAGTCATCACTATGTAAGCTGTTTGACGATCAACAATCGTTGATAATGCACCCATAATGACAGGCACTACCGCACCACCGGCAATCGCCATAATTAACAATGCAGCACCTGTGCTGGTGTATTTACCCAAACCACTCAATGCCAGAGGCCACACTGCCGGCCATACAATCGCATTTGCCAAGCCCAAAAGCGCAATACACAAGATGGTATCTGGAATGGCAGGTGCACCAAGGAAAGCAAACATTGAACTGATAACAGTGGATTCATTGCTACCAAATACCACTGACAAACTCAGGAACACGCCCAATACAGCAGAAACCGACAACATTTTTTGTTGGGAAATAACACGAGGAATTAACAATATTCCCAGAATGTAACCTATCACCATACAAGTCATGGTAATTGAGGTCAGGATAGAGAAATTGGTGAAGCCTATGCTGCGCCCGTAAGCACCGATGGTATCACCTGCAATCACTTCGACACCGACATACAAAAATAGCGCTACAACACCCAACACCAAACTGGGGAACTGGAGCACTTCACGCAATGGCAGATGGTTATTATTTTCTTCATCCAAATTTAATTCGGGCAAAGATGATACTTTTACCAAAAGTGCCACAGCACCTATTACCAATGCCATGTAAATATAAGGCAATACCAAATTACTCGCCATTTGCTCGATTTCTTCGGCAGATGGTGCTGTTGTTGGATGGCCGCTCATTCCGCCCAAAATCAATGCAGTAAACACCAAAGGCGCAACAATACCCGCTGACTTATTGAGAATACCCATCAAACTAATACGACGTGCCGCAGATTCTTCTGGCCCCATTTTTACAACATAGGGGTTCACCGCTGTTTGCACTAATGTCTGCCCTGCACCCATCATAAATTGCGCAACCAAAAATAACGCAAACCAATGGGTTTTTGCTGCAGGAATATAAAGTAACGCGGCCAAGGCCATAACGCCCAAACCGATCGCCATTCCATTTTTGTATCCTACTTTGCGGATAACCCAGGAAGAAGGCAGTGAGAAAACGGTAACGGCGATATAAAAAGAAAACAAAATAAAAGAAGCTTGAAATGGTGTCAGGTTCAACACAACTTCCAAATAAGGCATTAACGAGCCATTAAGCCAAGTGACAAACCCGAAAATAAAAAATAGTCCGGCAATCATCGCCAATGGCAACAATATGCTTTTTGAATTTCCAGGAGGGGAATGCACAGCAACAGCTTCGTTATTCATTTGTATGGTTCTCGCGTTAGTTAGCAGTGGTTAAAACACTCTGATTATTATTAATATATTTAAAACGCTGTTTGGCGAAATACACGGCACCAAATTCCGGTTGATATAGCGCAGGAGAGAGTTTCTCTGCCATCTCCTTATCCATCCAAGGAATCAGGCGTGGAGCAAGGCCACCGATAATTGACATGCGCCCAGGGTTGGTTGCCCAAAGCTTACGCGCAATGCCACTCATATAAGCAGCACCCTCTTTGGCAATTCCAATTGCAACCGCATCACCGGCATCCGCCGCATCGACCACAAAAATAGCGAACTTGGCATAATCGCCCTGTTTGGCTCCAAACATGCGATCAACAATCATAACGCCCGATGCTTGCAGGAACTCACCGATAGATTCACTCAGACTGGTTTGCGGCCCCAAATCATCATAAGCCAGCAGGATCGCCTGGATTGCCTCAAGCCCCATCCAGGCACCACTACCTTTATCACCAATGGGAAAACCATGCCCGCCGATAAACAGCGATTCATTATTTACAAAAGAGTAACCGCACGAACCAGTACCACAGATCATAACCGCCCCTTCATCCCGGTTATGGGCACCAAGGCAGGCGATGTGAAGGTCGGTAGTAAGATGCATTTCTTTGAAAGGATGTTCCCACGCCGACATAACATCATAAAGGCTTGGAACATTTACACCGGCAAGACCAGCACCGGCAATTAATTCACTCATCACGGAAGGGGGTAAACCTGCATCAATCAACGCAAGTTCAGCAGCAGTGCGGATAGAATCTTTGGCTTGTTGAACACCTTGGAAAGGGTTGGCAGGACCACCAACTCCTGTACCTAATACTTGCAAGTCAGCAGTCATGATACTGGCACGACACTTGGTACCTCCGCCATCAATACCGATAAACAAGGGTTGTTCGCCAAGTGGCATCTTTGCCATGATCTACCTCATTATTTTTTAGAGCAAATACCCGGCGCAATTCATCGGCTGCCAGATACTCAAAAAACTTGACTTTCTTGTACACGGGCCACACCCCTGCACCAAGCCGTCATCATAACAGACAGTTAAAAAAGGTTAGTGCCCCGCAGGACACTAACCACAAGACCACTACTACAGCTCTAGAGAACTCATGCCCCATGATACTGACCCTGATAAGGAGAGATATCAGACCCAGAAGTCATCATCGGACAGGATTAGATTACGCCTACAGGACAACGTTGTCAAAAGGAATTTGATCTTTTTTTAACTTTCTCGAAAAAAACTCCTCACGGCGACAATACAGATAAAAATCACAAAAAACACCCGCAAAAAGCGTGATCACTGCACCTCATTTGCCCAGAAAAAAAACGATCTATGAGTAAATGTTATGCCCGTATATATTCAAAAAATACTCTTTGAATTTCTAGTAACTACTCATAACTAAAGAATATATTGGCAGTTAAACGCCCCACCTCTGGATCGGAGTTGAGGCTAAGATCTGAAAATATATTTGCGGAGTGAAGAATATTGCCTCGATAAACCAGCAAACGATTAAAAGCAGCTGGTACAAAACCAATTTTGGTAAAAAACTCATTGGATTCAGAAAAGTAACGTCGCTCTGAACGCTTGCTATTTAGTTCATCGCAAGAAACATCAAGAAAATCTTCTACTCGCTCAGGGGTAATAGCCTCATAGCCCGTTGCATTGTGGCGATAGAACCCCGTTCCTCCATGCTGTTCACCACACAAGAATAACAGTGTCGCAAAAAAATAAGGGCTACTAGCATCAAAATGAGGGATGCGCTGCAAAGGGCCCAACTCTACTTCAGGTACTGTCATCATACATAGAGCATCTTGGAGGGGTTTTATCTGGGAAGCATTAGGAATTTCGTATTCATTTTTTACAATAGTAGTAATCTTTCTTCTAAGCGCAGCCCCCAATTCGGCTGGAGCCGCTGTGCGAATCCCGGGATAACCTTTTCTCTGTGCAGCTGCCGCATAGGGAGTAAAAGTTGATGCCTTGGCGAAATTTACTAACTGCAATGGATCAGAAAGAAAGTTATCAATACAAATTACTTTATTTTTTTCTTCGCCCATGTGCAGGATTTTCACGTCCAAAAAATCATTCACCATATGCGCCTCTATAATACATCCCAATTTACTAAAACTATTGCGTAATGAGACCACTCAACGAACCGCCAGTGCTCGCTGCAATTCTGTAAGCCAAAGACGATGCGACAGAAGATTGCCAGCCATTTGTGCTGACTTTTCCTGCTGCTTAATAATTAGCTGCTCAGATCGAGCAGCCTCTTTGACTCCCATTACCGGCGAACGGGTTGGAAAAAACATGCCGTATAGCACAAATAAATAGTTCTCTACACCAAACATATCAAAAGCACTAAAAAAGTCCGACTTTTTCGGGGCGATAATTTTCCACATTTCCAAACGCTCGCGTAACACATCGGAAATATGCATGTTTTCCGTGGAATCCTGCCAAAAAGCAGAGTCGCGTCGATCGGAAATAAAATAATGAAGTTGCACAAAATCAATCACTCGTTCCCAAGTGAATGCAACCGATTTGTTGCAATAACTAGCAACCACAGCAATATCTTCTTTTATCTTCGGAAAGTTTCTCGCCAATAACTGAGCCGAAAAATCAGTTACCAGAATAGAAGTAGCCTCTAATGGTTCAACAAACCCATTAGCCAAACCAAGCGCAACACAATTTTTATCCCAAAATAACTTTCGATAACCAATTTTCATTGGCACTTTACGCAGATTTGCATTTTGCAAATCACGCCCGACATATTTTGAAAAAGTTTGCATTGCGTCATTATCATCCATGTACTTTGAAGCGTATACAAAACCAATTCCGCGACGATTAGTTAGCGGAATATCCCAAATCCATCCAGCTTTGTGTGCAGTTGCCAAGGTATAGGGAGCTATCTCATCTGTTTCAACGGTTGGCTCCTGCAAGGCCAATGCGGTATCAGACAATATGCAATCAGACTTATCCAAAAAGGTGACACCTAAGGTTTTGCCTATCAACAATGAAGCAAAACCCGTGCAATCAATATAAAAATCAAACTCTTCGCGGCCGCCTGACTTATAAACCAACTCTTTAATACTGCCATCCTCATGACACATAACCTGCTCAATGGTTTCAAAGCGATGTCTTATTGAAAATTTTTCAAGCGCATTTCGAGCCAATAGCTCTGAAAATTTTGCAGCATTGAAATGATAGGCATAATCCACCGCTCCCACAAAAGGAGCTGAAGATACTTGTTTGGGGGAGCGATTTAACTCTGCAACTGAATAGAGTTCAGACAAACGGGAAAAAGGAAGGGATTCGCGATGATTTAACCAGTAATTAGTTACATCAAATCCCGACGGATAAGGTGAGCTAAATGGATGATAGTAAAAATGATCAGAACCATACTTTTCTGCATTCATCCAATTAGCAAACTTTATTCCCTGCTTGAAAGTTGCATCACAGGTTGACAACAAATCAACCTCACTGATGCCAAATTTTTGCAACGTTTCTTTTATTCTAGGTACAGTGCCCTCACCAACACCGATGACAGGAATATCTTTGGATTCTATTAATGTGATTTCAATATCAGGATCGCGACCAAGCTCTACCCCAAGATGATTTGCAGCCAACCAACCTGCAGTGCCGCCACCTACAATTGCCACACGATTTATTTTCATCGACTTACACCATTACCCGATTATTACAAACAAAAAAGCCCAGCATAAGCTGGGCTTTTTCTGTCACTCAGCGATTAGAACTTATAGTTTAAACCTAACATATAAGTCGCTTCACCTTGAGATGACCATGCAGGGAAGCCCTCTAACAGCGGTAACTTCACACCATTTGAAGCGGTTGATACATCAGCTGCACCGTACTGAACATCATCCTCTTCAAGAATGTTGATTGCCTCAAAGGTCAGATTGAGACTGTCGGTAAAGTTCCAACCAAAGCTCAGATCCAGTGTACCAAAGTCATCATGCATACGGTTACCGTAGTAGTATGAACCTTCACGGATCATGTACTCTGAACGCCAGTTATAAGCCGCACGAGCGGAGAAAACATCATTTTCCCAGTAACCAACAAGGTTGGCACTCTTATCAGATGACTCAGTGAACACGCCAATTTCATCACTATACGTATTTAAAGGAACATCGGTATCAACGAAAGTGACGTTGGCAGCAATACCAAAGCCGTTATCAAACGCATGGTTAATTTGCAATTCGATACCATCAATTTGCGCAGAACCTGAATCAGTCAGAGTTTCGATAGTCCAAGAGTTGTTGCCTGCTTTTGGATCGAAAATCAATGGCTGGTTAGATTCAAAAGTAGAGGTCATAGTGTTGGACAGAGTCTTCACAAAGTAAGTGGCAGAAATCATGTTGCCATCACCGTAGTAGTACTCAACACCCACATCAGCTTGAGATGATTTAACCGGCTTCATACCCACATTGCCTATACGACGAACTTGGTTATTACCTCTATCATCAGCGAAACCGCTGGTGATATTAATCATATCGTCATAGCTTGGGCGGTTGATAGCCTGACTAGCACTAACTCTCAAAACCACATCTTCAGCCACATCAAATGCAAAGTTCGCGCTTGGCAATACGTCATGGTAGTTAGCAGATCTTGCAGTCAATGATTTGCTGAAACCTTCATTCAAACCACCGTTTGCCGCATCAACAGTACCATCCAACTCGTATTGGTTAGAAGTAATGTCACTGCTGATATAACGAAGACCAAAATTACCTCTCACCCCATCAGCTTCAAGGGTGAACATACCGTAAATGGCATCGTTCTGCTCGTTTAGATCTACGTAACCTGAACGCACTTCATTCCAACCAGCAATGTGCTTCTTGGTTTCTGCAATCATTGCAGACAGATTTGGCTCAGGTGCAGTAAAACCATTCTCACCCACTTCGTAAGTACCGCTATAAACGGAGGAAGTTGCCACAGGATCTATGCCAGTTTTTAAGGTTGGCTTGAAAGATTGTCTATTAACATCGTGATCAGTAGTACGCACACCGGTCTTAAATGCAGTCAGAGGGCCAGCATCCAGCTCAAACTCTATGTCAAATTGCGCATACACTTCTTCATCAGAGTTAGGGCCACGGCCAATTGACCAACCTTCTGGTGAAACCGTCGCTCTATAGTCAGACAAAGTAACACTTGGATCTACAGATGCATCAATTTTGATTTTCTTGCCAGTTGCGTCAATTGACCCACCCCAAACTGACATATTGTCGCCAAGACTTGGGAAATGCTGGAAGTTGGTGGTCAAATCAGTACCGCCGTCCGCTTTGGTTTGACCAACGCGACCAGTCAGGGTGAAACCATCACCAGTGTATTCACCATCCAAATCAATGGTTTCAGACTTCATGCTAGCCACACGGCCCCATGTCTGAGTAAAGGTTTCAGTTCCCAAAGTGCCCGATGCCCACCCCACTCCCAAATCACCATCTTTTGGCTGGGTAGTGCTTTTAATACAAGCACCTGCCGCATTAGTTTCTTGACAAGCATAAGTATTCGGGAAGCCTGAAGCGGCACTGTTAAACAGATACATACTGGTGTTGGTGTTATCGCCTTTCAAATCTAGAGAAAGCGCATGCACACCAAAGCTTAAATTTTCAGTTGGTTTGAATTGAGCAGTTACATCAAGTGCAGTACGCTCACGCTCTTGAATGAAAGTAGTTGGAGAAACATCAGACCACCATTGGTAATCAGACTCGGTCCCACGGCGAACGTAGTCACCCTCTTCGAAGGCACCCGCAACTAAAATACCGAAGGATTCGCTATCGTTTTTCCAGCTATAAAGGCCAGAAACTTCTGGGGTAACATCATCAGCAACAGTGCCTGTTTTCGCTTTAACGCCGAGATACACAGAGTTTGCATCCATATCCAGCGGCTTACGGGTTTTGATGATAACAGTACCACCAGCACCGCCTTCAGCGATATCTGCTTGCGAAGATTTATAAACTTCCATACCGCCGATTAATTGAGACGGCAACAAAGAATAGTTGAAGCTACGGTCAGTAGATTTTTGATCGTACCAGCCAGTGGAAGCAACAGTTTGACCATTCAATGTGGTCAAAGTCATTTGTGGTGCAGCACCACGAATAGATACAGATGCGCCCTGACCATTTTCACGACCAACAGCTACACCTGGAATACGCCCCAAAGATTGACCAACGTCAGAGTCAGGGAATTTACCAACATCTTCTGCCGATACCGCATCAACTACGGAAGTAGAATTACGTTTGATATCTACAGCGTTTTTCAACGCACCACGAATCCCCGTCACGATTACTTCTTCTGGCTCTGCACCTGCGTCTTGAGCGTTGGCAGTTGTTGCAAAACCCATCATGGCGACAGCTGCTACTGAACCGAGCATCAGCGCGCTCTTATTGGCCAGCTTGATCGCATCACTTAACTTGTTACGCATGGTTAATCTCCCGTGACTTGTCATTTATGTGTATTAATAATGATCTAACTCTTCAACAACGAACCAAATAAAGACAACGTTGTCGATCAGCCAACACTATTCCTGCTGGACAACGTTGTCAACAGTTTTGCAAAGAAATGAAAAGTAACATTTACCGCCTTAACATTAGGGGGAAATCAAGAAAGCAATTTAAAATCAATAAGTTGCAATTTTGAGCCGCAATTTTGATGTGAAAAAAAATTTTCATGTCGCGCCAAGCAACATTACCAAAATACACACATTGCTTTATCGGAAACAAAAAAGCCGCTTTTTAGCGGCTTTGGGGGGGTTATTTTGACTGCAGGATTTTGCCTAAACCTGTATCACTGGTTAATAAGGCGTGCCCGCAATTGGCGCAAGCTGGCCTTAACACTGCGCGCATTTTCAGGCCCCATACGCAGCATTAATTTGTGTGTTTGAGGCAGTGCTTCCAAGGCTGGATCGGCGTATTGGTAGAACACTTTGGGGCGAACCAGTAACAAATCACCTTGGTTATCCGGTGCCGCCAATAGGTTATCGATGGCTGCAATCATAACGCTATGGAAGTTTGGTTTCTTTAATCCCAGCTCCCGGAAGGCCTCTTCCAACAGCGGATAAAAACGGCGATAGACCGCAACCGCAGCATCGCTATCGATTAACGCAAGTGTAGTAACGTAAGCCTCGTAGCGCTGGTAATTAGTCGGGGCTATACGCTCCTGATCAACTGCAGTGCCTTCTACCATGACCGAGAAGGTTTCAGCGATAAACGGCGGTGGCGGTGATACCACCGGGCGATACTCGTGTATGACCTTACCCTCGGAAATATTGTTTACCGCGAGTACGAACTTGCGGATTACCTCCTGCGGCACCAACAACTGTATTAATCCTTCACCACGCAATTGTTGCAGGGCAGCCAAGATGCCTGCGTCACTTTCGTTCAATGCAGGTAAAGGCTCTACCTCAACCACGGGCACAGGGGGGGTGTACTCAACGATGGGTGCCGCGGAGGAACTACTGCTACTGACGGCGGCTTGGGGGGCAACTGCAACCGGGGTTACCACTGATTGCGATGTGGCGGGTGCATCATCGCGCAAGAAAAAGAAAGCAGCCGCAACGGCAATCAAAACCAACACCACAATCACGATCATGGAGGTGGACGAGCTTTGTCGCGGTTGGTAGTCATCACTCATAGCAATACCTTTGTAATAGCGATTGGAAACTGGATGGGCAAGCTGTGACATCCTACGCGGAAGCAGTCGCCAGCGGGATTATGGCCTAATCCGCATTAGGGTGACAGCGTCGCCAGTATCAGGTTCCCTTTTTTTGTTAGTGCGGATTAGACTGCAATCCACAAATACCAGCATGTGATACCAGATGTCATAAGATTCCAGAGGAAAGGGGCTAGCAGAGGAATGTCGATCAACACGTCAGTGCAACAAACCGCACGTACCGGATTATGGATGATGATTTTGCTCACCTTGGGGTGCGCAAGTATCACCGGCTCGCAATGGGACCAACGCTATGGCAAAGCACAACCGCGGGAAATATCCTCCTCGCCAATCAGGGCAACACTGACTTATTACGAAGACACGCGAAAAACTCTGGAACAGCGCTGTGTTGTTTGCCATGGCTGTTACGACGCGCCCTGTCAGCTCAAACTGGAATCTTATGAGGGTCTGCTGCGCGGAGCCAATCCAGTCAAGGTATACGACGGAACACGCTTGCTGGGAGCATCGCTTACGCGTTTGTTTGAAGATGCACACACAACCGCTGATTGGCGCAGCAAGGGATTCCACCCCGTGTTGAATGAGCGCAGCAATTCGCGCAAGGCCAACATCAACGCCGGCGTGCTGGCGCAATCACTGGAATTGAAAAAAAACCATCCTCTGCCAACAACCGGGATTTTACCCGCCGATTTTGATTTCAATCTCAATAACCAACCGTACTGTCCCAGCATTGAAAACTTTGCTGCATTTGCAGACAAAAAGCCGCTGTGGGGAATGCCTTACGGCCTTCCTGCACTCAGTCCAAAAGAGCACACGTTAATCATGGAGTGGCTAGCGCAAGGCGCTGCGATGGGAATGCCCCCCAAGCTTCCCGCAAGCGTGCAACAACAAGTGAACCAGTGGGAAGCATTCTTCAACGGCGATAGCCTGAAACAACAGCTGGTCAATCGCTACATTTACGAACATTTGTTTTTGGCACAGCTTCATTTTAAGGAAGCGCCCAGAACCTATTTCCGCTTGGTGCGCTCCAGCACGCCACCCGGCCAACCCATCGAACGCATCAGCACCCAACGCCCTTACGATAACCCCAAGGTTGAACGCGTGTATTACCGTTTGTGGCAAGACCCATCGAGCATCGTTGCCAAAAACCACATGCCTTATGCATTAAATGTCGAGCGGATGAAGCAATGGCAGCAATTATTTTTTGCAACAGAAGGCGAATTTTTTTACGACGTAACTCACCTGCCCTCTTATGATCCGGCAACTGCATCAAATCCGTTTGTGAGCTTTGCCCAATTACCGGTCAATGCGCGCTACCGTTTTATGCTGGATGAAGCGCAGTTCACCATTATGAATTTTATTAAAGGTCCGGTCTGTCGTGGACAGGTTGCACTCAATGTAATTCAGGATCACTTCTGGGTTTTCTTTGTATCGCCCGACACACAAAATACTAATGAGGTTGCGCAATTTCTGGCGGAAAATAGCAAGCATCTGCAATTGCCTGCAGAAGCGGGTAATACTTTATTGCCGATGACAAATTGGCTGAAATACTCCGAGCTGCAAAAAGAATATCTCAACGCAAAAGCTGCGTTTGTAAGCAAGTTGATTGCTAACGAAGGCGGGCTTGAGATGGCCAACATCTGGAGCGGGGCAACCGGAAAAAATGGGAGTAGTAAAAATCCCAACGCAGCACTCACGATTTTCCGCCACAGTGACAGTGCCAGCGTACACAAAGGGCTTATCGGCCAATCCCCTAAAACCGCTTGGGTAATTGACTACCCTTTACTTGAGCGTATTCACTATTTATTGGTGGCTGGTTTTGATGTGTATGGCAATGTATCGCATCAGCTCTTGAGCCGTCTTTACATGGACTTTTTGCGCATCGAAGGCGAGATGAATTTTGTCGGCCTGCTGCCGGAAAAAGCGCAGGAAAAAGCGATGTCTTCCTGGTACCGCGATGCCGAATCCAATCTCAAAACCTACCTCGACCTTTACATCAAGCAGATCGATGCCTCCAACAAAATCCGCTATGTGAGCGATGATCCTCAACAAGAGCTTTATCAAAAATTAAAATTACACTTGGGAGAGGCAGCCAACTCGCCCTTTAATCTTCAGGCAAAAAAATTGCCTGCACATAAGTTGGCGCTCTACCAAAAACTGCAAAACACTACCGGAAAGCCCATCAGCTTTTTGCCGCAAACCACACTTATTTATATTCCCAATGCCGGTTTGTTCACGCTGGTACACAACAGCGCTTATTCCAACTTGTCGTCACTCTTTGGGGAGGATAAACGGCGTATTGCTGCCGAGGACAATGTCACCCTTGCGCAGGGCATTATTGGTAACTACCCCAACAGTTTTATGCGCGTCGAAGAGCAGCAATTGGAGGATTTTGTCAGCCGCATCCAAACATTGGATTCGGAAGATGACTACAAGGCACTGCGCGATATTTATGGCATTCGCCGCAGCCACAGTGAGTTCTGGGCATTTAGCGACCAAGTCCATGAACTGTACCAACGGACCGAACCTGCTGAAGCAGCACTGTTGGATTACAACCGGCTGGAAAACCGCTAGTGATTACCGTAATGGGTTAGCGCAACTAATTACTACACCCCATTACCACAACTACCCGCTCACAGGACAAACCGCATCAGCCGCAATCTCTCTTTGAAAATTGCGGCTTGAGAGTAAATACAGTATTCTTTCTAATAATCACTCTCATTTACATATGCGATGTATCTCTTATGAATATTGCCTCACGCGCTGACTCCTTCACCCCCGCTCTGCGCCTTGATCAATGCCGCAAAGGCACATCAGTCCGGGTGACCAGCTTGATTGGGCAACCCCTGTTTGGCGCTCAGGATGAAAGTGTCAGCCTGCGTTTAAAGGAATTGGGGTTTTTACCAGGAGCCCATTTAAAGGTGATTGGCTTTGGTTTGCTGGGTTCCGACCCCTTGGCAGTGCAGGTAAACGGCACCAAATTTGCCCTGCGCCGCGCCGAAGCAGCCAAAATCTGTGTTGAACCTATTACCCCTCATCCTTAACCGTTCAAGTCTTTGATCAGGTAGCAAGAGCATGTCCGCCTCTATACGTTTCGCACTGGTTGGCAACCCCAACTGTGGTAAGACTTCCCTGTTTAACCGATTGACTGGCGCGCGCGCCAAAGTGGCAAATTATCCGGGTGTAACCGTTGAACGCCGCTCCGGCACCGTCACCCACATCGCCACCCCCACTGAAATACTCGATCTCCCCGGCACTTACAGCCTGTTTGTGACCTCGCCCGACGAACAGGTCGCACGCGATGTGATTCTGGGTAAACTCGCCCACGAAAAGCGCCCCGACTTGCTCATTGCCGTGGTTGATGCCTGCAACCTGCGCCTGGGCTTGCGTCTAGTGATGGAGCTCAAGAGCCTTAATCGCCCGATGGTGCTTGCACTCAACCAAATGGATGAAGCCAAGCGCCGCGGCATTAGTATCAATACCACTGCGCTTTCCCAAGCGATCGGTATGCCGATTATCGAAACCGTAGCCGTTAACAGCCAAGGGGTAGCAGAATTACGCGCGTATCTGGAAAGCTATGCTCAAAGTGTCCAGCAAAATCCTGTCGATGCAGACACCCAAACGCTGGCACTCAGCGACCGCCAGGAATCTGTTGAAGCGCTTTACGCTGAAATCGAAAGCATCATGAGCCAGCATGTGATCCAGCCTGCACATCTACCGCAGTGGCAGGATCGTCTGGATGCATTGGTGATGCATCCACTGTTGGGGCTGATCGCCCTGTTCACGATTTTGCTGGTGATATTCCAGGCGGTATTTGCCTGGGCTTCGCCGGTAGTGGATTTAATCGATGCAGGCTTCAGCAGTCTGGGCGAACTGGTCGGTGCCACCCTGCCCGACGGTATTCTGAAAGACTTTATTGTGGATGGCCTGATCGCCGGTGTTGGCGGTGTACTGGTCTTCCTGCCGCAAATTATCATCCTGTTCTTCTTTATTCTGGTATTGGAAGATAGTGGCTATCTCACCCGTGCCGCGTTTTTGCTTGATCGCCCCATGCGTGGCTTGGGGTTATCCGGTCGCTCATTTATTCCCATGCTCTCCAGCTTTGCCTGCGCCGTTCCGGGAATTATGGCAACGCGCACTATCTCTGATCCGCGCGAACGTTTTATTACGATCATGGTTGCGCCTTTAATGACCTGCTCGGCACGCTTGCCGGTTTATGCACTGATTATCGCGGCCTTTATTCCCGAGCAGACGGTATGGGGTATTTTCAACCTGCAAGGGCTGACTTTGTTTGCCCTGTATTTTGCCGGTGTAGCCAGTGCGGCATTGGTGGCCTGGCTGATGCGCCGCCGCACCGCGCGCGAAGAGTTTCCATTGCTATTGGAGTTGCCGAGCTATCGCTGGCCGATGATGTACCACCTGTTGATGGGGCTGCGTGAGCGCGCCTGGATTTTCATCCGCCGCGTGGGCACGATCATTCTCGCCTTATCGATTATCTTATGGTTTTTGGCGACCTTTCCGGGCGCACCGGAAGATGCCACCCTACCCGCCATCGACTATAGCTTTGCCGGCCAGCTTGGCCACTTTATGCAGCCACTGTTTGCACCGCTGGGGTTCAATTGGCAGATGTGTATCGCGCTGATCCCCGCAATGGGTGCGCGTGAGGTTGCGGTCAGTGCACTGGCAACAGTTTACGCCGTAGGTGAAGAATCCATCGATGTCGCCTTGGGTGGCGCATTGGCGGCTAGCTGGTCACTACCGATTGCCTTCTCTTATCTGGCATGGTTTGTCTACGCACCGCAATGTATCTCCACTATTGCGGTCGTAAAACGTGAGACCAACTCAACCAAAGCAACGCTGTTTTTTACCGTTTATTTGTTTGCACTGGCCTATTTTGCCGCCTGGGTGACCTACCAAATCGCCAGCGCAATCGTGAATTGATGAGGTGAGCTATGAATGATCTCCCCTGGCAAGAAATGATCGTCGGCATATGCGTTCTAACCGCCGTGATTTTCCTGATCCGCCGCTGGATTTTCCCCTCCACCAAAAAATCCGCCGCCTGTGGCGGATGTGGCGGCTGCGATAAAACCAGCGACGCTAGCTGCAGCAATCACGCTGAAAAAACACCGCATTAATCCCCTTCTCGCCGTGTATTCGGCACATGCTGTTGCGCGATTTATCGCGCAACAGCATGCTCTGGTTTTACTTCAGATTTACTTATCCCGTTTAAATCAACCCAATAACGCGGGTTATCGACCGGTGTTTCGTCGGGTAGCGACGGATTTTCCAGGCGCAGGATTTTCCGCCGTTGGAGTTTTTCCAAACCGGTGTTGATTCTGGGGTGATTATAAAAAAACTGGTCAAACTTCCCGTTGTCGATCAGGGTTTCCAAACCCGATTCAATTCGTTTGGCAAGCGCTTCATTGTCTTTATTGACGAAGTAGTACATAGCCGTCGGGTAATACAGCAGCAGATTTTTCTCGACCACCAAATTCTTCTCATTGCGCTGCATTAACTCAAACCAAGCTTCTGAAATCCCTCGCGGAAAATAATCAAACCGGCGTGCGCTTAACATGCGAAACAATGACTCTGTTGTTTCGCTGGTGGTCACACGCAATCCATTGTGCAGCATGATGTCAGTGTCCGGCCAATGGGTGCCCTGGCCTGCAAGCAATCGGGCAAGATCCGTGAGCCCGGTGACATTATCAAAACGTGCCTGCTCACCTTTGCGGATCAATAACACGCGGTATCCAAACAAGCCTTTGAATAAGGGGATACGGATGGGGCGCATCTGCTGCTCGCGCGTTTTATCGGTCATGGTCCAAATGACGAAATTGCGCTTATCGTTTTGCAGGAGGTGGATCCAGCGAGCCTGGGAGTAATCGCGGTCAGAAAATACAATGTCGACCACTTCATTTTCAGCTTTACTGGCATTCAGCGCCATGTTCAGCAGCTCAGTAAAATAATCGACCGGCTCTTCAAGCTTGGTGCCCTGTACCCGCACAGGAATATGAATTTTTCCGTCGCCGCTGGTTTGGGCCAATACCGGGACACACGCAACGGAGCATAGCAATAGCCACACCCCCAAGTGCATCTTTACGCCCACGAAACAAACCGGTATTTGCATGAAGCCCGACAACCTGAAAAAGACAGTTATTGTTTTTCAGCATAGAAGATAGTGTCTGATTTGACGAATGACTATTTTCCAAGGCGCGACGGATGACACCCTCGGGACGCTACCGTATAGTCAGCAGCCATTTGTTTTGATCTTACGAAGGATAAGCGCCATGCAACAAAAATTGGAAACACGCACGTTTTTGCTGTTTTTATTAATTGTCTCCGTGGGCTTTTTGATGATTCTGAAGCCCTTTTTCGGAACGATTTTTTGGGCTTGCGCCATCACTATCATTTTCTTCCCGTTACAACAGCGGCTATTGAAACGCCTGAACGGGCGCACCAATACAGTTTCCCTGCTGACCCTGACGGCCTGCATTGTAATTGTAGTCTTACCCGTTACCGTCCTGGTTAGCTCTGTTGTAGCCGAAGGTGCCGATTTTTACAAAAAACTGGAATCCGGTGAGGTGAACCCCGCCCAATATATCGAGCAGGTGCGCACTGCCTTCCCTGCTATACAACAAGCGGCCGAGCGTTTTGGTATCGATGTCGCCAAAGTTAAAGAGGGCGTATTGAACGCCAGTATGAGCAGTGGCAAGTGGCTGGCACAAAATGCCCTGAGCATCGGCCAAAACACCTTCAAACTGCTGTTGAATATCTGCCTGATGTTGTACCTGACGTTTTTCTTATTGCGCGATGGTCAGCGCTTGCTGGAATTGCTGATCCGTGCACTTCCCTTGGGCGATGCACGCGAGCGTATGTTGTTCGCCAAGTTTGGCGAAGTCACCCGCGCGACCATCAAGGGCAATCTGGTGATCGCCATCATCCAGGGCACGCTGGGGGGGCTGATCCTATGGGCATTGGGAATCCCCGGTGCGCTGTTGTGGGGGGTGGTGATGGGTATGTTTTCACTGATTCCCGCGATCGGCCCAGCCATTGTCTGGATACCGGTTGCGATTTATCTGTTTGCGACCGGTGACAATATCAAAGGCATTATTCTGGTTGCCTTTGGTGCCGGTGTTATTGGTTTGGTAGATAACATCCTGCGCCCTATTTTGGTCGGGCGCGATACCAAAATGCCAGACTACATCGTACTGCTGTCTACCTTGGGGGGCTTGGCGCTTTTCGGTATTAACGGCTTTATCATTGGACCTTTGGTCGCGGCACTGTTTATGGCGTTTTGGGGTATTTTTATCCGTGAGATGCATGTTATCGCACCTGACGATGACACTATCGAGCAAGATTTACCGTCTGCATCGAATGAACCCGACAAGGATTCTGCGGCCTGATCTGCTAGACTGCGCGGCCTTATTTATCCTTTGGAATTTGAGTTATGTCTAATCAGTACAAGACGAATGAAGAACTGGTGAGCTACGGCATTGGCCGTCAAATGGGCGATCAATTGGCCAGCAATCCATTTGAAGGCGTATCGGCAGCAGCTGTGGCGCAAGGTGTTATGGATGCACTGAACAGTGTTGAGATGCCATACAGCAACGAGCAAATGCAAGCAGCGTTTGAGGCAATCAACGCCCAAATGCAGGCGAAAGAAGCTGAAAAGAGCAAAGTGTTGGCCGCTGCTGGCGAAGCGTTTCTGGCTGAGAATGCGAAGAAAGCAGGCATCACTGTGACCGCATCTGGCTTGCAATATGAAGTGATCACCCAGGGTACTGGCGCGATTCCAACGGCAACCTCTAAAGTGAAAACCCACTATCACGGTACCTTGATTGACGGGACTGTGTTCGATTCGTCTGTAAATCGCGGTCAACCAATCGATTTCCCGGTAAACGGTGTTATCGCTGGCTGGACTGAAGCACTTCAACTGATGCCAGTCGGTTCCAAGTACCGCTTGTACATCCCGCACAACCTCGCTTACGGTGAGCGCGGCGCAGGTGCCAGTATCAAGCCTTACTCAGCGCTGATTTTTGATGTTGAGTTGATTGATATTGTTGGTTAATTTCAGTTTGAAATAACCACCAGCATGGGTTTCGGTGTGACCTTTTTCGACACGCCGTAAACCCATCCATGGGGGCTCGAATGCGGCATCCATGCCGCATACGGTCTTAAAGATCACACCGAGTCCCATGCTTCATCGCCGCCAAGTAATTCGCCTCCTCTTATATAAAAACCTATTCTGTTGTTGGATTTTTCATGTGGTTTAAAAATTTACGTTTGTATCGCCTGACCGAAGAGTGGACTATTTCTGCTGAAGAATTAAATGAGAAGCTCGCTGAATTTTGCTTTAACCCCTGCGGCAGCCTCGACCCTTTGCGTTACGGTTTTGAATTTCCGCTTGGCCGTCACGGCAGTGAATTTGTGCACGTGACCAATGGTTACATTATGGTCTGCGCCAAAAAGCAGGAAAAAATCCTGCCCGGCGGAGTAATTAAAGAAGCACTGGAAGAAAAAGTGCTCGCCATTAGCGAAGCGGAATCTCGCCCCGTTAGCCGCAAAGAGCGCGATACCTTGAAAGACGAAATTATTTTCTCGCTATTACCCAAAGCCTTTACCCGCTCATCGCTGGATTACGCCTACATAGCACCGCAAGAAAAACTGATTGTGGTGAACTCATCATCAGCCAAACGCGCGGAAGATTTACTCAGTAAGTTACGTGAGGCTCTTGGTAGTTTGCGCTGCTTGCCTATCGCCCCCAAAAATATTCCCACCCAGGTGATGACCCATTGGCTGCGTGAAAGCCAGGCTCCGCACCAGTTTGAATTGGGCGAAGAAGTTGAGCTGCAAGCCGCTAAAGATGGTCGCGTCATCCGTTGTAAAAAACAGGATTTAACCGCAAGTGAGATCCGCAACCATTTGGAAAGCGGAATGCACGTGAGCAAGATTGCGTTGGTATGGAAAGAATCCATCAGCTGCGTGATTGACGACCAACTGGCGATCAAACGCGTGAAATTTGAAGATGTCATCAGCGATAAAGCTAACGAACGCAACCCGGAGAGCAAAGCCGAACAATTTGACGCGGACTTTGCGATTATGGCGCTTGAACTGAAGAACTTTATTCAGGCACTATTGGCTGCGTTTGGTGGTGAAGATGATTCACTGCACGAATAATAATTATCCAGAAAAACCGGGAGCTGTTCTCTGTAAGGCGAATTTAAGTTTGACTTAATCTACGCCTGATAACCTCACAAGGATTAGCGCTTCACTGAAGCCTGTTACACGTAATAAGCAACTATTGATCTTTGTGGATAATAATAATGAAATCCCTACCCTGTTTAAGCCAGCGGCAGATGTCGCTGGCACTAAGCCTCTACATAGGTCTCGCACTCAACAGTGCTAATCTGATACGCAATGCCATGGCAGGTGGCGGATTAGAGATCACCTCTGCGTTGCTCTCCGCCATTGCATTGGTGGGGTTTTGTTATCTGCTTATCAGCGCCTTCAGCCTGTTTGGCCAAACCCTTTACAAAACACTCGCCAGTTTTACCCTGCTTGTCTCTGCTGCCGCCAGTTATTACATGATTTTTTTCAACGTGGTGATTGGCTATGGTGTGATTGTTTCCACCCTCACGCTGGATACTGATTTAAACGGTGAAGCACTCGGCCACGAATTTTTTCTATGGTGGGCACTCACCGGGATTGTACCGGTAGTGCTGTTGAGGTGTACGCCGCTCTCAACCAGTGTGTATCAGCGGATGCGCGGTATTAAACACATGCCGCCCGAATATCTTTCTCCCAACTATTCTTCTTTCAAATACTATGCCCGCCGCAGTATTCCGATTCTGTGTTGTTTGCTGGCAGTGAATCTTTGTATAAAAACCATTGTTCATCTCACTGAAAATCAGGCGCGTAAAAATAATCAATATACTGCGAGCATTGGTGGTGTGATTGCGCACTCTTATTTACCCACAAATTGGATTGCCAGCCTCGCCATTTACGCACACCAATTGAGCAAAGAAGATAAGAGCAATAAAGAATTATTTGACCCCAGCAAGCATTTCACTTACCAACCACCAAGCACACTCAATGATTTATTTGTCGTGTTTGTGATTGGTGAAACAACGCGCTGGGATCATATGGGTTTATTTGGCTATGAGCGCAATACAACACCCTTGTTATCACAAGAGCCCAATCTGATTGCTTTGCGCGGAACCTCTTGCGATACCGCTACCAAACTGTCATTGCGCTGTATGTTTGTGCGTGAAAACGGCACCGCAGACGACGATCAACGCACGCTCAAAGAGCGTAATGTTTTCGCAGTGATGCGCAAATTAGGTTTCACTTCGGAATTATTTGGTATGCAAAGTGAGGCCTGGTTTTATTCCAGTCTGGATGCCAACAGTTATGAAATCCGTGAAGTCATTGCCTCGGAATATGCCCATAGCAAACGTCCAATCGACGATATGCTGCTGGTAGACCAGTTGGAAAAATCCATCAACAAATATTCACAGGGAAAACATCTGGTCGTGCTGCATACCAAAGGCTCACATCATTTGTATAGCCAGCGTTATACCCGCGAGTTTGCGCGTTTTACACCGGAATGCATGGATATAGACGACACCTGTAGCCGCGAGCAGTTGGTCAACTCATTTGATAACACAGTGCTTTATGTGGATCACATGCTGAAAACAGTGTTCGACAAATTGCGTGATAAAAATGCGCTGGTGTTTTATGTGCCCGACCACGGTGAATCTATTGATGAAAACAGTCACTTCCATGCAACCCCGAAAGAGCTGGCTCCGCCTGAACAATTCCGCGTGCCGTTTTTGGTATGGACATCGGACAAGTTCATCGCGCAACCGCAGAACCAACAACTCATCGCCAATTTGAAAAAGCGCGAAGACCACAACTTCCTGCCACACCATGAACAAATTTTCGATAGCCTGCTCGGATGCATTGGCTATTCATCGCCCGATGGCGGGATTAAAACGCAGAACAATTGGTGTAGTGACAACCCAACATCAATGGCCTTCGACAACCACCCGGCGAGCCTCAGCCAACGTTAAATAAAAACGCAGTACGCCTTTGATCGGTTTGATATTGGCGCGCGCAAGTGTTATCAGCGGCTGTTTGGGAATGTCTGTCAGGATTAATTCCGTATTATTTTTTTCGCATTTGGCGATTAATTTTTCCAGCGCCGACAAGCCGCCCGCATCCAATAGCGAAACTTCTTTTAATGAAAGGATAATATGCTGCTGCTCGGTACACAGCGTTGAAAGCTCACCAAAAACACGATCAGCTGCTGCAAAAAACAATGGCCCGCTAATGCTGAATGCGCGCCAGTGTTCGGGTAAAGGTTTATCATCCACTCGCCCTGTATCGGTCACATCATCCACATGGGTCATAGCGGCAATTTCTTTCATAAACAAGAGTGCTGCAAGCACAATGCCCGCGGTAATCGCGATCACCATGTCAAACAATACTGTTAAGGCAAAACAGGTAATAAATACCCAGATATCACCACGCGGCGCGGTTTTGATTAAATGTGCAGCCTTGTGTGCCTCGCTCATTCCCCAAGCGACCATTACCAACAGCGCCGCCATCGCCGGCATAGGCAAGTACGCCAGTAGCGGTGCGAGCGCTACCAAACCGAGCAACACCACCAGCGCATGGATCATTCCCGCCACTGGCGATTCTGCGCCAGCTTTAATACTCGCAGCCGAGCGCGCAAGTGCTGCTGTTGCAGTAATGCCACCAAAAAAAGGCGTGATTATATTGGCGATCCCCTGCCCCAATAACTCGCTATTAGCACTGTGACGTTTGCCGGACATGCCATCCAACACCACCGCACACAATAACGATTCAATCGCACCGAGCATGGCAATTGCAAAAGCAGCCGCAAGCAAATCTTGAAACACATGCAGATTCCATTGAATGGATTCGCCATTGGCACCGGTCTGTAACCAGGGCCATTCAAATTGCGGTAACTGCGGTGGAATACCAGCGCCGTTAGTGCCATCGGCCAAGGTGTAAGAAAAACGCGAGCCAATCGTATCCACTGCAAAACCGGATTGATTCAACAATAACGCGACCAGAGTGCCCACAATCAACGCAGGCAAATGCGGAGGGACTGGCAGTTTTAATAACGGCCATAACAACATGACGGCAAGTGTCGCGGCGGCGACAATAAAACTGGGCCAATAAAAATCCGGCAAACTTTCTACTAACAATACAAGTTTTTCCAGATAGTGTTCAGGCATATCCGCCAATTGCAAACCAAAAAAATCTTTGATCTGCAAAGTCGCAATCACCACTGCAATCCCTGCAGTAAACCCAAGCGTTACCGCCTCGGGAATATATTCAATCAATCGCCCCAGTCGCAGCAGCGCCATCACTACTAAAATACCACCGGCCATCACACTCGCGACCAGCAAACCTCCCAATCCGTATTGCTGTGCGATGGGATAGAGAATCACCACAAACGCTGCCGTAGGTCCGGAGATACTAAAGCGCGAACCGCCAAGCAGTGGAATTAAAAAACCGGCAATGATGGCTGTATACAAACCGTATTGCGGTGGCACTCCGCTGGCGATGGCAAGCGCCATAGCAAGCGGAATCGCAATAATGCCCACGGTAATACCCGCCAATAAATCACGCGTAAAACGCGATGCACTGTATTTTTCAACAACACAGGCCTCACGCAGGGCATGGGCAATCCGTAGGGAGAATAAATGGGCGCGATGGGGCATAAACCAATCCAAATAATATGGGCTCAATGAATGCGAGTAAAACACCAAGCAGTATCTGAGCCAGAAAATGGCCGTGGTGACAAAAACACAAAAGCGGCTTATCCAAACAGTCTATCTATAGTCTAGCAAGCTATAATGCCGCCCTGTTTGTTTTGGATCACTTACTTTGACTTGAGAGACGTATAACCATGAGCCTGATGTATCGCGGCCTGATAGGCGCACTCTGTGCACTGACCATTGCCTGTAGCAAAACGCCGGAGCTGAGTAAAATTTCCGGCTATGCGCAAGGCACTACCTACAACCTCACATTTGAGTTGCCTGCGGCTGCAACGGCCGATATGGCCACGATAGAAAAAGCTGTGAACGATGAACTGGAGCGCATGGACTTGGCACTATCCAATTATCGCGATGATTCCAAAATCGAAATGTTTAACGCACAACAAACCACCGATGTGTTGGAGGCCGATGCAGAATTGGTGTCATTGGTCGAGACTGCGCGCGTGATCCATCGCGCAAGCCATGGCTGTTACGACCTCACCATTAAACCCCTGTTTGATTTATGGGGCTTTAAAAAAGACGAATTCACACCGCCAAGCGATGCAGCACTTGCAGAGACCATGGCGATTATCGGGCTGGATAATCTTGAAACGGTAGATGCCACCCATTTGCGCAAAAAAATTCCCACCTTGCGAATTGATGTTTCATCCATCGGTCAAGGCTATGCCGTAGGGCAAATCGCTAAAGTGTTGGAGCAATACGGCATAGAAAATTATTTGGTAGAAATCGGCGGTGAATTAAAAATCAATGGCAAAAAACCCAACGGCGAGCCTTGGAAAATTGCGATGGAAAAACCGCTGCCAAATGAACGTAAGATGCACAAAATCGCGAGCTTCAATAGCGGCGCACCTATGGCATTGATGGCATCGGGCACTTACCGTCACTACTTTGATAGTAACGGCAAACGCTACAGCCATATTTTGGATGCGCGCACCGGAAAACCAGTTGAACACAACACTGTTTCGGTTGCCATTCTCCACCCCGACCCGACGACTGCCGATGCCTGGTCTACTGCACTTTTGTGCATGGGGAGCAGTGAAGGATTGCAAGTTGCCAATGATAATAATCTGGCCGTGTTGTTTATCGACCAACAAGGTGATGAGTTAATTGAGTCACAAAGTCAGGCGATGAATGACATGAAAGATGTGAGCCTGAAGCAGCCATAAACTATAGTGATGATCTCACCGATCGCCTGATTGTTTACATACGGGGACAACCAATGAAATACCTTGCAGCCAGTTTATTGTTATGCGTTTTTTCCATCAGCTTTCATGCACACAGCCAAACACTGGACGTGATGAGCTACAACGTTCGCTGCGGCGCGTGTGAAGCAGCAGAAAACCCGAACAATTGGAAAAAGCGTAAATATCTGGTTGCGCATTTGATTAAAACGCACAACCCGGATGTGATTGGCCTGCAAGAAGCAGAGTTATATCAAGTGGAAGATCTGGTAGAGATGCTCGATGAATATTCATGGATAGGTGTAGGGCGCGATGATGGCAGGGACAAAGGTGAAACCACTGCCATTTTATTCCGCACGGCGCGCCTCAGTTTACAGAGCCAGAAAACACTCTGGCTTTCGCAAACACCGCAACAACCTTCGCGCGGTTGGGATGCCACTTACAGACGCACACTCACCATTGCGCAATTATTCGATAAAACCAGTAAAAACGCGTTCGCTATTTTTAATGCCCATTTTGATAACGAAGGCGAAACCGCACGGCAGGAAAGCGCAAAACTGTTACAAGCAGAGATTGCAAAAATAGATGCGCAAACCGCAGTGATTGTCACCGGCGATTTCAACAGCAAAGCGGATTCAAAAACCTATGAAATTCTGAGCAGCTTTTTGGCAGATGCTGAAAAAATTTCCTCAACACCGGCCACTGGTGGCAATAAAACGTTCAATGGATTTGGTGAAAATACCGAAACCGATAATAAAATCGATTTCATTTTTGTTTCAAAACCGCTCAAGGTATTGAGCCATGTGGTAGATACCACACGCTATAACTCGCTCTATCCATCTGACCACTACCCTCTCATTATACGCGCCGAAAAATCAGTGGCTGCCGAGTAAAATGGAAAGCTCATTGCGGATATATTTTTCTTCCACCCACTGATCCAGGTGGGTGTTCATAAAATCAATAAAATTGGAGGCGGCAGCAGGGAGACGGCGGTCGCCATGACGCACCAAATACCAGTGACTAATGAGTGGAAAATCCTGCACCTTGATAATCGCCACTTTGGCATTCGCCTGCGCCAGAGTATGTTCTGATAACACCGCCAACCCCAAACCGGTTTCCACGCTCATCCGGATCACTTCATTACTTTCAATCTGCAAAGTCTTATGCAGTTGAATGTTGTGTTCCCGCAGCCAATTTTCAAACATCATGCGCGTTGCACTGCCCGGTTCGCGCATTAAAAAACGCTCGCCCGCCAGCTCTGAAAACTGCACACTTTTTTTCTGTGCAGCCCAATGGTTTAACGGCGCAATCAACACCAAAGGGTTACGCAAAAACCGGCCACTCACCACATGATCGCCCGTGGGTGGATGGCTGAATAAATACAAATCATCCAACTGGTTCTGAAAGCGCTGCAATACGCTGCCACGGTTGCCGATATTAAATGTCACATCCACCGCGGGATATTGCTGTGCATAGGGGCTGAGCAAACGCGGCAATACATATTGCGCTGTAGTCACTACACCAATCCTGAAATGCCCCTTGCGCCCAAGGGCGGCGTCACTCAAAAAACTGTCAAAATCTTCAAAGCGCGTAAGCGCATCCAGCGAGGCGTGATACAACTCCTGCCCGACAAATGTCGGTTGATAGTGCCCATCGCGCACCTCCAACAGCACATCGCCTACCGCCTCGGTCAAGCGCTTGATTTGCAGGGAGACAGTCGGCTGGGTGAGGTGCAACTGTGCCGCCGCTTGCGAAATAGACCCGGTGCGGACTACCGCGATATAGACCTGTAACAGCCTGAATGTCAGATGGCGAATATTCATATCAACCCCCTTTTGCCAACAATATAGATAATTATCAATAATAATTTTTACAAACATTAATTATCATCTATTTATTTGAATCGCCACAATAAGCACTAGATCCCCGACTGGAGTTTGTTATGCCCGATATCATTGTCATGTTTTTCCTGCTCGGCGTTATCGCCGGTGTCGCCAAATCTGACCTGAAAGTCCCCAAAGCCGCTTACGACACCCTGAGCATCCTGCTCATGCTAACCCTTGGTCTGAAAGGTGGCCTCGCGCTGCATGGCAATGTGCATTGGCAGTTATTGCCAGAAGTGATTACGGTCATCCTGCTTGGCATCGCCATTCCGCTCGCGCTCTACCCGCTGTTGCGTAAATGGATTCAACTCAGCAGCGCCAATAGCGCCAGTATCGCCGCGCACTACGGCTCAGCCAGCGCCGGTACCTTTGCCGTAGCGCTTGCGTTTGCCGAAGCCAATAACCTCAGCATCGCCCCGCAGACCACACTCTATCTGGTGCTGCTGGAGTTGCCGGCGATAGTGGTGGGAATCCTGCTTTACAAAAAAGCGACAGGCAGTGGCGCGAGCATGAAAGGCATTTGGCATGAGGCGCTCACCAGCCGCGGAGTCGTGTTGCTGACCGGTGGAGTCATCATCGGCTACCTTTACGGCCCCGACGCCAGCAAAGAGATAGCCCCGTTATTTCTCGGCGCGTTTAAAGCGTTACTTGCATTATTTTTGCTGGAAATGGGCGTGTGCGCCTCGCGTCATTTAGCACCTTTCCCCTTGCACCATTGGAAACTGGTCAGCTTCGCGCTCATCGCCCCATTTGGGCTGGCGATGGTTGGCATAAGCGCAGGTATCGCCCTTGGCTTACCGCAAGGCAGCGTGTTGATCCTCGCCGCACTTACCGCCAGTGCCTCTTATATTGCAGCACCCGCCGCAATCCAGGCCGCCATTAAAGAAGCCGATGTCGGCCTCGCAATTTTTGCAGCGCTGGGCGTGACTTTTCCGTTAAATGTGTTGCTGGGGATTCCGGTTTATCACTGGATGGTGGGAGTGATGAGCGGGGTGTAAAAATTGTTAGCCGCAGGTTGGGCAGCAATGCCCAACTTGTTTTTGTGAAGAACATATTTTTGGATGGAGTCAAAACCTAGAGCATGACTGCCCTGCGTATTCAAACCATTATTTTTGAAAGCCAACAAAGCCTTTCGAAGCTGAGGTGCCAGCCTTTTCCATGAGGAAGCGGTTATGCAGCCGCGAAAGTTATAACTGACATCCAAATATCCTAGGCGGGTTAAAAATACCGCACTACATCCACACTCGTATGCAACACCCGCACAATCGTGATTCCGTCTTTTTGCAACACATAAAAAAGCAAATGGCTTTGATAAGGAAAGCTGCGCAGTCCTTGCGACAACTCCTCGCGCTCAGCTCCCAGCAGAGGATTATCCGCAAGTATTTGGGCAAGTACCTCCAAGTCATCTATGTAATTGTGCGACTGTGCTGCACCCCAGCGCTGGACAGTGAAATCGATAATGGCCTCCAAATCCTTTTCGGCTTGCTCCGTGAAATAAAAGGTGGCCATCATTTCACTCGCTGACGTAGACGCTCAAGCACAGTATTTCCGCTTGTGATGCGACCAGCGTCTAAATCCGCAATACCCTGCTGAATCTGTGCTTTAAGCTGCGCGGTTTTGTGTGCGGCAAGCTGCTCGTATTCGGCATAGGAGAGCATCACCGCTACTGGCTTTCCATTTTTGTTAATGCCAACGGGCGCACTTTGTACTTTTAAGAGAAGGTCACCAAATTCGCGCTTGGCATCACTTGCAGTTAGGGTTTCCATAACAGATCCTCACATTGATCATTTTGATTAATTTAATCATTTTGCTCACTTTATCCAGTTGCTCACCTAGCAGTCAAGGCTAGTAAAAGAATGCATTCGGCATACCTCTGCCATCATGCTAAGATGCGCGCCTTTTTTCCGATTCCGGCTCACATTTTGAGCAAACATTCATTCAGATTCAGGCAAGCGTTATGGCTAGAAAAGTTGCGGTGATTATGGGCTCCAAGAGTGATTGGGCCACTATGCAGGCGGCGGTAGAAATACTGGAGCAGATGGGTGTTGAGTACCATACTGAGGTGGTGTCTGCGCACCGCACCCCGCAAAAACTCACTGAATTTGCCGAGTCAGCGGTTGAGAATGGTTATGCGGTCATTATCGCCGGTGCTGGTGGCGCGGCGCATTTGCCGGGTATGGTTGCTGCACATACACGTTTGCCTGTGCTGGGTGTTCCCGTACAAAGCAAGGCGCTGAGCGGAATCGATAGTCTTTATTCTATTGTGCAGATGCCAAAAGGCGTCGCGGTTGGCACCCTGGCAATTGGCGTGGCGGGTGCATTTAACGCCGGTTTGCTGGCTTGCCAGATTCTGGCGGTGACCGATCCGGCACTGGCGATCAAGATCGAGCAATTCCGCCACGACCAGACCCAAGCGGTTTTGGATAATCCAGACCCTAGAGATTAAGAGCGCGCGATCAATAATCCCACAATCAATTATTTGTCATTGGTTTTAGTGTTTGAGGTTTGGCATGAGTCAACGTATTTGGGTTTTAGGTGCAGGCCAATTAGGCGCGATGTTAAAACACGCCGGTATGCCGTTGGCGCTGGATGTATGCCCGGTCGACATCAATGAAGCAACCGCTCCCGCATTGGCCCCCACTGATTTGGTGACTGCCGAGCGCGAGCAATGGCCGGAAACATTAGTGACCCATGCGCTTGCCGAACACCCTCGTTTTATCAACCAAAACGTCTTTGGCCGCTTGGCTGACCGCAAAACCCAAAAAGAATTGATCGATTCACTCGGCATTGTCACTGCTCCCTGGCGCAACGTGTGTAACGACATCACCGCCAACGAATTGCGCGATCAACTGGGCGAGCGTGTGCTGCTGAAGCGCCGCACCGGTGGTTACGATGGCCGCGGCCAACACTGGCTGCGCACCGATGATGATCAAGTGCCCGATGACTGGCAGGGTGAAGCCATTGCCGAGCAGGCGATCAATTTTGATGAAGAAGTATCGCTGGTGGGCGTGCGCAACCAACAAGGTGAATGCGTGTTTTATCCACTCACATTGAACCTGCATTTGAATGGCATTCTCTACGCGTCGGTTGCGCCACTCGCGCGCTTGCAACCCCTGCAAGCACAAGCGGAAGACATGCTGGGTAAAATTTTAAATGCGCTTGAATACGTGGGCGTTATGGCGATGGAAACCTTCCGCGTGGGCGATCAATTATTGATTAACGAATTGGCACCGCGCGTACACAATTCCGGCCACTGGACACAGGCCGGGGCAAGCATCAGCCAATTTGAATATCACCTGCGCGCCGTCGCCAATATGGCAACACCCCAACCGCAAGTGATTGGCCATAACGTGATGATCAATTTGATCGGCACTGACTACAATCCACAATGGCGCGATCTGCCTTGCGCGCGCGTCTATTGGTATGGGAAAGAGGTGCGTGCTGGCCGCAAAGTGGGGCACATCAATATTGTGAGCAATAACATCACTGAAGTGCGCGAAACGCTGGTGTTACTGGGTGATTTATTGCCTGCCGATTATTATCGCGAGGCAATTGATTGGAGCCTGGACGCAATCGCTTCACTGTAATGATAAAAGCCAGCCTTGCGCTGGCTTTTTGTTAGCGCGTCTTTTTGTTAGCAATGGTTAATGTTTCGGGTTTGCGCACGCATTTGTGTTAATTTTTTACGCATCATCCACCAGCAACAAGACCGCATCACACAAGGAGTTTGCCCGATGTTCACCCTGCATATTGCCAACAAAAATTACTCATCCTGGTCACTGCGCCCATGGGTATTGATGCGCACACTGAATATTCCGTTTGAGGAGCAAATACATCCCTTGGATGCAGGCGGCAGTTGGAATTCGTATCGCCATTTTTCACCCAATGGCCGAGTCCCCTGTTTGCAGGATGGTGCTCAAACGGTGTGGGATTCGCTCGCGATTGTTGAATATCTTGCGGAAACCTATCCGCAAGTCTGGCCAGAAGATAAAGCTGCTCGCGCGTGGGCTCGCTCCGCCAGTGCCGAAATGCACTCGGGTTTTCAAACCCTGCGCAATACCTGTGGCATGAGCTGCGGCCACCGCATTCAATTACATGCGATCAGCGCTGGTCTTGAACGGGATATCCAGCGTATTAACGAATTGTGGAACCAAGGTTTGCAAACTTTCGGCGGGCCATTTTTAGCGGGCGCACATTTCACCGCAGTAGATGCTTTTTTTGCTCCGGTCGCCTTTCGTTTCCAGACCTATGGATTGCCATTAACCGGACCAGCACAGGATTATTTAACACGCTTGCTTAATATACCTGCGATGCAAGACTGGTATGCCAGCGGCTTAAAAGAAACCTGGCGCGAACCGGAACACGAGCAAGAGATTCTTGCGGCAGGAAAACTGCTTGCCGATTTACGTAATAAATAGCTATTGGAGTTGTAGTAACCAATGAATATCGATGTAAAAGTCACACCGCACGGCGATTATCTTCATGTAGAAGTGCGCGGTATTGGCAACTATGAAAATGCCGTCGCATTCTGGCAACAAGTAGCAGACGCCTGTGAAGCGCACCAATGTTTTAAAGTGTTAGGTGAGCAGTATTTACTTGACTCCGTTACCACTCTGGAAGCGTTTGATCACCCCAGTATTTTTAAAAAAGTAGGCATTACCACCAAGTACAAATTTGCATGGGTGGATAAAAACCCCCGCACCCGCGAAACCACGCAATTTGTGTATGACGTACTCGCCAGTCGCTCGATTAGCTTTGGCAAAATGTTTAACGACATCAACCTCGCCAAAGAGTGGCTGCTCAGCAAAGGCTGATCAGCACTCGCTAATCGGTCACTTGGCAGAGTAGTTCCACTCCTCGCTCCCCCCTCCCGTTTTTGACAAATATCCTCTTGCTGACTAAGGTTCATATCAACTCTTCTTTACCAAGCAGAGCGGCTGTCGAATAACAATAGATTTAAAACCCTGTGACAAATCAACAGGCATACGCCATTTGCTATGCACAACCACTGCACCCCCATGAGAGTGGAACAACAATAAGGAGTTAGATATGTTCAACAACACAAAAGTCGCAGCACGCCTTGCCATTTTGGCGGGCGCACTGGTTACACTCATGATTGTGATCGGTGGTTTTGGAATAAAGGGAATGAACGATGCAAACCAGGGCATGCGCACTGTTTATCTTGACCGGGTTGAACCCATGCGCGACTTGAAAGATGTCATCGACAATTTTGCACTCATTCTGGTCGATGTCCCGCAAAAAACCGTCAAAGGTTTAATCACTCCGCAAGAAGCTCTGAAAATCACCAACGAAACCCTGCCAGCGACCGACAAAATTTGGGAGTATTACCTCACCACTTATTTGTTGGATGAAGAAAAAAGACTAATCAAACAAGCCACACCATTAATTGATCGCACACACGCACAATTGGCTGATTTACAAGCCTGGTATGCAAACGGAAATATCGATGCAATCAACCAATTCACCCAAACAGGCATCTACCCTATTTTTGATCCACTGAATGAAGTATTCACTGCACTGAATAAATTCCAGGTACAAATTGCCAAACAAGAATACGACCGATCCACCCAACGTTATGAGAGCACCTTGATGCTGAACAGCATCATTATTATCAGCAGTATTATTATTGCGATTATTTTGAGCTTTCTCATCGCACGCAGTTTACTTACCCAATTAGGTGGCGAACCCAATTACACCGCTGATGTTATTTACCGGATCGCACAAGGTGATTTATCGGTGAATGTAGAGACCAAAGCAAAAGACCAAAGCAGTATTTTGTTTGCCATTCGCCAAATGGTCTCACGCCTGTCAGAAATTATTGGCGATGTACGTTCAACTGCCGATTCACTTTCATCGGCATCAGAAGAAGTCAGCTCAACTGCACAATCACTTAGCCAGGCAGCAACCCAACAAGCAGCGAGCATTGAAGAAACCAGTGCGGCCATGGAAGAAATTACAGCGTCTATCGGCCAGAATAATGACAACGCAAAAGTCACCGATAACATTGCCAGTAAAAGCGCAATGGAAGCCAAGCAAGGAGGAGATGCCGTTAAAAATACCGTTGATGCAATGCGTAAAATTGCACAGAAAATTAGTATGATTGATGACATTGCCTACCAAACCAATTTGCTTGCGCTAAACGCTGCGATTGAGGCGGGGCGAGCAGGTGAACACGGGCGCGGTTTTGCAGTAGTAGCCAGTGAAGTACGCAAATTAGCAGGGCGCAGCCAAACCGCTGCAAAAGAAATTGGTGAGTTGGCGGGCAGCTCGGTAAAGTTGGCTGAAAGCGCGGGCGAATTACTGGACACCATAGTCCCCGAGATCCGTAAAACCGCTGATTTAGTACAAGAAATTTCTGCTGCCAGCGATGAGCAAACATCAGGGGCAAACCAAATTACTATCGCAATTTCCCAAATCAGTATTGCCACCCAACAAAATTCTTCATCGGCGGAAGAGCTTTATTCCACAGCAGAAGAACTCACCAGTCAGGCATTACAACTGCAACAAATGATGGAATTTTTCAAAACGAAATAGCCCTACTTTCACCCCAGCCTTTTGCCCTCACCCCCAGCCCCTCTCCCAGAGGGAGAGGGGAGCGAAATGCATAGCTCCCTCTCCTTCTGGGAGTAGGACGCGAAATTCATAACTCCCTCTCCTTCTGGGAGTAGGAAGCGAAATGCATAACTCCCTCTCCCTCTGGGAGAGGGCCGGGGTGAGGGACTGGGGTGATGGATTACAAAATCCACACTTCAACACGTCGGTTCATCCTGCGCCCTTCTTCTGATTTACTGCTCGCCAATGGCGCTGCCTCTCCCATACCGCGCGCAACCAGCGGGTAAATTCCGCGCGCAATTAAATGCTGCTCTACCACTTGGGCGCGGCGCAATGACAATTCAAGATTTTGTGCTTTATCGCCTTCGCTGTCGGAAAACCCAAACAACTGAACGCGTCTGGGCGAATTCACTTCAACATATTTCACCAAACGGTCAAGGTCAGATATGCCCTTGGTATCCAGTTCATCACTGCCATCCTTAAAGCGGAAATTAATCGATAAACGCTGGGAGCGTGCCGTCAAACTGCGCATTTCTTCGGGATAAAAATTATTGTTAAACGGCTGACCCGTTTTAATATTTTGCGATACCAACCCTATGTCTTCCACAATACTTTGCCCGCGTTCAGTTGCACTGAATTTCACAAACTCTTCCGCCTCATTACTGATATTTTTTTGCGGCAAATAAAAATATAACCGGCGCGACAGCGGATAGTCTTCGGTACTGACAGTAAAGTGAGTTGGTAAAATAGGCTTGGAGTTTTTCGTCGTCGATATTGCCAATAATTTTGCACGGCGCACATAAGGCAAGCCAATAAATCCGATCGCACCTTCATCTTTGGCTACCGAATCTGATAACTCGGTACTCGATTCAAAGCGCTTTGCAGTGAGCGCCAAACTCGCTGAGGAAGAATCCAGCACCATACTTTTAAACGAATCCCATGTGCCGGAATTTTCATCGCGTGCATAAAGTGTAATGGGCAAATCATTTCCACCCACTTCAGACCAATTGGTAATGTCACCGGAAAATATTTTTACCAACTGCGGAATTGACAACTGACCGAGCGGGTTTTTGCTATTCACAACTATCGCCAAACCATCGAGCCCAATAATATGCTCACTGCCGGGTTCGGTTAAATCGCCATTCTTGGCAAGTAGTAGCTCGCGCTCCTGCTCTTTGATACGGCGCGATGACATACCCAATTCCGCGTTGCCCTGTAACAAATCGGTAAACGCCGTGCTTGAACCATGCGCATGTATTTCAATAAATTCAATGCGCCCATTGAGCTGTGCCGTTACCGCTTTTTCGGTGGGAGTCCTGCCTTGTTCGGTTTTAATATCCGTTGCACCGCGAGCCATTAAATAGGATTCAACCAAGCGCGGCGTTAATTTTTCGCCCACGGTATTTGAACCATGCACACGAAATAACGGCTTGCCTGCACGCACTAAGGGTGTACCTGGAACATAGACGGGTGCAGTGGGTGTCACTGCGGATTTCACCCGCGTTTCAGTGATTGCTTGCAGCACAAATACTTCACCGGCATCCAAAGGCAAAAAAGACCGCAACAAATAGCCGCCAAGAATGAGCAACAGCGAGCACGCAACCGCAGAGAGTGTATTTAATTTAATGCCGCCGCGCGTTTTTTTGCGCGGTTTGAATTCATCACCGGTGTGGGTGGCGGTGACTATGGCATCTTCCATTTGCCGCACTTCCCACACCAATTGGGTCAGCTCATCGTTATTTGCAGATAAGGCCTTTTCCAACAACTCGGTGCGATATTCTTCATCCTTCAACACCATATTTAACGGGATGTGCATTTTTAAATGGGCTTCGCACAACCGTTTTAAATTCCATAATTTATCAACCAAGGCGACGTTGTAATGCATGTGTTTATGGGATTTAGGGGACATAGACATTCTCTGCAGGCCATCAAACAATGATTGGCGATTGCATTGCGCAACACGCGAACCGATAAAGGCCTGCACTATATGACGAGAATATGACAACGCAGTTACATGCGCGGAGCGCAGCCGACAACCACGTTTTCAGCTTCAGGCGCAGAAAATTTGTCTGTATCATGCCGCTTTATGACAAAACGATTGCAAGACGTTTTATGCAAAACATTTACATATACATCTTACGAAGGCTCTTACACAAGGCTTCTAAATGCATACAACACCTGAAATAAATACAACGCCTGAAATGAATAGATCGCCTGCCGCTGGCAGCCCCCCTAATGTCAATCTATGGCAAGCGATCAAATTTTGGTTGAAATTGGGTTTTATCAGTTTTGGCGGACCCGCTGGGCAAATCGCTATCATGCATCAGGAATTAGTAGAGCAGCGCCGTTGGATTTCAGAAAAACGTTTTCTGCATGCACTCAACTACTGCATGTTGTTGCCCGGGCCAGAGGCACAACAACTGGCTACCTATATTGGCTGGTTAATGCACCGAACCAGGGGCGGTGTTATTGCCGGATTATTATTTATATTGCCTTCACTGTTGATTCTGATACTGCTGTCCTGGTTGTATATCGCCTATGGGCATCTGACATTAATTGCAGGTATTTTTTACGGCATAAAACCAGCGGTTGCAGCGATTGTGGTGCAAGCCGCGCACCGGATTGGCTCGCGCAGTTTAAAAAATAATTGGCTGTGGGGAATTGCCGCCGCTGCGTTTATCGCAATCTTTGCATTGCATGTTCCCTTTCCCGTTATTGTTTTAGCAGCGGGCATTATTGGCTGGTTAGGGGGGAAATTTGCACCGCATTTATTTAACGCCAGCGCAAAGCACCAAGCCAATCAAAAAAATTATGGCCCAGCTATTATCGATGACGAAACCCCCACGCCTGAACATGCAAAATTCCGCACCAATCATTTAATTGCCATTATCGGTTGCGGATTATTGTTATGGATAATTCCCATGTTGTTATTAGGCACCCTGTTTGGCTGGCAACATGGCTTCACCCAAATGGCCTGGTTTTTTACCACGGCTGCACTGCTGACATTTGGTGGCGCTTATGCAGTGTTGCCCTATGTTTATCAAGGTGCAGTTACCCACTACCAATGGCTCACCCCTGCGCAAATGATGGACGGCCTGGCGCTGGGTGAAACAACACCCGGCCCGCTGATTATGGTGGTTGCTTTTGTTGGATTTGTAGGTGCCTATAGCCAGCAATTTATGGGCGGTGAATCATTATTTGTGGCGGGAGCAGTCGCGGCAACACTGGTCACCTGGTTTACGTTTTTACCTTCGTTTATTTTTATTCTTGCCGGTGGTCCTTTGGTGGAATCCACCCAAAGCAATATGCATTTCACCGCACCGCTCACCGCCATTACCGCAGCGGTTGTTGGTGTAATTCTTAACCTCGCTTTATTCTTTGCGTATCACACACTTTGGCCGCAGGGCGTTGAATCCGGTTGGTTGGTGCAATTGGATTGGCTTGCTCTGGCAATCGGTGTGATTGCCAGTGCGCTGTTATTTTATTGGAAAATGGGCATCATCCGGGTATTGGGAATTTGCGCATTGCTTGGTGTTGTCGCAAAAATGTTCCTGTAAAAATATCGCGGTAACGATATTTCAGCAACAAGATTGCAGTAACAACAATAGTTTAATTTCCCCACACATAATCGCGCCCGGCTTGTGTAGCAATATCCACCAAGTAGGAATTATCCAGGCTGAGTGCAGGTATTGTTTTGCCAGTGTGTTTGAGCGGTTGCTTAATCTGCGCTTGTTTATAAAACGGATTCGGATTTTTCTTTGCGCCCGTCACTTTTTTTACCTTGAACGCAGTGACGAGTGGCAAAGGAGAATGGGTACGCAAACGCAAATTACCACCCAGGCGCGAATGGATTTTCAGCTGGCTGATCTGGCCGTTTGCCCAACGCATATCCACCACAAAACCGCCGCGCATGACCAACCCTTTTACTTCACCCTGCGGCCAACCCTGTGGCAATGCAGGCAATAAATGCACTGCACCGTCGTGGCTTTGCGCCAGCATTTCTGCCATACCCGAGGTGAAACCAAAATTGCCATCAATTTGAAACGGCGGATGCGCATCAAACATATTCGGATAAGTGCCACCACTTTCGTTCACACTGCCATCCAGCGTGAGTGCCGGTTTGATTTGGTCGCGCATTAGTTTAAACGCGCGGTCACCATCCAATAAGCGCGCCCACAAATTGATTTTCCAATTCATAGACCATCCAGTCGAAGGATCACCGCGCTGTTCCATACTCACACGCGCAGCGCTGAATAACTCTGGCGAGCGAATGGGCGATATTTGGTTGCTCGGATAAAGGCCATACAAGTGTGAGACATGGCGATGCTGGTCTTGCGGATTATCCCAATCTTCCAGCCATTCTTGCAGCTGGTGATATTGTCCAATTTGCATTGGCGGTAAACGCGAGAGGATTTTTTCCCAAATGGCGATTTGTTTTTTATCTTCAACCAGTTTTTTATCTTCACTTAAAATACGCGCAGCAGCGATGGTATTGCTGAATAAATCAAACAGCAGCTGGTTATCCATGGTGACACCGGCGGCAATTTTGGTGCCCGACGCTTTGGCTTCATTTTCCGGCGACATAGAAGGCGAAACGATCAGCCACTTTTTGTCGGGCGATTCAATTAAAAAATCTTCAAAAAATGTGGCGGCAGATTTCATTACCGGATACACATCCGCCAGATAATCTTTATCGCCCGTGTACAAATATTTTTCCCACAGGTGTTGGCTCAACCAGGCATTACTCGTTGGCCATGAACCCCAGGTGTAATCTACGCCGCCGGTAATACGCCAAATATCGGTATTGTGGTGTGCCATCCAACCGCGCGCGCCATACATTTTTTTAGCGCTCTCTTGCCCGGTAATCGCCAACTCTTTGGTCATTGTAATCAGCGGTTCATGCAGTTCACTTAAATTGGTAACTTCTGCAGGCCAGTAATTCATTTCAGCATTAATGTTGAGTGTGTATTTACTGTCCCACGGCGGATCTTGCCGATGATTCCATAAGCCTTGCAAATTCGCAGGTTGGCCACCGGGTTGTGATGATGAAATTAATAAGTAACGACCAAACTGAAAATACAGCGCCGCCAATTCCGGATCATAACGCGTTGCAAATAAATGGATGCGTTGGTCAGTGCTTTCATTGGCGAATGCACTCTTACCCAAATCAAGACTGACGCGATTAAAATACTGTTGATAAAAATGGCTGTGCACCTGTTTGCGGGCAGCATATTGATTATTATCAAACTGTGATGCTGCCTGCGCTAAAAAGCCACGTGCACGCGCCATCGCATTTGCACTGATATCGTTATACTTTACAAAATTGGTCGCCATCGAAATCAGGATAATCGCAGAGTCTGCATTACTGACCTCGATACGCTGATCGCGCTGAACAATGGTTCCACCATGTGCACTAACATTCATGAGCGATGCCAGTTTGACTTGCCCTTTAATGCCTTCGTGATCAGATGACTGCACCTGCATCGCAAGAGTATTGGCATTTTCTTGCGTAAAAACAGGATGGGAAGGATGTGTTAAGTGTGCACTGAAATTTAGCTGCGCAGGTTTACTCGCGCTTAATTTTACCACTACCACCTGATCCACAAACGAACTGAATACTTCGCGGGTAAACACAACATCGTTCACTTGATAGCGCGTAGTCACAACCGCGCTGCTAATATCCAGCTCGCGGTAATAATGGCTGTAGTGTTGATGCGCAGGAAATTCCAAGTGCAAATTCCCGGCGGTTTGGTAAGGCATGCCATGAGCACCCTGGCTGGTAATTGTTTTTGCCGCAAGCGCCTCCGCTGCTTTGTGTTCGCCTGCCGCAATCAAACGGCGAATTTCCGGTAATGCCTGCAACGCAGCAGGATTGAGATTGTTATGAGGGCCACCCGCCCAAAACGTATTTTCATTTAATTGGATGCTGTCATTGGCGGGATTGCCATACACCATTGCACCCAAGCGCCCGTTGCCCAACGGCAGTGCTTCCTCCCACACGCTGGCGGGCTGGTTATACCAAAGGCGGTGAGGTTGATCGGCAACTGCATGGATATTGATGCAGAGTAACAGCAGGGTAAATGTCAGGATTCTAATCACATGCATGCTCCGTAAAAAAAATCGGCGCACAAAGCGCCGATCTGTATGTTTAAATCAATATCAATGTTTTAAGCAATCTCACTTGAGCAGTTTTTGCAAATGTGGCTCAAGTGCTTCTGCCCAGAGTGCATAACCTTTTTCGTTGGGATGCAACAAATCCGGCATGATCTCTTTTGGCAGAACCCCGTCTTTAGTTAAGAACACAGAGTTGATGTCGGCAAAGAAGATCTTTTTGTTGTCCGCATAATTTTTGATAATCGCATTCACACCGTTATTGATTTGGCGTAAATGACCGTCAGGTTTTTCGTCGCGCGGGAACACGGCCAACAATAAAATTTTTGACTCAGGCAAACGCTGCTGTAGTTCGCCCAACAAATTTTTAATACCGGCGGCAGTCGTAGCCGGGTTTTCCTGGCGATGGCCGGTGTTGTTGGTGCCGATCATCATGACCACTAGCTTGGGCGACATATTCTCTACTGCGCCGTGCTGCAAACGCCAGAGCACATTTTCAGTGCGGTCGCCGCCAAAGCCAATCGCAAAAGCGTTGCGTTTGGCGTAGTGCTGTTGCCACACAGTTGCGCCTTCTTTTTCCCAGCCTTGGGTAATAGAGTCACCGATAAACAGCAAATCAATTTTTCCGCCATTAGCTTTAATCGCTTTGGCGTCAGCCAATTTTTGTTCGTGACGCGGCAACCACCAATCAATTGACCACCACTCATTTAACATGCCGGGCGTAACCGATACGGTTTTGTAATCCGGGCAGCTCGCCAAGGTGACATCTTTCGGTGTTTGGATAAGCAATTGCACATTGGCAACCGCCACTTCACCTGCACCACCCACTTCCAAGGCAAATGGCATAGTGGTCGCACTGAAGTTATCGCTCTCTTGTTTAAAGCAGCTCAGCGGTACATAAATTTTTTGCCAGCCTTTGCCAATTAATTCGCGCGCGGCCATAGTGAACGGCACCACGCGGTCACAGCCTTCTTTTTGGCATTCCATTTTGAAAGACACGCCGCCTTTGGCCAGCTCATTAATTTTTAAATCCAATGCCAACACGCCGGTGTTCATGTGAACCGATACATTTAACGGCTCACCGGATTCCAACGTCATACCTGCGCGCCAGGTGTCTTTCCAGGTAAAGACCAAGGCGTCTTCCTGCACGTCTTTATCGGCGGTTTGTACTTTTACATCGCCTTTTGGCAGTGCTGCAAAGGCACCACTTAAAATTTGTTGGCGCTCGTAATTTTCAATAAAGATATGCCACGGCTCCAGTGGGCGACGCACATATAAATTAATATTTTGCGGCTCGCCACTGGCAACGCCTGCTACGTTTTCCGGCAGGGTTTTCAAGTTGGATTTGCCAGACTGATAACTCAGACCGTAGCCTAATTTAAACAGCGGATCATATTTTTTATGATGTTTATTGAGCACATCTTGCAGTGGCAATTTTGGCCAGGAGAATGACAGCTTGCCGGTAAAATCCGCATTGGGTTTGCCATCGGCTTTTGCAATTAATACATCCGCCACACCTGCACCTTCCGAACCGGGAAGCCATGCCGCCACAAATGCATCAGATGCGTTTAATTCCGGATTCACCCACATTGGGCGGCCTGATAAAAATACCGATACCACCGGAATATTTTGCGTCTGCAATTTTTTCAGCAGTGCGAGACTCTTTTTGTTAGCGGGTTCGAATTCCAATGTATCGCGATCGCCGCTGCCTTCGGCGTAAGGATTTTCACCAAATACTACTATGGCCACATCCGGTTTTTGGGTAAATGTTCCATCGACTGATAAAGTGGTTTTTCCGCCTGCTGCATCGACTGCGGATTTAATACCGGCATAAATAGAAGTCGCACCGGGGAAACGGAAATTTTCTTTGGCATCGGCAACACCTTGCCACCACAGGCTCCAACCACCAGCTTGTTTACCAATATTGTCTGCGCCATCGCCCGCCACCAAAATGGTTTTGGTTGGGTTAATCGGCAACACCTTGTTGTTGTTTTTTAACAGCACCAAACTTTCGCGCACTGCTTGGCGGGCAATCGCGCGATGCTCTGCACTGCCCACGACCGATGCATCGCCCGCATAAGCGCGCTCGGACGGTTTTTTATCCCACAAATTCGCGCGCATTTTCACGCGCAGAATTCTACGCACAGCATCATCCAAACGCGCTTGGGAAATTTCGCCGGATTTCACTTGCTTGAGCGTGTTGTCGATCATCGCTTTCCAATCATGCGTCACCATCAGCAAATCAATACCGGCATTGATGGCCTGCGCGCAGGAATCATTCGTGCAACCCGGTACCTGCCCATGGCCATTCCAGTCGCCGACAACAAGACCATCAAAACCCATGCGATTTTTTAATACATCGGTGAGCAAATATTTATTGCCGTGCATTTTCTCGCCGTTCCATTCGCTGAAACTGGCCATCACCGTTTGCACACCCGCATTGAGTGCGGGCATATAACCGGCGTTGTGAATTTTTATTAATTCTTTTTCGGAAATGCGCGCGTTGCCCTGATCATCGCCACCATCGGTGCCGCCGTCGGCAAGGAAATGTTTTGCGGTAGCAATCACGCGGTCACCCGCTAAAAATTCCGCGCTATTCACTTTGCCTTGCAAGCCTTCCACCATCGCCGTTGCATATTCGGCAACCAGTTTGGGATCTTCCGAATAACTTTCGTAAGTGCGCCCCCAGCGGTCATTTTGCGCAACCGCGAGTGTGGGCGCGAACACCCACTCGGTGCCGGTTGCACGTACTTCCTTGGCCGTGGCCGCACCAATTTGACGAATCAAATCGGGATTGTGCATTGCGCCCAAGCCCATGTTGTGCGGGAACAGTGTTGCGCCGGTTAAATTGTTGTGGCCGTGAACGGCATCGGTGCCCCAGAAAATCGGAATGGCTTGTTTGCCAACGCTGGTATCCATGGAGGCGATGTAGAGCGCATCCAGAAATTCCACCCAATCACTTGGCTTGGCATTGTCGATACGGTTGGGCATGGAGCCACCGCCATTTAATACCGAACCCAGGTGATATTTTTTAATATCCTCGGGCGTCACGGTTTGGATTTCCGCCTGCATGATCTGCCCGACTTTTTCTTCAAGCGTCATTTTTTGCAAAATCGATTCGAGCTTTGCATTAAATTCCGCCGAGTCTTTAATGGGCGCTTCGGCCTTTGGCCAGAGTTTGATATTGGTGTTCTGCTCTGCCAACACAGGCGTGTGGCCAGCCATAAGCGCCGCGGCAATCAGGCCGATACCGGCCAACCGATGGAGTCTGTTCATGGGCGTTGTCTCTGTAGTGGTAAATAACTCTTCTTGTGGGTGATTCTCTGTCTTGTGGGTGATTCCCTGACAATTCGTTTTTATCGTTAAAATTGCGATTGCAGATAAAACTGACTTTACTTAAATATCATATATATTTACATATAGTTAATAAGACTTTTTGGCTTTAAAGCCATAAAAAACGGCCGCTAAAGCCGTTTTTCGGGAATCCATTGCAGGGCCAAAACCGCCCTGCTGACAGGTTAATCCACCAAGCCCTGGGAGATTTTTTCCGCCGCCTGAAGCAACCGCTCCAGTACCCGCTCAGCGGTGATTGACTGTGACTTGATGTGGATGAACGGGATAATCATCACTGCAGATGCACCATGCACACCCACAATCGGAACACAAAAGTCGGTCACTCCGTCCACAAAATCGCTGGCAAGCTGGATGTAGCCCTGCTCTACCCCTTTGCGCGCCTTGGCCAAAAAGCGTTCGATCCGCTCCAAATCAACCGTAGCCGACAGCAAGGGCAACCAGCCTGCTTGCACATCCGGCGAGGCAAAGCCGTACAGAAGCGCACCCGAATTGGTATCAATCAACCGGCGACGGTAGCCAACACGCACCGAAAACCCAAGGTCCATCGGGCTTTCAAGACGGGCAACCACCACTATCTGGTCACCGGAAGGCACCACCAAATGGCAGGACTGCCCCAGCTCGCGGGTCAGCTCTTTCATCACCGGCAACGCAATTTCCAACAGGGTTTTGGCTGTCCCCTGGGAGATACCCAAGGTGAACAGCTTATTGGTGAGCATGTAACCATCGCGCCCATCAGGCATCTGGGTAATAAACCCGCGATACTCCAACGCCAGCACCATACGGAACAGCTCGCTGACCGAGCGCCCAAGGGCAACGGCCATTTGCGATGTCGTCATAGGAGATGAGTTGCGCGCCAGCAACTCCAGAATATCCAACCCTTTCTCCAAGGCCGGGGCGCGGTATTTACGTTCGGAATCTTCACTGATATCCATCAAGGTTCCATCGATTTGCTTGCCTGTAGCCGTCATAGTGTTTTCTCATTATTTGTTATTGTCTCCCCAACCCTTCATTCAGGAATGTATTCACTTCCGGCTGAAGAGATCTCATGGCGATTTTATCTATAGAAATTCGTTTCCAGCGCACCACTTTGCGCTGTTTACCTAAAGCGCCAATAGCGCAAGGCAAAAATATCCCTATATCGGCACGCTTTCGTTTGCAGTATCTGGGCACGCCGATGGAAACACTGACACAATAAAGTCAAATGAACCATAAGTCACCTATCACCATAACCTAAATTCACTAAAAGGCAGGCACAAACACGCCGATGCGATGACCGAAGGAAAGACAGGAATAACGAAAACAGGGAGTGAAAACCAAACAGAACTATATAAAGAAGGGAGTCATGCAGAACCAGGACAACGCACGTCAGTGCCAATACTGGCACTGACGGATGAATCGCCGGTTATTGTTGATGCCTGCGGCGGTGCCATAAAAGTCCCGCTAACAACATGCCCAGCAGCGGCAAGCTGGATGGCTCACTGACCGGAACCAAAGGCGGGATGGGGATATCAGTAATAACACCTTCAAACAGGAAGATGTTGTCATTGAAGTCGCGGTCGCCACCGCCCCAGATATCCTCAAAACCGACCAGATAGCGGTTACTTCCCAGATTTAACACCTTGGTATGCACCTGCCCATCATTCCAGCCGCGGCTGTCGCGGTTGTTGGCTGCATCGCCACTGAAAAAGTAATTGGTATTGGGGTAATGGATATTGTCACTGTTGTAGTGCAGCACCAAAGCTTGCAAACCAAACACCAGACTGTCGCCCGCTGCCAAACCGGAGATCACCCGCGACTGCCCCAGATTATCCGGCACGCAACTATTGCCCGCTTTGGCTTGGGCGTATTCACAGCCGCCACGGGTTTCAAACAGGCGGCTGCTGTCGTTCACCGGGTTATAGCTGGCCAGGTTATTGGTGCCGCCGCTGGCATATACCGGGTTCCAGAAGGCGGTGGTATCGAGCAACTCATTGCCTTGTTGGGCAAGGAACAACACCGAATTGCGCGCCGCACCGGTGCCAAGGAAAGTCACCCGCACCGAATCGGAAACTGCCGCCAAACTGGCACCGGTGGTGTTTTGCAGCGGAGCGTTTTTAAACTGGCCGAGAATATCGGCATTGATATTGAATGCGTCATCGCCGTTACCCAGGGTATAACGGGAAAACCACTCATTGGTGCCGGGCGTTGCTCCGGGTGTGGCGATGATATGGGAGCTTGCCGTCTCGTCCGCCCAGCCAGTGCCGTTGGTACTGGCATCATACAAATTGCTGATGCTATAGGCGTGGGTAAACGAGCTGAGCAGCGATAAGCCCCCAGCGATGATGAGAGAGTAGCGCATATACGTTTCCGTCAGGTTGTGGTTGATATTTATGATTATTTGTTTGCTTAAAAAACCAACGGAAAATTATCACGCCACTTTTTGTGACACCATCGACAAAACAATGAATACGAATGCAGACGCTTACTCGGGGGCAACAACCGCTGGTTTGCCCAGACTATTGATGTCCAACCACAACTCGGCGCGATCCAGGGGTGTCTCTTTAGGCAGGGTCGGGTTATCCAGGTGGAACACCAAACGCCCCGGCAAATTGGCCTTATCCAATACCGACTGCACCATAGGGTCGTTCAGGAATACCTGTTCAAAACTGCCATCGGCAATCGCCCGGTTTAACCCCAACTCCAAATCCGCCGCCAAGCGAGTGTTCTTTTTATTGGTGAATAGATAAAACGGCATGCGGTACACCAACATGATGTGCTTTTCTACCGCCAATGGCAGCTTGGCATTGGCTTCCAGCTCCGCCCAAGGCTCTTGCACCCCGCGTGGGAAAGCATCAAAACGGCCGCCATCCACCATGTAAAACAGGTTTTGGTATTTATTGGCGCGGATCACCTTCAACCCGTTGCTCGCCAAAATGTCGGAATCCGCCCAGGTAGTGCCCTGCCCAAAGCTGAATTGCTTTAAGTCTTCAAAGGTTTTCACCTGATCAAAACGGGCTTGGGAGGCAGGGTTGATAATAAAAATACGGTGCCCGAGCAGACCTTTGAATAAAGGAATGCGTATCGGCAACAACTTGTTTTCCATGTCCTGATTGGTAGCGGCCCAGAGTAAATCCATAATGCCATTGGCGACATCATCAATATTGCGCGCTTGGGTAACCTGATCGCTGGTCAATTCCAGGTGGTACTGCGTATCGATTTTACTGAGCGCCAAGTTCACCATTTGCATGGCATAGCGGCCATTGCCATCGGCGGCATCATTGATCTTAACCACCGTTTGCGCCGCTAACGACGTAACCCAAAGATTGGTGCATAGAAAAAGCACGCCAGTCGCCAACTGACGTAATAGAGTTGTGTTCATAAATGACCTTTTATTGTTAGAGCTGTGTTTGCCGTTTTTATAATTTGGATTGTTGCGAAGCGAGTATAGCATTGCACGCACCGGCGAGATTTAACCGGCGCAAAGCAGCAGAGTCATGTTAACGGAGATGCTCTTTTATCCGCGCCAATGTCGATAAAGTTTGAATACGCAGGTCGCGGTCATACACGTCAATCGTAAACATAAATTCATCGACTGCGAGCTCATCGCGCAGTTGTTGCAAACCATCCAGAATTTCCAACTCATCACCCACTTGCGCCAGGGCCAAAAATTCTTGCACGCTATATTTTTCCCCAATCGACCAATCAAGTTGCTCAACCGGTTTAGGCGGGCACAACCACAAAGGTTCACCGCGAAATAACGCCGTAATACGCTGAAAACTTGTGGTCGCATTAAATGCAGCCTGTGCAGATGTCTCGCCCCACACCACCGGCAAGCCCAACATAAAATAGGGTTTATCCAAATAGGGCGATGGTTGGAACTCTGCGCGATAACGCTTAAGTGCAGCGCGCATATGTGCTGGCGCAAAATGCCCCGCGAATGAATAAGGCAAACCTAATTGTGCAGCCAAACCCGCGCTATAAAGGCTGGAACCTAAAATCCAAATGGGCACTTGTGTACCCTCACCCGGCACTGCGCGCAACCGCTGGTGTGGTTGGCTCGGTGCCAACAATTGCTGGATCACCTGCACTTCCTGCGCGAAATTTTCTGCCGCAGAATCATCGCGTTTTAATGCACGGCTAGTGACAGGGTCAGTGCCCGGAGCGCGCCCCAAACCCAAATCAATCCGGTCACCATAAAGCGATGCAAGCGTGCCGAATTGTTCAGCCACTACCAGTGGTGAATGGTTGGGCAACATAATCCCGCCGGAACCCACACGCAGCTGCTGCGTTTTACCCGCAATATGCCCAATCAACACCGCTGTCGCCGAACTCGCGATCCCTTGCATATTATGGTGCTCTGCCAACCAAAACCGCTTAAACCCCAACACATCCGCCGCCTGCGCATAAGCCACCGAATGCACAAACGTATCGCAAGGCGTTTCATCAACCCGCACCGCCGCAAGTTCCAGCAAAGAAAATTCAACAGCCATAAACACCTCTCACAATATTCAATCGCCCTATTTACAATCGTCTTATTTTAAGGCCAATTCAAACATGTGGCTTTGACAAACCCGCGGCTTATTAATTCTTTACGGTTGTAATGGGCAGTAATTACATTGCAGCGGCATATTTTTTATTTAGCTCATTTATGCTTCAATCACTGAGTTGGCTTTGCGGGACATACGCACCCCCATCAATGCAATAACCCTAGGTTACTGGTGAGCTTGCGAAGCGCAACAGATAAGGTGTGTGATTGGAGGATGTTTTTTTAATATTAAATACAACATTAAGAAAAAACGCTTTCATTCACTTCATGTAAATAGTAAAGCGTGAAGATATAAAAAACGACTTTCGCGAAAATGCTCCATCTGGTGTCAAAAACACCCTTGTCACTCGTAAGATGTTACATTGCCAACTTCCATTTTTGAGCATTATCCTTGCAATAGATTTGTATTCTATTGAATGAGCAACATGTGGATCATATATTCAAGCTTTTGAGCATCAATAATTTCAGCATTGAGATCAAGATGGAAGTCATTAAATCAATCCAAAATATTTACTGTGAGATAAACAATTATTCGGGCAACTTTGGTGACCCGATAGTTGAATTTGTAAATTTTAACCCATTGGATTATATGGATCGACATTTTCCTGCAGAGATTAGAATAGGAGCTGCTATTGGCTTAATAGTCAATTTTTGTAGCCATGCAGATAACACAACATTTTCAGATGCGCAGAAAGGCTCGTTTTCAGACGCTATTCTTTTGGTCATTACCAAAAATTGGTATCAAGACTTGCCGGAAATAAATAGAGCATTGAAGGCCACCCAGAACACAGAAAAAGAACTTAAACACGAACTTAAAAATATCTACAACCTGTATATTAAAGAATTAAACGGAGCGCATCATGTTAAATAAAAAAGGGTTGAAACTCAGCGGTTATTGTTTTATCGCAGCGGGCTGCTTGTTTTTCCTGGCGGCGGTATTTTCTGGACAAGTTGCTTTTTATGGTGTTGGGGCTGCATTGATTGCAACAGGGAGTGTTTACTTGGCGAAAGCCAAGCGTATTTAATCTTTTTTTACTCAAACTGTATTTGTATTTCCTTTTATCTTTGATTTGCAAAGAAAAATAAAATTGTAGTTATATACACATATTTTTAACTATCGCTTCCATAGATATTGCTTATTAAGCATCCAAAATCAGCGTTTCCTTAAGAAAAATAGCAGGCAATTAATGCCCTGCGATTTATCTTTAAGGTTTATAATGCACTCCAGTTCAAAAATTCTTTTTTTATTCTGCACACCTCATTAATGCCATATAACTATGGCTCCTCGATTTAATCTGTATCTGAAAATATTCATTGGAGTGGTAACGGTATGAACAAGCGCAAATACCGAGCGTTGGTATTGATTTACGCGTTGGTCGGTGTTCTGTGGATTGTGGGTAGTGACTGGTTATTAGGTCATCTTATTGGCGATTTAACAACCTCATTTAATATCTCCATCGCGAAAGGTATTGGCTTTATTCTCATCATGTCGATACTGCTTTATGCTCTTTTGATGAAGCTCGATGCAACAGAAAAAAAAGCAGTTGTTGCGGAAAATGTTGATCAGTTATTTCTCAATAAAATTCCAGTATTTTTTCAATCTATTTCACTCGTGACTTATGCCATAGAAGAACATGAACGGCATACACAATTCATATGGGTAAGCGATAACGTTGCGCGTATGTTGGGTTATCCAACCAATAAAGTCTTTGAGCCAAACTGGTGGCATTCTTGTTTACATCCCCATGACAAATTACGCGCAATAGAAACTGTGCGACACATGATTAGCCATGGTGGTGGCGATCAGTATTACCGGTTTAAACATGCTGACGGCTCATACATTTATATTCACGATGAGCTACGCGCAGTTGAAAATACATCCCCGCCACGCTTTGTCGGCGCATGGCATGATGTTAGTGGCGAAGAACACGCGCAGCAACAAATTCTGGACTATTCAACCCGTTTGGAAAAAACCTTTTTAGGTACCATCTATTCCATCTCAAGCATGGTTGAAATGCGCGATCCTTACACAGCGGGTCATGAATCGCGAGTGGGTGATATTGCCGCAAAAATTGCTGAAGAAATGGGATTGGATAACGACCGACGTGCAATACGGTTTACGAATTGCTGGTTTGGTACATGACATTGGTAAAATTAGTATTCCATCTGAATATTTAACCAAGCCAACGCGTTTATCGCGCGCGGAATACAGCATTCTTCAAACGCACCCCAGTAATGGTTATAACATTTTAAAAAATGTTGATTTCCCGTGGCCAATTGCCGATGTCGCACACCAACATCATGAACGTGTTGACGGCACTGGTTATCCAAATGGATTAAAAGGTGATGAAATTGTATTGGAAGCCAGAATTATTGCCGTAGCCGATGTGATCGAATCCATGGCGACATCCAGACCTTACCGGCATGCACTTGGACTTGATAAAGCACTGGCAGAAGTGGAGCAAAATGCGGGCACACTCTATGATAAAAACGTTGTTGCTGCAGCACTGACTCTTTTCCGCGACAAGGGATATCAACTCCCGTTAAAAGTGTAGCGATGCATTATCGGTTTCACTTCACTGGCAGAAAGCTTTAGGCTGGACACAGGTATTTCACCCGCGAGCCCAAGCAATATGCGCGATATCAAAACCGTCGATCTGAATTTATTAAAAGCCCTGGATGCCTTATTGGATGAGCGCAACGTAACGCGCGCGGCGGCGCGGTTGTCGCTCACCCAACCGGCAATGAGCGGCATGCTCACCCGCTTGCGGGAAAGTTTTAACGACCCGCTGTTTGTGCGCTCGCAGCGCGGCATAGTGCCCACCCAGCGCGCGCTGGATTTGGCACTGCCAGTTAAAAAAGTATTGGCCGAGATTACCACTCTGTTACAGCCGGCAGAATTTGATCCGCGCAGTGCGAGCCTCACACTCACCATCGCCGCCACCGATTACGCGCTGCAGGCGATTGCCGTACCCTTTTTGGTGGAGCTAAAAAAACGCGCGCCGCAGATTCGCGTAGCGCTATTGCCCATCGAAAACCAACTGCTCCCACAGCAACTGGAGCGCGGCGAAATTGATCTGGCGCTGCTCACGCCGCCCAATTGCCCGGCGGAATTACACGCGCGCCGCCTGTACGATGAGGACTATGTGTGTGTGATGCGCAGCGATCACCCCAACGCCCAACAGCCGCTTAGCCTCGATGAATTTTGCACTCTGGAACACGCTTTATTTTCCTACACTGGCGGCGGTTTTATCGGTGTGACCGACGAAGCACTAGCGCGTATTGGCCGCTCGCGGCAGGTGATGCTGTCGGTCAAATCCTTTCTGGTGATGGCGAGCATACTGCGCGCCAGCGACATGATTGCGGTAGTGCCCAAACGCTTGGTGGACAGCTTGGACGGGCTGGTCACCCAACCAACGCCTATCCCCGTGGAGGGTTTTACCAAAATCGCCGCCTGGCATGAGCGCACCCATCAAAACCCGGCTCACCGCTGGATTCGCGAGTTGCTGTTTGAGCTGTTTATCGCGCCCTAGCTGTCATAAGTGCAGCTTATAAACCAGATAACAAAAGCTGATTATTTTTATATCTCAGCAGGCCTTACTCTAGGCGCCAAACCCTGCACCTCAGGGTAATGATCCCGTCTGGAGGATATATGTCCGCTCTTTTTAGCCGTTTTAAACTCAAAGATGTTGAACTGCGCAACCGCATCGCCGTGCCGCCCATGTGCCAATACATGGCCACCGATGGTTTTAGCAACGACTGGCACCTGACCCACTACAGCAGCATTGCGCGCGGTGGTGCCGGTTTGGTGATAGTAGAGGCAACCGCCGTAGCGCCGGAAGGCCGCATCTCCCCCAACTGTTTGGGCCTGTGGAGCGACGAACACGCCATAGGCCTGGCACAAATTGCCAGTGCGATTAAAAAAGCCGGCGCCGTACCGGGCATTCAAATCGCCCACGCCGGGCGCAAAGCCAGCGCCAATCGCCCTTGGGAAGGTGACGACCATATTGCCGAAGGCGATGCACGCGGCTGGCAAACCATTTCCCCCTCCGCTATCGCCTTTGGTGATGGCTTGGAAAAAGTCCCGCAGGAAATGTCCATCGCCGATATCAAACGCGTGACCGCCGATTTTGCCGCTGCCGCACAGCGCGCCCGCGCCGCTGGTTTTGAATGGCTGGAATTACATTTTGCCCACGGTTATTTGGCGCAGAGTTTTTTCTCCGCCCACGCCAACCAACGCACCGATGAATACGGCGGCAGCTTGGAAAACCGCAGCCGGTTTTTATTGGAAACCTTCGCTGCCGTGCGCGCCGTCTGGCCGCAAAATTTACCGCTCACCGCCCGTTTTGGGGTGATTGAATACGATGGCCGCGATGAACAAACCCTCGCTGAATCCATCCAACTCACCCAACAATTGCGCAACAATGGTTTGGATATGTTGAGCGTCAGCATCGGCTTCTCCACACCTGATGCGAATATCCCCTGGGCACCGGCATTTCTCGCGCCCATCGCTGAACAAGTGCGCAATCAGGCCGACATTCCTGTCGCATCCGCCTGGGGTTTTAGCACACCGCAATTAGCAGAGCAGGCCATCGCCAATCAACAATTGGACTTGGTAATGATTGGTCGCCCGCATTTGGCCAATCCACACTGGCCTTATTTTGCGGCGAAAGAACTGGGCGTAGAAAAATCTGCCTGGGTTTTACCTGCATCCTACGCACATTGGTTGGAGCGCTATCGCACGGAATAATTTTTTGTTGTTATTGAATGAATCCCCACCTCCCTTTTACAAAGGGAGGTGCTGGTACAAAGGGAGGTGCTGGTACAAAGGGAGGTGCTGTTACAAAAAGAGGAGTTTGACTCTCTCTAACAAAGAAGAGCTTAGCTCCCCTCTTTGGAAAAGAGGGGCTGGGGGAGATTAAATTAAAAATGTTAAGCACCCGCTTATTATTCAGACGTAAAGCCATTTAATTTTTGCATCAAGGTCGCGCGCGACAACTGCCCCACATGACCATCGACTAAGTTGCCCTGCTTGTCATAAATCAGCGTCAGCGGCAAACCGCGGTTGCCCGTAAATTGACTGAATTGACTTTGTGCATCCAACCAGACATGTTCAAACTGCAAATTATTTTTTTCTAAATAATCACGCACCACCTCAGCCGATTCACCTTGATTCAGCAAAATAAATCGCCCCTGCGGAAAATCCTGTTGCGCTGCCGCTAATACCGGCATTTCGCGGTGACAGGGCGGGCACCAGGTCGCCCACAAATTTACCAGCGTAAATTCGCGCCGCGCATCGGTTTGTAAACTGACGGTTTGTGACGCGCGGGTTTCATTTTCCAAGGTTGTAAAAGTTAACACCGGCCAGAGTGATGGCGGGCGCAAATAAGTTTTTAACAACACATAACTGCCACCGGTTAATAGCGCGACCGGCAAGAGTATTTGCAACAACCACTTGCGCTGCGCAGGGCGCCGATAAACCAGCCATGCGAAATACACAAACGCCGTTAGCAGCGCCGCGTAAATATCCACACCACGATCACGAATATCCAACACGGCCCAGGCGTTATCGCGATAGACATCCAGGTGCAGCAGCACAAACACCACACGGCCCGCGACTACACTTGCCAGCACCAGTTTTAAAAAATCGTCGCTCACATCAAACGGCGCGCGCAGCAATTTGCCCAACAACGCTACAAGCACCCCTGCCGCCAATAACAACAGCGGCACCACCGGCACACTGGCCCCGAATAATTGCACAGCTTCCATAATTTATTCCTGTGATTTGTTGCCGTTTTTTTCACCTGCGGAATACTGCCAGCCATAGGATAAAAATGTATATTATGGCGACAAGTTAATCACACAAGGCATGCTAATTGTTCAAGCACAGTAGCTTTAGAGTGAGACTGGCCAAAGCATCCGGCCGTAATCGCGTCATCACCTACGAACAAATCCCGTAGCCCGCAAGGAGTGCAACGGATTGCGGGGAATCTTTTATCACAATAATAAAACCAGTGTAGGTTTCACTATGCGCATATCTCTTCTCTGTATTCGATACACCACTTTCGCATTAATCAGCAGCGCGCTGCTGTCCGCCTGCGGGCGTTCCGATACGGATTGGCCTTGGTACCACGGCAACCCTCACGGTACGCATTATTCAATTCTCGATCAAATCAATAAAAATAATGTGCAGGATTTAAAAGTCGCCTGGACGTTTGATTCGGGTGATGCCTTTGGTGAAGGTGGAAGCCAGTCGGATATGCAAAGTAATCCGCTGATTATTGATGGCCATTTTTATTTTGTTTCACCCAAAGGCCGCTTGTTTTGTTTGGATGCAGCAACCGGTGAGCAGCAGTGGGTTTTTGATCCGGCATTTGGCGAGGCAGTCAATACCAAGCAGCGTTTGCGCGGCGTTTCTTATTGGCAAGCAGGCGATGACCAACGCATTCTATTTACCTTTCGCGGTTTTTTAATGGCGGTAAATGCACAGACGGGTGAATTAATCAAAAGCTTTGGTCGCGATGGCAAAATTGATTTGCGCGAAGGTTTGGGGCGGGAACCGGATAGCGTCAACGTGGGCAATGTATCGCCGGGCGTGGTTTATAAAAATCTCATCGTCATGGGTTCTACCGGCAATACGCCGGGGCATATTCGCGCTTACAATGTGCGCACCGGCGCACAACAGTGGATATTCCATACCATTCCCCACCCCGGCGAGTTTGGTTATGAAACCTGGCCGAAAGATGCATGGAAAACCGCAAAAGGCGCAAACGCTTGGTCTGGTTTAACACTCGATCCGGAAGCAGGAATTGTATTTGTACCACTCGCGTCTGCGGGCATGGGCGATAAAGATTTTTATGGTGGCGATCGCATTGGCGATAATCTTTTTGGAACATCGCTGGTGGCGCTCGATGCAAACACCGGCAAGCGCCTGTGGCATTTCCAATTGGTTAAACATGATTTGTGGGATAGAGACCCGCCAACACCACCGACGCTTATTACTGTTGAGCGCGATGGCAAAAAAATTCCCGCAGTTGCGCAAGTGACCAAGGCCGGTGTGATTTATATTTTGGATCGCACAACTGGCGAGTCCTTGTATCCACTCACGCAAGTGAACCCTCCTGCATCGGATATTCCCGGCGAAGTGTCTGCGCAATCGCAAATTATGCCCCTGCATCCCAAACCATTTGCTCGTCAGCATTTAACTGAAGATTTATTAACTAAGCGCACACCTGAAGCACATGAAACCGCGAAAAAAATATTTTCCGGTTTGCGTTCACGCGGGCCGTTTGACCCGCCGTCACTACAGGGCACTATTTTATTTCCCGGTATGGATGGCGGTGCCGAATGGGGCGGCGCGGCCTATGACCCGGAAACCGGAATGCTCTACGTTAATGCCAATGAAATGGCGTGGATTTTAAAAGTCAAAGAGCGCCCACCGGTATTGGCGGGCAATAGTGGTGAAGCTATTTATTTAAATCATTGTGCTGTGTGCCACGGCATAGAGCGCAAAGGCAGCCCACCAGAATTTCCGGCATTGGTCGGGGTGAGCGAGCGTTTGAGTGAAGCGCAATTGCAACATCAAATTATAAATGGCAACGGCAGAATGCCCGGTTTTGCCAAACAACTTTCCAGCACCGATGTTGCTGCGGTAATCGGTTATTTAAAAGGTGACCCTGCACAAGCAGCAAAAAAAGACACACCTTATTATCCCTCTACCGATGGTGATCCCTATGTATTCGGCGGATACACACGCTTTCTGGATCAAGAAGGCTACCCCGCCATCACACCACCCTGGGGCACACTCAGCGCCATCAACGTCAATTCCGGTGACTATGTGTGGGCACAACCTTTTGGCGAATATCCTGAATTAGCTGCGCAAGGTTTAACAAATACCGGCAGCGAAAATTATGGCGGCGCAGTTGTTACCAAAGGCGGCTTGTTATTTATTGCCGCCACCGTTTACGACAATCAATTCCGCGCATTCGACAAACACAACGGCAAACTCCTCTGGCAAACCACCCTACCCGCCGCAGGCATAGCAACACCCGCAACCTATTCAGTAAACGGAAAACAATTTATTGCCATCGGCGCAGGCGGCGGAAAAAATCCAAAAGCAAAACCGGGAGGAAGTGTGGTGGTTTTCAGCTTGCCCTAAAGCTCGCACACAAACTTAGTCACTACATTAACAATCAGATTTAACCCAAGCGCGGGAAGTAATGCCTTGTAATTCCCGCGCTCCACAAATATACCTATGATCATTAATCGGCCTATACTCCGCAGCAAGTCATACACGTAGGTTGGGGCGGGTCGCGCAGACTGAGCTTGCGAACCCCAACAGATTGAAGGACGGAAATGTGCCCAAAGCGGAAGTTGGTGCAGCGCAGCAGTAAGTTAACCTTCAGATCTATCTACTTTTTGATAATTAAATCCATAAAAATCTATTTGAGCGGTAAATGATTAAACGACTGAGACCCAGTAATGGCGCGCAATTGGATGGTGATATTAATTAACCTTTAAAACTTATGCCGAAAATTCCGGTGCGAATCACGAAAAATTTCCATCTAATAACATTGTTATGGAATAGCGAATGGATCAGAAACTGAATTTCTTCAAATGGGTTCTGAATGACCAAATTCAAGATTTAACAATCTCTGCAAAATCAATGAGAGAGTGCATTCTTGAAATAGATCCCGGCAATACAACAAATGAGACCATCTGGTTTTTGAGAATGTGCGCAATGTCAATGCTGGCCTCCTTGGCTAAGTTGTGGGAGGCGCTTGATCATTACAACAAAGAAATAAATAGCTTCCCTGAAGCAATAAAACTGGACCTGAGAAAATTAAAATCCGAAATTGAAACAAGAAAAATTTACGCATATAGAAAGAAATATGGCGCACACATAATTGACAAATCTACGGGCAATCCAATCAGCTTGGCTGATGGAGTTGCTCTTTATGAGCATATTATTGGAAAGATTCTTCAAGATCATCTGAATTTTTGCGAATGGGTCTACCCTGCAAAATTTCCGAGCCTTAACTTCAATGTTATGCAGTGCGTTATTGGCGCACGCGATCATTGCATACGAATGGTCAGCGTAGGAAGTCGACCATAACAAGGTCATCAAACCAATGGCTTGTAACAACGTTATAGGAAAGAATTGTGAAGTACTCCATCATTAATAGTGAACGGCGGTTACCGTTCAAAGACGGAAAAGGGATATGTCCGTGCTGCGGAGGTGAAACGATAGCCAAGTGTGGGCGCTACAAAATTCATCATTGGGCTCACAAATCTCGAAAACATTGTGATCCCTGGTGGGAAAACGAAGGTGAATGGCATCGCAAGTGGAAAAGCTATTTCCCTGATATAACGCAGGAAGTGGTCTTCCGTCGGACTGAGAGCGGAGAAAAACATATTGCAGATGTGTACATTAACCAAACCGCTATTGAATTTCAAAGCTACTCTATTAAAGAAGACGAAGCTCGTATTAGAGAGGCTTTCTATAACAATTTAATTTGGGTAATTGACGGCTGTAAAAATGAATTCGACAAAATTTATTTTAATATGAGCGTTTACACTCATCATACAAATGATGCGTATCTAAGGAAACTTCGCTGGTGTGGTAGAGGTAAAATTTTTGCAAAGTGGTCTCAGTCAACTAAGCCAGTATTTTTGGATTTTGGTACAGATCTTGTTTGGCATTTATTGTCGTACAATTCGAAGACTAAGGAAGGTCTCATTCGTGCAATTTCTAAAGAAATTTTTGTGAACGGATTGGGAGGAAAATACACATAACAGGCAACTGTGATAATATTTTTTTTAGTTGACATTTAAAACGAGCGATTTGAGCCGCCTTCAATTCCTGCTTTTAGTCGAGGTCAGTATTTTCCCAAGACAGGCTTTAAAATTAAGCAGAAAAGTTGATTTAATAAATATTAATAGATAATTGTTTGTAACATTCTTAAGTTGTGGCGTATTAGTAAATTATTTAGTGATCACATATAAGAGATATAAAATTTGATTGTCTTACTTCACCTTAAATCAATAATATTGCAGCATATAATGTAACAAAAAAATTTAAACCTATTATTGCCGGAAATAGTATGAGTATGGAGCACGCATGACAGCAATAGAGAAGATAATCAATTTTATTAACGCAAAGGGCAAGCCCGTCTGGTGGAAACATTGTGTAAGATTAGCTATCGAAAAAGGTGATCTTCAAAAAAATGAAGCTGATTTTCTGTTTGACATAGCCAAAATGGAAGCTGGACTTTTGGAAAAATGTGACGAATTCGCAGATTACCAAAAGAATCTTTCGAGCACTGGATTTGAAGAGGAGGTAGAAACTATAACTATAACCTCCATATCTTCAGTAAAAAATGTTGCCTCTTTAAAGGAAGGAGAAACATTAGCCTTTGAGCCACAAGGAATGACTGTTATCTATGGAGATAATGCAGCGGGTAAATCTAGCTACTCAAAAATACTAAAGCAGCTTTGTCTTATTAGAGGAGCAGTGCCAACGATTAAGAGCAATGTATTTATAAATTCTTCGGGAGACTCTGAAGCTAAAGTTCACGCCGCCATCAATGGCGCTTCCAATACAGAACTGCATTGGATAAAGGGTAAAAATGTTCCCGAGCAATTGAAATCGGTTCGGGTATTCGATTCTGCTTGTGCTGCACATTATATAAAAAACGAAGGCACTATCGAGTGCAAACCTGAAGGTGTGCGTCTCTTGGATACGCTAATTAAGGTGTGTGCACATATAAGTAAAAAAGTAGAGGTAGAAAAAACCTCCTTAAGTACGCCAATTAATCTTCCAGCATTAAAAGCGCATACCAATGCCGGAAAAGCATTATCACAAATTACAATATTAACTGCCCCTGATTTGGTTGATGCTCATTGCGCAACACAAGAAGAAATAGACAGCCTGATTGAATTAAAGACTCAGCTGTTAGCCTATCAATCGAAATCTGTAGCTGAGCTTAAAAAAGATGTATTAGCTTTAAGGCGTAGAATAGAACCGATTAAGCTGCATCTAAAGAAAATTCATAAGGTATTCAAACTACAAAGACTTAATTCGTTAAAGGTGAAGCATCAAGACCTTAAGGAAAAGGATGCTGCTGCTGAGCTTCTTCGTACACAAACACTTTCAAACCTTCCCATCGAAAAAATAGGCGGCAGTCTATGGAGGGAAATGTGGGATGCTGCGGAGGAATTTACCCGGATTGACAATACATCCTTAAAGTTCCCACCTAAGGAAGGCGATAATTGCCCGCTCTGCCTTCAGGACATCAATGACAGTTCACAAAAAAAATTGTTAGAAATTCACACTTACATAACTGGAGTTGTACAAAAATCAGCAGATGCAGCTAAGGCTGAATATTTAAAATACATTGACTTCTTGAAAGCGCTCGACTTTGACTTTTCTAAATATGATTCAGTGATAGATGAGTTAAATGAATTAAATCCTAGTTTTAAAAAAGGAATCAGTGACTATGTGAAGATATTGTTAGAAAGGAGAGAATCTCTCGTTTCAGATAGTCCCAATTTCGATAAAATTGAAATGGATTTAACGGCACCAAAATGGATCTTCCAAAAAGTAAACCATCTAATAAGGCAAGATAAAGAACTTATAGATGACGAATCTATCGCTAACTCAATTATGAGTTTATCAAGCAAGATTTCTGAAATTGAAGATAGGAAGTTGATTCAAGAGTATAAATCGAATTTTAAAGACGAAATTAATCGAGTCATAGATTTACATTCTTTAAATTCGATTCTTAATCAAACTAACACCCAAACAATAACAAAACTAAGTACTGAAATAAATCAGCAAACAGTGATACAGGAATTGAGTGACGCTTTTCAGGATGAGCTGCGCCAAATGGGTTTTTCTCATTACCCATTGAAGGTTAATACGCGTGGCTCAAAGGGAAGTCAGTTATTCAGTGTAAATTTTGAAGCCATAAAAAATGTCGGGCTAGATGATATTGCAAGTGAGGGTGAACAAAAATGCTTGGCACTTGCAAGTTTCTTCGCTGAAATTCGTGCTGATCATAGAAAATCAGCTATCATTTTTGACGATCCCGTAAATTCTCTGGACCATAATTGGAGAAGAAAAATTGCTAAAAGATTGGCTGAAGAATCAAAAATTAGGCAGGTTATTGTTTTTACCCATGACTTGATATTTTTGAAATTGCTTGAAGAGCACACAACGGTAATTTGTACGCGAGCTCTAACAAAGCATGGAATTCATTCTGGTCATGTTTTGGAAAGAGCCCCTTGGGATACTTTAAGAGCAAAGGAAAGAATTAAAGTTTTGAGGCAACATGTGGAAAAGCTTAAAGTTTTAAGCTCGGGCTCAAAAGATGATTACTCCGAAGGCGTTAAAAAATTTTATGGTAAAAAGAGAGAGATCTGGGAGCGTGTTGTAGAGGAGTTATTAATATACGAGGTGGTACAACGATTTGATAGACGAGTGCAAACTACCCGATTGCGTTATTTGCATGATATAACTCCTGACGATATTGCTTTAATTAATGATGCCATGACGAAATGCAGTGCATTTCTCAATGGGCATGATTCAGCTAGTGAAATTGGTATTGATACTCCCGACATTCAGGAGGTTGAGGGAGATTTAACTGCATTAGACGAATATGTTAAGACCCTGATAAAAAGACGGGCTGGCTGATTTTTAAAACAAAACTTGTGCACAAAAATCTTCGATAAGTCGGCGAAAATGGATAAGGATGTTAGTTTGGGGGGCACTCATTCAAGAGAATGTCCGCTATTGGCCGAAAGTGAAGGTTTTTCAATAGTTGTTGTCATCATTACACCATAATAATTATTTTAAATGGAAAGAATCAGGCTTTGGTAATCGGTGTAATGAGGAATATCTAGCAAAATCACCAAATCATTTTTAAATTACATGGGGGGCATGGAGGAATTGAGAATTTTATTTTTTATTTCAATAGGAATATTGTCTTTTAATGCTTCGGCTGAAAACAGTCTAGTGGGAGTTTACAGCGTGACAAGTGAGCGCACGCTTGGGCTTTATGGGACGATTAAAGTAACGCAATCAGAGATTCAATGGACAGCAGAAAAAAATAAATTCATTTGTAGCGCAAATTACAAAATTATTGACCATGGTATCGCAAAAACTGTTCCTGATCAGGATTACCCAATTGAGAATAAAGATGGAGCTTCATATGAGTATTATAGGATATCTCTGTCAAATAAAGATTGTCCTTACGCTGAGCTATTAAATGGGCACGTGAGTGAGCGAACCGAATACTTTCAATTTGTTTTTCCTGTAATTAGTGATAAATATAACTTTATGCAAGTTTATTCGTTCGATAGTGAATCCCGCTTTACTGGTCGCACCCCTTATGTGAAATCCGAGCTGTAACGCAAAAAGTGCGGTGCAAACCGAGATTGCTAAGTTCTGCTCCTGGTCGTTATCTGAATAAATAGTTTTGTCTTTTAGGGATCAATTATGAAAGTCGGAATTATATTAGGTATTTTCTTATCGTTTTTTTCACTGAGTTCATTTGGCGAGGAATGTGGTTACAAACGACTTCCTGTATATATAGAAATAGATAACTCGATTGACTTAAAGCTATCGGTAAGTATAGAGAGCAGTGATTGTACGCAGGCAATGGTATCGTTAAGAATTCATGGCTCTGAAAAGAACAAAAATAAACCACTTTATGTGGTCGATAATAAGTTGGGAGCGTTTTTTGGTTCTCGCGCGCAGAATCCAACCAAGACTATTGCACAATCACTAGCTGATGAATTAATTAATGAGATTACAGTAAAAAAAGTAGCAGGTGATTTTGATGCTGGTTTTAAATGTCTTAATTTGATACCCAAAATCTATTTGGATCGATTGAAAAACAAAAATAGAAATATGCTTTCATATAGATGGCGCTCTAATGAAATACGCTACATAGCTTACGTAGAAGAAATAGAGCAAATGGTGGTTATTGCGCAATGCTCGAAATCGTAACCAGTGGAAAACTGCTCTCTTTATTTTTATTCAAACATCTTTCGTCGTGTGCCAAGAGCTATCATTAACTTCCGCAATTGTCCGAAAGCACAGATCTGATGGAGCTCAAGCTTCATTCCCGGTAACTTCAATCACTGATCTATTTGATCAGTTGACCGATTGTTATTAATTCTCCTGCTAGCTCTACCACATCGAAATCAATACGCAAGTGCACCAATGCCCTAATCTTCCAGGTTAAAGAGAAATCCCGTCTTCACAAAAGTAAGCGATATTAGCTCTGCACATTTATCTTGACGTTTTCTTAATCGCGGACAATAATTGTCCGCAATGTGAGGTGGGTTTTATGACCACTAAGCATCAACCCAAATCCAATTCAAGAGGAAGCCTGTAAAATGCAAAGACTCAACTATTTTTCTTTAGCTATGCCTGCCTTTCAGCACTTGGGTGGAATTGATCAATACTGCAAGAAGAGTTCTATGGATCAGACCATAATGCGGCTAGTTCAGATTTACGCTTCTCAATTAAATGGTTGTGCTTTCTGTGTAGATATCCACTGCAAAGAAGCTAAAATTGCGGGTGAGCGTGAATTGAGAATTTACCATGTGGCGACTTGGCAAGAGTCCCCGCTTTTTAGCGAACGGGAAAAGCTAGCATTTGAATGGACAAAGGCGGTAACCCTGATCAATCAAGGTCCCGTCCGCGATGAACTATTTGAGAGAATGCAACAGCACTTTAGCGATCAGGAGATCGTAGATTTAAATATGCAGATTGCATTTATAAATCTTTTCAATCGCTTCGCTGCGACATTCAAATCGGTTCCTGGCGAGCGCGACAAAGTATTGGGACTTGAGAGAGCGAACCTTTCATGATTTTGGGTAATCAAGTCGAGTGGGCCCTTCATTGCGTAATGATTTTAGCAAACGCTCCAGCAGGTAAACTCCTGAGCTCTCGCTCACTAGCAGAATTTCACGGTGTTCCGAAAGAATATTTGTCAAAATGCTTGCAGCTGCTATCTAACGCAGGGATGGTAAAAACCACGCCAGGCCCTTACGGGGGTTATAGCTTGGCGAAGTCGCCTAAGGAAATTTCGTTTTTGGATGTAGTAGAAGCCGTAGAAGGACGAACGAAGACTTTCAAATGCAATGAAATCCGGAGAAACAACCCCTGTTTAGTGAAGGTCGACAGAAAATTTTCAGGTCTTTGTGCGATTGCAGCCGTTATGTATGATGCCGACGAAGCTTGGAGGGCCGCGCTTCGCAATAGAAAGCTATCCGAGATTACTGAAAACTTAGCAGAAGGGGTTAGCAGAGAAACCATGTCTAACTTCGTTAAATGGATTGATGAAAATTAGTCGATAAAATCACTGCTCGGTTTCCTGTCGAAACAGCATTAGCTCGCGGTATAGGTTAAGTAATTAGAGAGACTTTAAATTTAGGTAGAAAAGCTGGGATATGGTTTTGTGACGCCAAGACCTTTTGAGGTTGGAAGTTAATGTCCGCTCTTGGCGTGCGCCGTGATAAGGCGG
>DLHT01000001.1:0-1644 GCA_002483365.1 Cellvibrio sp. UBA7661
AGGTTTACAGTGCTTGGTAGCACTTGCAGGATTCCACCAGTTGCCCGCTGATGCGGCACAAATCTCCCACCAATTCGCAATACCCGGCCAACCCCTTGGCAACACCGAAATCCTCCGCGCTGCCAAAGCGCTTACCTTTAAAGCCAAACTTTTTACCTTCCCCCTCGCCAAATTAATCGGTTCGAGCTTACCCGCTATCGCCAAAACCAAAGACGGTGATTACATCATTCTTGCGCGCATTGCCGAAGAAGATGGCGTGCCGACGAAAGTGCTGGTGCAGGATTTACGCGAGCAAACACCTAAAACAGTCAGTGCAGACGAATTTAATGCGCTCTGGTCAGGTGAAGTGATTTTTCTCAGTCGTCGCCTCGGTATCCGCGAAAGCCTGCAACAAAAGTTTGATATCAGTTGGTTTATTCCTTCACTGATTAAATATCGGAAGCTGTTTGGCGAAGTGCTGATTGCCTCGTTCTTTTTGCAATTATTTGGCTTGATTACACCACTGTTGTTTCAGGTGGTGATGGATAAGGTATTGGTGCATCGCGGTTTCAGTACACTCGATGTGATTGCCTTCGCGTTTTTTGCGATTGCGATTTTTGAAGCACTGCTCGGCGGTATTCGCAGTTACACCATGGCTCACACCACCAGCCGTGTCGATGTGGAATTGGGTTCGCGTTTATTCCATCACTTAATGGCGTTGCCCATGGGTTATTTTGAAGCGCGACAGGTTGGACAAAATGTCGCGCGTGTGCATGAACTGGATACCATCCGCAATTTTATTACCGGCAGTGCGCTCACGTTAATTCTGGATCTGGGTTTCACCGTCGTGTTCCTGTTGGTGATGTGGTACTACAGCTCCACCTTATTTTTTGTTGTTGCTGCGACTATCCCTTGTTACATCCTCCTGTCTGTTTTTATTACCCCCATCCTGCGTCATCGCCTGAATGAGAAATTCAAATACGGCGCCGCCAATACCGCCTTTCTCACCGAATCCGTTACTGGTGTTCAAACCGTAAAAGCCATGGCGGTAGAACCGCAAATGCAACGCAAGTGGGAAGACCAGTTAGCCAATTATGTCAGCGCGTCTTTCCGCAGCCAAAATCTCGGCAATGTGGCGAATCAAATCGCTGGCCTGATTAATAAATTAATGACACTTGGCATTATCTGGTGGGGTGCTCATCTGGTGATTGGTGGTGAGCTTACGGTTGGTGAATTGATTGCCTTTAATATGCTGGCAGGCCGTGTGAGCGGGCCGATTTTAAAACTGGTGCAACTCTGGCAAGACTTCCAACAAGCGGGAATTTCCATTGAGCGTTTAGGCGATATCCTCAACACCCCACGTGAACCCGGCTACAACCCCAATCGTTCCACCTTGCCATCGATTGCCGGCGATGTGAGCTTTGAGCATGTGCGTTTTCGCTATCGACACGATGGCCCGGTAATTCTCGACGGCTTTAACCTGCAAGTAAAACCAGGCGAGATTATCGGCATTGTCGGTCGCTCCGGTTCCGGCAAAAGTACGCTCACCAAATTAATCCAGCGTTTGTATTTACCGGAAAGCGGCAGGGTATTGGTGGATGGTGTCGATCTAGCGATGGTGGATACCGCCTGGTTGCGGCGCAATATCGGTGTGGTGTTGCAAGA
>DLHT01000001.1:1717-4698 GCA_002483365.1 Cellvibrio sp. UBA7661
ATTGTTGCCGTTGCTAAACTCGCGGGCGCCCATGAGTTTATTGTCGATCTCCCAGAAGCTTACGACACCATGGTCGGCGAGCAGGGCAGCAATCTCTCCGGTGGCCAACGCCAACGTTTGGCAATTGCACGCGCACTCTTAACCAATCCACGCATCCTGATTTTTGATGAAGCCACCAGTGCGCTGGACTATGAATCGGAACGGATTATTCAGGACAACATGGCCGAGATCTGCAAAGGCCGCACCGTATTTATCATCGCCCACCGCCTAAGTACGGTGCGGATTTGCAATCGCATTATTGTGATGAATAAAGGTCAGATCGTAGAGCAAGGCCCCCATGACGAGTTGCTGCAACTGCAAGGCTATTACGCCCAGTTGCACGGTTATCAACAACACAGCCCTCAACCGAAAAACACTTCAACTCATTCACACTCAAGCCCGAAGCTGGAGGTGGTCCATGACTAATTTTTTCCAGCAATTACTCGATGCCTGGCGTGACCGCGCCAAACTTGGCGATGGATCCAAACACCAAAACCTCGCCGAATTTATGCCCGCTGCACTGGAGTTGCAGGAGTCACCACCCAATCCACTCGTGCGCTGGCTCGCCTGGGTATTGATTGCCCTGTTTGTCCTGACGCTTATCTGGGCCTGTATTGGCAAAGTGGATGTCGTCTCCAGTGCAGAAGGTAAAATTATTCCCGGCAGCCGCGTCAAACAAATCCAGCCACTGACGAAAGGCTTTGTGAAAGCGATTCATGTGAAAGAAGGGCAGTTCGTGAATCAGGGCGATGCACTGATTGAATTGGATCGCACCATCACCGCCGCTGATCAAGCGCGTATGCAGCAGGAATTGCACAATGCCAGCCTCAACCTCGCCGGTGCAGAAGCGCTACAAACGTTTTTGGTAAACACTTCAGGTTCAGCAACAGGTGCAAGTACAGACACACATCAAAATACCAATAAAAATACAGATAAAAATATAAAACCCACAGTACAACCCGGCATGGCCACTGAAATCGAATTGAAAGTCCATGCCGATATAAAACCGACTGAAACCGAAATACTGTTGCATCAACAAAAAACCTGGGAGCAGTGGCAACAATACCAAGCGCAATTAAGCAGCCTGCACAGCGGGCTTAAAAAAGTGCAGAGCGAAAAAATTGGCAATCAGGAAACCATTAAAAAGCTCCAACAAACCCTGCCGATGATTACCAAGCGGGCGCAAGCCCTGGAAAGCCTCTACGCAAAAAATATGGCTTCAGAAGCGGAGTATCTTGAATTAGAACAACAGCGCATTGAGCGAGTACAAGATCTTGCCGCACAGCAACAAATGCAACAGCAATTAAACGCCGCCATCAACGAAGCCCAACAACAAATCAATTCCCTCAAAGCCGATACCCTCGGCAAACTGCTCACCCAAATTGCCGACAGCCGCAACCAGATCGCGACTATCAGTGAGGAGTTGGTCAAAGCCACGGATATGAATGACAAACAAATCCTCTACGCACCCGTATCCGGTTATGTGCAACAGCTTGCCATCAACACCATCGGCGGTATTGTCACTGAGGCGCAAGAACTGATGATCATCGTTCCCGAAGAAGAAAGCCTGGAAGTGCAAGTGATGCTCGGCAATCAGGATGTGGGTTTTGTACAAAAAGACATGGCCGCTGAAATCAAGATCCACACCTTTCCGTTTACCAAATACGGATTAATCGATGCCACTGTCACGCACATTTCTGACGATGCGATTATCGATGAAAAACTCGGTCTCGTTTACACCATGCATTTAAAAATGCACAAGAGCACGATTCGTGTGGAAGCAAAAGACGTAAAACTCATTCCGGGTATGGCAGTCACGGCGGAAGTGAAAACAACACAGCGCAGGGTGATTGAGTATTTTTTGTCACCTCTGCTGAGGTATAAGCAGGAAAGTATTCGTGAGCGGTAAGGTGCGCATGTTTCGTCATACCCGCGAAATCATGCATTTATGCCTCGTCATACCCGCGAACGCGGGTATCCTGAAAAATCGATTTTGTAGTAAGCACTAAGGAATCAGTTGTTGCTATGAACGTATTATTTATCCACCAAAACTTTCCCGCCCAGTTTGTGCACTTGGCACCTGCATTAGCGGCTGATCCTAAAAATGATATTCGTGCGCTCACACCCAGCAACCGTCCATGTCCAGCTGGCGTAAAACTGCACACCTACAACATCAAACGTTCGAGCAGTAAAGAAATACACCCATGGCTTACCGATATGGAAACCAAAACCATTCGTGCGGAAGCGGCATTTTGGGGCGCTATGCAATTAAAAAAAGAAGGCTTCATGCCCGATTTAATTATTGCCCACCCCGGTTGGGGTGAAAGCCTGTTTTTAAAAGATGTTTGGCCACATGCGAAGCTCGCGCTTTACTGCGAGTTTTATTATCAGGCAGTGGGCGGTGATGTCGGTTTTGATCCGGAATTTTCAACACCGGAATTGGATATGGCCTGCCGTTTACGGCTTAAAAATGCCAATTTCGATTTGCATCTATTACAAGCTGATGCAGGTATATCACCAACACACTTTCAGCGTTCTACTTTCCCCAAACATTTCCAGAATAAAATTTCCGTAATACACGATGGTATAGACACCAACCGCATAAAACCCAACCCGCAGGTCACTATGCGTTTAAATGGAATGGAGCTGACAAAGAATGATGAAATCATCACCTTCGTAAATCGTAATCTGGAACCCATGCGCGGTTATCATATTTTTATGCGCGCCTTACCCAAAATACTAAAAGAAAATCCAAAGGCGAGAGTGATTATTGTGGGTGGTGACGATGTGAGTTATGGCAGTAAGCCACCAGAGGGCACTACCTGGAAACAACTCTTTTTAAACGAAGTATGTGATCAGCTCGACTTAAGTCGTGTCCACTTTGTAGGAAAACTGCCATATCCAGATTTTATCCAGCTATTACAATTGTCCACCGTGCATGT
>DLHT01000013.1 GCA_002483365.1 Cellvibrio sp. UBA7661
ATCATTCAGTAATTAGTGTGATGTCGCAAAAGGCGAGCCGAAAGGCTCGCCTTTTTATTAGTAGATGCTAGTGTTGCCGTACAAAAGCAATTATTGATTGTTTATTTGTTGACAGGTTAATAGCTCGCCCTTAGAATTGCGCCTCCTTTTGCTGGGGGTTGTTTTCCCTTGCGCACTGGAAGTTCTTTAAACAAACAATTGGAGTTTGGTTCACATGCAGAATCAACGCATTAGAATTCGCCTGAAGGCTTTTGATCACAAGCTTATTGACGCCTCAACCCAAGAGATTGTCGAGACAGCAAAGCGTACAGGTGCTCAAGTGCGCGGTCCGATTCCGCTGCCGACTCGTAAAGAGCGCTTCACTGTATTGATTTCTCCGCACGTTAATAAAGATGCGCGCGATCAATACGAGATTCGTACACACAAGCGTTTGCTGGATATTGTTGAGCCTACTGAAAAAACTGTTGATGCACTTATGAAGCTGGATCTGGCTGCTGGTGTTGAAGTTCAAATTAGTCTCGGCTAAGTAAATGTTTAATGTTCGGGCGCAAGTGCGTTTCGAACTGTGTAACGCTCTGAAATGGGCGGCCATAGCGGGTAAAAGCCCCGTACACTAAGAGGTTAGTAAAATGACGATTGGTATTGTCGGCCGCAAAAGCGGTATGACTCGTGTATTTACCGATGATGGTGTTTCCATCCCTGTTTCTGTGATTGAGGTAGAACCTAATCGCATTACTCAGGTTAAAAGCGTAGATGCTGATGGCTATTCTGCTGTGCAGATTACTGTTGGTGCTCGTCGCTCCTCCCGTGTTACCAAGTCCGAAGCCGGCCACTTTGCTAAAGCTAATGTTGAAGCGGGTCGTGGTGTTTGGGAGTTGCGTAACGAAGCTCAAGAAGCTTTCGAAGTTGGTGCAACAATCACTGTAGATGCTTTCTCTGCAGGTCAATTGATTGATGTTACTGGCACATCCAAAGGTAAAGGTTTCGCTGGCGGCATAAAGCGCTGGAATTTCGGCATGCAAGATGCGACTCACGGTAACTCCCGTTCGCACCGTGTGTTAGGTTCTATTGGTCAGTGTCAATCTCCTGGTCGCGTATTCAAAGGCAAAAAAATGGCTGGTCATTTGGGTGCTGAGCGTGTAACCGTTCAGAATCTTGAAATTGTCCGTGTCGATGCTGAGCGCAACCTGCTTCTTGTTAAGGGTGCTATTCCTGGTGCTCCAGGCGGTGACGTTATCGTGCGTCCTGCTGTTAAAGCGCGCACTAACGTTTAAGTATCCGAGGGGAATCGACCATGGAATTAAAAATTGTTAGTCCCGGTGGCGCCCAAGGTACTGTTACGGTATCTGAAGTAGCTTTCGGTAGAGAGTTTAATCAAGATCTGGTTCATCAAACCGTTGTTGCCTATATGGCAGGTGCTCGTCAAGGCACTAAGGCGCAAAAAACTCGCGCTGAAGTATCTGGCGGTGGTAAGAAGCCTTGGCGTCAAAAAGGTACTGGTCGTGCTCGTGCTGGTACTATTCGCAGCCCGATTTGGCGTGGCGGTGGTGCAACTTTTGCTGCTAAGCCTCGCAACTTCGATCAAAAGCTTAACAAGAAAATGTATCGCGCTGCACTGCAGTGCATCCTGTCAGAGTTAAATCGTCAGGAGCGTTTGATTGTTGTTGAGAGCTTTGATGTTGATGCGCCAAAAACTAAATCTTTGGTTCAAAAATTAGCTCAATTTAATTTGACTGATGCCTTGATTATCACTGAGGAAATGAGTGAAAACTTGTTCCTCGCTTCACGCAATTTATACAAAGTTGGCGTGATTGATGTGCAAGGTGTTGATCCTGTTAGCTTGATCGGTTTTGACAAGGTTGTAGTGACTGTTCCTGCTCTGAAAAAATTTGAGGAGATCCTGGGATGAACCAAGAACGCATTTATAAGGTGTTGCTAGGTCCTGTGGTGTCTGAGAAGTCAGCAGCAGCCGGTGAATCTGGTAATCAAGTGGTTTTCAAAGTATTGGCTGATGCTAGTAAATTGGAGATTAAAGCCGCTGTTCAGGCATTGTTCAACGCTAAAGTTGAGTCAGTCCGTGTATTGAACGTAAAAGGCAAAACCAAGCGTACCCGCTACGGTATCGGAAAAAGATCCGACTGGAAAAAAGCCTATGTACGTCTTGAGCAAGGTCAAGAAATCGACTTTGCGGTAGCAGAGTAAGGGGATAGTTGCGATGCCAATTGTAAAATGTAAACCAACCTCTCCTGGTCGCCGTTTTGTAGTAAAGGTTGTTAACCCGGATTTGTATAAGGGTGATCCTTACGCGCCATTGTTAGACAAAAAGTCTAAGTCAGGTGGCCGTAATAACACCGGTCGTATTACTACTCGCCACGTTGGTGGCGGCCATAAGCAGCATTACCGTGTAGTCGATTTCCGTCGTAACAAAGATGGAATTCCTGCAACAGTAGAGCGTATTGAGTACGATCCAAACCGTACAGCATACATTGCGCTTGTTTGTTATGCAGATGGCGAACGCCGCTACATTATTGCGCCTAAAGGCTTGAGTGCAGGTGATAAAATTGAGTCGGGTAACGCTGCGGCTATTAAGCCAGGTAATACCTTGCCAATCCGTAACATCCCGTTGGGTAGTGTGATTCACTGTGTTGAGTTGAAACCTGGTAAAGGCGCGCAAATCGCTCGCTCAGCTGGCGCTTCTGCTCAATTGGTTGCGCGCGATGGTGCTTATGCAACTCTGCGTTTGCGCAGTGGTGAAATGCGCAAGGTCTTGAGTGATTGTCGTGCAACGCTCGGCGAAGTTTCTAACAATGAGCACAACTTGCGTTCATTGGGTAAAGCTGGTGCCAAGCGTTGGTTAGGCATTCGTCCTACTGTTCGCGGTGTTGCAATGAACCCGGTCGATCACCCAATGGGTGGTGGTGAAGGTCGTACTTCAGGTGGTCGTCATCCGATTTCACCATGGGGCACTCCAACCAAGGGTTACAAAACGCGCAGTAACAAGCGCACCGATAACATGATTGTTCGTCGTCGCGATAAGAAATAAGCGCCGACTTAACAGCTGAATAGAGGAAGAGACAGTGCCACGTTCACTGAAAAAAGGTCCTTTCATCGACCTTCACCTGATTAAGAAGGTCGAAGCCGCAATTGCGAGCAACGATCGTCGTCCAATCAAGACTTGGTCTCGCCGTTCAATGATTATGCCAGAGATGGTGGGTCTGACCTTGGCTGTACACAACGGTCGCCAGCATGTTCCGGTTTTGGTTAATGAAGAAATGGTTGGCCATAAGCTTGGCGAATTTGCAGCAACCCGCACTTATCGTGGCCACGCCGCTGATAAGAAAGCGAAAAAACGCTAATCGAGGTATACGATGGAAGTAGCAGCAAAATTAAGCGGTGCTCGTCTGTCGGCGCAAAAAGCGCGTTTGGTTGCCGATCAAATTCGCGGTAAAGGCGTTGAAGACGCGCTTGATATTCTTGCATTTAGTACCAAAAAGGGTGCAGCGATTATCAAGAAAGTGCTCGAATCTGCAATTGCAAATGCTGAGCATAACGAAGGCGCTGATGTTGATGAGTTGAAGGTAAAAACGATTTTTGTGGATGAAGGTGTAAGCCTGAAACGCATTAAACCGCGTGCTAAAGGCCGTGCTGATCGCATTACCAAACGCACTTGTCACATCACCGTTAAAGTAGCCGATAAGTAAGAGAGCGCGTTATGGGTCAGAAAGTACATCCAAACGGTATTCGTCTCGGTATCATCAAAAAACATACCTCTATATGGTATGCCGATGGCACTGAGTACGCAGACAAACTCAACATCGATTTGAAAGTACGTACGTACATTCAAAAGAAACTTGCCAGTGCGTCAGTTAGCCGCGTTGATATTGAGCGCCCCGCTAATACTGCGCGCATTACTATCCACACTGCCCGTCCAGGTATTGTGATTGGTAAAAAAGGTGAAGATGTTGATAAGTTGCGCGCTGAAGTTAGCAAGCAAATGGGCGTGCCTGTTCATATTAATATTGAAGAGATTCGCAAGCCCGATTTGGATGCAGCTTTAGTGGCACAAGGCGTGGCTCAGCAACTTGAGCGTCGTGTAATGTTCCGTCGTGCGATGAAGCGCGCGGTACAAAACGCTATGCGTCAAGGGGCTGAAGGCATCAAGATTCAAGTGGGTGGCCGCTTGGGTGGTGCCGAGATCGCTCGTAGTGAATGGTATCGCGAAGGTCGTGTGCCTCTGCACACTCTGCGTGCAGACATCGATTATGCAACTGCAGAAGCGAGCACCACCTACGGTATCATTGGTGTGAAAGTGTGGATTTTCAAAGGCGAAGTTATTGGTGATGTTGTAGAAGCCGAAGCTGCGTCCAAGAAAAAAACCGCTAAGTCCAAGTAAGGGGTACGCATCATGTTACAACCTAAGCGTACAAAGTTTCGCAAGCAGATGAAAGGCCGCAACCGCGGTCTGGCCCAACGTGGCTCCAAAGTTAGCTTTGGTGATTTTGGCTTGAAAGCAACTGGTCGCGGTCGCATTACTGCGCGTCAAATTGAGGCAGCACGTCGTGCGATGACTCGTCATGTTAAGCGTGGCGGAAAAATCTGGATCCGTGTGTTCCCTGATAAGCCGATTACAGCTAAACCACTTGAAGTTCGTATGGGTAGCGGTAAAGGTGGTGTTGAATACTGGGTGGCACAAATTCGTCCTGGCAAGGTTCTTTATGAAATGGATGGTGTGAGTGAGCAGTTAGCTCGCGAAGCCTTCGCTCTTGCCGCGGCTAAATTGCCAATTACAACAACATTTGTTAAACGTTCGGTGATGTGATGAAAGCTTCAGAACTCCGCGAAAAATCCGTCGAAGAGCTGAATGGCGTCTTGTTGGAACAGCTAAAAGAACAGTTCAAATTGCGTATGCAAGCTTCAACTGGTCAATTGAACCAATCGCACTTGCTTACGCAAGCTCGCAAAGACATCGCTCGCATCAAGACGGCGCTTAGTCAAAAGGCAGGTAAGTAACGATGACTCAAGAAACTAAAGTGGCTCGTACACTGACTGGCAAAGTTGTCAGCGATAAGATGGATAAAACCATCACCGTGTTGATTGAGCGTCGTGTAAAGCACGAGCTTTATGGCAAATACACTACTAAATCATCCAAGCTTCACGCTCACGATGAAAATAATGAGTGCAAGATAGGTGATCTTGTGACTGTTTCTGAGTCACGTCCCCTGTCAAAAACCAAGACCTGGTCTTTAGTGAAAATTGAAGAGCGCGCTTCAGAAGTCTAAGGCTTCCGCGCTTTTGCAAGTCAGTTTCGGAGACGGACGATGATTCAAACAGAAAGCTACTTAGATGTTGCTGACAACAGCGGTGCCCGCCGTGTCATGTGCATCAAGGTTCTTGGCGGCTCTCACCGTCGCTATGCGGCAGTGGGCGACATCATCAAAGTGACCGTTAAGGAAGCAATTCCTCGCGGCAAGGTGAAAAAAGGCCAAGTAATGAAGGCAGTTGTTGTACGCACCAAAAAAGGTGTGCGTCGTCAAGACGGTTCATTAATCAAGTTTGACGATAATGCTGCCGTACTGCTGAATAACCAAGATGCTCCGATTGGTACCCGTATTTTCGGACCAGTAACTCGTGAGTTACGCGGCGAGAAATTTATGAAAATCATTTCTTTGGCTCCTGAAGTGCTGTAAGCACTTTACGCTGAAGAGTCGAGGGCAGAAAAATGCATAAAATTAAACGTGATGACGAAGTGATTGTTATCGCCGGACGTGACAAGGGCAAGCGCGGTAAGGTAGTTCGCGTATTGGCTGAAGATCGTTTGATTGTTAGCGGCGTTAACATCATCAAAAAACACCAGAAGCCAAACCCACAACTGGGTGTTGCTGGTGGAATCGTTGAAAAAGAAGCTGCGATTCACGCTTCAAATGTTGCTATCTATAATCCGGCAACCAAGAAAGCTGACCGCGTAGGTTTCAAAGTGCTTGAAAACGGTGACAAAGTCCGCGTTTTCAAATCCAATGGCGAAACCCTGGGAGCTTAATGAAACATGGCTAGGTTAAAACAACTTTACGTGAAAGAAATCGCACCAAAACTCAAAGAAGAATTGGGTCTGGCGAATGTGATGGAAGTTCCACGTATTACCAAAATCACTCTTAATATGGGTGTAGGTGAAGCTACTGGCGACAAGAAAATTCTTGAAAACGCTGTTAATGATCTGGTGAAAATTGCTGGTCAGAAAGTGGTTGTTACCAATGCGCGTAAATCAATTGCGGGCTTTAAAATCCGTGAAGATTGGCCGATTGGTTGCAAAGTAACTCTGCGCTCAGATCGTATGTACGAATTTCTTGATCGTTTGATCACTATTGCTATTCCTCGTATTCGCGATTTTCGCGGTATTAGTCCCAAGCAATTTGATGGTCGCGGTAACTTCTCAATGGGCGTTACTGAGCAAATTATCTTCCCAGAAATCGACTATGACAAAGTAGATCGCTTGCGTGGTTTAGATATTTGTATCACTACTACGGCCCGCACTGACGAAGAAGGTCGTGCATTGTTGAAGGCATTTAACTTCCCTTTCAAAGGTTAAGGTGACGTCATGGCTAAAAAATCTATGATTGCACGCGAAGTTAAACGTGCAGAAACCGTAAAGAAATTCGCTGCTAAACGTGCAGAATTGAAAGCAACCATTCTTAGCCCTTCTTCAACCGAAGAGCAGGTGTGGGAAGCGCAAATCAAACTGCAAAAAATGCCTCGCGATGCCAGTGCTTCACGTCAACGTAACCGCTGCCGTGTGACTGGGCGCCCTCATGGTGTTTACCGCAAGTTCGGCCTGTGTCGACACAAGTTGCGCGAAGCAGCCATGCGTGGTGATGTCCCCGGTCTGGTTAAGGCCAGCTGGTAAGCCTCGGCTTAATTTTAGGAGCAGAATCTGATGAGCATGCAAGATCCAATGGCAGATATGCTGACCCGCATTCGCAATGCGCAAAATGTAGGTAAAGCAACTGTAACCATGCCTTCTTCAAAACTGAAAGTAAGTGTTGCCAAAGTACTTTCTGATGAAGGTTATATCAATGGTTTTTCTGTTAGCGAAGGCCCTAAGGCTGAGCTGACTGTTGAGCTGAAATATTTTGAGGGCAAGCCAGTTATTGTTGAGCTTGACCGCGTAAGCCGTCCTGGGTTGCGTAATTATGCTGGTAAAACTGCACTGCCTTCCGTTCGCGGTGGTTTGGGTATTGCAATTGTTTCTACCAGTAAAGGTGTAATGACTGATCGTGCTGCACGCGCCGCTGGCGTGGGCGGTGAAGTCCTCTGCACAGTATTCTAATTGGGAAATCGTCATGTCACGAGTTGCAAAAAGTCCGGTTGAAGTACCTGCTGCAGTGACTGTCACTCTTAACGGACAGTCACTGTCCGTTAAAGGCAGCAAAGGTACATTGGCGCTGCAAGTTCACGCAAATGTTGAAGTTAAACACGAAAACAATGTTTTAACTTTCGCACCGCGTGATGGTGCCAAGCAGTCAGATGCGCTAGCAGGCACTACACGTGCGCTAGTTAATAACATGGTTAAAGGCGTAAGCGAAGGTTTTGAAAAAAAACTTACTTTGGTTGGCGTTGGTTACCGTGTTAAAGCAGAAGGCAATACTGTAAACCTGTCTGTGGGTCTTTCTCATCCAGTTGTTTATACCCTGCCACAGGGTGTTACTGTAGAAGCCCCTAGTCAGACCGAAATAGTACTGAAGGGCAGCGACAAGCAATTGCTTGGTCAAGTTGCTGCTGAACTTCGTTCATTCCGCGAACCAGAGCCATATAAAGGTAAAGGTGTTCGTTACGCGGATGAGAAGGTACTGCGTAAAGAAGCTAAGAAGAAGTAGGGCTAAGATATGAGCGATAAGAAGCAAACTCGTCTTCGCCGTGCACGTCGTGCGCGCGCCAAGATTCGTGAATTGGGCGCTGCTCGCCTCACTATTCACCGTTCTCCACGCCATATCTATGCACAACTCATTTCAGGTGACGGCAGTCGTGTTCTCGCGAGTGCATCAACTCTTGATAAAGATTTGCGCAGTGGCAAAACTGGCAACGCTGAGGCTGCCAAAGCAGTTGGTTCTCTGATTGCTGAGCGTGCAAAAGCAGCTGGCGTCACTCAAGTTGCTTTCGATCGCAGTGGTTTCAAATACCATGGCCGCATAAAAGCTTTGGCTGATGCAGCGCGTGAAGGCGGATTGGAATTCTAAAGGTGAGATATGGCATACGCTAAGAAAGAAGAAGACAACAACGAAGGCTTGCAAGAGAAGCTAGTTCAAGTTAATCGTGTTGCTAAAACTGTAAAAGGTGGTCGTATCTTCCAATTTACCGCATTAACAGTAGTTGGTGATGGTAATGGGAAAGTAGGTTTTGGCCGTGGTAAGGCTCGTGAAGTTCCTATTGCGATTCAAAAAGCAATGGAGGCAGCACGTCGTAACATGATAACTGTCGAATTGAATGGCGACACCATACAATATCCGACAAAAGGCGTTCATGGAGCTTCCAAGGTATACATGCAGCCAGCCTCTCAAGGTACTGGTGTAATTGCGGGCGGTGCTATGCGTGCTGTTCTTGAAATTGCAGGTATTCAGAACGTTCTTTCTAAATGTTACGGTTCGACCAACCCGGTCAACGTAGTTCGTGCCACTTTCAACGCGTTGAAAGAAATGACTTCTCCGGAAGCCGTTGCTGCCAAACGTGGTAAAAGTGTTGAAGATATTCTGAATTAATCGATTAACTCGATTATTAGATGGCGGAATTCACCATGTCTAAGAAAATGATTAAAGTGACCCAGATTAAGAGCACTGCTCACCGTCTGGCGAACCATAAAGCTTGTGTTCGCGGCTTGGGTTTACGTCGCATCGGTCACACTGTGGAAGTTGAAGATACTCCTTCAGTTCGCGGCATGATCAATGTTGTCAACTATCTGGTTAAGGTAGAAGGAGAATAAGATGCGTCTGAATACTCTAAGTCCTGCGCCCGGTCGAGTTCACGCTAAAAAACGTGTTGGCCGTGGTATAGGTAGCGGTTTAGGTAAAACTGCCGGTCGTGGCCATAAAGGGTTGAAGTCTCGTTCTGGTGGTACAGTCAGGCCTGGATTTGAAGGCGGTCAAATGCCTTTGCATATTCGTTTGCCAAAATACGGTTTTACTTCTCGTGTTAGCTTGGTAACTGCAGAAATTCGCTTGTCTGAATTAAATGCTGTTGCTGGTTCAATAGTAGATATTGAAACCTTAAAACAAGCAGGCCTTATAAGCTCTGTTATCAGGCGTGTGAAGATTTTTGCTTCTGGCGAAGTAAAAAAAGCTGTCACTGTAAAAGGCCTATCTGTAACGAAAGGTGCTAAAGCAGCGATTCAAGCCGCTGGCGGATCCGTAGAAGAGTAACGAGGCTCGAATGGCAACTCCAGGTAATCTGCCATTAGCAAATCAAAGAGGCTTGGGTGAGCTTTGGGCTCGCCTTCGCTTCTTGTTTTTGGCAATCGTGATTTATCGTATTGGTACTCACATTCCAGTACCGGGTTTAGATCCAGAGAGAATTGCTAATCTGTTCAATCAAAATCAAGGAACCATCCTTGGCATGTTTAACATGTTCTCTGGTGGTGCCTTGGAGCGGATGAGCATCCTCGCTTTAGGTATCATGCCTTATATATCTGCATCGATTATTATGCAGTTGCTAACAGCTGTTACTCCTTCCTTGGAACAGTTGAAAAAAGAGGGTGATGCTGGTCGCCGTAAGATCAATCAATACACTCGATACTTTACGGTGGTTTTGGCTAGTGTCCAAGCTCTCGCAATGGCTGTAAGTTTTTCATCTTATGCTTTCGGTGGCGAGCCTGATTTCTCATATTACTTTATTGCAGTAGTTTCACTAGTTACTGGTGCAGTATTTATGATGTGGCTGGGTGAGCAAGTAACTGAAAGAGGCATTGGTAACGGCATTTCTATGCTGATCTTTGCAGGAATTGTTGCTGGTATCCCTAGTGCAATAGGCCAAGCGTTTGAAAGTGCAAGACAAGGTGATTTGCATATTATTGCTTTGTTGATTGTCACGATCTTGGCGATAGCGGTTATTTGGTTTGTAGTGCGGATTGAGCGTGGTCAGCGTCGCATTACAATTAATTACGCTAAGCGTCAGCAAGGGCGTCAGGGCTACTCTGCTCAGAGCAGTCATCTTCCATTAAAAATCAACATGGCGGGTGTTATCCCAGCAATTTTTGCTAGTAGTATATTGCTGTTTCCTGCATCAATCGCGCAATGGTTCGGTCAAGGTGGAGAAGGAGTAGTAAGTGAGATATTGCAAGAACTTGCACTCAATATCGGTCCTGGGCAGCCATTGTATATTTTGTTTTTTGCTGGCTTGATTACATTTTTCTGTTTCTTCTACACGGCTTTAATGTTCAATCCTAAAGAAGTTGCAGATAATTTGAAGAAATCGGGTGCTTACATACCGGGTATTCGCCCAGGTGAGCACTCGGCTAAATATATTGATGGTGTTCTGACTCGGTTAACCGTTGTTGGTGCTATCTATATGTCGGCAGTTTGCTTGTTGCCTGAGTTCCTTGTAGTTGCCACTGGTGTGCCATTCTACTTGGGCGGAACTTCACTACTCATTGTGGTAGTTGTTGTTATGGACTTTATGTCTCAGGTCCAGGCTCACTTGATGTCTCATCAGTATGAATCGTTGATGAAGAAGTCAAATTTGAAAGGATATGGCAGTGGTAACGCGCGCTAATCCGCGATATTGAGGTTGAATTATGAAAGTTCGTGCATCTGTTAAAAAAATTTGTCGCAATTGCAAAATGGTGCGTCGCAACGGTGTTCTACGTGTAATTTGCAACGTTGAGCCGCGCCATAAGCAGCGTCAAGGCTAATACTTAATACTTCAAGGTTGAAATCAAGGCAGGTGTGTCACATTGTGACTTCCTGCCTGTTCTTTTCTACCATATGAAAAATAAGTATTGCCAAAAGGGGGCGTTGACTGTCGTCGAGTAAGAAATTTTCGGCTATTGCTTTATGGTGTATTTGCGGCTATTCTGCGCGCCTTTTGTTCAGGGGGCGAGGGTGGTGCTTACGCTGTCAACGCTGCAATTTATGTGTTACTGGAGTAATTTGAATGGCTCGTATTGCTGGTGTAAACATACCAGATAACAAACACGCCGTTATCTCATTGACTTATGTGTATGGGATTGGCCGTACCACAGCCAAGCAAATCTGTGCTGCTACTGGCATTGCTGAAGATGTAAAAATCGGCACATTGTCAGAAGATCAGATGGATGCTATCCGTGCTGAGGTTGCTAAGCGCACCGTAGAGGGTGACTTGCGTCGTGTAATATCTATGAATATTAAGCGCTTGATGGATTTGGGATGCTACCGTGGCCTGCGCCATCGTCGTGGCTTACCTCTTCGTGGTCAGCGCACCAAAACGAACGCTCGTACCCGTAAAGGCCCACGTAAGCCTATTAAGAAATAATTCTTGCTTACGACTTTCATTCACTTACGGTAACAAATTAGTAGGAAGAAATTGCTATGGCGAAGCCAAGTAATAAAACCACAGCCAAGAAAAAAGTTAAAAAGACGGTGATCGATGGTGTAGCGCACATCCACGCTTCTTTTAACAATACCATCGTTACTATCACTGATCGCCAAGGTAATGCACTTGCTTGGGCTACCTCTGGTGGTTCTGGTTTCCGTGGTTCACGTAAAAGTACACCTTTTGCTGCTCAGGTTGCTGCTGAGCGGGCTGGTGAGGCAGCAAAAGAGTATGGTTTGAAAAACCTCGATGTCGAAGTTAAAGGCCCTGGCCCAGGTCGTGAATCTGCGGTACGCGCACTTAACAATGTTGGTTACAAAATTACTAACATTACTGACGTAACACCGATTCCTCACAACGGCTGCCGTCCGCCGAAGAAACGTCGTGTGTAAAGGGGAGTAGATAATGGCTCGTTATATTGGTCCAACTTGTAAGCTGTCGCGTCGTGAAGGCACTGATCTTTTCCTGAAAAGTGGTGCGCGCGCATTAGACTCAAAATGTAAGATTGAAACTGCACCTGGCCAGCATGGTCAACGTCGTGGTCGTTTATCAGACTATGGTGTGCAGTTACGTGAAAAACAAAAAGTACGTCGCATTTACGGAATTCTGGAAAAGCAATTCCGCGGCTATTACAAAGAAGCAGCTCGTCGTAAAGGTGCAACTGGTGAAAACCTGTTGAAGCTTTTGGAGGCTCGCTTAGATAACGTTGTGTATCGCATGGGGTTCGGCTCTACTCGTGCTGAATCGCGTCAATTAGTCTCTCACAAAGCAATTAGTGTGAATGGTAGAACAGTTAACATCGCTTCATTCCAAGTGGCTGCTGGCGACGTTATTGCTGTTCGTGAAAAAGCTAAAAAGCAATTGCGTGTACAGAACGCTTTAAACCTTGCTGGCCAGCGCAGTAATGTTGAGTGGGTAGATGTAAATAGTGAAAAGAAGGAAGGCGTTTTCAAACGTGTTCCTGATCGCATTGATTTACCTGCGGACATCAACGAAAACCTCATCGTCGAACTTTATTCTAAGTAAACGACGAGTTGCTAACAGGTGTGGCTATGCAGACAGCAGTAAACGAATTTTTAACTCCTCGTCATATCGATGTTTCAGAAAGCGGCCCTACGCGCGCGCGCGTAGTGCTGGAGCCGTTGGAGCGTGGATTTGGGCATACTTTAGGAAATGCATTGCGTCGTATTCTGCTTTCTTCTATGGCTGGCTGTGCCATTACAGAAGTAGAGATTGACGGTGTGTTGCATGAGTACAGCGCTATTGAAGGTGTGCGGGAGGATGTTATTGAAATCCTCCTTAATCTGAAAGGTGTAGCTGTAATTATGCACGGTAAGGATCATGCAGTATTGACGCTGACTAAAAAAGGTCCCGGTGTTGTTACTGCTGCTGACATTCAGGTTGACCACGATGTGGAGATTAAGAACCCAGATCATGTGATTGCAAATATCACTGGCAATTCTGAATTAAAAATGCGCCTTACTGTTGCTCGTGGTCGTGGCTACCAACCTGCTGATAATCGTCGTCGTGATGATGATGAGAGTCGTGCTATTGGTCGTTTGCAATTGGATGCATCTTTCAGCCCTGTAAAGCGTCTTGCTTACAGCGTAGAGAGTGCTCGTGTTGAGCAACGCACTGACTTGGATAAGCTGATTCTGGACTTGGAAACCAATGGTACCATTGACCCAGAAGAAGCTATTCGTCGTGCAGCAACTATTTTGCAACAACAGCTTGCTGTGTTTGTAGATCTGGAAGGTGAGAAACAATCAGCACCAGAACAAAAAGAAGAAGCGATTGATCCTATTCTTTTGCGTCCTGTTGATGATCTTGAGCTTACTGTCCGTTCTGCGAACTGCCTGAAAGCAGAGAACATTTACTATATTGGTGATTTGATTCAACGTACAGAAGTCGAACTGTTGAAGACTCCAAATTTAGGTAAGAAATCTCTTACAGAAATTAAGGATGTTCTTGCATCTCGCGGTTTGTCGTTGGGTATGCGTTTGGAAAATTGGCCTCCTGCCAGTTTGAGAAACGATTAAGTAAAGATAAAACAGCCTGCCACTGATACATTAGTGGCAGGCTGTTTTTATTATTAGTTCACCCGTGAACTCACTTCGGTGCGGGTGGTTAACGAGATTGCTAATAGCAATCCATTTTTGAAGGTAATTCCTCATGCGTCATAAACTAAGTGGTCGTCAGTTAGGCCGTAATGCTGCTCACCGTAAAGCTATGTTTCGTAACATGGTAATTTCTTTGGTTGAGCATGAATTAATTAAAACTACTTTACCAAAGGCAAAAGAGTTACGCCGTTTTGCTGAGCCTTTGATTACTTTGGCTAAAGTAGATAGCGTTGCTAATCGTCGCTTGGCTTTTGCTCGATTGAACAGCAAAGAAGCTGTGGGCAAGCTATTTAGCCAGCTTGGTCCGCGTTACAATGCTCGTCCAGGTGGCTACGTTCGTATTTTAAAATGCGGCTTCCGTGCAGGTGATAAAGCGCCAATGGCATACGTTGAGTTGGTTGATCGTCCTGCAAAGGCTGTTGACTCGGCAATAGATGCTGAATAATTTGCAGATTATTCTGTCAAACAAAAAAGCCAAGCAGTAATGCTTGGCTTTTTTGTTTTTATGCGTTGTGTATATTTAAAGCAAAGCACTGATATGTTCGCTATGGTCAATGTCTTACAAAGATTTCAGCAATTGCCGACTATTTTACTAATACAAAATCCGTAAAATGATGATCACAGGGACGCTAACCGAGAAAGGAAGTTTTGGTTGGAGGATAGAATTTCAGGACGAATTCGATCCAGGGATGTGAAAAACAGATAAGGCATGATGCCAAACGATCAAGATGATCGTTTACCCACGCAGGATGCAACGGGGCTTGCAGGATGCAATGCCCCTTTTCTTTTTTATGCAGTTATTTTCTTCGATACTCTGCCCTTTTTAGTGGTTTGTTTTAGCATTGGGGCAAGAAATCTTCCTGTGTGGGAGTAATCGAGTTGAGCTACTTCTTCCGGAGTACCTGTTGCGATTATTTGACCTCCACCACTTCCTCCTTCCGGGCCTAAATCAACAATCCAATCTGCGGTTTTGATGACATCCAAATTATGTTCAATTACAACCACAGTATTGCCATGGTCGCGCAAACGGTGCAGCACGTTTAGCAATTGCTGGATATCGTAAAAATGAAGTCCTGTGGTTGGTTCATCCAAAATATAAAGTGTTTTGCCTGTATCGCGTTTGGATAATTCTTTTGCCAATTTCACTCGCTGTGCTTCGCCACCTGAAAGCGTAGTTGCAGATTGTCCAAGGCAGATATACGAAAGCCCGACATCGATCAATGTTTGCAGTTTATTGGCGATAGCGGGGACCGCATCGAAAAATGCACGTGCGTCTTCAATTGTCATTCCTAGGACTTCGTTGATATTTTTTCCTTTGTACTTCACGTCGAGCGTTTCGCGATTGTAGCGTTTGCCTTTGCATACATCGCAGGGAACGTAAACATCTGGCAGAAAGTGCATTTCTACTTTAGTCACGCCATCACCCTGACAGGCTTCGCAGCGCCCGCCTTTGACGTTGAAACTGAAACGGCCTGGTTGATAGCCGCGTGAGCGCGATTCCTGGGTGCCTGCAAACAATTCGCGGATAGGCGTGAAGATTCCAGTGTAGGTTGCTGGGTTAGAGCGCGGCGTGCGGCCAATGGGACTCTGGTCAATATCCACACACTTATCAAATAGCTCAAGTCCTTCAATACTGTCATAGGGAGCTGGATCGAGTGTAGTCGCGCCATTGAGTGCGGTTGCTGCCAGTGGGTGAAGTGTTGCGTTAATCAATGTTGATTTGCCAGAACCGGACACGCCGGTAACACAGGTCATGAGCCCCACGGGAATCTCCAGCGTTACATTCTGCAAATTGTTGCCCTTTGCGCCAGTCAGGCGCAAAAGGTTCTTTTTATCAAAAACGTGGCGTTTTGCGGGTATGGCAATTTCACGGGTGCCACTCAGGTATTGGCCTGTAATGGATTCTTTGTTCGCCATGATGGCTTTTACGTTGCCTTGTGCGATGACCTGACCACCATGAACCCCTGCGCCTGGGCCAATATCAATGACGTGGTCGGCGAGGCGAATGGCATCTTCATCGTGCTCCACCACGATTACGGTGTTGCCAATATCGCGTAAGTGCGTAAGGGTTTTGAGTAGGCGCTCGTTATCGCGCTGGTGTAGACCGATAGAAGGTTCGTCGAGGATATACATCACGCCTACCAAGCCCGCACCAATCTGGCTGGCGAGACGAATGCGCTGCGCTTCGCCGCCTGACAGTGTTTCTGCGCTGCGATTCAGGGTGAGGTAGTTCAAGCCGACATCCACCAGAAAGCGGAAGCGGTCGCGTAGCTCTTTCAGGATTTTGTCAGCGATACCCGCCTTGCGCCCGGTAAAGCTGAGCTTCATGTAGTAGTCATAAGCATCGGCAACGGGCATTTCGGTGATTTTGGGTAGTGGGCGTTCGTCGATAAATACGTTGCGCGCCTCTATGCGCAGGCGGGTACCTTCACACTCCGGGCAGGGCTGACTGGATAAAAATTTGGTCAGATCCTCGCGCACCGAGTTGGATTCGGTGTCGCGGTAGCGCCGCTCCATATTGGGGAGCACGCCTTCAAAGGTATGGCTGCGCTTGTATACATCGCCTCGATCATTGATGTAGTTAAATTCGATAACATCATCACCCGAACCGTAGAGTACCGCCTCGCGCTGTTTGGCTTTGAGCTTTGCCCAAGGCGTATCGACGTTAAAGCCGTAATGTTTGGCGAGCGATGCCAGCATATGGAAGTAATAGACGTTGCGTTTGTCCCAGCCGCGAATTGCCCCGTCGGACAGGCTCAAGCTGGTGTCCTGAATGACTTTGTCTTCATCAAAAAATTGATGCACACCCAGGCCATCGCAGGTTGGACAGGCACCGGCCGGGTTATTGAAGGAGAACAGGCGCGGCTCAAGCTCGGTCAGGCTGTAATCGCAAATGGGGCAGGCGTGTTTGGACGAGAACAGGCGATCGGGTGCTTCGCCGTCCATGTAGCTGATGCATGCGATACCTTCTGACAGGTTAAGTGCAGTCTCAAACGATTCTGCCAGGCGCAGTTTCAAGTCGTCGCGCACCTTGAATCGGTCGATTACGACTTCAATGCTGTGTTTCTTCTTCTTATCTAGTTTGGGTGTGTCGTCCAAATCACACAGAATGCCATCGATACGGGCGCGGATAAAACCGTCGCGCTTGAGCTGTTCAAACACATGCAGGTGCTCGCCCTTGCGGTCGCGGATCACCGGCGCAAGCAGCATCAATTTCGTGCCTTCAGCCAGAGCAAGGGTGGTATCGACCATCTCGCTGATGGTTTGTGCGGTCAGCGGTACGCCATGTTCGGGGCAGCGCGGCTCACCTACGCGGGCATAGAGCAGGCGCAGGTAGTCGTAAATTTCGGTGATAGTGCCCACAGTGGAGCGCGGGTTGTGCGAGGTGGATTTTTGCTCGATGGAGATCGCCGGGCTCAAGCCCTCGACGTGATCGACATCGGGTTTTTCCATCATCGATAAAAATTGACGGGCATAAGTGGATAGCGATTCGACATAGCGGCGCTGACCTTCTGCATAGAGCGTATCAAATGCCAGCGATGATTTGCCCGAGCCAGACGGGCCGGTGATGACGACCAGTTTGTCGCGTGGAATGTCGAGATCAATATTCTTCAGGTTGTGGGTGCGCGCACCCCTAACAATAATTTTATCCATGTACTGCAATCCGCCTGGGTCATGAAAATGGACACGAAAGGAAAGTGATTATACGTAAGATACTGCCAGTAGATGTCAGGAGCTGATTTCTATTTGCTTGCAAACAATCAAGCAGGCGTTTTAACACAATGTTTCGTGTGATTTATAGGCCGTTGGGAGTAGTAGTTGGTACACTGGCGCACTTTTACTGAATTCATCCCTTTTCTGCTGATACTGACGGCGCCCGCCATGCAAGATCCTGTTTCTACATCACCTGTTATGACCACGACTACGCCAGCTCCGTTTGAGCGAAAAGTCGTGTTATCGCTCGCTGCGCTTTACACCTTCCGGATGTTTGGCCTTTTCATGTTGTTGCCGGTGCTTGCGCTCTATGGCACCGAATACGCCCATCACAGCCCGTTCTTGCTCGGCCTTGCACTGGGTGCTTACGGGTTTAGCCAGGCGTTGTTGCAGATTCCATTTGGCGTGCTGTCCGACCGTATCGGGCGCAAACCGCTGATTCTCGCAGGCTTGCTGATATTTGTGCTGGGCAGTGTAGTGGCGGCGCTGGCAGAGTCTGTGTACGGCCTGATTATCGGCCGGTTTTTGCAAGGGGGCGGCGCTATTTCGGCGGTGGTGATGGCGCTTTTAACCGATCTTACTTCCGATGAAAACCGCACCAAAGCCATGGCCACCATAGGTGCTTCTATCGGCGTGTCCTTCTCGGTGGCGATGACCGCCGGGCCCTTGCTTGCCGCTTGGGGCGGTGTGGGGGCGATCTTCTGGTTAACCGCGCTGCTCGGGCTTGTCGGCGTGTATATCCTGCTGAAGTTAGTGCCCGATGTCAGCCATACGCGCAGCTCCGCACGTGAAGCCGTTGCGGTGCCCGGGCTCCTTGCATCCACACTGAAGCATCCACAATTGTTGCGTTTGAATGTCGGGATTTTTGTACTGCATTTTGTGCTGATGTCGAGCTTTGTGGTGTTGCCGCTGATGTTGGAAAACCAGCTGCAGATTCCGCGCAATTATCATGGGTTGGTTTACTTCCCGCTGCTTGCGTTCGCGTTTGTATTGATGTTGCCGTTTGTGATCATCGCTGAAAAACGGCGCAAAATTAAAAGTGTATTCCTGCTTGCGGTTGCGTTGTTGCTTGCGGCTGAATTGGCTTTAACCCAGGTGGGCGATAGTTTTATTGCCGCGCTGTTGGTGCTGTTTGTATTTTTTATTGCCTTTAATGTGCTGGAGGCTACCCAACCTTCGATGGTAAGCAAAATTGCGCCCGCTGGAGCCAAAGGGACAGCGACGGGTATTTACTCGACTTGTCAGGTGCTGGGGGTCTTTAGTGGCGGTGCGTTGGGCGGATGGTTACTGCAAGAGCAGGGAGGGCAAATGGTGTTCTTGCTCAATGCGATACTGGTGTTGATCTGGCTTGCTGTAGCTTGGTCGATGAAACCACCGCAGTTTCTGGCCAGTGTGCTTATTCCATTGCGCGGGCAGGATCACCAGGCGCTTGCCGAAAAATTGCGTGCAGTGGATGGCGTAGCGGAAGTGGTGATTGTCGCCTCGGAGAACACCGCTTATCTTAAAGTTGACCAGCAGCGCGTGAACCGGAAACAGTTAGCTGCCATCGTAGATGACGAATAGCGAAAATGCTAAAGTGCACGGCCCCCGTCAGGGGGTAGTAAACAGAAACTTGAAAGCCGCTGACGTATAACAACAGAAGGCGGATACCCGGACAACCAAGAGGAATTCAGTATGGCTCGTGGCATCAACAAAGTAATTTTGATCGGCAATATCGGGCAAGACCCGGAAGTAAAATACATGCCCTCTGGCGGCGCTGTCACCAACGTGAGCGTAGCAACTTCCGAGACCTGGAAGGACAAAAATACCGGCCAACCGCAAGAGCGTACTGAGTGGCACCGCGTGGTGTTTTTTAACCGCTTGGGTGAGATTGCCGGCGAATACCTGAAAAAAGGTTCCAAGGTTTACATTGAAGGCTCATTGCGCACCCGCAAGTGGCAAGCGCAAGACGGCAGTGACCGTTACACCACCGAAATTGTTGCCAGCGAAATGCAAATGTTGGATGGCCGTGGAGACAATGCCGGTATGGGCAATAACATGGGCGGTGCTGGTATGGGCGCAGCAGCAATGGCAGGCGGTTTTGATCAGACTCCGCAATACAACAATGCACCCGCGCAAGGTGGATACAGCCAAGGTGGTGGCGGTTACCAACAAAATCGCGCGCCACAGCAACCATCCCACAATGCGCCACCACAGCAGCCAGCTGGTTTTGATTCTTTTGATGATGACATTCCGTTCTAGATCCGCGTTTTCCAAACGTTCCCAGAAAAACAAAACCACAAACAAAGCCACCTTCGGGTGGCTTTGTTTTTTGTCGCTTGCGATACAGGCGTTACGTATCGAGTAGCTGCTCGCGAATGGCAATGATGGTCGGCAGCGCTTTTTTAAAGGCGATCACCAAATCCGGATCAAAATGTTTGCCGGATTCCTGTTCGATGTAAGCGCTCGCCTGTTCGATTGTCCAGGCTGCTTTGTAAGGGCGCACACTGGTTAATGCATCGAATACATCTGCAAGCGCAACGACGCGCGCTTCAATTGGAATGGCTTCGCCGTTGAGCCCATCGGGATAGCCGGAGCCATCCCATTTTTCATGATGGTGCAGCGCAATAATGCGGGCGATTTTTAATAAATTGGAATGGTCGTCGCCAATAATTGTCGCGCCGATGCGCGTGTGGGTTTTCATGATTTCCCATTCATCTGGCGTGAGTTTTCCCGGCTTTTGCAGAATAAAATCAGGGATGCCAATTTTGCCGATGTCGTGCATCGGCGCTGCATTTAATAATTCGTCGGCATCAGTTTTATTCATGCCTGCCGCGAGTGCGATTTCTTTGGCGTAGTGGCTCATGCGGATAACATGCAAGCCGGTTTCGTTGTCTTTGTATTCTGCGGCGCGCCCGAGCCGATGGATCACTTGCAAGCGCGTCTCGCGCAGGGAATCAACACTGACTAATGACAGTTGTGCTTTCACGCGCGCGAGTACAATCGGCGGGCTGACGGGTTTGGTAATGTAATCCACGCAGCCAACGCTAAAGCCTTCTGTTTCATCGCGGGTTTCTGCAAGCGCGGTAACAAAAATAACCGGTATGTGTTGTGTTGCAGAATTTTCTTTCAGCCGTTTGCAGGTTTCCAAACCGGTTATGCCGGGCATCATGATGTCGAGCAAAATTAAATGCGGCTGTTCATTTTCTGCAAGGCTCAATGCTTTTTCGCCGTCGCGTGCAAACAACAAGCGATAGTCGTGTTGCAAGATTTGTTTGAGTACTTGCAGGTTGACGGGTTCATCGTCTACCAACAGTAATTTAGGGCGCGAGTCACGCACTTCGATGGCCATTTATACCTCGTGATCGGTAGCGCTGTTGTTTATCCAGTTCTGCAGGATGGCAATGGCTGCATCAAAATCAAATTGATCCAAGGCTTCATCCAGCGGTGTTAGTAATGCGGCCGGGCAGGTTTGGGAAATTTTGCGATAGGCTTCATCATCAAGCGTGCCATGTTGGTAAGCAGCTAATAATGTTTCCAATAGTGCACGGTCACAGGATGCTGTTTTATGTTGATGATCGGAAGCGGGCAGTTCTATTTTTTCCAGCGCGGTTGCAATGGTGTTGAAGGCAGCTCTCAGCTCATCCAGCAATCGTGAATTGAATGATTTTTCCTGCTCAAGTTGTTGTGCGATGCCGGTTAATTCTTGCAAACCTAAATTCGCTGCCGCCCCTTTTATACGATGCGCCTCGCGCGAAATGGCGTTGATATTATGTGATGTTTCCGTTTCAGCAAGGTGACCAAGCTGCATAAAAAACGCATCGGGTTTGGTGTGATCTGCACAGAAGCGTTGGATTGCCTTGGTGAGCAGTGCATGATCGCCCCAGCGCTGTAATGCGCCATCCCAATCAATAACCTGCACGGCGTTTTCCTGGCCGGATGAAGGTGCGGGTGCAGATTGTTTTATGCCAAGGCAGCGCGCTATTTCGCGATAAAGCTCGGGTAAAACGATAGGTTTTGAGGCAAAGCCATTCATGCCGGCGGCCTCCGCATCTTTCCGGTCTTGCGCTAATACGCTGGCGGTGAGTGCAATGATCGGCGTGCTTTTGGCGCTTTGTGTTTGCTCCCATTGCCGAATCATCCGGCAGGCTTGCAAGCCATCAACTTCCGGCATTTGAATATCCATAAGCACAATATCAAACGTTTGCTTTTTAAATTGCGAAAATGCTTCGTTACCATTGTTTGCTGTCACTGTGCGATGGCCGTTGCGCGTCAGCATCAATTGAAGTACTTCAATATTTTGTGGCACGTCGTCGGCAATCAAAATATTGAGAACCGGTAAGGTAACGGGCTCTGCGGAAATGATTTTTTTCACTGCATGTGCTGCAGGCAAAGGAATTGAAATTTGAAAGCAGCTGCCTTTGTCTAATTCACTGGTGACCGAAATAGTGCCGCCCATTAATCCGGTCAGTTGCCGTGCGATGGTAGTGCCCAAACCGGTTCCGCCAAAGCGGCGCGCCATGGATGCATCGGCTTGAGTGAAGGGTGTAAAAATATGTTCGATACGGTCAGCGGCAATGCCGATACCTGTGTCGATTATTTTGATAATAACCTGATCGTTTTGTTCGCTGATATCGAGCGTGACGCTGCCATGCTCGGTAAATTTAATCGCATTGCCAATTAAATTAATGAGCACCTGACGCAAACGCATTTCATCGCCCAGCACCAGATCGCGCATCTCGCTCTGGATCTGTGTGGTTAATAACAGCGATTTTTTATCGGCTTGAAGATGTAACTCATTGATGATGTCGCGCGCCATATCGCGCAGCGAAAACGGTTTGATATCCAATTCAAGTGCACCGCGTTCTAACTTCGCGGTATCGAGGATATCGTTCAGCAGCGTTAGCAATGAGCGCGCCGAGCGGCTAACGGTTTGCAAATGCCGCCGTTGTTCCGCTTCCAGTGGTGAATCCAATAATAATTCGGTGAAGCCGATGATCGCATTCATGGGGGTGCGAATCTCGTGGCTCATGTTGGCGAGGAACATGCCTTTGGCCGTGGACGCTTGTTCTGCGCGATCTTTGGCGATCATCAAATCCGTTTCCATGGCTTTGGATTCGGCGATGTCGATAATCACTCCGTCGATCCATTGCAGTTTTCCCTGCGCGTCATAAACACCGCTGGCTCTTTCCGATACCCAGCGCTCGCTATGGTCGCGGCACACAATGCGGTATTCGATGATGTAAGGGGTTTTATTGTTGAGCGCGGGCAACAGCTCTTGTGAAATGCGCTCTGCGTCATCGGGATGGATGATGTCGCCCAAATGCATTTCATGCGCAAAGAATTTTTCTGCTTCCCATCCACTTAATTTATAGATCGCATCGCTAATAAAAATAACTTCCCAGGGGGCAGTGGCCTGGGTGCGAAACGCAACGCCGGGAATATTGCTGATCAATGTGCGGTATTGCTGCTCGCGCGAAGACAGTTCGCTTTCGATTTTGAGTGAGTGGCGATAGAGCTGGCGGTAACGCAAGATCAGGTTGCCAGCAATGACCAGCAAGCCAATCGCGACGGTCATTGCACTAATAATGATGGCGAGAAATGTATGGCTGTTGTCGTCCGAAAAGTTGGTATCGGGTGTGCCGATAAAACGTGCAGCAGCCATACCGGTGTAGTGCATGGCGGCAATCGCACATCCCATAATGACACCGCTAATCAGGGTGGCTCGCGCTGCATTGAGTTTGCCGTGGTCGTGCAGGCCAAAACGCACCCAGAGTGCGATCATGGCCATTATCACCGCCACGAAAATAGAGACGATAAACCACAGCGGATCGTAACGCAGGGTTGCGTTCAGGTGCATGGCGGCCATACCGCTGTAGTGCATGGCACCAATGCCGGAGCCGACCAACACGCCGCCAATCATCAATTGCTGCCATGAAATACGGCTGCGCGAGAGCATGTGCAGTGCTACCCAGGAAGCAAACACCGAGGGCAGCATGGAAAGCAGGGTGATAAAGGGTTGGTAGTGCACATGGGTGCCCATCTCAAACGCCAGCATGCCGATGAAATGCATGGACCAGATGCCGCCGCCCAAGGCCAGCGAGCCGGATACCAGCGCTGTCTGGCGCAGCATGCGCCCGTGTGCTGCACGTGCCAGCCCTGCAATCTGTAGCCCCATCATGGAGGACACTATGGCGACCAAAACGGAAACCGCTACCAGCCCGGGATTATGGTGTCCCTCCAGCAGCGTGTATTGGGTGTTGTAATCAATAAAAATATCAAGCATTGGTTGTTTCGTTCGTCGTTATCGATGGTCGTTATGGTTCGCTGTAAAGCGATAGGGCGCTCAGGGGCGGGAACGTCGAGGGGTGTACTTCCTTTACAGTCTGGCTTTGTTTACTGAAAATGCCACTCGATCAAGCGGGATTTTAGGCCTATCTGCCTGTTTTGGGCTGCTATGCTGCAATCTGCTCCAGCGACACTAACGATCATCATAATAAATACCCACGAGGTGAGACTTCATGTTCAAAAAACCAACGGCGCTACTCCGTCTTTCCCCTGCCAATAGTCTGCGCGCAACGGCGTTGTGCCTGTTGTGCTTATTGTGCAGTTTGTCTTTTGCGGTAAATGCAGAAGCGGCATCCGGCTCTTCGGTAGATTCAGCAGTGACCCGTGTTGCATTGTGGAACGGCAATAAAACCCAATCGCGCCAGACCTATGAGCGCGAGGTGCTGGAAGCGGCGCTCATCGCCACTGAAAAAACTCTGGGCGCGTGGACGCTCAAGGAAGACCTGACGGATTACCCGCTCGCTGCTGATGAAGCCAGCGTTTTCCGCGAAAAAGGGTTTGATATTTTTGGCACTGTCGCAGGCAATACCAAACTGGCGAATGAAAAGAAAATCCTGATTCCATTGCCGCTAATGAAAGGATTGTTGGGCTATCGCATCTTGATTATCCGCTCGGCAGATAAAGCAAAATTTGCCGCGATCAACACCGCGCAGCAGCTGCAACAATTGCGCATGGGCATTCCATCAACCTGGGCCGATGCCGAACTGTTTCGCCAAAACGGTTACAAGGTAGAAGAGAAAGGCAGCTTTGATGATTTATTCACGCGCCTTGAAAACAATGAGTTTGATTACGTCACCTTCGGTGCCAATGAGGTCACCGGCGTATTCAATGAGCGCGCGGCTAAATCGGGCAAGCTGATGGTGGATTCATCCCTGCTGGTGTATTACCCATTCCCGTTGGTGTTTTATGTGAATCCCGACAAGAAAGCACTGGCTGAGCGTGTGACAGCGGGCTTGCAAACGATCAGCAGTAATGGCGAGTTGGATGCAATTTTTAACCGCTATTTTGCGGCAGACTTAAAAGCCGTCAACCTGCCTGCACGCACCATGATTAGCCTGAAAAATCCTATCCTTCCGGCTGAAATGGCCGATTTCAAACCCGCGTTATAATTTTTTCGCCGGTGATAAATGTCACCGGCATCGGATGACAATGGCTACTGTGGTAGCCAATGTCATTCCCGCTATCCTGCGCACATAACAACAGTGTTGCCAGGGAAATGTCCGGAAGATGAAAACACCGCTAGGTTCTGCTGCCAGACTGAATAATAATGCGCCTCGCATGTTCAGGTTTTTTTCTGACAATCTAACAACATCTAATAGCAATGGGCAGAGCATACCGTGACAAATCAAGACGAACTTTTATCGCAATTGCGCATTAACCGCGAACAGCAGCCAGACGAAAGCCGCAAGGTGCGTGTGTGGATTGGCATTGCGGCAGTAGTGGGCATTGCAGTGGTGGCATTCAGTCTCTTGAGTGACCCAGCTCCTGTACCGGTCAAAATAGAAATGGCGCGCATGGCGGTGCCTGACTCTTCAACGGCAACTGTGTTGGATGCAACGGGCTATGTGGTTGCGCGCCGCATATCAACTGTGTCATCCAAAGTCACCGGGCGTGTGACAGAGATTTTTATTGAAGAAGGCCAACAAGTTGAAAAAGACCAGGTTGTTGCGCGCTTGGATGATTCCAATACAGTAAAAGCCGTGGAGTTGAGCAAAGCTGAATTGCGCTCGGCAAAAACATTGGTGGTAGAAGCCCAGGCGCGTCTGACCGAAGCCAAATTAACGCTGGAGCGCAATACTGAATTGGCGCGTACCCAGTTGGTCAGTGCGGCTACGCTGGATAAAGCGCGCGCTGATTTTGAATCGCTGCGTGCACAATTAGCCGCGCGCAATGCCGAGGTGGATGTCAGCGAAAAGCGCTTGGCTTTGCAGCTACAAAATCTGGAAGATTTAACCCTACGTGCGCCTTTTACCGGTGTGGTAATCAGTAAAGATTCGCAGCCAGGTGAAATGATTTCCCCTATGTCGGCGGGCGGTGGTTTTACCCGTACCGGTATTTGCACATTGGTGGATATGTCGTCGCTTGAAATTGAAGTGGATGTCAATGAATCCTACATCCAGCGTGTGCGCGTAGATCAATTTGTGCAAGCGGTGTTGGAGGCTTATCCCGAGTGGAAAATTCCGGCAAAAGTCATCGCCATTATTCCGGCCGCTGATCGCCAAAAAGCCACCGTCAAGGTGCGCATCGGTTTTCAGGTATCTGATCCGCGCATCCTTCCCGATATGGGGGTGAAGGTTGCATTTATGAATGCGGAACCGGTTGTGGAAGAAAAACCGAAAGAGCCATTGGGAATCCGCGTGCCGATTACGGCAGTGCGCTCCGAAGGTGAAGATAAATTTATTTTTGTCGTGAAAGACGGCGTCGCCGAATTGCGCAAAGTGACGATCAATGCCAGCTACGGAACGGATATTTATATCGGCAGTGGCTTGCGAGCGGGTGAAGATTTTGTCGTGGAAGCGACTCCGGAATTAAAAGACGGCTCACTGGTTGAGTTGCAATAAATCGCGCGAAGCTACATAGAAAAACCTCGCCACTAAACGGTGGCGAGGCGTAAACAATAAAAATAAATATTGAAAATAAAACGCCTCAAATTTGCTGTCCTGATTTTTTACACGTCTATCTTGTCCGTTAACGCTGGTCTCACATTTTGGAGGATCTATGACTGCGCTCGCATCCACTTCGCCCGTATCAGATGAATTGCTGGTTCAATTAAAAGGAATCGGAAAGAGTTATAAAAAAGGCAAGGAGCAAGTGAGTGTGCTCGCGGGCCTTAATTTGGATATTCATCGCGGTGATTTTCTCGCGCTTATGGGGCCTTCGGGTTCAGGCAAGACAACCTTGCTCAATTTGCTTGGTGGTTTGGATAAGCCGACCGCCGGTGAATTAATTATTGGCGGGCAGCGCCTTGATAAAATGTCATCTTCCCAGCTCACAAAATGGCGCGCGCGCCATGTCGGGTTTATTTTCCAGTTTTATAATTTAATGCCGGTGCTCACCGCTGAAAAAAATGTAGAACTGCCGTTACTGCTGACCAATTTATCCAGCAAGCAGCGCAAACATCATGTGGCAGCTGCATTGGAATTGGTGGGTTTATCCAATCGTGCCAAACATTATCCCAGTGAATTGTCCGGCGGGCAGGAGCAGCGTGTAGCGATCGCACGCGCGCTGGTGAGTGATCCGGATTTATTGTTATGCGACGAGCCAACCGGCGATTTGGATCGCGCCACTGCCGATGAAATTCTTTCGCTGTTGCAAACACTCAATCAGCAACAACAAAAAACCATCATCATGGTGACACACGATCCGCGTGCAGCAGAGCATGCGCGCCACACCTGGCATATGGATAAAGGGTCACTGGTCACCAATAGCAGTGCACCCGCAAGCCAAGGTGCAGGAGGGCATTAATCATGTACTACCTGCAATTTTTATTGAGCAATTTGGGTCGTAAAAAAGTGCGCACCATTTTGACCTTGCTCTCCATCATGATTGCGTTTTTATTATTTGGTTTGCTGCGCAGTTTAGCCGCAGCCTTTGATCAGGGCGCAGAAATTGCCGGTGAAGATCGGCTGGTGAGTATTAATAAAGTCAGTTTGATCCAGCCTGTTCCAGAATCCTATCTTGCCAAAATACAGTCGTTGGAAGGCGTTGATCGCGCAACCTCGGCGAATTGGTTTGGTGGTTATTATCAAGACCCTAAAAATCAATTCCCCCAATTCCCGATTGTCGCGGAAGATTATTTTGAAATTTATAACGAAATGATTTCACTCCCTGAGGAGCAAATGCAGGCGTGGAAGAAAAATCGTATCGGGGTGGTGATCGGTAAAGCCTTGGTTGACCGGTTTAAATGGAAAATTGGCGATCGCATTCCGTTAAAAGGCATGTTCCCAAAAGAAGATGGCAGCACCACCTGGGAATTTGTGGTTGAAGGTATTTACGAAGCAAAAAACAAAAGCGCCGATACCAGCGCAATGCTGATGCATTACGATTATTTTGATGAGGCGCGCCAGTATGGTAAAGGCACTTTGGGTTGGTTAATTATTCGTGTGAAAGATCCCAAACAATCTGCACAAGTTGCCGCCGCCATCGATGCTATGTTTGCCAATTCACCGGCCGAGACAAAAACCAGTAGCGAAAAAGAATTTGCCAAATCGTTTGCCAAACAATTTGGTGATATAGGGTTGATCACTACCTTAATTTTAGGTGCGGTGTTTTTTACCATGTTGTTAGTCGCTGGCAATACCATGGCGCAGTCATTCCGCGAGCGTATTCCAGAGTTAGCGATTTTAAAAACTCTGGGCTTTTCCGATGTGGCGGTCATGTTAATGGTACTCGCTGAAGCAATTGTTATTTCACTGATTGGTGGTCTTGCCGGGCTATTGCTTGCGAAATTTTTTATCAGTGGTGCGGCGGAATCCATGGCAGCAACACTGCCGGGGTTAGGCTTGTCCAATAGCATGATGTTATTCGGTATTGCACTGATGTTTGCGTTTGGTTTACTCACCGGCATTATTCCTGCGCTGCAAGGTTTGCGGCTCAATATTGTTGCAGCATTGCGGAGGCGTTAATTATGTTTAATGCAATTACCCAAATTTTTGTGATTACGTTTATGAACCTGCGCAATTTGCCGCAGCGTGTGGGTACATCGTCTGTCGCGGTGTTTGGTGTGGCCTGTGTGGTGGGTGTGTTTATCGGTGTGCTTTCCATGGCGAGCGGTTTTCAGCGCACCATGGTCAGTGCTGGAGCCGATGATGTATTGATTATGATGCGCGCCGGTGCGACATCCGAAATGAGCAGCGGTATGGGCTATGAACAAACACAGCAAATTGCCAATTTGCCCGGCATTGCCAAGCTCGATGGCAAACCGGTCAGCTCACCGGAATTATTTGTGATTGTCGATATTCCCATGCGCAACAAAGATGCCAATGCCAACGCCCCTTTGCGCGGTGTTGAAGCTATGGCGTTTGAGGTGCGTAAGTCGTTCAAAATCATTGAAGGCCGAAATTTTGAACCGGGTAAAAATGAATTGATTGTCGGGCGCGGTGCGCAAAAACAATTTGCGAATTTGAACGTGGGTTCGGTAGTGAAATTTGGCCAAACCGAATGGACAGTGGTGGGGGTGTTTGAGTCTGGCGGCGGATTGGCAGAATCGGAATTATGGTGCGATGCCAAAATTTTGCAAAATGCGTATCGCCGCGGTAATAGCTATCAAATCGTGCGCGTAAAGCTGGGTGATGAAAATAGTTTTGCCACGGTAAAAGAGGCTATCGCAGCTGATCCAAAATTTAATCTGGACGTAAAACGTGAATCAGCGTATCTCGCCGAACAATCTGAACCGCTGAGTAAATTTATTAAAATGGTCGGCTATCCGCTTGCGATTTTAATGGCGCTCGGCGCAATTTTTGGTGCGGTAAATACCATGTACACCTCGGTATCCAACCGCACCCGTGAAATTGCCACCTTGCGTGCGCTGGGCTTTAGTGCAACGCCCGTTGCTATCTCGACTTTGGTGGAATCGCTGGTGCTGGCGATTATCGGTGGAATTATCGGGGCCGTAGTGATCTATGTGGTCTTTAACGGTTACACCGTATCCACCCTGAATTTCGCGAGCTTTAGCCAAGTGGTATTTGATTTTGCGGTAACACCGGATTTGTTGGTACAGGGCGTTATATTTGCCTCCATTATTGGTTTTATCGGTGGCTTTTTTCCTGCAATCCGCGCGGCGCGTTTGCCAGTAGCAACGGCGTTACGCGAGGTATAACCATTTGATATAACCGTTTTTGGGCTAGGCTGTACCTGAAATGGGGGTTGATGTAGTATCGCCCCCATCACAACAATTACAAAAAAATACAAGTACAGCGAGGGTAACTGAGTTGAAAGACGATAAACCCACATCCTTTGATATTGCCTACCGCGCAGGGGTGTCCCAATCTACTGTTTCAAGAGCGCTGCGCAATAGCCCATTGGTCAATGAAGAGACGCGCCTTAAAGTCCAACAAATTGCGCGCGAGCTCAATTACAAAGTAGACAAAAACGCGAGCAGTCTGCGCTCTCAACAAACTAAAACGATTGCCCTTTTATTGTGCGAAGACCAAGGCACCGGCAATTCATTAATCAATCCTTTTTTTCTTTCCATGCTCGGCAGCATCACCCGCGCAACGGCCAAACGCGGATTTGATTTATTGATTTCATTCCAGCAATTCAGCGAAGACTGGCATGCAGATTATGAAGATGCCAACCGTGCCGATGGCATTATCTTTTTAGGTTATGGCGATTACGAAAGCTTCGTAAAAAAACTTACCTACCTCACAGAAGTCGGCGCGCATTTTATTACCTGGGGGCCAGTGCTTGAAGGTCAGCCAGGCGTGTCTATCGGCTGCGATAATTTCAACAGCGCTTATCACGCCGCAAAACATTTGTTATCGCTCGGACGAAAAAATATCGCTTTCCTTGGCGATGTTTCCGAGCACAGCCCCGAATTTGCCGACCGCTATCACGGCTTCTGCAAAGCGCTGCAAGAAGCGGGAATTGAAATTAATCCAAAGCTACAAGTTGCTGCTGAAACATCAGAAGAGGAAGGCTACAAAGCAACGCTCAGTTTGTTGCAGCGCCGCTTACCCTTTGATGCCATTTTTGGCGCGAGCGACTTAATTGCAATCGGTGCAATGAAAGCCTTGGAAGAAGCCGGTATGCATATTCCAAATGATGTCGCTGTGATGGGCTTCGATGATATTCCCATGGCATCGTACACACATCCACCACTCTCTACAGTTCAACAAGACACATTGCTCGCCGGTGAATTATTAGTAGAGAATTTGCTAATGCTCGTCGAAGGCGAAAGACCCGAATCCATGTTACTTCCCGCAAAATTAATTGTGCGTGGGTCTTGTGGGGCTAAACCGGTTAAAAAATAAAGTGTTCAATTTTAGATAAATAAAAAGCCTGCCACTGAAAAATTGGCGGGCTTTTTATTTGCAAAAAATTGAGATGTGGATGCGATAGTTAATGTGAATTGTGTTCGAGCAATGCTTTGCATAAAAGATATATTCTATGCTCTGAGTTTGGATATTTCAGTTAAAAGAGTGTTAGTCGGTATTTGCAGTCTATTTGGGATGGCTGATTATATGACTAAAACTAATGGGATTCACTTTAACAAGGTAGTAAATAAAAGGAGAAGTAATGAGCGCATTAAGGATTTCATATTCTGTTGGCGAGAATGGTAAAAATTATAGATCAGATGTTTTTGTTATACAGAAAGCTTTAAATCTAGTCATAAAAAGTAACATGCTAGCACCTCTAATTCCTCTAAAAGAAGATGGTGTCGCCGGGCAAAAGACGAAAGCAGCCATCCGTCGGTTTCAGCAAGTTTTAGTACGCTTTCCCATTCCAGATGGTCGTATTGATCCCACAGGAAAAACGCTTGAAAAATTAAATTCAACCATATTGACAGCAAAACAAGATGCTTCGATATCCAAAACAAGCAAAATCGAATCTATGCTGACGCCTAGTACATTGTTGGCAGGAACTTTTGGAAGTCAGAATAATACCAGTCAAAATTTTGATTTGTGCTTAAGTGGCGCTGTATCCGAGAGTGTTGATCTGAAATCGCTTACTAAAGAAGAGTTTGTTAGGCGAGTCTTTGAGGCTGCCAAGAAAGAGGAGTTGAGTTCTGGTGTTCCAGCCGCAGTCACCGCTGCTCAGGCCATTCTTGAGACAGGTTACGGTGGTGCTGTACCAACTGATATTAATACCAAAAAGTACAGTTACAATTTATTTGGTATTAAGGGGGTTGGCACTGCTGGGTCGGTAAATGTTTATACTCATGAAGTGATCGATGGAAAAAGAATAAAAATTATCGATAAGTTTCAAGCCTATAATAGTTTTGCTGAATCTATTTCAGGTCGAACTACTTTCCTTAAGAGAAATATAAGATACAAGTCTCTGTTTAATTCAAAAGACCCTAAGGTATGGGCGGAAGGGCTTCAAAAAGCAGGGTACGCAACTGACCCCAACTATGCCAAGACATTAATATCAATCATGAATTCATGGAGGTTGATATGAAGTATCGTTTTTTTGCCGGAATTATTCTCTCAGTATTTCTTTTTTCATGTGACGCAGAAGTGGATAGTTCATTTGAGGCATCAGCTCAGTTATTTTCTACTGCTGTGCCAAATGACGATGTATCTAAGTTTAAGTCGGCAGCAAACCCTTCTGGAATATACCTTGTTAGAAAATTTACATCGGGTAATCTTGGTGGCAGAGGAGAAGAGTTGAGTGCTAATTTCTCAGCTTCTTCTATAACAGAAGATATGGAGTTCTTGGTGAAAGACCAAACACCATTTAGTCTGAAACTAATATTTCCCAGTTTGCCAATTAAAGACGACAATAAATTGCCACACTATGGCATGTCTGAAAAAATTTGTAACTTGGCTTTTGATCAATGGGATTCCTCATTAAAAGATGTCATTGCGCCACTGTCGGAATCCATTAGTGGTGAGCCTATTGTTTTAACTGCGGCATCTGATTGTTGGGTTTATGCTGAAGCTCAGGTTATAGACAATATGTTGGTTGGAGGATTTGCCGTTTTTAAGAAAAGTGCGGAAAGTGTGAAATTAGTGTCGGTTATTAATTTGCTCTGATCTGTCTGATTTAGGTTGTTACAGAATTAATTTGCTAATTCTTTTAGATATCTTGAAAAAAGCCTGTCAATTAAAAGTTGACAGGCTTTTTATTTTTCGCATTCTTAAATATCAATGCCCCTGTGGAGCCAACTCGATTTTTGTCTCAGCATCCTTCACGAAATACACTGAAAGAGCGCCTAAAATCATACATGCGCCGGCGAGCACCAAAATATAAATGGCTTCGTTGTGGAAAACGTATTTCAAAATTTGCCCTGCAACCAAGCCAGAGACAATTTGCGGTGCGGCGATGGTGAAGTTGAAAATGCCCATGTAAACGCCGGTTTTATCTGCAGGTAATGAGCCTGCAAGAATCGCGTAAGGCATAGCGAGAATGGCAGCCCAGGCGATGCCGATGCCGATCATGGGGATTAATAATTCCAGCGCGCCCTTGGGCACATCTACTTGCGTCAGCCACAAATTCACATGCACCACTTCCGGGTTTTGAAACAGAATAAAACTCATGTAACCCAAGCCACCCGCAAGTAGTGAGAGCGAGTAGGTGAGCTTGCGGCCAAAGCGATTGGCGATGCGTGTCAGTACAATCGAAAAGAGTGCAGCAAAGAGTGAATAGGCAGCGAAAATAATGCCCACCCAGTCGCCTGCTGCGCCTTTTGCGGCGGCAATTTCTGGCGGAATGGTATCGAGTGAATGTAAATAATCGGCATCAAACCATTTGGCTTCTATGCCCCAAATATGTTGGGTGATGGCTGGTGTGGTGTAAACCCACATAATGAACAGCGAGAACCAGGAGAAAAATTGCACCACGGCGAGTTGGCGCATGGTCTTGGGCATATTGATAAATAATTGCCAGAAATTTCCCAAGCGTTGCGCAATAGATTTTTTTTCTGCCGGTGCCGCAGCTGTTAACCCTTTGTAGCGATTGTAATCGGCGGGCGCATATTCTTTGGTGCGAATGACTGTCCAGAGCACGGTGAGGAATAATGCACTGGCACCGATATAAAACGCCCAGGTGACCGTAGGAGCGACTTCACCTTTAGGGGCAGTATTTTCCAGCCCGATCAGATTGGTGAGCACAAACGGCAATATAGAGCCGATTACAGCGCCGATATTAATCAGCAGCGCCTGGATGGAGTAACCGAGTGTGCGTTGTTCATCGGGCACCATATCGGCAACCAGTGCGCGGAACGGCTGCATGGTCACATTAAATGCACCGTCCATTAACGCCAGCATCATTCCGCCAAATAACATAGGCGCCATAAATGCGACGAATAGCGATGCGTTGGGCATCAGCAGCATGCCGATAGCGGCGGCAATCGCACCGCCAAGGATGTAAGGGCGGCGGCGGCCGACGCGGTTCCAGGTGCGGTCAGATGCGGCACCGACAATTGGCTGCACTAACAAACCCATAATGGGTGCGGCGAGCCAGAAGAGTGAAAGTGAATGCAGGTCTGCGCCTAAATCCGACAGCACACGGCTGACGTTGGCATTTTGCAATGCGAATCCGAGTTGTACCCCTAAAAAACCAAAACTGACATTCCAGACTTGCCAGAAGGGGAGCGTGGGTTGTTTCATCGTGTAGCGCCTTTGTTAGCGTTGTTATCGGTAAGGTTTATTTTCTTATAGTGATTTTTTAGTTCATCATTTGGTTCAGTAAATCATTTTGTTTTATTGATCTTTTGGTGTTGCTGATTGTGCGCGAAATACTCGCTGTGTTTAAACGCAAAACCCGTTTTCAAAATAATTGAAAACGGGATGCTTGATGTATAGCGCTTGCCAAAGAGCGAGGCCGATTACTTCACATAGCGCGCTTCAGTGCTCGCGTTTCTGTCCCACACTTTTCCATCGCTGTAGCTGCGCAATAATTTCACGTATTCCGCGTGTGTCCATGCCAGTGGTGTTGCGCCGTTAGTGCCTTCGCCCAGTGCATAGTGATAGGCATCGTTGTTGCCAACGCCGTCCCAGACTTGTTCGGGCAGCATCATGCCCTCGTTGGCAAACAGCTCCATTGCTTTTACATAAGTATTGCGCAATTTTTCCATGTCGATGCTGTTATTGGTTTTGGCCAATTGCAATTCATAGTGGCCGCGTTCACCGGTAAAGAACGGCCATACGCGTCCGCGCCCTTGGGTTGAGTTGTTGGCTTCCACATAACCAAAACCGGTTTGCACATCTTCGCCATAGCCATCAATTCCATAGCGACGCCAGCCGGGGAATTTGCCCTCAACACCAGGGAAGGTGAATTCATATTTAAGGCGCAGTAAATCAGGCAATTGTTGGTTGTCATACTCTGGAAGTGTTTCAAGGATGTGCTTGTCATTTGCGGCGCGTACACCGTAACGCACCAATTCTAAAAAGCCACCGTCAATCACTTGCGATTCATCGCTGATCACTTGCGCATTGCGTGTGTCAAGCGCGCCTTTATCATTAGGATCGTCGTTGGCGTTGATGCGCAAATAATAATTGCTGTTGCCCAGTTCACCTGTGAGTGAGCCGGATGTGGTGTAGGTTAGTGCTTCCAATTCGCTGGAATATTTATCGGCTGCTGCTGCATATTTTGCGGCGCTTTCAGTATCACCTGCTTGTGCGGCTATGTCAGAAGCAGACACCAATCCTGCGATAACGGCGGCAGTCGTTGAGGGCGAATAACCTTGTTGCTCTTCCCAGCGCTCTTGCTGTGTGTACGGTGGTTTGATGGTGGTGTCGTTCCACATGATTTTTACCGCGCCGCCATCTACTAAAAAATCGGCCGCAGGTTTGAGCATTTTTTTGTACCAGTCAGCAATCTCTGCATCACTCAATATCCCTTCTTTCCACAAGCGCCAGCCGAGCATCAATGGCATACCGGTTTGGTCAAGCTGCACGCCTACCCATTCAGGTTCGCCATCAACGTGGGTTTTTTGCAAGAACCAACCGGGTGTTCCGGTGTAGCCTGCGATCTTGTCGCTCGCTTGTACTTGCTGCAAATATTCAAACGCGATGCGCGGTGATTCGGTATCGCCCAGTGCCAGCATCGCCATTGCAACTTGATAAAAATCGCGCGGCCATACCGCTTTATAACCGGTGGCTGATTGCTCTGCCGGTTTGGTGTCGCCCCAGGGGTTGGAGAGCGATGCGATGAATGCGCCTGCGTGGGTTTTATCTTCCTGTGCTTTTAATACCATGGCGCTGGTGTACAGTAATTTTCCGCCGTCAGTAGCGGTGGCCGATAAAGTTTCCAGTGCAGGTAATTTTTGTAAAAAATCTTGCCAGCCAATTGCATCGCCATCGCCGTTGTAATGGGCGAGCACTTTGTCGTAACCCGTTGTTAATGTTTTGTCTGCAGCGGCGATACTCTCCGTTTCATTTTTACCGAAGCCCAATACAAAATCCCACTGCGCGGTTTCACCTTTTTTCACGGCGGGCAATTCCAGCGTGAAGGCCACATTGCCTTTGGTGTCGCCGGTGGAGGTATAAAGTTTGCTGAGCGCGCCGTTATTTTTCAGGTCATCAAGGCCATCGGATACGCCTTCAAAACCGACGGTGCTTTGCGTCACTTGTGCACTGGTTTTGAGTGACATGCTGGTGTTGCCGTCGGTAGTTGTCCATGCACCCTTGGAATAGATTGCACTATCGTTGCTGCCGGTATTGGCAACCGCAGGGTTGGCGTACAGATAAGCGGTGACATCGTCATTTTGTGCGCGCACGATGACACGCATCATCAAGGTTTGTGAATCAGGATCGGTGAAAAAATGTTTTTCAATTTCGTATTTTCCGTCTTTATCTTTGTTCACAATTTTGTATGCGAGCGATTGTGGGCGGCCTTGTGCATCGGTGGTGAGATAGTGTGTGCTGGATACAGTGTCTTTCTTTTCTTCATCCAAAAAGTCACTGCCTTTGATAAAAAATTGCAGCTCTTGTAATTGCGCTTCGTGAATCAAACCAAACATGGTTTCAGTGAGTACGCCTTGCGCAATAGAGAACCAGACTTTGGAAATAGTGCCGCTTGCACCGGTATCGTTATAGTCGCCGTTGGTGTAGGTCTCATAGGAAGTGCCAATTCCGGTTTTACCGGCATATGCCCATACCGCACTTTTTCCCGGCGCGCCCGGTGCAACGGCCACTGTGCTGGTGTTGTCAGTGGATGCTGGTTTGTCTGAGCAGCCGCTCAACAGCAGACTGCTCCCAATAAATACAGCGAGAAGATTTTTTTTCATATTATTCATGACAACACTCTCTTTAAATTGCTCTTGTTGGATGATTCTTATCGATCGATATGTAGATCGGTGTGTAGATGGAAGTACAAATTAAAAATCCGGTCTTTATTCGAATTGGAGTATTTTCTGCATTGTTATGTCTGCACGGCTATAAGCCTCGCCTGTCATAGCAGAAATGACTATTTCGACACCATAGGCGTTGGCTAGAATCAACTCAAGGGCGTGCATACGTATTCAGAATGCATACGTATGCATCTGAGAGTAGCCCGCTTTTTTTGGGCTGCATAAAATTTTTTGTGGGTTATGAATACGTATTCTATGAATTTTTCAGGGGCAAACGGCCTCTTGCCGACTTGCATACGTATGTAGTCACTTGGCGAAAAAAAACGGCTCGCGTATGTTTGGCATACGCAATTCAGACTATTAGCCTTGGGCGGTCCAAGGAATGAATGATGTCTGAAAAAAAGAAATAACAAGAGATTCCCGCAAATGACAACAACTCCCTGGTGGCGCGGTGCGGTGGTGTATCAGGTATACCCACGCAGTTTGATGGACGCCAACAACGACGGCATAGGTGATATTCCCGGCATCATTAGCAAACTGGATTACATTGCGAGCCTCGGCGTGGATGCCATTTGGGTGTCGCCGTTTTTTAAGTCGCCAATGAAAGATTTCGGTTACGACATCAGTGACTATCGCGATATCGATCCTATTTTTGGCACCCTTGCTGATTTTGATGAGCTGATTGAAAAGGCCCATGCGCGCGGCATCAAAATTATTATCGACCAAGTGCTTAGCCATACTTCTGACCAGCACGCCTGGTTTGCCGAGAGCCGTGAATCGCGCGATAACCCCAAAGCCGATTGGTATGTATGGGCTGACCCCAAGCCAGACGGCACGCCGCCGAATAATTGGCTGGCTATTTTTGGTGGCTCGGCATGGGAGTGGGAGCCGCGCCGTTGCCAATATTATTTGCACAACTTTTTAAAAACCCAGCCGGATTTGAATTACCACAGCGATGCTGTACGCGCGCAAATTCTGGATGAGGTTGAGTTCTGGTTAAAACGCGGCGTCGATGGTTTGCGTTTGGATGCAATTATTTTTTGCTATCACGATAAATTGCTGCGCGATAATCCCGCCAAGCCGGTTGAGGAGCGTAGAGGGCGCGGTTTCCGTGAAGATAATCCCTATGCTTTCCAACGTCATGTGTTTGATTGTGATCGCCCTGAAAACCTGCAGTTTTTGGAATCGCTGCGCACATTAATGGATCGCTACCCTGGCACTGTAACCCTGGGTGAAATCGCCTCGGAAGATTCATTGAAAACCATGGCGGAATACACTGCGGGTAATTCGCGCTTGCACATGGCCTACAGTTTTGAATTGTTGGTCGATCAGTTGTCGGGCTCTTATATCCGCGAAACGGTAGAAACCCTGGAAAAGAATTTGTTGGAAGGTTGGCCGTGCTGGTCCATCGGCAACCACGACGTTGTGCGTGTGATGTCGCGTTGGGGCGGTAAAAAACAATCGCCCCAATTAGCTAAAACATTGAATGCGATGTTGCTCTCATTGCGCGGTAGTGTCTGTGCTTATCAGGGCGAAGAATTGGGTCTGACTGAAGCGGAAATCCAGCAGCATGAATTGCAAGATCCGTATGGCATCACTTTCTGGCCGCGTTTTAAAGGGCGCGATGGCTGCCGTACGCCTATGCCATGGGATCACCGCCATGAACACGCCGGTTTTTCGCAAATAAAGTCATGGTTGCCGATTGCGCCGGATCACAAATCAAAAGCGGTGAGTTTGCAGGAAGATGATTCCGCTTCCATACTCAATGCGTATCGCACCTTTATGCACTGGCGCAAACAGCAGCCTGCATTGCGTTTGGGTGATATTGAATTTGTAGCAGATGCCCGGGATTATTTGGTGTTTATCCGCCGTCATGGTAACGATGCGCTGTTGTGCGCGTTTAGTTTCTCTGATGTTGAACAGGTTATTTCACTGGGCACGAATTATCAGCTGGATGAAATTGCCGGTCATGGTTTTGGCTCGGTAACTGGCGCTGTGGGTAGCATTTCTGTGCCTGCTTACGGAGCGGTTATTGCGCGTGTGATGTAATTTTTGTGGCAGCACACGGTTGTTGTGTTGCCATTAGTTGATACTATTTTTTTGTTACTCGTGTTTTCTGTAGTTAATGTAGTTAATGTGATTAATTGTTTTTCCGGTAAGTTTTTTCTCGTTAGTTGCTTTTCCCTTTGTTATTGGTCTCGCTTGCAAGAGGGCTTAATGCCCTCTTTTTTTATGTCTATTTTTATATCTCCTTTTGCATACCCTTTTACATCTCCTTTTGTATCTCCCGTTCTGCTGTCGCTTTATTCTTTTTTATATCACTAATTATTCTCTTAGAATTTTTCTTTATTTACTTTTGGTTTTTAAATTGCTGGATTGAAATAATTAATCAGCTAGTCTTCAACTAGATTTAAAGTGAAACACCCTATTGCACCTTGAGGAGTAGGATTACAACAGAAGGTTTTCCGGTAACCCGTGTTGCGTTATCTGTGTGATTGCATACGTATGCGGTCTTTTGAATACGTATGCATTCGGTTGTGAGAGATAAGGGCTAAGGCCTACTATCGTTTCAACGACAAAACCATTCTGCATTGCGCAGGTTTCTTCTTATTTGCGCAGAAGGAAACGTCGTTAACGCATTATGTTAACAATAAAAGCTATACCTCCGCGGAGAGACAAAAATCATGAGAAAACCATCGTTCAACCACATGCTTGCTCTGGCTACCACCATGGCCATGGTGGCAGGCTCACAAACCGTTTATTCCCAACAGGCAGCTTCTGAAGTAGAAGAAGTTACCGTTACTGGCTATCGCGCAACGGTGTTGAACTCTATCGATACCAAACGTCAGTCTGACGTAGTTGCCGACGTAGTTGATGCGTCTGCCGTAGGTTCATTGCCTCAGGTATCGATTGCCGATGCACTGGGCCGCATTCCCGGTGTAACCACCGTGCGCGATTCAGGCCAATCATCGCAATTAAATATTCGCGGTATGAATGGCGACTTTATTCAAACCACATTGAATGGTCGCGAACAAGCCACTACCAGTTCGTACACTGAAAGTTTGCGCTGGATGTCATTCGACCAATACCCGGCTGAATTAATCAGCCAGGCAGCAGTTTATAAAACTCCAAAAGCATCGCACATTGAAGGTGGTGTTGCTGCGGTAGTTGAATTGAAAACAGTTAACCCGCTGCAAGCGGCAAAAGATCACAACTTTAACGCGGGCGTGCGTTTGTCGCACAACGACGATGCAACCGGTGATGCCGATGGTGAACGTTACAGTCTTTCATACCAAGGCAAATTCCTGGACAGCACTTTGGGTGTTGCGTTGGGTTATTCCAGCCTGACCCAGCCCAACAATTTCGACGGCTCACGCGCAGCAGCCGATGGCCAAATTGGTTACGCTTCTGCCAATTCTGATTTTGCTCGCGCTTACCAATTCCAAACCGGCTACGGTGACGATCAGCGCGATGCTTATATGCTGACCGCTGTGTTCCAACCAAACGATGTATTCAAAGCGCAGTTGGATTATTTCAAATCCGAATTTGAATCAGAAGACAAACGCCATGGTGTAACCGTGGGTGGTTTATCAAATGCATCGGTAACTAATGGTGTTATCAGCATTGGCGATCCCAAAACCACCGGTGATTCTTCGCCGTGGATTGAAGCGCGTACCGAAGACCAATCCACCAATGCAGATTCTGAAAGCATCGGTTTGAATCTGGAATTCCAACTGACCGATACCACCACGCTCACACTGGATTACACCGATAGTAAAGGTGATAAAACCCGTAAAGACCGTTTGGTTTCTATGCACGCGTATCAATTCGGTACTGCAACCGGCAACCTGAATGGCACAACCGTCACTGCACCTACCTGGGAAGAACTTGCGGGCCAAACTATTTCCATCGTAGAAAATGGCGAAGAAACGCCAACCATTTCGTTTAACGATCCTAACTTGCTGACCAGCAGCAATATGCGTTTGTCTCGCTATGAAGAATATCCACACGTGTACACCGATGAAGTGGAAAGCTTTAAAGCGGATTTGAAACAAGAAGTGGAAATGCCTCTGATCAAATCGTTTGAAGCAGGTGTGCGTGTATCCGAGCGTGTATTTGATTCACAGCGCGGTACTTTCCTGTACGGCGCACGCGATGGTCAATTCAGTTATGTAGATGGCAGCGGTAACTGGCAGTCCTATTGCGCCGATAACATCACCGATCCATTTATTGCTTGTACTCCACAAGAAATCGATGGCTTTGTGTCGGTAGGTTCAGTCGATGGTGCACCTGATCACTTTGTGGTGAACATGCAAGGTCTGGCCGATGAATTGTTTGGTCCGGGTAATTACCAAGGCAAGCAAGTATTCAGCCGCGATTGGACATTTGTTGAATCTGGTGCGCTTGAAGAACAAACCGATGCATTTTATTTAATGGCCAATTTGGAAACTGAATTGGGCAGCATTCCGGTGACCGGTAATATCGGTGTGCGCTATGTGAAATCCGATGTGAAATCCAAAGGCGTACAAAACGTTGGTGAAGGTAACGGCGAACCGATTACCGATGATGTAGGTGTTACCCAGACCAACTACAAATACGTTGAATACGGCCCTGAGTTTAGCGATACGCTGCCAAGTTTGAACCTGAACTTTGAATTGAGCGATAACGATGTATTGCGTGTTGCAGCGGCGAAAGTGATGGGCCGTCCACCAGCAGGCCAATTAAAAGGCGGTGCTGGTTCATGGAATGGCGGTGATCGCGGTGGCAACCAGTACAACGTATGGACCAAAGGTTCTCCTTACCTTGATCCATTCCGCGCTAACCAATTTGATATTTCTTACGAACATTATTTTGATAATGGCGGTGCAGTGACTGTTGCCGGTTTCTGGAAAGATATTGAAAGTTTGGTAGAAAATATTTCTTACAATCCGGCTATCCAACGCGACAGCAATGGCAATCCGGTATTGGATGGCAGCGGTAATGTGATTGTTACTGAAGACACATTGCCAATCTTCCAGGCGAATGGTTTGGAAATTCCAGCCGGTATGGTGGCAGGTACTTACCAAACTGCAGTGAACAATGAGAAGGGCGGTTACATCCGTGGTCTGGAATTGGCCGGTACTTACACCTTTGATTCATTGCCGGGTATTTTTGGTGGCTTGGGCGCTACCGCGAGCTATTCTTTCACCCAGAGTGAAATGGAAATTACCGGTGGTTCACTGTTCCAGGACAAACTGTCTCTGCCAGGTCTGTCTGAAAACGTGTGGTCTGTGACCGGCTTCTGGGATATAGGCCAATTCAGCACCAACCTCAACGTGCGTTATCGCGATGAGTATGTGTTGAATATGCCTGTACCTGGCAGCTCTACACCGGTACTTGGTCAGCCCTATACCACTGTGGATTACCAGGCTTCCTACGCGTTCGATAACGGTGTGGATGTAGTGTTTGAAATCACTAACGTAACCGATGAGCCGGTTGTATTGTCTTACGGTCAAGAAGGTCGTTTGGGCGAATACAAAACCTTTGGTCGTCAGTTCTATGTTGGTGTGAACTACAAGTTCTAATCGCCTGAAATAACACTGGGAATTCCCAGCGGCAACCAGGAACCGCCCGTCGAGCCGACTTGACGGGCGGTTTTTTTATAAAAAAAGCAGCGATGAAAAAGGTGTGGTTATGGGTGTTGTGATGAATGGCAAACGCGTATTGATTTTGGGTGGTGGTACCGCTGGTTGGATAACGGCAAATTTAATGGCGACCCATTGGCAAGACAAAGGTTTTGACATTACCTTGGTGGAATCACCGGACATCGGCATCATCGGTGTTGGCGAAGGCTCAACACCGCCGCTTAAAAGTTTTATGGATGTAATCGGCGTTGAAGAAAGCGAGTGGATGGCAGAATGCAAAGCCACTTACAAAACCGGCATCACCTTTAAAGACTGGTCCATCAAACCCGGATTCACGGAATACTTTCATCCGTTTTTATCCCAGCCTGACCAATTCAGCGCGCCTGCATTTTTTCATAACAGTCATTTGCGCCGTAACGGCGTTGATCTTGAAGGGCATCCCAATCATTTCTTTTTGGCAACTGAATTGGCGCGGCAAAAACTAGCGCCGATTGCGCCGCCTAATTTTCCGTTTGAAATTAATTACGGCTATCACTTTGATTCTGCCTTGCTCGGCAAATTTTTAGCGCGAGTTGCCGCGCGAAAAGGTGTGAAATATATTCAGGCTACCTTGCAAGAAGTGATATTGGCAGATGATGGCAGTATCCGCTCGCTCAAAATGCGCGATGGGCAAGAAATTACAGCCGATATTTATGTAGATAGCACCGGCTTTAACAGTGAACTGTTGCAAAAAGCATTGCAGGTTCCGTTTATCAGCTGTGCAGAAAGTTTGTTTAATGATTCCGCTGTGGTATTTCCAACGCCGCAGCAAGATAACATTGATGTACAAACCATTGCGACCGCAATGAAATACGGTTGGGCGTGGAAAATTCCGCTCACTCATCGCAATGGCAATGGTTATGTGTATAGCTCGCGCTTTTGCGACAAAGACAATGCAGAAACAGAATTTCGTGCGCATTTGGGTTTGTTGGATGCGGATATAGAAGCGCGTCATTTGAAATTTAAAGTTGGGCGCGTATCCGAACAGTGGCATAAAAACTGTTTGGCGGTGGGCTTGGCACAGGGTTTTATCGAACCACTGGAAGCCACTGCGTTGGATATGGTGCAAGAAACTGTTGCGCGTTTTATTGAGGCTTATAATAACGGCAACTATACCGACCAATTTCGCCAGGATTTTAATAACCGCATTAATGCGCGCTTTGATGCGGTGCGCGATTACATTGTGTGTCACTACCGTATTTCATCGCGTACTGACACCGATTATTGGATTGAAAACGGGCGCAATGAAAAAATTTCCAATTCCTTGCGCGCGATTTTGACCAGTTGGATACAAGGTAAAAATATCACCGATGAATTGGAACGCCAAAAGCTGGATGCGTACTTTCCGAACGTCTCCTGGAGCTGCCTGCTGGCAGGAAAAGGGATTTACCCAACACAGGCGCAATTAAAACCTGGCAATGAATTGGCACACCAGTACGATGTGGAAAAAGTGCATGCGTATATCCGTGGTTGTGCGCTGAATTTCAAACCCCATATGGAGCAGCTTTCACTGCTGGAAAAGGCCGCAATGAAAGTGGCCTGACCGGAAACTACGGGCAACAACGTTTAACTCCGCAAAACCACTTTGGTATTGGTTCCATTATTTTTGTGAATGCATACGTATGCGGTCTTTTGAATACGTATGCGGTCTTTTGAATACGTATGCATTCTATTGTGAGAGTCGATAGCAAAGGCCTACCATCATTTCAACGACAGAACCATTCTGTGTTGCGCATATTTCCCCGTATCGCGTAAGAAGGACCGTCGTTCACGCAATACGTTAAAAATAAAAGCTATACCTCCGCGGAGAGATAAAATCATGAAAAAGCCATCGTTTAACCACATGTTCGCACTGGCCACTACCATGGCTATGGTAGCGGGCTCGTCTACTGTTTATGCTCAAACCCAATCTGCTGCGGCAGAGAAAGAAGTTGAAGAAGTTGTTGTTACCGGTTTCCGTCAAAGCGTTTTGAATGCAATTGATGCAAAGCGCAATTCCGATACTGTTATTGAAGCGATTTCTGCCGATGATATCGGCGGTTTGCCCGATGTTTCTATCGCTGACTCGCTGTCGCGTTTGCCTGGCGTCACCTCTGTGCGCACTGGTGGTCAAGCCAGTGAATTGAACATTCGCGGTATGAGCGGTGACTTTGTTTTCGCTACCATGAATGGCCGTGAACAAGTCAGTACCAGCACCGGCCCTATTGCCGGCCGTAAAATTGAATTTGATGTATATCCATCTGAATTGATTTCACAAGCGGCGGTTTACAAATCACCAAAAGCATCGCTTATCGAAGGTGGTGTTGCGGGCAGTATCGAACTGACTACCGTTAACCCGCTGAACAATACCCAGGATCACTCGTTCAATATGGGAATCCGCGGTAGCTCCAATAGCCGCACTTCAGAAGTAGAAGATGCAATTGATTTGGGCCATCGTTTTAATGCGTCTTATCAAGGTAAATTTGCTGACGATACCCTTGGCCTTGCATTTGGTTACGCCAAGCTGAGCGCGCCAAGTGTTGCCAACCAATACATTGGTCTGCAATACAATGGCCGCGGCAATATCGACGGCGATGCCGATGATGAATTCATCAGCGAAGGTATGGAAATGCAACAGCGCGGCGGTGAAGAGCAGCGCGATAGTTACCTCGGTACTTTCGTGTGGGCACCGAGCGATACCTTTACCCTGAAGGGCGATGTATTTAATACCAAAGCAGACTCTGAAGCATTTGCGCGCGGTATCCGTGTGAAAACACTCGGCTCTGCCAACAGCATTACCAACCCGATTATTTCTGGCAACAGCATGATTGGCGGCACCGTATCCGGCGATGGTACAAGCAACTTTGCCGTATTTACCGTTAACGATAACGACTCACGCGAAGCGGAAGTTTTATCTTATGGTTTGAATGCTGAATGGAAATTGGATCAGTGGACCGTTAATGCAGACGTATCTTTCTCTGAATCCGATGGCGATTTCCAAAACGGTGGCACCCGTGCACTGTTGTACAACGATACCAGTGTTGTTAATCCAGTGCGTTCACCAGAAACCATTACCTACAAAAACAATGGTTTGAACCCTGCAGATTTTACTGCTAACCAAAACTACACCGATTTGAACCGTATTGCGTTGACTGAAGTGGGGCAGTGGCCATTCATTACCCACAACGAAATCAATGCGCAAAAAGTGGATGTGAAGTACGAATTTGAATCCGGTTTTGTAACCTCTGTTGAAGCGGGTGTTCGCAACTCTTCACGTGAATACACCGGTAAGCGCGGTCAGGAAGGTTATGGTTCAGAGTTTGGTAACCACCCTTCTGAATTCCCGATTCAATTGACTGACGACATGGTAAAAGTGGTCAAATTTGGCGGCGACCTTAAAGGCATGCCTAACTTCTTTGCGATTGATTTTGACGAAGCCGTTGCTGCTGTTGAAGAGGCTCGTGGCAGCGATTGGAATCCTGTTGCAAACTGGTCCAACAACTGGACCATGATCCAATCAGGTACCGTGACCGAAGATGTACTTGCTGGTTATGTCATGGCAAATTTTGCAACTGAAATGGGCTCAACGCCTGTGACAGGTAACCTGGGTGTACGTGTGGTTGAATCTGATCAATCCAGTACCGGTTATTTGCAAATTGGTGCAGGCGCTGGTGAAGCTATCGCCGACGAGCGCGGTGTTGTCAGCAATGATTACGTGCCTAACACTCTCGGCCAGAAATACACCGATTACTTGCCATCGTTGAACCTGAATTTCCAAATTACAGAGCAAGACAACATTCGTTTTGCTGCTGCAAAAGTAATGTCGCGTCCACCGGTGAGCCAATTGAAATCGGGTGCAGGTTCCTGGATTGACGGCGAAGATAGATTCAATGCATGGGGCAATACCAGCCCATTGCTTGATCCATTCTATGCCGATCAATATGACCTGTCGTACGAGCACTATTTTGCGGATACCGAAGGTGCAATCGTTATTGCATTGTTCCGCAAAGATATCGAATCGTTCATTGAAAACATTACCCTGCGCGGTGTTGATTTCAAAGAACTCGGTTTCAACGTACCGGATATTAACCCCAACACTGGTAATCCACTGAAGCCAGGTGGTGAATATCAAACCGCTTACAACAACACCAAAGGTGGCTACATTCAGGGTATTGAATTGGGTTACACCCAAACCTTCGATTTCTTGCCAGGCATTTGGTCTGGTCTGGGTGTGAGCAGCAGCTATTCCTACACTGAAAGTGACGTTGAGCGTATCAATAATCTGGGCGGTGAAGACAAAGATATCGGTATGCCAGGTTTGTCACCAAGCAACCTCAGTGCAACCCTGTTCTATGACTACGAAGGCTTCTCAACCCGTTTGAACTATCGCTACCGCGAAGCATTTGTGGCCAACCAGGTTGCAGTTGAAACGCAAGAAGTGTTCTACGCCGATGAATCAGTAGTGGACTATCAAGCGTCTTACGAATTCGACAATGGTGTTGAGCTGGTATTCCAGGTGAACAACCTGACTGATGAGCCTTCAAAAACCTACTTTGGTACTGAAGCGCAAACCGGTTCTATCCAGTACTTCGGCCGTCAATACTTCTTTGGTGTTAACTACAAGATGTAATGGCAGTGCCAGTACGACCTTGAGCAAATCAATCACCCGCATGGCGTGCCATGTGGGTGATTTTTTATCTGCCCTCACTCATTTTTAAATAATTGTTTGTTTGATGAGTGCGAGCCAACTGAAAAAAATTAAAAAAATGAATAGGAGAATAACAATGATGCGGTTACTTCCCTTGCTGCTATTACTTTGCACCCTGACGGCATTCGCCCAGTCACATACTATTTACCACTTGGAGCCTGCTAACTGGTGGGTGGGTATGAAGTACCATCAGGTTGAACTCATGGTGCATGGCGATAACATCAGTGCAACACAGCCGCACATTGCATACCCTGGCGTAAAAATTCTTTCGGTAGTAAAAACCGATAACCCCAATTATGTATTTGTCACTATCGATATTGCGGCTAACACCAAGCCAGGAAAATTTCCTATTGAATTTCAGCTCAATGGTGAAACACAAAGTCGTTTTGAATATGCGTTATTCGAACGCGAAAAAAATTCTGCACAGCGTCAGGGTTTTTCTGCAAAAGATGCCATTTATTTAATCACGCCCGACCGTTTTGCCAACGGCAACCCCGCGAACGATGCAATGCCTGGGTTAACAGAGCAGCCCGATCGCGCCTATAAAGGCGGCCGTCACGGCGGTGATATTGCGGGCATGATGCAACATCTGGATTACATCGCCAGTATGGGCTTTACCCAAATCTGGCCAAATCCGCTCACTGAAAATAACCAGCCGCGATATTCCTATCATGGTTACGCCGCTACCAATTTGTATTTGATTGATGCGCGCTACGGCACCAATGACGATTTCAAACGCTTTGTGCAAAAAGCAAAACAAAAAGGGATAGGTGTTATTCAGGATATCGTACTCAATCACATAGGCTCGGAGCATTGGTGGATGAAAGATTTACCTGCGAGCGATTGGCTTAATTTTCAAAGTGCGCCCGAATTTACCAACCATCGTCGCACCACAGTGCAAGATCCTTATGCAGACACGCGCGATAAAGAACTGTTTGTGAATGGCTGGTTCGTTAATTCCATGCCGGATTTAAACCAGCGCAATCCGCAAATGGCAAATTATTTAATCCAGAATAGTTTGTGGTGGATTGAATACGCAGGCCTGAGCGGTGTGCGTGAAGATACTTACGGCTACGCCGATGAGAAATTCTTATCGCGCTGGGCAAAAGCGATTATGGATGAATATCCCCGGTTTAATATTGTGGGTGAAGAGTGGAGCACAAACCCGGCAGTAGTCGCCCATTGGCAGCGGGGCAAAGAAAACAAAAGCGGGCATGTATCGCACATGCCAAGCGTCATGGATTTTCCAATCCACGAAACCCTGCGCCATGTGTTGGTAGAAGAAGAGAGTTGGGATAAAGGGTTTGTCCGCTTGTATGAAATGCTGGCAAATGATTTTGTATACGCTGATCCGTTTAATTTAGTGGTCTTCCCGGAAAATCATGACACCTCGCGTATTTATTCGGTGCTGAATGAAGACATGGATTTATTCAAGACCGCAATGATTTACAGTGCAACCATGCGCGGCATTCCGCAATTTTATTACGGCTCGGAAGTATTATTGACCAGTCCTAAAGAGCGTGACGACGGTGCCGTACGCGCCGATATGCCCGGCGGTTGGAAAGATGATAGTAAAAATGCGTTCACTGGAAAAGGGCTGACCAGTAAAGAAAAAGACGCACAACTGTTTATGAAAACCTTGCTCAGCTGGCGTAAAAAATCCGAGGTGATTCATCGCGGGCATTTGCGCCACTACGCACCGGAAAAAGGTGTGTATGTGTATGTTCGCTACTTGGATAATAAAGCCGTCATGGTGTTGTTAAATAAAAACAAGCAAGACACAACACATTCTTTGGGTGCCTATAAAGAATTTCTGAACGGAAAGAAAACCATGCGCGATGTACTGGCGAATAAAAAAATAGCAGTCAGCGATTCATTGGTTTTGCCGGCCAAAACGTCGCTGGTTCTGGAAATACAATAATGCAATTGATTATGAAGCGGATTGTTCTGGCGGGAAATACAATGAAAACAAAAATGATGATGAGCGGTTTGGTGTTGGTGCTAGCGTCTTGTACGAGCACGCCGCAACCCAATGCAGAAAAGAAAGTAGATGCGCAAGGAAAACCTGTGGTTTACCAAATTTTCACGCGCTTGTATGGCAATACCAATACCACCAATAAACCCTGGGGCACGCTGGAAGAAAATGGTGTTGGAAAATTCAACGACATTAACGATGCCGCCTTGCAATCACTCAAACAGCTCGGCGTAAGCCATGTGTGGTACACCGGCGTTCCGCATCATGCAGTGATTCGCGATTACACCGCTTTCGGTATCAGTAACGATGATCCCGATGTGGTCAAAGGCCGCGCCGGATCACCTTATGCCGTAAAAGATTATTACAACGTAAATCCCGACCTTGCAGTGAATCCGGCCAATCGCTTGCAGGAGTTCGAAGCATTGATTGCACGCACCCATGCGCAGGGTATGAAAGTGGTTATTGATATTGTGCCCAACCATGTTGCGCGCGCGTATCACTCCATTAGTAAACCCGTAGGTGTTGAAGATTTTGGTGCGCGTGATAACACGCAAGTGGAATACGCGCGGGATAACAATTTTTATTATGTGGTTGGCGAGCCATTTAATGTGCCTGAGGCGCTGAATAATTATCGCCCTTTAGGTGGCGAGGCACATCCATTGAGTGATGGAAAGTTCGTTGAAAATCCCGCGAAATGGACTGGCAATGGTTCGCGCCTTGCGCAACCAAAATTTGATGACTGGTACGAAACCGTAAAAATCAATTACGGTATTCGCCCCGATGGCAGCAAAGATTTCCCCGAATTGCCTGCAGGTTGTGCACAAAAAACGGTGCAGGAGCATTACCAATTCTGGCAGGGAAAATCGGTTCCTGATTCCTGGATTAAATTCCGCCAAATTGCCGAATATTGGTTAGCAAAAGGCGTGGACGGTTTTCGGTTTGATATGGCAGAAATGGTGCCGGTGGAATTTTGGAGCTATTTGAATTCATCGATTAAACACAAAAATCCCGATGCGTTTTTACTGGCAGAAGTTTATAACCCGGCTGAGTACCGCAATTATTTGCAGCTGGGAAAAATGGATTATCTGTACGACAAAGTGGAAATGTACGATAGCTTGAAAGCGATTATGCAAGGTAAAACCGGCACCAGTGCAATTGCCTCGGTACAGGCGGGCATGAGCGATATTGAAGAACACATGCTGCACTTTTTGGAAAACCACGATGAGCAGCGCATCGCCAGCCCTGAATTTGCCGGCAGTGCTGAAAAAGCCAAACCGGCGATGGTGGTGTCGGCATTAATCAGTCGCTCGCCCACCATGTTGTATTTTGGTCAGGAGGTTGGCGAAGCGGGCGCGTTGGAATCCGGTTTTGGCGACCCATCGCGCACCACTATATTCGATTACGCTGGTGTACCTGCGCATCAGCGCTTTATGAACAAAGGTAAGTTTGATGCAGGGCAATCAACGCCTGCGGAAAAATCCTTGTTGCAGTTTTATCGCGAGCTGATGACGCTCTCGGCAAACGAATCGGGTTTTAATGGCGAGTATCGTGAACTGCATGGCGCTAATCTGGCAAATCATTCCGGTTACGATGAGCAGGTTTTTGCATTCGCCCGTTGGAATACTGCGCAGCAATGGTTAGTCGTCAGCAATTTCAGCGCAACTGAAGCGCGCACATTTAATTTGCAAGTAACACCAGAGCTGGTGAACGCCTGGAATCTTTCCGGCAGCGCGCTCTTGCAATCGCGTTTGGGTAATAACAACACTTACGAGTTGGTGGTGCGCGATGGGCGGGCTTATGTCGCCATCCAGTTAGCACCATTGGAATCGTTAGTGTTGCAATTGCAAAAATAAATGCTGTCATTGTTAGTGATTATTTTTGGCATTAATAATTGTAAACTGAGCATCTGAATACGTATGTAGTGGGTTGGTTGCAAAAAGTTCCTTGGTTATTCTGCGCGCATAACAGCAAATAATTTAGTTGGGATATTGTATGCAGCCAGCTCATTCCTCTGCGCTTAGCCTTGATTCCGCGCGCTATATCCATTCCCTGACGCCTTTGCGCGGTCTTGCTGCGTTGTGGGTTGTTGTCTTTCATATTGATGTCAGTCTTTATTATCGTGACCTTGGTGCGTTATTGCCTCGTACCAGCACGGGTATATTTTCACAGGGCTACTTGTGGGTTGATTTTTTCTTTTTACTCAGCGGTTTTATTATTGCGCACGTCTACGGTGAGCGGCTTCAATCAAGTAATAAGCCGCATGCTATTAAAGAATATCTCTGGGCAAGGTTTGCCCGCATTTATCCTCTGCATTTGTTTACTCTGGCATTGTTAGTGCTGATTGCACCTGTAGTTGCTTATTATTTTCCGGCGGTAGTAGACGGCAGTTGGAAAACCTATTTTGCCTGGAGTGCGATTCCCTCGCATTTATTGTTTACCAATGCAATGAACCAGCATGAGTATCTTTCCTGGAATATGGTGTCTTGGTCTATTGGTGCAGAATGGTGGACGTATATTGCTGCGCTTGGCTTGATCATCGGTTTATGGAAAAAATCATTACCTATTGTTGTAATAGCTATGTCGGCAGCCTTTTTATGTTTAGCTGGACTGGTGTATTGGTTGCCAGAGAAAAAATTGGATATCACATTCAATTATGGTTTTTGGCGCTGTTTGTTTGAATTCATTATTGGTCTGGGTATTTACCAGTTTTATGTGCGCAATTGTGTCCATCGCTGGCTAAAACGGGATATCGTTTTTGCTGCACTGTTGTTGGGAATTGCGGCAACATTTCATTTTAAATGGCCAGACCTGATTGTTATACCGCTGTTTGCACTTTTGATTCTGTCAGCAGCTTATAACAACAACGTTTTTTTTACGCTATTGCAAAAGCCATTGTTGCAGTACCTGGGCACTATTTCCTATTCGATCTATTTAATGCACGGCCTATGGTTTTTCGTTTTCTGGTTCAGTTTTCCTTTTGTCAAAGTGGAGTATGAATTGGAGCAGATGCCGCTATTGGCAAAGTGCGGTTATATCCTGATTTTTATCGCGCTCACGCTGGGTTCTGCGCATTTTTCTTATCGTTATATAGAAGTCCCCGGTCGCCGCTGGTTTAATCCACGCTGTTTGTGGGCTAAAAATAATCCTTAAAGAAAAGATGATGAAACTATTAATAGCGTGTTGTCAGCTATACTCGGATGATTGCAGCATCAGGTGGTATGTATGATCAAAAAAATTATCATTTTAGGCGGTGGTACAGCGGGGTGGATGGCAGCCAATATGCTGGCAAAACGCTGGGCAAACCGGGGTATTGATATCGCCTTACTGGAATCGACCGATATTGGTATTGTTGGTGTGGGTGAAGGTTCAACACCGCAGCTCAAATCTTTTTTTGATTACATGGGAATCGCTGAGCAGGAATGGATGCCTGCCTGTAACGCTACCTACAAAACCGGTATCCGGTTTTGTAATTGGTCTACCAAAAAAGGGTTCGAGAATTATTTTCATCCCTTTCCTACGCAGCCGGATGATTATTCTGCACCGGCATTTTTTTATAATGCATTTGTACGGCGCAGGGGCGCGGATGTTTACGCGCATCCGGATAAATTTTTTCTGGCAACCTATCTCGCATCCCATCATTTAGGTCCGCAGCCCGATCACCGTTTTCCATTTCAGGTGGGTTACGGTTATCACTTTGATTCTTCATTGGTTGGTCAGTTTTTAAAAGAACACGCAAAAAAATTGGGCGTCACCCATTTGGATCATCGTGTTGTGGATGTCCGGCTAAATGCACAAGGTTATATATCCCAACTGATGACGGATGATGGCCAGGCATTGGAGGGAGACTTTTTTATCGACTGCACCGGTTTTGCAGGATTACTGATCCAAAAAACATTGCAGGTGCCTTTTGTCAGTTTTGCTAAAAATCTGTTTAACGATTCTGCGGTCGTTATGCCGACAGCACAGGTTGATGATTTTGCACCGCAGACAACATCCACTGCACTACAGTATGGCTGGATGTGGAATATCCCACTCACTAACCGAGTGGGAAATGGTTATGTGTATAGCTCTGCATTCTGCTCAAAAGATGCCGCTGAAGTTGAGCTGCGGACACAGCTGAATATGTTGGATTCCGATGTGCCAGTGCGTCACCTGAAAATGAACGTGGGCCGTGTGGAGCAGCATTGGGCAAAAAATTGTTTGGCTGTGGGATTGTCGCAAGGTTTTATTGAACCATTGGAAGCAACCGCGTTGCATCTTGTGCAGGAAACAATTTTAAGTTTTGCCGAGGCCTTTGAGCAGGGCAATTTTTCCGAGCAAGAGCAGGCTTCATTTAACCAAAAAATTAACCAGCGTTTTGAAGCAGTACGCGATTATATCGTGTGCCATTACCGTGTTAATTCGCGTACCGATACTGATTACTGGCGAGAAAATGCCAATAACAATTACTTGTCCGATTCGCTGCGCCGGTTATTACAAGTCTGGGTATCGGGAGACAATCTCACACAAGAAATCGAGCGGCAACAGATTGGCGGTTACTACCCATCGGCATCCTGGCATTGTCTGTTAGCTGGTTACGGTGTTTTTCCCGAGCAAAAACAATTAAGTGCCGGTAATGCAATCGCCAATAAATACAAACTTGAAACGATAGAAGATTTTATTAGTCGTTGTGCGTTAAATTTCTCATCGCACAAATCACAATTGGCTGCGCTCAGAGCGCACATGTGAGTCTTGGTCATCCTTTTTTACGACTAAAAAATTTCCTGCTAATAACATGCATTTTTTAACGCTGCGAAATAAAAATATTGCATACGTATGTAATGTTGCTTTTCCCTATGAATACGTATGTAACCGCTTGTTGTCATTTCTGTTAAAGCCCTAGTATTCGACTCATGCTAGGGATGACAGTTTTATAGTGAATCCCTTTCTGCTTTTCCCGTTTTATCGTCGCTGTTGATAAATTCGGCGCAGCTTTGCTGCGCCATTTTTTATCGTGTGTTGGTTTAACGCTATCTACTTTAATAAAAATAAACGAGATCATTACTATGAAAAACACCTTAATTGGGTTGTGGAGCCTGACGCTGGCTTGCGCTATCCCAGCATCGGCCTTGGCTGCACCCACCTCCGTTACACTAGCAGGAAGTTTACAGTCAGAGCTGGGATGCCCGGCAGATTGGCAGCCATCTTGCGCAACCACTTTTTTAAGTAAAAACGGCAATCTTTGGTCTGCAACTTTCACCGTTCCTGCGGGTAGTTGGGAATATAAAATTGCCATTGATGGTGCCTGGACAGAAAACTACGGTGCCGGTGGTGCCAAAGATGGTGCAAACATCGCGTTTGCAATAACGGAAGAAAAAACCGTTACCTTTGTTTACGACGAAGTGACTCACGAAATTAGCGACGATTCCCAGGATGGTGTGGTAGCACCAGTAGAACCGCAACCGGATTTCGTGACTATAGCGGGCGATTTGCAACAAGAATCCGGTTGCCCGGATGATTGGCAACCAGAATGCGCCAATACCCAAATGGAATTGAATGCAGCCGATAAAATATGGCGAAAAACATTATCGCTACCTGCAGGCAACTGGCAATTTAAAGCAACATTAAATCAAGGCTGGTCAGAAAATTATGGCGCTAATGGCGCTGCCGGCGGGAGCAATATCAATCTCTCACTTTCTGCACCGCAATCCGTGACCTTTTATTACAGCCACAAAACCCATTGGATTACGTCCAACGCAACGTCTGTTATTGCAACTGCCGTGGGTAATTTCCAATCCTTGTTGGGCTGCCCCGGCAATTGGCAACCGGATTGCTTGCGCACCTGGTTGCAAGATGTAGACGGTAATGGGCTGTATACCTTCAGTACCACTGCATTGCCTGTGGGAACCTATGAAGCCAAAGTGGCGACCAATGAAAAATGGGATGAAAGTTACGGCGATAATGGCAATAACATCAGCTTCCGTGTTGATACGCCTAAACAAAAAGTCGTGTTTACTTTTGATGCTGCTAATAAAAAAGTGTACATCGGTGATGAAGTGGTTGCCGGTGATTTAAAAACCGCTAAAGCGCATTGGTTAACGCGCGACACTATTGCAGTCAATCTTCCTGCTGAACAATTAACAGGCGCAACAGCACATTTACATTTCTCCAGCGATGCCAGCCTGTCTACCAGCCCTGCCGGTGTAAGTGGTGGCGATACTATTGCATTGACTTATGATGCTACTGGTTTAAGTGATGCATTAAAAAATAAATATCCGCATTTAAAAAATCTTTCCGTATTCAAAGTTGCTGCAGCTGATCTTGCTCGCGTTGGCTACATCCTCAAGCAGCAAACCGCTATCTCCGTGAATGCAGCCAATGGTAATTTGTTGGAAGCGACTGCACTGCAATTAGCAGGCGTACTCGATGATGTATTTGCCTATAACGGCAATTTGGGTGTGATTTATTCAGGAGCGGTTCCCAGTGTAAAACTGTGGGCACCTACCGCACAAAAAGTGACGCTGCATGTATTTGATGATGCCAATCCGCAGTCAACCGCTACGCCTTATGCAATGCAATTGGATGAAGAGTCTGGTGTGTGGACTGCAGAAGGGAATGCTAATTGGAATCGCAAATATTATTTGTATGAAGTGGAAGTGTTTGTTCGCCATACCGGGAAAGTTGAAAAAAATTGGACAACCGATCCTTACAGCCTGAATACCTCTATCAATGGCAAACGCAGCCAGTTTATTAATCTTGCCGATGCGGATTTAAAACCTGCAGGCTGGGATAGTTTGGCAAAACCGGTATTTAAATCGCCCGAAGATATGGTGATTTATGAGCTGCATGTGCGCGATTTCAGTATTCAGGATGAAACCGTACCAGCAGCAGAGCGCGGGACTTTTGCGGCGTTTACGAAAACCAACTCCAACGGAATGAAGCATTTAAAACGTTTGGCGGATGCGGGATTAAGCCACGTGCATTTATTGCCAGCCTTTGACTGTGCCACCATCAATGAAAATAAATCCGAGCAAAAAACACTGACGGACAATCTCGCCAGTTTTGCACCTGACAGCGAAATGCAGCAGGCGGCGGTAGAGGCAATTCGCGGGCAGGATGGCTTTAACTGGTGTTATGACCCGCACCATTACACCGTTCCCGATGGTGGTTATGCCACAGATCCTGACGGCGTTACACGTATCCGTGAATTCCGCGCAATGGTTGCGGCACTGAATAATGCCGGTTTGCGTGTGATTATGGACGTGGTTTACAACCACACCAGTGGTGCATTGCTGAGTGATAAATCGGTGCTGGATAAAGTGGTTCCAGGTTATTACCACCGTTTAAATGCGCAGGGCGATATTGAAAGAAGTACCTGCTGTGAAAATACCGCCAGTGAAAATGTAATGATGGAAAAATTGATGCGCGATTCTATCCGCACCTGGGCTACGGCTTACAAAGTCGATGGTTTCCGCTATGACATTATGGGACATCACACCAAAGACAATATCGTCAGTATTAAAAATGACATTCAATCACTGACCGCTAATGCGGACGGTGTTGATGGTAAATCAATTTATTTTTATGGCGAAGGATGGAATTTTGGTGAAGTAGAAAATGATGCGCGTTTTGTGCAGGCGCGTATTGGCAATATGAGTGGCACCGGCGTAGGCACCTTTAATAATTTTATTCGCGATGCCGTGCGCGGTGGCGGGCCATTTGACTCCGGTATTGCGCATATCCAAAACCAGAGTTTTATCAACGGTTTGTATCTGGACCCTAACGCTGAAAATTCGGCAAGCGCTGCTGCCAAAGAAAATTTACTCAAGCAAACCGATATGCTGAAAGCAACACTCGCCGGAAGCTTGAAAGAATTTTCGTTGGTGGACTACACCGGTAAAACCCAAAAAGCATCGGCAATTGACGGTGCTGGTTATACGCTGGATCCGCAAGAAACCATTAACTATATCGAAGCACACGATAACGAAACCCTGTTCGATATGATCCAATACAAAGCGCCACTGGCAACCAGCATGGCCGACCGCGTGCGTATGCAACATCTTGGCAACGCGCTTGTATTGTTTGCCCAGGGCGTTCCGTTTTTGCATGCCGGGCAGGAAATGCTGCGCTCCAAATCAACTGACCGCAACAGTTATGATGCTGGTGATTGGTTTAACTTGCTGGATTTTACCTATCAACAAAATGGATGGGGGCGTGGTCTGCCACTGAAAGGCGACAACCAACAAAACTGGAATGAGTCACGTTTATTGTTGGCGAATCCGGCATTGAAGCCTGCTCCGGCAGATATCAGCACTGCACTGGAACGCACATTGGAATTATTGGCTATCCGCAAAAGTTCAAAACTGTTCCGCTTGGAAACGGCAGCGCAAATTCAGGAGCAAGTAAAGTTTTATAACAACGGCGCTGATCAGGTTCCCGGTGTAATCGCTATGTTGTTGAGCGATAGTAAGGCGAATCTCGATCCTGATGCGGAAATGATTCTGGTGTTGTTTAACGCAAATGTCACGGCTAAAACCTTGACCTTGAGCGACTTGAAAAAATCCGATTTGGCTCTGCATCCGGTGCAAAAGAAGTCAAAAGATAAACGACTGAACGATGTCAAAATCAATCCTGCCAAAGGCGAATTCACTGTGCCAGCAAGGTCGGTTGTTGTATTGGTCTCAAAAAAAAAGTCACTAGGAGATGATGCCCCCGCAACTCCTGAGACTCCGGGCAAACAGGGCGGGGGCAGTCTGGATGCATGGTTGTGCAGCATACTGGTGTTGCTGATGCTCCCTTGCAGCCGGAAGATTTAAAAAAATTAATCAGCAGTAAAATTGCTCGTTAAAGCAATTACCCTCTGGTGTGAATAACACTTCTTTAAAAAGCGCAGCTGGTCTGCGCTTTTTTTATGCCTAAGCAGTTTGAATCTTGAGCCGCTATAATCTAATCGCTTAATCAACGGGATTGTGTTGTTGCAATCCTAACGAGTGAATTCTTTAAAGGACTCTAATGTGCGTATCAATGACTTCCGGTTATTAACAATCTCTGGCGTTATGTGTAGTGGTCTGGCGTTGTCGTCGCCGGTATTTGCTCATGCCGAGCATGATAAAGCCCGCTATGTGGCTGAGTCGGGCAAGGATGAGGGCCGCTGCGACCAGATTGCGTCGCCCTGCAAAACCATCGCGTATGCAGCCAGGCAAGCAGGCAAAGGCGACCGCATTTTAGTGGCGGAAGGTCGCTATGAAATTACCGACATGGATTCGGTTTTTTATCTCAGCTCTACCGTTGTACCGGTTTCCGGTGGTTATCAAAAAACAACATTTCAAAAAGCAACATCACAACAAACGGCTGCAACTAATAAATCGATATTGATTGGTGTTCCTGCGCAATTTGCACAGGGGTTGGCAGAAAAAGGTTTTACCGTTATCACTGATACCAAAGGCTTGAACCGCGAACAACAGCAATACCTGCAAGTAAAACAATCGCAATTAAGCGCAATGGCAGAAGCGCAAACGGCTGTGCCTTGTGTGAACGGAAAAGCAGGCGAGTTTAGTTGCACTAATCTTGATTTACTTGCGCATGTACCGCTGTCGCGTTTGGGCAATAGCGGTTCCAATGGCAATGATATTTGGGGGCATTACGATCTTAACGACGGGCGCGAGTACGCATTGGTAGGGCTCACTAATGGCGTGAGTGTGGTTGAGGTTAGCGACCCGGTGAATCCGCGCGTGGTGAGTTTTATTGCAAGCCAAAATACCGTCTGGCGCGATATCAAAACCTATCAGTTTTACGATAACAGCTTACGCCGTTGGATGAGTTACGCCTATGTGACAGCCGATGCCGCGAGCGTCGGCACTATGATCCTGGATTTAAATCAGTTGCCACAAACGGTTGTTGTGGCATCCAGTGAAAAAACCGATACCAGTGCGCACAATATTTATATCAGCAATGTTGATTATTCCACTGGTGTAGCGTTGACAGGAAAGGCGGCGTATATGCATATCGCCGGGAGTGATAAACAAGGCGGTGCATTTAATTCGTATTCACTTGCTGATCCATTAAAACCTGCCGCAGTGTATAAAAATGCGTTGGCATCGCCCCGCAACTGGTACAGCCACGATGTGTCATCGCTGTGGATTACCGATGAGCGTCGCGCGCAATGCATCGATACCAACAACGATTGCGATGTAATGCTGGATTACAACGAAAATGAAATTCTGTTGTGGGATAAAACCAACAATGCGGTACCGGCGAATTTGTCGCGCACCCAGTATCAATATGTGTCTTATGTACATTCCGGCTGGTGGATGGAAGACAAACAATTTATTTCTGTTCACGACGAGCTGGATGAAATTAATTATGGCTTAAATACGCGCGTGCGTTTTTTTGCCATCAACAATTTGCGCGCACCGGAATTAGTAGGTGAATATATTGGCCCGACGCCAGCGATTGATCACAACGGTTATACGCGCGGCAATCGCTACTATATTTCCAATTACGAGCGCGGTTTGGTGGTGTTGGATATTACTGATCCGCGCAACCCCAAAGAGGCCGGTTTTTTCGATACTTACCCTTTTGCGAATTCAGCGGCTTTTAATGGCGCTTGGGGAACCTATCCGTTTTTACCCAGTGGCAATATTTTGGTAAACGATATTAACAGCGGTTTATATGTGATTCGCGATAACACGGTAAGCGCAGAAGGCAGAGCAGTATTTTCTGCCTCGCATATCAATGCAAAAGAAGGTGAAAGCGTTCAAATAGCCATTCAGCGAACCGGCGGCAGTAACGGTAGGGTAGACGTTTTTTATGAAACACAAACCGGTAATGCAGATCAGAATGATTTCACCGCAGTAAATGGCAGTGTTGAATGGCTGGATGGTGACGCGAGTGAAAAAATAATCTCCATTCCCATTACTGCCGACGGTGAAGGCAATGAATATTCAGAGCATTTCTTTGTACGCTTGTATAATCCGCGCAACGGTCTTTCACTGGCATCGCCTAATATGATGCAAATAGTGATTGCAGATAAACCCGATGAGTCAGTAATAGGCTCGTCATCTGTAGCATCAAGCAATAATACTTCGGTGAACAATTCAGTGGCAGCAAGCGCGCCTGCATCCACAGCTAAATCCGGTGGAGGAGGTGGTTCGTTATCGTTTTATGTTTTGGCGCTGCTGTTGTGTCTGGTGCATATGAATTCCAAAAGGTGTGCGAATGGCAATCGAAATTGAACGTAAATTTTTAATTATTGGCGATGCTTGGCGCAGTGCGCCTGCGGTGTTTTATTCGCAGGGTTATTTAAACCGCGATAAAGCGCGCACGGTGCGTGTGCGTATTGCGGGTGATGAGGCGTTTCTGACGATCAAGGGGCAATCGGTAGGGGCGAGCCGTGCGGAGTTTGAGTATCCGGTGCCTGTTGAGGATGCGTGTGAGTTGCTTGCGCTGTGCGAGCAACCCTTAATAGAAAAGTATCGCCGCAAGATCCCACACGCAGGGTTTGTGTGGGAGGTGGATGAATTTGTGGGTGATAACGCAGGCTTGGTGGCCGCAGAAATTGAATTGCCATCGGAGGATTGCGTGTTTGATAAGCCGGAGTGGGTTGGGGAGGAGGTGACCAGTGATGCGCGCTATTTCAACTCCAACTTATCGCGCTTGCCGTTCAATCGGTGGCACAAATAGCTATTTTCTATTGATTGCTTAGAATCTATTTTCTTTGATAATGATTATTGCTTGCCTATGATGAATCCATGGGCTGATAAGTCATCAGCCGCCGATATTAACACCGGATTATTGAGGATTTCATCATGGCCAAGACAGCAACATTCGCAGTAGTGCATTTCAGCGTGGCCTTCACTGTGGGTTACGCCTTAACCGGAAGTATCGTGGTAGGTGGTGCGCTGGCGTTGATTGAGCCTGCCATCAACACCATTGCTTTCTACTTCCACGAATTGGGTTGGAAGAAATACGAAGAAAACAAAGAGGCGATCCAGGAGGCCTTGGCAAACAGTGTTTAGCTGGGGTTCCCGCATCAACCCTGCAATTAAACGGTCTGTGGATAAAACTGCCCGCTAATAAAAAATGGCCTGCGGAGTGATCGGCAGGCCATTTTTTTGAAGGGAGAACATTTTCTGGAAGAGTGACGTTGTCAGTTGGAGGGATCGTTGTTTTCGTTGGCTTGTTCGCGCTCTTCACTGCGTTTTTTCACCATCCGCCCAAAAAATAAACCGGCTTCAAATAGCATCCACATCGGAATGGCCAGCATAGTTTGGGAAAATACATCTGGTGGTGTGAGCAGCATGCCTACGAAAAAACATCCGACGACGATATAGCGGCGCTTCTCGGCCAAACCTTCAGGTGTAACCACGCCGGCGTGGATCAGCAGTACTGTCGCGACCGGAATCTCAAATGCAAAGCCGAAAGCAAAGAACATGTGCAGCACCAGATCGAGATACTTGGTGATGTCGGTCATTGTGCTTACGCCTTGCAGTTCAATCCCCATGGTGAAATTGAACAACATCGGCAAAACCAGAAAGTAGGCGAATGCCATGCCGGTAAAAAACAACAGCACGCTGGACAACAGTAGCGGTGCGGCTAATTGCTTTTCATGCTTATAAAGGCCGGGGGCGATGAAAGCCCATATCTGGTAGAGGATAAAAGGCACGGCAATGAAAAGTGATAGATAAAACGTGAGTTTTAACGGTGTTAAAAACGGCGATATCACATCGGTTGCAATCATGTGCGTGCCTGCAGGCAGCACCGCTTGCAAAGGCGCGGAGACAATCGCATAGATGTCTGTTGCAAATGGAAACAGGCAGGCAAATACCGCGAGTAAAAAATAAATGATGTGCAGCAGGCGCGTGCGCAGCTCGATCAAATGCTGCACCAGCGGTTGTTCTTTATCGGATGATGGGTTCATGCGTACTTAATTGCCCGTACCGGATTTGGATGAGGACGTGCTGGGTGTCGTGTTGTCAGCCTCAGGCGATGCAGGCGCCGCTTTTACCTGATCGTGCATGTGCGCGTGATCCGGTAACTCCTCGGGTGGGCCGTATTGTTTGGCACCCGCTGGCGCTTGTTCCGCAGGGTTGATACTGGCTGCCTGTTCGGCCTCGCGCATGCTTTGTTCAAGCTGCAAACGGGTAGCCTCCAGATTTTGCATGATTTCCTCGTTGTGCAATTGGCGGCGGATATCGTCCGCGCCGATTTGCCGCTCGATTTCTTCACGGGTATCGCGCAGGCTGCGTTTGAGCCTGCCTATCCACAATCCGATAGTGCGCACAGTGCCCGGTAATTGCTCGGGGCCGATAACCACCAAAGCAACGATCAGGCAAACCAGCAGTTCGGTAAAACCAATATCAAACACGGATTAAACCTTGGTGTTGTTCTGGTCAACTTTGTCGCCAGCAGCAGTGGCGTTAGTGGTCTTTTGATCCAGATTTTTAGGATCCATCTTTTGTGCAGGATCTTCTTCATCTTTCTTGGTTTCATCGGTGTTCATTGAGCTTTTGAAGCCTTTGATCATGCTGCCCAGATCGCTGCCCAAACTGCGCAGGCGTTTGGTGCCAAACAACATCACGACAATCGCCAGAACGATCAGGAGTTGCCAAATACTGATACCGCTAATACCCATGATAAATACCCTCAAAACATACGGTGTTGGTTACTGTGGAGTGCGCGCTGCTTTTTCGTCGTGACCCGACACATCAAAGCGGCGCGCTAGTTCATTTAATACTGCATCGGCATTGGTACCGAGGTGCGACAACATCACCAGACTATGGAACCACAAGTCTGCAGTTTCATAGATCAGATCAGTGTTATCACCACTGGCTTGGGCATCCTTCGCGGCCAAAATCGTTTCAGTGCATTCCTCACCGACTTTTTCCAAAATTTTATTCAGCCCTTTTTGATGCAGGCTGGCAACGTAGGAAGTTTCAGCGGCAGCATTGTTCTTGCGCGCTTCGAGGATGACCGTCAGTTGCTGGAGAATATCGTTGCTCATGTACAGCTCTTGGTTGGATAAGTTGCGAATAAATAAGTCTGCTGGATGACTATTGCGAGTAAATCGTCGCCGGATCTTTCAATACGGGTTCAACTGTTTGCCATTCACCGTCTTTGAGGACGCGATAAAAGCAAGATTCCCGGCCAGTATGGCAGGCAATTCCTCCCAGTTGTTCGACTTGCAAGACAATGACGTCTTCATCGCAATCCAGGCGGATCTCATGCAATTTCTGGATGTGACCCGAAGTTTCACCCTTGTGCCACAGTTGGTTGCGCGAGCGCGACCAGTAAACGGCTTCGCCGCGCTCAGCAGACAGTTGCAGGGACTCACGGTTCATCCAGGCCATCATCAAGATGCGGCCTGATTTTGCATCCTGGGCGATAGCGGGAACCAGTCCATCGCTGTTCCAGTTAACGGTGTCTAACCAATTACTCATAGTTTACTCAGTAGAATCTCATGCCAGATTTTGGGCACGCAATGCTTTCATCAGGTTAGCGCGCAAATGTTGCAAATTGACGGTGCCGATAATGGCACTGGTGACTCCTGCATGGGCGTAGGCAAAATCAAATGCGCCCTGAATGGGGTCTGGTTCGGGGGCATTGGCACCATGGAAGGCCTGCGCCGCGCCCTGAACGGGGGATGCATCATGGCAGATATGGCCGCTGGCGAGAACCTTTTTTAATAAAACGGCAGTGTCATGTTGCGCAGATTTTGCGATGACTGGCTCTTCCTCTGTATGCCCGGGATTGTAGGTGAGCATGACGGTATCGCACAGTTCCGCTGCTAACATTCCGCCCTCCAGGGTTTTGCTGGAGATACCAAATGCACGGATCCAGCCTTCCTGCTTGAGCTGCTGCAGGGTGTGGATAACCGGTGTTTGGGTGAGGATTTCCATGTCATTGCCATCGGAGTGGATCAGTACCAGATCAAGGTAATCCGTGCGCAGGCGGCGCATAGAGCGCTCCACGCTCAAGCGCGTGTGTTTGGCGCTGTAATCGAAGTAGGATTTTCCTTCGCCGGAGAATTTATCGGCCTCGAACTCCTCGCCTACTTTGGTGGAGATCACCCAGTTTTTACGCTCCTTGCGCAACAGCTCGCCCAAGCGCTCCTCGCTGTAACCATAAGCAGGCGCGGTATCGACCAGATTCACGCCCATATCGCGCGCGCAGGCAAGCAGGTCGCGCAGGGTTTCATCGCTGGGCAGCTCAAACGGGGCGGGGTATTTCAGGCTTTGGTTGCGGCCAAATTTGACGGTGCCCAAGCCTAGTGTGCTGATGTCTATGTCGGTACGCCCGAGGCGTTTACGCGGCATCATGATTCGTCGTCCTCATCATCCGGTTCGCGAAAGCGCAATGCCAGCGCCTCCTCTGCACTCATCGCCGGTGGAAATGCTTCATCCCATGGGGTTTTGGCCGGCTCGGCATAGGCTAAATAATCGAGCAGATTGGTCAGGGGCTCATGAGTAGTTTGAGCGGCAGGTTGGATGCCCGCTGCCTGCAATCGCTCAAGCGCCTGATTGGCAAGGTTAGGTGCCAGCGTCAGTTTGGTAGGCCAGCCGACCAGCACATTAGCAGCACCGTCAGCGGCGGCGATAAATGCGTTATCCGGCCGCACAAAACCGGGCTGGAGCGGTTCGGCGCGGTCGATCGGCAAGGTCGCCCATTCAGCTGTGTCCAGGTTCACCCAGGGAATCAACTCTTGCAGCTCTTGTTTGGCCAGTGCGATGAGCTCATCACTTGCCATTTGTGCGCCTTTCTCGGCAAGGCTGCCACCCAGATACCACACATGGGTGCCATCGGGCAGGCGATGGCTGGATATCGTCAAGCGCGGCGTTGTGTCACGCCCCAAACAATGCCCGTAGAAATCGAAGGGGTAGTGGTGTTTGACCATCACTTGCTGCAGTGGGCGCAGTTGCATCATCGGCTTTGTAAGCCCGATTTGCTGTAGCAGCGCTGCATTGCCTTTGCCTGCCGTAAAAATGAATTGCTGTGCGTGCAGATGAATCGCGTGCGTTGGTGTTTGGATGCGCAGGCTCACTACGCCCGCATCGTCTTTCTCCAGTTGCGCGTTATCCCAATCAATCAAAAACGCATTGCCTTCGATATTGTGGGCAAGGTTGGCGACCAGGCTGGGGGTGTCGATCACCAGATCTTCCAGGCGATAAAGGCTGCCACTGAACTGATTATTGCGCAGCAGCGGCGGGCGGCGATCCGGATGAACCGGGTCGATGCGGCCGCGGGTAATTTTACTGGCGAGGAAACCGGTCAACTTGCTGCCCAGATCATCGCCCGACCACATAAAAAAATGGTCGCTCAGGATGCGGGTATGGCGCAGGTCAACATCGCCCTCGCCGCACAAACATGCGCGCCAGTGGCGGGGCATATCGGCAATCGCCTCCGATGCACCGGTCAGCGCGCCTGCCAATGTGTACTTCATGCCGCCGTGGATCATGCCTTGTGAGGCGAGCGTTTGGTCGCTGCCCAAGGCGTTGGATTCAAATACCGCCACGCTGAAGCCAGCCGCTTTGGCGCGATTGGCGAGCCAAAGACCGGCTACGCCACCGCCGATAATGGCAAGATCAAGGTTTACTGTGAGTGTGGCGTGGGGCATTGGTAATAATTGATCCGTATCAGTGGCCGTAACAATCTTGACGGGTAAGACCAAAAGCGGCGCAGTATAAGCGTTTCGCGGATGAATTACCCTTGCGGTGGCAGCGGGTTCTACTGCTAATATGCGTAAATTTTTTTAAAGGCTTGTTCATCATAATGTCATTCACGCTGCTGTTAACCGATGTAACTTCTCCGTTAGGTAAAGCGCTTGAGCATGAGCTGGAGCGCGAACCCTTCAAACTACTTGTGCCATCGGCAGCGGAGTTGGATTGGTCGAATCCCCTTGGGCTTGCCGATTACATCGATAAACATAAGCCGGATTTGGTGATTAATTGTTGCGGCTGGGAAGAGGCTTACCATAGTGGCGGACAATCGTTGTTGTTATCCAGCGCTGCCTTGTTGGCTGAACATTGCGGTGCGCGCAATATCCCGCTGATTCATTTCTCCAGTTACAGCGTATTTGGCGGCGATGGCAAAGGCACCCACAGCGAAAAAGACGATGTGTCGCCGCTTAACGAAACGGGCAATGCGTTTGCGGAAGCTGAGCGGATGATTGTACAAAAGCTGGAAAAGCATATTGTATTGCGCTTGAGCTGGGTGATTGGTGCCTATGGCGATAACTTGCTTACGCGCTTGCTCAGTGCATTTTTGGCAGGGGCATCGGTCAGTGTAAACCGCCGTTTGCGCGGTGCGCCTACGGCGCTATCGGATGCTGCACGTGTCGCTGTGGCGATGGCCAAGCAAATCCAGTGTGGGGCGGAAAATTGGGGTGTCATGCATTATTGCAGCAGCGATGCCTGTACCGAAGACGAATTCGCCGAAAACCTCCTGCAGCTTCTCATCCAACAACAATTACTCACCGCCGAACCCAGCCTCACGCTCGAAGACAGCGAGCCTGTCGATGAACCGCTCAGCGCCATTCTCGGCTGCCGCCGCGCACGCGATTATTTTGGTATCCAATCCCGCTCCTGGCGCCCCAGCTTATTGCCGCTGGTGAAACAGTGGTTGCATAACCGCGAGCAGATTAAAACCACGCGATGAAGTGTGCGTTGGTCGTGAGGAGCGACCATAAAAAAACCGCGATGCGCTGGTGCGGCTCGCGGTTTTTTTATGGTGGTTTCAGTGATATGTAAGTGTGATATGTAAATGCGTTGGAGCACTTACATTCTCTGGAACACCAGTGTCGCGTTAGTGCCACCAAAGCCGAAGCTGTTGGACATCACACGGTTTAACTTCACGTTGTCCTGACGCTTGAGCACGATAGGCATGCCTTCGGCTTCAGGGTCGAGGGTTTCGATGTTGGCTGAGGCGCAGATAAAGTCGTTTTCCAACATCAGCAAACTGTAAATCGCTTCTTGTACGCCGGTTGCGCCAAGGCTGTGGCCGGTAAGCGATTTGGTCGAGCTGATGGCGGGAATATTGGCACCAAAGGTTTCTTTAATTGCGCGCAATTCGGCCAGATCGCCCACTGGCGTTGAGGTGCCGTGAGAGTTGATGTAGTCGATATCGCCTTCAACCGTTGCCAATGCTTGTTTCATGCAACGCACGGCACCTTCGCCTGACGGTGCAACCATGTCGTAGCCATCGGACGTTGCGCCGTAGCCGACGATCTCAGCATAGATTTTTGCCCCGCGCGCTTTGGCGTGTTCGTATTCTTCGATGACCAAGCAGCCGCCGCCACCAGCGATTACAAAACCATCGCGGTTCGCATCGTAAGCGCGTGAAGCTTTGTCGGGGGTTTCGTTGTATTTGGTCGAGAGTGCGCCCATCGCATCGAACAGGGCGGTCAGCGTCCAGTGCTCTTCTTCACCGCCACCAGCAAAAACGATGTCTTGCTTGCCGAGTTGGATTTGCTCCATAGCCACACCAATACAGTGGGCGCTGGTCGCACAGGCGGATGAAATTGAGTAGTTAACACCTTTGATTTTGAAAGGGGTCGCCAAACACGCAGAGGTAGTGCTGCCCATCGTTTGTGTTACACGATAGGGGCCAACGCGCTTCAGGCCTTTTTCACGCAGAATGTCTGCCGCTTCCACCAGATTCATGGAAGATGCGCCGCCGGAACCCATGATGATACCGGTGCGCTCATTGGAAACCTGATCTTCGCTCAATCCTGCATCGGCAATCGCTTGTTGCATAGAGAGGTAAGCGTATGCCGCCGCATCGCCCATAAAACGCAATACCTTGCGGTCGATCAGCTCGGACAGGTTGATATCAATAGAGCCTGCGACGTGGCTGCGGAATCCCATTTCTTTGTAGGATTCCTGGAACTTGATACCGGAACGGCCAGCGCGCAACGCATCCAATACGGCACTTTTATCATTGCCCAGACAGGACACAATCCCCATACCGGTAACAACAACGCGTTTCATAGGCTACCTCTTCTTACTCTTGAGCTACAGCATTTGGGCATTGATGCCCTTTGGCTTGGTTCGAAGCGAGCATTATGCCATAGGCAATAAGGCGCTCACTCATTGTAATTATTGCGAACAGATTAGAAGCTGTCAGTGTTTTGGAACAAACCCACACGCAAATCATGCGCGAAGTAAATGTCTTTGCCATCGCACGATACGCGGCCATCGGCAATTCCCATAATCAACTTGCGCTCAATCACGCGTTTCAAATTGATGTGGTAAGTAATTTTCTTGGCAGTAGGCAGGATTTGGCCAGTGAATTTCACTTCGCCACAACCTAATGCGCGGCCGCGGCCAGGGTTACCTTTCCAGCCAAGGAAAAAGCCGACCAATTGCCACATGGCATCCAGACCCAGGCAGCCTGGCATTACAGGATCGCCGGGGAAATGGCAGTCAAAGAACCACAGGTCAGGGCTGATATCCAGCTCTGCCACTATCTCGCCTTTGCCGAATTCGCCGCCAGTTTGGCTGATGTGCACAATGCGGTCGAGCATCAACATGTTGGGTTTTGGCAGCTGTGCGTTGCCTGGGCCGAACAATTTGCCGTCGCCACAGAGGAGCAAGTCTTCGCGGCTGTAAGAGCTTTTGGGTTCAAAGGGAGTCATGGAATTTACTCTGCTAGTGATCATTGCGCGCAGGCAACGCCCACGCAAAAGTGCGCCATTCTAACCGCTACGGCTGCATTGTCCAGTTTGGCGGATGCCGGTTGGCGTTGTGGGCGCAGGTCAGAAGCTGCGCGCCAGTGAAAACTCTGCCAGCTGCTTCATGGCGAGAGTGTAAGGATTATCGGGCAAAAGTTTCAGTTGTTCGAGTGCCTGTTGTACCTGCTGTTTTGCGGCATCCAGGGTGTAGGTCATGCCACCGGTGGTTTGTACTATCTCCAAAATGGCGGGCAACTGGCTGGCATCGCCATTGCGGATGGCGGTGGCGATCACCTCTGCCTGCGCAGCGGTTCCGGTGCGCATGGCGTAAATCAGTGGCAGGGTAGGTTTACCTTCGGCCAGATCATCACCCACATTTTTGCCGAGGGTTGCGGCATCGCCGGTGTAGTCCAGCGCATCGTCCACCAATTGGAATGCGACACCGACATGGCGACCATACAGGCGCAAGGCCTCGCGCTGCGCAGGTGTTGCGCCGCATTGCACCGCGGCTACTTCACAGGCAGCTGCAAATAAGATGGCGGTTTTTTTGTCGATGACGCGGAAGTAATTTTCTTCATCCACGTTGGGATCTTTGGCGTTCACCAGTTGTTGTACTTCACCTTCGGCGATGACGTTGGTGGTATCGCTCAGGATCGCCATGACATCCATATTGCCTATCGCCACCATCATCTGGAATGCGCGCGAATAGAGGAAATCCCCCACCAGTACGCTCGGCGCATTGCCCCATTGCGCATTGGCAGTCGGGCGGCCGCGGCGCAGGTTGGACATATCCACCACATCGTCATGCAACAAGGTGGCGGTGTGGATAAATTCAATAATCGCCGCGAGCGATAAATGATCCTTGCCCTGGTAGCCCAGTGCGTTGGCAGTGAGCAGCACCAGTAATGGGCGTAAGCGTTTGCCGCCTGCTTCCACCAAATAATGGCCGATGTTCTCAACCAGTCCGACATCGGAGTGAAGCTTATCGATGATGAGTTGGTTGACTGCGCTGAAGTCGTCTTTGACGGCCTGATGGAATGGCAACATGGGATCTTCTTATCTTGGAGTGAGTGCTGGGAACCGGGTTTTAAAGCGGTAATGTTCAGGCGGCAATGCTAGCAGTGGCGCCCGGCGAGTCAAGGAAAAGCTGGCAATGTGAGTGCATCAAGCCATTTGGCTGCCAGTGGTTGGCCGCTCTTGTGCGCCAGGGCACAGTAATCTTGTGGCGATAGCGCCCATTGGTGAAATTGCCACTGATCGCTGAGGCAGCCGAGCTGGTCGTCAATGGTTGCGCTGATGTTATCTGCGTCCCACTGAAAGGCGACCTTTTCCAATCCGGCAGATATGCCTGTGCCCAGCGCTTTGAAAAACGCTTCTTTGAGTGTCCACAGGCGATAGAAATAATCGGCCTGTGCGCTGCCTTGTAATGACTGCATTTGTGTCTGCTCATCAGGATGGTAATAGTGTTGGGCGATACCGGACAGGTTGCGCGCCGATCGGATACTTTCCAGATCGACTCCCAAAAGCTCAGCCTTGCCCACTGCCAGTACCGCCCAATGGCCGCTGTGACTCAAGCTGAAATGCATATCGCTATGGGGCAGGTAGGGTTTGCCTTTGTCGGAGCGCAACAATTCCAACTCTTGCGGTGCCACATCCAAATACCTCGCCAGCACCTTGCGCTGTAGCCAGCGGCTGGCGATATAACTCTCTTTGCCGCGCATAAATTTTTGCGCCCGCGTATGTTCGCTGGCACTCATGATCTTTGTCGCTTCAAGGCGATGCGCATCGGTAAATTGATCTAAATCCAGCAGCCACAGGTGTATTTCCCGTGCAGCTAATGATGCAGTGGCATCGGGCATTGCTTGGGAAAAAACCGGTGCGGAAAGAGATGGCAAATGTGTCGTCATGGTGTGGATGATCAAGGCTGCGCTTTAGGTGTGTACATTGTCGATGTGCGCTTTGGATAAAAGTAAAGCTGCGCATCATACGCCGATTCGCGTCCCACTTTGTCGTGTTGTGATTCATTCATCAATTCTGCGCGCGATTTGTTAGCTACATCGTTTTTTCAGGTGGGCGTATTGATCGTGTTTTTTAACCGAACCTAAAAAATACGCGTTCGCGGCGCTTGTCCGAACACTCTTTTTTTCCATGCTCGCACAATCCTTCTGCGTATCAGAGAGAGCCTGGCTTTTATGGTGAGAAGCTACAGGCGCTTTTCGTGGCGAATGTGTTTGCCGGTGTGATGCCGGGATGCCGTCGCATTCATTCGAATAACAAAACGAGAAGGTAATTAGTATGAACACTACTCCCCCCGGAGCGATTGTGCTGCGGCGCAAAAACTCCTTCAACCGTGACACCCTCAACCGCTTTAGTCAGCTGATGTGTATTACCGCGAGTTTGCTGTGTGCAGGCACCGCATTGGCGCAAACCAACCTTGCGCTTAACAAAACCACCTATGCCAGCAGTGAGCTGCGCGCCGCCAAAGATGCAGTCGATGGCAGCAGCTACAGCCGCTGGGAATCGACCCAAGGGTTGGAGGCGGGCTGGTTAACCGTCGATCTGGGCACCGCGACCAATCTTGGTCAGGTGGTTATCGATTGGGAGGCAGCTAACCCCGAGACTTATCAAATTCAGGGCTCTAACAATAATTCAACCTGGACGACACTCGCGACCAAAACCGGCGGCACTTTTGGCAACCGCACCGACAGTTTCAACGTGAGCGGCAGTTACCGTTATGTGCGTATGTATGCCACCAAACGTGCGCCGGGCAATGCTTGGGGTTATTCAATATTTGAGATGCGTGTGTTTGCCGGAGGCGCAGCAAGCAGCTCATCATCAAGCTCGTCGTCATCGTCCAGCACGGGCAATTTGGGCTATACGCCGCTGTTCCCGGAAGGTACGCAAGTGACCGAGCAAATCCAATACCGTGAGCCGGATGGCACATTGGTGACGTTAATGGGCATGCGCTCTACCGAACGCCATGCGCGCGAGCGCGGTGAGCCTTGGTTGGCAGCGAACGAGGCTGATGGCCGTTATTTCACTTATCCACCGTTTTATTTCCAAAACCGCTCGTTCGGTTTGAAAATCCGCGACACCATCCCTGCGGGCGGGCGCAATATCCGCATCACCATGTTGATTAATGAGGGGACTTTCTTTGGCACTACCTTCAGTTTGTTCCGCAACTCCAGCGACCCAACCGTCACCGAATTTGGCTGGGCGCTGAACTATGGTTTCAACAACCTGAAAGAAGGTAATTTGCCGCGCTGTTTTGATGGTGGCAATGAAGACTGCTACTTGGATGTCGATTCCTACTGGAATACCGGCCGCGATCCACACCGTCCGCTGGTGATGGGCGACCGTATTGAGCTGGCACCGGCACCGCGCTTGGTGGAGATGAGTGAATCGGACAACCGTGCACGTATCGATGGCGGCGGTTCGCGCTACTACTCGTTCGAGCAGCTGTATGTCGTCGGTGAGGGCGTTCGTCCCTGGTACGGTGTTGCGCCCAATCTGGATTCTGTTCCTGTACCGAATGATGCGCTGCTCGGCGGTGAGACCAGTGTGTCTTACAACTATTCCGAAGAACCATACCGCGTGTTCCAGCAAATGGCGAACAACATTGGTATCCGCAACACCGACCGCTTCCTCAAAGGTCGCCGGTTGTTCCATACCTCGTTTGCGACTGGCCAACACTCGGAGTTCCCAACCCAGAACCCCATCTTCAATGAGCACGTTAACCAGTTGGGTAGCAACTTTAACGATGAACGCTGTATCGCTTGTCACCAGTTGAATGGCCGCAGTAAAGCCGCGGTGGCAGGTGCTGCACTGGATACAATGTCAGTGCTGACCGGCGCGCCGGGCAACCTGCCTGACCCTTACTACGGCTTTAACGTTCTGCAGAAGGGGGCAGTGGATAACACCGTGAAGCTGCAGCGCTACGATGTAACCCCGCGCTTCCTCAACGATGGCACCCGCGTGGACATGCACAAACCGGTGTATGAATTCAGCGGCCCGGTGCCGCAGTTGTATTCCGTGCGTCAGGCGCCGCAAGTCATTGGTGCTGGTTTGTTAGAGGCGATTCCCGAGTCGGCCATTCTGGCGAATGTGGATGCTAGCGATACCAATGGCGATGGCGTGCGCGGTAAAGCCAACTTTGTGAAAAATCCGGAAACCGGCGCAACCCAGCTCGGCCGTTTTGGTTGGAAAGCAGCAAAAGCCAGTGTGCGCCATCAAGCCGCAGAAGCGCTGGTGCAGGATATGGGGGTGACATCGCCTGTGTATCCTGTTCGCTCCTGCCAAAAGACCGATGTGAATTGCCATCAAGCCGGTGTGAGCACCCATGTGTCTGAGTTGGAGCTGACCCGTCTGACCAACTATTTGCAGTTGCTCGGCGTACCGGCACAGCGCAGCTATCGCAGTGGTTATCCAAATGGTATGCGGGTATCGGTAGAGCACGATGTAAATCCGGCGCAAATCGCCCAGGGCAAAACTGTGTTTGAGAATGCCCAATGCGTGGCCTGCCACAAAGCCAGTTTCACCACCGGCAACACACATCCTTTCGCCGAATTGCGCAACCAAACTATCCGCCCCTACACCGACCTGCTGCTGCACGATATGGGGCCAGACCTTGCCGATACCCTCGCGCAAGACGGTGCTTCTGCCAGCATGTGGCGCACCGCGCCGCTGTGGGGTTTGGGTAGCTTGAAGTACGTGCAAAGCGGCACTTCGGCAGGCAATGAGGCGAGCGTCCGCTACTTGCACGATGGCCGCGCCCGCACGTTGGATGAGGCCATCCTCTGGCACGGCGGCGAAGCGACCAACAGCCGTTTGCGCTACGAGGCGCTTTCCACCGGCGATCGCAATGCACTAAAAGCGTTCCTCAATTCACTGTAATTTTTCTCCACCGATGTTTGATACATCACCCTTTAGCCCGCTTTATGCGGGCTTTTTTGTTTAGGGCAAATCAGCGACAATTCGCGCCCTCAAAAACACACAGAATCCTTTTGGAGTTGTTATGCAAATCACTGCCAACAAAGTTGTCAGCTTTCACTACCGCTTGAGCGAAACTGGCGGTGAGCTGCTGGAATCGTCTTACGATACCGACCCAACCCTCTATCTGCACGGCCACAATGGTTTGCTCGCAGCGCTGGAAGCTGCACTGGAAGGCAAACAAGCGGGCGACAAAATCAGCGTAAGCATCACCCCGGAGCAAGGCTACGGCCAGCGTCAGGAAGGTGCAGTGCAACGTATTCCGATCAAACACCTGCACGGTCACGAGAAACTGAAAGGCAAAATCAAACCGGGCATGAAAGTCGCGGTAAACACCCAGCACGGTCCTTGGGATGCAATCGTATTGAAAGTCGGTAAATTCAATGTCGATATCGACAGCAACCATCCACTGGCCGGTAAAAATCTGGAATTTGAACTGGAAGTCATTGACGTGCGCGATGCGACTGACGAAGAACTCGCTCACGGCCATGCGCACGGCGTTGGTGGTCATCACCACGATTAAGTGTTTTGATGGCGCCACCGCAAAAAAGCCCGCAGGTTATTGCGGGCTTTTTTATTGTGGGTATGGATTGACTGCGCCTCGTTCCCGAGCAAACACATGTACCTGTGTAGGGATTTGTAAATCGACAGTCAACGTTGTCATTTTTGGATTGCGGCTTTAGGTGCCGCTCGGTTATTGTGGATTTTTACAAAAAAATCAACCATAACAATGATCCCCATCGGGGGCGCAAGGGCAATTACATGAATAATCCCGTTAGTAACGCCAACCGCGTTTTATCCATCGATGTTTTCCGCGGCATCATTATTTTTACCATGGTCTTTGTGAATGAATTGGCCGGTGTTGCCGATATTCCCCAGTGGATGAAACATTTACCGGCTGATGTCGATGGCATGACCTTTGTTGATCTGGTTTTTCCGGCGTTTTTATTTATCGTCGGCATGTCAATTCCGTTTGCAATCCAGGCGCGCGCCAACAAGGGTGACTCCGCATTGGAGATTTTCAAACACATCGCCCTGCGCAGTTTCGGGTTGATGGTGATCGGCGTATTTATGGTGAATGCGGAGTCGGGCTACGATGCAGCGGCGATGAGTATTTCCATGCCGCTGTGGACCTTGTTAATGTTTATCTGTGTGTTGCTGATTTGGTCGAATTATCCCAAAACACTTTCACCCGCTATTTCACTCGGCGCAAAACTGATTGGCGTTGCCGGATTACTAATGCTTTGGTGGTTGTACCAAGGCCCGGATAATACCGGCATGACTACACAGTGGTGGGGAATTCTCGGGTTAATCGGTTGGGCATATTTGTTGGCAGGCTCGTTGTTTTTAATCACCCGTCAGTTTGCATCACCCGCGACGCAATTTTTTACACTCGCCGTTACATCGCTTGGCTTGATTGTGTTGTTTTTTGTTTTGGATAAAAACAAAGCGGATTTGGCGGACGTTCCGGTGTTGGAAACTCTGGCCGGATTCAATGGCAATCACACCCACGCCGCGATTGTGTTGGCTGGTGTCATTCTCTCGCAATTATTTTATCTGCCGAATTTTGCAACGAGTAAATTAAAAAATTACTCTATCTTTACCGGCGTAGTCTGCGCGTTAGCATTCGCTAGTTGGCAGGTGTCACCCATTTCCAAAATTTGGGCAACACCCAGCTGGGCGTTGTTCAGCGTATTTTTCTGCTGTCTGATTTTCGGTGCGGTTTATTGGTTGGTCGATGTAAAACAACAGCGTCGCTGGACTGCATTTTTTGAGCCGTCCGCCACCAATCCTTTATTGGTGTATATCCTGCCGTATATCGTGCTGTCGCTGTGCGGTATTTTCGGGTTTTATCTGCGCCCTGAATTTTTTAATGCGGGTGTGCCGGGTATTATCTGGAGTCTGTTGTTTGCTTGCGTAATTATGGGAATTGGCGCGCTGCTGACGCGCATGGGGTTGCGCGTCAAGTTGTAAATATTATGTTGGTTCGGCGCTTGGCCAAGTCGGTTTTGCGCTGAACCAAAACTCTGGTTTTAAACCGAGTATGCGATAAATCCCTTCCGGTAAATCTTTTTTAATGTTGCTGATGTTGCGTGTCACGCGCGCATGCATGATTGCGCCTTGCACGTACTGCTGCATCAGGCGCGCCAGTTGTTCCGGGTCTTTTGCGTTTTGCAGATAATTGTTATTGAGCAAGCTCAGCACTAACGCTTGATTGTACTTTGCGCCGCGCTCCGTCATAAGTTGCAAGGTATCGCTGATGCGATTTTCGCCGCAGCCCGCTTGCATGCCTGCCGTAAAAAATGCACAGCCGGGCACATTGTCTTTATCGTTACCCACTTTGTTAATAAAAATAAATTGCAGCCAATTTTCCAGCTGTTCAAGTGGGCTGTTGATGGGGGAAAAAATACAATCCAGCTCGCGGCGAATTTCATCCCAATAGTGATTGGTCGCTTCACAAAACAGCTGCGCCTTGGATTCAAAGTGGTGGTAGAAGCTGCCTTTGGTAACGCCCGCCTGCTTGCAGATTTCATTCACACCCACGGAATTGTAATTGCTGTTCCATATCAGGCCCAGCGCAGTTTCCAGTAATACAGTGCGGGTATCAGTAGCGTTCATTACTCGGGTTCTCGTACAAAGACTAAGGTCATTATGATACCGGCCGGTATGTTTTTCAATCGGCCATTTTCTTGTCTATACCGGTTGCAGGTCAAAAGTTGCGCCTGCATCAAAAAAAATCTGCTCGCCAAACTTATTGATTTTATTGGTGTTTATTCTGCTTCTTTCCATTTTACTCCCCCTGGTGTGAACACTGCCTGAAAAATCTTGTTGACCAGCATACCGACCGGTATGTATGATTTTCACAAATGCCGATTTAGACCCCTCCAAGGAGTTTCAAATAGTCATTCATTTGCTAACGGATTTCAGGAGACTTCCCATGAGTAGCACCGTGAATATCAAGAGTACAGCGGCGTTATCCCGCCGTACCTTCCACTACACTGCTGCCGCCATACTTGCAGGTATAGTAGGCTTTTATTATGTGTCCGGAGTGGATGCTGCAACCCCTGCCGCCGTACCACCTGCACCGGCGGTGGATGTGGTGGTGGTAGAGCCGCAAGCCATACGCACCTGGGCTAATTTTTCAGGCCGCCTTGCGCCGGTAGAAAGCGCCGCCATCAAACCTCTGGTGAGTGGCACCATCCAGCAGGTGTTGTTTAGCGAAGGTCAGCAGGTGAAAAAAGGCCAGCCGCTGTTTGTGATTGACCCGCGTCCGCATCAGGCATCGGTGCAGCGCGCCCAGGCACAATTGGCGACAGCGCAATCGCGCGCAAAACTGGCGAAAGATGAATTGGATCGCTCACAGCAATTGATTGCGGCCAAGTTGATATCGCAAAGCATTTACGATTCCGCCTTCAGTGCGCATCAGGTTGCGCAAGCCGATGTAAAACAGGCAGAAGCAGCCTTGAGTCAGGCAAAGTTGGATTTGGAATATGCGCACATCAGCGCGCCTATTTCCGGGCGTGTCGGCCGCGCTGAATTGACGGTAGGCAATGTGGTGGAGGCGGGGGCAAATGCGCCACTGCTCACGCAGATTGTAGCGAACGACAAGCTCTATGCAGAATTTAATGTGGATGAAGCGACCTACATTCAATTTGTACGCAACACCAAAAACACGCAGGACATGCCAGTGGAATTAACACTCGCCAGCGATGCCAGCGTGACCTACAAAGGTTATATCTCTGCCTTTGATAATCGTCTGGATACCAATAGCGGCACCATTCGTGCGCGCGCTGTATTTGAAAACAACGACGGTGCATTAACCGCCGGTATGTTTGCCAATGTGCGCTTGGGTTCAGCAGAAAAAATGCAGGCGTTATTAATTCCCGAGCGTGCCATTGGTACCAACCAAAGCAAAAAATATGTATTGGTTGTGGATGAAAATAACACCGCGAATTATCACGAAGTCACCTTGGGTGATCACTATCAAGGCCAGCGTGTGATTGTCGCTGGTGTGAATGCGGGCGATAAAATTATCGTCAATGGTCTGTCCCACGTGCGACCCAATAGCGTCGTCAATCCGAGTGTTACGCAAGAAAGTGCTGCAACCAAGGTTGCGTCTTCGCACTGATCTAATTACACACTAGCTTTCCGATTGTTTTATAGCGAGATCTGTTGGTGCTATGCACCAGCAGTCTCCAAGCTCGTCATTTGGTTTTATTCATTTTTTTACATTTTCAATTCGATTTTTATTGTAGCCATGCAGGCAGGTTCAGTATGAACATATCCAAATTTTTTGTGGATCGCCCAATTTTTGCCGGTGTGATTTCACTGTTGATTTTTATCGGTGGCGCTATCGCCATGTTTCAATTGCCGATTTCGGAATACCCCGAAGTATCGCCGCCGTCGGTGGTCGTGAATGCCTCCTATCCGGGTGCAAACCCGAAAGTGATTGCTGAAACCGTAGCAACACCTTTGGAAGAGCAATTGGCGGGCACTGAAAATATGTTGTACATGTTTTCACAAGCCACAACCGATGGCCGCTTGACCTTAACGGTGACATTTAAAATCGGCACCGATCCCGATCTTGCACAGCAAATGGTGCAGAACCGTATTTCCCAGGCACTGCCGCGTTTGCCCGATGTCACCCGCCAGCGCGGTGTAACCGTCGTAAAAAGTTCGCCTGATTTAACCATGGTGGTGCATTTAATTTCGCCGGACAAAAGTTACGACGAACTTTATCTGCGCAACTACGCATTAATGAATATCAAAGATGAACTCGCCAAAGTGCCGGGTGTAGGAATGGTGCGTTTGTTTGGCTCTGGCGATTACGCCATGCGTATTTGGTTGAATCCGGAAAAAATTGCAGAAAAAAATCTCACCGCGAATGATGTGGTTAACGCCGTGCGCGAACAAAACGTGCAAGTGGCTGCCGGTATTATCGGTGGTGCGCCCGTGACCGATTTGGTGGATGTGCAATTGCCAGTGAATGCCAAAGGCCGTTTGGATAATCCGGAAGAGTTTGGCGAAATTATTATTCGCGCGGGCAGCAATGGTGAAATTACCCGTTTGAAAGATGTCGCCCGTGTGGAAATGGGTGCGTCAGAATTCGCGCTGAACTCCATGCTCGATAGCCAGCCTGCAGTCGCTATTCCTATTTTCCAGGCACCCGGTGCGAATGCTATTCAAATTTCCGACAAGGTACGCGCCACTATGGCGGAATTGAAGGAGCGTTTTCCTGTCGGTGTGGATTACCACGTTGTGTATGACCCTACCATTTTTGTTAAAAGCTCAATCAAAGCAGTGATCAAAACCTTGCTTGAAGCACTGGCGTTGGTTGTGGTGGTTGTGATTCTGTTTTTGCAAACCTGGAGAGCCTCCATTATTCCGCTGCTCGCCGTTCCGGTTTCCATTATCGGTACCTTTGCATTGATGTGGGCGTTTGGTTTTTCCATCAACACGCTTTCGCTATTTGGTTTGGTACTGGCGATTGGTATCGTCGTTGACGATGCCATTGTGGTGGTAGAAAACGTTGAGCGAAATATTGAAGAGGGATTAACACCGCTGGCGGCGACCTATAAAGCGATGCAGGAAGTTAGCGGGCCGATTATTGCTATTTCATTAACGTTGATTGCAGTGTTTGTGCCTATCGCATTCGTGAGTGGTTTAACTGGCCAGTTTTACAAACAATTTGCGTTGACTATTGCGATTTCCACCGTGATTTCGGCGATTAACTCGCTCACGCTCAGCCCGGCATTGGCAGCGCTGTTGTTAAAAAGTCACGACGCACCTAAAGATCGTTTGACCAGAGGGATGGATAAAGTATTCGGTAGTTTCTTTGCCTGGTTCAATCGCAGCTTTGCGCGTGCATCCGGTAATTACTCTACCCAAGTCGGAAAAATTTTAGGCCGCAAAATGGCAGCGGTCGGTGTTTATGCAGTGTTGCTCGGTGTTGCAGTAGTTGGGTTCAATATTATTCCCAAAGGCTTTGTGCCCGCACAGGATAAACAATATCTGATTGCGTTTGCGCAGTTGCCCGACGGCGCGACTCTGAACCGTACCGAGCAAGTGATCCGTGAAATGGGTGAAATTGGTTTGGCCGAAGCCGGTGTGGAAAATGCGGTGCAATTTCCCGGCTTGAGTATTAACGGTTTCACCAACAGCTCCAGCGCGGGCATTGTGTTTTTCCCGTTAAAAGATTTTGACCAGCGCACCAGTGATGATCTTTCTGCAGGAGCTATTGCGCACAAATTGCAAATGAAATTTGCCGGTATAGAAGAAGCGTTTATTGCGATCTTCCCTCCACCGCCTGTGCGTGGTTTGGGTACAACCGGTGGATTTAAATTGCAAATTGAAGACCGCGCAGGGTTGGGTTACGAAAAACTGGCTGAAGTGGTTGCGCAGGTGCAACAAAAAGCCATGCAGCGCCCGGAGCTTGCGAGTGTGTTTTCAAATTACAAAATCAATGTGCCGCAATTGTATGCCGACGTGGATCGCACCAAAGCCAAACAGCTTGGCCTGAATGTGAAAGATGTCTTCGACACCATGCAAGTATATCTCGGTTCCTTGTATGTAAATGACTTTAACCAATTTGGTCGCACCTATCAGGTTATCGCGCAAGCGGATGCAGAATATCGCAACACGCCTGATGATGCGCTCAAATTAAAAGTGCGCAATGCGCAGGGCGATATGGTGCCGCTCGGCGCTGTGTTGAGTATGCAAGAAAGTTATGGCCCTGAAAGTGCTGCGCATTACAACGGTTATTTGGCGGCAGATATTAACGGCAATGCGGCGCCCGGTTATTCAAGTGGGCAGGCACAGGATGCGATTGCTGAAATTCTGGATGAAGTATTGCCTGCGGGTATTGTGTATGAATGGACCGATTTAACTTATCAGGAAGTGCTTGCCGGTAATACCGCGATTTACATTTTGCCATTGTGTTTGCTGTTGGTGTTTTTGGTGCTTGCCGCGCAGTACGAAAGTTTGGCGCTGCCACTGGTCGTCGTGACGATTGTTCCACTCTCGATTTTGTCTGCACTTTTTGGTGTGTGGATTACCAATGGCGACAATAATATTTTCACGCAAATCAGTTTGTTTGTACTGGCGGGTCTTGCCAGTAAAAATGCGATTTTGATTGTGGAATTTGCGCGTGAATTGGAAATGCGCGGCATGGAAACTTATCAAGCGGCAATCACCGCGAGCCGTATGCGTTTACGCCCGATTTTGATGACCTCTTTCGCCTTCATTATGGGTGTACTGCCGATGGTGTTCTCTACCGGTGCGGGTGCAGAAATGCGTAGCGTGATGGGTATCGCGGTGTTCTCGGGCATGTTGGGTGTGACCTTCTTTGGCTTGTTTTTCACGCCGATGTTTTATGTGTTGCTGCGCAAGCTGGAAGGTAATCGCAGTTATAAAGAAGGCAAGCGCAGCAATAAAGTTGAAGATCATTCTGTTCCTGCAGTGGAAGATAAAAGTGCAGGGCATAAAGAGGTGCATGTATGAACCGGAAACCTTTATTGAAACTATTTAGTCTTGCATTGCTGCCCCTGGTCATCAGCGCCTGTAGCGGATTTAAATCTGTCGAACAGGCGCGTGATCTGGCAGCCACACCAACACTGCCTGCTGCATTCGCTATGCAGCAAGGTATGATGCAGGAACAGCCTGTGGTTGCATGGTGGTCGCAATTAAACGATGAGCAGTTAAATCAATTAATTGCCGATGCGTTGCAACAAAACCATTCGATCCGTATCGCGCAAGCATCACTTGCTGAATCGCGCGCTCTGCTGCGCAATAGCAAGTTGGATCGCTACCCAACAGTGGAAGCCAATGTCAGCGGCACGCGCCAAAAACAAAGCGCAGATATTGTAGGCGCAGGTGATCGCATCAGCGAAACTTATCAAGCCGGTTTTGATGCGAGCTGGGAGTTGGATGTATTTGGTCGCGTGCGCAATGGTGTGAAATTATCCAAAGCACAATTGGCCGCAAGCGAAGCCGATTTGCAAGCAGCACAAGTCAGTATCGCAGCAGAAGTCGCCAGTGCTTACATCACCTTGCGTGGCAACCAGTATTTATTGGATGTGGCGCTGCGCAATGTGATCAATCAGCAGGAAACGCTGCAACTTACCGAGCGTTTTGAAGAAGTTGGGCGTGGCGATCAGTTAGATGTTGCGCGTGCCGAAGCGCAGCTTGAATTAACGCGCGCGAGTATTCCGGTGTTGCATGCGCAAGTGAATGTGGCGTTGAATCGCATTGGCGTACTTACTGGCAAACCTACCGCTGAATTAAAAATGGCGCTGACGCAAACCAAGTCTTTGCCGGAAGTACCTGCATCCTTTGCGGTGGGAAATCCTGCGGATTTATTAAAGCGTCGGCCTGACATTCGCCGTGCAGAAAATGCGCTTGCCGGTGCCGTTGCTGAATACAATATTCGCGTGGCCGATTTGTATCCCAGCATTACTTTTAGCGGTGGCCTTGGTTATTTATCGACGGATTGGACGCGTCTGGGTAATAGCGGAACCGATACGTTTTCCTTCTCACCGCGTATTCAATGGGCGGCGTTAAATCTCGGCCGCGTGGATGCGCAAATCGATGCTGCCGATGCCCGCACCCAGGCGCGTGTTGCGGAGTTTGAACAAAAAGTATTGGTGGCGTTGGAAGAAACCGATAACGCCTTGCAAAATTTCTCGCGTGAAGAAGAGCGCCGTACCGACTTGCAACGCGCATTAAATGCCAGTAATCAGGCTGCATTTTTTGCCCGCAAACGGTTTGAGGTGGGCAGCAGTGATTTTTTAACGGTGCTCGATGCAGAGCGTTCGCAATTGACGATTAGTGCGCAGTTAGCGCAGAGCGATATGCAAGTGCTATTAAATCTGGTCGCGGTCTATAAATCGCTGGGCGGCGGCTGGCAGTTGGATAATACGGCAGTTGTAAAAAATGTTTCAGTAGCAAAAAGCGCATCTGTTGTAGCACGCAATTAGCGAATATCGATTTACCCCTCACTGGAAACCCAGTGCTCCTTTGCCTGCCGTCGCCCCCCTTGGCGGCGGTGGGTCTTTTTATTTGTTATAGTGGTTTATATTTTATTTTCTCCCATTTTATACCCACACGCGGAGCGACCATGAGCGCCATACAAATTAATTGCCCCCATTGTTTTGCCACTAACCGTTTACCTTCTGAGCGCCTTGCTGATAACCCAACCTGCGGCCGGTGCAAAAATCATCTGTTTGTGGGAAAACCACTGGAGTTGAATGCGGGGAATGTCGCTAGCACCATCGAGAAAAATGATATTCCGGTATTGGTAGATTGTTGGGCACCCTGGTGTGGTCCTTGCCAAAGCTTTGCGCCGGTGTTTGAACAGTTGGCCGCGCAATCGGAACCCTATTTACGTTGTGCAAAATTAAATACCGAAGCTGTTCCATCCGTTGCGCAAGATTGGGGCATTCGCAGTATTCCCACATTGATTTTATTTAAAGGCGGGCGCGAAGTAGAACGTGTATCCGGCGCTATGCCATTGCCGCAACTCAAAGCCTGGTTGGTGCAGGTGGGCGCGTTTAATTAAAAGAAAATATACAGAAATAATTCCCATGCGATAATAGTTAAAAATGGGGAGTCGTCATCCTCGCGCAGCGGGGATCCATAGGTTTTAAAGTCAAAATTTACCAATAACGCGGCAATTGTTTTTTGATTTCAATGTAGCCGGGGCATTGTTCAATATATTCGCCAATCAATAATTGTTTCATGATCCGGCTTACCATCTCGCGCGATGAGCCTACCATATTGGCAATATCCTGATGGGTCACTTTAGGGTTGTGGATGCGTTTGTTTTCGTCGCTCAATTTTTCCAATGCATTACTCACGCGGCCATATACATCCAGCAGCGCCATATCTTTTACACTGTCGGTCAAGTCGCGCACGCGGCGTGTTAATTCGGTAATCAGCACCATCGCAAATTCCGGGTGCTTGCTGAGCAGCTCAATGACGCCGGTACGAGGAACTAAAATGATTTCGCAATCGGTCACTGTCATTACCGATGCAGAGCGCGGCTGGCCGTCCAGAAGCGATAGCTCACCAAAATATTCGCCTTCCTGCATGTAATTCAAATTGACCTGACGGCCATCTTCATTCGTTAAAAACGCGCTCGCAGTACCTTTGCGAATAATATACAAATGCGTGGATTCATCCCCCTCGGTCACCAATACCGTGTTTTTGGGAAAGCGGCGCGGAATGCTGAGTTTTTCCAATTGCAGGAGATATTCGGTCGGCACATCGGCAAAAAGACGTACGTTTTCTAACATGACAGTGGCTTCTTGTGAGTGATTGGCGTGACGCTCATCATAACCCCTGATCTGCTGTGCGGCTAACTTTGGCGCTTAAGTTAGCAAAAACCTGTGCATTTCCTCACGCTCTTGTGCGAGCAGAAAGGATTGGTTGTTATTGACACCAAAACGCACAATAATCGGTTCACTCCGCCGTTATTTGTTGCGGCAAGGATCATCTTTCATTCCCATTTAACGCTATCGCATGGAGAGCCGACTGCATCATGGTCGTCGAGCCCAATCATCACTGTGAACAGACACTCATGTTCACCGACATCGTTGGCTACTCGCGCCTTATGGGGCGCAATGAGTTGCTGGCGGTGGAGATGTTGGGCGAGTATCGCCGCATTTTGCTTTCGCATATTGAAGCGCAAGGCGGGCAATTGGTGGAATTCGTGGGCGATGCCATTTTTGCACGCTTTAACACAGCCACTGCTGCTGTCGCGGCCGCCATCGCCATCCAACAACATTTGCTTGCGTTTAATGAAGCGCGCGATAAAAAACTCCCGCGCTTGCAAACCCGCATCGGCCTGCACAAAGGCGAAGTAATGCTGCGCGATGGTGCAGTTTATGGCGATAGCGTCAACATCGCCGCGCGTCTGGAACCCCTCGCCGTTGCCGATGGCATTTGTATTTCGCAAACCGTATACGATGAAATTCGCCTAACACTGTCATCGCCCGCCAAACGCTTGGGTGTACAAACTTTAAAAAATATCCAGCAAAAAATCCGCGTCTATTTAATCAAGCCCGCAGGCATTGGTTGGCGCGATCACCTGCATTATTTTTTGCGCGCGCTGAATAAAGCGATTGTTGCCTATCGCTACCCGATAACGGTGTGCGTGTTCGCGATTATCGCCGCCGGTTTTTATTTTATTCCGCGCTGGTTGGTGCCAGGTTATGCCGCCAATTATGTAGAGATCGCCGATTTCCAAAACCTGATGAGCGAAAAAGGCGATGCCGATTATTTCTCTGCCGGTATCACTGCCGCCGTGCGCTCGCAATTAGCCGATATGCGCGATGTATACATAGTTGATCCCAAAGAAGGCGTACACGCACCCATCCGCTTGGAAGGCAGCGTACAGCGCCTGGGTGATAACCTACGCATTACCTACCGCTTATTTCGCCGCAAAGATAACGTGCAAATCGCTGGCGGAAAATTGGATGGCACTTATCAGGATATTTTTATTCTGCAAGATCGTTTAGTGGGTGAGATTGCACGGTATTTAGCGGATGAATTTGATTTACAGAATTTTCGGCCAGCGCCATTGAGGTTAACGGGTGATGTTACGGCTTATGATTATTATTTGCAGGGATTGAATTTTTTAAATAAACCAACCACTCATGAGAATATAGATTCTGCGGTTCAAAAGTTTAATGCCGCATTAGTGCACGACTCTAAATTCTCTTTGGCTAATACTGGAATATGTGAGGCTTACTGGCAGAAATATGAAATTACAGGAGCTGGCTCTTGGTTATTAGATGCAGAATTGCACTGTTTGAATGCATTAAAACAGGATGAAAAATCAGTAAAAGCCTACAAAAGTATGGGGGCTATCTACAGAGATACAGGGCAATATGAAAAGGCAATTGTTTATTTGGAGAAGGCCAAGAAAACGAATCCTGACGATGTATCTGTTTTGGTTGCTCTAGCAGGAGTACATTTTTTATTGGGGGAAAAGAAGAAATCAGAAGATTCTTTTAAACAGATAATATCCAGCTTTCCAAAAAATTGGAGGGCGTATGACGGATACGGATATATGCTTCTTCGTAGTGGGCGTTACGATGAAGCGATCAATATTTATCTGAAAGTACTTGATCTAACCGAAGGCAATGTAACTGCTCTTAATAATATTGCGATTGGCTATTTGTATAAAAATAATTTTAAAGGCGCTGCTGTGGCTTTCGAGAGGGCTGCGGAATTGGATCCAAATGCCTTTGTTTTTGCTAATACAGGGAGTATGTATTATCTGTCGGGAGATTATGCTAAAGCTCTTGAAATGTATAAGGAAGCATTACGTCTTGAGCCTGCAAGTTATCAGTGGATGGCATATATTGCTGATGCATACAAATGGTTGCCGGGAAATAAAAGTTTAGCGGATGAATATTTTAAGAATACAATCGAATACGCAAATAAGGAGATTTTGCTTAATCCAAAAATTGCTAAGCCATATCAGTATATTGCCAGGGCGTACGCTTATTTTGGAAGATTTGATGAAGCAAAAAAGATGATGATCATTTCAGATGAAATAGATAATGAGAGCACAGAGGCTTCATATACTCATTTGAGAATAGCTGTTGCATTACAGGATGATGAAAGTATCAAAAAGCATGCGTCAAATTTGCTCGAAGGTGAATATTCGGATAAATTGCTACTGTCAGATCCCGACTTATCAATTTTAAAGGAATCTAGATTTAGTAGTATTTTTCTCAAACAGAAGTAAATGTATATAAACCAGGAGGATAAAATGCATTTTATAAAGTTAATCTTAGTAGGTGTTTTGTTTTCGTTTGTGGGTTGTGCATCAATCGATTGTGACCCTAAAAAACTTGAAACAGGGTATGCTTTGCCGGGTACTAATACAGTAGTGGTCGGAATAGGTCTTGATAAAAATGGTATCCCGAAAGAAACATTTAAAGATGTAGTGGCATATCCCGGTCAAAAAGTTCTTTATGCAGGCCCAGATGAATTTTCTATCATCTTCAAGAATAGAAAAACACCTAATCGTAAAGTGGAGAATGCTTCGGTTAATGGGGTTGTGGTAATAAAAATTCCTGAAGATATTCTGGAAAGAAAAGAATTTGCTGAAGAGTTTCGGAAGAATAAGCAGCTTGTTTTCGATTACGGTATTAAAGCTAATGGAAAAGAGCTTGATCCGCCGTTAATTATCAAAAGAAAAGATTAAGCACTAAAAACCAGCGGCTAACCCCGCTGGTTTTTCCCCCTCATTCAGCGCGACAGCGTCCCCTGCACAACATCCCTCACTTCAAAACGTGAATATTTCACATTCCCAACCCCCAATAACGTACATCTATCCCTTCAGTTACCCTTTAAAGTACCCCATGTACCAAGCGTTGTGGGTTGATTGGCGTCACTCGCGGCATTGGTATTAAAGGACTAGCGTCCGGCGTTTTTGTCATGTGCAAAAAGGAGTTACGCGAATGTTTAACCACTTTCTCATCGTTATCGCGCTGCTTTCTTTTTCAATAGCCACCACGGCTGCCGCTGTCCCCATGGATGTGGGTCAAGCCGCCCTGGTGTCTACCCAAAACGCGGATCTGCACAAGGATGTGGCACAGGCTCAAGGAGGAAACTCCGACAAGGATGTCGCCAATATCAGTCCTGCTCCCTCTCAGGTTGTGCCAGACGATACCCATACCGTATCCTCGGTTGGCTCATTGTTTGTAGCGCAGCAAGAAACCAATCGCGTTCACCCCCTGACGGTATTGTTCGTTAGCATCGGCTTGGTTGTACTGTTCATTTCCCGCAATTCGTCGTCAACCAAGTAGTTGGTCATTCAGACGCGATGCTTCTATGTAAGTTTCCTTTCTTAAGAAAGCGTTAAGTTTTTAATCGTAATCTGATTTCATCGGCTCTTATTGGTTGCGGTGAATAAGATTAAAAAATTCCTTCTATTACATTTTTGGCTTCCTTTGCTGGCATTGATTTCCCTTTCGGTGGTGATATCGATAGGCAATATAGATATGCGCCTTGCCGATTATGTTTACTCGTTACAGGGGCATAACTGGGCATGGAAAAGCGCGTGGCTACTTGAAAATGTTATCCATAAAGGCGGGAGGGCGTTGTCACTGTTAATGGCGTTGCTGCTGCTGGTTGTTGCGCTTGCATCGTTCGCAGTATCTGTTTTGTCGCCCTTTAAAAAAACATTGATCTTTCTTTTTATCGCGACGGCGATCGGCAGCATTTTAGTGTCACTGCTGAAATCATCGCTAGCGGTTTCTTGCCCTTGGGAATTTCAGCGTTATGGCGGTGATCTGGTTTATGCGTCAGTCATCGAGCAACTATTTTTGCGCAATGGAGATGGATGTTTTCCCGCGGGTCATGCCAGTGCCGGGTACGCGTGGGTATCAGGTTATTTTGTTGGGCTTTTCTATCAGGCGCGATGGCGCTGGTGGGTTTTATTCTCAGCGATAGCGGTTGGTACAGTGTTTGGCTTTGCGCAGCAGTTGCGTGGAGCGCACTTTATATCGCATGATCTTTGGACATTAGCGGTGTGTTGGTTTGTTTCGTTGTGTACATATGTTTTGTTTTTCAAAAAATCGATTTAAGTAATGGATGGTAAATAAGCATGTCGATGAGCATTGCAGTTGAGCCTACTCATGGTCGCGCGGAACAGCAATTTAGTCCGGTTGTCGTTGCCGCACTCTTATCTTTGTTTTTTGTCTGCTTTTACAATGCCTTCTTTTTTCGATCGGTTATTGATCTTGTCGGCATCACTAATATTAATGGTGCATTATTTATCGCTAACCTGAGTATTTTGCTGTGGTTGGTCACGTTTATTTTTATTTACCTCGTCACCATTCCCTATGTGGTTAATATCTTGTTTCCCATTGTTTTTTTTGCTGCGTCTTGTACTGCTTATTTTATGGATACCTATGGTGTGGTTATTCATAAATTGATGGTTCAGAATGTCATGGAAACGGATATAGCAGAAGTAAAGGATCTGCTTAATATAAAGCTTGCCTTATATATTGTTGCTTTGGGGCTTTTGCCTTCTATTGTATTGTGGCGCATAAGAGTCCGGTATGGCAGCGTGGGTGTGGAAGGTTGGAATAAGCTGAAATATATATCTATTTCGCTCATTGTCTGTGTGATTTTAATTTTAAGTATGTCAATGGATTATGCTTCTTTTTTTCGTAATCACAAAAGTATTCGTCAGTCAGCCAATCCGCTTAATTTTATTTATGCAACAGGTTCTTATGCTGCATCTCTTCTTGAAAAAGACATTGTAATAAAGCCCATTGAGAATGATGCAAAAATCAGCGCTTTTGGGGCGAGTCAGGTAAAGCCAACATTGCTGGTGTTAGTGGTGGGTGAAACAGCAAGAGCAGATCATTTTGGTATTAATGGCTATGAGCGAGACACAACGCCATTACTTGCGCAGCAGAACATCATTAACTTTCCCCGTGTGACATCCTGTGGAACAGAGACAGCAGTTTCTGTGCCTTGTATGTTTTCCAATTTAGGTCGTCGCGGCTACTCTGACTCAAAAGCAAAATCCCAAGAGGGATTGTTGGATGTTGTTTCTCACGCGGGAGTCGATGTTTTATGGCGCGATAACAATTCCAGTTGCAAGGGTACGTGTAATCGTGTCACCAGTGAAGACATGCAAAGGCTGCGCGTGTCGGAAGTCTGTAATTCCGACGAGTGTTACGATGAGATTTTGTTGCACGATTTGGATAGCAAAGTGTTCCCTGTTGTAGGGAGTAAATTATTGGTTTTACACCAAAAGGGCAGTCATGGGCCTGATTACCACAAGCGCTATCCTAAAGACCATGCTTTTTTCTTACCGGTATGCCAAACCAACCAATTGCAAGATTGCACCAGAGAGGAAGTCATCAATGCGTTTGATAATACTATTCGTTATACCGACTATTTTTTGAATAAAACGATTGAATGGGTAAAACAGAAAAACTCGCAATATAACACTGCTTTAATTTATATGTCCGATCATGGGGAATCCTTGGGGGAAAAGCATCTCTACCTTCATGGTATGCCCTACGGGATTGCACCTAAAGCGCAAAAACATGTTCCATTAATTATGTGGATGTCAGATGAGTATGTGAGTGCAAACCACATCAATAAAAACTGTTTACACAATCTGAACCAAAAGTCTTATTCCCATGACAACCTATTCCATACCGTACTCGGGTTATTGCACATAGAGACCAGTGTGCTCAATCGCAATCTTGATATATTGAATACATGCAGGAGTTGATACGTGAGGAGTTATAAAAAGGTTTGAATTTTTGCGACAGTATCTATATCAATCAACACAAGTGCGCAGGCGAACATAAAAAAATAAATCCAGCGAATTAATCGCCTGCACAGCGCAATAAAAATGGGATCATGCGTTCGCGTATAGGCACCGCTGTTTAAAAAATTGAATAAACATGGCTCCGTAGGTAAATCGGTATTTTCATGCTGTAAATTAAATTCCAAAAATAACTCAGGCCAATTAGCTTCCGCATAATCCAGCACACGCCGCCGCAACGATACAATCGGCACGATCATGAGTGTCAACATACAAAACGTCGTATAAGGCGCTGTCTCAAACATGACCCGCACACCATTTCGCCACCCATGCAGTCTTTGGCAGCATGAGTTCAGTTTATTTTATAAACGTAATAGCAAAGCATATCGACCAATTCTTACGAGATGCTTAAGGCGATAGTAGCGGGATGGGCGTATCGGGGCGAGGGAAGCTCAAGACAATAAAAAAGCCGACGAGGCGTTAACCAGGTCGGCTTTTCAAATATGGTAGCTAGAGGCGGACTTGAACCGCCGACCCCAGCATTATGAGAGCTGATAACTCACCCTCATAGAACCTCAAAACCAATAAAATCAATAACTTAAAACCACATTAAACCTCGTTACACCATACTAAATCATCTAGTTATGGATTGGTAATTGGTGATTTTGTGAGATTTGGATTAATCTGCTGGTTTTTAGGCCAATTCAGAAGGTTGTATTCTATGGAAGATGAAAAAAATCAGCTTGGGCTTGGGTTTCGCCCTAATCTTGGATTCGGACTGGGTGGTAATAGCGGGTTGTTGGGAGGGCTGGCGGTTTATGATTCATTTTACGATGTAAATCAGCTTTGGTTCTTTGAAAAGGAGGTGCATTTGGATGGCTACCGTTTTAAAAATTGCCGTTTCGAATCTTCCAAATTGTTTGTAAGCTCTACTAAATTTGAGCTCATTGACTGCATGCTTGATGACAAAACCACAATAATTTATTCGCCTGATATATTAAAAATTATCAAGCTTTGGTATTCCAGAAGCTCAGAAATGTACAGCACATTTCCTTACTTCACTCCTCAAAAGAATGCTAATGGAACTATTACGATAAAAAGTAGTTGATAGAGGGATAACAAGATGGACGTTACTGATACCGCTAGCCTTCCAATACCTCCTAAACATAATCAAGCTTTTCCCGTGGTTCTTGTTTGCCTAGGAGGTACTTGTCTTCCTACTGCATTTCTATTTGCATGGCATGACAAGAATTTTTGGATTCCTTTAGTATCTGGTTTTGTACTTATAAGTGTTGCGGCTCTTTTATGGCTAAAATCCCATAGGGTCAATGATTTAAAGGGGGCTCATCCGACAAGTATGGTGTTGCCTAATGGTGCAAAATTTGATGCTGATATGCGTACATTGGAGTCACCTCGAGCTCTCAAGGCAATTACGGATCTTTTAAATTTATACTCTAATATAAAACCTTTACCTGCCGCTGATGGAGTTGTGGACGATTCGGGTGGGATAGTTAAAAACTCTTCTCAACAAGCCGCTGACGCCGTTGACAAAGTTAATGCCGAAGTTCAGTCGACTCTGAATAAGCTGGGTAGTAAATTCACTTCTGATAGCTCTGAACCGCAAGAATTTTTGGCGAATCCTCCTATCGATCCTGAAACGCTAAATCATAATTCCCCTGGAATATAAATATTTTTTCTCTGCCCATGACATTCAACTCGAGCCAGTTGCTTTCGGTTTATATTTAAATCAAATGATTCAATTTTTCATAGCTTCATTTGCGGATAAAGTTTTTTGATTGCTGCTCAATTTCTGTGTTTGGTAACCCATTCCGGCTCCTTCAGTCCTTGCATGCAAAGCTTCACATCATCATCAATTTTATTATTCGGTTTTACGCATTCTTTAAGTGATCGTGTAGCTATGAATGCTTCTTGCGCTTTTCCTTGGTTTTGTTCTATTTCTCTGCGAGTTCTGTTTACATGCTCGCAAGCCATATTGCGAAGATTGCGGGTGTGTTCGCTTCCATATTGATTGTGTTGTTGTATCCAATAATTGCAGGTTTTTATTACCTGCTGTAGTTGCGGATTGTCTGTATCGATTGATATGGGTTCTTCGTTGTAGCGGTTGTTGTTTTCTGGTTTTTTTCCTGTCGCTACGCTGATTAGTGGTGGGCCTGCATTAAATCTTCTCAGGCATTTGGGTAGTTCTTTGGCGTTGTGATCTCGGCTTTGTTGCCACATTTTCATATAGCTTTGATCGCCGCCTTGTTGAAGTTTGTATTCTGCTTGTCTTAATTGCCTTTCTATCCGCCAGCACTCGTTTGCGTTGGCAGTTTTTATTATTAAGATGTTTACAAACAGTGTTCCAATCACAAGTGAAATTATCTTTTTCACCTTACCTTCCTCCATCTACTGGCAACCTTAGCCGCAATAATTAGGCTCTCCCTTGTGTTCCTAAGTCACCCAAGGCTTTTTTCGTCATTGGGCTTATCTGTCCTGCCTCGGGCAACTCTTCACCATATGCGAGCCAGAGTCTGTATTCAGGCCATGCCTTTCCAACAGCTTCAATTTCTTCATGGCGCAATTTTGCTTTGCGTTGCAGAGCGTTAGTCCATCGAGTGTAGCTAATGCCGGTTTTCTGGCTTAGTGCATCGCGGCTAACCCTTTCAGTTTCAATTATTAGATTGAGTCTGTCTATTACATCAAATGACGTCATAAGTATTTATTACTAGTAATAATTACCAGTAACTATTACCTTTAATTGAAGTTAATCGTTGTTCATTCTGGCTCACGAAGGTCTAAAAACCAAGCCATGAACCTCATTGAAACTCACTAAACCATAAAGGTAATGGCTATGTCAGTAATGGATGTTCATATAAAAGCTGTCGATGGAGTCGAATGGCGCATTGCCTTTACTGTTACCCGCACTTTTCTAGCGTCTATCCCAACCGGCTCCTTTTGCCTCTGCTCCTCACATATCAACCATGACATTCAAGCAGGGCAGGTGATCTTTTCTGTTTACCTCGCAAACGCCTACATCAATTTCCCCGTATCTGAACTGAAAAAATTCAAAGCATTTTTGCAGCAAGTGAAAGCTGCCAAGGCGGCTGCGTAATGTCGTTCGATCAAAACATCATCGTGAATTTATCGGTAATCGCTCCTGTGGTTTCTCAAGAGCAATTCGCAACCTTCATCGGTTCAACACCAGATACCGTCCGCGGCTGGGTCGAGAATGACACACTCCCGCATGTAAAAATTGGTCGCCAGCGTTACATCAATGTCATTGCATTTGTTGATGACCTGAAAAACGGAAAAACGATTTTTAGTCGAGGTGAATATGCTCACGACTGAAAAACACATCGTTCGCATTTTTATGTTTTTTATTTTCGCGATGCTCTTAATGGTGGGGTGGAAAGAATATTTAAACCACACGCACCCCATCGCCTGTACACAGTTGCCTAGTCGCTCTGTCTTGGACGCTACCCACGCAAAAGAGAATGTGCGGATTCTCTGTGGGTCTGCGTCCCCTTTTATTCCTACATTCTGTGATGACAAGCTGGGTCACGGGATTAATTCAATTCCAGCTCTCTTAATCAAAAGGTAAATGCCATGAACCAAACTATGACTGTTGATTTATACGGTGCCTCTATCGCTGATATGGAAGGAACAAAGTACGTGTCTTTGTTTCTTGGCCAGCAAGTCGAAAACGAAAAAGAAGAAAATGCAAAAGGCATCGTGATTATGAAAATGCCTTGTGATCCTGACGTGTACGAGTCCCTTCGTTTTGCAAAATATCCTGTTCAGGTTGAATTGTCGTATCGGTTGAAAAAAGCAGCACAAGGTCGTCTTGGTCAGTTTTGTACAGGCGTTAAAGCCATTGATGCTCGCAGTCCTATTGCTGCATCTGCTAACAAACCTTCATCTGCTAATTAACAGGTGATGTATGCCGTTTTATCTCCGGTGCGAAAGTGAAATAACCATTGTAGATGGTTCACTTCATTGCTCCGCATGGCAAAGCGTTTCGGAGGATGAATTGTTGGGCGCTCTCGTCCGTTCATCAATGCTCACACAAGAGGATTTTTGGATTGTTGGCGCGGGCGTTACAGCAATCATGTGCACTGCAATTGGTGTACGTGTGTTGTTAAAACTTTTGTTCAATTCCTCGAAAGGTAATGAGTCATGAAAAATGTATTTACTGTTGCCCGTTCCAAGGGCGTAAAAATCGCAACTGCAACATCTGCTTTGATTTTGACTGGCTCTGCTCATGCAGCGTCAATCCTTCCATCAACGTTCTCTGCAGATATGGGTGATGTTTCAACTGACATCACTACTGTAGGTGGTGCCCTGATTGGCTTGGCCGTTGTGGCAGTTGGTATCAAGTGGGTTAAGGCTACTTTCTTCGGTTAATAGCCGTTCATCCCGAGGGGGCTTCGGCTCCCTTTTTTATTTTCGGCCTCTTAATTTTTCGAGGTAATTAAAATGTTTTTTGATCCCTACGCATTTCTTTTGTTCGTTTATGTGATTGCACTTTATGTAATGGCTGACGGGATATGAGGTGGGGTATGCGTTTTTTATATGTACTATTTTTTTTAGTATTCAGTTTGCATAGTAATTTTGTTTTTGCTCAAGCTGTTCCTAACTGTACAAATCCATATAACCTCGGTTGTCTTGATGCTCAAACAGTAGGTCCCAATACTTCATGGTGCCAAGCTCAAGCACCTGATAAATTTTTGCTTGATAAAGGTCAAATGGGTTGTCCTGCTAATCACAAATATTACGCCTGTGTAGTAATGTCTAATTGCTCTTGTCCTGCTGGCCAAAAATTTAATGTTACTGAGGTTCTAGGTGTTAAAAAGGGTGAATGTATTCCTGATGAGCCTGCTCAGCCTGAAGAGTGTCTTCCTCCTAAAGTTGATTTTGCTGGTCTTTGCCGCGATGTTGAAGAAAAGCCAGAAGATTGCGGTAGTACGTATACAACTGCGGTTGCTGCCGGTAGCGGTTATGTTTGTACCAATGATGAAAACTGTGGTGATGGTACTAGCTCAACAATTTTGACTACGCCTGCGGGCTCTTGGAAAGTTTGCGGTACACCTGATAGCACCCCTTCATCTTCTGGTAGCAATTCCTCCCCGCCATCTTCATCCGGCAGTAATACGTCTACACCCTCAAGTACCGGTAGTGGCTCTGATTCATCATCTGGTGGTTCTGGCTCCGGTAATGGTTCCGGTGATGGGGATGGTAATGGATCGGGTAACAATTCCTCTACGCCTTCTGATACGGGTAGTGGTGACGGTGATGAAGGAATTGGTAATGGCACTGCTGCTGCCGCTAACTGTAATGACAATGAACCTGAATGTGACGGTGATCCAATTCAATGCGCAATGCTTGTTCAGCTCTGGATAAACAATTGCGCTGGTTTTGATGAAGTCGAGTTAAATAATCCGTCTGATGATAACGAAGCAATTCGCGATAATTTTGATGCGCTTATGTCATCTGCTGAGCCCTCTGTAAATCAAGAAGGTGTATTGGATGTTATGACCCCGGGCGGTGGTGCCGGTAATGGTTCCGGCTCTGGTAGTGGTTCTGGGACTGGTTCAGGTAATGGCAGTGGGAGTGGCAATGGGCTTGATTTGTCCGGTCTGGATGGTGCGGCTAATTCCGGTGGTGGTGGCTCTTGTCCTGCTGATCGCGCTATTAGTTTGGGCGCTGGTAACTTCGATATTTCCTATCAGTTTTTTTGCGATTTTGCAGCACAAGTATCTGGTTTGGTCATTCTTATTTTTTCCTATATTGGTGCAATGATTGTTTACCGCTCTTTGCAGTGGTAAGGGGGATTTATGCCTTATGTAATTGTCGCGGTTCTTCAGGGTGTCTACGCATTATTGCGCGCTTTCTTCTTTACTATCTGGACAAGATTGTGGGCGTTTATTTTATTTGCCCTTCCTCTTGTTCTGGAAAAAGCAATTAAATTGCTTGGCATTGGTGTTGTGTCTTATGCGGGTGTTGATCTTACCGTTGATGCTTTATCTGAGTTTGCTTTATCAAAACTAAACGGTTTGCCTAATGATCTTTTGCAAATATTTCTAATCATGAAGGTGGATGCAGGTTTCAAAATAGTATTTACCGCTATGAGTATTGCTATTGCATTCAAGCTTGCACAGTCTTCTACCAAAATGGTGTTTAAAGGAAAAATGGAGGCCTGATAATGATCTATTTATTTACCGGTGCTCCAGGTTCTTCTAAAACACTTAATGTGATTAAAACAATTTGCGAAGACTCTACTTTTAAAGGTCGCAATATTTACTATCACAGAATCAAAGAGCTTTCATTGCCTTGGATTTCACTGGATGAGAATGAAGTTAAAGAGTGGGACACATTGCCTGAAGGTGCTGTGTTGGTGGTTGATGAAGCTCAATACTTAATGCCGGTGCGCGACCCTCGTAAGCCGTTGCCTGATTGGATTTTAAAAATGTCTGAGCATCGCCACAAAGGCTATGATCTGATTTTTATGACCCAATCACCCAATTTGTTGGATGCAGGTTTTCGCCGCTTTGTGGGAAGGCATACGCACATCGAGCGTATATTCGGTCTTGAGTCTGCCAAATGGCTTACATGGGAAAAATGCGTTACTGATGTTGATGATCATTTCAAGCGTAAAGAAGCAGTAATTAAGCGAGTTGGTTTCGATAAGAAATATTACGGCACCTATAAATCTGCTGAGGTTCATACACATAAGCGGAAATTGCCTGCAAAAGTATTTATTCCGTTTATTGCTCTCGCGGTTTTAATTGGTCTCGTTGTTCACTTTGTAAATTCATGGGGTGATCGAATTGATAGTGAGTCATTGCCTGATTCTATTGCTGCACCTGTTGAAAAATTAGCCGGCGTTATTCGTTCTGATTCTCCCAGCAGTTCTGCGACTTATCTATCTACGGATGACTACATTAAAGCCCACACACCGCGATTGCCGGATGTCCCTTGGTCTGCCCCTGTCTATGATGCATTGACTGTCCCCAAAACGTTCCCACGGCCTCAGTGTATTCGTTTTAATAGAGGGTATGACAATCCTCCACTTTGCAAATGTTACACACAACAAGCTACACCGTTGGAAATATCAGAAAAAGCTTGCAACCGTTATGTTGATAATGGCTATTTCAATCACACTAAACCCGATAATTTTTCTGATTCTCAAGGCGGTGACTACGCCACTGCGCGCGATCAGGGCTTGCCCCGCGCGCTGGCGGGCACCGCTAACGTTCCTGTAACACGTTAATAATAAGGGGGGTGATCTCCCTCACTGAACCTCACTGCGCCACATTCACAGGTTTTTTTGCTTTTTTATTTTTTTTGTTTTAGTTTTTAAAAAATCCTTACCGCTCTTTAAGGAGTTCCGCATGCGTTACGAGAATAAATTTTGGCACCGTATTGGTAATCGCTTTTTTAACGAGTCAAAATCGTTTGATCTTTCCTCGCTAAAATATCTGCACTGTGGTGTTGATACGATTAAGCAGCTTTACAACTGCTTACTTAATCAGGATGTGCTCAAACTTGTGCAGAGCGCTTATGAGTCATCGGATCAGTATCTGACGTTGAACGGTATTGATTGGGCGCTGACTCGTTCCAGTAAGGCATCTGGTTATCAGTACATTCTCAAAAACTTGGATTTAGGTTTTGTTGTATTGCTTAAGTCGTTTTACGCTGAGCATGATCTTTCTGGTTCTCATATTAAAATTGAATGTACGCCGCAATTAATTTCCCAGCATTCTCCCCAGTCCCTCACTGATGAGATTAACGCTATCGCTTCGCATTTTGGTTATCAGCTCGTTCCTGCTGGTGTCTCATGTCATATCGCTGTTGACGTTAAAGGTTTTCAAGTGCCTGATGATCTGGAAGCTCGTCTCGTTGCTAAAGCCAAGCGTCAGTACAAGTTCAATTGCATTTCCAATGCACAGTTGGATTTGAATGAAACAGCGGTTATTTACGGTGCAGGGCAGTCCTACACATTTGGTTCTGCTGGTGCGTTGCAGTTTTGTATTTACGATAAAACCGCTGAGGCGATTAAAAGCGATAAGCTCGACTTCTGGCAGGGTGTTTGGTCTAAGGTGCCTGCAGCTGATTTTGACGGGGATTTTAGCAATCTTGATTCAATGTCCGAGTATCAGCCAGTTGATACTGTTCATCGCATAGAGGCTCGTTTTCATCACTCGGTTATTAATCAGTTTTGCTGGGGAACCAAAGGTGCTGATGGTAAAAATATTTCTATCAAAACTTACGCTGAATTGGCTCCGCACTTAACTGCACTCTGGAAGTATTCGTTAAATAATTTTCGCTTGCAGCATTCCACGTCTTACATCGATCCTGTTTGGCAATTTCTCATCGAAGATATTGAATTTTTTTGCCCGTCCCCTGATTTAAATTATCGTCGCGAGCCTAAGCCTCCTTCACAAAATACTCGTCGTAACGTCGCTTTCTGGCTTGGTAATCAAATTCGTCTCTATGCTCGTAAGCGTTACGATCCGCATTTTGTTGTTGCCAAATTAATGTCCTGTGGTCTTGAGGCTGAGCTGTCTGATTATTTCAGTGTGCGATTATTTGGCGAGTCTGATCTATTGCCTGAAGTGCTCTATGACTTTGTGTCTGAAAAAATGCGTATGCTGATTTTGAATGGTGTTGCTGCGTGATTAAGAAGTTGCCGGATGGTCGTTACAAACTGGACTTTTACCCTGCTGGTGCCAAAGGTATTCGCGTTCAACGTATCGGGTCTAAAAAAGAACTGAAAGCGCTGCAGGCTCAATATGAATTGGATTATCAGGCTGCACCGGATCGATTCACTGTTGATCGTCGCAAGCTCTCTGACTTGGTAAATCTCTGGTACAAGTTACACGGTTCTACATTGCGTGATGCCAGGTATCGATTGTCACGTACCCTTGCTGTCTGTGATGCGTTGGGTGATCCTTCGGTTGATAAATTTTCAGCGGCTGACTTCTCGCGGTATCGTGAAAAGCGATTGCAGGATGTTTCGGTCTCTACGGTAAATCATGAGACACGTTATCTTCGTGCGGTCTTTGCAGAATTAATCAGGCTGGATCAATTTAACGGCAAAAATCCGCTCGCCACTATCCGCACTTTTGCAGAGCGTGAACGAGAGCTTTCTTTCCTGACGGCTGAGCAAATTCCGGTGCTCTTGGCTGAGTGCGATAAATCAACCAACAATCACTGCGGTTTGGTTGCGCGTTTGTGTCTTGCTACTGGTGCCCGTTGGAGTGAGGCCAATAATTTACCTCGCCATAATCTCTTGGCTGACAGGGTGGTCTTCTCGGATACGAAAAATGGTCGTGTCCGTGTCGTTCCGATTAAATCTGAGTTATCAGCGGCTTTGTCTGCGGTGGCCTATCCTGTAGGGGTTAGGTTGTTTTCGAGCTGTAAGGGGGCTTTCCGTAAGGCTGTTGAGCGTTCCGGTATCGAATTACCCGATGGGCAGTTAACGCATGTTCTCCGGCATACCTTCGCAAGCCATTTCCTGATGAATGGTGGCGATATTCTCGCACTACAAAGAATCCTTGGTCACTCCGACTTAAAGGTCACTATGCGGTACGCACACCTCGCCCCTGATTACATGGCAAGAGTTCGTGATCTCTCTCCCATTTAAACCAGATTAATCGATGTTGGCGTCCGGATAGGACGTAAGGGCGCGTGAGCGCGGGTAGTGTGGGCAACAAGGCAATGCGGTGTTTCCGGTTAAGGTGATCTATCGCCTTTTGTCCACACGGATGGAATGGCAGTTATCCAGCTTCTTTGGATTGTTCTGGAGGCAAAATGGATTTTTTATGGATGTAGAAATAAAAAAGGTTTGCAGGAACTAACCTACAAACCCTTTTCAAATATGGTAGCTAGAGGCGGACTTGAACCGCCGACCCCAGCATTATGAGTGCTGTGCTCTAACCAGCTGAGCTATCTAGCCATAATTGAGAGGCGCGCATTTTGGCGATAGAGGGGCTGGCTGTCAACCCCAAAATCGTAACTTGCGGGTGTTTTAGGGGCGTTTGTCGGGGTTTGGGTCAGCAGCTGGCTGGGTGTTAGGAGAGATGCGGGGAGAAGCTGATGCGGGTATGATGCGCACTTTCTTTTTTGCGCCATTATCCGGCGTTCACCCTCTTGTCAGACAGGTTCACGATGGAATTTCTTGATCTCGCTCCCGTTACCCGTGCCCAGGGCACTGTGCATTTGCCCGGCTCCAAAAGCATCTCCAACCGCACCTTGTTGTTGGCGGCGTTGGCGCAAGGCGAGACGCATATCCGCGATTTGCTGAAGTCTGACGATACCGATCGCATGTTGGAAGCCTTGGCGGCTCTGGGTGTGAGCGTGACCAAGACCGGCGAGAACGATTACCGCGTAGTTGGCACTGGTGGCAGCTTCCCTAATAAAGAGGCAGATCTGTTCCTGGGTAACGCGGGTACGGCATTTCGCCCATTGACCGCGGCGCTTGCGCTGAGTGGCGGCACTTACAAGCTGCATGGTGTGGCGCGTATGCATGAGCGCCCCATTGGCGATTTAGTGGATGCGCTGCGCCAGATCAGCGCGGATATTACTTATCTCGGGCAAGAGGGCTTTCCACCGCTGCTGATCAAGCCTGCGAAGATCGCTGCAAATGGCAGCATTAAAATTCGTGGTGATGTCTCCAGCCAATTCCTCACGGCGTTGCTGATGGCGCTGCCAATGACCGGCAAAGAAACACAAATCGAGCTGGTGAGTGAGCTTATCTCCAAGCCTTATATTGAAATCACGCTCAAGTTGATGGCGCAATTCGGCGTCAATGTGCAGCGCGATGGCTGGGAGCGTTTTACTGTTCCTGCGGCAACTGGCTACACCAGCCCGGCGACTGTTTTTGTGGAGGGCGATGCGTCCTCGGCGTCTTACTTCCTTGCGGCGGGTGCATTAGGCGGTGGCCCGTTGCGCGTACAGGGTGTTGGCGCAAACAGTATCCAGGGTGACGTGGCGTTTGCCGATGCGCTGGAAGCGATTGGTGTAACCATCACCAAGGGTGAAAACTGGATTGAAGCCTCTGCGCCTTCGTTACCACTCAAAGCGTTTGATCGCGATTTCAACCATATCCCCGATGCTGCTATGACGCTCGCTGTGGTTGCGCTCTTTTGCGATGGTCCTTCGCGCTTGACCAATATCGCCAGTTGGCGCGTGAAAGAAACGGACCGTATTGCTGCGATGGCGACTGAGCTGCGCAAGCTTGGCGCGATTGTGGAAGAGGGTGAAGACTGGCTGCGTATTACGCCGGTGGAAAAATTAATTCCCAATGCGGCGATTGATACCTACGACGATCACCGTATGGCGATGTGTTTCTCACTCGCTACTTTCGGTGGTGTGCCGGTGCGAATTAATGACCCGAAATGCACTGCCAAAACCTTTCCGACTTACTTTGATGTGTTTGCATCGGTTGTTAAATAAACATAGCGAAATAAGGCAGATAAAAAATGGATAAGGAAATATTTACGCTCGATTTCAAAGTGCGCGACTACGAGTGCGACATGCAAGGCATTGTGAATAACAGTGTCTACCAGAATTATCTGGAGCATGCGCGCCATGAGTATTTGCTGGCGAAAGGCATTGATTTTGCGGAGCTGACGCGGCAAAAAATTAATTTGGTCGTGTTGCGCGCCGAATTGGATTACAAGTTGCCGCTGGTGAGCGGCGATGAGTTTTTTGTGGATGTGCGTGTTGAGCAATCATCGCGTGTGCGCTTTGATTTTGTGCAGCATATTTATCGCAAGCGCGATAATAAATTAATGCTCGCTGCCAAAATTACCGGGACATCGCTCAACGAGCGCGGCCGTCCCTTTGTTCCCGATGTGATTGCCAACCTGATGGATACTGTTGCTGAAGCAGAGGATTAACACTTTATGAAATCCAGTGTGCGCCTGTTGTTATTGTTGATCATGTTGACGGGCGCACTCAATGCCCAGTCTGCGGTTGTCCTGCTTTACCATCATGTTAGTAACTCCACGCCTAAATCTACCAGTATCAGTCCAGAAGCCTTTGAAGCGCAGATGGATTATCTGGAAAACAATAATTTCACTGTTGTGCCTTTGCTGGAGTTGACTGAAAAGTTACGCAAGGGTGAGCCTCTGCCCGATAAAACTATTGCCATCACCTTTGATGATTCTTACGCATCTGTGTATGAATCTGCTTATCCACGCTTAAAAAAACGTGGCTGGCCATTCACTTTTTTTGTGAATACCGAGGTTGTCAGCTCGGGAAAAATATTTGTGAGCTGGGATCAGTTGCGTGAAATGTCCAGGAATGGTGTGACTGTCGCCAATCATTCCAGTGCGCATCATCACCTTCCGCGTCGCGAGCAAAATGAAACTGAAAAACAGTGGCGCGCACGCATTACCGCTGACATTAATAACGCGCAGCAGACGATTAAAAAAGAAATTGGCAAAGCACCGATGATTCTTGCTTACCCTTTTGGTGAATACGATATAGAAGTGCAACGTATTGCCCAAAAACTGGGATATATCGCCTTCGGCCAGCAATCGGGTGTGCTCTATAGTGAGGGCGATTTACAAGCGGTGCCGCGCTTCCCGTTTGGCGGTAGCTTTGCCGAGCTGGATGATTTTATTATGAAGGTTAACACCAAGCCTATGCCGGTAAAGCGCGTGGAGTTTTATGCAGATAAAAATAAACGCATGGATAACCTGATTGCGCGTGAAGGCGATAAACCCTGGTTGGTGTTAACACTGGATGATACTGCACTGTTGAAAAAAATAAATTGCTTTGCGACAGGCCAAGGGGCCATTCCAGTTGAAGTGATTGGCAATGCTTTGTGGGCGCAGGCAAAAACAGCATTAGTGCCAGGGCGAACACGTTACAACTGTACGGCTTATACGGGTGAGAAAGGGCGTTTTTATTGGTACACACAACAGTGGTTGGTGACAGATAAAAAAGGCGCTTGGACCTATAAGGATTAATTAAAAGCGAATGCTATTTTTAGCGTTTGGATGGCTCTTTGTTAGCAGAATTGCCCGCCGAGAGCCATGCAGTAATATCCTGCCATTGTTGTAAATCTTTTTGTACGCTGCGCACGGGTAAATCAAAAATAGAAATGCCATTCTCCATTGCACGAATATAGTTTTGTGAATCGCGCAGTGTGCCGATAAGCGGAATTTGTACACGCTGCAAAAATGTCATTAATTCCTGATGAAAACGCACATGTGGTCGAGTGCGATTGGCCAGCATGCCTGCGCGCAGATTCTGTTCCAAAATACCAGAGCGATAGATCTGCATTAAAAAACGCAAGCTGGCTTTGATATCCACCGGCGATGGCAATAGCGGAATAATCAGTTGGCAGCCGGGCGCAAGCACAGGTGATTGCGTTTCTGGAATCCAACCGGCAGGCAGATCGTGAATGACAACCGCGCCATCAATATTCGCTTGAAAAGGCTCATCAACTTGGCGCGTAATCAGGTCAAATACAGTGCAGTTTTTAGGGCGGGATGCAAACCAATCAGCGGCTGATTTTTGCGGATCGCGGTCAACCAATACGGTAGGAACGTGTTGGTTGGCAAAGTGGCAGGCGAGGTTGGTCGCAATAGTGGTTTTTCCGCAGCCGCCTTTGGCGTTAATAATAAAAATATCAGGCATTGCGGATTCCTTGTTAATCGCACTCGCTGTTGTTAACCAGATATGAATTTGTTGTTAACAACAGGAGCGCTATTTTTATTATGTGAGTCTGGCGTTAATTAGGATTGATAGTGATATTGATGTCGTCAGTTACTTCAACGCCGCTTGAGTTTTCGATCACATTGCCTTCACTGTCACGCACTTCAGCGACAACATAAATCGTAGCGCTTGAGACGAGATCCAGATCGCTATTCACACGTAACTCACCCGTTGATGTGATGGTAATTCTATTCTCACGGTCATCTGGAATGGTGTTGTTGCGATCATCAATATCCCAAAATACATTGCTGGTGTAGTCGTCTTTGGTTGATCCGTCGGCATAAGTTGCGGTGACATCCAGATTCAGGTTGCTGTCTTCTGAAACGCTCAGGTTTGAAGTTGCTCCACCATTGTTGTTTTTGATTTCAATTGACCGAAGTTGACGCTCTTTAATGACTAACTTTTGAGTGCCTTCTATATCGCCACAGGTACCTTTTAAGGTGACTGTTGATCCATTGGCTGTACCGTTTTGCGCGGTAATTTTGGTGCCTTCAATTTTTAACAAACTCGCTGGAGCTGCTGAAAGAGTTGAATTGGCGGTAATATCAATAGGAGTGGAGCCGGTGGTATAAGTACCGTTGATGGTAACCGTTGCAGTATCGCCATCGCGCCATTCGGTTGTTTTACTGTTTGTGACCGTAATTGCGGTCAGCGCGTCATTCACGGTAAAGCCAAGCGCATCAGATGAAATTATTTCATTGTCGTTATTTGTTCCGCTTGCGACGATTTTAATGGTGCCGCTGTTGGTGGTGCTGAGCGCCTCTGCGTTTTTATCCTTAAAGCTTGCAATTGTGCTGCCTTCAGTGACTGCCCATGTCAGCGGATAAGGCAGTGTAATGCCGCCTTCAAATTCAGCTTCAGCGGTGAATGTTGTATTTTGGCATTCATCTACAGAGGTTGCGCCGGATGAATGTTTGACAGTGACTTTTTTCAGATTGGCATCCGTTAACGAAATATTTTGTTCGGTAATCATGCCTGCATAGCTGACGGTAAGTGATACCTGACCTATTTTGCCTGACGCTTTAAATAAACCATTTTTGATTGAACCAAAGCTTGAATCGCTCAGTTTCCAAGTGGCTTTGCTATTGAGATTGAAGTCTTTACCTTCAGCATTTTTACCAATTGCATTAAATTGATAATCACCTTTGATGTGCACAATGCCGTCGTTGTTTGCGATGGCAATCGAGATAACGCCATTTTTGCTTGCATCAACGGTTTGCTCAACCCGCGCGCTGTCACCATCGCCACCACCACAACTGATCAGGGTAAATGCACTGGCGCTGAGTGCGAGTGTCGATAAAAAACGTATTCCCTTAGAACGCATAAGTTACTCCCAGGCCGAAGCCGTCAATCGTCAGGTGATCATCTTTGTAGTAGCGCAGATAATCCAACGTCCAATAAAAATTTTTGTTGCGCATAATGCGGTCTTGCAGCGATACGCCGTAACTAAAATCAGAAAAGGTGTCTTTGTTATTGGCGAGATTGCCAAGTATTGGCAGGTTGGTTTCCAGCTCGGTCGATGCATAACCCAAAAGCACACTGACTTTCAGGTCTTCCGGTTGTGTATCTGGGTTGGTGAGCGTGATGTAAATACCGCTCTGTTGCTTAACATCCATCGTCAGGTTGTTTTCTTTTGCATCGCTCATCGGGGCGGCAATCAATGCTTGCAGACCGATGCCATCCATTAATCCATCGGTAAAGGCAGCTTCGCCTTTGAGTTGCAAGAGCGATGGCGAAAAACTTTCACCCGAAGCTTTGATTTTGGTGTAAACCGCCTGCGCCGATGCGCTGAAGGCAATTAGGTCTTGTTCTGCCATGGCGTGGCTACAAGCCAGAGCGCCTAGCAGGCCGTTGATGAGTAGCAATCGTTTACACATAAGTTTTCCTTGCTGTGTGATAGATGTGATTGTTAACAGTTATTCCAGATTATTGCCGTTGATTACAGTGCGCAGTTCGTGAATATAAGCGCTGCCGCGACCAGAATACTTACCCAGCTCTGCAACCAGGGCGTGGCCGGTAAATTGCTCGGGTGTATCACGCAGTGTTGCGCGCAGTTGCCGCCAAGGGCGATACGCATTGTGGGTGTTAATGTTGTTGAAGTATGCCGTAAGGGACTCTTCTACATTGTTAAATTTCTTAACTTCATGTTTCGCGCCTTTAGGGCGTTTGCTGGGAACTATGCCGCAGCCTTCCTTGTAACACCAATGGCCGAACAGGTTATGTGCTTCTTCTGCAAAACGCGATGTGCCCCAGCCGGATTCAACAGCCGCTTGTGCCAATACCATCGCTGGCGGTATGGCATCAACACGCAACAATAAGATGTCGATTGCTTTGGCATCTTCCGGGTAGGTTTCGTAAGTGACGTGGAATTTTTCACGTAGTTTTTCAAGATTGCGTTTATTCACTCCGGTAATGCTTTGCGATGTATCCCATTCGGCTTTTATTTTTAATAAACGTTCACGGGATTTTAATAATTTTGCATTTTTTTCATCGACCAGTGGGCGCAGCATATTCAAGAACTGCTCTTTACGTTCTGGTGTTTGGTCGATGGCGGCAAAATCGGGCAGCAGTGTGCTGCTGGTGAGTTCATCCTCATCCATAAACACCTGTTGAAGTGGAGTGGACATCAGGATGACAACCAGCACCAAGGTGGCCAGTGGAAATGCGATCAGTAAAAATCCCATCAACCATTGCGAAAGGTTTTTGTTCATGAATTGCTATACCTAAATAAAAAATAAAAAATAAAAAATAAAAAATAAAAAATAAAAAATAAAAAGAGTAATTGGAAGTTACAAATCAAGTTGTTTGCGCAGTGCTTCCATACGTTTGGCATTTTCTTCTTTGCTGAGCGGTGTCTCTATGGTTTCCGGTAGTGCAGGCACATTAGGCGCGGGTAGTTCGGTACCATTCATGACGCGCTCGCATAGTTTCAGGTAGTGTCGCTCGAAAATAGGAAAGGCCACTTTTTCACTGTTACTTGCCAGAAAATACCAGTCGCTCGCACAACCGGCGTGATACACCGCCGGATGGCTCCACTGGTGAGCCGCTTTGGGGCTGGGCGCACGGCAGGCTTCTACATAGGCTTGGTGGGCATCAACCAAACCAAAGGCTTCCGGATTGCCCTGGCAAGCGCGGATCATGCGGTTGAGCGTGGGTAAATATTCCGACTCTTCAATCACTTTACGCGCGCCGCGCAAAATAGTTTCCGGCGCGAATTGCGCGAGTGAATTCAACCACAGGCGACGCGCTTGATTGAGCAATTCATTGTCTTTGAACGCGCTGTAATATTGGTTGTGATAATTAATACGGAACAATGCAAACACTTGATTGATTGCATCGACATGCGCATCAGTGGGCGCGCTGTAATGCTCGCGTTGCGCGCGCGCAGAATCAGCTTGCCCAGCTGCGGTCGTTGAGTTGTTCTGCGAGGCTGCTATCTCTTGTGCGACCTGATTGATGAGGGATTGGCTGTCCTGCATGGTTAACCTGCTGCGAGTTGACGGTGGTTAATGCGTGTTGTTTTGCCCAGTGATATTTCACGTGCTGCAAAAATTTGGTATTCCAGCTGGGGTATACCTGATTGCTGTCGCGCCAGAAAAGAACAAACTCCGCAACCTGTTGCCGGGCAAATTGCAAATCGATATTTGCCAATTTGAGCACATCAAATACATCCTGGCTTGGCTGCCAGTTTTCGGGAATACGCTTGGGTTCGGTATCGTGCTCCAGCGCCGAATGGTAGCGCAGCCATTGGCGTTTAACGTGCTGGATAAATTTACTGTTCCAAGTCCGGCCGACTTCACCGCGCTCTTGCCAGTACACCACAAATTCGGGAATCGAATCCTCTACAAATGCGAGACTGATATTGGCGTGTTTGACCAGCACTTCAAGCGCTTCGCGGCTTGGACGCCATTGGCTGTGCATGGCAATTTCCTGATCGCGCTGCAGGAATTCGGTATCGCGGTCGCGCGTGCGGCGCTCCTGCTCTTCACGCAGGCGGCGGGCATCGTCAGATTGCTTTTGCTCCCACAGCTTTTTGGTGTGCTTAACAAAGGCCGAACCCCAGGAATGCTTGGTATCGCCACGGTCGCGCCAGTAGACAATAAATTCCGGCACTTGTTGCCAGGCAAACTCACCGGGTACACCCAGTTGCAATAACTGCGCGAGCAGGTCGCGGTCGGGTTGCCAGTTGTGGGGAATCAAATTCGCGCTGTGCGATCCCGTATGAGTCGGCGCAAATGCGGGAGCTGAAGGTGGATTGGCGGCTTGAGGCTCCGTCTCCAGCGAGATCACCAGCCGTTGGCTCTCGGTGTAAGGCGCTGAAGCCAGCAGGATAATGCCCTTGTCTTTCAGGTTGCGGCTAATGCGCTGAATGTCGTGATCCGTCCAAAACGGCATCATCCGGCTTGCCCAGTTTGCATCCACATCTAGCCACTGCCGCCCATTGGCTTGCGAGAGCGGCAAAAACGCCGCCATGTCTCCCAAAATCGACAGCATACACGCCTCTTCCAGCCCGATAGTGGCTGCAAGGGACGGGGAAACCAGCAGTGGGCGTTCAGGAATCAGGGATGAGCTCATAGCGTTAACGGCAGCAGCAAAACCAAAGGTGGGAATTGTAGGCGCATAGGGATGTAGATGCCAGCGCAGCATCTGCCGTCCAAAGAGGGATAAATCGCGGTTAATGCTGATTAGGCAAAATTACCTCAAAACTGGCGCCCTGGCTTTGGTCTTCGCTGATGATTATTTCGCCTTTCAGTTTTTGTGTTACCAGGTTGTACACAATCGACAGGCCTAGCCCTGAGCCGCCGGTGCGGCGGGCGGTGGTGAAGAAGGGTTCAAAGATTTTTGCGCGGATATCATTGGCGATGCCGCAGCCGTTGTCGGTGTAGTGAAGTACGACTTGGCCTTGGGATTCGCGTAATTCGATACGGATTTTTTTATCGCTGGTATTGGCAAACGCATGGTGGATGGAGTTAGTGATCAGGTTGGTAATAATCTGGGCGATAGCACCCGGGTAGCTGTTGATGTTGATCTCTGCACCGGGCAACAGCGTGCAATCGATGTGATTTTTTTTCAGCAGCGGTTGCAGACTTTTCAGTGTTAATTCAATACACGCGCGCAGTTCAAATTGTTCCTCTTCGTTGGCAATGTGAATTGCTCCGGAGAGTTTGAAGTTTTGTACCAAGGTGGCAGCGCGGCCGAGGTTGTTGTTAATCAGGCTGAGGCCGTCGTCAATGTTTGTCAGAAATTGTGCAAACGCCTCTTCACTTAATGCGTCGTCGCGATAGAGTTGCTGCACCTGCTTTAATTCGTTGGCGCAATGGCTGGCTGACGTGACTGCGATACCCAAGGGCGTATTGATTTCATGGGCAAGTCCCGATACCAATCGCCCGAGTGATGCGAGTTTTTCGCTTTCAATTAATTTTGCCTGGGTGTGATTCAAATTGCGCAGTGCATCTTGCAGCACATTGGTGCGTTCATTGATTTTTTCTTCCAGCTGCTCGTTAATTTTTTTTAGTTGTTGCTCGTAATCGTTGCGCTGCGCTGCGCTGACAGCGCGGCCATAAGTGTCGGCCAGTGCGCTCACAAAGGCGATCTCTTCATTCGTCCATTCGCGCATGTCACCTTGATGCTCACAGCAAATAATCCCCAGCATATTGCCGCGGTGGCGGATAGGTGCATCCAGCATGGAGGTAATGCCGTAGGGAATTAAATAGCTATCGCGGAATTCATTGGTGCTGTCATCTTCTTGTGCGTTGTTGGCGACAATCGCGCGATCGGTGTCCAAGCTGTCAAAGTAGCGTGGGAAGTGTTCGCGCAACAGGCATAAATCGGTATCCAATTTACAGTCATCACCATCAATCAGCATTTTTCCGCAAATGGCTTGTTTGTCTTCCGATAATAACCAAATGCCTGCGCGGCTGATGCGTAATCCGTGGATAGCGGCAGTGAGAATCAACAAACCGGCAGCATTTAAATCGCCGTCATCAATCATGGTGGATTTGGAAACGTCGAGCAAAATATCGTAAAGCGATCTGGTCATGGTGATCCGTTATTTATCAGTGGTGTGTATGGTCGGGTAAGTTGCGGCGAATCTCGCGGAAAGCTTCAAATAATTCCAGCGCCGCATCCACAATCGCCGGGTCAAATTGTTTGCCGCGGCGCTCGCTGACGTACTGGATAATTTCACTTTCTTGCCAGGGTTTTTTATAGGAGCGCTCGGAACCGAGTGCGTCGATCACATCAATAATGGCGACTATACGCCCTTCCAGCGGGATGTCTTCGCCTTTAAGGCCGTTAGGGTAGCCATTACCGTCCCAATGTTCGTGATGACTCACGGCGATACGCGCGCCCATTTTGGCGATGGTACGGGTAGAGCCTTGTAATAGATCGTAGCCAATTTGCGCGTGGGTTTTCATCACTTCCCATTCTTCATCATTGAGCTTTCCTGGTTTGTGCAAAATGCTTTCCGGTATGCCGATTTTGCCGATGTCGTGCAGTGGCGATGCGTGTTTCAAAATCTCGGCGTATTCACTGGATTGGCCCAGTTTCAACGCCATGAGTTCGCACATCAGCGCAACGCGGCGCACATGTGAACCGGTTTCTTTTGAGCGCTGTTCAATCGCATCGCCCAATACCAACAGTAATTCTTTTTGGGTTTCCTGGATGTGCTCACGGTTGTGCAAATTTTGGAAAATCAACGTAATGTTGGCCGCAAATAATTTTAAAATTTCATCCTGCTGCGCGTTATGTGCTTCATGGAAGCGGGTGTAGAGCACGCTCTGGGTATTTTCATTGGTGTGGTAATAACCAACAAAAACATTTTCAGCCACTGATGATTGTTGTTGCTCCAATGCGTCAATGATGGCGTGTTTGACATCTGCAGGAAGTATGTCGGTATCCCATTGATTATTGAGTTTGACTTCATCGCCTGTCGCGGCCAATAAAATTAATTCAGCATCGCCAAATAAATCGATATGTTGACTCACCAAATACATTTCAGCGGTTTTGATATTCAGCAACTGTACCGTGTGGCTCAAGATGGCGTTGCCAAATTGGTGGAGTGTCTGACTGCGCAGTACTGAGTCCGATGCGGCGATGACTTTTTGCATACCGCGCTTGCTGGTTTCAATGGTGAGGATGTCGCGATAGGAGCGGATGGATGAGTAAACGCAGGTTTTTAATTTAGTATCGGTCAGTTCGGTTTTGCTTTTGTAATCATTGATGTCGTAAGTGCGGATAATCGTTTCTTCCGGTGCGCTACCGGGTTGGCCGGTGCGCAGCACAATACGCGTGGAATGGTTTTGCAGATCGTTGCGGATTTTGTGGATCAGCTGCAAACCGGCGTCGTCACTTTCCATCACTACATCAATAAATGCCAGAGCGATATCCGGGTGATCCTGAAATAAACGCAAGCCATCCTCAGCGCTATAAGCGTTGAGAAATTGCAAGGGTTGGCCATCGAGCTGGGTATTTTTAAGCACCAGTTGGGTGACGGCGTGCACTTGCTCTTCATCATCGATAACAGCCACTTTCCAGGGTTTGGCCAGTGGGTTCTTCGCGGATGCCAAGGTACTGGCCGGTTTCAGAAACTTCATAGTCATCCCTCTTCTGATTACCAAAAAAGTATAGGTGCTTCCTGCGGTGCGACACTGTTCTCTTTAGACCATTTTGATAATTTCTTTTAACAATCAGGTTGTTTTCGCAATAAATCGCGCGGAGTTGTTACAGATGGATACAGACGCTTGCGCACTGTTACACCCATGCTGGCGGCCAGTCAGTAGGCTGTGCGGATTATTTGCAGCCAAAAAGGAAACTGCCATGCTCAGCTCCAAACCGCGCCCTTCATTAATCCACTGCCTGCTGGTTTCATTTGCGTTTGTTCCGGCAACTATTGTGTTGTTGATAGTTGAGTTGTTGATAGTTGCATTGTCGATAGTTGCCAATCCTGTATTTGCCGATTCTGTATCTGCTGATGGCGAAGCGGTTGAAGAACTGTTTGTGCAAGGCCGTCAGGGTGATTACTCGGTTATTACCGAGCAGGCGCAAAAAATGATTGATGTTCCCGGCTCATTGAGTGATCCGCTGATGGCGGTGTTTAGCCTGCCCGGTGTGATCAGTGAAGGCGATGGTGGCGGTGCACCGGCAGTGCGCGGTTCATCGCCCAGTGATAACCGCTATTTGGTGGATGGTGCACCGGCTGCGTATGTATTCCATGCCTTTTCCACTTCGATTTTCCATGAAAATATTATCCAGAACTTCGAGTTGTATTCAGCGGGTTTTGGGCCGCGTTACAGCAATGCGATTGGCGGCGTATTTGATATCAAATTGCGCGATCCCAAAGCGCAGGACATCAGTAGCAAAGTGGATATCTCTATTTTGCGCGCGGGGATTTTTACCGAAGGCGAGGTCACCGACAATTCGGCTTTTTATGTATCGGCGCGCGCAAGCTTGTTGCAATATTTTTATGATACCGACGAAGCCGACCAAGAAGATGGCATCCGTGTGCAGGATGCGCCAGAAGACACCGACTACCAATTCAAATACCAATATCGTATTGGCGATGCGCACAAGCTGACGTTCAGTGCAAACGGCGCGAGTGATTTGGCCGCAGCAGAATTTACCGAGCGCTCAACCGAGGTGATGGAAGAACCGGATTTTGCCGGTAATGCCAAAATCAAAAACCAATTCAATAACCAAAATTTGCGCTGGCAATTTGCACCCGATGAACGTCAAGAATTAGATGTACAAATTGGCCATTACCAAAAACAGGAAGATACATTTTGGGGTGGCGATAACTATTTTTTTGACATCACCACGGAAGATAATTATGCACTCGTTCACTACGATCTGCTGTTAGGTGAGCGCCACACCTTGTCGCTGGGTGCAGAAGCGCACGATACCCAATACCGTTACGATGCGCGCTTTATCAATTATGTGTGCACCGAATTTGATCCGGATTGCGAATTGCGCCGCGGTGAATTATTGGTAGCGGCAGATGACGTAAATATCCGTGAACACTCAGCGTATATCAATGATCATTGGCTGCTGAGTGATCGCGTGGCTGTCGATGTCGGCGTACAAACCCATTACAACAATTACACCGATGAAACCTTTACCCATCCGCGTATAGCTGTCGCGTGGGAATTTATCGACAACTGGACGATCAATACCTCTGCCGGTTCCTACAATCGCTTGCCGGATATTGACAAAATATTCCCGGAAATTGGCAACACTGAATTGAAATCGCCCACCTCAAACCATTACACATTCGGTATCAAACACGAATTGGATAATGAGTGGAGTTGGTCGGTTACTACTTACTACAAAACCATGGATGATTTGCCGCTTGCTAGCGATGTGAATCTCAATAACGGCAGCAGCGTTGCTAACAACAGTAACAATAACAACAGCGCGCTTTATACCAACGATGTAGAAGGCGATGCATACGGAGTGGATATTTTTATCAACAAAGGTTTGACCGAGCGCTGGTACGGTTGGCTTGCTATCAGTGCATCGCGCAGTACGCGCACCAACAAACTGACAGGCGTTGAGCGCGATTATTATTTGGATACGCCGCTGGTATTGAATTGGGTCATGAATTATCAACTCAATGATCGGTGGACGATGGGCACACGTTTGACGGCGCAATCAGGCCGCGCCATTACCCCGATTGTCGGTGTGCAGCCCAACCCCTGGTTTGAAGGCCGCATACTGCCGGTATACGGCGAGCCCTATTCGGAAAACTTGCCGGTGTACACACGGCTTGACGTGCGTTTCAAGCGCGATATGACATTATGGGGTTACACCGGCACCTACAATATTGATATTCTCAACGCCCTCAACCGGCGCAATGTGACCGACCGCAATCTGGATTACAAACGCACCCAGTCAGCGCAAGATTTTAAATTGGAAGATGAAGTGGGTATGGGCATTATTCCGGCGGTCGGTATGTCGCTCTCGTTTTAATTAAATAGGTTTCTTTCGTTTTAAATCGTTGTCTTTCGTTCTAAAACTGTCGTTAGCGTTTTTATTATTAGGGTGTTGATAGTGGTTATGGGGATTAATCGTTCGCGCGCGTTGTTCATTATCGTTTTGTCGGTGTGCATGGGCATGTTGCCGTTATCCGCGCTGGCAGGCGATCTTTCCAGCGATGTACGCAAAGGTGCGTCGGGGCCGGATTCCGGCGACGGCGGTTACTTTGAAATTGGTATGGGCGTAACAGCCTATACCAGCCCCATATTGGGCGCGCCGGAAGGTAATGAAAAAGACGAAGTCCATCCGGAATTATTTGTGGATATCAACGCGCGCTATCAATACCGCGGATTTTTTGCTGAATTATTTTCACAAAGTCTGGAGCAATTTACGCTCGGCTACAATTTTCACAACGGGGAAAATTGGGCGATAGATTGGGTTGCGCTGATGCAACACGATGAAATGAGCGCGGAGGAATCCAATGATTATCGCGGATTAAAAAAACGGCATTTCGATTTTATGTCCGGGCCGCGCGCGACAGCGTATCTTGGTAATTACATCGTGCAATTACACGCACTCACTGACATCAGTAACACCCATCACGGCGAATTGTATTCACTCAAGCTTGCACGTCACTGGCAATACCGCAATTGGACGATTCACGGCATTGTCGGTGCAACTTATCGCTCGCGCCAGATCACCAATTATTATTTTGGTATCGATGAAACAGAAGCATCTGCGCAATTTCCGGTATTTTCTGCATCGTCAGCGATGGCCTACGTAGGTGAACTGGGGGCAACTTACCCGCTGAGTGAGAAATGGGTGCTGCGCAGTTTGATCCGCCGCATTGACATAGGTACCGATGCTGAAAAAAGTCCGCTTATTCTGGACAATCATGGCGACATGATTGCCACGTCCATCAGTTACGTATTCTAGCGGCGATGGTTATGGCAAGAATATTCCAAGGATTGTTAATCACCGCAGCGATTTTGTTATCGCCTTTATTGTGTGCGGCTGGTGATACATCGGTCAATGCTGCAAATAATATTAACAATCCATCGGTCAACACATCTGCAACGCAAGCCAGTGTGCTGCTGACTCCGGTGCGCTGTGTTGCATTGCACCAGGGACAAATGTGTTACCAGAAGGTGCAGGTTTCCTGGAGTAGTGAGCAGGTAGGAAACTATTGTTTGTATGTCGATGACCAACCCGAGCCATTACATTGTTGGCAAGCGCAGGCGCAAGGTAATTACGCGTATGAATTTGCCAGCGCGCAATCGCAAGTGTTGCAATTGAAAAACGCGCAGCAACAATTATTGGCGCAAGCCACTATGGAAGTGGCGTGGGTTTATAAATCCAATACCCGCCGAAAAACCCATTGGCGTTTATTTTAAAACGCATCGCCTTGATCCTTTGGGAAAATTACAGTCATGAATACGCCAGCAGTAACGACAGAGCATCAGGCCAGCATTTTGTTGGTGGAAGATGATGCATCGCTCGCCGAGTGGATTGTGAATTATCTGCGCGGACACAATTATCGCGTACATCATATTGCGCGCGGTGATCAGGTCGCTGCTTATGTGCAACAGCATGCGCCCGATCTGGTGATTCTTGATGTGATGCTGCCGTACAAAAGCGGTTTTGATGTATGCCGTGAATTACGTATGTTTTATCCACAACCAATTTTAATGCTCACTGCCTGTGGTGAAGAGGCAGATGAAATTTTAGGTTTGGAATTAGGCGCAAATGATTACCTGTCCAAACCGGTTCGCCCGCGGGTATTGCTTGCGCGTTTGAAAGCGCTGTTGCGCCGTGAACCGCAAGAGCCATCAGCACAGGGCATTTTGCGTTTTGGCCAATTAAAAATCCTGCGCGATGCCAAAACGGTTTTTTACCGCGATGAAGTTGTCGCCATTACCGCGCATGAATTTGATGTGCTTTGGTTGCTGGCAAGCAATGCAGGTAAGGTGATCCGCCGCGAAGAATTGGTCACGCAATTGCGCGGTATTGAATACGATGGTTTTGATCGCTCCATCGATATTCGCATTTCGCGCTTGCGCAAAAAACTGCACGATAATCCCGAACAACCCGTGCGTATCAAAACCGTGTGGGCGAAAGGTTATTTATTTTCGCCTGAAACCTGGGAATAACATGACCGGTAATTGTCTGTGCAACGTTTGACGCTCTCACTGCTCCTGGTGGTTATTTCGGCGGTAGTTGGACTGGGGTGGGGAATAGACCGCTGGTACAGCGCGCGTTTTGCCACCGAAGATCCCGCCTTCAGCGCCTATAAAACCCTGGGCGCAGCACTGGCGTATTCGCTCGATCAGCTGCGCGGTGATTTGCATTCCGGTTTGGCCAGTATTCCATTGCAGCCACAATTGACCGACGAAAAAAATTTCCCCTTGCCGGGCGATGTAAAAGCAAAATTTATTGCCGGTGAGCCGCTGTTGTTGGAATCGGGCAATCAATTGACGTTGCATTTTTATTTGCCTGTGCACCAACAGGTGTTGTCGTTAACCTTGCCGGAGGAATTACATCAGGATGCGCAGCACTCACTGCGTTGGTTGCTCACGCTGTTATTTTACGGCGGCGTTATTTTGGTGGTGCTGATTTGGTTGTATCCGCTGCTGCGCCGCTTATCGCTGTTGCGCAAAACCGCACAGGCATTTGGTGCGGGCGATTTAACCCTGCGCATTGAACCGGATGCCGGTTCTTACATCCACAGTATTGAACTGGAATTCAATCGCATGGCGCAGCGCATTGAGCAATTAATCGCAGACAATAAATTATTGTCGCGCGGGCTCTCGCACGATTTACGCACACCACTTGCGCGTTTGCGCTTTGGTTTGGAAGTATTGCAGGAAGATGAACTGACCGACGCGCAGCAAAATAATATCGCGCACTTAAACCGCGATTTAACGGCGATGGAAGCGCTGGTAGAAGCACTGCTGAATTACGCGCGTCTGGAGCAGGCCAATATCGCGTTTGAACGCCGCCCGATGGTGCTGGCTGATCTGCTTGTGCAATTGCATGGCGATGTCTATGGCGATCAGGTAACACTCAGACTAGCCACAGAGGCGCGCGCAGTGGCGGTGGATCTCGACCCGGATTACACCGCGATGCTGGTCCATAACCTTTTGCAAAATGCACTGCATTACGGCAGGGGCGTTGTGCATCTCGGCCTTGCTGTGGAAGGCGGATACCTTCGGCTGGATGTGGAAGACAACGGCTCCGGGATTGCGCCACACGAACGTGAAAAAGTGCTAAAGCCGTTTTATCGCAGCGAACAGGGCAGCAGTTACCGCGGGCACGGCCTTGGGCTGGCGATTGTCGCCCGCATCGTGGAATGGCACAGGGCGCGGCTGGTATTGGCGGAGTCCGCTGCATTGGGTGGGTTGTGTGCCAGCATTTACTTTCCTGTTTCCGTCCATGTTTCCGTTCATGCTTCTGGCAGCCTGCAGGATGGCGCTAATATCAACCTGACAAAATAACGTCGGGTTGCTTTACAACGTTGTCATCCGTGAAATCCTTAATGCGATCTAAGTCTCTGTTTTTGTGGACTCTTCCTAAAATGGTGCAAATTTTGCTGATTTAAACGTCGCCGTAATGGCCACTACTTATTAAAACAAAATCTCTTACATACAAATCTTATAAATACGGCATGAGGCCTGACAATCAACCAAAGGTGTTCATGTGATTAAGCAAATTTTTAAATCGGTGGTAATGAGCTGTGCATTAACCTCCGCTTCTGTGTTCGCATTGCCGGTCGATTTGGGTAATGCAGGCAATTACACCCTTCTGGCAACAGGTACCACTGTGCATCATGGCATCCAGGATATGGGTAGCCTGGTGTTGGGCTCTGAAGCTTATATTTATGGCAATGTTGGTGCCCGTGACCAGCTGAATATGGCGCACGGCGCGATTGTGTATGGCGATGCAGATTATGGCTCGCTGATCCAGGAGCCGGGTTCATCGATTGAAGGCGATGCCAACGCGCAAGCTTCTGCTGCATTTTGGGATGCACTGTATACGGATGTTAAATCCGCTTCAGTTGCGGCCAAAAATCTCACTGGCTCTAGCAAGGGCTACATCAATTCCAGCCAAACGTTTAACACCCAAGGCGACTTATCGGTATTCAATATTCTCGGTTTGAGTTTGAGTGCTGGTAGTAAATTGACATTGAGTGGCGACGCGGATGATGTGTTCATCATCAACGTTGACTACTTCGGTTTCTATTTGGGTGGCGGTGCAGAGATTGCATTGGCCGGTGGCCTGAAAGCCGAGAATGTACTGTTCAATATGCACGGTGCTTACAATGCAGGTCACGTCAATGTGGCGGCAGGCACCATGAAAGGTACTTACATCGCTCCGGATGCATACATGCAATTGGGTGATGGTTTGAACCTGGACGGTGTGCGCTTTTTAGGTGCTGGTATTTCCGGCAACTTGCAAACCGTAAAAGGCTTTACTCCACCGCCAGTGGTGAGTGTTCCCGAGCCATCAGTATTGTTGATGTTCGGTTTGGGATTGTTTGGTTTGGGTGTAATGCGTCGTTCGCGTTAACCGAATCGATTTAACGTCACATAAAAAGCCCCCGGCCAATGATTTGGTCGGGGGCTTTTTATTTACAGGCATTATGTTGTTGTGCTTGATTGGGTTGAATTAGAAACGCAATCCGCCACTTAACGCTACGCCTTCAGTATTGTTTGAACCGGTGATGTAAGCCAGATTGAATGTGCCAACACCAATACCAACGGAATAGGTATTTTCCAATGTGTCTTTTTGGTCTTGTTCAAAACCGGTTCGCAAACGTAGCCATTCCCATGCGCTGTACTCGACACCTGCGCGCAGCATTTGTGTCTCGCCTCTGATGCCAATCGCCGGGACAGCATTCAAGTCGTACGCGAGTTCAGCTTTTAAATTGCCTTTCACGTAACCGACTGAGCTTGTGAATTGGCGCTCAATTGAAATTGTTTCGGTGGGATCAATAGTTTTAAATGTTTTGTTTTGCAGGTTGTTGGCGACAAAACCATAGTGAACATTGCCCTGAATATAAGTAATGCCCAGGTCATAGTTTATTGCGTCTTCTTTGTAAGTATATTCGTCTGCATCGAAATCACCTTCATCAAAGTTGGCAACGTTAGCAGTGTAAATAATACTTTCCACTTCGACTTTTTTGGGTTTGAAACCAACCAATAAATGATTACCGTTTTCCAACTTGAATGCTTTTGCGATCGAAATTCCCAGGTCGGTTACGATGGCACCATGACCAGTGATTGAAGATTCCAATTCATCTCCCAGATCAGATGGATCAAAATTTTGCGCTACGTATTGATCAATTAATGCAAAGTCATTCTCATCCACATTTGAGGTCAATGAAACATGGCCACGCGCATTGACAATTAACGCCATTGAAACGACTTCGGTAGGAATCGACAATGCGAGATTACTGCCAATAGTAAGCAGCGCGCTGTCGCCATCGATATTTTCAATGCGGGTTTTTAAATCTTCGGCTTGAACATCGGTTAGTGTTTGTGAGTTTTTGATGTCATCAAACAGATCAACCAGTTCGTCGGCCTGATCAATCAAATCATCCTGATCGGAAATTAATGCGCCTGCACTGAGCAGTAATGCGAAATCATCTTTTTCGGGATTGTAATAAGCGCCCAAGCTAGGGTTGAGCAATACACCTTCGGAGTAATTGCCGGTCGCATAAGCAGCACCCGACATACCGGATAAGCTACCGTGAAGTTCTGCCGCCAAAGAAGGGAGGGCCATGCTAAGCAGTGCTGTGCTTAAAAGTGTTTTTTTCATGTAATGCTCCGTGTGTGTTTTTTCTGATCATGTGTGCGCCGCATCGATAATAAAAATTATTCGATTGGGATTATGTGGTTGAATTTTCTCCAAACGGCGGCGCTGTGACATATGTCGCAGGGGAGTCTAGCAAACAAATGAGAAATCAATATGAAATTGGAGTGGGTGATGATGAAATTGGAATGGGCGATGATGGAGTTAGAATAGCTTCTGATCAGTGTTGTCTTAAATGCCCGCAATGCGGGCATTTTTTGAGCGAGAAAAATGCGTGTGAAGTTTTATTTTTCAACCGGTGTTGTCGGGTGATTGCCCCATTCTGCCCAAGAGCCGTGGTAGCCGCGAATATTTAATCCAACTGCTTTGCCTACCAAATAAGTAAAGCCGGAGCGGTGGTGGCTTTGGCAGTGGGTGACAATTCTTTTGTCAGCGGTAAAACCGAGCGATGCTAAATATTCGCGCGCATCAGTGCGGATTCTTAATGCGTTATCGCGATCCATCAGGTTGGCCCAGTCACAATTAATCGCGCCGGGAATGTGGCCATTTTTTTGTGCTGTTACTCGTTCACCGGAATATTCTGCCGGGCTGCGTGCATCCCACACTACAAAATCCGCGCGATCCAGTTCGCCTAAAATATCCGTTATTTCAATAACAACTTTAGGATCAATTTTTACGCTGACTTGCGTTGGTGTAAGTACCGGAATTTCTTTGGTGAGCGATTGGCCAGATGCAATCCATGCATGCAGCCCGCCATTTAAATAGGAATAATGTTTGTGGCCGATGGCATCGAGTGTCCAAATCATTCGGCCGGCCCAGCCACCGCCTTCATCGTCGTACACCACTACGTGTGTGTCTGGTGTTAATCCTAAAAATGAAAATACGCGATTGAGTTGTTCAACCTGTGCGATCTTGCCCGGTACCGGTGGTTGGCCGCTTAAAATTTTATGCGGTGGAACGTGAATTGCGCCATCGATGTGCCCTTGCAAATAAGTTTGCTCGGCACACATATCGATAATTAATAATTTGTTATTCACCGGTTGCGCCAACAATGCAGCAAGTTGTGTTGGCTCAATTACAAAGGGTAAGGCCATTTTTGTATTCCCTCTTTAAAAGTGTGAATCCCCCCGGTTGCGCCGACCCCCTTTTTCAAAGTGGGTGCCCCATTCAATGCGAGCTTGGCTCCCTCCCTTTGAAACGCGGCGCGTAGCCAAGGGAGGGCTGGGGAGGGATTTAATTCTCGTTTAACGTACGCAAAATATAACGGTAAGAATCCATGCGCGTTGCGCTGATCTTGCCATCGGCCAGCGCTGTTAAAATCGCACAGCCGGGTTCATGGCGATGCGAACAATCGCGAAATTTACAGTGACCAATAAAGGGTTTGAATTCGATAAACCCTTCCAGCACTTCATCTTCCTCCATGTGCCATAAACCAAATTCGCGAATGCCGGGCGAATCGATCAAATGCCCGCCGCCGGGAAAGTGTAAAAGTGTCGCGCTGGTAGTTGTGTGCGTACCCTGTTGTCGCTCCGACAAATCGCCCACACGCAAATTGGATTCTGGTAACAGCGCATTAACCAGCGATGATTTTCCCACGCCCGATTGCCCTACAAACACGCTGGTGTAGTGGGTGAGATATTCACGCAATTCATCAAGCCCGGTTTCGGTCTTGGTGGATACCATAAGCACTTTGTAACCTAAGTTGCGATAAGTTGTTTCAAGATAGGTAATTTTGTCGCGTGTGCTGTCATCGATGCGGTCGGTTTTATTTATCACTAACACCGGTTCCATATCAATCGCATTGGCTGCTACCAAGTAGCGGTCAATCAAATTCGCGTGGGGTTCAGGGTAGGGCGCGACCACAATCATAATGCGGTCAATATTCGCAGCCACGGTTTTCATATCGCCGTGCGGATCAGGGCGCTGCAAGGCGGAATCGCGCGGCATAACTGCCACCACCACACCCATCGGGTTGCCAGTGCGCCACACCACTCTGTCGCCAGTCACCAGCGAGCCAAGGTTACTGCGGAAGTGGCAGCGCTGGTGTTTGCCTGCATCCTCGCCCTCGGTCGCTTCCACCACCACCTGGGTGCCGTAATGGGTAATGATCAGCCCGTGCTGTTCAGGCCCCAAATCGCTCTCATTTAATTGTTCGTCGGCCAAAGAATCGCGTTTGGCCGCGCGTGCGGTGCGTTCTTCCTGAATTTTATCGATGCGCCATTGCTGGCGGCGAGTAAGTTTGCGTTTGGACATGCGTGAGTGAACTGGCCTGTGAAATGGGTGATGTTTGGCTAGACTGGGTAATTACTTTAAGCTGCGCGCAATTGTGCCCTATTTACGAAGTAAAAACCCATGTTGTCGAGGAATTACCTATGTTGAATGAAAACAATCTCATCTGGATTGATCTGGAAATGACCGGCCTGAATCCCGATACCGACGTCATCATCGAGATCGCCACCATCGTCACCGACGCCGACCTCAACATCCTCGCCGAAGGCCCCGTATTCGCCATCCACCAGCCTGACAGCATCATGTTAAATATGGATGACTGGAACACCAACCAACACGGCAAATCCGGCCTCACCCAACGCGTGCGCGAAAGCCAAATCAGCATTGAACAAGCAGAAGCGGAAACCATTAAGTTTTTAGAGCAATGGGTACCCAAAGGCAAATCCCCCATCTGCGGCAACTCCATCTGCCAAGACCGCCGCTTTTTAGTCCGCGGCATGCCCAAACTGGAAGACTACTTCCACTACCGCAATTTAGACGTAAGCACCGTAAAAGAATTAGCCCGCCGCTGGCGGCCAGATGTCATCGCCGGCGTAAAAAAATCCGGCGCACATTTAGCGTTGGATGACATTAAAGATTCAATTGCAGAACTGCAGCACTATCGCGCTACGTTTTTTAAGATGGATTAATGTGTAGTGAGAGATTAAAAAAAGGCGCCGGTTGGCGCCTTTGTTTTTGATGGGGGTTTTATTTCTGGTTTCGGCCAATTGCGGCCATTCGCGAGAATCAATTACGCCGGTAAAAGCTGACATTCGGTATAAAAGCTTGTAAAACGGAGAGCTGAAAATACGTGGGGAATTACGTCAGGAATTTAAAAAAGAAATCCGCTTACTAACAATGTCAAACACTGTTAGTAAGCGGCTAATAATTTAGCCTCCAACCGCTATAACCAATGAATCACGTTCGATATGCGTGGATCGATACCGAGTATCAACACCTATCTCCGGAGCGAATGATGCAATTGCTTGTATCAATGCAGCATTTCTATCAACATAAATTTTCCCAAAATGCTCATTACTCTCCATCATATTATTAACCACACCTATCGACTCGACTGGCTCTAACTTAAACCAATTGACATTA
>DLHT01000005.1 GCA_002483365.1 Cellvibrio sp. UBA7661
TCCTGCGATTAACAATCAGATATTTATGAAAAACCAACTCAATTTATTTTTTCTCGCGCTCGGATTTTTCAGCCGGATTCCAATGCCGAAGTGGGTGGAATATTCACCGGAAAAACTCAACCAATCCAGCCGTTACTTAACGCTCGTCGGTTGGTTGTTGGGCGCGCTGGTCGCCGCTGTATTTTGGGGAGCGCAAACGCTTTTTCCTGAAACCATCAGTTTGTGGTTGGCCATGCTATTTAGCCTGTTACTCACCGGTGCATTTCATGAAGACGGATTAGCGGACACTGCCGATGGTTTGGGCGGCGCTTTTGCGCGCGATAAAAAACTCGCAATTATGAAAGACAGCCGCATTGGCACCTATGGCGCTTGTGCACTGTTCATGGCATTGATTGGAAAATATTTATTACTGATTGAAAATGCCGACATTCTGATCGCGCTGCTTATCGCCTACCCGTTATCGCGTGCAACTGCCGTAAGTCTGATTGCCGATATGCAGTACGTCACCGATGATGACACCAGTAAAAGCAAGCCCATCGCCACCACACTCGGCAAAACCGATCTCACCATTTTGCTCGTCAGCGCACTGCCGGTGTTTTTGTTGGTGGATCACACCAGCGCAGTGTATTTTCTTGCCTGTTTGTTGCTGGTGCGCACCCTGGCAAAAGTGTATTTAAAAAAACAACTGGGCGGTTACACCGGCGATACCTTAGGTGCTGTGCAACAAATCAGTGAGCTGGTTATTTACGGAGTTTTGCTCGCATCATGATTGAACTCATTCTTGGGGGTGCGCGTTCCGGAAAATCACGCTATGCAGAAGCGCGCGCGCAGGCATCCAACAAATCGGTGTTGTATATCGCCACTGCAACAGCGCTGGACGATGAGATGGCTGCGCGCATTGCGCATCACCAACAACAACGGCCACAACATTGGCAACTGCTTGAATGCCCGTTAACGTTAAGTGAAACGCTTGCACAGGAAGCGCAAAAAGACCAAATCATTTTGGTGGATTGCTTAACGCTGTGGCTGAACAATCAGTTGTTTCATTATCCGCATCAAGATTTTTCCACGCTGTACGATGCATTGCTTTCCAGCATCGCCAATGCAAAAGCCGATATTATTTTTGTCGCCAACGAAGTGGGCTTGGGCATTATTCCATTAGGTGAAATCAGCCGCACATTTGTCGATGAAGCCGGGCGGTTAAACCAACGCATCGCACAAGCAGCCGACAAGGTATTTTTTATTGCCGCAGGCCTGCCGCTACAACTTAAAGGTGATTAACGTGAGCAACCGCATCATCACCCTTATACGCCACGGAAAAGTGAATGGCCCCGCCGCGCTTTATGGTGCAACCGATATTCCGTTGAGTGCAACCGGCCACAGCGATTTAACCAGCACATTACAACACCTGCATTCGCATAGCCCCATCAATCACCTCATCAGCTCACCGCGAATTCGCTGCCTGCAAGTCGCGCAGGCATTTTCTGCGCAAAATAAAATTCCGCTGCACGTTGATGACAACTTTCAGGAAATGGATTTTGGTATTTGGGATGGAGTCCCGTTTGATGAACTGGGCGATGAATGGAACAATATCGAAGCTTTCTGGCATTCACCTCACAGCATGCACCCACCACAAGGCGAATCCCTCACAGATTTCGCCGCGCGGGTGATTAGCAGCTGGGAATCACTGATGAACAATCCCAAACCGGGTCACAACGCAATCATTTGCCACGGCGGCGTGATCCGTATCCTCATCGCCCACATACTGCAACTGGATTGGCGCAACCCCGCCCTGTTTAAACAATTACAAATCGATTACGCGAGTTGTACGAGAATTGAAATTGGTGATTATGATAAGACGCTGCCGGTGATTAAATGGATTGGTGCACGCTACTCGTAATGCCAATTTTTTAGGCTATCGTCATAAGATCAATCAACAAGCTGCTTTTATTTTTTTTGGAATTTCCGTGAATATTCAAGACGACATACCGCAAACCCTACCCGACCACAACCAGACGCTGGTGCAACGCACGTTGCAAGAGTGGAAGCAGCTTGCGCTCTTGGGTGCGCCGATTTTTATTGCGCAGCTTGCGCAAATGGCGAACGGGGTTATTGATACGGTGATGGCGGGTCATGCCAGTGCAGAAGATTTGGCCGGGGTTGGTATAGGGACGAGTATGTGGGTGCCGGTGCTGTTGTTTTTTGTGGGTGTGTTGGGCGCGCTGCAACCGACGATATCCGGTCACCGTGGTGCCGGGGAATTTCACAAAATTATGCCAGCGGTTTGGCAAGGTATTTATATTGCCATCACCGGAATGGTGTTGATGGTTTTGCTGCTGGTGAATCTTGCCCCTGTACTGACATTGCTGAAACTGGATGCAGCAACCACAGCAATTGCGGATGGTTATTTAAGTGCGTTTGCCTGGGGTGTTCCGGCGTTGCTATTACTTACCGCACTGCGTGGCCTTACCGACGGGCTAGGTCACACACGTGTGATCATGGTGTTTTCATTAATCAGCACGCTACTGAACCTGCCACTGAATTACGCGTTTATTTATGGGTTTGATTTTGGATTTTTTCTACTGCCAGCGATGGGTGGTATTGGTTGTGGTTGGGCAACCAGTATTTCTAACTGGGTGGCGACACTTGCGCTGCTGGTGTATTTAAACCGCAGCAACATTTACAAAAATTTCCATCTGATTGGCAATTGGGCATCCCCCAAATGGAATGAGATTAATCGTTTGCTGAAGCTCGGGCTGCCGATTGGGTTTACGCTGTTTATTGAAGTCAGTATGTTTTGCATGATCGCATTATTTTTGGCACCGCTGGGCGCAACCACGGTTGCAGGCCACCAGATTGTGTTGAACGCGATATCGCTGCTGTTTATGTTGCCCATGAGTTTGGGCATGGCAATTACTTTGCGCGTGAGTTTTTTGGTAGGCGCGCAAGATACCGATGAAGCGCGTTTGCTTGCACGCAGTTCATTACTTCTCGCGCTGGGAATTGCGTGTATCAATGCACCGATTTTATTTTTTGGCCGCGATTGGCTTGCCAGCCTTTACACCTCTGACCCCGAGGTACAAAAGGTGGCTGCACAGTTGTTTATGTTCGGGGCTATTTTCCAAATCGCCGATGTTATTCAAGTGACCATGATCAATGTGCAACGCGGCTATAAAGACACCAAAATCCCGATGTTTATTATGCTGATTTCGTTCTGGGGAATTTCACTGCCGTTAGGTTATGCACTGACGTTTAAAGATTGGATTACCAACCCGATTGGCGCTCCGGGGTTCTGGATGGGATTGACCGTGGGATTAATTTGCGCCGCAATATTACTTACCACTCGGATGTTGCGTTTTAAACCGGCAGCAAGCGATCACTCATCTTTTGTTGACGCTCACTAATCTCATGTTGAAGAGCCAAAGGAGACGATTATGATCAGTTGTAACCAGCACGATTACATCGAAATAGTGTGCATGTATCGCTACCCGATCAAACTCACACTAATAACTGGCGATACACTGGAAGGAATTGCGCTGGACACCCAGCGCAATGATCACAAGGAAGAATGCTTAAAAATAGACATAACAGGTGTTGAAGAATTAGTGGTCTTGGAGCACATCAAAACGCTGGAAGTGCTGGTAGAAAATCCTCATCTACAAAAAATCGGCTTCTAATAAGCCACGCTGTTTATCTTCACCAACCACACGCCTGCCCTTTGTTTTGCTCATCCAACCAAGTTTTGAGCGGCGCAAAATAATCCAGAATGGCAGAGGCATCCATCTCGCGGGTGCCGATGGATTCTTCCAATACATCTTGCCAGGGTTTACTTGCACCGGCCGCTAACATCGCCTGCAATTTAGCACCCGCTTCTTTGCTGTTGTAAATCGAACATTCATGTAAGGGGCCGTTAAAACCCGCTGCATCGCATAAAGCTTTGTGGAATTGGAATTGCAAAATATGGGCGATGAAATAACGGGTGTAAGGCACATTAGCGGCGATATGGTATTTTGCGCCCGCATCAAAATCCGTTTCAGTGCGCGGCACCGGTGATTGTATACCTTGATATTGGTTGACTAACTGCCACCAGGCTTGGTTGTATTGCTCCGGCTTTACTTTTCCGGAAAACACTTGCCAGCGCCATTGATCAATAATTTTTCCAAAAGGTAAAAAGGCAACTTTATCCAGCGCCATTTTCATTTGCTGGTTGATAACTGCTTGCTGATTTTTTTCCACCTTATCGATCAAACCAATTTGCTTTAAATAATCAGGTGTCATGGAAAGCACAATGGTATCGCCTATGGCTTCATGGAAACCATCGTTTGCACCGTTTTGAAATAAATAAGGTTTGTCGTTGTAGGCAAGGTAATAATAAATATGACCGAGTTCGTGATGGATGGTAGTAAATTCCGCTTCCGTCGGCTCTATACATTCTTTAATGCGCACATCGTCTTTTGCATCCATATTCCAGGCACTGGCATGACATACCACTTCGCGGTCACGCGGTTTGGTGAGCATGGATTTTTCCCAAAAGCTTTGCGGTAATTCACGCAACCCGAGCGAGGTAAAAAACTGCTCGGCTGTTTTCGTAATCGCTACTGGATCTTTTTTGCTTTTCACTAACGCCGCTGTCACATCAAGATCACCAACCCCCGGATAGGGCGTCACCAGATCATAAATATTACCCCACTCCTGACTCCACATATTACCCAGCAGATGCGCAGGGATGGGTTTATCGAGTGGCACTTTATCGACACCATAATGTTTCGCGAGATCTGTACGCACTTTGCAATGCAAGGATTGATACAGCGGCTCTACTTGCGACCAAAGACGCTCTACATCTTTTTCAAAATCGGCAGAGGGCATGTCGTAACCGGATTTCCAGGATGCGCCCAAATCGCTAAAACCATAAGCCTGCGCGCCTGCGTTAGCAATCTCGATAAAACGCGCGTAATCGTTTTTGTACGCCGGTGAAACGGTTCGCCAACCCGTCCAGGCATCCAGTAATTCATCGTAAGTGCGGCTTTTGACCAATACATCGGAAAGCTGGTTTAAATCGCGGCAATCTTGTTTGCCATTGATTGTTTTGCAATATTTTCCTGCGCCGTAAACACCTTCCATGCTGGTGCCCAATTGCGCAAGCTCTGCGCGTTCCGCTGCTGTATCGGGCGGTAACAATGTTTTACCCAAGGTTAAATTGGTATACGCCTTGGCGGTAGATGCTGACATGGGTGACTGTTTGAATTCGCGCGCTTCTGCCAACACACCTTTTTCAAATTCCATGTACCGCTCATAGGTTTTTGCAGCGATTAGCGCAGTATCTTCATTGATGTATGTGACATAGGCCCATTGCGCCGCATTCATTTCGCGGTTCATATCCAGATAGCGCTGATTAACATCTGCGATGAATGCATCGGCAGATTTTGTAGTGGCTTTATGTTCGCTTTTTGTATCTGCCGATGGCTGGCACGCCGCTAAAAAAACACTTGCTACAAACACCGCCATCACACGATAGACCATTATTTTTTGTCGTTTATTCATCACACAATCTCTATCACAAATTTGGTTTTTAGTTAACGAATACCCGCCATACCACGCTTGAGCAAAGGCGAAACAATCAACAGACAAATACCGGCACCCACGCCCATCCACATCAAGAATTCAAACAATTCGGTATAGGTTGCCAACATGGCAGCAACATCGGTTTTATCCGATGGATCAATCGCCGCCCATTTGGATATACGAGTTGCCAGAGTTTCAGATAATGCCGTTGCGACAAACCAAATGCCCATACTCGCGCTGACCACACGCGGCAGCGATAATTTCGTCACAGCCGATAAACCAATTGGTGAAAGGCACATCTCACCAACACTGTGCAACAAATACGCGAGCACCATCCAGATAATTGCTACTTTGCCCACTTCATTAGGAAATTGTGCACCTAATACCAACGCCCCAAAACCCAAACCCGAAAACATAATGCCGATGGAAAATTTCACCGGTGTTGAGGGGTTCATACCACGCGCATCCAACCACGGCCACAAAAATGCCAGAGGAATAGCGAGCAAAATAATGAATGCGGGATTTAATGCAGGAAATTGGCTGGCGACAATCGTACTGCCAAACACCTCACGATCTAATACGCGGTCGGCAAATAACGTCATGGATGCAGCGGATTGTTCGATCAAAGACCAGAACACAATCGCGAAAAGGGTGAGTACCATTAATACCAAAGTACGGGTAAATTCCGCGCTGCGGTGACGTAAAAAGCCGTAGGCTACAAAACCCAACAGGGCCAACATTGCTACATACAAACAATATTCTGTGGCAGTTTCTGATAATTGGATCACCTGATTTTGCGTCATGACATTACCCAAGCCAATGGCAATCACTAACGCGGCTAATATCATCACCGATTTTTTTGATTCCCAAGGTGCAGAGTGGATCATGGAGTAGGCCAAAATTCCCACAATACCCACCAGCAGAAAAATATTTTGCGTGATGTGCACAATAGGTTCGCTTTGCACCAACCACCAGATAACCGGAAGCGCACACAAACTGCCCAGATAAATCCACCACTCGCGTTTAATACCCGCGCGCTTTTCTCTTAACCATTCAGGGCAAGGGGACTCGGTATACTCTTTGATGTAACGCTGGCCGTACATAAATACCAACATCCCAATCACCATACCGATACCAGCAAGCCCAAAACCGTACTTCCAGCCGTAAGTCTCGCCCAGCCACCCACACAATAAAATAGCGATAAAAGAACCTACGTTGATACCCATATAAAACAAGGTGAATCCAGAGTCGCGGCGCGGGTCATTCGCTGGATAAAGCTGTCCAACAATCACTGAAATATTCGGTTTTAAAAAACCGACACCCACCACAATCAGCGCAATCGCCAAATAAAAAATATTTAACGCCGCCGTATCCTGAATCGTAATGTCATTGGCGAGCACCGTACCGGCAGCCAACACTTCACCGGTTTTCAAGCTAAGTGATTCAACCAATACCGTACCGGCGGGATAATGCACAGCTTGCTGCCCTTCAAATGCCATTAAGAAATGGCCGATCGATAAAATAACAGCACCCAACATTACCGCGCGGCGTGTGCCTAAATAACGGTCGGCGATCAAGCCACCAATTACCGGCGTCGCGTAAACCAAACCGGCGTAAGCACCCAGAATGTCCAGACCGGCACCGTCGGAAAATAAATGGTATTTAGTGAGATATAACAACAGGAGATATTTCATCCCGTAAAATGAAAACCGCTCCCACATTTCCGTTGCAAAACACACATAAAGCCCTTTGGGATGGCCAAGAAAATCATTGTTATTTTTTATCATTATCTACGCTCACGTTAACTCACATTAATTCATATTAACGATACATCACTGCACCAATTCAATTAATCCAGCAATAGAGTCCACTATATAATTTGGTCTCACAGGCGATTGCTCTGCGTAGGCTGCACGATATTTTCCGGTGCGCACCAGGCAACCACGAATACCCATTTGTTGGGCACCACCTACATCGCTGTCAATATCATCGCCCACCATCAGCGCATCCATAGTATCAACACCGGCAGAATTCAACACGCGCTTAAAAAAACCGCGATTAGGTTTGCCCATCACTTGCGCCTCTTTATTGCATACATACTCAAGGCCAGCGACAAAAAATCCGATATCGGCCTTGAGCCCTTCCTCAGTTTGCCAGAAGCGATTTTTATGCAGGGCAATTAATTCTGCACCGGAATGCATCACATTAAACAAACGGTTGATCAGGGTAATATCCCAGGCATCGCCTATATCACCCAGTACAACATAATCCGGTGTGTATTCGTCCCAGAAAAACTCTGAAAAATCCTGTTTGATACTATCAGCCACCACAGGCCATATACGCACCGGCCGCTGCAGTTTTTGTTGCAAACTCAATAATTCGAGCTTTGCCCCAACAGGTGCACTGATCAGCTCATCCTCTTCCAGACTAAAACCCATTACCCGTAATTGAGCTACCAATTCGTCCTGTGGTTTGGTCGTAGTGTTGGTGAGAAAACGCAATTGTATACCGCGTTTACGCAATTGCCGTAGGCATTCAATCGCGCCGGGAATTGGCTGTTTGCCCACGTACAGGGTTCCATCCAGATCAAGCATAATTAACTCGGGAATTCGTTTCATAACAATGAATCCTTTATATGTCCGGATTGAGTTCACCCGCACAAGGGGTTACCAGAAAACTATAGACCTATTCACTCTGGCCCGTTCTCTACGCAGACTACAAAATCAGCGATCACAAAACTATTTCCTGAAAAACGCGGCTTACAAACTATGATCCCCCGCAATCACGAGCAATAAACATTCCATCAAATCCCCACACGCCATCCAGTAAATAGCAAGGATAGGAACAACCTGTAGTACAGCGTATACTGCCCGCTCTTTTAAATCACTGCTGAGGAGCGGTCATGTCGAAGTTCTGGAGTCCTGTGGTGCGCGAACTGGAGCCTTATGTGCCCGGCGAACAACCGCAAATTGATGGGTTAATCAAATTAAATACTAACGAGAGCCCCTACCCGCCCTCGCCTAAAGTGATTGATTTGATAACCCATGACGCCATCGACCGATTGCGCCTTTATCCAGATCCCAATTCCAAAAAACTGAAAACGACTATCGCCAATTATTACAAGGTAATGCCCGATCAGGTGTTTGTAGGCAATGGTTCAGATGAAGTATTGGCTTTGTTATTTATGGCGTTTTTTCAACAGGGAAAACCGCTGTTGTTTCCAGACATCAGCTACAGTTTTTATCCTGTGTATTGCAAATTATTCGGAATTGAAGAAAAAACCATTCCACTTCGCGATGATTACACCATTGATTTTGCCGATTATCCAACCGACAACGGCGGCATTATTTTCCCCAACCCTAACGCCCCTACTGCGATTGGTAAACCACTGGCAGAGATAGAAGCATTACTGCAAAAAAACACCGGGTCTGTTGTGGTGGTAGATGAAGCTTACGTCGATTTTGGTGCAGAAACAGCGATCACGCTGGTTGATAAATACCCCCATTTATTAGTGGTGCAAACGCTATCCAAATCACGTTCGCTGGCGGGAATGCGCGTCGGATTTGCCGTAGGGAATAAAGACCTGATTGATGCACTTGATCGCGTCAAAAACTCATTCAATTCCTATCCAATAGACCGCATTGCAGAAGCGGCAACTATTGTTGCATTTGAAGATGAAGTCTACTTCCAATCCTGCCGCGATAAAATTATCACCACGCGCAACTGGACAGTAAGCGAACTGGAAAAGTTGGGCTTTAAGGTACTGCCATCGCAAGCAAATTTTGTGTTCGCAGAACCTATTGGAAAGAATGCAGCCGATGTAGCCCAGCACCTGCGCGATCACAAAATTTTGGTGCGCTATTTTAACAAGCCGCGCATTAACCAATTCCTGCGTATCACTATTGGTACCGATGAACAAATGCAAGCCATGATCGCTGCCTTGAAGACCTATTGAGCGGATAGGTCTACACCAGCAACATAAAAAAAGCCCGGATTCGTAGCCGGGCTTTTTTATATACGCCAGTATGATAGCCGGCTTAACTCATCTCGGATATTTGCGTATTCTGGATAGAAAAATATTTATCCATACCCGTCCACTCAAGAATTTGCGCAACGTCTTTATTGCAGTTGCACAGTTTAATGGCATCGCGCGCTGATCCTTTACGTTCTTTAAAAAGCAACAACATCCCCAGGCCTGTCAAACTCAGCGCCGGTGTTTCATTCAAATTAAATTCAAACTCTTTGATATCAGTCCCTTCAGTTTCCTCAAGCAACCGGCTCCACTCTTTGCGCAGGTTATTGTCTATATTTCCATGAATACTGACACGCAAACCGCGCCCGCTATTAATCGATACCCAATCCAGGCTGGGCGAATCTGAAAAGGTAATCGAATTGACTGATGAGGCCAATTTCTTTTTTGCCGGAGCCGTTTTACCTGAGCCAGCTCTCAAGGGGACATGTGCGCGCGGAACCGCTACATGAGCAGCTGTTTTCGCAGGCACAGGTTTGGTTTTATCAAGCCAGCCTTCAGGCACCACATCATCCCAACTACTTTCCTGAGGGCCTTCGCCTACAACATCATCAATAACACGGCCACTGGTACGCTTTGCGCGTGCCGATTCATCATTGGCTCGCACAACCTTTCGCTCACCTACAAAAGGAACATGATGGCGCATAGAGCACTCCATAAATGCAATGCACTGCAAGGACTGACAGAACTATTTAAATTTTAGTGCAGCTATAGCCAAAAGCGAGTGTGGTATAGCGCAACACACTGGTTTCAAGAAGCTCCCTACGCGAAAGCGACCGTTTTTCACTCAACTTATGAAAACATATTATTGGCACATATTTCATCTTTTAGCCAAAATATGCTGCCATTTGGGAATTTTGGAAACACATACCCATTCTCACAGACACCAAAGTCTGGAATGTTTTTAGCGCAAACACGTCTTACCAATTTATTTATCATAAAAAAAAGCGCTAACGCACTTTTTTGTTGTAAAGTGCTGATTCGATATAGAAATTTGGGACGTGCAGGCACCGGAAGAGTGCCATTAGTTAGGTTTTTTAGTGTTAGTGGTCTGCCCTTATGAGAGAAAAATGTCATGGCAAGATGCACTAAATAGCGAAAACGATCACCCCAATTGAGCGATTATGCAGACGAGTGAATCAGGGCAGCCAAAGAATACTGCCATTGAGTTGATTAAAAAGTTCCAGCAACTTTTTACTGACTTAAACCATAAACAAATTGCCGAACGTTTGGTAAAACTGGTCATTGCCAAGCGAACCATCAGCCGCGCCGTGTTAATTGTTGAGCGCGACAGCCATCTTTATGTTGAAGCTATAGCGTCATCCGGTTTTGATGAGCCTTTCGTCAATGGCGTTGCAACCTCACTCAGCCGCTTGAATTATCTCCCGCATCAATACATACATCAGGTTTTTGATACCGGCTTACCTTGTGCATTGGATCAAGACACCATCAACCGCATGGGCGCGCTGTTCGTACAAAAAGGCACTCATTCCTGTTATCTGCACCCCATCAAAGAAAGACACAAAACCATTGCCGTGTTTTATATGGAGTCCACTCAGGGTTTGCAGCAACTGCAAAAAACCGTTGCCGAATTGGATACCGTATGGACCTTTAGCTCGCTACTCGTCCGTCAAGTAATTGATATGTGGCACCACGAGGAGCAAGCCGAGCGATTCCGGGTTGCAGAGCAGGCCCTCTGGGCAAGCGAAACCTATCTCAATGCTATTTTGCGTTATTCTCCTGCACTGATTTCGGTTAAAGATCTGGATGGCAACGTAGTACTCGCCAGCGAACACTTCAAACAAATGGCCAACATTGATGAAACAGGTTTCGTTGGCAAAAACGTGTTTGATGTCTATCCAAAAGACGTTGCTCAATCCATGTGGGAAATCGATAAGGCCACCAAAACCAAACAACAGACTTATGAAGTTGAATTGGATTTGATGCACAAAGACGGCAGCCAACACACCTATCTGATGGTGAAATTCCCGCTGCGCAGTAAAGACAATACCGTTTTTGGTGTCTGTACTATCGGCACCGACATTTCCGAACGTAAACTCGCTGAAAATGCGTTGCGTGAACAACAATCGCGCCTGAATTACATGGCATTTCACGACTCGCTCACATCCCTGCCTAACCGTTCTCTTTTTTACGACCGCATTTATCACGGTCTTGCACGCGCACGCCGCAGCGAATCAAAACTCGCGCTGATGTTGTTGGATATCGATCGCTTCAAAAATATCAACGACAGTCTGGGGCACGATGCAGGTGATATTTTATTGAAAGCTATTGCGATGCGCCTGAATGAAGGCGTGCGTGATATGGATACAGTGGCGCGTTTGGGGGGCGATGAGTTTGTAGTCGTACTTGAAGGCATACACGACATGGAAGATGTAGTGTTCGTTGCCAACAAACTACTCACGACGCTGTCGCGCCCGATTGAAATTAGCGGCCATAATATTTCCACCACGGTCAGTATCGGTGTCAGTATTTTTCCAGAAGATGGCGGTGATACTGACGAGCTACTGAAAAACGCCGACATCGCCATGTATAAAGCGAAAGAAGCAGGCAAAAACAACTGCCAGTTCTACACCAAAGGCATGAACGCTACTGCAGTGAATTATCTGCTGCTGGAAAACGATTTGCGCCGTGCGATAGAACAGCAACAACTCGTACTTTACTACCAGCCACAAGTAGATTTACGCACTGGCGAGATGATGGGTGTAGAGACATTGGTGCGCTGGCAACATCCGGATCGCGGTTTGGTATCCCCTGCGCATTTCATCCCGCTGGCTGAAGAAACCGGTTTGATCGTACCAATTGGTGAGTGGGTACTACGCGAAGCCTGTCGCCAACAAAAGCTCTGGTTGGATGCCAGTAAGTATGTTGGCAAAATTGCGGTGAACTTATCGCCACGCCAATTCCGCCAGAAAAACTTTCCCGGCAAGGTAGAAGCCATACTCAAAGAAACGGGCCTTGAAGCAAAATATCTGGAACTGGAAATCACCGAAAGCTGCGCAATGGAACACGCGGGAGAAACGATCAATCAATTAAACCAACTGAAACAAATGGGCATGTTTCTGGCCATTGATGACTTTGGTACTGGCTATTCGTCACTTGCGTACTTGCAGCGCTTCCCTATCCAGAAGCTGAAGATTGACCGCAGTTTTATCAATGACATCCACGATGACGATAACGATGCGGCCATCGCGAAATCGATTATCGGCCTTGCCCACAACATGCAGATGCGAGTAGTCGCAGAAGGCGTAGAAACCGAACAGCAAGCGGAATGGTTGCGCGATATGGGCTGCGACCAGGCGCAAGGCTTCCTCTATGCCAAACCCATGACGGCAAAACAACTGGAAAACCATTTCCACAATGGCCGCTTTTATTTCGACGGCACGATTGTCCACCTGGACACCCAAATGAAACTGGGAACCTGACAGCTCCCTTTTTAATTGATGTGAATCACTTTGATTGATGCGGACTAGCCTTTTCCACGTGTTTTATTGGCATTGGGACGCGCGTTTTCTTCAACAAATGCCACTATCGCATCAGCAACATCTTTACCGGTTGCCCCTTCTATACCTTCCAATCCCGGCGACGAATTCACTTCCATTACCAAAGGCCCCCTGCTGGAGCGCAATAAATCCACCCCAGCCACTTGCAGGCCCATGGTCTGCGCCGCTTTGATGGCTGTGCGTCGCTCGGTAGGGGTCAGTTTAGCGAGCTTGGCCGAACCACCGCGATGCAGGTTAGAGCGGAACTCGCCCTCGGCAGCCGTGCGCTCCATGGCAGCTACCACTTTGTCGCCAATGACAAAGCAGCGCAGGTCGCTGCCATTGGCCTCCTTGATGAACTCTTGCACCAGAAACTCGGCACGCAACTCGCGGAAGGCTTCAATCACACTCTCCGCTGCCTTCTGGGTTTCGGCCAATACTATTCCGCGCCCCTGGGTGCCTTCGCACAGCTTCAGAACCAGTGGCGTACCACCAACCAGTTTAATCAGCTCTTTGGCATCGTGAACGTTGTAGGCAAAACTGGTTTTAGGCAGACCAATACCTTTGCGTGACAGCAACTGCAATGCGCGCAACTTGTCACGTGAACGGCCCAAGGCAATAGACTCGGTGAGGCAATAAACCCCCATCATTTCGAATTGGCGGATTACCGCCAGACCATAATGCGTCACTGACGCTCCGATTCTGGGAATAACAGCGTCAAAATCTTCCAGAAGTTCGCCCATGTACCAGATCGCAGGACTGTCTGAGGCAATATCGATATAGCATTTAAGAATGTCGAGCACGCGCACTTCATGGCCACGTTTAGTGCAAGCCTCCACCAACCGACGGGTAGAATACAAGCGGCGATTACGCGACAAAATGGCGATTTTCATAGTAAACCTGATCAGAAAAATAAAGGGATTAAGGAAACCGGACGATGCACGGAAGCTACTGCTACCGGCGTCTGTAGATAATTTACATAGATGCTATAGGAGGATGGTTTTTGTTGCCGCCCAACAAAAAGGATTTACCGCTATCGACCAGAAAGCCTTGTTTAAGGGCGCTGCGGCCCAGCAGCATACGAAAGCGCATATTCTCGCGGTCAGTCAAGGTCACTTCCATTGAGAACGTCATACCGTTGATCAATAAGGTGGTATCGATCACCACGCGCTCTTCTTTATGTCCGCCAGAATCAGTCACCATGCGTACGTCTTTCACCGGAGCCTCACACTCAATGCAAGTCAGGCTGTCTTTCTGCAAGGGATGCAGGCCGAAACGCACCCAAGGCTTGCCGTCTTTTTCGAACGGCGTAACGTAGTAGGCATGCAGGGCACTAGTGCGCGCACCTGTATCAACCTTGGCTTTGATAGCGCTAATTCCAAGAGCAGGTAGCCCCACCCATTCACGCCAACCGACGACTTCAGGCTGTTTTTTTATCACCACCAGAACCTCCGGATTATCAAGTGCAATTGCCTTGGAACTGATCCACCCAAATAACGATGGACAGGCGCGCTTTGTACCTCAGATCCAAGCCAAGGTAAAAAGAAAAATTTTGATCCTACCCAGCAATTTTTCTTTTGTTTTTTTATGGGCTATGGTAAATAGCGCGGGTCAAATTTCCCCGTCGGGGAATCGATCCACCTACCCTCTCTCTGTCAATGTTGGAGTAGTTTTATGTCAGTTGATGTAGAGTCACAAGATACTGATCTGATCAGTGATGTTAGCATCGAAACCGAAGATGAAGAGGCTACCCCGAAACTTACGGGTAAAGAAGCCAGCCAGCACACACTGGAAATGCGCCGCAAAATCGAAGATCGTCTGGAGCGCCGCCGCATTAAGGATCAACTGGGATACGATGATCTCTCTGATTTGGACTTCTAAGCTTCAGAATGATAAGTAAATGCCCCCGGGGCAAACAAAGAGCGCGTGGAATAAAAGCGTAACAGCAACCTGATACAGGTATTCGGTCAATATCCACAAGCGCCATCAACACCCAATACTGCCTTTATCTTTTCACAGATAAAGGCAGTATTTTTTTGTCTATTTTGCGGGAATCAAAAACCCGAATAGCTCGATATCGCCTGTCATTTTTATACTTAAAAAGTCTTCGATATTTGTTTGCTATTCCAAACGGATATTATCCAAAAAAAAGGTTCGCGGTGCAGGTAATTTAGCGGCAAATAAAGCAAAGCCCGTTATTGCGTCCAACTGTATATCACGCTTCTTCGGTGCGCTACGGATGTCATCTACCTTGATACGAATTTCGTTCCAACCGGTCATTAACATCACAGGATGATTGAACCTGTCTGCTAATTCATTGTTGCCCATGTCATGTTGATAATCGGAAATTTTTAGTACCAGAACCAAAGGCTCCGGATCTGGATTATAAAAATCCATCACTAAAAATTGATACCCTGTCCAATTCCCATAAGGACTAACCAAACTGATACCCGCATATTGTTGCGTACTTAATTGCACCGCTAACACCTGTGAACCAGAGCGCGCACCAGTGTTATCTTGATGAACAGTTGTAGTAGCACCATTCACACGAATCTGTGCTATTTCCGCACGCGATTCAAAGCGGTTAATCATCGGAAATTGTGTTCGCATGGTTATATCTGCCCATGCAGAATCGATAATTAACCATGCCGGTGGCAATACACAACACGCGCTGGCAATGCGTAAACACCATATCTTTCTCGTTGGCTTTTGTCCCCAAAATAAACCCAGCCATGCACCAAAAAGATTGTGCAATACATCGTTCCAACTCACATTGCGCCCGACAAAAGATTGGGCGATTTCAATAAGTCCCCCCAAAACCAATACGCCAACCGAAACCCCTAACCACTCGCGCCAACTCACCAGAGGCTTAATGGATTGAATCAGTAACAATAAAACTGCAAAAAAAATGATGTGCCCAAAATCCCACAGATTTTTAATAACCTCTGGAGAATAATAATCTGCGCCACCCCAAAAAAATAAAGGTGCCAAAATCACAATGACCACACCCAATAGCCACGAAGGCAAACTCACTTTCAACGCAAACTCCATTACTGAAACAGCGAACATTAGAACAATTTATTACAAATCCCTGGCGTCTGGCTTGGCAATCTGTAATGACTAAATCGATGCAAGGTTTAGTATTAGACCAATGCAGGCATTCTGTGCAAATGACATCGCTACCTGATACCCCGGTCGCAACACAACGACATTAACGAATTGCGAATGAACGACATCACAAAAACAAGGTCACTTTATTTAACTACATAACAGGATTTACGATTATGAACAGCATAACCCGTTCACTGCAAAGCAGAATCAAAATCGCCCTATCATGGCTTGTGTTTTCACTGGCACTGATAGGATTAGGTGCCCACGCAAAATCACCCATCAACCCTAACCCGACGGGAACAACTTACATTGTCAAACCCGATTATCGCAAATGCGCATTTCCAATGTGTGGCGGTTGGCATTTAACACCAGTAAATCAATATTCAATTCAGCTGGAAACTGAAGACCAGGCGTATGAAAACTCAGCGCTACTACCCAATAGCATTTATGTGGCCTACATTAATTACAAGCGGCTCGGGCTTACCAAAAAGCAAATCGCCGAGCTTGGAAATGCCATCCGCACCGAACAAGTGTTAGTACGAGGCACACTGACCAAATCGCCCACCAGCGGAAAAATCATCACCAGTACCAAAACATTGGTTGCCAATGGTGCCTGGATCAGTGCAAATAAAAATGTACCAGTAGGCACTTATTTAAATATCACCAGCACCGGCATTTTTTGTATCACCACGCCCTGTCCTTCATTTAATGCGGCGTTGATCAACAGTGATTACAACACCCACTTCCATGATTTTTCACTGGAAAAAGCAACTCTAACAGAAGAACAGGAAGCGGCTGCCTGGGAAGCGATTTCAACAACAGGTTTGATTGTCACGGGTACCACCTATGAGACAACGGGTTTCAATGAAACCGGAGCAGAACCCGCAAAAGGCACCGGTGTTGCTGCTACCCAAGTCTTTTTTGCTTACCCTGCAAAAAAAGCAGGCGCAAAAAAATAATAGTGTCATTCACTGCAAAGCAACAACTCAAACAAAAATCCCCGGCTGTTAACTACATGCCGGGGATTTTTTATTCCGGGAAAGCAATAATCCAAACCTGATCAGTACTGCGATTGCCCCATACCATTAAATTGTTTAGCAAGATTGGTCGCATAGTTGTCTGTCATACCGCTGATATAATCAATCACCGCCATTAACGCCAAATATTTATAGTTGTCGCCGCGTTTACTGACATCAGGGTGGAAATTATTTTCACCAATCAACGCCATCACGCGATTATCTTTATAGGTCATTTGCGCTGGATCACCGAGCGATGCATAGACTGCAGAGCAAATTGTACTTAACAAAGTACCAATCACCGCATAAGCACCAATCTCCAATTCAACACGACGCGAGTGATTAAATATTTTTTGCTTTGCCAGATCTTTCGCTGCTTGTACCGCATTTTTTACTTTCGGGTCGCACAAGGAAATTAAATCACCTTCTACTTCGCCGTGTAAAAACGCATCCTGATGCTGAATAAATGCTGCAGTTCCGGCATTGATAAACGCATCAATCACCTTGCCGCGCACCAATGCCGGTTTGCGACCATCGTTCACTTTTTTCAGCAACCGCTCCAGGTCAGCTAATTGCGGGGAATCGGCAATCACCGGGTGCAGCAATTCATAAATTTCTGCCCAGTTGAGAATGCCCATTTCCAGCCCGTCTTCCAAATCGATAATGCCGTAACAAAAATCGTCGGCCGCTTCCATTAAATACACCAGCGGATGACGGCAATACCAATCACTGCCCAATTCAATCAAACCGGTTTTTTGTGCTATCTCGTGAAAGTGCTCAAGTTCGGATTGAAAAATACCGTATTTGGCATCTTTCGGGCGCTGCCCCAGCACAGTCGGGGTGGATGTCCAGGGGTATTTAATCGAGGAGGCAAGCGTTGCATAGGTCAAGCGCATACCATCGTGAAACTGGTGATATTCCGATGTCGTTAACACGCGCAAGCCTTGGGCATTACCTTCAAATACGCGAATGTCATCCTGCTCAGAGGGCGATAAATGTTTTAAAAACTCGGCACCTTCTTTTTGAAACCAGTTGCGGATTGCATCCTCACCCGTGTGACCAAAAGGCGGGTTGCCAATATCGTGCGCAAGGCAAGTCGCTTGCACTATATCGCCAATATCCGTCGGCCAAATATGCGCAGGCAAATCGCCTTTATCTTTTAACGCCTGCCCAACACGAATGCCCAGTGTGCGCCCCACACAAGCCACTTCCAAACTGTGTGTCATACGGTTGTGGATGTGGTCATTAGTAGCGAGCGGATGCACTTGTGTTTTACGCGCAAGCCGACGAAACGCACCAGAAAAAATAATCTTGTCGTGATCCGAGTGAAACGGCGAACGCCCTTCTTCATGCTTTGCCACACGCTTGCCCAAACGGTCTGCGCACAGCAATTGGTTCCAATTCATGGTCATACATAAATCCCTAACAATGTTTAAGACATCCAGTTTTTCTGGATTTTTTAGTGCGTACTTTGCCTACGTCAGGGACAACAGGCCGATAAAGTGTTCATCTCAAAAAGTCGTAATTTTGAGATGAACTATGAATTATCGCCTCTCATATCTCAATATTTTTAAATTTTGAGATGAAATGAGATGCGAAAATCAGCGCCAAACCGCACCAACTTAGCCCCCGCTTAAAATTCTCACGCACAACTTCAGCGCATAAAAGCCTTCTCAAAACACGACCAGAATTGCCTCTCCCCTATTTTTACTACGTCATTTAACTCATTGAATAATATAGATTTTATGCTTACCCAAGGGCGACATTCAGGGCGCAATTTTTGATTGGCATAGTTTCTGCTGAATACAAACTTGTATCCAAGATTGTATTTAAGATGTAACTGCGGGAACGATAATGATGCAAACAACAGGTTGGACTATTAGTGAGTGGCTGAATGCCTACCGTGACCACGGCTTGGTAGCACGCGCGGCGTTACAGCAGTTGCGTGCGCAACTTGATTCCGATGATAAAGCCTGGATTTATATTGTTTCTGCCAGCGAATTGGATGCCCAGATCAGCGCATTGGAAACCCTGGGCGATGCGCATAGCCTGCCTCTCTACGGCGTTCCCTTTGCAGTAAAAGACAACATTGATGTCGCCGGTATTCCCACCACCGCAGCCTGCCCTGCGTTTACTTATATCCCTGAAGCCGATGCCACCAGCGTCGCGCGCTTGAAAGCGGCGGGTGCCATTGTGCTCGGCAAAACCAACCTCGATCAATTTGCTACGGGGCTTGTGGGAACACGCTCGCCTTACGGCGCTGTGCCTAATGCATTTAATGCGGATTATGTATCCGGCGGTTCAAGCTCCGGCTCTGCCATCACCGTTGCCAAAGGTGTCGTGCCTTTTAGCTTGGGAACCGACACCGCAGGTTCAGGCCGCGTGCCCGCAGGCTTTAACAATATCGTCGGATTAAAACCCACTAAAGGCCGTTTCAGCACCAGCGGTGTTGTGCCTGCGTGCCGCAGTTTGGATTGCGTTTCTATTTTTTCACTCACTGTTGATGATGCAGAAAAAGTGGCATCAGTGATGGAAGGTTTTGATGTAGCCGATGGTTACTCGCGTACCGCACCTGCAAGCGCGACTTATTTTTCTGCCACCCCGCGTTTTGGTATTCCGGCAGCGCCCAATTGGTTTGGTGATGAACAAGCCAAAACCGCGTGGGAGAACGCACTGCAAAAAATGCGTGCACTGAATGTGGAATTAATTGAAATAGATTTCACACCCATGTTTGCACTCGCGCAGCTTTTGTACGGTGGCCCCTGGGTTGCCGAACGCCATGCAGCGATTGGCGATTTTATGCAAGACCACGCGCAGGATATGAATAACGTGGTGCGCAGTATTGTTGAAAAAGCTGTCGATTTTTCTGCAACCGATGTGTTTAAAGCCGAATACAAGCGCGCTGAACTTGCCCGCCTTATTCAAACCCAAATAAAAAATGTGGATGCACTGTTAGTGCCCACCTCACCACGCCATCCAACCATTGCCGAGGTTGCTGCTGACCCCGTTGGTGTCAACAGCCAACTCGGTACTTACACCAATTTTGTCAACCTCGCTGATCTTTCTGCACTCGCCTTGCCTGCGGTGATGCGTGCCGATGGCTTGCCGTTTGGTATCACCTTGATTGCACCCGCATGGCAAGACGCAGCGCTCGCTGCGTTTGGAAAAAAATGGCACGCGGCGACGCAATTGCCTCTCGGTGCCATCGATAAAAAACAAAACCCGTTTACCGCCTCTACAGAATCGCCAAAAGGATATGTCCGTTTGGCCGTTGTTGGCGCACACCTCACGGGAATGCCATTGAATGTGCAATTGCAGGAACGCAATGCGTTGTTTGTTGAAAGCACGTTCACTGCAAAAAATTATCGTTTGTTTGCATTACCTAATACTACGCCACCCAAACCGGGGTTGATTCGCACTGAAAGTGAAGGTGCTGAAATTATTGTGGAGTTATGGGATGTACCTGTGCAGCACTTCGGCAGTTTTATTGCGCTGATTCCTGCTCCGTTAGGCATTGGCACACTCACACTGCACGATGGCCGCGAAGTAAAAGGTTTTATTTGTGAAGGCGCTGCTGTGAATGGTGCGAAAGATATTACGCATCTGGGTGGATGGCGGGCGTACATAAAATCGTTACAAAAATAATCCCTCCCCCGCCCCTCCCTTTGAAAAAGGGGAGGATAGGAGGGGATTTAAAAAAATGACAGCCGGAGAAGAACCATGTTAAAGACCGTACTGATTGCCAACCGCGGGGAAATCGCGGTGCGTATTGCCAAAACGTTGAAAAAAATGGGCATCGAATCTGTTGCAGTGTATTCCGATGCCGACCGCAATTCAGCGCATGTCACCGCCTGCGATAAAGCCATTTGTCTCGGTGGCAATACCGCAGCAGAAAGTTATTTAAAGGCGGATTTAATTCTGGCTGCAGCAAAAGAAACTGGCGCACAGGCAATTATTCCCGGTTACGGATTCCTCTCTGAAAACGCAAAATTTTGTGAACAATGTGAAGCAGGAGGTATCGCCTTTTGCGGCCCTACACCGGCACAAATTCGTCAATTTGGTTTAAAGCACACCTCGCGTGAGTTGGCAGAGCAAGCGGGTGTTCCGCTCACCCCTGGCACCGGTTTATTAGCCTCTGTAGAAGAAGCCACTACCGCTGCGGCAAAACTGGGCTACCCAGTCATGTTAAAAAGTACCGCGGGTGGTGGTGGTATTGGTTTAACGCGCTGCAATAGCGAAGCCGAATTAATTAATGCCTATGAAAGTGTTAAACGTTTAGGGCAAAACTTTTTTAGCGACTCAGGCGTATTTCTTGAGCGATTTGTGGATAACGCCCGTCACGTAGAAGTGCAAATTTTTGGTGATGGCAAGGGCAACGTACTGGCACTGGGCGAACGAGATTGTTCACTGCAACGCCGCAACCAAAAAGTGGTAGAAGAAACGCCTGCTCCGAATTTGCCTGCTGCAACACGCGAGAAATTACTCGCGGCCTCAGTCAGCCTCGGCAAAATGGTGAACTACCGTTCAGCAGGCACCATTGAATATATTTACGACCCGGCACGCGATGAATTTTATTTCCTCGAAGTCAATACCCGCTTGCAAGTTGAACACCCGATTACCGAAGCCTGCACCGGTGTAGATCTGGTGGAGTGGATGATTTTAACCGCCGCAGATACACCGCCAAAATTGGATATTCAAATCAATCCAAAAGGCGCAGCAATTGAAGTGCGTTTGTACGCTGAAGATCCGGTACGTGATTTCCAACCATCACCCGGTGTATTAACTGACGTGCATTTCTCACCCAATGCACGCATCGACACCTGGGTTTCTACCGGCACTGAAGTATCGCCCTACTACGATCCAATGATCGCCAAAATTATTGTGTACGGCAAAGATCGCGCTGATGCTATTGCAAAAATGAGCGAAGCCTTAAACGAAACACGTGCAGCCGGTATTGCAACGAATCTTGATTACCTTCGCCAAATTATTGCAACAGACTTTTTCGCCAAGGGCGATGTTGCAACCAATAAACTTGCGAGTTTTGAATACAGCGCGCCAGTAGTGGAAGTATTGCAGCCAGGTACTTACACCAGCGTACAGGATTACCCCGGCCGCGTGGGTTTGTGGAGCATTGGTGTTCCGCCTTCAGGGCCGATGGATGATTATTCTTTCCGTTTGGCTAACCGTATTGTGGGCAACCATGACAGTGCTGCTGCACTTGAGTACACCATTATCGGACCGAAATTAAAATTCCATCGCGATGCGATTATTGCGCTCACGGGTGCAACATCGCCTGCAAAAATTGATGGTGAATTAATTCCGTTCTGGCAACCAGTAACCATTAAAGCCGGACAAATTCTGGAAGTCGGAAAAGCCGAACAAGGCTGCCGTGGTTATCTTGCTGTGCGCAATGGTTTTGATGTGCCGGTGTATTTGGGTAGCCGCTCTACGTTCGCGCTTGGTCAATTTGGTGGCCACGCAGGCCGCACACTGCGCGCGACCGATATGCTGCCAATCAGCAATCCCGCTATCGCAGCCTGTACCACTCCCGCACCAATTTATGAAGCTGCCGCTGCGCCAGTTGAATTGATTCCGTCCTGCTTTTCAAAAACAGACGCGTCAAACGAATGGGAAATTGGTGTGCTCTATGGCCCACACGGTGCACCGGATTTTTTCAAACCCGAAGCGATTGAAATGTTTTTTTCCACTGCGTGGGAAGTGCATTACAACTCTAACCGTTTAGGCATTCGTTTAAATGGCCCCAAACCCACATGGACACGTAGCGACGGTGGCGAAGCCGGTTTGCATCCATCGAATATTCACGATACCGAATACGCGATTGGCTCAATTAATTTCACCGGCGATATGCCCGTCATCCTCACCAAAGACGGCCCAAGCCTGGGTGGATTTGTTTGCCCGGTGACAATTGTAAAAGCAGAACTCTGGAAAGTTGGCCAAGTAAAACCGGGCGATAAAATCCGCTTCAAGCGTTTAAGTTTTGATACTGCATTGGCGATGGAATTAGCGATTGATCGCGCCATTGAAAACCTGAGCGTACAGTCTGCTGTGTTACCGGCTCCAATTATTGCACCGGAAAATACTATTTCTGAATGTATTGTTGCTGCTCTGCCACCGCAAGCTAGCCGCCCGTTGGTGAGTTATCGCCAAGCCGGTGACAAATATATTTTGCTTGAGTACGGCGACAACATTCTCGATCTGAGTTTGCGCTTGCGTGTTCATGCCTTGATGGAAGCGCTTAAAGCAGCGCCGATTGCGGGCGTGATTGAATTATCACCCGGTGTACGTTCACTGCAAATCAATTACGACAGCCGCGTAATTCATCAGCGCGATCTAATTAACCGTTTGTTAATTATTGAAGAAACACTGGGCGATGCGCGCGATATTAAAGTGCCAAGCCGGATCGTGTATTTGCCAATGGCGTTTGAAGATTCTGCAACACTGGATGCAGTTGCACGCTATCGCCAATCGGTGCGTGATACTGCGCCCTGGCTGCCAAGCAATACCGAATTCATGCGCCGCATTAACGGTTTGGATTCAGTCGATCAAGTGAAACAAATTTTATTTGATACCAGCTACATGGTGCTCGGTTTGGGCGACGTTTACCTCGGTGCACCCTGTGCAGTGCCGGTTGATCCGCGTCATCGCCTACTCACCTCCAAATACAACCCTGCGCGCACCTACACCGCAGAAGGTACCGTCGGTATTGGTGGTGTTTACATGTGTATTTATGGCATGGATTCACCCGGCGGTTACCAGCTCGTAGGTCGCACCCTGCCTATCTGGAATAAATTTCTGAAAAACCCCGTTTTCAAAAATGGTGAGCCTTGGCTGCTGAAATTCTTTGACCGTGTGCGTTATTACGAAGTCAGTGAAGAAGAATTAACCGCACAGCGCGAAGCCTTCCGCGAAGGCCGTTTAAGCCTGCGTATTGAAGAAGATTATTTCAGCCTTGCCGAGCATGAACAATTTCTGCAAGAAAACGCAGCGAGCATTGCCGAATTCAAAACCAAACAACAAGCTGCTTTCACTAAAGAAGTCGCACTCTGGCAAGCCGATGAAGAAAAAAATGTGGATGCAGCGCTGCAAGTCAAGATCAACACCAACCCGATTGAAGTGGATGGCCATGCAGTCACTGCAGACATCAGCGGCAATATTTGGAAGTTGCTGGTGGAGCCGGGGCAATTGGTGGAGCCAGACCAACCATTATTAATTGTTGAAGCAATGAAAATGGAGTTCTCTGTCTACGCCGACCGTGTTGCAAAAATCAGTGCGATTCACGTAGAGCCAGGCAAGCAAGTTAACGCAGGCGATTTGTTGTTGGTGTTGGAAGTGAATTGATTTAAAACACGAACGTAGGTTGGTGGTGAGCGAAGCGAACCCCAACATGACAGGGTTCAACATTTACGCGTTGCTTATGTTGGGGTTCGTTCCTCACCACCAACCTACGGAAAAAAATATGAAACTGCTCAAACACGACAAGACCAAAAAGAAAACCGATGAGCCGCGCACCAATTTAACGGAGCGGATTTATCAAACCATTAAGGACGATATTTTTTCGTTCCGCTTGTTACCGGGCGACCGGTTTAGCGAAAACGAAATTGCCGAGCGTGTTGCTGCAAGCCGTACTCCGGTACGTGAAGCATTGGCGCGGTTGCAGCGCGAAGGTTTTGTTGAAGTGTCTTTTCGCAGTGGCTGGCAAGTCAGGCCATTTGATTTCAACCAATTTGAACAACTTTACGATGTGCGCATTATTTTGGAATTGGCTGCCGTTAAAAAATTATGCGAAATGGAACCCGCACCCAATCTGGAAGATTTAAAACGCATCTGGCTCGTCAAGCCGGAAGACCGATTGGAAGATGGACCTAGTGTATGTGCACTTGATGAACGCTTTCATGAACAACTGATTGAAGCAACAGGCAACCGGGAAATGGCGCGCATTCATCACGAGATTACAGAGCGGTTGCGCATTATTCGCCGCATCGATTTCACCCAACGCAATCGCATAGAAGCAACTTACGATGAACACGCAAAAATTTTGCGCACAATCATGGAGCGGCGCGCAGAAGAAGTGAAAAGTTATTTAAAAACGCACATAGAGGCGAGTAAGTCCGAAGTGAGGAAAATTACGCTGCACATGTTGTATGAAGCACAGCAGCAACACCCGGACTAATAAACAGCATTACTAAAAGCAGTAATACACAGAGTGACAAAGTGCTTATTGCAGATAAGCACCCAGCACGGAAGCAAATCTGTCACCCACGATTCGCGTTAAAGGCGTTACCGGAAATTTTGTTTACACCACTGAGTCATTAAAACCATCAGGAGAAAGACCCATGAAGCTGAAGAAAATAGCAAAACATGTCGGGGCACTCGGTATCGCCTGCGGCTTAACCATCGCCTCTTTTAGTGCAGCAGCTGCCGATACAATCAAAGTCGGTGTACTTCACTCACTGTCAGGCACTATGGCCATTTCAGAAACCACACTGAAAGACACCATGTTGATGTTGATTGAAGAACAAAACAAAAAAGGCGGATTGCTTGGCAAGAAACTGGAAGCCGTTGTTGTTGACCCGGCATCAAACTGGCCACTGTTTGCAGAGAAAACCCGTGAGCTGCTAACCAAAGATAAAGTGTCTGCCATCTTCGGCTGCTGGACTTCAGTATCACGTAAATCTGTTCTGCCTGTTATTGAAGAATTAAACGGCGTGCTCTTTTATCCGGTGCAATACGAAGGTGAAGAATCATCACGCAATGTGTTCTACACCGGTGCTGCTCCAAACCAACAAGCCATTCCGGCAGTTGATTATCTGATGAATGAAATGGGCGTGAAGCGTTGGGTATTGGCCGGTACTGACTACGTGTATCCACGTACTACCAACAAAATTTTGGAAGCCTACCTGAAAGCCAAAGGCGTTAAACAAGAAGACATCATGATCAACTACACCCCATTCGGTCATTCCGATTGGCAAAACATTGTGTCTGACATTAAACGTTTTGGTTCAGCCGGTAAAAAGACTGCGGTGGTATCAACCATCAACGGCGATGCCAATGTTCCTTTCTATCGTGAACTGGGCAACCAAAAAGTAACTGCTGAAGATATTCCGGTTGTTGCGTTCTCTGTAGGTGAAGAAGAACTTTCTGGTATCGATACCAAACCCTTGGTTGGCCACTTGGCAGCATGGAACTACTTCATGAGCGTTGAGAACGATGCTAACTCTGCGTTCATCAAAAAATGGAAAGCGTTCATCAAAAATGACAAGCGCGTCACCAACGATCCAATGGAAGCACATTACATCGGTTTCAATATGTGGGTGAAAGCGGTTGAGAAAGCAAAATCAACTGATCCGGATAAAGTGATCGATGCCATCGTTGGTGTTGAAGTTCCAAACCTGACTGGCGGCGTAAGCAAAATGTTGCCAAACCATCACATCACTAAACCCGTATTAATTGGTGAAATTCAAGAAGACGGCCAATTTCTCACCGTGTGGGAAACCGAAGGTCTGGTTGCTGGCGATGCTTGGTCTAACTTCCTTGATGGCTCAAAAGACCTGGAGTCTGATTGGGTTAGCTTGAAGTGCGGTAACTACAACACCAAAACCAAAAAATGTTTAGGTGCTGCCGCTCAATAATCTCTCGTTAATGACCCGTCTTCCCAAGCATGGCTTGGGAGGGCGGAATCAAAAAAAATATCTAAAAAATAATAACGTTTTCCCAAACTATTTTTACTATTGCTTTTATCGAGACACGATTATGCGGAACACCATGCAGCTATTTGGACAATGGCAAGCGCCGTTAATACTGTTGTTATCACTTTGCTACTCTGCATCAGGGTTTGCACAAGACAGCAGTAACACCGCAACCGCTGATGTTGCGCCGACAGAAATACATTCACAGGAAACGCACGCAGCAGCAGCCGAAAATGAATTCGATTCGCTGGTTAAAGCGCTCACCCAAGGCAGCTTGCCCAAGCGGGCACAGACCGCCAAAAAATTAGGCAAGCTCGATGATCCGCGCGTTGCCAGTGTGATTGCTGCACTGCAACAAGGAAACCTTTATGCAGAAAAATCCAGCAACCCGGTTGTGGCGATTGCAGATAAATCCGGCAATTATACCAATGCAATCAGTGGCGAAAAAATTGCTGCCGATGCAACCAACACGCTAAAGCGCGTCCCCATCAACAACAGCATGCGCACCCAATTGCGCACCATTCTGGCCGCATTAAACCTGAACGATAAAAGTGCCGCCGTCCGTTTGGATGCAGTTAACCGCATGATTGCAGACGGCGTAGACAATGACATTATCAGCTTATTACAAGAGCGCCAAAAAACCGAACCCGATGACGATGTGCGCACCGCTATTACTGCTGCGGTCGCATTAATGAATTTACAAAGCAGCGACCAACAAGTGCGTTTGGATGCAATTACGATTTTACGCGGCAGTTTGCAGCAGGAAGTACGCACTGCATTACAGGAAATAGCCACTAACGATGCTGATACAAAAGTAAAACAACAGGCGCAGTTTGCGCTGGATTCGATTGAAGACCGCATTGCGGCTTATCGATTTACTGAAAATGTGTTTTTCGGCCTGAGTTTAGGTTCGGTACTGCTGCTTTCTGCGATTGGTCTTTCCATCACCTTCGGTGTGATGGGCGTAATTAACATGGCGCACGGCGAATTGATGATGATCGGCGCGTATGTAACCTGGGTTGTGCAGCAACTTTTCCCTAACCAGATTGCGTACAGCTTAATGATTGCAATTCCCGCCGCGTTTATTGTCGCAGGGCTGGTAGGGATTGCGATTGAACGCGGCGTGATTCGCTTTTTATACGGCCGCCCGTTGGAAACATTGCTTGCCACCTTTGGTATCAGTTTGGTGTTGCAACAAGCCGCACGCAGTATTTTCTCGCCACTTAACCGCGCGGTGGAATTGCCTGAGTGGATGAGCGGTTCACTGGTTATTAATCCGGTGCTCTCTATCACCTACAACCGTTTATATATTTTTATTTTTAGTTTGCTGGTGTTCTTTGCCCTGCTCGCCATTTTGAAAAAAACCACACTCGGTTTGAAAGTCCGCGCCGTTTCGCAAAACCGCGCCATGGCACGCGCTGTCGGTGTGCGCGCCAGCTGGGTCGATGCAATGACCTTTGGCCTGGGTTCCGGCATTGCCGGTATCGCAGGAGTTGCATTGTCGCAATTAACCAACGTCGGCCCCAACCTCGGCCAAGCCTACATTATCGATTCATTTATGGTGGTGGTATTTGGTGGTGTCGGTAATTTGTGGGGCACATTGGTTGGCGCAATGGGGCTGGGCATTATTAATAAGTTTTTAGAACCTTATGCCGGTGCGGTACTCGCCAAAGTATTGGTGTTGGTGTTGTTGATTTTGTTTATCCAAAAACGACCCAAGGGAATTTTCCCGCAGAAAGGCAGAGCAGCAGCTGACTAGTTTGTGGCACCTGTAGGTTGGTGGTGAGCTTGCGAACCCCAACATTCGCAATTGCAAACCGCACAATGCGCAGTCGCGTAAAAAATTAACAATCGCATTTTTATTTTTTTGGTTTGTTCGGAAAGATGGTCATGTTGGGGTTCGTTCCTCACCGCCAACCTACAAATTGAATGAGTTTATAAGAGAGAATCAAATGTTAACCCAACGTTTATTACTCAGTGATCGCGGCGGCATGATTGTGCTGGGGCTGGTTTTGTTGGCGATGGTGCTGGTGCCCATCTGCAATTTACTTGTGCCGGAATCATCCGCATTCCATGTATCCACCTTTATGGTGACCTTGCTCGGCAAATTTTTATGTTATGCGCTACTGGCGTTAGCGGTGGATTTAATTTGGGGCTACTGCGGAATTTTATCGCTCGGCCACGGCGCTTTTTTCGCGTTGGGTGGCTATGCAATGGGCATGTATTTAATGCGTCAGATCGGCCCGCGCGGCCAATATGGCGATCCAATCCTGCCGGACTTTATGGTGTTTTTAAACTGGAAAGAATTGCCTTGGTACTGGCAAGGTTTTGATATGTTTTGGTTTGCGATGCTGATGGTTATTGTTATTCCCGGAATACTCGCGTTTATTTTTGGCTGGCTCGCATTTCGCTCACGCGTGACCGGCGTTTATTTTTCCATTATCACCCAAGCGCTCACCTACGCATTAATGCTGGCGTTTTTCCGCAATGAAATGGGCTTTGGTGGTAATAATGGTTTGACTGACTTCAAAGATATTTTAGGCTTCCCCATCGCCGCCAACGGCACGCGCATTTCATTGTTTTTGGCATCGGGCTTTATGCTGATACTTGCGTATCTCGCGTGCCGTTACATTGTGACATCGCGCATGGGTAAAATTGTTATTTCCATCCGCGATGCCGAAAGCCGCACACGTTTTTGTGGTTACAAGGTGGAATCTTACAAGCTGTGGTTATTTGTATTTTCTGCGGTACTCGCAGGTATTGCTGGCGCACTTTATGTGCCGCAAGTCGGGATTATTAATCCCGGTGAATTTTCACCACTCAACTCCATCGAGCTTGTCGTATGGGTTGCAACCGGTGGGCGCGGTACTTTGTTCGGTGCAATTGTCGGCGCATTTTCGGTTAACTACGGCAAAACTATTTTCACTTCCTACTCACCCGAAACCTGGTTGTTTGCATTAGGTGCGCTGTTTGTGATTGTGACGCTGGTACTACCGAAAGGTTTGGTGGGCTTATTTAATCGCAGCAAAAAATTACCGCCTGCAAACACAACAAGTAACGACAAACCATCCACAGAGTCATCAACCAAGGAGACTGTGTAATGAATATTTTTTCACAAGCACGTCGCAGCCTTGGCCAGCCAGATCCAAACTTTGGTGCACCGTTAGATACCACCAAAGGCACCATCCTGTACGTTGAAGGGATCAGCGTCAGCTTTGATGGCTTTCGCGCACTCAACAATTTAAACCTGTATATCGATGAAGGTGAATTGCGCTGCATTATCGGCCCCAACGGCGCAGGCAAAACCACCATGATGGATGTGATTACCGGCAAAACCAAACCCGATCAAGGCAGTGTGTATTTCGGCCAACAAATTAATTTGCTGGAACTTTCCGAGCACCAAATTGCGCGCGGTGGTATTGGCCGTAAATTTCAAAAGCCAACCATTTTTGAAGCGCTGACAGTGTATGAAAATCTTGAGCTGGCCACTGCCGCCGATAAACGCGTGTGGTGGACACTCACCCAACACTTAAATGGCACACAGAAATTCCGTATTGATGAAGTTCTGGTACAAATTGGTTTACAAGAACACCGATACAAAAACGCAGGCGCCCTTTCTCACGGCCAAAAACAATGGCTGGAAATTGGCATGCTGCTGATGCAAAACCCGCGCGTGTTGTTGGTAGATGAACCGGTTGCGGGTATGACCGGCGAAGAGACAGAAAAAACCGCGGAATTATTATTGTCACTCGCAGGTGAGCATTCTGTGATTGTGGTAGAGCACGATATGAAATTTGTGCGCTCCATTGCGCGCAAAGTTACCGTATTGCATCAGGGTTCGGTATTAACCGAAGGGACTATGGATCAGGTACAGAATGATCCTAAAGTTATCGAAGTCTATCTAGGCGAATAACGCGCAGGCGAACGAGATTGGAGTAAGCAATGCTAACCATTAAAAACATTAACCAATTCTACGGTCAGAGCCATATTCTGTGGGATTTATCGCTCACCGTAAAAGAAGGCACCTGCGGCTGTTTGATTGGCCGCAACGGCGTAGGTAAAACCACCCTGCTCAAATGCATTACCGGTTTATTGCCCGTGCGCGATGGTGCTATTCAATTAAACGGTTACGACATCAATAAACTCTCTACTGAAAACCGCGCGCGCGGTGGTATTGGCTTTGTTCCACAAGGCCGCGAAATTTTTCCACTGTTAACTGTGGAAGAAAATTTAAAAATCTCTCTCGGCGCACGCAAAGACAAATCGCGCTTTATTCCCGGTTTGATCTACGAATTGTTTCCAGTATTGAAAGAAATGAAACACAGACGCGGCGGCGATTTGTCCGGCGGGCAACAACAGCAGTTGGCGATTGGGCGCGCACTGGTGCTCGACCCCAAACTATTGATCCTCGACGAACCCACCGAAGGTATCCAACCCAACGTGGTGCGCGATATTGGCGAGGTAATTCGCAAACTGAATCGTGAATTGGGTTTAACCGTATTGCTTGTCGAACAAAAACTTCCTTTCGCGCGCCGCGTTGCCGATGATTTTTTTATTATGGAAAAAGGCAGCGTAGTCGCCACTGGGCCCATCGCCAATTTGAATGATGATTTGGTGCAGCGGTATTTGAGCGTATAACCATTTATGCCCATAAGACATCGGGCGCGGTCTTTTTTGGCTACGGCCAAGGCTCAACCGAGGCCATAGGCCTCCTCTTCCTCCCCTCCTTCCCTACAACCCCCTTTCCTGCTCTTCCCTGCACCTGCTGCTTATTAATCTATTGCACTTGCCACGTTATATACACCTTGACTATAAGTAGTCTTTAAGCGATCCTATGGGGACTTGTACACCAGTTATTATCAACCTCCTGCGGTACGGGAAATTGGCATATACGTCTATGCTTAAACAACCCATTACTCTTATAAGAAGTCATACCAATGAATGAAAATGTGCAAAAGCTTTCCGTTATTGAAAAAGTGGGTTACAGCCTGGGCGACCTGGCCGCTAACCTGATCTTCCAAACCCTGGTTACCTTCCTCGCCTTTTTCTATACCGATGTCTACGGCATATCGCCCGGTAAAGCCGCGATGATCATGGCGGCTGGTGGTATTTTTGGTGCTTTCTTTACGCCGGTCATGGGGATCATCGCTGACCGCACCAACACCCGCTGGGGTAAATTCCGCCCTTGGTTGTTATGGACCTCGATTCCGTTTGGTGCCCTTGCATTGCTCGCCTTCAGCACACCGGATTTTGATGAAAACGGCAAAGTGATTTACGCCTTTGCGACTTACATTTTGTTGCTGGTGATCTACGCCGCCAACAACCTGCCCTACTCTGCGTTAAGCGGTGTACTGACTGGCAATATGGCCGATCGCAACAGTTTGTCTGCGTACCGTTTTGTCGCAGTGATGGTGGCGCAATTTATTATTCAAGTATTGCTGTTACCACTGGTATTGATTTTGGGCGATGGCGATAAAGCGGTTGGCTTCCACAACACCATGCTGGTGTTTTCCATCACCGGAACGATTTTCTTTTTGATCGCGTTTATCACCACCAAAGAACGTATTTTGCCAGTGGTCGAAGCACGCAACAGTATCGCGCAAGACCTTTCCGATCTTATGAAAAACCTGCCATGGGTGGTGATGCTCACCGTCACCATTCTGGTGTTTGTAACGCTCGCGTTAAAAGGCGGCATGTACATTTATTATTTTGAAAATTATTTGAGCGAGCCGCACCTCGCGCAGTTTTTAAATGATATTGGTTTTAACGGTTTTATCGCCGGACTGAATAGCGTACTGACCAGCATTGGTCTGTCTGAATTCCAATGGCCGAAAGATGCGCCCACCTCTACCTTCAGTTTGTTTAACGCTGGCGGCATCATCATGATGATTGTCGGCATCGGCTTCTCCAAAGGCTTGGCCGACAAATTCGGCAAACGCAATGTGTTTGCCTCAGCCCTGTTTCTTTCTACTGTGTTTGTATTTGCGTTCAAGTTTTACTCTGCAGAAAGCATTGGCATTGTGTTTTTATCGCAAATCCTGCACGGCTTTTTCTACGGTGTAACCATTCCACTGCTGTGGGCGATGATCGCCGACGTTGCGGATTACTCCGAGTGGAAAAATAATCGCCGCGCAACCGCGATGGTGTTCTCTGCCATGATTCTCGGCTTAAAACTCGGCCTGACCATCGGCGGCTCGCTGGTTGCCGGTTTACTCGCGCACTATGGCTATCAAGCCGGTCTTGAGCAGCAAAACCCCGAAACTATTGAAGGTATCAAAACCGGCGTGAGCGTATTTGCATCGCTGCCGTTCTTTATGGCGGTGGGCTGTATGTTCTTCTACGCGATCAATAAAAAATTGGAAGTGCAAATAGAAGCCGATCTAAATGAACGCCGCAAAGCGGCAGGAAAATAATTTTTAATCAATTGTTACCGTAATGTAGTGAGGTATAACTATGGCCGCTGAAGAAACTCTAGCTCCGGAAATCATCGCCGATTTAAAAGCGCGCGCGATTTCTGCACCGCTGGTTGAACATATTTACACCGCTGATCCATCAGCACATGTGTTCGACGGGAAAATTTATATTTATCCGTCGCACGATATTGAAGCGGGCATTCCGTTTAACGACAACGGCGATCACTTCGGCATGGAGGATTACCACGTAATCTCGCTCGATTCGCCCGAGAGCCCCGCTGTGGATAACGGTGTCGCCTTACATGTAAAAGATGTGCCTTGGGCAAAACGCCAAATGTGGGCACCCGATGCCGCGCATAAAAACGGCAAATATTATTTGTATTTTCCTGCAAAACGCGCAGACGATATTTTCCAGATCGGCGTAGCAGTTGGTGATTCACCGGTCGGCCCATTCAAAGCCGAACCCGAAGCCATCAAAGGCAGCTACTCTATCGACCCGGCAGTTTTTGAAGATAACGATGGCAGCCACTACATGTACTTCGGTGGCATTTGGGGCGGCCAGTTGCAGAGTTATCGCAACAACCAATATGACGCGAAGCGCGGTGAACCGGCCGATAACGAGCCAGCGCTGGGCCCCATCGTTGCGCGCATGAGCGACGACATGCTGCAATTTGCCGAAACACCACGCGAGATTAAAATCCTCGATGAGAACGGCCAGCCCATTCTTGCGGGCGACCACGATCGCCGCTTCTTTGAAGCATCCTGGATGCACAAATACAACGGCAAATATTATTTCTCTTACTCCACCGGCAACACCCACTTTTTGTGTTACGCCACAGGTGACAACCCTTACGGCCCGTTCACTTACCAAGGCCGCATTTTGGAGCCGGTCATCGGTTGGACAACGCACCACTCCATCGCCGAATACCAAGGCCAGTGGTATTTGTTCTATCACGATTCGGTATTGTCCAAAGGCATCACCCACTTGCGTTCAGTGAAGATGGCACCACTCACGCACAACGCCGATGGCAGCATCCAAACCATCGTTCCTTATCGCGATTAAACACCCACCGACACAATCCCTCCCAACCCCTCTTTTTCAAAGGGAGGGGCTCAGCTCCCCCTCTTTCAAAAAGAGGGGCTGGGGGGGGGTTAATAAATCAGCCATCACTTGTAATCCCCTTGATCGTCGCCATATTGAATACAGCGAAAAGCGGTATGACATCAGCTGGTAATAGGGGTAGAATGCCGCCACTCGCTGGTTGGACAGACTATCCCCCTCAGATAGTACCGTCCAGCGACTGGGGCCGATTTGGATTCGACGCCGGTAACAAAGCCCGAGGTGCATGTCGTGATGACAGCCAATCACGTTAATCCAAAGCTGTACTTGAATAGTCGCAAACGACGATTCTTACGCTTTAGCAGCTTAATTGCTGCTAACGGTCTCTGCCAAGGTGCCAGTACCGCGATAGAGCCCGTCATATAGAACTGGATCGCAGCAAAGCTTGCCTGGGGTGGCGCTGTTAAAACTCTACAGGATCGCGCTTTTCGTCCTGCCTGTTGGGCTGATAAGCGTTAAATCAATAAACGGACCTAAACATGTAGAGCCGAGGATGGAGTGCTGGCGGACGGGGGTTCAAATCCCCCCGGCTCCACCAAACACCCAGATAAAAAACCCGATCAGAAATGGTCGGGTTTTTTATTGCTCGTCACTAAGCAAAATGACTGGACCAGCCACTGATGGGCGGTTGCTTACACATGAGATACAATCATTGACAATCTTTGTATGCCGACCTAGCATTTTTCAAAGCAATATCCTTGGAGGCCACCATGCATATATCACTAACACCGGAACTCGAATCACGCGTTAAAGCCAAAGTAGAAAGCGGCCTTTACAACAATGCCAGCGAAGTTATTCGTGAGGCCTTGCGCTTTATGGATACCCACGAAGACTGGATTCATGAGATCAAACTGGCTCGTTTACGGGAGCAACTAAAAATTGGGGTAGACCAGTTGAACCGGGGCGAAGGCACTGCCATAGAATCCAAAGCTGCGCTCGATACTTTGTTTGATAGCATCAAAGACTAATTGCTGTGCCCAGTTATCAACTAATCATTGCCCCCGCTGCGAAAGCAGACCTAAAAGAAATCTATCAATATGGCCTGAGGCTATGGGGGCAGACTCAATCCAACCACTATCTGGAAATCCTGAAAGAAAAATTCTGGTCACTGACTGAACAACCACTCATGGGAACTGAGCGGCCTGAACTACTCGATGGTACACGCAGCCTGCCAATTGAAAGCCACGTGCTGTTTTACCGTGTTACGCCCAAGAGCGTGGAAATAATCCGCGTGCTACATGCCCGCCAAGACCCTGCACGTCATTTGAAATAATCAGCTAATCGCCGTTCAACTGCGCCGGGGGGATTTGAACTCCCGTCCAAGTTATCCCCGGTAATGGCATCAAACTCTCCAAGCGTCTATAGTCCGCTCTACTTACTGAAAGATTGTAACAACATAATTATTTTGAACTTTATTGGGTTATTTATGAACTCACTCGACAACCTGAAGTTAGCGCTACGCAAATTTGCCGAAGAACGAGACTGGGACCAATTCCATTCCCCCAAAAACCTCTCTATGGCTTTGGCTGGCGAAGCTGGAGAGCTGCTTGAACAATTCCAGTGGCTCAATGAAGATCAATCAAAAAACCTTTCAGATGAAAAACGTCTTGCAGTTGCAGATGAAATTGCAGATATCCAACTATACCTGATACGGCTTGCGGACAAATTAGAGTTGGATATTTTGGCTGAGTGCACCAGAAAAATTGCAATTAATGCTGAAAAGTATCCCATTGATAAATCAAAAGGCAAATCTGATAAATACACCAACATATAAAACGGAATTATTGAATGTTAGTTTACTCTGCCAGTAAAGACGATTTCGTTCGTGATATGCGCTCAAACAGAATTGAAGAAATTATTCAAAATGAAGTTTCACGAAAGCTAAATAGAAACTCACCCAAGAACGAAATCCTCTCTTGGAAAAACTCTTTGGATTATATGTTCAGAATATTAGTAGACCCTGATATTCCACCAACAGCCGGCGTCGCTATTGAATACAACATTCCATTAACCAATCGTAGAGTGGACTTCATCCTTACAGGTAAAGATGCAAATCGCAACGATACCGCCGTCATTATTGAACTAAAACAATGGCAAGAGGTTGATAAAACCCAAAAAGATGGAATCGTAAAAACCTTTTTAAATGGGGGAATTAGAGAAACCAATCACCCATCTTATCAAGCGTGGTCATATGCAGCATTAATAACTGACTACAACGAAACGGTTAGATCTGAATCAATTAGTTTGCAACCTTGCGCCTATCTGCACAATCTAAAATCCACCTCAGCGATTAACGATCCTTTTTATTCGCCCCATACTGATAAAGCTCCAGTGTTCATTTCTGATGACGCTCTGAGACTTCCCAATTTTTTAAAGCAACATGTCAAGTATGGTGATTCTGACAACATCATGTATCGAATTGAGCATGGAGTCATAAAACCATCCAAAACTTTGGCCGATAGCCTCGCATCAATGCTTAAGGGAAACAAAGAGTTTATCCTTTTAGATGAGCAAAAGTTGGTATATGAAACTGCTCTGGATATTGCACACAAAGCAAAAAACGGAAAAAAACAAACTCTAATTGTTAAAGGTGGCCCTGGCACCGGTAAATCTGTAGTCGCGATTAATCTTTTGGTTGAACTTACCAATAGAGAGATGGTAGTTCAATATACCACCAAAAACTCTGCTCCCCGCGAAGTTTTTAAAAGTAAACTAACCAAAACGTTGCGGCGAACAGCAATAGATAATTTATTTAGAGGCACAGGCAGCTACGTTACAACACCCACACAAATTTTTGATGCGCTTATTGTCGATGAAGCCCACAGACTTAATGAAAAATCAGGTTTGTACGCAAACCTTGGTGAAAATCAAATAAAGGAAATCATTAATTCATCCAACGCAAACATTTTCTTTATCGATGAAGATCAGCGAGTTACATTTCAGGATATAGGATCAATCGAAGCCATAACCCAGTTTGCCCAACGCGCCAATTCAGAAGTAACTATTCTTCAACTAGATTCACAATTTAGATGTAATGGTTCAGATGGATACATTGCCTGGCTTGATAACACGTTGCAAATTCGCGAAACCGCAAATACAGATCTGTCGGATATAGATTACGAGTTTAAGGTTTTTGATAATCCCACAGAGATGCGAAAAGCCATTTTTGAGAAAAATAAGCTGAGCAATAAAGCTCGAATGGTTGCTGGATATTGTTGGGATTGGAAAAGCAAAAAAGAAAAATCCAATTTTGACATCACATTCCCTGAGTTTAATTTCGAAGCGAAATGGAATCTAACTGACGATGGCAGTCTATGGATGATATCCCCAAATTCAGTTAATGAAATTGGTTGTATTCATACATGCCAAGGTCTTGAGGTTGATTATATTGGTGTCATTATTGGACCAGATTTTGTCATTCGTGATGGTCAAGTTGTCACAGATGCAGGAAAAAGATCATCAAAAGATAAATCAATAAAAGGCTACAAATCACTTTTGAAGTCTTCCCCAGTAGAAACCAAAAAGAAAGCCGATCAAATTATAAAAAACACTTATCGGACATTGATGACTCGCGGCATTAAAGGCTGCTATCTGTATTGCACTGACCCGGAAACCAATGCATATTTTTCGGCATTTCAACAATCGATCAATGAACCCCAATACTCATCCTTAGAGAAAGTTCCTTATGAAGGACTTGGCTACGCAGTAGTTTCCTTCGAAACAGCCCGCCCTTATGACGGCTTCGTACCCGTATTTGATATTGCAGCCGCAGCAGGTAGCTTTAGCCCACATCAAGATGCAGAAACTTGTGATTGGGTTGAATTACCCGAAGAATTTGCGACTAAAGAAGGAATGTTTGTTATTCGAGTAATCGGCGAATCCATGAATAGAAAAATACCCAACGGATCATGGTGCTTATTTAAATCAAATCCTGGCGGTACTAGAAACGGCAAAGTTGTACTTGTGCAACATAATCATATCTCTGATGTTGATCATGGTGGCTCCTTCACAGTTAAAGTCTATAAAAGTGAGAAGCGCCAAATTGACGATCAACTCATTCATGAAAAAATCGTTTTGTCGCCAGACACCAATTCCTTTGGTTATTCAGACATAGTCATAAAAGAAAATGATTTGGAGGAGTTTAGAGTCATCGGCGAGTTTGTAGCGGTTCTTTAGAAGGATATTGAATTACGTCAAGATGCTAGTCATTAACTTTATTTCGAGTAAAGTTAATGAGACATCATAAAATCCTAAATTTTCTTATGTTAAGAAATTATGTTGCTATAGCCAGGAAAAACCATGCCCAACACCTCCATCACCCAAGCCGCCGATTACATTCAACAAGCCGATGCGCTCATCATCGCTGCTGGTGCTGGCATGGGTGTAGATTCCGGTTTGCCGGATTTTCGTGGCAATGAGGGTTTTTGGAAAGCCTACCCTGCGCTTGCAAAAGCGAAAATAGATTTTACGCAAGCGGCGTCGCCCGATACGTTTGTGCGCGATGTGAAATTAGCTTGGGGGTTTTATGGGCACCGGCTCGCGCTTTATCGCAACACTATTCCCCACGAAGGCTTTGCGATTTTAAAACGCTGGGGCGAAAGCAAAGCGAAAGGTTATTCGGTATTTACCAGCAATGTGGATGGGCAATTTCAAAAAGCAGGTTTCGCTGCGGATAATATTTACGAGTGCCACGGTTCTATTCATCACGTGCAATGTCTTGAGCCCTGCTCCGCTACTATTTGGGAGGCAAATTCATTCTTACCTGAAGTCGATCACGAACAGTGTCAGCTTATTAATAAGCCTCCGCAGTGCCCCTATTGCAACCGAATCGCGCGGCCAAATATTTTAATGTTTGGCGATTGGGGTTGGATTAGCGACAGATCGGATCAGCAAGCCGAGCAATTACAACTCTGGTTGCAGCGCTGTAATAATCCAGTGGTGATTGAGCTAGGTGCGGGCACACATATTCCATCGGTGCGCCGCTTTTCCGAACAGGTTGTAAAAAATGTTAATGGAAAATTAATTCGTATTAATCCGCGCGATTATGAAGTACCGCCCCAAAATGCGGTGGGCATTAGCATGGGAGCGAAAGAGGGATTAATCGCCATTGAACAAGTCATCAAGCCCCAACAATAATAGCCGCACAGACTATCGCTATACTGGAAACACAATGTCCACCCACACCGTCCTCTCCACCGCTGTTGAATCCACCACTGAAGAAAAAAACAGTGAGTTCATTACTTTTTTGCATCCTGTCACTTCGCGTGAAGAGGCGATGGCGTGGGTGGATGTTTATCGCAAGCAGTACCCGGATGCGGCGCATGTGTGTTGGGCGTATGTGATTGGCAATACACGGCAGCCGCAGACGCAGGCATTTAGTGATGACGGTGAGCCTTCGGGTACGGCGGGTAAGCCGATGTTGCATGTATTAACCGAGCGCGATGTGGGTAATTCGCTCGCGGTGGTGGTGCGTTATTTTGGTGGGGTGAAGTTGGGTGCGGGTGGTTTGGTGCGCGCCTATTCCGCTGCGGTGTCGCAGGCGGTGAATGCGGCGGTGTTAGTTGCTGTTACGCCCAAGGTGGAATGTATTGTCAGCGTAGATTTTGCGCGAGAGGCGAAGGTTCGCCACTTGGTTAGCCAGTTTCAGGGCGAGATACTGGCGGTGGATTACGCGGCACAGGTGAGTTTGCAGATCCGTTTGGAAGAGGCGCAGTTGGATGCGTTTAGTGTGCAGGTGGTGAATGAAACTGCGGGCACGGCGATAGTGAAGTTGAGTCCTCTGAATCCCCCCTAGCCCCCCTTTTGCAAAGGGAGGATTCAAATAATTTTCTCTCCTGTCGAATTCCGACAGCCTGCTTCGACTAACCTACAGAACACTTCAGTACACAAACATCCATCTCAATTTTTAATGAAGGAGAACGCGTTATGAAAGTCATGGTTATGGTTAAAGCATCGCCCGGTTCTGAAGCAGGCAAAATGCCGAGTGAGGCGCTGCTGAATGCAATGGGCCAGTTTAATGAAGAGTTGGTGAAGGCTGGCATTATGGAATCTGGCGATGGATTAAAGCCCAGCAGCGAAGGTTTTCGTGTGCGTTTTAGTGGCGATAAACGCGTTGTCACCACCGGCCCTTTCACTGAAACCAATGAGCTGATTGCCGGTTACTGGATTTGGAATGTGAATTCCATGGAAGAAGCAATTGAGTGGGTAAAAAAATGCCCTAACCCAATGGAAGATGAAGAGTCTGATATTGAGATTCGCACGTTTTACACGATGGACGATTTCGCCGAGGCCGATGTAGATGGCAAGGCCGCTGCCCATGAAGACGCATTGCGCCAAACTCTGGCCATGCGCAAAGTACAGGTAAATAATTATTTATTTTTCTCCGGCCGCTGCGATGAAGCCTTAGCGTTTTACAAACAACATTTAAGTGCAGAGATTAAATTTCTAATCCGCTTTAACGAAAGCCCCGACCCTATGCCAGAAGGTGTATTGCAGCCGGGTTTTGAAAATAAAGTCATGCACGCTGAATTCAGTTTGGGCAATGCAAGCATTATGGCATCTGACGGTTGTAACGATGCCGAAACATTCAGCGGTTTCCGCATCGCACTGGATGTTAATGATGAAGCCGAAGCGCGCCGTATTTTTGCCGCACTGGCCAGCAATGGCGGCAAAGTGGATATGCCGTTAATGAAAACCTTTTGGTCGCCGTTGTATGGGCAAGTCACTGACCAATTTGGTGTTGGTTGGATGGTAATGTTGCCAGGTGAAGAGCCCGCCTAACTCTGGATGCTTGACCCTGATTGGGTATTCACACTGTGCTGGCACGAGCAGCACAGCGTGAAAAAATAGAAACAGTGTAAAAAAATAGAAGCAGTATGAAAAAAATAAAAACAATAAAAATTAAACCGGCGTGTTTTTGTTTTTCTTTTGCAAGTGTGTAATACGCCACCAGGTGAGCAGTGCTGCAGCGGCAGGCACAACAAACACCAACAAAAAGATGGGCAGCTCTTGCATAAAAGTGTAACCCGCGTAGTTGATACCCACCCACATATTGATGGCGGCGATCACAAACCACAGGGGAACAAATATCAGCAATGCTTTTGCGATGGGTTTAACGCCCTCGCCACCAAACACGCGCGCAACCAGTTGGCAAAAAAACAACAGAACAAAACCGCCAACCAAAACCATCAGTGTGTGCATAACAACCTCGTTATCTTGTCTGTGTTAATACGACGGTAAATTTAATCCCCGTGCGACCAATTCCACCATGGCGATTAACTCGTCATCTACTTTATCGACCATGTCCTGCTGCCACTCGCCAGTGTGTAATGCCTGCTCAAGTTGGAAACAATTCACTTCCAGTTGGTTCATTCCCAAACTGCCCGCAAGTGACTTCAGCGAGTGCACTTGATTGAGCGCTTCCGCTGGATTTTTTTCCAGTAATATTTGTAGCTGTGCCGGAAATTCTGCCCGCTCATGGGCAAAGCGTTCAAGCAAGCGCCGGTAGAGTTTTTCATTGCCCATCAAATTATGCAGGGCACGCTGTGTATCTATGCCGCCGTTATGCAAGAACTCCATACTGCCCGCACTGGAAACCAATTCCGGTGCTACACGGCAGGCATGCCCCCACTGTTCCAATGCGCGGCGCAGCAGAGCCGGTTCAATCGGCTTGGAGAGATAATCATCCATACCTGCTGCAAGGTAAGCCTCTTTATCGCCAGGCAACGCATTGGCTGTGACAGCAATAATAGGTAGATGTTTGCCTACTGCCTGTTCGCGGATGTGCGCCGTGGTTTCTACACCGTCCATACCGGGCAGTTGGATGTCCATCAGCACCACATCAAATGCCTGTTGCGCTAGCGCATGCTGTTGTAGAGCGGCAAGCGCCTCGGGCCCTGAACCAACACATACCACTTCTGCGCCCATGGACTCCAGCAGCGAGAAAATAATTTCCTGGTTGAGCAGGTTGTCTTCTACCACCAGTATTTTGCAATTGATGGCGGCCAATGCAGGATCGGGTATATCGGGCTGTATTACCGGAGTAATCGTCTGGGGGCGCGCCTTTTCCAGTTGCACGCGCAGGCGAAAACTACTGCCGTGACCGGGCGCGCTTTGTACATCGATACGCGCATTCATGAGATCCGCCAGGTTTTTACAAATCGACAACCCCAAGCCCGTGCCTTCAAAACGGCGCGCGCTGGAAGAATCGACTTGCTGGAAAGGCTGGAACAACTTGGCCTGTTTTTCAGCATCGATCCCTATACCAGTGTCCTGCACTTCAAACAGGACTTCCACGCGATCCTGCCAATCGCGCACTTTGAAGGCATTAATACTGATGCTGCCTTGATCGGTAAATTTCACCGCATTGGCGCAGAAGTTAATCAGGATTTGCCCCAGCCGCAGGGCATCACCCAAGAGCAGCGGGGGGATTTTTTCATCGATGTTCACATTGACAGCGAGCCCTTTGGCGGCCGCTTTTTCCCAGACTTGGTCAATGGTTTTATCAATCAATTGCACAACCGAGAATTCGCTATGGTCAAGGCTGAGCTTGCCCGCTTCCATACGCGAGAAGTTCAGGATGTCGTTCACAATGTCCAATAAGTGCTCGCCCGAGCCGCGCATTTTTTCCAGATAAGTGCGCTGTTTTGCTTCCGGGTTATTGGCAAGCGCTACATGGGCAAGGCCGATAATGGCATTTAACGGAGTGCGGATTTCATGGCTCATATTGGCGAGGAATTCTGCCTTGCTTTGCGATGCTGCCAGCGCTTCGTCTTTGGCCGCCATTAGCTCGCGGGTACGCTCGTCAATCATCTGCTCCAGATTTTGGTTCACCTCTTCCATGCGCTGATTGGCAACGATACGTTCCGTTACATCCACCCAAATACAGGTAATCGCCTGGGGTTCCTGATCCTGCCCATAGGTGATGGGAAAGCGGACTATGCGGTAATAGCGCGGATTGCCGTCCGGATGCTGGAGTTGCAACACCACATCCTTCCAATAAGAATCGGCCCCCACCTGCTCTTCAGCTTGCAGCAGTGGCTTGAGCCAGTTGGGAGCCGCTATTTCATGCAGGTCGATGCCCAACAGGTCATGCTCATCCAGCATCAATAAACTGCAAAACGCCGGATTCACAATAACCAAGCGGTGATCCATAGAAGTCATGTGGGTGGCAGCAGGCAAATTGTCCAATAGCGAGCGGAAGTGGCTCTCGCGAATCGCCAGACGGCGGCGGTTGATCATGCCCGTGATCGTCAGCAGGATAATCAACAGGTTGGCGCTCAGGCTCAGGCCGACAATGATGTTGCGCGATGCCTGATAAGGAGCCATAGCTTCATCAATATCCTGCTCGACAATCACCCCCAATTCCATTTCATCAATCCAGCGCCCTGCACCCGCGACTTTCACGCCGCGGTAATCCTCATAGCCTACCTTCACTAGCCCCGCTTCATGGTTGATCAGGAAGTCCACCATGTCGGTCAGTGGGCCAGCATCACTACTGTTGGCAGCGCGGCGCACTTTTTCGCCCAACCCGATCAGCGGTTGACCATGGCTGCTGTCATTATGGAAACGCAGCGGCGTCATCAGCCGACCGTGGTTATCAATTGCATAAATTTCACCGGAACCACCGGTGCGGCCTTTAAAAAAAATCGGGAAAAAACTGGCCTGGGTATTAAAACGCAAGCAGAAGTACCCGGGTGCTGTCACCTCGGGTTCAAGCAGAACACACATGTTTTGCATGAGCGTGCCCGCAGGTTGTGTTCCGCGCGGCCCTGAAATCGGGCGCAAGGCCGCAACCGGGCGCGAAATAGCCGGGTGGTTTGCCAGTGCTTTATCCAGAACCTCATGGGTCTCGGCGAGCTGGACTTTTTGTTTGTGGTAATTCTCTGAACTGGCTGCAACCAAAATACGTTCATGGTTAATCACCGAAAAGCCATCAAAGCCCATAACCATTAGCACCGGGTACAACCATTCGCGCAGGGCTTCATGGGTCGCGGGGTTATCGCCTTTCTCCAGCAAAACCTGCGTCAGTAAATTTTTGCCTTGGGATGAATTAGCCAGCATCTGGATGGCAGCGACATTCTGCTGCTGCCAGATAGTGATCAGTTCAGAGAATGAATTCAGCGAGGTTTGCAGGTGTTCGCGGATCACCCGCTCCTGGCTGGCGTGGATATGGCGCAATGCAACGGCAGTAAAAAAAAACAGCAGTGCTATGGCTAGCACTGCTGATATCAGGGGGGGATTGACCAGCGAGACAAATGAAAAATAACGCTTTAACCGGGATTTTTGCGCTACCCGGAACTTGAAGTTCGGCATATGGCTAACTTACGTTGTAGATCCTGATCGACCCAGCTCATCAAATCGCGCCCGGACATGGGACGCGCCAGCAGGAAACCCTGAGCCTGTTTACAACCCAGGCTTTTGAGCAAGTGTAGCTCGGCTTCTGTCTCTACACCTTCGGCAACCGTGATTATTCCAAGGCGATGCCCTAATTCGATGGCCGATTTCAAAATATTACGCATGTACTGCCGCTCGGGCGCACCCTGAATGAAAGAGCGGTCGATCTTCAACTCGGAAAAAGGGAAGCGCGACAACTGCTGCATGGATGAAAACCCGGTGCCGTAGTCATCAATAGAAATACCAAAACCTTTCAGGCGCAGGCGGCTGATGGTTGCCAGTGCCGCCGGCAAATCCACCACCAATGCGCTTTCGGTGATTTCAAAGGTAATGTAATGGGCGGGGATTCCCTGACGGATCACCCGTTGGATAATTTCATTGGCGAGATTGAATTCCGCGAGGGACTTGGCCGAAAGGTTGATGGCCACCGGAATATATTGCCCCTGCTCCCACCACTCATTCATGTCCTGCAACACTTGCTCCAGCACGGATAATGTCAGCGCGCCGATCAGTCCATGCTCCTCCGCAAGCGGAATAAATACCGCGGGTGAAATCCATTCGTCGTTGGCATTTTGCCAGCGCGCCAAGGCTTCTACACCGGCAATCTGCAAGGATTCCAGATCCACTTTGGGTTGGTAATGCACCTGTATTTGGGCGCGATCTATCGCAAGGCTCAATTGCGCCGCATCGGCTGATGCCGGTTTTTGGGTAGAGAGGATTTCCTCAGCGCTGACACCAATACTGTATTTGGTCAGGGCATCGGCCAAGTCAACCGGATTGACCGGCTTACGGAATGCACCCAGAAGCGACACCCCCAAGGCTTCGGCCATAGTGGCAACGGCGCTGATCAGGACTTCATCAGAACTGCTGGCGAGGACAACGGCGGGTTTGTTGGGCAAGAGTGCCAATTGTTGCAAGACTTCAATGCCGTCCATGACCGGCATTTCCAAATCCAGCAACATGACCGCAGGAACTTCTTCCATCTGCGCCAATTGATCAAGCGCAAGCCTGCCATTGGCAGCCTCATACACACGGCTCACCCCAAACGCTTTCAGGCAGAGATGGGCGCTGTATCGGTGCATGCTGCTGTCATCCACTACCATCACGCCCTGCTGATGGATCTGTCTGTGCAGATCAATCGATGCCAGGGTGGCCGAGGTATTGAGTGAAATCATAGGTTGCTCTCTAGCCTCAAAATCGCTATTGAAAAGGTGCGGAAAGATAACAGCTTTACGCAAACTTAGGGATACCGCGAGGGTATTCACAATCATTCATTACACCGCTAACTTTTGTAGAACCTGTACAGCGTCTGCTGGTTTGCGATAAATCGATGGACGCACCGTCGACAATTTAAGATTTAAACCCGTTATGCTTTCGCAATGACCAAGAATCAACCAGCCACCAGGGCGCAAGCATTGCAGTAAATTCTCAATCACTTTTTGCTTGGTAGGTTGGTCAAAATAAATCAGGACATTGCGCAAAAAAATCACATCAAATTGTTCGTCATTTTTACGTGTATGCATCAAATTATGTTGCTCAAAACGGATGCGTGAACGCAGTGAAGGCACGACTGCCAACATGCCTTCGTATTCACCAATACCGCGGCGACAATAATTTTTTAAGTAATTTGCCGGAATATGATCAATGCGCTCAGCGCGGTAAACACCGGTGCGCGCGTGCTCAAGTACTTTGCCGGAAATATCGGTTGCCAAAATATCCCAGTCGGTTTTACCCATCACATCGGATAACACCATTGCAATGCTGTGGGGCTCTTCACCGGTAGACGATGCAGCACACCAAACACGCATGGGTTTGTTGCGTTGCTGCGGAATAATTTCATCGCGCAAGAAATCAAAATGTGCGGGTTCGCGGAAAAAATAGGTTTCATTAGTCGTGAGCAAATCCAGCATGGTGCTGCGCTCCTGCGCACCTTCAGGGCTGGACACATAAGCGAAATAAGCTTCGTAGGTTTTGTGGCCATACAACTCCAGTCGACGCCAGAGACGGCCAGTTACCATGGCCGTTTTCTCATTACCAATCACAATACCTGCCGTGCGATAAACGTAATCACGGATTTTGTGGAAAGCAAATGGGCTGATGTTGTTATGTGTACTCATAATCCTGTATCGCTAACTAAGTGGACATTATGGGCACAGGCAGTGCCAACTCCGGGAATTCCTTGATTAACCAGCGGGTGATTCGCCGTTTGGCGGCTCACCTTCAGTGGTTCCCAGTGTGGCGGTTTGGCAAAAAAGCGGTGAGAGTAAAACTACTCACATACGGTGGGGGAAAACCCCTAATTAGCGGCTGGCGGCCAACTGCATGAAGTCGCGCATCAGCTCCATGGCGGAGTTCACGCGCAGCTTTTCCATAATGCGCGCGCGGTGGTTCTCCACGGTGCGCACACTCAGATTGAGCTTGTTGGCGATGTCTTTACTGGGCAGGCCGTCGAGTACCGCTTGCAGTACTTCCTGCTCTTTGGGGGTGAGTAGCGCGATGCGCGCCTCGCGGGTGGATAAATCTATGCGTTTTTGATGCAACTGGCGGCTGAGCGATAAAGCCGCTTGCAGTTTTTCCAGAAATTGGTGGCCATTGATGGGCTTTTCCACAAAATCAAACGCGCCTTGCTTCATGGCCTCTACTGCAGCGCTGACTTCGGCATAACCGGTAACAATAATCAACGGCGGTGGCACCGGATAGCGCTGCTGCAGGACTTTATGCAACTGCAACCCACTGACACCGGGCATACGCATGTCAGTAATTACACACTCGCAGGGGCGTGGTGTGTAGGCATCCAGAAAGGCCTCGGCGCTCCCGAAACACACTGGCTCAACCCCTATGGGCTCTACAATGCCACTCATGAGTTCGAGGGTAATACTGTCATCGTCAATCAGGTATGCCGTTGCTATAGCCGTTTTACTCATGAAACACTCGTCGATCCTGTCAATTAAATTGGCACCAAAAGAGTGTAGCAGAACACTGGCGCATTACCCGTTGGGATGCATTGGATTGCGCTTGCATCTGCGCCTTATGTCCGTTAAAAAGCCGCCCCCCAAGCACTATCACCTCTTTTTCCGTAGTTTTTTTACGGCAAAATTCAAATCTGCTATGCTAATCTCTCTATTTCCAGAGGAAAGCGCCATGCTGAACAAATTCTCCGTAAAAAACTTCCGGAATTTTTCCGACTGGCTTACTTTTGATCTATCAAGTCAACAATATGAATTTAACTCTCATGTAGTTCACGGTGGGAGTGTCCTGCATGGCATGATTTACGGACCCAACGGTGGAGGGAAGTCCAATCTCGGTCTGGCGATGGTTGATCCAATCTTGCACCTCATAGACTCCCCTAGCTTTCTCAACTCACTGGACAACAATTACCTCAACGGCGGCATGGGCATAGAACTCGCTGAATTTGCCTTCGACTTCAAAATTGATGGAATCGACATCAACTACCGTTATGGTAAAAAATCCCGTGCACAAATGGTTTATGAAAATCTAATTATTGATGGTAATGAGGTATTAGACATAGACCGCCGCGAATCACCCCATGCCACCATTCATTTACAAGGGGCTGAATCACTTAAAACCGATGTAGGCCACTCTGAAATCTCCTTGCTTAAATACGTGCGCAATAACGCTATTTTAGATGAGACACCAATTAATCAGAGTTTGGCCAAACTATTCGATTTTATTGAGGGCATGGTTTTTTTCCGATCACTGGATTCCAACCGAATTGGTGAATATGTGGGAAAAAATATCGGTGTGAAACGCTTATCTCAAAGTATTATTGAAAGTGGATCACTAAAAGACTTCGAAAAGTTCCTTAGTGAAGCTGGCATAGAATGCTCACTCATCGTTGATGTAGGTAACAACGGCGAAAAAAGTATTTTTTTTGATTTTGGCAGCACTAAATTGGAATTTGGTTTAGCGGCTTCTACTGGCACACTTTCGCTAGGTATTTTCTACTTTTGGTGGCTACGTTTTCAAAACAAAAACATCACTTTTGCCTACATCGATGAATTTGATGCTTTTTATCATCATGCTTTAGCATCTAATATCGTCGATAAAGTCGCACATTCTAGCTGCCAAACCATTATGACAACACATAATACCGGTGTAATGAGCAATGATCTTTTGCGCCCGGATTGTTATTTCATTCTGGATAAAACCATCAAACCGATTACAGCACTGACTGGCAAAGAGCTGCGCAAAGCGCATAACTTGGAAAAAATTTACAAAGGAATGTCCAGCTAATGGAGCGCACGCTGTTCGTATTTGAGGGTGAACACCGAGAAAAATTGTATTTTGAAAGTTTGGAAAAGGCCTTCTTTGACGGCCAGCAAAGTCGCATTCTGGTGAGTTTTCAAAATGATATTTACGAACTGTACAAACAACTCACTCGCGAAGATGATCTGGATCCTTTCGAGCTAATTAAAGAACTTAACCATCTAGACCAAAATACGGAGTTGCTTGCCAATTTAAGGCGTGACCAGATCGGGCAAATTTATCTGTTTTTTGATATGGAGCCGCACGACAAAGAATTCGATCCACAGAAACTTTTAAACATGCTTACCCTATTCAATAACGAGACAGAGCAGGGAAAACTTTTTATCAGCTATCCCATGATCGAAGCTATAAGAGATATCAACGATCACACTGAATACCTCACGCGCACAGCAAGACTAGATGATTGTGCAGGCAAGCATTACAAACCGCTATCGGCAGAGCGCGGCAATCCCATTTATCAGGATGCTCGGAAAATTAACAGGCCTCTCTGGCAAGGTCTGATAAGCGCCAATCTACAAAAAGCCAATTTTTTAATTAGCGGCAGTTGTGGCCAAACCCCGGTCATTGACCAACAGCTGATTGCGCAGGCTCAACTTGACCAATTTTTACCGAAAGGTGAAATATCTATACTTGCTGCCTTCCCGATATTTTTGGCCGACTATTTTGGAAAAAAAGTGTTACTTGGCGATGTAACACCACTAAATTCACGATGATATACCTATGAATAGATCCCCTTCCCCCGCTTATCTGCAACGCTTCGGTGGCATTGCCCGCCTTTATGGCGAAAACGCGCTGACGGCGTTGCACAACGCCCATTTTGCCGTTGTCGGCTTGGGCGGTGTGGGCACTTGGGTGGCCGAGGCACTGGCGCGCTCGGGGGTGGGTGAACTCACGCTGATCGAGATGGATGAGGTGTGTGTCACCAATACCAATCGCCAATCCCATGCTTTGCAATCGACCATCGGTCAATCCAAAAACCAGGTCATTAGCGCACGCCTGCGCGACATTAACCCGGACATCATCATTCACTCGGTAGAAGACTTTATCGATGACCAAAATATTCACCAGCTGCTGGGCAAACAGCACCATGTGATTATTGATGCGATAGATGCCGCGCATTTAAAAGCACGGCTGGTGGCCTATTGCTCGGCAGTAAAAATTCGCCTGATTGTGATTGGTTCATCCGGTGGTAAACGCGATTTGCAGCGCATCACCGTAGATGATCTGGCGCGTGCGCAAAATGACCCCATGCTGCACAAAATTCGCCAGCAGTTGTATCGCCACTTTAATTTTGCGCGCGATACCAAACGCAAATTCCGTGTGGATGCCGTTTATTCCGACGAACAAATGGTCTACCCGAAACCCGATGGCAGCGTATGCCAAACCAAACAGCATTTGCAGGATGGCGTGAAACTGGATTGTACCGGTGGTTTTGGCTCCAGCATGATGGTGACAGCGACGTTCGGTTTACTCGCGGCATCGCGCGCGATTGAGCGCTACCTTAATCAGCAGCACTAACAACGCAACAATACATGACCAGGCAAATAGGCGTGCCCCCTTATTCTGTTCGCATAAAAGGGGGGGCTCTGAATGTTCCAATTCAGCAAAGTTTGCAACGAATCCAATATTTCAATTAAATCTATTAATGCTGCAGTTAAATTTCCTTTTTTCATTAAAATTGAGTTAAATCAACTAATCCGCCTTAATTGCCTTTTTGTTTTTGGCACTCCGCACAAATCAAGCTAGTATGAAATCGGGCTCTCATATGCCGGAGGCACACCGATGCAGGATAAGCAACATCACACGACACCGCTCACCGCTGAACAGCAATTAGAAAAAAAGAAAGAGTGGCGGCTTTATATTTTTATCATCGTCTTTTTATTCCCCATACTCACGGTTGCCATTGTGGGTGCGATGGGTTTTTCCATTTGGTTTTACCAACTCATGATGGGGCCACCGGGACCTCACTGATATAGGGAATGAATAATGAATCACGCAACAAAACCAGCAAACACATCGTTACACACCATCCCCTTACGTGACCTCACACATACTCCCGCGCAATTGCATATTGCCAGTTTGGTAGCTCATGTGCGCCCCGAACAATTGGCAGCGACGCGCAATTGGTTACTCACACACGCATCAACCCATAATGCGATCCACATTGAAATACACGCCGAAGATACGCAGGGAAAATTCGTATTAGTGACCGAAAGCGAAGAAGAAAAAGCCATTGTGAATTTTTTGGATGATCTGCGCGCACAGCCCGGTGTGCTCAATGCCGCGCTGGTGTACCACGAGTATTTGTCTGCGCAGGATCTACAAGAGTCTGCACAGGATTCACAACCATCTGTACAAGATGCGGAAGAACCTACCTATAACACGCAAAACGATTTGCAACCGGAGGAAAACGCGCAATGAATATTTCACGCCGTTTATTTGCCAAAGCCAACGCCGCTGCAGTAGCGGCAGCCGCGATTGGTTTACCTGTTCCCGCAAGCGCGAGTAATTTAATTACCAACCGCGAACTCACTAATTTGCAATGGAACAAAGCGCCTTGCCGTTTTTGCGGCACTGGTTGCGGCGTAATGGTGGCCACCAAAGACAATCGTGTCGTTGCGACCCACGGCGATGTAAAAGCAGAAGTGAACCGCGGCTTGAATTGTGCGAAGGGTTATTTCCTCTCCAAAATTATGTACGGCAGTGACCGCTTGCATGAACCGCTGCTGCGCATGAAAAATGGCAAATACGATAAAAATGGTGATTTCACGCCCGTGAGCTGGGATACCGCGTTTGACATCATGGCGCAAAAAATGAAAGACGCCATCGCGCAGCTCGGCCCCGAAAGTATCGCCATGCTCGGCTCCGGCCAATGGACGGTATGGGAAGCTTACGCGGCAAGTAAATTATTCAAAGGCGGTTTGCGCTCCAATAACCTCGACCCTAACGCGCGCCACTGTATGGCCTCAGCGGTAACCGGTTTTATGCGCACCTTTGGCATGGATGAACCCATGGGTTGCTACGACGATTTTGAAGCCGCCGATGCGTTTGTGCTCTGGGGTTCAAACATGGCGGAGATGCATCCGATTTTGTGGAGCCGCATCACCGACCGGCGCATGTCGTTTCCCCATGTGCAAGTCGCGGTGCTATCACCTTATGAGACACGCAGTTTTGACTTGGCCGATGTGCCGCTTATTTTCAAACCCAATACCGATTTAATTATTTTGAATTACATCGCCAACCACATTATCCAAAGTGGAAAAGTGAATCAGGAGTTTGTGAAAAAGTACACGCGTTTTGCCAAAGGGCAAGACGATATTGGTTACGGTTTGCGCGCTGAAGATCCACGCCAGAAAAACGCTAAAGGTGCCGACAAAGCCAATACCTGGAGCGATATTACCTTTGAGGATTTTGCCAATTTTGTAAAACCCTACACGCTCGAACACACCGCCAAAGAAACCGGTGTTGCGCCCGAACATTTAAAACGTCTTGCCGATATTTATGCCGACCCGAAAATAAAAGTGATGTCGCTGTGGACCATGGGTTTTAACCAGCACACCCGCGGCACTTGGGCCAACAACATGGTGTACAACCTGCATTTGTTGACCGGAAAAATTGCCGAACCGGGCAACAGTCCCTTTTCATTGACCGGCCAACCTTCCGCTTGCGGCTCCGCGCGCGAAGTGGGCACCTTTGCACATCGTTTGCCTGCCGATTTGTTAGTCGCCAACCCTAAACACCGCGCGATTGCAGAAAAAATCTGGAAATTACCCGAGGGCACTGTGCCCGATAAAATCGGTTTTGCAGCGGTAACCCAAAGCCGAAAATTAAAAGACGGCGTCATCCGTTTTTATTGGACGCAAGTGTGCAACAACATGCAGGCCGGGCCGAATATCGCCCAGGAAATTTTACCGGGCTGGCGTAACCCCGATGCGTTTGTGGTGGTGTCAGATGTGTACCCCACCGTTTCTGCACAAGCAGCCGATTTAATTCTGCCCAGCGCCATGTGGGTAGAAAAAGAAGGTGCCTATGGCAACGCTGAACGGCGCACACAATTTTGGCATCAATTAGTCAAAGCACCGGGCGATGCAAAATCGGATTTATGGCAACTGATTGAATTTTCCAAACGCATCAATACCAATGATGTCTGGCCAGAAGCATTACTCAGCAAAGCGCCCGAGTATAAAAATAAATCTCTCTATCAAATTTTATTTACTAACGGCCAGGTCAACCAATTTGCCAACAGTGAGCGCGATGTCGCTTATTTAAATAGCGAAGCCGATGCCTTTGGTTTTTATATCCAGAAGGGCTTGTTTGAAGAATATGCACAATTCGGACGCGGCCACGGCCATGACCTTGCCGATTTTAATGCGTACCACAATGCGCGCGGTTTGCGTTGGCCAGTGGTAGACGGAAAAGAAACGCGCTGGCGCTATCGCGAAGGTCATGATCCCTATGTGGAAAAAGGTACAGGTGTACAGTTTTATGGCCACCCCGATAAGCGCGCCATTATTTTTGCATTGCCGTACGAGCCGCCTGCGGAATCACCCGATCAGGAATATCCATTCTGGTTGAGTACTGGCCGCGTACTGGAACATTGGCACACCGGCACCATGACCAACCGCGTAGAAGAATTGCACGCAGCGGTGCCCAATGCGCTGGTGTATATGAACCACGAAGATGCTGAAGCGATGGGAGTCAGGCGCGGCAGCGAAGTGCGGGTAATTAGCAGACGCGGCGCTGTACGTGTGCGTGTGGAAACACGCGGCCGGGTAAAACCACCGCGCGGTTTGATATTCATTCCGTTCTTCGATGCAACCCGTTTGGTCAATAACGTCACACTCGACGCAACCGATCCGATTTCACTGCAAACCGATTTTAAAAAGTGCGCGGTAAAAATCGAACTGATCAATTTGGCGTGATGCAGAGGATTATGATGATGAAAAAAATAGTATTCGCTCTCAGCATCTTCTGCGCGCTTTGTATCGCCTTTATCAATGTGCATGCGCAACAAACTACTGAGCCCATGACTGCAAAATTGGATGTGCCAGCACCCGATGGCATTCGCCCCGGAGGCACTTTGAATCAGGAATTACCGGCACCAAAAATTCCGCGCGATCGCATCAGTACTGGTCCGGCGAGCCGCAATTATCCGGAACAGCCACCGATGATTCCGCACAATATCCGCGGTTACCAAATCGATAAAAATTTTAACATGTGTTTGACTTGCCATAGCCGTAATGCCAGTCCGCAAACCGGTGCCACCATGGTCAGTATTACTCATTATTATGACCGTGATGGTCAGGCGCTCGCGGCCGTTTCACCGCGCCGCTATTTTTGTGTGCAATGCCATTTGCCCCAAGCCGATGTGGAACCGGCGCGCACCAATAATTACCAAAGTATTGATGCGCTTTTGCAAAGTGGCAGCGGGGAATAACTCATGTGGAAATTGATTAAAGATTACTGGCAGCGATTCAAACGCCCCGCCACTTACATCGGCATGGGCACTTTAAGTATGGGCGGTTTTATTGCCGGAATTATTTTTTGGGGCGGATTCAACACCGCACTCGAACTGACCAATACCGAGCAATTTTGTATCGGTTGTCATGAAATGAAAAATAATCCTTATCAGGAACTGTCCAGCACTATCCACTACACCAACCGCTCTGGCGTGCGCGCCATGTGCTCGGACTGCCATGTACCCCATGATTGGACAGACAAAATTGCGCGCAAAATGCAGGCATCAAAAGAAGTCTGGGGAAAAATATTTGGCACCATCAACACGCGCGATAAATTTCTCGCCAAACGGCGTGAATTGGCCGAGCGCGAATGGGCGCGCCTGAAAGCGAATGATTCATTGGAGTGCCGCAATTGCCATGCATTGGAATCCATGGATTTCACCCAGCAGTCGCCGCGCGCGCAAGCTATGCACTCCACCCTGCTCGCCAGCGGTGAAAAAACCTGTATCGATTGCCACAAAGGCATCGCGCACCATTTGCCGGATATGGCCGGTGTACCTATGGTGACGCAAGTCTGGCAAGACAAAATGATGGAGGAGCGTTTACAGGAGCCTTGGCAACAATCAATTAGCCGGATTATCGCGCAAGGGAACGCAGCAGAAAGTCATCCTCAATCCGCGCAATAATCACTTTCAAACCATTATTGCGCGATGGGGTCAGGTGTTTTTCCAATCCCAGAACACGCAGCGCGTGCTGCAAATCCAAACCCGCCAATTCTGTGCGGGTTTTTCCATTGATCTGTATCAGTAACAATGCGGCCAAACCATTCATGACGCTGCTGTCGGAATCAAACCCGAGATAGTGCTGCTCGCCTTGCTGCTCATGCGCCAGCCATACAGGAATTTCACAGCCTTTGATCAGGTTGGCGGGCAAACGGATATCGGCTTTGGGCTGGATTAACTTGCCCCATTGGATGATCAGTTTGTATTGCTGCTGCCAGTTGGTCACAGTCTTTAATTCATCCAGATTGATCTGGCTCAGGTCATCGCGGGGAATCACGTTTTTGATCTCACGGAAAATGGATGGCGGCAATTATAAGGGTTATAGGGGTACATAAGGGCGCGCGAAAACTTTAAGAATCTTTACCTGGTGCCCGCCCACAGCAGCGACCGTCAAGGCTAGAATAGCGCCATAACGTACAATCGCTGGTCACAGCGAATAACAATAAGCGTATTGATTACGCCCACCACCGCTGCATGCTCTCGCAGACAACCAATTTGCTGTTGATGACGAGGGTTTATATGAACGTGTTTTTGAATTCTTTATGCACCGCGGTGTTCGCACTGGGCATGATTGCCTGTAGTAAACCTGCTACAGAAACCACCCCTACTACCACACAGGAAACCAACGCGACGGTTGCTACTTCCAGTGCTCCGGCCGCTGCCCCCAACTACAAAGTGATTGCTTATTACATGGGCGATGGCTCGGATTTGTCGCGCTACAATTTCAGTCAATTGACGCACATCATCTACAGTTTTTTGCATTTGAATGGCAACCAATTATCGTTTGATAGCGAACAGGATAAGCTCGCCCTGCAGCGTCTGGTAGCGCTCAAACACCAGCATCCACATCTGAAAGTGATGTTGTCGCTGGGTGGTTGGGGCGGCTGTGAAACCTGTTCAGACGTTTTCAATTCTGCTGAAAACCGCAACGCCTTTGCGCAATCGACCTTAGCCATCATTAAAGAATACCAAGCCGATGGTATTGATCTGGACTGGGAATACCCCGTTGTCCCCGGCTTCCCTGGCCATAAATTTGCGCCCTATGACCGCGAGAATTTCACCGCGCTGATCCAGGAATTGCGCAACGCATTTGGCGATCACTATGAATTGAGTTTTGCAGCGGGCGGGTTTGACCAGTTTTTGGAAAACGCGGTGGATTGGAATGCAATTATGCCGCTGCTCGATAACGTCAATTTAATGAGTTACGACATAGTCAACGGCGCTACACCGCACACTGGCCACCACACCGCGCTCTACTCAACTCCTGAACAAAAAGATTCCACCGATAACGCCGTGAAATTTTTATTGGCCAAAGGCATAGCGTCAGAAAAAATTGTTATTGGTACTGCGTTCTATGCACGCATGTGGGAACAGGTTGCCGATACCAATAATGGGTTATATCAACCGGGTGTACACATCGATGGGGCAGACTACAAAGAATTCGCAGCGCGTTTTAGCACCGAAAACGGTTTTGTCTATCACTGGGATGATGTTGCCAAAGCACCGACTTATTACAACCCAAGCACAAAAGTATTCGCCACTTTTGATGACCCGCGTTCAATGGCGGAAAAAGCGCAGTATGTGAAAGAACATAAGCTCGGCGGCATGATGTTCTGGCAATTACCTCATGACACTGATGAGAATGGATTGCTGAATGCTATCTATACGCATCTGGTTGGCAGCGCACAGTAACGATCACACGCGCCTTGTCATACGTGTAATAGTCAGTTGCACCTGCTTTGCTGTAACTATTTTTTGGTAGTTACAGCAAAACGCGATAAAAAAGTTATAAAAAAACCGGTTTTTCCATGAGCGCATCATTGCCACTGTCAGCTTGCGGAAAACTATGCTTTACTGACAAAAATTAACACACGGCTACATCCCCTATTATGACTATCCAGCACGACATTCTAAAAGCAAGGCTGCTTGGATTACTCATTATCATTACTTTGTGCGCTCTGGCTTTCCAGCATTATGGGCCGGAGCGCACCCTTATTGTGGGGCAAGATTCAGGTCTCTACTTCGAGGCAATTGATGATCGCGGAAACGGCGGAAAATCGGTTGCCACCCTGTCCCGCGACGGTGAAAAATTTATTCTGGATTGCGACATCATCGCATCGGAATATGCATGGCCTTACTGCGAAATCAGTTTCAATCTTGCCGACCAAAAGGGTAAGGGCAAAGACCTGACCAATTATGAGCGTGTAACACTCTACGCAAAATATTCCGAGCCGCAGACATTTGGTGTGCGTTTCCAACTGATCAACTACAACCCTGCCTATGCACGCAAGGGTGAAGACAATTCGCTGAAATACAACGCGATCGAATTATTCGATACCCATGAACGCTACCCGCAAGTGATCGATATGAGCCATATGCAGGTGCCTACCTGGTGGCTGAGCCAAGGCAAAATCCCGCCGGAATTTTGGGGGCCAGAATTCAATGAAGTGCGCGGCGTACAAATTGCTACCGGCGAGCAAGTCAAACCGGGCAAGTACCAGATGATTATTGAACGCATTGAAATCAGCGGCAAATACATCAGCGACCGCACCTTGTATCTGTTGTTGCTCGCAATCTGGACACTGGCAGCCATGTCGTTTTTTATCAGCACGCTGCATAAGGCGAATATTGAAGTGATGCTCAACAAACAGCGGCAACACCAACTTGAGGCGTTGAATCGTTTATTGAATCAGGAGCATAAAGAGCTGGAAGAACGGTTGACGCGTGACCCGCTAACCGGAGTCTTCAATCGCGATGGTTTGGCTCCGATATTCCAGTTGGGATTCGACTCGGATGTGACGCCACTCTTGTCGTTGATCTTTATTGATATCGACCATTTCAAGAAAGTAAACGATACCTACGGCCACCCGATTGGCGACCAGGTGTTATTAGCGTTCGCCCAAACATTGAGTGCCAACACCCGCACCCACGATTTACTGGCGCGCTGGGGCGGCGAAGAATTTGTACTGGCCTGCCCGGATACCTCGCTTGAAAATGCTCTTGGGCTCGCGGAAAAATTGCGCCGCGCTATTGAAGAAAGCGAGTGGCCCAAGCAATTGAAACTTACCGCCAGTTTTGGTGTGGCGCAGATGATGGAAGGCGAATCGCCTACCGATTTTATCGCCCGTGCAGATAAAGCGTTGTATGTCGCCAAAGCCCAAGGGCGCAATTGCGTGCGCGCCTCCAACCAGGGACCTGCTACTTTAGTTGCAGTGAAATAAACGGCGCGTATTCGCAACCGTTTTAGCCGCGACCTCCTCCACTGATACTCCGCGTAAATCTGCCAGCGCTTGTGCAATTAACGGCAGTGCTTGCGATGTATTGCGCATACCCTGCCTGCCACTGGGCGGCATATCCGGCGCATCTGTTTCCAACACAATCGCGTCAAAAGGCACACGAGCAAAAGTCGCGCGTGTTTTCTGTGCGCGCTCGTAAGTAATCACCCCGCCTGCACCAAGACAAAAGCCCAGGTCAATCAACTGCATCGCCGTGTCATAGCTGCCACTAAAGGCATGCACAACACCACCGTATTGCGGCTTGTGTTTTTTACACAGGGCAATCAATTCGTTATGGGTTTTGAGGCTGTGCACAATCAAGGGTTTGCCTAACCGGTTCGCCAGATCAATATGCCAGCTGAAAATGCCTAGCTGTTGCGACAAGGGCAGATCGATCGTTTTATCCAAACCGCATTCACCCACCGCGACACAGCGGTGCCGCTCCTGCTCAGGGAGCCCAGCCAGATAAGTGTCTATTTGCGTTTCATAACGGCGCAATGAGTCTACATCCACCGGCACCTGATGAATCCAGCAGGGATGAATTCCAAACGCCCAGTAAAAACCCGGCATCGCCAATGACAGCTTCACCAATCTGTCCCACTGCTGCGGGTAAACACCGGGCATCACCAAGGCTTTCACACCCGCTGATTGGGCTGCCTGCCACACTTCCATGCGGTCAGCATCAAACTCGGGAAAATCAAAATGACAATGGCTATCAAAAAATGCGATGGAGTTGGACATAGTCATGTCTGCTTTTACACTCTTTCGGGATTACTTGGGCAAAGCCCTGCTTTAGCGACTATCATGAGTCTATAAAAAAGGGGGCAAACTGATTGGCCCTGACAAAAGTGACCACGGGAGAATCTGCCGGCAATTATGCTGACTGACTCAAAAAACAAATACCAGCGCGGAATGGTGTACCTGTTTGCCATACTCGCCGGCCTGTTCATTGCACCTTTTTGTGTGATTCGCTACCTCAATGGAGAAATCAGCAACGCCATTGTGGATTTGGCGATTGTGATTGCCGCGCTTGGCAGTGCGATTTACACCTACCGCCTTGGGCAGGCAACACAGCTGGTATCCAATATTACCGCACTGCTGTATTCCTCTGGTGCAGTTGCGGTTGCCCATCTGAATGAACCTATTTTTGTGTTTTGGGTATTTCCCTCGTTAATCGCCAATTTCTTTTTGCTGAGTACCAAAGCGGCGCTCATTACCAATTCGCTGACCATTATCGCGATATTGCCTATCGCGCTTGGTATGACAAGCACGACAGAAACCCTGGCGATGGTTGCCTCGCTGGTGATGTGCAGTTGCATGGCGTATGTATTTGCCTTGCTCACCCACCAACAACAGTCCTTGTTGCAAGGTTACGCCACGCAGGATGCGCTGACCGGCCTTGGCAACCGGCGTGCGATGGATGAAGAACTGGGCTTGTGTGTGGAAGATTATGAACGCGCCCAAACACCTGCCACCCTGATCGTTATCGATCTGGATTTTTTCAAAATGGTGAACGATAAGTTCGGTCACAACGTGGGCGATAAAGTGTTGATCGACCTGGCTGAATTACTGTCAAGACGTGTGCGCAAAACCGACCGCGCATTCCGCTTCGGCGGTGAAGAGTTTGTCGTGCTCGCGCGCAATACCACACTGGCCGATGCGCTGGTAATCGCCGAGCAATTGCGCCTGCAAATTGAAGCCGAACTCAAAGATCCCGAAGGAGCCATCACCGCTTCGTTTGGCTGCGCCCAGTTACAGCCCGACGAAAGCCCGGAAGAATGGTTTGTACGTGCAGACAAAGCGATTTACCAAGCCAAACAACAAGGTCGCAACTGTGTGGTTGCCGCCGATTAAGTAGGATTGATTGCTGCGCAGTGAGAAGCAGCGCCCGCTTTGCGATTCTTAATTCCTCCCCGTTCCCCCCTGCGCTATGCTGGCTACTGAATCGATTCTCGTTACAGGGTTGTCCATGCAGTCACTCATCCAACGCATTATTGAACAAGTAGACCAGATTGTTTTAGGCAAAGACCAACAAGTTCGTCTCTCACTTGCCTGCCTGTTTGCCGAAGGCCATTTATTGATTGAGGACCTGCCCGGCATGGGCAAAACCACCCTCGCCCACTGCCTTGCGAAAGTGCTCGGGCTGAAATTCGAGCGGGTGCAATTCACCAGCGACTTACTGCCTGCCGATATTCTTGGCGTGGCGATTTTTGAGCGGGAGCAAGGGGTTTTTAAATTCCACCCCGGCCCTGTGTTTACCCAAGTGTTGCTGGCCGATGAAATCAACCGCAGTTCACCCAAAACCCAAAGCGCATTGTTGGAGGCGATGGAGGAAGGGCAAGTGACGATTGAAGGTAAAAGCCGCCCATTGCCTAAACCCTTTTTTGTAATCGCTACCCAAAACCCGCTGTTCCAAAGCGGAACCTTTCCTCTGCCAGAGTCGCAACTCGACCGCTTTTTAATGCGCATCTCTCTTGGCTACCCCAGCCCGGCATCGGAGCGCATGTTGTTTCAGGGGGTTGATCCGCGTGCGCGTATCCGCGAGTTGAACCCACTGGTCACACATGAACAATTGGCGGCGATCCAAAGCGCAGTCCATCAGGTAAAAGCCAGCGATGCACTGCTCGATTACGTGCAGCGTTTGGTCGCCTTTACCCGCAGCGATAGCCAGTTCAGTTACGGACTATCACCGCGTGGCGCGCTGGCCTTGCTGCGCGCAGCCAAAGCCTGGGCACTGATCCACAACCGCGACTATTTGGTACCGGAAGATGTGCAGACAGTATTGCCCGCCGTGGTTGGCCATCGGGTGCGCGGCCGCGGCCACAGCCAGGATACCGAACCGCTGGTGAAGCAACTGCGCGACAGTGTGAATGTATTGGGTTGATCGATTTACCCTATGAACACTCTATTGGCAGCATGGCGACAGGCATGGCAACAGCGATTTTATCGCTGGGTAGACAAACGCACCCCGCGCGCGCAACAGGTACGGCTCAACCGCAAAAACCTCTACATCTTCCCCAACCTCGCTGGCGGCTTGTACCTGTTGGTGATGCTGGTGATCTGGATGCTGGGCACCAATTACCAGAACAATCTGATCCTCGCGCTCGCCTACCTGATGGGCAGTATTTTTGTGGTGGGTATTCACCACACCTTCGCCAATATGGCGGGCGTAAGTGTGCGGGTGGTGGATGCCAAACCCACCTTCGCCGGTGAGCAAGCCATCTTTGTCTTGGAACTGAACTGCACCCATAAAAACGGTTGCGACAACCTTGAGCTGCGCTGGCAAAACAACAGTGGCGAAACACAAACCATCAGCCTCAACCCCAACGAACCACAGCAGGTCAACCTGCGCGCACCGAGCAAACTGCGCGGTTATTTGCGCCCGGGGCGGTTATCGATACAAAGCCGCTTTCCGCTCGGGATTATCCGCTGCTGGACCTGGGTGAATCTGGATACCCAAGCGCTAATTTACCCATCGCCCATCGTTACCGACGAACCCCACGCCCAAGCCAGCGACGGAAAAGGTGAAGGCGGTAGCAGCCAACGCGGAGGCGATGATTTCAGCGGCCTGCGCGACTACCAACCGGGCGACCCCATCAAGCACATCGCCTGGAAGCAATACGCGCAAGACAAGGGTTTATTCACCAAGGATTACGAGGCACAGCGCTCGGCCGACAAATGGCTGGATTGGAATAGCCTGAACCATCCGCAGGAAATGCGCTTATCCGGCCTGTGCTACTGGGCGCTGGAATATGAGCGCCAACAAATTCCCTACGGGCTGCAATTACCGGGGCTAAGCCTTGCCCCCACGTGCGGTGAACATCACCTGCAAACCGTATTAAAAGCATTAGCGGAATTTAATTTACCGCGCGAGGCTGACCATGTTCGCTAAGCGCCAATCGCCCTTTGCCGCCAAAGTGACACCCAAGCAGCGCGTGCCAGACTATTTAGCGCGCGACAAACTTATCTGGCTGCTGGCGATGCAGGTGTTGGTGATACTGCCACTGCTGTTTTACCTGCCGATCTGGTTGTGGCTGGTGTGGGCGATTGCCGGATTCTGGCGCACCCAAATGTTCCGCGGCCGCTGGGGCGCGCCGGGTGGCGTGATCAAGACCTCGCTGGCATTGATTTGTGCTGCCGGGCTGCTCGCCAGTTTTTCCGGCAAGGCGGGCACTGAGACGATGGTCGGTCTGTTGGTCTGTGCCTTCGCCCTGAAATTATTGGAGGTCAACTCTGCGCGCGATGCGCAGCTGCTGGTGTTTATCGGTTTTATCATCAGCGCCGCCCAACTGCTGTTCAGCCAAACCCCCCAGGCAGCACTCTATTGCATGGGCTGCCTGATGGTGCTCATCACCTGTTGGCGTTCGCTCTACCTCACGCGGCCGGAGCCAACCAAACGGCGTTTCCAGCAGGGAGCCAAAGTGCTGCTGCACGCCCTGCCGATCATGTTGGTGATGTTTGTTGTGATCCCACGCTTGGGCCCGCTCTGGGCCATTCCCAGCCAAAACGCCGCCAAAACCGGATTTAGCGATAGCCTCTCGCCGGGCGATTTAGGCAATTTGGCGCAAGATCGCTCACCCGCCTTCCGCGTGGAGTTTGAGGGGAATCCCCCCGCTGCCAACCAGCTCTACTGGCGCGGCTTGGTGCTGGACACCTTTGATGGTCGTACCTGGCGTATGCGCGATTCCTGGGGTGGGTTCCCGCCGCGCCGTGCCGATTCGCAAAACATCAAACGCGATCCAATCAGTTACAAGGTCATCATGGAGCCCCACGGTCAGATCTGGTTATTCAGCTTGATGACACCCCAAAGCGCCACCAATACGGCCAATTCCATCCGTATCACCAGCGATTATTTGTTGATGCACCATATGCCCGTCGCACAGCGCATGGGCTATAGCGTTACCTCTGCACTGCAGGTCGAGTGGCCAGAAGCCCCACGACTGAACAGCAGCGAACGCGAGTTCTACACGCGTATTCCACACGAATTTAATCCGCAAACCCAAGCCATCGCCCGTGCCTGGCGCGAGCAAAATATCGGCGATGACCAAATCATCGCAAAGGCATTGACGCTGTTTAATCGCGAGTTCACCTACACATTGCAACCACCGTTGTTAGGCGAACACTCTGTGGATGAGTTTCTGCTGACGACCAAGCGCGGCTTCTGTGAGCACTTCTCCAGCAGCTTTGCGTTTTTGCTGCGCGCAGCGGGAATACCGGCGCGGGTGGTGGTGGGTTATCAGGGCGGGCGCTGGAATCCGCTGGAAAATTATCTACTGGTCAGCCAATCCGATGCCCATGCCTGGACCGAAGTCTGGGTTGAAGGCAAAGGCTGGCAGATGATCGACCCTACCGCAGCAGTTGCACCCAATCGTATCGAACAGGGAATAAATGAAGCCCTTGGTTTGGAAGATCAGGAGCTGGTCGCCAATGCCTGGCAATCCTCCAGCGTGCTGTACAACCTGCAATTGCGTTGGGATGCTGCCACTTATGCATGGCAGCGCTGGGTATTGAATTACGACACTGAAACACAAGAAGGCCTGCTGAGCCGTTTATTAGGCGGAAAAGAACCCTGGCGGCTGGCGCTCTGGCTGATTGGACTGGGGGTAATAGGCGCAACTATTTTTGCCTGGTCGCTCATGCGCAACCAACAACAGGTTGAGCTGCGGCCAGAGACAAAAGCCATCCGGCAACTGGAGCGCAAACTTTTGCAACTGGGCTACCAGCGTAACCCGGGAGAGACATTCGGTGATTTTGTGAAAAGGGTTGTGCACAGCGAACCGCAATTGAAGGACGGTTTAATCAGCATCGCCCAGTTATTTGAGAAGGTCGCCTATCAAAATCGCACCGAAGAGCTAATGCAATTGGAGCAGGCGATCAAACAATTTCCGTGAAAATAAGAAACACTCTTGCTCTGGGCTTTTTTTTGATGGGGATAAATTTTAATAAAAAACTAATTGCCAGTCGTTGGTGATAGGTCACCTGTGTTCGCTAATTGCGTTGCAATTTCCGCTTGCTTTGATTTGCGTTTAAGCAAATAAACCAATCCCGCCGCAGCAACTAATAACGCGAGCCCCACGAGCGGACGATAAAAAATCCATGCAATGCTGATGGTCGTTAACGCCAGAATTAATCCCAATAAAAAACTGACAATGCCTGTGCCTATCGCAACAATATTGCCAAACAGTGGAGCAATATCTGCCAGTACCGATAAGGGTTTGAAAATCATATTGAATGCGATTATCAGCAATAGACTGCCTGCCAATCTAATCATCCAGGTCAAGGTTGCATTATCGCTTTTGGCTTTTTCAAACATGGTATCTGCCGTATGCATGCCCGCTTGTAATAATGCAATTGAACGTCCATTACTAGCGATATGCTCAGTGAGTGTTGTCCCTGTGAGATCGCCGATAACACTATAGGTTTGTGCAGGAATATAACTAAATGAGATTTGTTGGTCGCCAATCTTGGGTTCCCGTTCATCCTTCCCGTAATAAAAACCATCGCTGTTTTGCGCTACACCTTTTGGTAATTCAATATTGCGTGGGATCACCAGTGGTTGAAAATTATTGATGCTATTTTTATGGGTTTCCGATAATTGGTATTGGCCAATATTAATCTGATCGGCTGTCCAACGCTCAGATTGATAACGCCATTTTTCCGGATTTTGATGGCCGCTGGGTTTTTTAAATGCGGATGAGTCTATGTATTTATCGGACCACACTTTTTCATAATTATAGGTGGTGATAGTTTCCGTATCGCCGCCCATATTTTTCTTTTCTTCGCTGTGCGATGTTTCTTCCCACTGATAGGTTTCCACTTTTCGCTGCAATTTCAATGCTTGCACACTCACAGGCAAGAGATTGTCGCTGAGTGTTTGTGTGCTAGTGGCTTCACCGGTTAGATGCACCAACTTGCCATTCATCTGCGGCGCTGCCTCCTGCGCATTAATGGAAACAACCAGGCCCTGCGACTCCACCAGTGCTTTGTGAGTTTTGACTGCGCGCCCTTCATTCCAGAACAGCAGGCATATACCAATAACAATAAACAGGATGCCGAACAGCAACCCTTTAATTGATGATCCAATTCGGCTAAACCAGGATGTGTGAGTTATTTCGGTAAATCTATCGCCCATGATGATCTCCTTACTTTCGTTATTATTAAGACTGGTTAGCGGCTGCGTATTGTTAACAGCTTGATTGGCTTCAGGCAATTATTTTTCTTTTCTGGCCTAATCTTTCTTGCCTTAATTTCCCCTTAAGTTTCCTTCCCTACTCTGCATCTTAAGAAATCCCAATCCGAGGATGCAGAGATGAAAGACTTGACCGCCACCTTAACCGAAACCCCTTCCAGCAGCTGGCATATGCCACGCCTGCCACAGATCAAAATTCCGCGCTTTGGATTGCAAACCCCCGGCTCACCCGAGCGTGCGGCAGTTGAGGCTTACATTCACGACCGCTTTGCCGGTGTGCACCACGCCGAGGTCACGCACTTTCTGCCCAACATTATCAGCTTGCGCTGCGGTGGCGAATATTCTGCAGCAGTCGGCTTGGCACCTGCCGGTAACGGAAAGGTATTTGCGGAACACTATCTGGATGCACCGGTTGAACAGGTCATCAGCGAAAAACTTGGCTTGCAGGTTCCGCGCGACCAGATCATTGAAATTGGCAACTTGGTATCTACCTGGAAAGGCAGCAGTTTGTTGCTGTTTATTGTGATTGGCGAAGTGATGGAGCGTTTGGGTTATCACTATGTGATGTTCACCGGCACACGCGAAGTGAAAGCGTTGCTCGCACGCTTGCGTTACTCACCGATTGTACTGGCCGATGCAGACCCCAGCCGCGTGCCCGATGGCGGTGCCAGTTGGGGAACCTATTACACCAACAATCCACAAGTCATGTTTGGCGATAACCGCCCCGCGATGGCTGCTGCGCGCAAAAATCCGATGTACCGCGCAACCGTCGCTGCCATCAGCCGCCCGATTGAAAAAATATGCGAACAATTCCGCGCAGCCAACGCATCTACCACACGCGCTGGTGTAAACAAAACGGAGCTGAATGATGAATAAAATTCTTACTGCAATCGCGCAACACGCTGCCGCTACACCAGACAAAATTGCACTTACCAGTCAGACGACCCAAGGTAATGTACAACTGACATACGCACAACTTGCAACACAGATTGAGGTATTGGCAGCGTGGTTACATGAACAACCTATTAGCCGCGCTGGCCTGTGGGGCGAAAATTCCATCGAGTGGATTGTTGCCGATCTCGCCGCGTGGAAAGCGGGCATCACCTTGGTGCCACTGCCACGTTTTTTTTCGCGCACACAATTGCAACATGTCATCGCACAGGCGCAATTGCCCTGCCTGTTAGTGTGCGGTGATATTGAACAAGTCACCGATATAGAAGAGCGGAAAACTTCACCGGTTGCTGCCATTTATCTTGATAAATTCGTCGTACATGAACAAGTCGCGCATGACAATTCGACGGAGCTCGACACTGTTGCCAAAATTACCTTTACCTCTGGCACCACCGGCACGCCCAAAGGCGTGTGCTTATCCACTGCGGCGCTGGAAAATGTCGCACTGGCATTGGCCGAGAGAATCTATTCCGGTGTCAACACTGACAACCTCAACACACATTTGAATTTATTACCGCTGAGCACATTGCTGGAAAATGTGGCCGGTGTGTATGTACCGCTTTACCTTGGCAAACGTGTGGTGGTGTTAGCAGGTAGCGCATTGGGGTTAACGGGCAGCTCACAATTATCACTGCCCATACTGTTGCAAATGCTGCATCACTATCAACCCAATAGCCTGATTGTGTTGCCGCAAATTCTGCAAGGTTTTGTTGCCGCCAGTGCGAAAGGTTTTACCTTACCTGCGTCACTGGAATTTATCGCCGTCGGCGGTGCACGCACACCCGCATCGTTAATTGAACAAGCCCGCGCAATGAGCATACCGGTGTATGAAGGTTATGGTTTATCCGAGTGCGCATCGGTCGTGAGTTTGAATTCACCTGTCGCCGACAAAATTGGCAGCGTTGGTAAAGCGCTGGGTCATGTTGATATCAAAATTGATAACGGCTCCATCATGGTTCGCGGCAATGTATTCAGCGGCTATCTTGGTCAAGAAACACTATCAAACGATGAATGGCTAGATAGCGGTGATTTAGGTTTTATCGATGATGACGGTTTTATTTTTATCACTGGTCGCAAAAAAAATCTGTTGATCAGCAGTTTTGGCCGCAACATTTCGCCTGAGTGGATTGAAGCTGAATTATCACTCTGCCGCTCCATTGCCCAAGTGATGGTAATTGGCGATTCGCAACCTTTTTGCAGTGCGATCATTGTTCCTGCATCTGCCCAAATAACGGCAGAACAGATTATCCGGGACATACACAGCATCAACCAACATTTACCGGATTATGCGCGCATTCAAAAAATTATTTTTGCTACAGAACCCTTTACCCCTTCCAACCAATTACTGACTGACAATGGCCGTTTACGCCGCGCCGCCATTCTTGGCCAATACCTGAATGCGATTGCGGCGATTTATTCCAACGCAACGGCTCAATCATTTTCCTCACAACAACACCCAGGAGTTGTTTATGACATTTTTTGATCGCTTGCAAAACGAAACACAGGCTGAGCGCAATTACTTGTTAAGTGCTCCTATCATTCAACGCTGCATCGGCCTCGGTCAATTTAGCCTGGATGAATACCGTGAGTTTTTAACCCAGGCTTATCACCATGTTAAACATACAGTGCCACTATTGATGGCAGTGGGCAGCCGCTTGCCATCGCAAAAAGAAAATTACCGCGAAGCTATTGCTGAATATATTGAAGAAGAATTGGGCCATCAGGAATGGATATTAAATGACATAGCCGCGTGCGGTGCTGATAAAGAAGCCGTGCGCAATGGCCGCCCGAATGCTGCGACCGAATTAATGGTGGCTTACGCTTACGATACCGTGATGCGCAATAACCCTATGGCTTTTTTTGGCATGGTGTTTGTACTTGAAGGTACGAGCATTAACCTGGCAAGCCAGGCAGCAGACATCATTCAAAAACACTTGGATCTTCCTAATAAGGCGTTTTCGTATTTGCGCTCACACGGCAGCCTTGATCTGGAACATATGATGTTTTTTGAGAAATTAATGAATGGCCTGACCGAGCAAAAAGATCAGGACGATATTGTTCATGCAGCAAAAATGTTTTTCACACTCTACGGCAATATTTTCCGCTCAATTGAGCAACAAAGCATTGCACAAGCAGCGTGAAAAAATCTCTCGCATTGAGGAGTACAAAATGACACTCAAAGGCAAACTGATTTTATTAACCGGTGCCAGCGGTGGTATAGGCCAGGCAATTGCACGGCGGCTCGCTGCACAGGGTGCACGTTTGATTTTGGTGGGGCGTTCCACAGAACAACTGAATGCATTAGCACGGGAACTGCATGTGTTAGCGAATGAAGGTTTTGTGTTGCAGGCAGATATTACCCAACACAGTGGCCGCGAAACCATTCGCACCGCCCTGCTCGCGCTGCAAGAGCCGTTGGATGCGCTCATCAATTGTGCCGGTGTCAATTTATTTGGCTTTCTGGAAGACAGTGATCCGGAGGCCATTGCACAACTGATCAATACCAATGTCACCGCCACGATTTTGCTCACGCAATTAAGCTTACCGTTTTTGCATAAAAGCACGGGGCGCATCCTGAATATTGGTTCCAGTTTTGGCAGCTTGGGGTATCCAGCATTCAGCGCTTATTGTGCGAGCAAATTTGCATTGCGCGGTTTCAGCGAAGCGTTGCGGCGCGAATTGGGCGATAGCAATATCCAGGTTGCACACCTTGCACCGCGCGCGACAAATACCAGTATCAACAGCGATGCAGTGTGCGCAATGAACCGCGAGTTAGGTAATGCGATGGACGATCCCGATATTGTCGCGGCACAGGTGGAAATGATGCTGTCAGCCAAACGCATGCGCGACCGCAATATCGGCTGGCCAGAGCGATTATTTTTACGGATCAACAGTATTTTTCCGCGCATTATCGATAACGCATTGCGTGGCCAGTTACCGATTATTCGTCGCTATGCGCAGCGATTGCCCGACGCTGGTGTAGCCACTAACACTATTTCGACCCGCTTATCCTAAAGGTGACATCATGAAAAAAAATCTATTGCAATTAATCGCCATGTTTATGATCAGTTGTGTTGCTGTCGTAAGTTATGCGGACGACACAACCGGTATCCAAACCCTGCAAACTCGCTGGGCCGACATTAAATACCAAACGCCGGAAGCCGATCAGGAAAAAGCGTTTGTGAGTTTGGTTGCAGAGGCAGAACAGTTGCGCAAGGCAAATAACACTGCGCCTTACTTCATCTGGGAAGCAATTATCCGCTCCACTTACGCCGGTGCAAAAGGCGGTTTGGGTGCGCTGGATGAAGTGAAAAAAGCAAAAAAATTATTGGAACAATCCATCAAACTTGATCCGGCAGCGATGAACGGTTCAGCCTATACCAGTTTGGGTTCGCTCTACTATCAAGTACCCGGCTGGCCTGTGGGTTTTGGCGATGACAAAAAAGCCAAAGACATGCTGTTAAAAGGCTTGAGCTATAATCCTGATGGCATAGACTCCAATTACTTTTATGGCGACTATTTGTTAGAGCAAAAAGAGTACAAGCAAGCTGTGGCTGCATTTGAAAAAGCACTCAAGGCGGCACCTCGTCCGGGCCGTGAATCTGCCGATGCAGGCCGTAAAGGTGAAATAGAAGCCGCCATGGCCAAGGCAAAAAAACATTTATGATGGATTACTACATCGATGCAAATACTGTTAGTGGAAGATAATGAACTGCTCGCGGAGGGAATAGTCAGTGCCCTGTCGCGGGCAGGTTTTACCGTTAATTGGTTAGCCACCGGAAAAGCCGCCTCCACACAAGTGGTTGCTGAACCGCCCGATATTTTATTGCTCGATCTCGGCTTGCCCGATATGGACGGGATTGATGTATTGAAACTGGTGCGGCAGAAAAAATTGCCGACGCAGGTATTAATTTTGACAGCACGGGATAGCACACACGCCAAAGTGATCGGGCTGGATTCCGGTGCCGATGACTATCTCACCAAACCTTTTGAATTGGATGAATTACTCGCACGCTTGCGTGTGCTCGAACGGCGGCTGGGTAACGCCACCTCATCCATGATTAGTATCGGCCCACTGAGCCTCAATACTGCTCACCACGAAGTCTTATTGGAAGGCAAACCCCTGGTGTTATCGCGGCGCGAATATATGTTGCTGAAGGCTTTGGTTGAGCACGTTGGCGTTATCCAAACACGTGAAGGTCTTGAAGCGAAATTATATTCCTGGGGCGATGAAGTGGCGAGCAACGCCATTGAAGTACACATCCACAACCTGCGAAAAAAATTGCCCCCGAATTTCATCCGCACCCTGCGCGGCATAGGTTACATGGTGCCGCGCCAATGAAATCCATTCGTGGATTTTTAGTCATCATTTTATTGGCGATAGTAACACTCGCTAATTTCGCCGCGGCCTTGCGCGGCTATTTAAGCAGCATGGATGAAGCAGAGCGTTTGTTTAACCAGCGCTTGTTACAGCAAGTGGACTTATTAAATTACACCCTGCCACAATTACTTTCCCACACACAAGCGCAACCTGCTCCCACCGTTTTTCCGGCGCGCGCTATTGCTGCAGAAGCATCGCTGGAATTCCAATGGGTATCACAGGATGGAAAGTTACTTGCACGTTCTGCCGCAATGCCTGAGAAGCTCATTGTTCCACTGGAAGAAGGTTTTCGTTTTATCAACTTTAACAACTATCGCTGGCATTTATTAGTAACGCCCAGCGCCGATAAAAAAAGTTGGTTTATTATTGCCGAGCGCGATGACCAACGTTACCGGCTCGCTGAATCCATGATTTTGCAAGCTGTATATCCAATGGTGTTGGCGATCCCGATTATTGGTTTGATTATTTGGTGGATATTGGGTGTTGGATTAAAACCCATTACAACGCTCGCACGTGAATTACAACAGCGTGAAGCAACTGATCTTCGCGCTATCGATCTCAATAGTATTGATCAGCAGAACACGCCCAAAGAATTGGCACAACTGGCACAATCCGCCAACGACTTATTGCGCAGGCTGGATGCATCTTTCGCGCGCGAAAAACGTTTTTCCGGTGATGCCGCCCATGAATTGCGAACCCCCATCGCAGCATTAAAAATTCACTGTGAAAATTTGCTGCACGAACTACATCCTGCGCCAGCATCGGTGATGAAATTAAAACAAGGTATTGAGCGGATGAGTTATTTGGTTGAGCAAATTCTGTTGCTCAACCGCACTGCGCCCGATCACTTTATGGGAAATTTTGAGACGATCAATTTAACGCAGTTAGCCAAGCAGGCAATTGTTGACCACAGCGAAGCACTGGACGTAAAGCATCACCAGATTGAATTTGAAGGCGACGAATGCTGGATTTCCGGTGATCGCGCTGCACTCACCAGCCTGTTAAATAATTTACTGGGCAATGCAATTAAATATACACCGGCAGGCGGGTGCATTGCTGTTAATACCTGGTTGCGCGGGCGCGATGTTGTACTGGAAGTCATGGACAACGGTCCCGGAATTCCCGATACGGATCGCGCACGCGTGTTTGACCGGTTTTATCGTTTGGGTGGCGACCGTCACAATTCCAAAACCCCTGGCTGCGGACTGGGTTTATCCATTGTGCAGCAAGTAGTAGATCTTCATTCGGCACATATTGCACTTACACAATCGCGTTATGAACAGGGCTTGCTCGTGATGGTCACGTTTGCCGCGATTAACGCGCCGGAAAGTGAAAAATGATTGCCCACAACATCATCATTACCCGTGTATCAGGCAGAGAATAATGAACAGGATAATCACTAGTACGCTCTTGGCTTTTGCTCTGTTCTGCACAGCAGCCAACGCAGAAGTCCCTACATTTACTATCGAAATACGTGAGCATTTATTTTATCCCTCGCAATTGGTGATTCCAGCCAATACCAAAGTGAAATTAATTGTGATCAACCGCGATGCCACGCCGGAAGAGTTTGAAAGTTATGAGCTCAACCGTGAAAAAGTGATTATGGGTGGTGCCAAAGCGATTATCTTTATTGGCCCGTTAATTCCGGGGGACTATCCATTTTTTGGTGAGTTCAATCCAAAAACAGCGCAAGGTATCATTCGGGTGGAGAACTAATATGCTCGATGCCGTATTGCTCATTTTGCGTGAAGTGCTTGAGGCAGCATTAATTCTTAGCTTGCTGTTGGCACTTGGCAATAAACTCAAGTTTCATTATCGCTGGAGTTTTTTTGCGCTGGCGATAGGCATACTGGGCTCCTGGCTACTCGCTCACTTTGCCTATGATATTGCCGATGCAATGGAAGGAATGGGGCAAGAATTATTGAATGCCGCATTATATGCAGCTGTTATCCTGAGCCTTATCGCACTGGCACTATTAATCCTGCCATTATTATTTACTCCCGCAACAAATTTATCGGCCTCCAGAATACTGGCAAAAAATCGCACCGGATTATTTCACAACTTATTTGTCATTATCGTCAGCTTGTCACTGATGCGGGAAGGTTCTGAAATTTGGATTTATCTTTCTGCGTTTACCCACAATCCGGATGCTATGTCATCCGCGCTTATGGGAGCAGCAATAGGCACCGGCATTGGCATGAGCTTGGGGGCAATTATTTATTATGTGTTTGCATTTATGCGGGAAAAATATTTTCTCCCTGTTTTTTTAGTGGTTATTACACTGCTTGCAGGTGGACTCTCTATGCAAGTGGCCAAACAGTTAATGCAAATTGGGCTGCTTGATTCAGGCCTGCCTTTGTGGGATAGCTCATTCCTGATTGATGAACACTCCTGGCTGGGCGAATTGCTTTATGCACTGGTCGGCTACGATTCCCGCCCGGCACCTGTTCAGGGCATTTTTTATTTATTCACTGTTGCGCCCATTCTGCTCGCCAGTATGTGGCGATTAGTGCGCTCGCGAGTTAATACACATGTGTAAATCAATTATTCGTAAGACACCACTACTGATAGTGCTGCTGTTAAGCACGCTAAGTACAACGCACATTCATGCAGAAATGAATCGCGTTTATCACCCTTACGTGGAACAAGGTGAACGTGAATTGGAATATGGCTTTACCCTGCGCGATGCCGGTGGCGAGAACGTGTTACTCAACCGCGCAGGGTTCGGTTATGCATGGAACGATAAATTATTTACCGAGGTGTATCTGCTCACTGAGTCAATAACCCATGATGGTGAACAAATTCGCGGTTATGAATTTGAGGCCAAATGGCAACTGACCGAACAAGGCGAATACTGGGCAGACTGGGGATTATTATTTGAGGCAGGTACCGCCAAAGACATTAATAGCCATGAGTTTGCTGTTGGCCTTTTATGGGAGAAAGAATTAGCTAACCGCTGGGTAGCAACCGCCAATGCTATTGCCGAATATGAATACGGCAGTGATATAAAAGATGAATTTGAAACTGCCCTTCGCGCACAATTTCGCTATCGCTACAGCGCTGCAATTGAACCTGCGCTTGAATTTTATTTGGATGACCAGGACTGGGCAGCAGGCCCTGCTGTTATGGGCATCATTAAATTATCGGGCCGTAAACAATTGCGCTGGGAGCTGGGTGTTTTATTCGGTTTGGACGCCGACACACCGGAAAACAATTTGCGAGGTGCAATTGAATTTGAATTTTAAAAAGCCGCTATATCTCACTACTCATTTACTACTCACTAGCAGTAGACACAATTATTCAGTCATATTTATCTAGCCCCTAGCCACGCACCCGCACTGGTTGCCAATAAGCCACAGATTAACCACTCATTTAGCGGCTCACCCAAAATAAGTGATGCACCTATACCAGCAACCGCGGGCACAAGTGCCATACAGGCACCGGTTCGGGCTGGGCCAAGTCTCGTCATGGCGGCCATGTAAAACACCATCGCAATCACAGCGACGACAACCCCTTGATAAAGTCCTTGCAGAAGAATGTCGTTGAGGGGAGCCGTCATTATCGCCTTGGGTAGCAACACGACGTAAACCGGTAAAAAAATGAACGCAGATAAAAGCGCGCCACCAATCGCCGTTTCCCACGCACCATAACCGGAGCGTTTGGCAAGAATGGTGTAAAGCGCCCAAAGTAGTGAGGAGGCAATCAACAACAAATCACCCGGCAAGGTATTTTCGCTACGGGAAAAAATATCCACCCCCAAACAAATAACCCCTACTGCAATTACCGGCAAGGCGACACGCAGGTTGCGGCGCAGAGGCTCACGCAGCACAACAAACGCCATAAGCGGAACAAAAAAAGGCAGCAACCCGGAAATGAGCACCGCACCATGTGCCGCAGGTGCATGCTTAAAGGCAAAGTAAACCGTCACGGAATAACCAATCCCACCCGATAAAGCCAGAGACAACATTTTGGTATTCAACAAGGGAACCCGCTTCCAGAATAACCACAGCGGCAGTAACACCAGAGAGGCAACACCAAAACGCAGTGCGGTAATATCAAAAGCATTCAGCACACTGGTTCCACCTATGCGAGAAACCAGTACAAAACCAGACCAGATTAAAACGGCACCCGCAACAAACAAATAGCCACTTTTGGCAGGAGATGATTGCATCTAAAGCACCACAAACCACAGGAGTTGAACAGACAGCGCGACAAAGCGCCACTGAAAGGAGCCCAAGTATGAGTGAGCCAATAAAAGCCGGCAAACAAAATGCTCGCTCTTATGTATCTTTTTATAGTAATTAAACGAATGGCCAATATTTTTATTCAACCCGAATAGCACACACAAAAAAGCCGCTCATTTTTGAGCGGCTTTTTCAACGAGTTTTATCACGTGGGCAATATTATGCCTGGCGTTTTCTTCTCACCAAACCCAGGCCTAACAAACCAAAGCCCAGCAATAACAAAACATTGGGTTCAGATACGGTAACTGCCGGAGCTACCGCATCTTTGGTCACAACATTCAACGTAGAACTGTCAATATAAAAATCACCCACAACACTTTTCACCGTGACAACCAACAGACCATCAGCATTTAACTCTACTAATGAGCTGAATGAAAAATCGTGGAACCAACTGGTAACAGGTTTCACATCCGCACCGGTAATTTTAGTTAAATCGAAAAAAATGTGCGCGTTTTCAGGGCCATCACTTTTTTTCAGGTCATCGTCACGGAACTCAATCAAAATACTTGCACTTTCTGCAGAACCCAACACAAAACCCTGATCCAGAATATTGTGAGTCCATGAGAAAGTCTGCTTGCTGCCAACATATTGGCCAGCGCCAAAGCTTTCTACATCGGTAATCAAGCCAGCAAAACTGTTAGCTGAAAAAACGCAGACCACTGCAACCAGAAAACGCTTAAAAGATTTAATCATGTTTGATTTCCGTTTTTAATAAAAACAGGCAACAGGCTATTGCCTTACCTCATTACAACAACGCCAATAACAGCGTTGCGTACACAGTTACGTTCAGCGAACGTACTACCAAGAACAAAGGGAGACCTGAAATAGGTCTCCCTTTGTTTTGAATTTTTAAATATTGATCAAGCGCGAGCTTTTCTTCTCATCAAGCCCAAGCCTAACAAGCCAAGACCAAACAGCATCAGGCCACTTGATTCTGGCACGCTGATTTCTTTGGTGATTACGCTCAGGGTTGATTTACCCACGATGAAATCACCCATTGTGCTGGTCACTTGTACAAACAAAGTACCATCGGCATTGAGTTTTGCCAGTGAGCTAACGCCCAGGTTGCCGAACCAAGCTACTGTTGGATTAGCTACACCGCCATCTTCCATATCGAAATTGCCGAGTTGAACCAAAGCAATTTCAAACGGCATATACCAAGGATCATTTTTGTCATCTTTGAGTTCAATAACAATACTTGCACTTTCTGCAGAACCCAATGCAAAACCGGTATCAAGAATATTGTGAGTCCAAGAAACACTTTGGCCAAAAGATACTGCTGTAGAAACACCTTCACGCTCAACATCAGTAATCAAGCCAGCGAAAGAATTAACAGAAAATACGCAAGCAACTACCGCTACAAAACCCTTCAAAGATTTAATCATGTTTGATTTCCATTTTTAATAAAAACAGGCAACAGGCTATTGCCTTACCTCATTACAACAACACCAACAACAGCGTTGCGTACACAGTTACGTTCAGCGAACGCACCACTCAAAACAAAGGGAGACCTGAAATAGGTCTCCCTTGTTGTGAATTTTTAAATATTGATCAAGCGCGAGCTTTTCTTCTTGCCAGTACCAGTCCAATCAAACCAATCATCAACATCACCAATGGGCTGGATTCGATCACATTGGCTTTGGCAGTCACAACAACACCATCAAGGAAATTACCCAAAGTACCTGCATCGTAGGTTGTGAAGGTGATGGTGCTGAGGGTGCTGTTAGCAACAAAACTGCCGGTGTACTGCTTCCAGCTACCGACAACATGATCGTTTATCAAGGCAGCCAAGGTACCGGCGCTAAAATGAAATTGCTCATTGGAATTGACACGCGCGCTATAGAAAAAAGACACATCGTATGTCTGGCCAATGATGGTGGCAAAATTTTGGTAGATGGAAAACACGGAACCATCGAACGGGTGGGCATTCAACTCAGCGTGTTGATTACCTTCAGGCGCTACTACACCGCCGTAGTGATCCCAAATTTCAATATTGTCGCCTTCCCAGCCATTTACACTGGCCGATGAAAAATAAGCCCAGTTGCCAGTAGCAACATTGTTCTCTTCAAACCCGCCATTCACGATCAAATTAGCGTTTGCGCTGACTGCGAGCAGCAAACCCGCCATCACACCAGCAACACGAACATAAACAGACTTGATTGACATAGGAATTTCCTTTGGAAAATGGATGCGGCATTGGCACTAGCGTATTAAGGCGCAGGTGGCATGCAAATCAACAATTTAATGTAAGCAAAAAACACACCAAAGATAAAATCCCCATCAAAATCATCAAAATAAAGATAACCGTGTCACACAAAATCAAAACGACTGTAAATAAAATCGACAATTGCCTGGCTAATTCTTATGTCTATTGGAAACCTGCACTGAATCGATAAGCGCTGCACAAACCTTGGGCTGAACGGTGCGCTCGATTTAGTGAGAATCGATGCTTATACTGCCGTCCGTGCATTTCTGGCCATGCACCTCCCCGAATTAACCAACACTCACAAGGAGTTACTTATGAAACATATCCTCTGGTCCGTCCTGACATCGATCGCCCTTATGTTTTCCCTGTCGGCGCAAGCCGCCCCCTTGCTGGTCAATCCTGACCCTATTGCTGTACCTGCCGGAATCACCGAAGTCCAAATCACCAGCGACATCAAGCGCGCATTGGTTAGTCGCGGTTGGGTTGTGAGCGGCGAAAGCAAGGGCAAGATTGATGCAACCCTCAATATTCGTTCACACTCTGCCCGTATCGCGATTTACCACGATCTGAAACAAGTGCGCATTGAGTACGTATCCAGCGAAAACCTGAAATACAAAGAAAAAGACGGTAAGCGCTATATCCATCGCAATTACCTGAGCTGGGTCAATAATGTGGCCGGCGATATCAGCAAAAACATGCAATTGAGCGCACTTAACTGATAACGGATGTAATGGTTTTACGATGACCTCCCTCGCGCTGCCAATATTCACTTCTATATGCCCGCATCACAGCGTGGTGATTATTGGCGGCGGCCCCGCCGGGAGCGTTGCAGCCTCCAGGCTGGCGCAAAAAGGTATTCATGCCCTCGTACTGGAACGCGAAAAATTTCCCCGCTTCCATATTGGCGAATCACTTCTCCCCAATGGCAACCACATACTGAAAAAAATTGGCGTGTGGGACAAGATCGCCAATGCCGGTTTTATTGAGAAACGCGGTGCCCAATTTACCCTCGCTGACCGCTCGCGCACAGTTCGCAACGTGTTTGCACAAGGCTGGATTCCCGGCCTGGATATGACCTATCAAGTCGAGCGCGCCCGGTTTGATGAAATCCTCCTGCGCCACGCCCAACAACTGGGTGCACAGGTTCAGGAAGAATGCCGTGTCACCACCGTATCCCGCACCGGTACCCATTGGCGCATTGAAGCCGAACACCAGGGTCAAACAACCACGTTTACTGCTGACTGGGTGATCGATGCCAGCGGCAGGCATTGTGTGATGGGGCGGGCAATGAAGCTGGAAAAATCCCCCTTGCCCTACCCCGGACGAATGGCGGTGTTTAATCACTTTGAACACATGGTGCGCGACCAAGGGGAGATGGCTGGCGACATTATCGTCATGCGCCTGAGCGATGCCTGGTTCTGGGCAATTCCCATCTCGCCCACGGTTACCTCCGTTGGTGTTGTCCTGCAAAAAAATAGCGGCCGTCAGGCGGGCGAACCCTGGGAGTCACTGTTCTGGCGTAAGGTCGGCGAATCCCCCTTTCTGACGCAGGCGTTAGCGCACGCAAACGCAGTGGGTGAGTATCGTATTGAGTCTGATTACAGCTTTTCCCACACTGATTTTGGCCGGAACCACTGCTTGCTTGCAGGTGATGCAGCAAGCTTTATCGACCCGGTTTTTTCCTCTGGCGTTTATCTCGCGCTTGAATCAGGGGTGCTCGCCGCCGATAAAATCGCCGGAGCAATAGCAAAGCCGCCCTCTGCGCGCGCAGAAGCAAGGCTTTATGCCAGCTACACCAACGCGATGAAAACCCGGATTGGCTATATGCGCCAACTGATTGATGCTTATTACGACGATGAAGCCTGCGAGGTCTTTATGTCGCCGCGCCCAACCTTGCGTTTGCCACAGGCGATCAATTCCATTCTGGCGGGCGGGCTCACACCGGGTTTTGCCGTGCGCTGGCGGTTGTGGTTGTTCAAACAAATTTGCGCGCTGCAAAAGCGCCGTGTGCTAGTGCCAAAGATTAATTGGCAATTGCCATCCGAAAACACTTTAGAAAAATAAAATACGGTAGAAAAATAAAACCAAAACCGCCCAAGGATTCGGCACCGCAATCCGTCTATTAGATGAACCACATGATTATGTGGCGCAACTCGATGTCTTCGCCTTCATATACCGCACTTGCGGCCAACACGAGATCACCGGATGGTATCGCCAACATCAGATGCACTCATCAAAGCAGCGCAAGCGGGTGACCGCGCGGCCTTTGCACAGGTCTTAAGCGACTATTACGACACCCTTTATCGCTTTGCCTACCGCTGGTGTGGCAATCGCAGTGATGCTGACGATGTCACCCAACAAGCCTGCATCAAACTCGCACAGAGTATCGGCCAATTCCGTTTTGATGCCGCATTCAGCACCTGGCTTTACCGATTAGTCGTTAACTGCGCCAAAGACTGGCAACGCAGCCAGGGGCGACATCAGCATGATGACATCGACCAGTTAACTCACGAAGCCCGCCCTGACCAGAGCGCTGAAACCGGCATTTACTTGCACCAGATTTTGACATGGCTGGATTCCCTTGCCGAAGGATTTAAGGAAACCGCGCTTCTGGTTCACGCCGAAGGGCTAACCCATGCCGAAGCCGCCAGCATCTTGCAGATCAAAGAATCTACCGTGTCCTGGCGGCTTCACGAAATTCGCAAACAACTGCAGCATTTTCAACCGCGCGATGGACGTTGGGAGGCCTCTCTATGAACAAACAGCCTATTAATGACGATGAGCTGCAACAACACTTGCAACAGCCCGCTCCCGCACCGGATGCCAATGCCAAAGCGCGCCATATGGCGGCTGCGATGGCAGCGTTTGATGCGCAGCAGGTCACCCCACAAGGTGCATCATCCAGCAGCGAATCTGTAGTGGAAGATTTATCGACAACAATAGAAACCGGGGTCGATGAAAAAAAATCCAATCTTCTCCAAGGATTTTTACAGCGCCTGCGTCTTACCCGTGACACCAACCACCACGGGAGCGAACCCATGCGTCATTCCAATGTTGATAACCGTTCTATTTGGCAAAAACCGGCGCTGCTTTCCGCTATTGCCGCCTCCAGTCTCGCCGTTGTTGCAGGGCTTACATTTACCCAACATTTTGTTATCCACTCAGGTGAGCAACCGCTTCAAGAATCCATCGCACTGGATTCTGCCAAGAAATCCCAACCAATAGTGATTGCCGATAACCAAACGGAATCTGCCGCACAACCTATGGCGAGCATTGCACTACAAGAACAAGAACAAGAAGCCAAAGAAGAGATTGTCGTCACCGGTGTTCGTCAAACATTAGCGCGCTCGCAAGAATTGGGACGAACCGCAGCCGCCGCTAAAACAGCGCCAGTTGCGCCGATAGAAATGCGCGAAGCAATGGTAAGTGCAGCGCCTGCTGCTCTGGCTGATCAGGTGAATATGCAACCGCCACAAGAATTCCGCGATCGCTTTGAAGATTTCAAAGAAAACGCCGTTGTGGCTACTAGCGAAAATCCGGTCTCGACATTTTCAATTGATGTGGATACTGCCTCTTACAGTTTTGTGCGGCGCATGCTCAATAACGGTCAATTACCCGAAAAGGACGCGGTGCGTAGCGAAGAATTAATTAATTATTTTGATTACGCCTACCCTGCGCCCAAAGACCGTACAACACCCTTTGCAACTTACACCACAGTAGTGGATTCGCCATGGAAAGCAGGAAATAAATTAATTCACATCGGCATTCAGGGTTATCAATTAGCGGCGAGTGAAATCCCGCAATCGAATCTGGTGTTTTTGTTGGATGTTTCCGGCTCTATGGATGAACCCAGCAAATTGCCGCTGATAAAACAATCCATGAGCTTGTTGCTGGATACGTTAAAACCCGACGACACTATTGCCATTGTGGTGTATGCCGGTGCCGCAGGCACTGTACTTGAGCCAACCAAGGTAAAAGAAAAAAATAAAATTCTTGCTGCATTAAATAATTTGCAGGCAGGTGGCAGCACCGCAGGAGCCGAAGGGATCGCACTCGCCTATCAATTAGCGGAAGCAAATTTTAATGCGCAGGGTGTCAACCGCATTATTCTCGCCACCGATGGCGATTTTAATGTCGGCCAAACCGGCGATGAAGCGCTGCAGGATTTTGTTGAGCGCAAACGCGAAAAAGGCATTTATTTATCTGTACTCGGTTTTGGCCAAGGCAATTATCAGGACGAAATGATGCAAACCCTGGCACAAAACGGCAATGGTACCGCAGCCTATATCGATACCCTCAGCGAAGCGCAAAAAGTGTTGGTCACTGAAGCGACATCGAATTTATTTCCTATCGCCAAAGATGTAAAAATCCAGGTGGAATTCAATCCGAATACGGTAAAAGAATATCGCCTGATTGGCTACGAAACCCGCGCGCTTAACCGCGAAGATTTTAGCAACGACAAAGTCGATGCTGGCGAAATTGGTGCGGGACAACGTGTCACCGCCATTTATGAAATTACCCCGGTTGGTGCGAAAAGTGGATTACTGGAAGAAAGCCGCTACCAAAAAGCGATCAAGGTTGATGCAGACAACAACAGCGAATACGCCTTTTTACGTTTGCGTTATAAATTACCGAACGCAGACCAATCAAAACTGATTGAAACACCTATCGAGAAAAACGTATTACTGGAGGAAAACTCTGCTTATCAGCAAGAAGTGAATTTTTCTATCGCTGTTGCGGGTTTTGCACAGCTGCTGCGCGGCAGCCACTATGCTGGCAATTTCACTTACGACAATGTTATTGCGCTTGCGCAAGCCAACAAAGGCAAAGATGAGTACGGTTATCGCACCGAGTTTGTACAGTTGGTAAGAAAGGCGAAAATCGCCAAGTAACAATCTATTTACATCGCAAATAAAAATGGCGCTCATTGAGCGCCATTTTTTATTAATTATTTATCCCAGATTTCCTTGGAGTGAAAAGCATATTGATATAAAGCGTAATATTGCATAAACAGTAACGTACCTAAACACAAGAGCGTTATTGAGATGAGTATATATACCACATTGTCGCCTTCAGAAAATACACTCCAGTCCTGAGTAATTAACGTATAAGCATCCCAAGCAATCGCGCAAGGTATGAAATATCGCCAGAACTTACTGAATATAATTTTTTTATTGTGCGCAAAACCAAAAACACCCAGTGTTATCACTGTATAAACAATCAATTCACCACATTTATCGACGATACTGGACCCCGCATCAGCAAAAACAGACCAAAGCGACAAGCACACCAAGGGTAGAAATATCCAGAAAAATATTTTCCAGCCTATTTTCCTTCGCAACACTCCCGTTTCAGACGTTAATTCTGACTGTGGTGCTTCATATGGATTAATCATTATTGGCCTCCTTGTTTTTTCACACTGAAACTCGCACTGACTTTACTTAGCAACGCTTTATTTTGTTCAAAGCGGGACGTTAACGTCCATGCATAAACAATATAAAAATGGGTATCACTTTCTATGGTAGTCAACAAATAAGTCACTTTTACATTTTCAGACAAGCCTGCCACAACTTGCTGCTCCGCTGGCAAGCCACCAACCTGCAGTGCGGTTGGGGTGCTGACACGATGAAAATCCTTCACAGTCTCTTCCATATTGCGAATGTGTATATCCAAATAATCACTGCGTGTGAGCGACGCATCAAAATCACTTTTATTGTCATCGATCACAATCGCATAAACTTCACCGATTTGATTGGAAACTCCCAGAATCGCAACATCATTCAAGTTGCGATCCCCTTTCCAATTATCCGGCACCGTTAAGGACACACGTTTATCGTCGCTGTACATACGCTTTCTTAACGCATTGCGGTTTGTCTCCGGTTGCACTGTCACTGCACCACTACCGCCGCGGCATTCAGGCACACGGTATTTATCCGGCATTGATCCACCCAGACAGCTCCAGATAATGTCGCCGTCTTCTTCTACCGGTGTCCAGATGATGATGTTCTGTCTGGTTTTTTCCAAATGCGGAATGCGGAACTCCACAATCATTTGTGCATCTTCACTCAGTGTGATGGCGCTGACAAATTCATTGCTGATGTTATCGGGCAAACCAGCCAACACATTTTCATTGGGATAAAACTCTTTTTCCTGAATCACCGCAGTGACTTTATCGCGGGTTTGGTTTACCAGCGGCAAACCGGCATGCACTTTGGAACGCGCGGTGTAATCTTGATACGCAGGCAGGGAGACCGCCGCAAGAATTCCCACAATAAATATAAAACCGATAAAACACGCAACACCGATTGCAACTTTGAACCCTGTGCTGGCAGCGGGTACTTGCCCGTATTTTTGTTGCCATGTTTGGCGCGATGTAAACCAAAACACAAAGGCTTCAAAAAAGGAAATAATGCTGGGAATCCAGGTAACCCAAAACAGCAGATAAAAAACACCCCACCACTGCCCCAAATAAAAACGGTGAATACCAAAACCACCCAGGAAAAACGCAAGCAGCCCTGCGGTCGTTTTGTCTTTGCTATTGAGCTGCACTTGTTTTGCATGGCAATAAGGACAATACGCCACGCCAGCTGCGATTCCGCGCCCGCAGTTGTAACAAAAATATTCCCGCACCGGATGTGCATTGGTTGCAGGTGCAGAATAAGGCGATGCAGATTGTTGATGCGGAGCACTATCGTTAGGGGCACTATCGGTAAATGAAGACTCCGCTGCAGATGAGTTATCAACCGCTGGGGTTAATGCCGTCGCCTCAACCGGCGCAACCGTTAATGCTGGCCGCGGTGCGACAGGGCTAAGCGCATCACTGGGAAATAACTGTTCGCCATGCGCAACAATTTCGCATTGGCCACCCGCTTTGTGGATAGCATTTTTGTATTTGGCTGCGGTGGCAGCATCAACATTGGCTTTGAGCAGGCTACGCGGTTTACGCAGCATCTTTTCAATGATGGGAACATCTTTTTTAAACGTGGCGGCAAGGTTGCGCACCAGTGCGGAACGCTCGGTTCCTGGCAGGGGGTCATTCAGTAAATAAATATCCAGACGATCTTCAGACATGGGCGCGCATCCTTATTTCTTTTTATCTTCGCGTGCCGACAGTAACCATTACAACTACCGCCGACACGCAGACTGATTGGCAATCCTATCCTTAGTAAAAACAAGGAGAGTTAGCGCGCCATATTAGCTTTTGTAAGGCATGCTTCCAAGATAATCCTTTTTGCCTACATCAACGCCGTTGTGACGCAGAATTGCGTAGGCAGTCGTGAGATGGAAGTAAATATTTGGAATGGCATGCTGGATCGCAAATTCAGTTCCGGTGAGATATTTACCTTCCCAACGCGGCTGGCTGATATGGCGCTCTGCCGCACCGGCAAAGTCGTCCGGTGTGAATCCGGCAAGATAATCCAACACCGATTGGATACGCGCTTTCAATTCCGGCAGGCTGGTTTCAGTATCCGGGTGCACCGGTGCGGATTCCACTTTTCCTGTTAAACGTGCAACACCCAGCTTGGCGGTATCGCAAGCAATTTGTACCTGACGGATAAGATTAAATTGATCCGGTGCCAAGCGGGAATTCAACAGCACTGATACGTCGAATTTTTTAGCCTCGGCATAAGCTGCGCCCTTGTCGAGGATTGCATTGAGGTTATTAAGCGCCTTGGTGAATTGCACGACTGTAAGTTCGTAAAACATGGATTTCTCCCGTGGATACAGTGAAAAGAATGTGATCTGGGCAAGATGCCCAATAGATACACAAAAGGAACTACATAAAAGGAACTACATAAAAGGAACTTGGGCAACTTGGGGCTGCAGGCTCGGCTATTCAATCCCACCAACCGAAAAAGGCCGTAAAACTAATGCAAGAAAATGCAAAGTTTGCATTTGCCGATTGCATCACTTTTATCTGAAATTATATAGTTCCCCTGAACAATCAATGACTTAGAGAAATTAACGACCTAGCAAAGGCGCACATCACTATGCCCCACAATATCAGCCTCATCACCACCATTGCCGCAGGCCTTGGCTTGGCCATGATCCTCGGTTTTCTGGTAACCCGTCTGCGTATGCCACCTTTGGTTGGTTATCTGATTGCAGGCATTATTGTTGGCCCTTATACACCTGGGTTTGTTGCCGATATGGAACTAACCGCACAGCTGGCCGAGATCGGAGTCATGCTGTTGATGTTTGGTGTCGGTCTTCATTTCTCGATTGATGATTTACTCGCGGTAAAACGCATTGCCATTCCCGGTGCCCTGGTACAAATCGCAGCAGCAACAACCCTCGGCGCAGGTGCAGGCTTATGGTGGGGCTGGAGTTTGGGAGAGTCGCTGGTCTTCGGCCTTGCTTTATCGGTCGCCAGTACGGTGGTTTTACTTAAAGCATTGGAAGCACGCGGGGTAATTGACAGTATCAACGGAAAAATCGCCGTCGGCTGGCTCGTAGTTGAAGATCTGGTGATGGTGCTGGTGCTGGTGTTGCTACCCGCATTTGCAGTTTTGCTTGGCGGCCATAACGGCGACGGCCATGCCCCCGTGAATGACAACCTTACCCTCACCATTTTGATTACCATCGGCAAAGTGGTTGCCTTTATTGCATTCATGTTGATTGTCGGAAAACGTTTGTTACCGAAATTGTTATGGTGGGTTGCCGGTACTGGTTCGCGCGAATTATTCAGCTTGTGCGTCATTGCCACAGCAGTCGGGGTTGCCTATGGATCGGCTGCGCTATTCGATGTTTCTTTTGCACTGGGCGCATTCTTTGCGGGCATGATGCTGCGCGAGTCAGAGTTCAGCCATCGGGCAGCAGATGATTCACTACCACTGCGCGATGCGTTTGCTGTGTTGTTTTTTGTTTCTGTCGGCATGCTGTTCGATTTTAATATCCTGCAGACTGAACCACTTAAAGTACTCGCCGTTGTTGCGATCATTATGTTTGGTAAAACGATTGTCGCCGTTGCATTGGTATTGGCGTTTCGCTATCCGCTTAATACCGCATTGATTGTGGGTGCGAGCCTCGCGCAGATCGGCGAATTTTCATTCATCCTGGCCAGCGTGAGCATGAGCCTGGGGCTGATGGAGTCCAGTGCGCAAAATTTAATTTTGGCAGGGGCGCTCGTTTCCATCGCATTAAACTCGCTGATCTTTACCTGTATCGAGCCATTGCAAAAATGGTTGCGTGCACGCTCGGCTTACGCGCGCTCGCTTGAAGCCAGCGACGATCCACTTGCCGTATTGCCCATGAGTACCGATGACGTTTTTTTATCAGGCCAAGCCGTACTTGTGGGTTATGGGCGTGTTGGCAAGCGCATCGCCCGTATGCTTGATGAAAAACAAATTCCCTATGTGGTGGCTGATACCAATCGCGAAATAGTCGAGAAACTGCGTAAAAATAATATTCCGGCCGTGTGTGGCGATGCCGCTGATCCTAATGTATTGATCCAAGCGCATATAGCCAAAGCAGGCATGCTCATTGCAGCAACGTCAAACACTTTTCATGTGCGACAAATGGTTGAAACCGCACGCACATTGAATCCTAAAATTGAAATTGTGATCCGTACTCACAACGAAGAAGAAGCTGATCTGTGGATGAAAGAAAACATCGGCAAAATATTCCTGAGTGAGCAGCAATTAGCGAGCGGTATGGCAACCCATGTGCTGCAACGCATGGGCAAGGGTGACCAACCGAAGGAATCGCATCAGCACTAATCATGCATAGCTACTGGCATCACCAGTAAGCAATCATGCGTGAACCCATAAAAAAAACGGGCTGGATTTCCAGCCCGTTTTTTTTATCTTCGGATAACACACATTTACCTATTACTGTGAGCTAGCCGCATCGATTGCATCGTCAACTTCTGCTGGCGATAAAAACCGTTGCGCGGGTTCAACCGGTGCAGGTGGTGCAAAAGTATCACCGCTTTTCATCAGTTGGCTGCTATCAATACCGACACCACTGCCAAGCGCATCAGCAACTGCTTTTTTCAGCACAATAATGGCTATACGGCGGTTGATCGGCTCGTTGGGTTTATCAATCACCAAGGGCGCAGCTGATCCCATACCTTGTACCGTTGCCACTTTAGCCTCGGGATAAGAACCTTCCAGCAATGCTCTGCGCGCTGCATTGGCACGGTCAGCCGATAACTCCCAGTTAGTGTAAGTCGCACCTGCTCCGTAAGGTGTTGAGTCGGTATGGCCGGTAACGCTGATTTTGTTTTGTACCTTATTCAAAATCGGTGCCAGCGCGTGCAAGACATCAGACGACCACTTTTGCAGATTCGCGCTTCCCACATCAAACATAGGACGCTGGTCTTTATCAACAATCTGGATACGCAAACCCAGCGCAGTAAAATCAATCAGGATCTGGTCTTTTATTTGCTGGAACACAGAATCCAACGCGTTAATTTCTGTTTCCAATTGTTTTTTCAATTCTTCCAGCTGCTGCGCTTCTATGCGTTCAATTTCTTTTTGCAGCTGTTCTTCTGATAAATCCTGTGCAACAGACTGATCATTGGCGCGCTCATCATTGGGGCTATCTGACTGCGTCATTTCCAGTGGCGTATCCTGATTAATCAACCCCAGGTCAGCTCCACCCTCTCCCACAACATATTTACTACCGGGATCATTGAAGTGCGCCGCAATCGCTTTCTGCTCTTCAGGTGATGTGCTGCCCAAAAGCCACATCAACAAAAAAAACGCCATCAGCGCCGTCATAAAATCTGCCAGCGCCACTTTCCATGAGCCACCATGATGGCCATGCCCATGCCCTTTCTTCTTTTTGATAATGAGAGGTTGCTGGTTCGCGCCCTTTTCCATCGACAATTACCTTGCAAATGCCTTAACGAGTTATCTCTTGGCGCGATATTGTTCTTCCAGCTCTTTAAAGCTGGGGCGGACACTGTGAAATAACACTTTGCGACCGAACTCAACTGCAACTTGCGGTGGTACACCATTCATTGATGCAACCAACACCGCCTTGATACATTCATAAGCGCGTGACTCATCGCGGTTTTTACCACTTAAATAAGATGCAAAAGGAGCGATAAATCCATAAGCAAACAAAATCCCCAACAAGGTTCCCACCAACGCTGCTGCAACCGCAGCACCAATTTCACCCGCTGGGCCGCCGATTTTCCCCATGGTGATGATCACTCCCAACACTGCCGCCACAATACCGAAGCCAGGTAAACCATCCGCCGCGTTTTGAATTGCACCCGGAATAACCGCAGCCTCCTGATGATGTCCGTCTAACTCCTGCTCCATGAGAGACTCAAGCTCGTGTGGTGCCATATTGCCGGCCACCATGATGCGCAAGTAATCGCAGATAAACTCCACGATATGGTGGTCTTTCATAATCTCCGGATAATTGGCAAAAAGCGGACTACTTTCAGGCTCTTCTATATCCCCTTCAATTGCCATCAAACCTTCACGGCGGGTTTTATTGAGGATGTCGTATAGAAGGGTCAAGATCTCCAGATAAAAGGTTTTATTAAATTTAGATGGTGTCAGTAATGCGCCTGCAGATTTAATAACACCCATGGTGACTGATAACGGATTGCCGATAATCATTGCACCAAAGGAAGCACCACAAATAATCATCACTTCAATCGGCGACATAAGCGCCATAGGATTACCACCGTGGATCGCAAACCCACCGATCACACACCCCAGGACAACAATAATCCCTAAAATAATATTCACGCAAAAACCCCCAGACAGGTAAAGGTTTAGATTAAAGCGGCAAAAACGATCAAATAAAATTCAACTCGACCATAACATGATGACCAGCACGGTTTGAGTATAGGCAGGTTGATTTGAGGATCAAGAAAATGGTGAATTAATCGCATTTATGCCCGTTGAATATCAGGGCTTCACTGGCTGACGACATATCCACAAGCATTGAATAACCCTAAAATACAGATCCCATTATTCCTCACTGGCTCGATAGGTAATTCACCATGAAGATTGACCAACTCCCCGCATCAACCCAACAAGCGCTGGAAGCCGCCACATTTCGCCGCCTCCTGGAACATCTGGACAGCCGCAAAGATGTACAAAATATTGAGCTCATGAACCTCGCCGGTTTTTGCCGCAACTGTTTAAGCAAATGGTATGTCGCAGCGGCAAAAGAAGCTGCGATTGAATTGGATTACGAAGATACACGCACACACATTTATGGAATGCCTTATGCGGAATGGAAAGATAAATTCCAGACAGAGGCCAGTGCCGCCCAACTGCAACAATTCCAGCAGGCGGCACCAGACAATAAATAAACCGTTAGTTCAACTGATAAGCAGTGACGGTGTTTTTGAAAAAGTTCGGCACAAATACCTGATTGGTATTAGGGTCGTAACCAATATCGGCAGTATTGATTTTTTGCGCTTGCGAATCGATCAATATCTGGATCTTGCCATCGGCTGAAACGTAATACACCAACCCCGGCCAGCAAGACACAATAAATTCACCGCGTTTGGCCAGCATCTCTATACCATCAATCCCTTGGGCAAAACCTTTGGCAAGCACCAGAGGTTTTTTATCTGCACCGAATAACAGCAATTCAGGGCCTGCACCGACAACTAAACTGGGTCCAAATGCTTTAAGGCCATTGGCATTGGCTACGTTTTCAAGATAGAGGCTGGGAACATCATCAACAATCCGGTGCACTTTGTTAGTACGCGTATCAGACACATAGACAACCCCAGTCGAATTGACCGTCACATCATTTAAGAAGACCGCGCCTTCAATTGGGATTTTCTTCAGCAGCTTCTGCGCTTTGATATCAACCACTGCTACAGCAGTAATATCAGCAACATAAAGGCGGTTCTCAAATATCGCCATGCCTTTGGGCGCATCGAGCCCGACAAGCCAGTCTTTTTCTATCACCGAGCCATCGGTCGCAAGCTTGGCAACACCGCCTTTCCCATCGGCGACATTACCTTCACCATCGATGAGGGATACAAACAGATAAGGATCATCTTTATCGGCAACATACAAAACCGATTCAGGCGTTGGCAAATCAGGTGTTTGCCATAACTGTTTAAGGTTATGTTGGGCAAATGCAGGTAGCGCCCCGAAAAGCACTCCAACCATAGAAAGCGTGTAAATCCAGTATTTCATTGCGATACCCCATTATTTTTGTAGTCATGCACCACCTGAAACGCAAAGGTCCCTATGACAGTGCCGTCACAACACAAACTACGTTAAATGATGTACTCCCAGTACACAATAAAGCGCTCCCTGAACTAGCCCCATGGTGCCATTTTCATTTTATGCACCGCAAAGTTCTTTGCAAATCCTTGCATGCACCACTGATAAACACCCATTTTCAGCCCAGGAATGCAATAAGAGTGCGAGATAACTTATTGCGCTTGTATAGCCTAAGCTCTACCCTAGCAGTCAACTACGACGACATATCCACTCATTTTGCTCATAAGCCCAATAACCTATGAAAACCAGTGCAGATAAACTCGCGCCCAAATCCAAAGCCACTATCAAAGATGTCGCCAAGTTAGCCGGGGTATCGTTTAAAACCGTTTCGCGAGTCATCAATAAAGAAGGGACTGTCGGACAAGAACTGCAAGACAAAGTCATGCAGGCTGTCAAAGCACTGAATTACCAACCTAATCTATCTGCGCGCTTGCTGCGTGGTGCGGCATCCTCCATCGGTTTTATCTACGACAACCCCAACAGCAACTACGTAATTGATATGCAAAAAGGGATTTTAGGTGAATGTCGTCGTCAGGGGTATGAACTGGTCATTCACCCTTGCGATTCAAAATCCGATGACATCATCGATGAAGTGCTCAACATGATTGATCGCAGCCAAGTGGGTGGACTGGTGTTAACACCGCCCATATCTGAAATGCCCGAAGTATTATCGGCCCTGAGCAAGCGCAAGCTACCATTTGTACGGATCTTATCCGGCTCACAACCGCCCGATAAAAAAGGCCCCTGTATTTTCATCGATGACCGTACAGCGGCATATAAAATTACCCAATACCTGATTGACCTTGGGCACAAATCCATCGCATTTCTCGGGGGGGAAGAAACACACAAATCGAGTATTGAACGTTTGGAAGGTTACAAGGCAGCATTAAAAACCAATAAATTGCCGCTTGATAAAAAGCTGATAATACCCGGTGAATATTCGTTTGAGTCCGGTGTAAAACGCACTCGTCAACTTTTGTCATCCGCTATAAAAGCGACTGCCGTCTTTGCATGTAACGATGAAATTGCAGCAGGCACTCTGTTTGCCGCCCGTATTCAAGGTGTAGATGTACCGCAACAATTATCGATAGTTGGATTTGAGGACAGCCCCTTCTCCCGTCAAGCCTGGCCAAACCTGACAACAGCGCAACAACCCAACCCGACCATCGCAGAACGCGCGACCAATTTATTAATCGATACCATCCGCAATAAGCGCGATGTAGAAAGCGAAGGCTTTTATCCGCAACTTATTGTGCGCGACTCTACTTGCCCAGCGCCGAGTAAACGCTAAACCTCAAACCTAATAATTAGACCTGATAAATAAAAAAGGGGATCGATTACTCGATCCCCTTTTTTACACATCCAGAATACAGACAACTCTGGGATTGACGATTATTTTGGTGCGCCACTCAACTGTTGTTTAATCTGCAGAATTTCGCGATTGGTACTGCGACGGAAATCATCGATAGCAGAAATAGCTTCTTCACTGTTACGCATACGACTATTTAACGTATCCAATGCCGTCATTTCCAAACGCATCTTATCCACTGCCTCTTTCAGATTTTGCACATTTTGTGTTTGCTGGCTGGTACTGGTCGCCATGCCATCAATTTTCACAGCGGCAGCGTCGGCAACGGCTTTATTAGCAGCAATTTCTTGCTTCAGTGTCGCAATTCCCGCTCTGGCATCTGTACCCAATTTCAGCGCATTGGCAGTATCACGGGTAACGGCTGTTGTTTTTTCGGTGTTCGCAGCAATCGCTTTGCGGTTGGTCTCTACCAAACCAGCAATACGACGCACTTCTGTATCCAATTTTTTGAGATTGGACTGTAAGGTCACTACAGATGCACTCGACTCTTCCGATGTCAAACTCAGCTGCTGCTCTAACCCCTGAATACGTACATCGGCTTGCTTCAGCATTGTTTGTGCTTGAAACAATTGCCAACCAAGAAAACCGGCACCGGCAGCGGCAATCAGCGCAATCACCAAAGCAATAGCCGGTAAACTACTGGAAGGTGCCGGTGCAGCATACGCGGGAGCAGCAGGTGCAGACCTGCGTGTTGGGCGATTTGACGTATCAGGTTCTGATTCTTGATAGCGACGCGACGGGGATTCTGCTGGTTCAGACATTCCGCCTGTCGATAATGTGGGTTCTCTGCGTTCCATAACAACTGTTACCTTCGATGATGCAGTGAGAAAAGTTCGCCAACCAGCGAACAATATGTGGTCGCATTTTATAGCACTGGCCTCCACAAACATAGGCCAGTCATTTTATTCTGGCCATAAAAAAACGGGCATTAAAGCCCGTTTTTTCTGCAAATCGCACTAGCCTTTATTTAGCGTAGTTAGCGTTCACGAATTCCCAATTCACCAGCGACCAGAAAGCGCCAATGTAGTTTGGACGTGAATTGCGGTAATCAATGTAGTACGCGTGCTCCCACAAATCGAGAGTCAAAATTGGAGTCACGGATGCATCAGTCAGCGGAGTAGCGGCATTGCTGGTATTCACAATCGCAACAGAACCGTCCGCTTTTTTTACCAACCAAGTCCACGAAGATCCAAAGTTGTTGATAGCTGAGTTGGTGAAATCTTCTTTGAATTTATCGAAAGATCCAAATGCCTTAGTGATCGCATCAGCAACTGCACCTGTTGGCGCACCGCCACCATTAGGGCTCAAGCAGTTCCAGTAAAAAGTGTGGTTCCAGATTTGCGCGGCGTTGTTAAACACTGGGCCAGTAGACGATTTAATAACGTCTTCCAAACTTTTACCTTCAAATTCAGTACCTGGAACCAAGGTGTTCAGTTTATCCACATAGGCTTTGTGGTGTTTACCGTGGTGATAATCCAGGGTTTCAGCAGAAATGTGTGGTGCCAGAGCGTCTTTGGCGTAAGGCAGTGCAGGTAATTCAAAAGCCATGATGTTTCTCCTAGTTCACGGTTGTATAGATTCAATCTCTGTTAAAAAAATCTGGTAGCAAATAATAACAACTAAACACAGACTCGCTTACTAAAAATTCGCGATTGCAAAAAAATGGGAAAACCAATCGCTGAAAACAATTACGGCCCACTAGGGGCCGTAACGATTGAGCGCGTTGATTACATCATGCCGCCCATACCACCCATGCCACCCATATCGTGGCCACCAGCAGCTGGCTTATCTTCTGGCAAATCAGCAACCATTGCTTCAGTGGTGATCATCAAACCAGCGATAGAACCAGCAGCTTGTAATGCAGTGCGGGTTACTTTAGCTGGATCGAGAATACCCATTTCAATCATGTCGCCATATACGCCAGTTGCAGCGTTGTAACCAAAGTTACCGGTGCCTTTTTTCACGGAATCAGCAACGACCGATGGCTCATCACCGGCGTTAGCAACGATTTGACGCAAAGGCGCTTCCATTGCACGGCGCGCGATGGTGATACCTGCGTTTTGATCTTCGTTGTCACCTTTCAGGTCAGCGATAGCAGCCACTGCACGAATCAGAGCGGTACCGCCTCCTGGAACCACGCCTTCTTCTACCGCAGCACGGGTAGCGTGCAGGGCGTCTTCAACGCGTGCTTTCTTCTCTTTCATTTCAACTTCAGTTGCTGCGCCCACTTTGATTACTGCAACGCCGCCAGCCAATTTCGCTACACGCTCTTGCAGTTTTTCACGGTCGTAATCAGAAGAAGTTTCTTCGATTTGTACACGGATTTGTTGTACGCGAGATTTGATCTCGTCCGCATTACCAGCGCCATCAACAATAGTGGTGTTGTCTTTGTTCATGGTGACGCGTTTTGCAGTACCCAAGTGCTCCAAAGTTGCGCTTTCCAGATCCAGACCCACTTCTTCAGAAATCACAGTGCCGCCAGTCAGTACGGCGATATCTTGCAGCATAGCCTTACGACGATCACCGAAACCTGGAGCCTTCACAGCAGCTACTTTCACGATGCCGCGAATGTTGTTTACTACCAGAGTAGCCAGCGCTTCGCCTTCAACGTCTTCCGCAACGATTACCAGTGGTTTGCCTGACTTGGCAACGCCTTCCAACACCGGCAGCAATTCGCGAATGTTAGAGATTTTTTTATCGACCAACAGGATGAACGGGTGATCGTGCTCAACGCTCATGTTGTCCTGATTGTTGATGAAGTAAGGAGACAGGTAGCCACGATCAAACTGCATACCTTCTACTACGTCCAGCTCGTTTTCGAGACTGGTACCTTCTTCAACGGTGATAACACCTTCTTTACCTACTTTTTCCATGGCTTCTGCAATCAGCTCACCAACAGAAGTATCGCTGTTAGCAGAGATGCTACCTACTTGAGAGATAGACTTGGTATCCGCACAAGGAACAGCAATAGATTGCACGTGTTTAACAGCAGCGGTAATCGCTTTATCAATACCGCGCTTCAGGTCCATTGGGTTCATGCCCGCAGCAACCGATTTCAAACCTTCATTAACGATTGCTTGAGCCAAAACGGTTGCAGTAGTAGTACCGTCACCCGCATCGTCAGATGCTTTGGACGCAACTTCTTTCACCATTTGTGCGCCCATGTTTTCAAATTTGTCTTTCAGGGAAATTTCTTTGGCGACAGAAACACCATCTTTAGTGATGGTTGGTGCGCCGAAAGACTTTTCCAGCACAACGTTACGGCCTTTTGGGCCAAGGGTTGCTTTAACAGCATCGGCCAAAATATTTACACCGGCCAACATACGTTGACGTGCGCTATCACCAAATTTCACTTCTTTAGCTGACATATCTTCACTTCCTACAGTCTTTTGTTAACACATGGAAACCGGCTATTGCGGTCTCACGTTAAATTCTTTGGCATTCGAATCAGATATTCGAATTACACCAGAACCGCTTTGATATCGGATTCACTCAGGATGACCAGTTCTTCACCGTCGATGGTAATGGTGTCGCTGCCAGCGTATTTGCCGAATACCACTACATCACCCACTTTCACATCCAGAGGACGCAATTCACCACTCGCCAGTACACGGCCATTGCCTACGGCTAATACTTCACCTTGATTCGGCTTTTCTTTCGCTGCGCCAGACAGGATGATGCCGCCAGCGGTTTTGGTTTCTTCTTCTTTGCGACGAACTACAACACGATCATGCAACGGACGAATTTTCATGGAACTTTGTCTCCTAACAAAACAGATTAAACACTCGCGGAACCCATCACCCGACACTCTACACATGAGCAAGGCATCAAGAGTGGGAGCAATGTGATCCGCGTGATGACATATAAGGACAGCCCGGAAAGTTTCAAGGCCATCAGTTAAGGCCACCGTTTTACAGGGGCTTCCCCCCTTAGTCTTAAACAAGGGCGGTGACCTAAAAGCGGTGACACCTATGTGGGGTTGGGTTTAAGGATTTCAACAGAAGGGTAGAGAAAATTTATGATATCCCGGCTTTAAGCCATTTCTGGTACCGGATAGGTTCTGGTTCAACTGGATTCTGGCTTGAATAGATTTCAGCGCTTTGTGGATGGAGAATCCTTTGGCGATGATTCGGGGCGTTGATCGATCAGGATCGCCTCTTCTGCCGGGTCACTCTTGGTATTCGCAGGCCCTTGGTGTTCGTACACATTGCCTTCTTGATACCCCCCGGATGTGCGCCTGAAAACCCCCGATGCAAACGGGTTAGCGCCGAAAGCCTGGCTATTGGCGGCAATTTTCGCCAGCCAACGGCGGAGTAGCCATTTACGCACCCAGGGAATAAAGCAGAGTATTGCCGCCACGTCGGAGATAAACCCGGGAATGATCAACAGTACCGCACCAACGGCTTTGAATAAGCCATCGGCTAGCGACTGTGCAGGCACCGCCCCGCCACTACGCACACCTTGAGCTGCGCGCAACATACTGGATGCACCTAAATAACGCAGCAAATTGAGCCCCACAATAATCATCCCGACCAACCAGGCAATCACCGCCAACGCACCAATTTCACTGCCGATAACAATCATCAGCCACAGCTCAACAAAGGGTAACAACAAGAGTGGGAGAATCGGCAGGCGCATTAGCGTAATCCAAAATGACAGTGCAGGCAGTCTACCATTTGTAACTCACTCCCAGCGACATGCGGGTGTCTTTTGGCTGGCGGGCAGGCTGAGGGTCTTTATCAAGCCAGTAATCGATTTTAAATTCAGAATAAATACGTTTGAGGATCATAGTGCTTAAACCCGTTGAGGTTTTTAACTGTAGATTCGGATCATCCTCGGTAGATTGCAGCACTTCATTGTTGTGAAAAATCCCAACCCCCCAAGGCAAGTTATAACTAAAATCCAAGGCGACACCCAAAGCGACAAAATCATCTTCCAATACATAATCACCAGTCACCCCTTCGAGCAGTTGATAGGACTCATCATGCAGTGCCAAACCCGACCTAAGCGCTAACGTCATCGTTTTATTTTCATAAAACTGATAGCCAGCACCGGACCCAAGCCGTTCATAAGAACGCATACCACGCTGGGGGTCTGCCCCTATCAACACACTGTTATACCAAAACCAATGCTCGCCCATAAACCAATCAAGTGAGTAATGCAGATTCCAGCGCTCCTGTGCAGTAGCGTAATTCCATGAAGCACGCGCAAATTCGCCACTGATAACATGACGAAAATCATTGCGACGTAAATTAACTTCACCCTGCGCATTCCATTCATTGCGCACCTCATTGCCACGAGAATACGCACCCCATAAATGAATACGGCCATGGTGCACGTAGGAATCTTTCACGTAAGTATCGTAGGGAATTAACGTTTTTATCCGCAGCAAAGAGGCCCGTTTTACAGGAGCTGATTCGCCACAGCGATAGCGTAAGTATTCGGCATCCATTGGCTCCAAATAACATGGATTGTTATTACCATTAATTTTCAGGGCAACATGGGTTTGAATATTTTTGATATTGGTTTTCTTGATATTTTGATCGCCAAAATTTTTGGATCGCCACAATAAATTGTCAGCATCAATACTAACCAGCTCACCTTCCAGACGATCGCCATTCAATAATTCAACGACTCCTGCATGACTAACGGGCGCAAACGACAAGAACAACAGACAAACAATCAATAACGTTTTGGACACAGTCCACCAATTGAGCAACAGAAGTGGTTTAATCAGGAATCGATTGTCATTAAAGTAACCTCTTGTCGTTACTGCAATCACATAAGTGTTAATAGTGTAAATTTAGGTTTCCGAGGGTTTAGCGGCGTAAACTTGCAAGGAAAATTGCTAACGCACGCACCAATCACGTAAAAACACGTCATCTATACAGTAATCACCATGAATAATTCAGGCTCAAATCGCGACGCTATTTATCTCGCCCTGATGACCATCCCGGCAGGCAAAGTGATCACTTATGGGCAACTGGCCGCACTAGCCGGCCTGCCCGGTGCTGCTCGTCTGGCAGGCACTGTTCTTTGTGGCTTACCCGAAAACACAGCACTACCGTGGCACAGGGTTGTTAACGCGCAGGGTAAAATTTCAATGCCGGAAGGCTCTCCCGGCCATAAAGAACAAAGGCATCGATTAGAAGCAGAGGGCGTAAAATTTAACAATCAAAAAATCAGTTTGCGCATTTACGGTTACAATAACTAAACACTCACAATCAAAAAACCAGCTTATCTATGACATCCTCACATTCAACAGAAAATAACTACAAAGGCTGGAGTGGAATAAAGCGCGCGTTCGCCACCCCTTCTGCGCTCACACTATTTTGTCTTGGCTTGGGTTCAGGCTTACCCTTTTTATTAGTGGGTGGAATGACATTGTCCACATGGTTGCGCGATGTCGGATTTGAGTTAAGTGTGATTGGCTTAATCAGCTTTGTCGGTTTTTTTTATGTGCTCAAATTTTTATGGGCACCATTGATCGACAAATACAGCCTGCCTTTTTTGGGCCGTCGAAAAGGCTGGCTGGTTCTGTCCCAAATTATCCTGATTGTCACACTGAGCGCTATCGCTTTGCTTGGCCCGGAATCATCGCTGGGTGTTTTTATCGTACTGGTAGGCGTTGCTGCATTTGCAGGTGCAACACTGGATACTGTTGTCGATGCTTATCGTATTGAAATTGCACCGATCGAGTTTCAAGCAGCACTCGCGTCTACTTACATCCTGGGATATCGCATCGGATTAATTTTATCAGGTGCCGTTGCATTTTATCTCGCTGAGCTATGGGGATGGACCAGCGCTTACTTAATGATGGCACTCTGTATGGTAATCCCACTGATTGCCGCAGTTATTTGCAAAGAGCCGACCACCCCACAAACAATCGTAGTGCGCGATGTGCATATTGTTGATGCTTTCATCAAACCGTTTCAGGAATTTTTTTCACGCAACGGTGTAATACTTGCACTGGCATTATTAGTGTTTGTCGGTTTATTTAAACTACCCGACCAAATGATTGGAGTTATGGCTGGGCCATTTTATTTGGACTCAGGTTATACAAAAGCAGACATTGCCACCGTATCTAAACTATTTGGCGTATGGGTGGGAATTGCGGGAGCATTTTTAGGTGGCATTTGCGTAGCAATATTCAGTATGCGCAGCATGCTATTTGTAGCCACAATAATTGTTTCTGTGTCCAATATTGCCTACTTATTGATGGCAAATAACCCTGGGCAAGACTGGGCATTTTTTACAGCTATCAGTGCCGATAACATTTCACAAGGGTTCGCTGGTGTAGTATTGGTCGCATTTATGTCTAGCCTGACCAACCAGAACTTTACCGCAACGCAATATGCGTTACTCGCCTCATTGGCAAACTTACCGGGTAAATTTATCGGCGGTTTGTCGGGTTATATTGTTGAGGCAAGCAGTTATTCCTGGTTCTACATTTTTAGCAGTTTGTCGGTGATTCCAACGCTGCTGATTCTCGCTTGGTTATGGAACCGGCTGCACAAAACTTCCGCGTAAAATAAAAAAGCCCTGCATAAGCAGGGCTTTTTGTTGATGCACCCACAAAAATTAATCGCGGAAGTTTTCAAACTGCATTGGCATGCCCAGTTCTGCTGCGCGTAACGCAGCAATACACTCTTGCAAGTCGTCGCGCTTTTTGCCTGTTACACGCACTTGCTCGCCCTGAATACTCGCCTGTACTTTTAGTTTTTTATCTTTTACCAGCGCAACAATTTTTTTGGCCAGTTCTTTGTCGATCCCGGTGCGAACAGTGACCTCACGCTTCACTTGCTTACCCGCACTTTTGATTTGTCCTATTTCAAGACAGCTGACATCGATACCATTTTTTGCCATAGCAGGTCTAAGTAAATCGAGCATTTGATCCAGCTGCATCTCAGCATCTGCCGTGATGGTAATTAGATATTCCTTAAGTTCGAAGCTCGCATTCACACCTTTAAAATCAAAACGATTGGTAATCAAGCGTTGGGCCTGATCAACCGAGTTGGTCAACGCGTGCTTATCAACTTCCGAAACCACATCAAACGATGGCATAACTAACCTCAAACTTTTTCAATTTAACGTTTGTACATATGTTTATTTTGTACACATCTCAATAAGGTGCATTACACGATCAGGGTCGCAAATGCGATTGCACACACCCAAAACAGAAGTGAACGTGTATAAAGCGGCATACTGGATTTAACCAACGCGAACGAATATGCAGGCTCCGAGTGAGTAGTAATTACATCACCCGTTAAATCTTCAATAATATCCTGCGCCTCTTCTTCCATTTCTTCCTGCATTTCTGCTTTTTCAGCAGGAGCCATTTGTGCCATAGCCGCATCCGAACATTCTGTCGGTGCACCTAAAGCGCCACGCAGGCATTCATTCAATACGTGTTCGGATGAGCTCTGTATATCCAATAAATTTTTACGAAGTGGGCAGGTTTCAAAATTGCCGACTAGCGCCCAGGTCACCCCCATCAAGCGCACCGACGGCAACTCTAATAACCACAGCCATTTGCTCGCAGCCTGTGCGGCATCACTGCCATGCTCAGAAAATTCGCGATAAAGCACGCTCAGGCGATACAACAGCGCACCAAACGGACCCGCAATAAAAAACCAGAATAACACGGCAAAAATACGCTCAAAACCGCGGTAAGCGATAATCTTTAGTGCTTCGCCATGCAAAGAACGCCAATCAGCATTATCACTACCAACCGTTTCAACATCGGTATTACCACGCAGCCTATCAAGTAATTGCACCGCTGCTACAGAATCACCACGCGCCGCCAGAGCAATATACTCCTGGATATCAGCAATCAGATTGCCGCGCCCCAAACTATAAAGCAGCACCAGTGAATACAGCAGAAACAAACCAAACCAAGGCTTATCAAACGCCTGGTTGATTACGACAAAAATCAACACCAGCACAGCCAATGGAATCACTAGCGCTACAGCAAGTGGCAAAGCAGGTACAGCAGCAAGGCCTGGCACTTTTTGCAGGCGGTTAATAAGCCATTTGAACCAACCATCGTGGTGGATGATGCTGGCCGATCCCAACCAGTAAATAATGGCAAGCACTGCAACTAAACTAAGAAAAATCATATGGCCCCACATTCATGAATCAATCCGGCCTACATCAATCCGGAATAGGTTAACCGGGTGAATAATTGAGCGAATCTCGATAACGCCGCCAATCAAATGCAGGCCCCGGATCTGTTTTTCGCCCGGGCGCTATATGCTCATGCCCGGTAATGCGCCCATGCGTTAGTTTAGGATAAGTTTGTAGCAACTGGCGAGTAACTTTATCCAATGAACGGTATTGTGCATCGGTATAGGGAATATCGTCTGCGCCCTCCAGCTCTATACCAATACTGTAATCATTACAGTTGGTAACCCCCTCAAAACTGGAATTACCTGCATGCCAGGCACGATCGTTGAATGAAACAAATTGGATTACTTCACCGCTGCGTTCAATAAATACATGCGCAGAAACTTGCATGCTGGCAATCGTTTCAAAATACGGATGCACACCCACATCCAACTGATTTTGGAAAAATTGCTGCACATAGCCTCCACCAAACTCTCCCGGCGGCAAACTTATGTTATGAATCACCAACAGGCTAACAACTGCACTTTCAGGTCGTTGGTTGTAGTTGGGCGATGGGTATTTTGTTGCCCACTCAAGCCAACCGTTAATGATGGTCACTGTATCTATCCTCTTTAGCCTGCAAATCAAGCAGGAATGGTGCGATCAGCTGCCCACTGGCGCAATCCTGCTATTTGCTCCGCCATCACCACAGACAGTGGACTGGTTGCAGCAATTTCCTTTAATAAAATTGCATCCGTTAACGCCTGGCCTTCCGCTGCCGCAGAATAAAGTGCCGCAATAATTGCCTGTTCAATTTCAGATCCGGAAAAACCTTCCGTTGCTGCGGCAAGTTGTTCAAGATTAAAAAGCGTCAATGTGCAATCGCGTTTAAGTAAATGGATCGCAAATATATCTTTGCGCACATCCAACTCGGGTAAATCGACAAAAAAGATTTCATCCAAACGGCCTTTGCGAATTAACTCGGGAGGCAGGCGCGAAATATCATTACTGGTCGCCACAATAAATACACGCGTGCGGCGCTCTGCCATCCAGGTCAACAGCGTTCCCAATAAACGCTGGGATACACCGTTATCGTGACCATCTTGTGCCATCCCTTTTTCGATCTCATCCAACCACAACACGCAAGGCGACATAGCATCTGCTAATTTTAATGCCTCACGTAAATTACGCTCGGTTTCACCATGGAATTTATTGTAGAGCGCACCTACATCCATACGCATCAACGGTAATCCCCATAAACCTGCCACAGCTTTAGCCGCAAGACTTTTACCGCCGCCTTGCACACCCAGCAATAAAATACCTTTTGGACGATCCAATTTTGAATCATCTTCATTAAACGCATCGCGACGCGTAAGCAACCAACGTTTTAAATTATGCAAACCACCTACGCTGGAAAAATCTTCGGTTTTTTGTTCAAAACTGATGACACCTTCCATATCCAGCAACGCAAACTTTGCTTTGTTTATGCGAGGTAAATCTTCTTCGTTAAGCGAGCCATCATTCCAGATAGCACCGCGCACCAAGCGGCGCACATCGCTCACACTCATTCCCTGTAAATTATTTACCAGTTTTTTCAGCGTAATGTTGTCAGTTTTTACTCTTGCACCCGCATGACGGTCAGACCAATCCTTGGCTTCTTCGCGAACAATTTCCATAATTTTGTCATCATCCGGCAAAGTCAAAGAATAAGAGGCGCTATATCGAGAAAGCTCAGGCGGTAACCGCAATTGATGACTCAACAACACCAATGTATGCGGCACTGCGAAATGATTCAGCGCGATATCTTTTAATAAGCGTACGACATGAGGTTGCTCGTTTAAAAATGGATGTATATCACACAATGCAATCATGGATGGCTGTTGCTGTTGCTTGATGTGACGCAGCATTTCCTCCGGATCATTTAATTCACTGCCTTTGGGCACCAGCTGTGGGCCGAAATTTAACCGAACCAAACCATCGGTGACTGACCAACGATGCAAGTCTTTACCTTGTTTATTGGCAACCTTTAGCAAGACATCCAGCGCTTTTTTTTCTTCATAGGTTTCTATAACCAAAAGCGGGATGCGCGCATCCAACAACAATTTGATTTCATCGACATCGTGCACGTTTGTCTCCTTCCTGCATTACATTATTGTGCTGTTGATTAGTAAGAATGCAGTGGGCGGCGCTGGCTTGCAATAGTTTTCCGTTACTGGTGTTTAAACCAGGTTTTCTGTTTAAATGACACTATTGCCAGAGGAACAACCACTATGCCCAGCAGACATTTAAGCCTGATTGACAATTTGATTATCAACGCTGACCGCGCACTACGCACACTGGCTGCAGGTAGCGATATGACCTGTGAACGCCCATCACCGGCAACTTCCATTCATGAGAGCCAACTAAGCGACGTTGAACGCAAAAAAGCAGCTGCACTGATGCGCGTGAACCACACAGGTGAAGTCTGTGCCCAAGCGCTTTACCAAGGTCAGGCACTAACAGCCAAACTACCAAATGTGCGCACAGAGATGGAAAAGGCAGCGGATGAAGAAATTGATCATCTGGTGTGGTGCCAACAACGCCTTGACGCACTGGGAGGCCATACAAGTTATCTGAACCCGCTTTGGTACGGACTATCATTTGCGATTGGGGCAGGCGCGGGGTTGATTAGCGATAAGGTGAGTTTGGGATTTGTCGCGGCAACAGAGGATCAAGTCTGCAAACACTTGCAAAGCCACCTGACACAACTACCCGAAGCAGATGTCCGCAGCCGCGCTGTTGTAGAGCAAATGCTGATCGATGAGGCGCAACATGCTGAAGTTGCGTTGGACGCAGGCGGCTATCGTTTCCCAAGGCCTGTCAAGGGCGTAATGACGTTGGTATCAAAAGTAATGACGGGCACGAGTTATCACATCTAAACCGAACCAGATATTACTCCAATAAAAATGCCCGCGATTGCGGGCATTTTTTTGGACAACCGGATCTGATCAAGCCTCACTAATCTCATATGAATGCGTAATCTCAACACCACCAGCTTCCAACATAATAGAGGCGGAGCAATATTTAGTTGCTGATAGCTCTACTGCGCGTTTGACCTGCGTTTCTTTTAGATCTTTTCCCTTTACCAGAAACTTCATATGGATTTTAGTAAACGGGGAAGGAACACCTTCTGCACGTTCCGCCTCCAATTCGCAACGGCAATCTGTCACTTGCTGGCGAGCCTTGGTCAAAATACTCATCACATCAAAAGACGAACATCCACCTAAACCAAGTAATAACATTTCCATAGGGCGCACCCCTGTATTGCGCCCACCGTGATCAGGAGGGCCGTCCATTAACACCGCATGACCGCTGCCTGATTCACCTAAAAATTGGGCACCATCCACCCACTTCACCACTGCTTGCATAATCACACCTGTTAACACTATTAGCACCCGAAAGAAGGCGCTAGCGTAACATAGACAAAGATCAAACTGAAAATGTCACCAAAATCAACACGCAGCCCCAAAAAGGCGATTTTATGTAGACAATTCAATTATCTAGGCTTATAACTGCATCACAAATTTTCAGGTTGTAGGGACATGTCTATAGCCGCCCAATCACCTTGTCGTCATAATAAATTTTTATTTGCATTCGTAATATAAAAACTTATCAACTGTCACTATTGATCACTTAGGGAGCCACACCTTGGTCGCTGTCTCACTCACACCGCACATTAAGAATGTGGAAGAATTTTTAGTTCATTGTCATCGTCGCCGTTATCCTGCAAAAAGCACCATTATTTATGCTGGCGACAAAAGCGACTCCCTGTATTACATCGTGAAAGGCTCGGTCACTGTTTTGATTGAAGACGACGAAGGTCATGAGATGATCGTCGCCTACCTGAACGATGGCGACTTCTTTGGTGAAATGGGCTTATTCGATGAAAAAGACTCACGCAGCGCGTGGGTTCGTGCAAAATCCGAATGCGAAGTGGCCGAAATCAGCTACGCTAAATTTCAGGAAATCTCCGAGACCCACCCTGAATTCTTATTTGCACTAGGCAGCCAAATGGCACGCCGCCTGCGGGCAACCACTCGCAAAGTGGGGGATCTGGCATTCCTTGATGTCACTGGCCGCGTCGCTCGTACTTTATTAGAACTTTGCAAAGAGCCAGATGCAATGACTCACCCCGATGGTATGCAGATCAAAATCACCCGTCAGGAAATTGGCCGGATTGTGGGTTGTTCGCGCGAGATGGTTGGCCGCGTCTTGAAAACTCTCGAAGAACAAGGCTTAGTAATGGTAAAAGGAAAAACGATGGTAGTTTACGGTACACGCTGACATAGCATCACCCGGACAATAAAAAAGCCCGCAATTGCGGGCTTTTTTATTGTTGCTTCAGCTAGGCTGACTAACAAGCTAAGCGAAAAACTCCGCCAGAGCAACGCCGGGTTCATCTGCACGCATAAATGCCTCACCCACTAAAAAAGCATTAACGTTTTTAGCGCGCATCGCAGCAACATCTGCCGGTGCCAAAATACCACTCTCGGTTACTACAAGGCGATCACTGCCAATACTATCCAGCAATCGACAAGTTGTATCCAATGTAACTTCAAAAGTATGCAAGTTACGGTTATTAATACCAATTAGTTTATTGGGCAACTCCAACGCTATATCCAACTCAGCCTGGTCGTGAACTTCTACCAATACATCCAAACCAATTGATAAAGCCAATGTATTCAGCTCTTTCAATTTTTCAGGTGATAAGGCAGCAACAATAAGAAGCACACAATCCGCCCCCATCGCTCTTGCTTCATAAATTTGATATTCGTCGACTAAAAAGTCTTTACGGATCACAGGCAAACTCACGGCAGCTCTCGCTTGCTGCAAATAAATATCTGCCCCCTGAAAAAAATCAACATCAGTTAATACTGACAAGCACGCCGCACCGCCTGTTTCATAGGAGCGTGCAATTTCATCAGGCACAAAATGCTCGCGAATAACGCCTTTACTGGGCGAAGCTTTTTTAATTTCGGCAATCACTCCGGCTTTGCCTTGGGCAATTTTATTTTCAATTGCTTTCACAAAACCGCGAGCAGCAGGTTGAGCAGCGGCACGCGCTTTTAATTCATCGAGCGAAATGTGTTGTTTACGTTCAGCAATTTCTTCCCATTTGCGCGCGATGATTTTGCGCAGCACGGTTGGTGTATCAGACATGAAATTTTCCAACAAAAAGTCAATAAGTTGATCCTGCCATCAACTCTAAAAACAGAGTCAATTATTCAAGATGCTGTTATTCAAGGTATTGAGTGAACGCCGCCAATTCGCGAATTTTTTCACCTGCCAGACTACTACCGATGGCATCACGAGCCATCTCTACACCATCCGATAAACTACTGGCAACGCCACTCACATAGATCGCAGCACCTGCGTTTAATGCGATAATATCAGCAGCCTTCTCGGCATACTGACCACGACGATTGCCCAGTGCATCGCGAATCAACAACAGCGAGTCTTCAGCATTACTTACACTCAAACCAATAAGGCTTTTGGACTGCATGCCAAAATCTTCAGGTTTGATAATGTATTCCCGGAGGTCACCATTTTTTAATTCTGCAACCTGTGTTTCGGTGGCAAGGCTAATTTCATCCAACCCATCTTTTGCATGTACCACCATCACATGCTCGCTGCCCAAGCGCGCCAATACTTCCGCCATTGGCTTGCACAATTCGCCATTGAATACCCCAATAACCTGGCGCTTCACACGAGCCGGGTTAGTCATAGGACCAAGCATATTAAAAATCGTACGCATTCCAAGTTCTTTGCGCGGACCAATAGCATGACGCATCGCACTGTGATGTGCTGGTGCAAACATAAAACCCACACCAATTTCGCGCACACAGCGAGCAACTTGTTCAGCACTGACATCTAATTTAATACCAGCCGCCTCCAGAACATCCGCACTGCCTGTTGAGCTGGATACGGAGCGATTTCCATGTTTGGCAACACGGCCACCAGCTGCCGCGACTACAAATGCACTCGCAGTAGATACATTAAATAAATTGGCACCATCTCCACCGGTGCCGCAAGTATCCACTAAAAATGGAACGTCAATATCAACGGGAGTGGCCAATTCGCGCATGACCATTGCCGCACCGGTGATTTCATCCAGCGTTTCGCCTTTCATGCGTAATGCCACTAGAAAGCCGCCAATCTGGGCAGGTGTAGCACCACCGGTCATAACCTCACGCATGACTGAAATCATTTCTTCAGTACTTAAATCAATACGTGCGACTAACTTTGTTAATGCTTGCTTGATTTCCATTGCCATATACCTTTTTCTTCTGCCGCAAAAGAATTAATACGCGGTTAAAAAATTACGCAGCATGTCATGCCCGTGCTCAGTCAAAATTGACTCAGGATGAAATTGCACACCTTCGATCGCGAGTGTCTTATGTTTGACTCCCATGATTTCTGCCATGCTGCCATCTTCATTTTGTGTCCACGCTGTGATTTCCAAACAATCCGGTATTGATTCCTTTTCTATTACTAATGAGTGATAACGTGTTGCTTGGAACGGATTTTTCAAACCGGCAAACACACCTTTGTTGCTGTGATATACCGGTGAGGTTTTTCCATGCATTACAAATGGTGCGCGAATCACTTTACCACCCAATGCCTGACCAATACTCTGATGCCCCAGACACACTCCCAGCAATGGAATTTTACCGGCGAAAGCCTTGATCGCATCAATTGAAATACCTGCTTCCGTGGGCGTACATGGCCCGGGTGAAATCACAATTTTTTCAGGTGCTAACGCAGCAATTTCTTCAACAGTGATTTCATCATTACGCACAACTTTAATATCGGCACCCAACTCACCAAAGTATTGCACCAGGTTGTATGTGAAAGAATCATAGTTATCAATCATCAGAATCATTTTGCATCACCTTTCACTACTGCGTTATTTGCACTACCTGCCGCGTTGCCGACCATATCAACTGCTTTGAAAATAGCACGCGCTTTGTTCATTGTTTCTTTCCATTCAAGCGCAGGAATTGAATCGGCCACCACGCCAGCACCCGCTTGAACGTAGAGTTTTCCACTTTTAATAACTGCAGTACGAATCGCAATGGCAGTATCCATGTTGCCATTCCAGGAGATATATCCAACAGCGCCGCCATAGATGCCGCGCTTTTCAGTTTCCAGTTCATCGATGATTTCCATCGCACGGATTTTCGGCGCACCACTTAACGTACCCGCAGGTAATGCAGCGCGCAGCACATCCATTGCACGTAATCCGGACTTTAATTTCCCCGTTACATTAGAGGTGATATGCATAACATGCGAGTAGCGCTCGACCACCATTTTATCGGTGAGTTTTACGCTGCCGATTTCCGCCACACGGCCAACATCATTGCGCCCCAAATCAATCAGCATGAGATGTTCAGCAATTTCTTTAGGATCATTGACCAACTCAACTTCCAATGCTTTATCTTCTTCAGGTGTGTGGCCGCGACGACGTGTACCCGCTATAGGCCGTACAGTCACTTCGCCGTCTTCCAAGCGCGCCAGGATTTCCGGACTGGAACCAACCACATGATGATCACCAAGATCCATAAAATACATGTAGGGCGATGGGTTTAAATTGCGCAATGCGCGATAAAGATTGATGGGCTCTTGCGTGAAATCAATCGACATACGCTGCGAAATAACCACTTGCATGGTATCGCCTGCAAGCACGTAGTCTTTGATCCTATCAACCATTTTGTGAAACTTGGCTGCCCCAACATTAGAAACAAAATGCGGTTCGTTATTTCCATTATTACCCAAGCATAAACTGGGTTTTGCAGGCGTTTCACCCCGCAGTTTTTGCTCCAACTCATCAAGCCGTGCAGTTGCTTTTGCAAATGCATCCTCAATTTCAGGATTAGCGTGGATTACGAAAATTAATTTGCCTGCGAGATTATCGAACACCAGCACTTCGTCAGATACGCTGAGCAAAATATCCGGGGTGCCTATAACATCTTTTGGCATGCTCGCTTTTAAATGTGGCTCTACGTAACGCACACAATCGTAAGCAAAATACCCCACCAAACCACCTGTAAATCGCGGCAAGCCAGGCAATTCCGGCGCACGATAACGCTGCTTGAATTCTTCAACAAACGCGAGTGCATCTGCGCAGGTGTGGGTCTCGACAACAACACCGTCGCGTTCAATTTGAATTTGACCACCAAAGGCTTTGAGTACCGTGCGTGCGGGCAAGCCAATCATGGAGTAACGGCCCCATTTTTCCCCGCCTTGCACAGACTCAAACAAATAAGAATACACACCAGAGCCCAGCTTGAGATAAGAAGAGAGCGGCGTATCCAGATCAGCCAGCACCTCGCGCGTGACGGGAATACGGTTGTAACCTTGAGAGGCTAATTCAGCAAACTGTGCTTGTGTAATTTGGGCCGAATGAATAGTGGGTTCGGAATTCATGACATTACCTTTAATACTCGCCAATCAATATGGGCAAGTTTTTATCTTTAATATTGTATTTGCGTGCCCTATTAAAAAGTCCCCTGAAAGGAAAACATTTAACAGCAGCAATACGCGAACAGAGAAAGGCAAGCTTGGCACAGCACCCGAAATAATAGGCACAGGCAAAGCAAAATGAATTAGCGACGCCATCGGGCGGCAAGGTAGGCAGCGCACTCTGTAATAAGGAAAGTTGCGTGTTTCACGAGGGGGATTCCTGTTTGAATTGAGGGCAAGTGTACTGAATTAATCGGTACATGCCTACCCTCTGCAATCGCTTGCCCGCCTATTTATAACGGTGTTATACCAGCATTAATTGCTGCCTCATTTGAGCGATAACCTCAGCATAATCAGGCGCATTAAAAATAGCTGAACCAGCAACAAAGGTATCCGCCCCCGCTGCGGCAACTTCCCGAATATTGTTCAAGCCGACACCACCATCAACCTCAAGGCGGATTGGCAAGCCACTCGCATCAATCAGGGCGCGCGCTTCGCGTATTTTATCCAACACATATGGGATAAATGACTGACCACCAAAGCCGGGGTTCACCGACATCAACAACAGCATATCGAGTTTACCCATGACGTACTTGATGTGATCAAGCGAGCTGGCTGGCGTCAGAACCAAACCCGCCTTGCAGCCCCTGTCTTTAATCAACTGTAAAGAGCGATCCACATGACGCGACGCTTCTGGATGGAAGGTGATGTAGGTAGCACCCGCATCAGCAAACTGCACAATCAACTCATCAACCGGCTCCACCATCAGATGTACATCAATAGGTGCAGTCACTCCATATTTGCGCAAAGCTTTGCAGACCATCGGACCAACGGTGAGGTTAGGGACATAATGATTATCCATGACATCGAAGTGAATAATATCCGCACCCGCCGCTAATACCGCATCAACCTCTTCACCCAAACGGGCAAAATCTGCAGAGAGAATGGAAGGCGCTATTTGGTAATCCCGCTTAAGATTCGTCATACAATCAAGTCCTGCATACAATTAAAGTCCTGCATAATTATCCCGATAACCTAAGTATCCAGACAAAGTCAGGTGGCTGCGCGCATTCTACGTGATAAGGCTAACCACACAAACCCATTACCCGAGTTGAACCATGCCAGTGAATGCACGGCTAAGGCCAATAAAACATCGCTATTTAAATGATAAATTGCTGATCCTGCTCGGTTTTTTGTGGTTCTTGGCGGCATCAATGTCCCATGCCCAAGAAGAACCCTCAACCACGCTGGATGCAAACACAGAGTCATCAACCAGCGGGGCCTCATCCAGTGCGCGTTCTTCAGAACCGCCGCTTTATCCTTCAAGAGATATTCGCGATAAAACCCTCATAGCCAATGCAATGGACGACGAAGCACAATGGCTGGACACCGAACACGGTAAAATTCTGGCTTTGTATCGCCAAACAGAAGCACGTAAAACCTATGGGATATTGGTGTTATTTCATGCTACTGAAAACCCGCAATCCTGGCCCCCCATCCTGGAAAACCTGCGGACACAGCTACCACGCTATGGATGGGAAACCCTGGCAATCAGCTTACCTCAACAATACCCGGCATTTATTCCAGCGCGACCAAGCTCATCATCCAGCAGCGTTTCAGCATCCAATACGTCTGACGATACAACTGCAAACAATCAACCCGCAGACAGCTCCACCACTGACGAAAATTCTACCCCCACAGAAGATACAACCTCCGCAAGCAGCTCCTCTGCAATTGCCGAAAGCGCATCCAGCTCGGCAGTATCATCCACCATCGCACGCGATGTATTAGTCACAACCTATGTAAACAGCGCATTTGAATTTCTCAAAAGCAGAGGACAATTCAACACGGTTGTATTAGTAGATAACAGCTCAGCAGAATTTGTACTGAAGGATTTATTACCCCAAATACGCGACAATCCAGCAGATCCATCCACGGTTGATGGACCACTGCAAGCTCTGGTAATAACCAACCTGCAACAACAAGAGCACATCAAAAAAGCAGAACTAGAGGAGATTTTTAGTAAAACACAACTACCGGTGTTGGACATTTTCTTTAGCCCTGACAATCAGGAACAGGGAATTGCCCGTGATTTGCACCAAGCAACAGCACTGCGCAAAAAAGTAATCGATTACCAGCAACTGCTATTGGATACCCAACCCAAATTGGTTGAACAAGATCGCCAAAGTTTTTTGCTTGGAAGAATCAGGGGCTTTATGAAACAAAAAGCGACAGGATCTGAAGTAAAAACATCAAACAGCACTGAAAATTAACTATAAAAAAACGGAGCCAACTTCCAGTTGGCTCCGTTTTTTTATGTCATCACAATATGGTCAGCATCCGGCATAACCACATTGTGACTTCTGCAGCCCTAACGCCGCATGACCCGAATAAAGCAAGTAGCAAAATTAGGCGCTTCCCTTGACCCTGCTTGGTCAACCAACCTTCCCTGACGACCTCCTTGTTAAAAGCTATTCTCCAGTAAAAGCAAATAGGAAAATAGTCGCAAACTTCACTAGTTCTTGTAGGAAATCACCCACACCGCACAGCGGTTATTGGCTGGCACGCGGAGGAAAAACGGCAACATATATAGACTTACAGATCAACAGACATAAGGCTTGAGCCGCTGATGCAAAGCACCAATGACAGGAGGCACAGCGCTGCGTGTTGAAAGGTAGTGCAGATTAAAAAGCTGAAAATAATCGAGCAGCACATCTGAAGCCAAGTTCTCACCAGCCATTTGCAAGCAAAGCCCCGCTGCTTCAGCAGTTGAAAGATAATGCTCCTGGTGTGACTTTCGCACCGCATAGCTGCGCATTAACGCTTCAGGCAACACAATGCAAGGAATACCCTCCAACCACCGACTCAAATGAAACATCCGGCCACTTTGTTTCCAGGTTCCATCCAACAATATGAAGGTAATGACTCTATCATCACTGGGTAGCTCATAAATTAGATCACGAGGTTTAGCTGCACCTTCATTTGCATCGGCAGGAAATACGATCACACAATAACGGCGGGGATCAGCCAACAATACCAATAGCTCACGTACAGGTTCGGTACGACTCCAACAAAACACATGGGTTCGGTGAGGAAAAACATCCGCAATCAAGCGGCCACTATTCGTCGGTTTAAAAACCTCATCGCGGTGCATAACCAAAACGAATTCACAACGAGCATCAACCTTTGGGCGCCAAGGGCAAAGACAAGCAAAAATTGCCAACTGACAGCTATTACAGCGAGAAACAGATTTACCTCTTGCCAAAAATTCCCGCGTCGATTCACTCAAGCGTTGTGCGCGCAAACGCAAATATTGATTGGAGTATTCATTAACGCTCATCAATTACTCCCGCCACAAAAAGTATCTACGACAAACCAATTCACTACACCATTTTTTACGCGAAAAAAAAGCGCTCATACTGAGCGCTTTTCATTTTGGTGCCCTGGGCCGGACTCGAACCGGCACAGCATTCGCCACTACGACCTCAACATAGCGTGTCTACCAATTCCACCACCGGGGCATAAAACTCTGAAAGCAATTATTTCTTTTCTTCAACTTCTACTGGTGCAGTCTCATTTTGCACCGCAGGAACATCCGAGGCTGCTGCAGGAACATCTACTGGAACATCAGATGTAGGAATATCCGATGCTGCCGGCACTTGTTGTGATGCAGGAATAACAACACCTTGGGTTGCCACTTTAGAATGATTTTTGGCAATTATTGCCAAACCAAAACTAGTGCAAAAAAACAGCGTTGCAATTATCCATGTTGCACGGGTAAAAAAGTTACCGCTGCCTTCACTGCCAAATACTGTTTGTGATGCGCCAGCACCGAAAGAGGCACCAGCCGCTGCACCCTTACCTTGCTGCAACAAGATCAATCCAATGATGACCAAAGCAGCGAGTGAGTGGATAATAAGTACAAATTTTTCCATACAAAGCTCTCTTGAGCGCTTAGTGTTAGTAGAACGGAATCAGTCTGCCGCTCTACATATTGCTAAAAATTCTTCGGCATTCAAAGATGCACCACCAAGTAAGGCACCATCTATATCAGGCAATGCAAACAACTGTTGTGCGTTGTGCGCTTTAACACTACCACCGTATAGAATTCTGATTTTTTCAGCTAGTTGGCCTAACTGGGCGCGCATAAAACAATGCACTTCTTCTGCCTGTTCTGGTGTTGCAGTCTTACCTGTGCCTACAGCCCATACAGGCTCATAAGCAAGTACCGCATTTTCAAAAACCTCTTTGCCGGTATGGGCAAATACTGCATTTAACTGCCTGTTGATGGTTTCTAAATGTCGCCCTTGCTCTCGATCCTGCAAAGACTCACCAACACATAGTATCGGTATTAATCCTGCTTTTTGTACAGCTACAAATTTTTGAGCTATTTGCTCATCAGATTCATGCTGCATACGGCGGCGCTCATTGTGACCAATAATTACAAATTTGCAATTCAAATCTGCAAGTATCGATGCGGATACTTCTCCCGTAAAAGCGCCTTTATCATGCTCATTTACAGTCTGAGCACCCAGCATGATTGATGTGTTTTTCAGTAAACCACAAACCTGCTGCAAATATGGAAAAGGTGGGCAGATAACGACTTCAGCATTACCTCGCCAGCCAGCAACAATTCTGACCAACAATTCTGCATTTTCTTGCAGACTTCCATTCATTTTCCAGTTGCCAACCACCAGTTGGCGACGCTTGGCGTTACTTGCTTTGTTCAACAGCAATACCTCCCCCAAAGCGGGCGCCAATGGTAGCTAAGATGATTTGAACATACAACCAAATCTTCGCTTACATTCTGATTTTTATCGTTTTTATTGTGCATAAACACACTACAGATAACGATTGTACATAAACCCTACAACTTGCAGGGTTCTTACTCTCAAGAAAGTGCAGACTCTACAATTGCAGCTAGCTCCTGAGCCAATTCCTTTACCTGCTTCTTATCTTCTCCCTCGACCATAACCCTGACTACGGGCTCAGTGCCTGACGGTCTGAGCAGTACACGCCCGGTTCCTGCCAATTTTTCCTCTGTCAGCTTTACTGCAGATTGCACAGTTTCGTTGGTAGCCAGATCAACCCTTTTAGCCATATGTACATTAATCATCACCTGTGGCAATTTATTCATCGCCTTTTTGATACGATGTAAAGGTTCGCCGATGGTCGTTATCGCCAGAAGCACCTGCAGCGCAGAAATAATGCCGTCACCTGTCGTTGTGACATTACTACAAACTATATGACCAGAATTTTCTCCACCCAAGCGCCAACCGTTATTGCGCATCATTTCAATGACATATCGATCACCAACTTTAGCGCGAGCGAAGGGAACATTGAGCTTTTTAAGTGCCAGCTCAAAACCAAAATTACTCATTAATGTACCCACAACGCCGTCACAACCACCGGTATATTCCTGTTGATAGGCCGCGATAATGTAGAGAAGCTCATCGCCATCAACCAATTCACCTTTGTGATCAACAAAGACAACACGGTCTCCATCACCATCAAATGCAATACCAAGGTCAGCGCCCAACTCAATCACCTTTTCCTGCAAGGCTTCCGGTTTGGTTGAGCCGCAACTACGATTGATATTGGTACCATTAGGCTCTACGAAAAGGGATGTTACATGCGCCCCCAATTCAGTGAATACATCAGGGGCAATGTTGTAGGTAGCTCCATTGGCGCAATCCAAAACAACGTGCATGCCTTTGAGATTGAACCCCCAAGGCATAGTACCCTTACAAAACTCAATGTAACGGCCAGATGCATCCGCAATACGGCGAGCCTTTCCTAATTTTTCAGCGGTGGACATTGGCTTTTCAAGCTGCGCCTCAATCAAATTCTCCAACTCATCTGGCAACTTACTTCCATTGCCGCCAAAAAATTTAATGCCGTTATCGACATAACTGTTATGCGATGCACTGATTACTATGCCGGCCTGAGCTTTGAAAGTGCGAGATAAATAAGCAACACCTGGCGTTGGCATTGGCCCCAGTAACCCCACATCAACACCTGCATTAATCAATCCTGCCTGCAAGGCAGATTCAAACATATAACCTGAAATACGCGTGTCCTTGCCAATTAAAATCATATTCTGACCATCAAACCTATCTTTGAGCACACAGCCAGCTGCCCAACCCAACTTGAGCATAAAATCAGGGGTGATCGGAAATTCGCCAACCAATCCGCGAATGCCATCTGTGCCAAAATACTTGCGAGACATAATTCCTTACTCCGCTAATTACCATTACACCGCGACTATTCAGTCACAGCTGCAAGAACATTTAATACATCAATCGTAGCAGCAACATCGTGCACGCGAATAATCGCAGCGCCTCGCTCAGCCGCCAGCATCGCCAATGCCAAACTGCCAGGCAATCTTCCATCAACAGGACGATTCAACAATTGCGCAATCATCGACTTCCGCGACATACCTACCAATACCGGATACCCAAGTGCACCCAATTCCGGGAGGCGTTGCAAAAGCGCGAGATTATGCGCGAGAGTTTTCCCAAATCCAAATCCTGGATCGAGGATAATTTGCTCGCGCGCGATTCCAGCATGAAAACAAGCCTCAACCCGCTCCAGTAAAAATGCCTTTACTTCGTCAACAACATCGCCGTAATCCGGCTTAAATTGCATATTTTGAGGTTGCCCTTGCATATGCATCAAACAAACAGGCAATTGGCTTGCCGCTGCTGCTTCCATAGCCCCCGGCCTCAGCAGCGCTCTCACATCATTAATTAAACCTGCCCCTTTACTTGCGGACTCACGAATCACTGATGACGTACTTGTATCAACAGACACTAACGCATCAAGGTTTGCCACTAATGCTTCAACTACAGGAACAACCCTATCCAGCTCTTCTTGCTCAGACACTGGCGCAGCACCAGGGCGTGTCGACTCTCCTCCAACATCAATAATACGCGCGCCATCTGCCAACATTTGCTCAGCCCTGCGCAAGGCCGCATCGATTGATAAGCGATTATTAATGTAACTATTGCCGCCATCTGAAAAGGAATCAGGTGTCGTATTCAAAATACCCATGACGACGGGACGGGAAAGATCCAGCAAGTGCTTGCCGCATCGAAGAGTTGATGAGTTGGGATCAAACAAATTATTCACCTCAAAAACGGTAATCAATAAAACAAGAACCCCGAGCAAGCCCGGGGTTTTTGATGAGACTGTAATTTATTTAGTGAGTATTGGCTGGGCCACCGATGGGGCCATTAGGAGATTCTCCTGCGTCCTTCTCATGCAAATGACCATTAAAATCATCGTCGTTCCACTCGCGAGGAGGACGCACTTTACGACGAGCCATGAGATCATCAACTTGTTCCGCATCAATAGTTTCATACTCCATCAATGCATCTTTCATTGCTTCCAAAATATCGCGATTGTCTTCCAGAATTTTCTGTGCGCGGGCATAACACTCATTAATAATACGACGCACTTCTTCATCAATATTTTTTGATGTTTCATCCGAGTATTGTTGTGTCGCCATACCTGGATACATTCCCTCTTCCTCACCGTAATGCAGAGGACCCAGTTTTGCTGACAATCCCCATTTGGTAACCATATTACGTGCAATGGCAGTGGCACGTTCAATGTCGTTAGAGGCTCCTGTAGTAATCCCATCGGATCCCAAGGTCATGTCTTCTGCAATTCGGCCACCAAATAACGTACAAATACTGGACTCAAGCGCACGACGACTTAAGCTGTATTTATCGGCCTCTGGTAAAAACTGGGTTACCCCCAATGCACGACCACGCGGAATAATAGTCACTTTATGCACCGGATCATGCTCTGGCACCAAACGACCAACAATAGCGTGGCCAGCTTCATGATATGCAGTATTTTCTTTTTCTTTTTCGCTCATCACCATGGTACGACGCTCTGCGCCCATCATGATTTTGTCACGCGCTTTTTCGAAATCTTCCATAGTGACCAAGCGCTTGTTAGCGCGCGCTGCCATCAGTGCAGCTTCGTTAACCAGGTTTGCCAATTCCGCTCCCGAAAAACCCGGTGTACCGCGCGCGATAACTGACGCACTAATGCGTTCATCCAGCGGGACTTTGCGCATATGTACTTTGAGGATTTGCTCGCGGCCGCGGATATCAGGAAGACCTACGTAAACCTGACGGTCAAAACGACCTGGACGCAATAAGGCTTTATCGAGCACATCTGCACGGTTGGTTGCAGCAATAATGATTACGCCATCATTGCCTTCAAAACCATCCATTTCTACCAAAAGCTGATTAAGGGTTTGCTCACGTTCATCGTGACCACCACCATGACCACCACCGCGATGGCGACCTACTGCGTCGATTTCGTCGATAAAAATAATGCAAGGGGCCTGCTTCTTCGCTTGTTCAAACATGTCGCGGACACGGCTGGCACCAACACCCACAAACATTTCAACGAAGTCTGAACCGGAGATCGAGAAAAAAGGTACTTTGGCTTCACCTGCAATCGCTTTGGCAAGCAATGTTTTACCAGTACCCGGTGGGCCAACCATTAATACACCTCGCGGTATCTGGCCACCCAAACGTTGGAATTTGGATGGATCGCGCAGATATTGAACAAGCTCCTGAACCTCTTCTTTCGCTTCATCAACACCGGCGACATCGGCAAATGTCGTTTTAATTTGATCTTCGCCCAGTAAGCGCGCTTTGCTTTTACCAAAGCTCATAGGACCACCTTTTCCGCCAGCTCCGCCTTGCATTTGGCGCATAAAAAACCAAAACACTGCAATGATAATCAGGATTGGAAAACTGGCGACAAGCAATTGATTGAAAAGGCTGGGTTTTTCCAGCTCTTTACCTTCAAAACTAACCCCATGATTATATAAATCATCGATCAACTTATCGTCGCGCACATAAGGGCGGACAGTGACAAAACTCGTGTTGTCTTGCAGGACACCTTCAATGGTATCGGGAGTAATCACAACCTCGCGCACCCGATCATCTTTAACGGCTGAAATAAACTCGGAGTAATTGAGTGTATTACTGTTAGACGGCTTATTGAAACCATCAAATACGCTAAAGAGGACCACGGCAATGATCAGCCAAAGCACGAGATTCTTGGTTATATCGTTCAAGGAGGAGTCCTCACAGTTACATCACAAAGGTTAAATCACGTTTACTGACATTTTGGGGCATAGCACACAAATTACAAGATGCTGAGCCGGAAGATATTACTTATTCGAACCATCAAAATAGGCTCGGGTTACACGGTCAGGGGAGGAATGGAGTAGAATGCTGCCCTATTTTTCTTAAACCCCATACAGACCACTAAGGTAAGTTTATGCCGATTAGCCCTGAGCGTAAAAAACAATTTCGTACTATTGGCCACAAGCTAAATCCTATCGTGACTATTGCAGGCAATGGTCTAAGTGACGGAGTACTTGCCGAACTTAATCGCGCACTGGATGACCACGAATTAATCAAGGTGAAGCTTGCGATTGCCGAGCGGGAAGATCGCAAAGAAGTTGTTGCTGAACTCGTCGCCCTGCCTAATGTTGAGCTAATCCAGGAGATTGGCAAAGTAGTTTTACTCTATCGCCATAATAAAAGAGCCAACCCCAAGCTCTCTAACTTGCATCGCTAAAACCTGTATATCAGACATAAAAAAACCGCCATTAGGCGGTTTTTTTATGTCTATAAAACTCATTGGATTAAAGGTGTTCAACCTTATCAATCTCATAATCAACGTCGCCACCGGGAGCTCGAACCACAACCACATCGCCTTCCTCTTTACCAATCAAGGCGCGGGCAATGGGTGAGTTGACTGAAATTTTATTGGCTTTCACATCTGCTTCATCATCACCGACGATCTGATAAGTTACAGATTGATCAGTATCCTGATTAATAATGGTCACCGTAGTACCAAAAATCACTTTCCCTGTATGCGGGATTTTAGTGACATCAATAATTTGGGCATTACTGAGCTTGCCTTCGATTTCCTGGATACGACCTTCGCAAAAACTCTGTTGCTCACGCGCAGCAGAATACTCTGCATTTTCCTTCAGGTCGCCGTGCTCACGCGCTTCGGCGATTGCTTGCACAATGCGCGGGCGCTGGACTTTTTTCAGGTCTTCCAATTCAAGCGCTAATTTTTCGGCGCCCTGAACAGTCATTGGGAATTTAGTGCTCATGGACAATCCTTATTTTTTCAGTTGCTGATGCAAGTCTTGCAAGCGACGCACTTCAATATGCTGGCCTTGCTTCAGCGCCATGCAAACTGCCTGGCTTGCAGCCAAGGTTGTGTTGTAATAGACGCGATGGTTTTCTGCGCTACGACGGATCGATGATGAGTCGCGTGTTGCCTGGCGACCTTCTACGGTATTCAGGATCAAATCGATCTCATCATTCTTGATCATATCCACGATATGCGGGCGACCTTCCTGAACTTTATTCACGATTTGCACCGTCAAACCGGCCTGTTGCAATACATCGGCAGTGCCACGTGTTGCTACCAGTTTAAAGCCAAGTTCCACAAGATCTTTACCAACACCAACAATTCCGTCTTTATCCATATCGCGGACACTCAGAAACGCAGTACCCGTAGATGGAATGCGATTGTTGGCACCCAATTGCGATTTGCCGTAAGCCTCACCGAAGCTGTCGCCCACACCCATAACTTCACCGGTCGATTTCATTTCTGGCCCGAGGATCGGGTCAACTGCCGGGAATTTGTTGAACGGGAATACCGCTTCTTTCACGCTGAAATAGGTCGGGATAATTTCTTTGGTAAAACCCTGCTCCTCCAACGAAACACCTGCTTGGCAACGCGCCGCTACCTTCGCAAGGGACACACCAATACATTTCGAAACGAACGGCACAGTGCGCGATGCACGTGGGTTGACTTCAATCACGTAAATTTTGCCGTCTTGATATGCCAGCTGGGTATTCATCAAACCGATAACGCCCAACTCAATCGCCATTTTCTTAACGATCTCACGCATATCGTCCTGCACATTAGCTGGCAGGGAGTAAGGTGGCAGTGAACACGCAGAGTCACCGGAGTGAACGCCACATTGCTCAATGTGTTGCATGATGCCGCCAATGACGACTTGCTTGCCGTCAGAGACAGAATCGATATCCACTTCGATGGCGTTATTCAGGAAGTGATCGAGCAACACAGGCGCATCTTCAGACACTTGCACTGCGGTACGCATATAAGTGCGCAGCTCTTCTTCTTTGTAAACAATCTCCATCGCGCGGCCGCCCAATACATAAGATGGACGCACAACGAGTGGGTAACCGACTTTGTCGGCTGCCAATAATGCTTCTTCGAGTGAACGTACAATCGCGTTTGGCGGTTGCAGCAAATCCAGTTTATTAATCATTTGCTGGAAGCGCTCGCGGTCTTCTGCCTTATCGATTGCATCCGGGCTGGTACCAATAATCGGTACGCCTTCTGCTTCCAGTGCGCGCGCTAATTTCAGTGGAGTTTGTCCACCGAATTGCACGATTACGCCAACCGGTTTTTCTTTGTGAACGATTTCCAACACGTCTTCCAGTGTCACTGGTTCAAAGAACAAACGGTCAGAGGTGTCGTAATCAGTAGAAACAGTTTCAGGGTTACAGTTCACCATAATGGTTTCGTAACCGTCTTCGCGCATGGCTAATGCAGCGTGCACACAGCAGTAATCGAATTCAATACCTTGACCGATACGGTTAGGACCGCCGCCGATAACCAGAATCTTTTTCTTGTCGCTCGGGTTAGCTTCACACTCTTCTTCGTAAGTCGAATACATGTAAGCAGTCGAGGTTGAGAATTCAGCCGCGCAGGTATCAACACGTTTGTAAGCTGGGCGAATATTTAAACCCTGGCGATAGTGACGCACTGCTTTTTCGGTAGAGCCAAGCAACAATGCCAAACGCTTGTCAGAAAAACCTTTACGCTTGAGTTGGAAGAATTTATCTGCATCCAAATCAGTCAGTGATTTGCCGCGCAGTGATTGCTCGATATCAATCAACTCTTTAACTTGCACCAAAAACCATGGATCGATTTTGGAAAGATTAAATGCATCGTTAACGCTCAAGCCCATGCGGAATGCATCGCCGAGATACCAGATACGTTCAGCACCCGCGGTAGTCAATTCGCGACGAATTTTTGCCTGACCTTCTTCGCTAGTGACATCCACTTTGGATTCAAAACCGGCAGAGCCCACTTCCAAACCGCGCAGCGCTTTTTGCAATGACTCCTGGAAAGTACGGCCAATTGCCATGACTTCACCAACGGATTTCATTTGCGTGGTCAAACGCGCATCGGCATCACCAAATTTTTCAAAGGTGAAGCGCGGAACTTTGGTAACAACGTAATCGATTGATGGTTCAAACGATGCTGGAGTTGCCCCGCCAGTGATGTCGTTTTTCAATTCGTCGAGGGTATAACCTACCGCCAATTTCGCAGCGATTTTTGCAATAGGGAAACCGGTTGCTTTGGATGCGAGTGCCGATGAACGTGATACACGCGGGTTCATCTCGATCACCACCATACGGCCATCGACCGGGTTCACCGCAAATTGCACGTTGGAACCGCCAGTTTCCACACCGATCTCACGCAACACCGCAATCGATGCATTACGCATGATTTGGTATTCCTTATCGGTAAGGGTTTGCGCAGGTGCAACGGTAATTGAGTCGCCGGTGTGAACGCCCATCGGGTCAAAGTTTTCGATGGAGCAGACGATAATGCAGTTGTCGTTCTTATCGCGCACCACTTCCATCTCGTACTCTTTCCAGCCGAGCAGTGATTCGTCGATCAACAATTCATTGGTGGGTGACAAATCCAAACCACGGGTACAAATTTCTTCAAATTCGTCCCAGTTGTAGGCGATACCACCACCGGAGCCACCCATGGTAAATGATGGGCGGATAATGCAAGGGAAGCCGAATTCTTTTGGCGCTTCGCGCGCTTCTTCCAAGCTGTGAACGATTTTTGCGCGCGCGCAGGAAAGACCAATGCGCTTCATCGCCTGATCAAACAGGTTGCGGTCTTCTGCCATGTTAATGGCTTCTTCTTTAGCGCCGATCAACTCCACATTGTACTTTTCCAGCACACCGTTTTTGGCCAGTGCCAGCGCGCAGTTCAATGCGGTTTGGCCGCCCATGGTGGGCAGGATTACGTCGGGGCGTTCTTTCTCAATGATCTTGGCAACGGTTTGCCACTCGATTGGCTCAATGTAGGTTGCATCTGCCATCGCAGGGTCGGTCATGATGGTGGCCGGGTTTGAGTTCACCAGAATGACGCGATAACCCTCTTCACGCAGGGCTTTACAGGCTTGGGCGCCAGAGTAGTCGAACTCACAAGCCTGGCCGATAACAATCGGGCCAGCGCCGAGAATCAAAATACTGTTTATGTCGGTACGTTTTGGCATGTCGGCTCCGATTAAGACTTGCGGGCTTGCATCAATTCAATAAAGTGATCGAACAACGTGTCGGCTTCGTGCGGGCCGGGGCTCGCTTCAGGGTGCCCCTGGAAGCTGAACGCAGGCTTGTCGGTGCGATGGATACCTTGCAGGGAACCATCAAACAGCGACTTGTGGGTCGGACGCAGATTGGCAGGCAAGCTGCTCTCTTCCACCGCAAAACCGTGGTTTTGCGCGGTGATCAATACACGCTGGGTGTCCAGATTTTGTACCGGATGGTTACCACCGTGGTGACCGAATTTCATCTTGATGGTTTTGGCACCGGATGCCAGCGCCAACAGTTGGTGGCCGAGACAGATACCAAATACCGGAATATCGGTTTCAAGGAATGATTTGATCGCCTCGATGGCATAGGTACATGGCTCAGGATCGCCAGGGCCGTTAGAGAGGAAGATACCGTCTGGATTCATGGCCAACACGTCAGCCGCTGTCGTTTTGGCGGGAACTACCGTCAGGTCGCAACCGCGGTCTGCCAGCATACGCAGGATGTTGCGCTTAACGCCGAAATCGTAAGCCACGACTTTGAATGGCTTGGCGCCATCCAAAACCTTGTGTCCTTCGCCCAGCGCCCAGCTGCTTTCATTCCACTGGTAGGCTTTGCTAACCGTAACTTCTTTTGCCAGATCCAAACCTTTCAGGCCGCCAAAGGCTTTGGCAGCGGCCAAGGCTTTGGCTTCATCCACATCATCACCCGCCATCAAGCAACCGTTTTGCGCACCCTTGTCGCGCAACAAGCGGGTCAGGCGACGGGTATCTATATCAGCGATACCAATCACATTGCGCGCTTTAAGGTAATCGGAGAGGCTTTCTGTATTGCGGAAGTTGCTCGCCAACAGCGGCAAATCACGGATCACCAAGCCAGTCGCCCAAATGCGCTCGCACTCTTCGTCTTCTGGATTGGTACCGGTATTGCCGATATGGGGATATGTGAGGGTAACGATCTGTTGGGCATAGGATGGATCGGTAAGGATTTCCTGATAACCGGTGATTGCAGTGTTGAACACTACTTCACCAACAGATAAACCCTCGGCACCTATAGCGGTACCACGAAACACACTACCGTCGGCGAGGACCAGAATGGCCTTCTTCGGGGCGGATTCCTGAGTAGTCAAAACAACCTCCTGGGCTGGCTGGGTTTTGGCTTGAAAGCGGCTAGCTGCCAAACGTTGTTTCAATCAGACCTTTATATCTACACCCGGTTCGAATTCACTTTCTTTGGGCTCAACAATCCGGTCGCATTGCTCCTTTTTGGGGTAATCAGCGCGATAAGTCGTTGTATATAAAGGCAAGATTAATCTGAATGCAAAACGTTTGGTTGTAAAAAAGCGAGATGAAACCCAAATCTCATCTCGCTTTTTTATGTTCTTGTGCGAACCATTTTGTATTTTTCTGCTACCTACCTTTCGGCTCGGCGCAATCTGGCTGCGAATTCTACGGGACTCCCGCCAACCTGTCCATCAGAATTGCCATCAAGTGCGGCTTGCACGCATCAGTCTGTCTGCAACATCGGACCACTCTTCTGTTGATGACAGCTGCCAATTTCCCACTCATCGTTTCCATAACCTGGGCTGCACTGGTTGGACTCAATTGTTTATGGGGATTTGCCGAAGGGGCGGCAAGGCAAAGATCGCCGTACCTGAGCAGGTTTAGCAAAGCGGGATGAGCAGGCATCCGCAGGGCGATGGTATTCCTTCCCCCTGTGATAACCCCATGCACTGAGTGCCGTTTTTCAAGCACTAGCGTCAGTGGCCCCGGCCAGAACTGCCTAGCCAACTCCCACGCCGATGCAGGAATACTCAGCGCCCAATCTTCAAGCTGAGCCGCATCACCCAGATGCACAATAAGAGGATGATGGTCGGGGCGTTGCTTGGCCGTGAAAATTGCGCGCACAGCCTCAGGTTGACGCGCATCGGCCGCCAAGCCATAGACAGTCTCGGTAGGCACTGCGACCAATTTCCCCCCGCGAAGCAACTGAACAGCCTGGGCTAGATCGCTTTCCACATTGGCATTCAACAATATCGTCATGAATCGCTACTCGATCAGGGATTACAAAGCGGACAAGTCGCCGGATCGGCATAAACCGCAGTTACCGGCGTAGACAAGCGATAGCCGCAGCCTCTGCAGTGCGCAACCTGCGCTCGCGCGCTATTGGTTGGGTAGCCACAATCACCACAGGGCAAACCGGTTTCCGTCTGGTCAGGCCAAAAACCCGGCAGCGCGCAAACACTGCACCGGCTATCCATCCGCGCCAACAAATTGGTTGTGGCACGGGCGATGTTAAGCCTGCGCAAAGGCGATTGATGCGCACGCAAGTCATAGGCTATACGTAATTGCGGCGGAATTTGTTCACCGTACCACTGGGCAAGCTGCGCATCGGCATCGGCGCGCGAGATAACCGCTTTGGCGATGCGCCCCTCTCCAATGAGCATGACTCCCTGCCCTGCGGGCAAATCCGACCAAAACCGGGCGACCGCTTCGCTATCGCCATACTGGCATTCCGAGACTGCCACCGGTTCTGCATGACAGCCCACAACAAACCAGTCGCCGCTGGCAGGCACACAAGCCACCAATTCCTGATTGATGACACTTAACCCCCACAACACCGAGCCAAAACTGCCTTCGCTGCCCAAGCCAAAGTCGGCGCCGGTCAACTCCACCGCTAACCGCGCCTTGCGCAGCACACATTCAAGGGGCGACAGGCGGCGCTCTACTTCACCGCTAAAAGTACCCAGGCTATCGGTATCAAAAGCCGTGGTATTGGTCAGGCGAGCCTGCCAGCGCTCAGCCAGTAACGGGGCGATGATAGATGCCTTGTCGTGCAGGCTTAGCAGGCCAAAATGCGCACCGTGAAATGGCTCAATGTGCGGGCTGGATGACATCAGAAATAGCCCTCGCGCTTTTTCTTTTCCATAGAACCTACCTGGTCTTTATCCAGCATGCGCCCTTCCCGCTCGCTGGTTTTGCTCAAGAGCAATTCCTCGATAATCGCGCTCACATCTGTGGCATTACTCAGCACTGCACCGGTTTGCGGATAACAACCCAAAGTGCGACAGCGCACTTGCCGCACCGCGATGGAGTCGCGCTCGGCGGGTGTCAGAAACGGCAGCATGCGCTCGTCATCCAGAATAAACACCTGCCCCGACTCCTCGCTGATCCAGCTCTGGCGCGGCGCGGCAAAATAGAGCGACACCAGGTCGATATTCTCGCGCAGGATATAGAGCCAAATATCCAACTCCGTCCAGTTGGAGAGCGGAAACACGCGCACGCTCTCACCGGGGTTTAAGCGGGTGTTATACAAATCCCACAGCTCGGGGCGCTGGTTTTTTGGGTCCCACCCCTGATGGGCATCACGCACCGAGAAGACACGCTCTTTGGCGCGGGATTTCTCCTCGTCGCGGCGCGCGCCACCCAGCGCCGCATCGAACTTGTACTGGCGCAGCGCCTGTTTGAGCGCCTGGGTTTTCATTTGGTCGTTGTACTTTACCGAGCCGGACAAGATGGGATGAACCCCCTGTGCCAGCGCCTCTTCGTTGATATGTACCTTAAGCTTCAGGTTCAGGCGTTCGGCCAAGCGGTCGCGGAACCGTGCCATCTCGGCGAATTCCCAAGTGGTGTCGATATGCAGCAAGGTGAAAGGCACTGGCGCAGGCCAGAATGCCTTGCGCGCCAAGTGCAACATCACCGTGGAATCCTTGCCGATGGAGTAGAACATGCATGGGTTTTCAAAGCTCGCAGCCACTTCGCGCAAGATAGCAATCGCTTCAGCTTCAAGAGTCTGAAGATGAGTCATCAATCTGCTCATAAGCTGCCCCGCACTGAAGTCGGCGTTGATGTCAGTGTCGGCGCTGGATACTCATGTCTGGGCAACGCGTGCCATTGCCCACGGTAATAGCGGCTGATGCTGCGCTCCTCCCTATCCCACTGGAACACATAGAGCCATTCGTTGTTGATGAGCGCGGCAATATCCGGGTGGCGCTGGATAATCGCCGCAATCGCCTGCCGGGGTGCAGCCAAATAGACATTCAAGCGCACCGGTTGATGGCGCCAGTCTTTGCCATCGTGCAGGGATTGCAGCGGCAGGCCGATGCGCAGATCGCCGCCGTTGCCCTCAAATACCCCCAAATTGCCACCCACCACATTGTGCAGCAGCTTGTTGCCGCTGCCGTAATGCAGGTTGTCGGTCATGGAGGCGTAGTACTGCAGGTTGATCCACTGGGTGACCACCATGGGCGCGGTGATGATTAATTCGAGCGTCGCAAAATCCTTATCCGCCTGCCAGTGATAGTCGTGCAAAAAGGCGCGGCCGCCCAGATTCAGACCGCGGGTCGCCGCCCGGGGCGCGACAATAAAGGCGGCGTTATTGGCCAAGCCCCACTCAGGGCGCAGCTGCGCCCAGTCGCGGGTGCGCTCGGCAAAGGCGCGCGCGCGCGCATCGGGTGTTGTGGCGCTAATCGCCATGGCACCGGCACGCTGCGCCCGCGCCCGCTCACTGGCCGCCTGCAGCCAGCGCTGCCAGGTTTCTTCGGCAGCTTGGGTGGGCTCATCGGGTGCGGCAAACCACTCAATGTCATCGCTGGTGGTGTTGTGCAAACAGGGGACAAAACGGGTCGTCGCAGGGATGTGAATAGCCTGCGCCGCCAGCGCCTCGCGCACCGGCAAGAGGTTGAGGAAATAGGCCAGCACGCGCACATTCACCTCGCCCGACTGCCCGCCGCAAGCACCGCAGTCCAAGCCAGCAGCGAGCGGGTTGTTGGCGGTGCAACTACCGTGGGCGACCAGTAACACCCGCGGGGCAAAGCCTTGGGTCAGCCCCATATGGCGCAGCACACCGGCAAGCAGATTGGCGATCTCTTCGGGCGACAGTGGTTCGCCATCGCGCTGCAATTCCCAGCCGCTGATATTGGCAAACTGGTTGAGCGGGTTGGCATCGTGCTGGTAGCCAAAACTCTGGGCGAGCAGGCGCAGGCCATCCACTATGCCCTTGGCCTCCACCCAGCCGAAACTGGCAGCAGCCTGTGCGCCGGTATTGGCTTTGGCGCGCTTGCTCAGCAGCGGTTTGAGCTGGCGCTGCTGGCCACCGGCTTGCAACACCGGGCGCGCACTGAGGGCGGGCTGCAAGAGCGCCGGCAACTGCGGCCGCTGCAGAGGCGTCGCCATAGGTTGATATGCAATCGGCAGACCAAAAAAGCCGGCAAAGCCGAGGGTTTGGATATCTGGCGAGACCGATTCCAGCGCGCGGCGCATAGGCTCGGAGCGCACATCAATACAAAATACCGCCTGCAGCGCCGGCGCAAGGTTGGCGCTGGCCTGCGCCATGGCAGGTGTGAGCGGTTCAACGCGGGTGAGCTGCTGGGCAAAATGCGTCTGCTGGCTCAGCTCCAGCGCGCGCTGCCATACCCAAAGGTACTGCTGACGCTGGTGACACACAGCCTCGCGCAACATGGCTTGCTGGAATTGCTCGATAAACTGCGCACGCACCGCGATGTTTTGCTGCGCAGGCTGCGCCAGCCACCACCAGAGCGCCCACTCCCAAGCAAGCCGCACCGCAAGCAAATCGCCCAAGCAATTCAAACCTTGGGCGTCAGTCGCTCCCTGCTGGGCGTTGCGGGCAAACACCGCCGCCCAACCATTAATGTCGAGCAGCAGCGCCAAACAATAATTTTCAAAGCCCGCCTCATCAATCACGCCTTGCTGTTGTAGCTCGCTGTACATATGGCTGATAACCGCCGCCGGGTTTTCTGGCAGACTGAGGAAAAAGCCATGCAGTTCGGGCGCTTCCATCAAAATCGCCAAGCCCGCGTCTTGCTGGATGATCTCGCGCCAAAAGCTGTAAAAACTGCCGGGTGCGTCCAAGGGTTTGGGGTGACGCTCGGGGTAGCTGTAGAACAGGCCGCAGGATTGGCTGATCTGCTGGGTGATCTCGTCGCGCCAGGGCATTTTGGTGGCTTGGGCGGGCTGCTCATCCAGCCAATCGCTCAGGTTTTTCCACTGGGGCAAATGCTCCGGCTCGTTCAGGTAATCCACCAAGGCTTGGGGCGATGCCGCTACGCCCAACTCACGCGCCGCCAGTATCAACTGCTCGGTGCTGATAGGTTCAGGGAAGTGGCGACGGTAATAGGCTTTGGGCATGAGCAGGCGCACAGCGCGCAGGCTGGCCAAACGCGCTGCCACCTGGCTCATGGGCGTGTCACGCCAGTGCCACCAAGGGTTTACGGCGACGGTTTTATCCAGCGGCCAGATTGGCGCGATACGCGCGCTGGCCGCTTGGGCAGCGCGCAAGGCAAAGGCATCCAGCGCTAAGGCGGTGTTCGGCAAACGATTAGCAAGCGCACTCATGATTTCACCTCGGCATCAAGAAAAGAGGGTTGGGTGGCACCGGGGGTCAGGGTCACTGGCCACCAGCGCAGGGTGAAGCGGGTCATCCATTCGTCCAGATACAGACCGGCGTTTAAGGCGATCCACAGGCGGCGCACCTGGGTATTGAGCGGCCAGCGCTGCAGGCTGTAACTCGCCAGCATAAGCACCAGCAACAGGCTGCAGACCCACAGGTCAGCCCAGAGATTGGCCGCTCTGGGGGCAAGCTCCAGCGCCTGCGCCAAACCGGTTTTGAAGGCGAGGTAAAGCGCAACCAAGGCCGCCGCCAGCAGCAAGCCAGCCAGCATCGGGCGCCACCAGTGACGGGAAAGCGCCGCCTGTTGCGCCAGCCCTTGGGCAACCAGGGTGATAAGCGCGACAGACAAAATCACCCAAGGCACTAGCGAACCGCTGATCGCGTTCGAGCCACTAATCGCGTTACTGTCGGCAGCCGCAAACAGGTAGCTGTGCGCCAACCAAACCAGCCCGGCTACCAGTGGCACCACCAGCAGCGTCGCCCCCAGCCATTGGCTCAAACTTGGCAGGCGCGCACTGCCCAAGGCATCGCCCACTGACTGTTCCAGCTGCTCATTGACCGCGTTGCCAGCGGCCAAAAACGCGCGCGCCTTGTAGCAGGAGTGGGCGATCAGGTGTAGCAGCGCGAGTTCGTACAAGCCGAGCGCGCACTCCACCAACATCAACCCCATTTGTGCGCAGGTGGACCACGCCAAGCGCACCTTGATGCTGATACGAGTAGTCATAATCAGCGCCGCGAGCACCGCCGATGGCCCCGCCACCAGCAGCAACAACCACTGGGCGACCACCACTTGGCTGAGCAAGGGCGCAAACAACAGCAAGAGCACACCACCCAAATTAATCACCCCGGCGTGGAGCAAGGCGGAGACTGGCGTGGGCGATTCCACCACCTGAATCAGCCAACCCTGCAGCGGCAACTGGGCGCATTTGAGCAGCGCCACCTGCGCCACACAGAGCGCCGCCAGAATCAGCGGCCAGCTCAGTTGATCGGCCTGAAGCTGGGCGATTTGCGCCATAATCTGTGACAAGGAGAAGCTATTGAATTGGCTGTAAAGCAAACCAATCGCGAGTGCCAGCAGCAGCTCGGAGGCTCGCGCGATAAGGAATTTTTTGTGCGCAGCCAAGAGGGCGCGAGGGCGATTCGGATAAAACAGCAGCAGCTGATTCAAACTCAGGCTGACACCCACCCAAGCAGCCCAAAACAGCACCAGGTGATCCACCAGCAGCAGGGTTTGCACTGCGAGCAGCGTCAGGGTAAGCCAGCGCAGAAAACGCGCGCCGTCGCTATCGCCTTGAAAGTTAGTGGCGGCATAGCGATAGATAATCCAGCCTAAAAAGTTCACCAGTACTAACAGCGTCGCCTGCAGCACGCCCAAGCGCAGCACACCGCTTTGCAGTGGCTGCTCCAGCGCCAGCAACCAGAGCCCCGCCGCGAGCAGCAGGTTAAAACCCGCCGCGCCTTGTGCCAGCGCCCACCCCCAGTTGCGCGCCGCCATTGCGCTAATGAGCAGCGGTATTAACAACAGCGCCCAGAGCGCAAAATTCCAAGGAACTAATTCGTTGATTGTCATCATTTACCCCCACGAGTGATCTATCGGGGGTTATTTTGGGCTAGCTGAAACCATCGGTAAAATACATAATTATCAACGTATCGTTCACTTTTAAAGAACAATAACGTCACAGGCATTGCTATGAGCAAACTCAATTACCATCACCTCTACTATTTCTGGCGCGTGGCCAAACAGGGCAACCTGACCAAAACCGCCGAGACGCTGCATATTTCCCAGTCGGCACTCTCGGCGCAGATTCGCCAGTTGGAAGCCACTATGGGCGTGGAATTGTTTGTGCGCGAAGGCCGACAATTGCGGCTGACCGAGAGCGGACAAAGTGCGCTGGTGTATGCGGAGGAAATTTTTAAACGCGGTGAGGAATTGGAGTCGCTACTGAGCCGGGGCATTCAGCCGGAATTGCTCACAGTGCGCATTGGTGTACTCACCACTATGTCGCGGAATTTTGTGGAGAGTTTTATCGAACCGCTGATTCGTCGCCCCAATACCAAGTATATGTTGCACGCGCGCGGCCAGGTGAATTTGCTCAACGCCGTCGCCAATCATGAATTTGATTTGGCGCTCACCAACATTCAGGTGCTGGGCACCAACAAAGAACTCTGGCAGTGCCAACTACTTGCACGCCAACCCGTGGCGATTGTCGGCCCGCCCGACCTGCCGCTCGGTAAAGCCTTTTCCAGTCGCTACAAGGATCACGAATGGGTCGCGCCCGTCAGCGAAAGCCCGGTTCGCTCAGCGTTCGACAGCTTCTGCGCGCAACATCAATTCAAACCGCGCATAGTCGCCGAAGCCGATGACATGGCCATGCTACGCCTCTTGGCGCGCGACACCGGCGCGCTCGCGGTAATGCCCAAGGTAGTGGTGAAAGATGAATTGCAGCAGGGCCGGCTGGTGAACTACCTGACCCTGCCTAATGTGTATGAAAATTTCTACGCGGTGACAGTGAAACGCCAAATACAAAATCAGCTGGTGAGCGAGCTGATTAACAGTGCCATTAAAACTTAACGCTGTTTCGTTTGAAAATAGTGAGCGATGGGAGACCAACACAGCAGAACACAGGCCCCAATAACAACGCCTGCTATTCCATTCAGCAGCGATGACGTTAGCCATCCAAGGGGTTCAGTGGCATGAGCAACCGCCTCAATTACATGATGGATGGGGACAATGTTGTGCGTCACAATTCCACCACCCACCATAAACATGGCTGCAGTACCCAGTACTGATAAAAACCGCATCAATTTTGGTGCAGCAGCCAGCAAGACGTTACCAAAAAATTGGGCAGTGGCATTTTGTTTTTTACACAGATGCGCGCCCATATCATCCAGCTTCACAATCAACGCAACAAAACCGTATACACCGATTGTCATTATAATGGCGATACTCACCACAACAGCGGCTTGTTTGGTGAAAGTGGCAGCGGCAACCGTCCCTAATGCAATCACAATAATTTCTGCCGAGAGAATAAAATCTGTGCGCACAGCACCTTTGATTTTTTCTTTTTCAAACGCAACCAAATCCACCGCAGGGTTGGCGACAGCCTCAATCAACTCATGATGTTGTTTATCTTTTTCGTTGGAATGGAGAAATTTGTGCGCGAGTTTTTCAAAGCCCTCGTAACAGAGAAATGCACCACCAACCATTAACAGTGGTGTAATCAGCCATGGAATAAATGCGCTGATGAGCAAGGCAGCCGGAACCAATATTAATTTATTGAGCGCTGAACCTTTGGCGACCGCCCACACCACCGGCAACTCGCGTTCGGCGCGAATACCTTGCACCTGTTGCGCATTAAGGGCGAGATCGTCTCCCAATACGCCGGCAGTTTTTTTCGCGGCTACTTTTGTCATCACCGCCACGTCATCCAACACAGTGGCGATATCATCGAGCAACATTAATAGACTGGAACCTGCCATAACACACCTTGTTTGGTAGGTTGGGCAACAATACCCAACAGATTTACATCAACAAACATGATTGTTGGGCGTGGCTGCCCAACCTACGCGAAAACTACCGCAAACCTAAAACATCCTGCATATCAAACAACCCCGGCGGTTGTTGTTTGAGCCACACGGCAGCGCGCACCGCGCCATTGGCGAAGGCTAAACGGCTGGAGGCTTTGTGGGTGATTTCTACGCGCTCTCCGTCGGCCATAAACATAACAGTGTGATCGCCCACCACATCGCCGCCGCGCACAGTGGCAAAGCCGATGGTATCGCGCGGGCGTGGGCCAATTTGACCTTCGCGGCCATACACTGCCACTTTTTCCAAATCGCGCTCCAGTGCATTGGCGAGTACTTCGCCCATACGCATGGCAGTGCCGGAGGGTGAATCTACTTTGTGGCGATGATGCGCTTCGTAAACTTCTACATCGTATTCATCGCCCAACACACGCGCGGCTAAATCCAACAATTTAAAACACAGGTTGACGCCGGTAGAAAAATTGGCCGACAACAGCAGCGGAATTTGCGTTTGGTACGCGAGTAAATCTGCTTTTTCTGCAGCACTAAAACCGGTGGTGCCAATCACAATCGATTTGTTGTGTGCCGCGCAGGTTTTAACATGATCGAGAGTTGCAAGCGGTGAACTGAAATCAATCAGTACATCAAACTGATCAATCACTGCCGCAATGTTATCGACCAAAGTGATACCCAATTTGCCTACACCACCTAACTCACCCGCATCAGCGCCGAGCAGTGAACTACCCGGGCGCACTGTGGCCGCGCCCAAGGTTGTTTGTGGATTTTTTTGGCAGGCCTCAATCAAGGCTTTACCCATACGGCCTGCAGCACCGGCGATTGCGATTCGTGTCATTTTTTTATCTCAACAAGAAAGGATTTGAACAGGATGATTTAAAAATTATTCATCATCTTCTGTATTAAATAAGTGCCCAAGCTTACCTTTTTTGGTTTCCAGGTATTTGGCGTTGTGTGGGTTGCGGCCGGTTTGGTGAGGCAAACGCTCAACAACGTTCACGCCCATATCCTGCAGGGCTTTTACTTTGCGCGGATTATTGGTCAGCAGTTTTAGCGATTTGATTTTCAGGTGCTCAATCATGGGTTTGAGAATGGAGTAATCGCGCATGTCTGCACCAAACCCCAATTGCTCATTGGCTTCTACTGTGTCAGCGCCTTGATCTTGCAAATGATAGGCTTTGATTTTATTGAGCAGACCAATGCCGCGCCCTTCCTGACGCAAATAAAAAATCACACCGCGTCCGACTAAGGCAATTTTATGCATCGCTGCTTGTAATTGCGGGCCGCAATCACAGCGCAAACTAAATAGCGCATCGCCGGTCAAGCATTCAGAGTGCACGCGCGCCAGCACTGGCTCATCGCCAGTGACATCGCCCATGGTGAGCACCACATGTTCTTTTTCATTTTCAGCATCGCAAAAACCGTGCATGACAAAAATGCCCCAAGGCGTAGGCAACTTGGAAGATTCTACAAAACGAACGGTCACAGGAACCTCACAGAAAACGCAATCAGTTGCAGCACTATTAGTGCGTAAACTCCGGCTAGCGCATCATCAATCATGATGCCAAAGCCACCGTGAACTTTTTTGTCCAGCCAACTAATTGGCCAGGGTTTTACAATATCGAACACACGAAACAAAACAAAACCAATTACGATCCACATCCATCCTGCTGGTGCCATAAACATGGTAATCCAGAAACCGACAAATTCATCCCATACAATTCCGCCATGGTCATGCACCCCCAGAGTTTTGGATGAACGGTCACACCAAAATACGCCCAACGCAAAAGTCACCAGTAACCACAGCACGTACAGTGGCCATGTCAGGTCTTGAAGCAACAACATAAATAATGGAATAGCGGCGAGTGTACCGAACGTGCCGGGCGCTTTAGGCGCAAGCCCGCTACCAAAACCAAATGCAAACACATGGTAAGGATTGGCAAATACTTGTTTGAGGCTGGGTGTTTTCATTGTTTAACACGCATCATCGGCAGCAGCATCAGAAATGTTGGTAGCCGGTTTTGGTTATTGCAAATGGCTGGCCTTCATATTCACAAATCACTTTGTTGCCAGCGACCATCTCACCAATAACAGTTGCATTCAGTTTGCCTTGAGCAATTAACATGGCAATGTCGGCCATTTTTTCAGGTGATACGGTAAAGCAAAGCTCGTAATCATCACCGCCACTGAGTGCCCACTCCAATGCTTTGGGTACGTCATCCAGCGATTGCAATGCAGGGGACAAAGGCACATTTTCTACATCAATCACCGCACCCAGATCACTGGCATCGCAAACATGTTGCAAGTCAGCGACCAATCCATCGGAAATATCCAGTGCGCTGCTGGCAATTGTGCAAATCAACGCTGACTCAACCAAACGTGGTGTAGGGCGATAAAAACGTTGCAACAAATAATCCGTATGTTCATCGGCAAAGATGTGCGTCTTTTGGATTGCAGCCAATGCAGCTGCACCATCGCCAAGAGTGTTGGTTACTAAAATAAAATCGCCAACATTAGCACCATCGCGTCGCAGCGCAGCGCCCGGCGTGGTCGCGCCCATCACCTGAATCGTAATACTGAGAGAACCTGAGGTTGTATCGCCGCCCACCAACGCAATGTTGTATTTGCGCGCGCATGCAAATAATCCACGGCTAAAACTGCGCAGCCATTCTTCATTGGCGTGCGGTAACGTCAGCGCCAGCGTAAACCAAAGTGGCTCAGCGCCCATTGCCGCAAGATCACTTAAATTAGTCCGCAGTGCGCGCTCAGCAATTAACTCCGGATCTGCATCTGCGGGAAAATGCACGCCTGCAACCAAAGTATCCACTGATACTGCCAATTGCTTACCCGCAGGAATTTGCAACAAGGCACAGTCATCGCCAATTCCCAGCAATACACCTGCGGCAGGCTGCTCGGCTTGCTCGCGCTGGAAAAATTGTCGGATAAGCTGGAATTCGCCGGGCACAATCAAAAGTAATGTTTAGTAGATATAGAGATGATGGAACGCCGCCAATTAACGGCTGCGTTCCGCTTTAACTTCAATCTCGCGCAGTACCAGTGCAGTCTTATCGAGCACACCGTTGATAAATTTGTGACTGTCTTCAGCACCAAATTTTTTCGCCAGAGATACGGCCTCATTGATGACCACTTTGTATGGCACGTCAATGCGGAACTTCAATTCATAAGTGGCCATACGCAGCAGCGCACGGGTGATGGGATCCAGCTCGTCCAGTGAGCGATCAACAAGATAAGGCGAAAACAGCGCTTCAAGATCGCTTAAATGTTCAGGCACAGCGTGCAAAATTTCATGGAAATATTCCACGTCTACTTTGCTCATATCATTGTCAGTGCGAAATTCCGCTTCGATCGCATTAATACTGGAACCTGCCATTTGCCATTGGTAAAGCGCCTGCATTGCATAATGGCGAGCCATACGGCGGATGGCGGCGGTGTGCCCCTTTTGCGCAGAAGCTCCGGCTTGACCTGAAGAAGTAGTCATGAACAATTACCTGATAAAGAACTTGAATGCCCGCGTGCACGGGCATGACATAAAAATAACAACTGAAATTCAGTTTTTAAAACTAGATTTTGCCGAAGAGCGAAACCATTTCCAGCGCGGTTGATGCAGCTTCCACACCTTTGTTGCCCGCTTTGGTGCCAGAGCGTTCGATGGCTTGCTCGATGGAATCCACTGTCAATACACCAAAGGTTACCGGCACACCGTATTGCAAAGACACTTGCGCCAAACCTTTGGTGCATTCGCCTGCAACGTAATCAAAATGCGGAGTGCCTCCACGGATCACAGCACCCAATGCGATGATTGCATCGAATTCTTTTTTTGCTGCGATTTTTTGTGCCGTCAATGGAAACTCAAACGCACCTGGTGCGTAATAGATGGTGATGTTTTCATCTTTAATGCCATGACGACGCAAAGTGTCCAATGCACCGTCTTTTAAACTTTCTACTACAAAGCTGTTCCAACGGCTGACGATCAACGCATACTTACCGGCAGATGCAGAAAAATCACCTTCAATCACTTTGATATTGCTCATAATATTTTCTCAAAAATAATCAAACATCTTGTTCAACAATGCGGAGGGGCGATAGCAAATCAATCACCTTCCGGACAAATATATTCCACCACTTCCAAATCAAAACCCGAGAGGGCTGAATAACGCATCGGGGCGGACATCACTCGCATTTTGCGCACACCCAGATCGCGCAAAATCTGCGAGCCGGTGCCGACTTGTTTGTAGAGCACTTCGGAACTGCGGCGCATTTGCTTACCTGATATCAGCCAATCGATGCTGTCTTCCACTTCTGCGGTGGATTCATCGTGACAAATCAGCAGTACAACACCTTTGCCCTCTTCACTGACTTTGCGCAGTGCATCCTGATAGGTCCAGCTTTTACCACCAGCAACCGAGGTGCGCTTGAGGCTCAGCACATCGCGGGCGATATCCATCACGTGCACCCGCACCAGCGTTGGCTCGGCGTTAATCTCACCTTTGGTCATTACAAAGTGCAGGTCGTCGCGCGCCAGATCGCGGTAGGTATGTAAATCAAAATCGCCGTAAATCGTCTCAACCTTGCGAGTATTGATACAGGCAACGGTCTGTTCTTTGGTGGCGCGATAGTGAATAAGGTCGGCAATGGTACCGATTTTCAGCCCATGCTGCTCAGCAAATTGCTCAAGATCAGGCCGGCGCGCCATAGTGCCATCGGGGTTCATCACCTCAACAATGACCGCTGCCGGCTCAAAACCGGCCAAACGCGCCAAATCACAACCGGCTTCTGTGTGACCTGCACGGCTCATCACGCCGCCGGGCTGCGCCATGAGCGGGAATATATGGCCGGGCTGGACAATATCGCTCGGCTTGGCATTGGCCCTTACTGCCGCACGCACAGTGAGCGCGCGATCCGCTGCAGAAATCCCCGTACTGACCCCTGCAGCCGCTTCAATGGAGAGCGTGAAATTGGTGGTGTGCTGGGATTTGTTGTCGCTCACCATCAGTGGTAAATCCAGCTGTTTGCAGCGCTCAGGAGTGAGCGTGAGGCAGATCAGGCCGCGCGCATAGGTCGCCATAAAGTTGATATCTTCTGGGCGCACCTGCTCGGCAACCATAATCAGATCGCCTTCATTCTCGCGGTCTTCGTCATCCATCAGGATAACCATCTTGCCGTGGCGCAGGTCTTCGATCAGTTCTTCAATGGTATTAAGTTGCATAGGAAATCCCGAATTGCCAATTACATAAATCCATTCTTCGCCAAAAACTCCAGGGTGATGCCCTGCCCTTCGCCCTCTGCCGCTTTGTCACCAAGCATCAAACGCTCCAGATAACGGGCAAGCACATCGACTTCCAGATTGAGTTGGGTACCGGTTTTGTAGCCATCCATAATTGTCCATTGCAAAGTATGGGGGACGATATTCAACTCAAACTCGGCTCCATCCACTTTGTTAACCGTAAGACTAGTACCATCCACGGTGATTGACCCTTTATGGGCAATATATTTTGCCAATGATTTGGGCGCACGAATGCGGAAACGCTCCGAGCGGGCATCGGGGTGACGGCTCACCACCTCACCAACGCCATCCACATGGCCGCTGACAATGTGGCCGCCCAGGCGCGTTTGTGGAGTCAGCGCCTTCTCAAGGTTGACGCGCTGACCGACTTTCCAACCGGGCAAGGTGGTATTGTCCAGCGTTTCGCGCGAGACATCTGCCCAGTAACCATCACCCGGCAATTCAACCACAGTCAGACACACGCCGTTGGTGGCGATGGAATCCCCCAGGCGCACGTCACCCAAATCCAGATTGTTGGTTTTGATGCGCAAGCGCAGGTCGCCATTTTTGGGCTGCAGGGCGACAACCTCGCCAATCGCTTCAATAATCCCGGTAAACATAATCTGCCTCGGCTCTGTGCGAGTAGTTAAACCACGTTGCTGTCTATAACAGGTTGCTTATATAGATAGTGCTGTAGAAAAAGTGGTGGAACGATAAGGGTGTTAAACGATGATGCTGTTGGGCTTGCCTGTCACGACAACAGGAATGCGCAAATCAATCACTTTGGTTTTGGCCAAGTGATCGTGGATACAGCGCTTGTCCGCGCGGAAAATAAATACGATATCCGCCAGACGCAGCAGCAAACCAATCACCGGCACCATGCCCATCAACCATTGCGATACATAACGCTGCAAGATCAACATCAGAAATGGGGGTTTCTGATTATCCATAGTCACAATCGCAATACCCAGAATTCGCTTGCCGATGGTTTGGCCAAATTGATGGAGTAAAAAACCGTGCAACAGGAAAAAAGTAATAATCGGGGAAAACGCGAGCAAACGCTTGCTGGAGTCCGGCAGGTTTTGCAGCTTTTGGATCATCTCGGCTTGTGCCGCTTCCATATCGTTTGATTGGGAAGGCTCAAGACCAAGGTATTGTAATAAAAACACCAGAGCGACCATCATCAATACGGTATCAATCACAAACGCGCCAAAGCGCTTCCCGTAAGAGGCGGTGTTATCCATAGCCGGTTGATGGGAGCGGAATTCAGGCTGGGAATCAGGGGTTTGATCGTTCACAAATTTACCTTCACGACTAGTATTCAGTATCCGGCACGGCGGTGATGCGCCAATCGCGGCCAACGGCGCGGATATCGTTGATCTTTAACGCAAGCGATGCCGACATAGTTTCTAACGGCAAACCAAACAAAGGACGCGCATGGCTGCCGAGCAGTTTGGGAACCATGTAGATAATAATTTCATCCAGCAGGCCGCGGCGTAAAAAACTGCCTGCGAGCGTCGCACCGGCCTCCACCAACACTTCATTGCATTGGCGCTGGGCGAGTTCGCGCAACAGCGCTTGCAAGTCGATGCGGCCATCTTTAGCGGGCAACGCAATCAGCTCGACAAAATCTGGCCAGCCACTCAGCTGCGCTGCATCCACTTGCCCGTTATGCACCAGCAATATCGGGGTGGATTGTTTAAACATCAAGGCATTGCGCGGTGTGCGCAACTGTGAATCCAGAATTACCCGCAGCGGTTGTTTGGCCGCTGCGGCTTCCGCATTGGGCAAACCCAATTCATCAACCCGCACAGTGAGTGAGGCATTGTCCTGAAGAATGGAATCTACGCCGGAAATAATTGCACACGAACGGGCGCGCAGACGCTGCACATCGGCACGTGCTTTGGGGCCAGTAATCCACTTGCTTTCGCCCGACTCCATCGCCGTACGGCCATCGATACTCATCGCCATTTTGCAGCGCACATAGGGCAGCTTGCGCTCCATGCGGCGGATAAAACCCGGGTTTAATGCGCGCGCATCGTTTTCCAGTACCGGGCCATCAACCACAATGCCCGCCGTGCGCAAAATTTCGATACCACGGCCAGACACCAGCGGATTGGGATCTTCCATCGCATACACCACGCGGCTCACACCAGCATCCACCAAAGCCTGCGAACAAGGGCCCGTACGACCGTGATGACTGCAAGGCTCAAGGCTCACATACGCCGTCGCACCGCGTGCGTTATCACCTGCTGCCAGCAGCGCATTCGCTTCAGCGTGAGGTTCACCTGCGCGCTCATGCCAGCCTTCTGCAATCACCTGCCCGTCTTTTACCAGCACACAGCCCACACGCGGATTGGGCATGGTGGTGTAAAGGCCGCGTTCCGCAAGACGGAAAGCGCGCGCCATAAAATCAACATCAGCTGCAGTAATAGCCATTGGGGGAAAATCGTTGGTTAAAAGAAAGCGGCGTTTTGCACCGCAGGTTATTGCTTGGTCTGCTCTGTTTCAGGCTGCTGCTCAAGGCGATCAATTTCCTGGCGAAATTCGTTTAAATCCTTAAAGCGGCGATACACAGATGCGAAACGCACATAAGCAACTTCATCAAGTTTTTGCAGCTGCTCCATCACTTTCTCACCCACCAACAACGCTTTCACTTCACGCTCGCCAGTGGCTTGTAAAAAGTGCTTGATATGGTTGATAGCAGACTCAATCGCCTCGATGCTAACCGGGCGTTTTTCCAGTGCGCGCAGCAAACCGGCGCGGAGTTTGTTTTCATCAAAAGGTTCGCGAGTGCCGTTCTGTTTGATGATGCGCGGCATCACCAGTTCAGCCACTTCAAACGTGGTGAAACGTTCATGGCAGGATAAACACTCGCGGCGACGGCGAACCTGATCGCCCTCTGCCACCAAACGAGAATCGATAACTTTGGTATCTTCCGCGCTACAAAACGGACAATGCATGATCAGCAGCCCCAGCGATGGTTAAAGTGGGCGCATACTAGCACAAAATGCGGGGTTTTCGTCCTCTGAGCCAATGGCTTTCGCGTGGGTGCTCGCCCGGATATTCGCTAATAGATTCCCCCTCTCTCTTGACTCTTCCCTTGAAAAAATACGGCCATTCCCAATATGCATATCGCAAGGACACTACCATCAGGAACAACAGCAACATGAACAATAGCCATTACGTTCTGTTAGGAATCACGTTCATTTTTTTCGCCTTGGTTTTTATTGGCAGCACTTACATCAAGTACCTACGCAGCAAACGGCATAACACCGAGCTGTGGGGCACTATCTTTGAGGGGATTACCAACAAGCTCGTTAATCTGGATGCGATTAAAAAGCCTGAGGTATTTATCGAAAAGAAAGCAAAGCGAAACGGCTTGGGAATTGATGACGAAACCAACGAAGCTGAAGATAAAAAACCGACCAAAGACCACTAACTAGCAACAATCTTACGGTACAGACTGATCATGCCGTCCTGCGCAAAATCACAAACGCGATCCACACGAAAAAAGCAGAAAACAACAAGCCGATAAAATGGCTGCGCACAATGCCCACTTCAAGCACGGCGATGTTGTGATTATCCGGGTTCACATAGACGCGAATATGCTGGCCTTTTTTTAATTCAACCTGCGGACGGCTAATGCCATAACCTATTTGCGAACCGCGGTATTTATTACCATTAACTTCATAACGGTATTCCAACCAGACACCGCCAAAATAATTCAACCCGCGACGCATTTCCTCAGTAACAACACCATCATAAACATCCCACTTTGCAGCAGCATTACTTCTGAGCATGTTGCTTGCACTAAACAAAAACAACATGCCCGCAGCAAGAATGCCCAAGCCGAAAAACAAAGAGCGTAAGCGTTGGTATTTTTTCTCTATTTCGGGATTCATTTTTTCATTTTCGATAATGTCAGGCGCTGGGCAACAATGCCCAACGCAATGATTTTTGAACACTTGATGCTGGGCATCGCTGCGCCCAGCGCCAACCTACACGTTATAATTTGCTCACTTCCGCAGCCGCCAACAACAACGCACCTACGCCATACAGTTGTGTATCTTCCGGTAATATTTTTTCGGGCGATGCACCCACTTGTTGTACCCAACCGAGCTTGCCGGATTTATCGACTGCGGATGCCAAGCCTTTCCAACCGGAATGGACAGCAGGCAAATAATCATCACGATTTAATAATCCGTTGTTGATTCCCCATGCAAGGCCGAAGGTCATAAAACCGGTACCACTGGTTTCGGGAACATTGAATTCGTCTTTATCCAATAATGACGATGGCCAAAAACCGTTAGGCTGCTGCAGTTTTACCAGACTCGCCGCCATGGTTTTGAACAGGTTTTCGTATTTTTGTTTGCGCGGATCATTTGCCGGAATTTGTTCAATCAACAATGGCAAACCTGCGAATACCCAACCGTTCCCACGGCTCCAGAATATTTTTTTACCGTTTTTACTGCGACGCTCAAAGAAGCGGCCATCGCGATAAAACAAATGCTCATTTTTATCGTACAGATAATCAATTGTTGCCTGATATTCTTCATCTACATAATTCAGGTAGGCAGGATCACCAGTTAACTTACCTACTGCAGCCCACACTGGCGGAGCCATAAATAACGCATCGCACCAACACCAGCGGCGCTGGCAAGTGGCTTCACCTTGGCCAGTTGGATCTGATGCATATTCAAGGCTGTGGGTCGCGCGGTTCGCCATAATTTGTTTAAAGACTTTTTGCGTTGGCGCGATCAGTGTTACATCATTTTCGCGCGCAGCAACTGCAGCGTAGGTGTAGCCAATAACCTGATCATCCGCATGCCAGTCTTTATCGCCGATTTTCCATTTATTCGCCTCACCTTTTGCAAACAAAGCGTGTAGATAATCGGGATTGTTAGTGTGCTCTGCCCAGCGGGTTAAGCCGACAAAAAACGCCCCCTGAATCCAGCCGTGCGGATTTTCTGTGTGATCACGAAAAGTGCGCACATAATCGAAAGTATCCATATGCGCCAACTGCCAATCCGCAGCGCGATTGGCAATCATCGTAATTTCAGAAGTATTGGGAGTAGAAAATTGGTCTTTTGGTGCTTCGGCTGTGCGGTTATTCGGGGCAGTTGCGCAACCGTTTAATAACGCAACAATCGCGGTAAAAAATGAAAGTGTTAGCAACGGCGATAGCAGAGATAACGGCGATAAATAGCGGGTTAATAGCGTTTTCATCCGGGTCTCCTACGGAAAAATCCAGTTTGTTTATTGTTATGTCAGGTCTTTTCATTTTTCTTGTATAGCGGATGCTAAGGGATGACTTTAGTAAAAAGAAGGGCTTTACCGAGCTTTACGTTTTTATTGAGTTTTACGTTTTTATTGAGCTTCACGTTTGTATTGCGCTTTATTTTTTAAGGACAATACCGGCAGCAGCATCCCTGCAGACAGCATCAGCATCATTATTTAACCGCTTCAATCCTGTTGCGCCCGGCAGATTTGGCAAGATACAAAGCCCGGTCAACACGCGCAAAGAAATGCACTAATGTTTCTACCCCGCCAAATTCCGCCACACCAAAACTGCCAGTGATGTGCAAGGTTTTAGTGCCTAATTGGAATTGCTCTGCCGCCATGACTTCGCGCAATTTTTCTGCCACACCCTGGGCGGCATCGAGCGAGGTTTGCTTTAATAAAATCAAAAATTCTTCACCGCCCCAGCGGCACAATACATCGCCATTGCGCAAACTATTTTCAAGTAGCCGCGCAACACGCATGATTACACGGTCACCGGTTAAGTGGCCGTGGTTGTCGTTAATTGTTTTGAAATGATCGATATCAAGCAAAATCATCGACAGCGGTGTTTTTGCCCGATGCGTTTCATGCACAGCCTGTTCAAACATCAATTCAAATGCATGGCGATTAAGTAATCCGGTCAGCGAATCCGTCGCGGCAACATTTTCCAAACGGCGCTGGAAACGGTTAACGCTGTATAAACACAACAACAACACTAACGCCGTTACCAACGCACTGATTGCAATATTCCCCGCCAGTACTTGTTGCACTTTGGCCATCTCGGCATCTTCGGTTTGCTCCACCACCAAATACCAATTGAACTCCGGAATATAGCGAGAACTGAGCATAATTCTGCCCGCTGCATTTTCATATTCCAGATGAGTGGGCTGGGTATTTTTATTGATAATTTGATCGGCAATGGTGGTAATTCCAGGCAACTCATGGATAGAACCTTTGTGCAATTCCCCCGTTTTAGCCGAGACAATAATATCGCCCTGGTTATTCACAAAATAAACCCGACGATTAAAGCGTTTCTGGATATCATCAATCACCCGCGCAAGGGATTCCAAAGGAACACCTATTCCCGTTGCGCCAATAAAATGTCCCTCGTAATCAAATACGCGATAATTAATAAACACCGTCACGGTGTCGTTATTGGCCAGATCTACATCCAGATTCATTTCGTAATTTTGTTTCATGTCGCGCACGCGAAAAAACCAGGTATCGCGCGGCTCGGTTTCCTTGATGGTTTTTAGAATGCCCTGTGAATAATAATAATGACGGGTTTTATCAGAGACTAAAAAACTGCTGACTGCACTGTATTCCTGTTTCACTTCATTTAAATAACGTGCAATTTGCGATGGTTCTTGCTCACCGGACAAAATCCAGTCGCGCACGAATGTATCGCTGGCCATTAGTGAAGAGATAAACGTAGGGCGCAGTACATCGCGCTGGATTTCTGAATAGATATTATCGCCCGTGAGGGGTAGGCCTTGATCGATAATAGAATGACGGATTTGATCGCGGGACACCCAATAGCTGGCCAAACTGGTGGCAAGAAAACCCATGATCAAAATTGCACCCAACCACACCAGCAAACTGTATTTCTTCCAGAACACGCTGAACATCAATCCACTTCCCGCTTTAAATTTTCAGGAAGTCTAGCAGAGCATTCCGGCACCACTTGATTGTTTTATCTGACCGCCCATAAAAAACCCGGCCTAAGCCAGGCAAAAGACAGACCCAAACAGACAATCAACTTTCACGCAAACAGATCAACCACCGGAGCTACACCGTACATTTACAGGCCTTGAGTGCTGCCTTGTACTCGACCTCCAATGCTTTCAAGTTGGCCAATGCCGTAGCGGCGGCCGTTGCCAAGCCTTGTGTTTTGGCTTTCTCCGCGGCTGTTGCAGCAACGGCCGCATTGTAGGTGGCCGTTGCTGTATTTGCCGTCAGGGTTGCAGGGGCGATTAACTGCTGCGCAGTATTGGCTTCCGCAAGGGCAGCAGTAATTTGTTCGATCAATGTGTTGTACTTGGTCACCAAATTATTGTAAGCCGTTAATTTGGCAGACTTGGCGGTAGAAGTGGCTGAATTATAGGCTGCCAACGCTGTATTCAACTGGGTAACCAGCGGATCAACTTTGGCGACCAATGCGTTGTATTTGGCAACGGCTTTTTCATAATTTCTGGTGGCTGTAGTCAAGCTTCTTGTCGCCGCAGTCAGATTGGTTTTCGCCGTCCTTTCTGCTGCGTTTTTTTCTGCAACAGCAACTTTATTGGCCGCTACCGCTGCTGCTGCAGATGAATGTGCGGCGCGCGCAACTTCCACTTTATTTTTCAACACGGCTGCATCGGAATTACTCACACTGCCTGCAGAGCTGGATGATTTACTGGACGATTTACTGGATGAAACTGTTGCACTGGAACTGGATTTTGATGACGATGACACTGCGCTTGATGCAGGCACACCGGCATAAAAATTGGCGATCTGCGGGCCGGTAATATTGAGCGCATAACGCGCATCGGCACCACTGGCTGTGTTGTTGCGATCAACTCCGCAGCGCTGGTTTTTACAGGTCACCAAATCAGGATTGGAAAATTTGTAAACCTTGCCATCCCAATAATCCACATTGAATTCATTTTGATACGCCATCACCGTCGTAAATGAATTAACAACGCCGTGCCCCAATGCGTAATGCAATACGCCGCCAACACCATCCTGTTTGCGCGAATGTTTTAAACCCATGTTATGGCCGAGCTCGTGGGCGGTAACAAAGTCGCCGCAAGAATTAATCGCCACATGGGAAAACATATACGCTTTGTGGCCAGCACTCATGGCACCGTTACTGCCGCCCACCCAGGCAACGCCACAACTGCCGTGAATTTGTTTGTAGGGGCGATACAAAATAACCATATCGGCTTTTGCTTGTTCACGCGCAGCAGCAACGCCACTAAAGGCTGCATCCTGATTAAAGGTAATCGCATTCAATGCAGTTTCAGCAGCATTGTCATCGGTGTAATTGACCTTCATGGTTTTAGCGACGCGCACTTCAATATCAACGCCGCTATCGGCGTAAATTTGATTGGTGACTTGAAAGATTTGATTGATACGGGTGGTGGGATCACCACTATAAAGCGCTGCAGCACCATCGGTATAAACGACAAGTACATCAATCACAGTGGAGGCAGCTAATGCAGGTAATGCCAGTGCAGATAAAAAAATCGCGGAGGTCGAGCGAATGCATTGTTGGGCAAAGGTTTTCATAAAAAGCTCTCTGTTGACTTTACTAAAAACCCTCCGTGATTAACAAAATAAGGAAACCATTTTCCAAATTTTGATGCGCATCCATTAAAGCCAAACCGCACTAACCGCTATGTTTTTTTACTCATTACCATCTGCCCCAATAAAATTTTTTGATTGTATTACTCATGATCATGCGCATGAGGAATTTCAAGATAATCGTTTTTTCCCGGCGCCGATAATTCAAACTCGGAAGGGTTTTTATACACCCAACCACTGCCGTTCACTGACTCCAGCGTGTAACTGCCTTGCGGTGTGGTGATGGTGGCAAATACTGAATTGCCGCCATAAGTCATCACCACCGGATATTCATCGCCATAGCCTTCCAAATACCCGCGCCAGCTGTAATCCCCGTTGGGATTTTCATGGATGGACGCCACCTTGGCGACCAGTTCACTTCCGCCTGGCAACATCAATTTCACCTGCTCACCCACACCGGGATACGCGGGGGAATCCATATCCACACTCACCGGTTCGTAATCCACTACTGCATCTGGCAAAGGGATGGCAGGGGAAACCTGCGAGTCGGTCTGCCATGCCTTTATTACCGTGCTCGCATCCAACACCGTGCTTGTATCAGAAGTTGTTGCCTTTGCTTGCCCCGCCACTTGCCCAATCAGGGCATCCTGCGCGTGCTGTAATGCAGCTTCGGAATTAACTAACACATCAGGATCAAGCGCGAGATTGGCAACAGGCGCTGGCTGCAGCTCTTGCAAACGCTCATCCGGCTGCAACAAGTGGCTATGACGAGTGAACTGATACAACACCAGCAATACCGCAATCACAACAAACACCCAGTAGAGGCGTTTTAGCTTGCTGCCGGAACTGCGTGACATACAGGCATCCTGATCAATAATTCACCTGTATAAAATTAAGCCGGAAATGGGAAAATATCGAGTTTTTATTACCACAAGTGAAAAATAATCTAATTTTTATTTATTTTTATAAATTGGATTATTAAAAATCCACTTCAGGTAATTAAAAATGTTGGCCTTAGCTGATAAAAACGATGAGCAACAGGCAATAAAAAAGGCAGCCGGTCAGGGCTGCCTTTTTGGTTGCGCTAATCTTGCGATTAGTTAGCGTAAACCGGGAAGGTTTTGCACAGATCAGCAACCTTGCCCCTGACCTGGTCAATCACTGCGTCAGCATTACCGGCTTCCAGCGCATCGAAAATGTCGCAGATCCAGTGGGTCAGTTGCACACACTCGGCTTCTTTGAAACCGCGGGTAGTGATCGCCGGAGTACCTACGCGGATACCCGAGGTCACAAACGGTGAACGTGGGTCGTTAGGTACAGCGTTTTTGTTCACTGTGATGTGCGCTTTACCCAATGCTTCGTCGGCATCTTTACCTGAGTAGGATTTGCCGATCAGATTGACCAGCATCAGGTGGTTTTCAGTACCGCCAGAAACGATGTCGATGCCGCGCTCCAAAAAGGTCTTGGCCATCGCCTTGGCATTCACCACGACTTGTTGTTGGTAAGCCTTGTATTCCGGAGTCATGGCTTCTTTGAAGCTGACCGCTTTGGCGGCGATCACGTGCATCAAAGGACCGCCCTGACCGCCTGGGAATACCGCTGAATTGAGTTTTTTCTCAATCTCTTCGTTGGCTTTGGCAAGGATGATACCGCCACGTGGACCGCGCAGGGTTTTGTGGGTGGTAGAGGTGGTTACGTCAGCAATTTGAACCGGGTTTGGATACAAACCGGCAGCGACCAGACCAGCCACGTGCGCCATGTCTACCATCAGGTAAGCGCCTACTTTATCGGCGATATCGCGGAAGCGTTGCCAATCCAACACTTGTGAGTAAGCAGAGAAACCGGCAACGATCATCTTTGGCTTGTGCTCAACCGCCAAGCGCTCGATCTCTTCGTAATCAACCAAACCGGTTTCCGGATTTAGACCATATTGCACAGAATTGTAAATTTTACCCGAGAAGTTCACTTTGGCACCGTGAGTCAGGTGACCGCCGTGGGCCAGGCTCATACCCAATACGGTATCGCCCGGTGCACAAAGCGCAGCGTAAACCGCGGTGTTGGCCTGTGAACCTGAGTGAGGTTGCACGTTGGCGTAGTCGGCACCAAACAATTGCTTGGCGCGCTCAATCGCCAATGCTTCTGACTGGTCAACGTATTCACAGCCACCGTAGTAACGCTTGCCCGGATAACCTTCGGCGTACTTGTTGGTGAGCTTGGTACCTTGCGCCGCCATAACCAGCGGGCTGGTGTAGTTTTCAGACGCAATCAGCTCGATATGCTCTTCCTGACGGCGACCTTCATTTTCAATAGAGGCCCAGATATCGGGATCAAAAGAAGCAAGCGTTTGGTTTTTATCAAACATAGGTAGTTCCTGTGGAAAGTCCTGAGTTGACCAGCAAGCCAGAAATGGCCGCCGTGTTAATGGGAAGGGGAGAAAGATAGGCACGCATTGTACACCAGCCGCCCAAATGCCTTCCACGCAAAAAACTCATCCCCAGCATCAATTCCATTCATGCAGATAACAATTTCTCCACATCGGGACGGTAGAAATTGCACCAATAGCGTGCAAAAAAGAGAAATTTCGAGAAATCTGGACAGGAATTCTCCGCGCCACACCTACATTTACGCGCCATTTTTTGAGTGTGTTTCTGGCTTGTCGCACAGATTTATCTTTTTTTTAGCATGCTTGAGTCAATTAGGCCTCGCTTTTGCAGTGATTGGTGTGATCTTCCTTATCTAACAACCTCTGGTCTAGCAGTCTCTGGGGGCTGACAGCTTTCAGGCTGACCAGTTTTTATTAAGGACAACACATGTCATCGGGATTTTCCAAATGGGTCGCTGGATTGGGTGTGGTCGTCGCCGCACTCGGTGCGCCAGCACAAGCACAAACTGCACACCACAACCTTGCCAGTTACACCATCGGTGCTGGCGATGAAATACGCATTACGGTTTATGGACAGTCAGAATTGGCCGCCGAAACCCAGGTCAGTGCCGATGGCATGGTCATGGTTCCACTATTGGGCAATCTGCCTATCGCTGGAAAAACCAGTGCGGACGCCGCCGCGCTGATCGCCAGCCGCTATGAAGCGGGCAATGTCTTGAAAAACGCCCAGGTCAACCTGCTGGTCACCAAGTACCGCAGTCAGGTTGTGGCCATTCTGGGTAAGGTGAATAACCCCGGCAAACTGGTACTTGAAGGGCCAACCAGCCTTACCCAGGCGCTGGCATGGGCGGGCGGTATTTCACCCTCGGGCAGCGAGCGGATTGTACTGATGCGCATCACCCGCGAAGGCAAGCAGGAGCGTACCGAGTACGACCTGCAACAGCTGCTGCATCAGGAAAATGAATTGTTGCCTACCGTCTGGCTCAGGAATGGCGACACCATTTATGTGCCCAACGCTGGTCGCTTTTATCTGAACGGCGAGGTTCACACCCCGGGAATGTATCCACTGGATCGCCCGCTGAGCATACGTCAGGCGCTGAGTGCGGGTGGAGGCCCAACCGCACGCGCCAGCGAAAACAGTGTGAAGCTATTCCGCCAGCAAGAGAACGGGGCGGTGAAAGAGTTAAAAGCCAAACCCGATGACCAGGTACAGGACGGCGATGTACTGGTGGTTAAGGAAAGCCTTTTTTAACAGGAGCGCTTGAATGAATCTCACTACCCTGATCGGCATTCTGCTCGCCCGCAAGTGGGTAATTGTGACCAGCTGTGTACTGGCTCTGGCAGCTGCCCTGCTGCTCACCCTGCTCACCCCTAAATCGTTCACTGCCTCGACGGATCTCTTGATCGATAACCGCGGGTTAGATCCGATCAGCGGACAAGCCCAACCGGGGCGCATCACTTCAGGTTATCTGGCAACCCAGGCGGATGTGATCCGCAGCCGCAATGTCGCCACGAAAGTGATCACTGACCTGGCGCTGGAGAAAAATCCCGCCATAGCTAAAGCAGTGAAATTGACAGGCGATGCAAGCAGCGACCAACGCCGGATTCTCGGGTTTCTCGCGCAGGGATTAGGGGTAACGCCCAAACGCGACAGCAGTGTGCTGACCATCAGCTTCCAGGCGCAAAACCCTGAGCTGGCGGCGAACATCGCCAATGCCTTTGCCCAGGCCTACATGATCACCAATCTGGAGCTGCGCATTGAGCCTGCCAAGCAAACCAGCCAGTGGTACAACCAGCAGTTGACCGGACTGCGCGATGAACTGATCGAAAAACAAAATACCCTGTCCAGTTATCAGGAAGAGCACAACATTCTGGCCTCATCGGATCGGCTGGATCTGGAGTCCGCCAAGCTTGCTGATTTGTCGTCGATGTTGATCGCAGTGCAAAGCGAGCGGTTGAACTCCCAAAGCCGCAGCGACCAGATTGCCAATGCCAAAACCGGGGATTTCAAAAGCCGTGCCATGGATAACCCACAAGTACAAAGTCTGGCGGCCGATTTAGCACAGGCACAAGCCCGCTTGGGCGAGGTGGGGCGCCAGGTCGGCGAAAACCACCCCCAATATCGTCAGGCGCTAAGCGAAGTCGATACACTCAAAAAGCAAATGAACCTGATGATTGATGTGATTACCGGCAGCTTGCAATCGTCGGTTGAACTCGCCATCGCCCGGGAAGAACAACTCAAAACAGAGTTGGCCAACCAGAAAGAACTGGTGCTGCAACTGAGCCGCAACCGCAACCAGCTTGCGCTGCTCAAGCAAGAGGCCGATAACGCCCAAGCCGCTTACGATGCAGCACTGGCGCGCAGTGCCCAGTCGCGCCTTGAAAGCCAGATCGCTACTACCGATGTCGCCGTGCTTAACAGCGCGCTCACTCCCTCGCGCCCGACCTCACCCAAACCGGCCATGACTCTGGTGCTCGCCTGCGTTGCCGGATTACTGCTAGGCACTGCCTTCGCCCTTGGCTGGGAGTGGCTCGACCAGCGCATTCGCCATTCGTTTGACCTTGAACAGGGGCTCGGTGTGGCCGTGCTTGCCTACATTCCCAATGAGGGTTCAGGCGCGCGTGCCACAACCGGCATGCTCAAGAAAACCGGTATTTTTAAGGAGGCGACATCATGAATGACCTTGCTCAGCGCATGACAGCCAACGCGCTTCACAGTGATCCGCTTCACCCCACAATCAACACCAACCAGATGGGGCCTATGTTGGTCGCGATGGGCAAACTCAGCCCCAAAAATCTGACACAAATTCTGGCGACCCAGAAGAAACTGGGCATACGCTTTGGCGAGGCTGCACTCAGTTTGGGGTTGGTGAGTGAAGATGACATCAACACCATCCTGGCCGAACAGTTTTCTTACACCCAGACACCCACAGTATCGAGCAAGCTGGATCATCGCCTGAGCGCCCTGTTCCAACCCGATGGCCGCCAAGCGGAAGCCTTGCGCAATTTGCGCAGCGAATTAATGCTGCGCTATTTCAACCCCAAACCGCACAGCTCATTGACACTGGTCAGTGCCGAGGACGCCGAAGGTTCAGCGCTGACCGCGGCCAATTTGGCGATCAGCTTTGCGCAACTGGGGCTGCGCACCCTGTTAATTGATACCAACCTGCGCGCACCACAGCTCAACCCCATGTTTAACCTGCCGGAGAATCTGCCCGGCCTGTCAGACTGGGTTGCCAACCGCACTTCGGTAGCACCGATTAACATCGATGCCGTGCGCTCGCTCTGGTTACTGCCCGCAGGAACCCGCGCGCCCAATCCCCAAGAGTTGCTGTCGGGCAAGCATTACCAGGAGCGGCTGGATGCATTGACGCAACGGTTTGACATCACCCTGCTCAGCACTGCCCCTATGGATTCCAACCGCGATGCCCAGATTGTCGCTGCACAATCGGGAGCGGCCTTGCTGCTGGTGCGCCAACACCAGACCAAAACCCAATCACTCGCAGCCATTTGCCAGCGCCTGCGTGAGCTGGGTGTGCGCCTGCTGGGATCGGCTTTGCTGGGTTAACCCCGAATACCTGTGACGACGTTGATGTAGGGAAAGGTCCAGATGAACGATTCAATAGCCAGTACGCTCCCGGACAAACGCCTGCCGCAATCTGCCCGCGCCTTGGGTACAGAGACTGGCCATGAGCAGCTATGGGTGACAGGTGTTTTGCTTGCGGCAGTGGCCTATCAGGCGTTGCTGTGCCTGATGAATACGTTTGGGCTGCACACCTCAGTGGCGATTGTCGGGCTGACCGAAGTGCTGATCATGCTTGCCTGTGTGCCGTTATTGATGCGCCGGTTACTGCCGGGGCTCATCATGATCGCGCTGCTGGCCGGAGCCTATTTTTGTATCGCTGCACTGGCCAGCGGCTGGCTCAACCCCAAAACCTTCCGCGACCTGATCATCCCCCTGTGTTTCTTCTGGTTTGGCTGCAATATCGGCCGGCCTGAAATGATCGACCGCGCTCTGCCGCCGATTATTGTGGTGGTCATCGCCCTGGGGCTATTTGAATTATTGATGCTCGATACCTATACCCGCTTTTTCGATATTTTCAGTTACTACGTCAGCACCGGAAACCTCGCACCAATTACCGATTTTGTACGCGACAGCAAATTGCAGCTCAATGGCACCCGCCCCGAGGGAATTGGCCGCACCTTGCTGCCCGGGTTGCTGGGCAACCACCGCGTATCGTCGGTGTTTCTGGAGCCGGTGTCGCTGGGCAACTTCGCCACTATTGTTGCGGCTTGGGGCTTTAGCCGTGACGGCAAAGACTGGCGCAAATCGGTCTTTTTCATCGGCGCGGCGATAGTGATGATTGTCCTGTGCGATTCCCGCTTTGCACTCCTGCTGTTACCACTGATGCTCGCCACACGCCTGCTGCTGCGCGGCCCCCTGCTCAATCTGGCCATGCTCGCCCCGTTTGTTGCGGTATCGCTGGTCATGCTGGCTGGAGCCATCAGTGAACATCATGGCGATGACCTTATGGGGCGTTTGACCGTGAGTGGTTTGTCGCTTCTGGAGTTTGATACAGACCTGTTGTTTGCGTTCACCGTGCCACCCTATTTTGGTGATATGGGCTACGCCTATCTGATTGCCGGCTTCGGTTTGCCCTTGTGCCTGTTGCTGTGGTTCAGCCTGTGGTTACAACCCTTGCCTGATGAACGCAGCCGTCGCTTCCGCGCACTTGCATCACTTTATATGGCGTTGATTTTAGCGGTCAGCGGAACATCGCTCTTTGCATTCAAAACCTCAGCGCTGCTGTGGTGCATGCTCGGCTGCATGCTGCAAAACCCGGCACCGCGCCGCGTCGGTATCGGGGGCGTTGCCGCCAACCCTGCCACCAATCCCCTTTTGCATAACGGGAGCTAGCCCATGTCGATCAGTGTCACCCATGTGGTCCGCCAATATTTACCCTCCATCGGCGGGATGGAGGAAGTGGTGCGCAATATCGCCCGCCACCAGTTGCGCTCCGGTCACAAGGCAACGCGCATCGTTACGCTCGACCGGTTATTCCGCAACACCGATGAGCGTTTACCCGCGCAGGAATCCATAGACGGCGTAGAAGTGATCCGCCTGCCCTACAAAGGCTCCAGCCGCTACCCTCTCTGCCCGGCAATCCTCCAGCATCTGGGCGATAGCGATGTCATCCATGTCCACGGAGTAGACTTCTTTTACGATTTCCTCGCCGCCACCAAGTGGTTGCACAAGCGCCCGCTGGTGCTATCCACCCATGGCGGTTTTTTTCATACCGATTTCGCCTCGCGCGCCAAGCAAGCCTATTTCAAAACCATTACCCGCCTGTCATCCAATGCCTACAGCAAAGTGGTCGCCACCAGTGCCAACGACGGCCATCTGTTTAGCCAGATCATGGGAGAGCGCAAACTGCAGGTCATTGAAAACGGGGTGGATATTGAAAAGTACGCCAATCAGGCCGCCAGTGTATTGCAGCCCAGCATTGTGTATTTCGGCCGCTGGTCAGTGAACAAAGGGCTGCTGCCAGCTCTGGAACTGTTTGCCGCCCTGCACCGCAAAAACCCGCAATGGCGCTTTGCCATCGCCGGGCGCGAATACGACCACAATGCGGAAGAGTTGCTCCAGCACATTGAATGGCTGGGCTTGAAAGATGCCGTACAGCTAATCGCCAACCCCAGTGATGACGAAATCCGCCGCCTGATCCGGCAGGCCAGCTACTTCCTGTGCCTGTCGCGCCACGAGGGTTTTGGTATCGCCCCGATTGAAGCGATGAGCGCGGGGCTAACGCCTATCCTGAGCGATATACCGCCGTTCCGCCGTTTGGTTGAAGCATCCCGTCTGGGATTCCTGACCCCGCTGGATGCAGCACCGACTGCTGCCGTAAACAACCTGCTCAGCCTGCATGAAGAAGGTGAAAGCAGCTACCAATTGCGCCGCGCAGAAGCGATGGATTTTGCCCGGCGCTACGCCTGGCCCGAGGTGGCTGACCGCTATCTGGAACTTTACCAACAGGTGAGACGACGGCCATGAACAGGTTTCTGGTATTGGCATTGAGCATCGTTTTGCCAGCGCTGACCTCCGGCAATAGCTGGGCGGGCTGTCTGGATAAAACCCGGCTCACCGGTGTGAATCTGGCCGGTGCCGAGTTCAATACCCGAAAGCTGCCGGGCGTTGTGTTTAAGGATTACACCTACCCCACCAGCAAAGAGATTGCCTACATCGCAGCTCAGGGTGCCAACATCATCCGCCTGCCGTTTCGCTGGGAACGCTTGCAGCCGAGCCTTGGTGGCAGTTTTGATGCCGCTGAACTCAAGCGTATCCAAAACGTGGTAGCGCAAGCACAACTGAATGATTTGTGCGTGCTGCTGGATGTTCATAACTACGCCAAATACTACGCAGATCCCATTAATACCCCGCAAGCACAGGAGGCCTTTGTCCAGCTGTGGGTGCGGTTGGCAGGGCAATTGGACAACCCTGACTATGTGGCCTTGGGGCTGATGAATGAACCGGCGCATATCCCTCTGGCAACCTGGGCCGCATTGGCCAAGCGCACTCTGGCTGCGCTGCGTGCGGCTGGCTCCACCCACTTGGTGATGGTGGGAGGCGGCGGCTGGAACGGATTGCACAGTTGGTTTCACGAACACGATGGACTCTCTAACGCCGAGGCATTCGCAGGACTGAATGATCCACTCAAGCGCAGCGTGATTGAAGTACATCAATATGCCGACACCTATTACTCCGGCATGGCACAAGACTGCTACCCCCCCGACCACTTCAACGCGCGCTTTGAACGCATTGGCCAATGGGCACAAGCAAATGGCCTGACATTATTCCTTGGCGAATTTGGTATGGCGGCAACCGAAGGCTGCCTGCAAACACTGGAGCGATTTCTGCAGTTGATGAAAGGCAACGAGTGGAAAGGCTGGAGTTATTGGGCGGCCGGTAGTTGGTGGGGCGCTTATCCGTTTGCACTCAATACCAACGCCGATACCCCATCGCCCCAATGGACTCCGCTGAAAAACCAGTTTTATCGCGGTGATGACCTGAGCGCCCCGCAGGCTCCGGGTGAGCCGCCGCAATGAATGTTCAAGATTACCGATCGGGATACATTAAGGAGTTATCTATGACCCCAACCGAATCAATGGCTGGCCCCAAGCCTGTCTTTTTGGTGCTTTCCGCACACGATTACCGCTCACCGCGCCGCGCCAACATTCACTTCATAACCCGCGAGCTGGCCAAGCTGGGCACTACGCGCTTTTTCTCTCTGCGCTACAGCAAACTGTCGCGCTACACGCACGATCCACGCCTGTCGCTCGATAGTGAAGCCAACAAGATAAGCGTATTTCAGGGGGTGGAATGTTACCTGTGGAAAACCTTGTACCATCCGTTCAACACCCGCCGCAGCTGGCTGCGCCCGGTCGAGAACCTGATGTATGCGCTCTACAGCCGCGGCCGCAATCCGGTATTGCGCCGCTGGATCAAAGAAGCGGACGTGATCTTGCTGGAAAGCGGGGTTGCACCAATCTTCTTCGGCTTGATTAAACGCCTCAACCCGAGCGCGAAAGTGCTGTACCGCGCCTCCGATGCGCTCGATACCATCAATGTGGCCGACTATGTGAACGAAGCCTTTGCACAGGCCGCACCGCAAATGGACACCATCGCCCTGCCATCCAAAGCTCTGGCCGATGGCATTCCCAGCCGCCACAATCTGGCGTTTGTACCCCATGGAATCGACCACGCCGTTGCCGAGCAAGCTGACCCCTCGCCCTACGGTGAGGGTATACATGCAGTGTCGGTCGGCTCGATGTTGTTCGATCCGGAATTTTTTGTGCTGGCCTCGCGCCGTTTTCCGCATATTCACTTCCACATTATTGGCTGCGGCCAACCTGCCCATCCGGATTACGGCCCCAATGTGCATCTGTACGGCGAAATGCCGTTTGCCCAAACGCTGCCCTATATCAAACATGCGCAGCTGGGAATCGCGCCCTATTCCAGCGTCAACCTGCCGGTTTACCTGCGCGATACCTCCATGAAGCTGATCCAGTATGCATTTTTCGGCGTGCCCGCGATCTGCCCGCATTTTATTGCCGCCGACTACAGCAACCGTTTCGGGTACGACCTGGGCGATGAAAACTCTATCGCCGCTGCGATTGAGCGGGCATTGCACCCCACCCAGCCCTTGCGCACCCAACCCGTGCTCAATTGGCAGCAAGTTGCCGAGCGCATGCTCAGCCCACGCACCTTCACCGATACGGAGATGGCGTGATGAATAGCGCGATCAACCAAACCCCCCATGACCGCCTTGCCTTGGGCGGATTTAGTGTGCTGCGCACTACCGGCCCGCAATTGATGGATAAGCTAAGCCGCAAACTCAATCAGGGTGAGCAAACGGCGCTGTTTTTTGCCAACACCAACTTCATTGTCCAATGTCAGGGGCTGCAAGCCGGTATGGTGAAAGACACACTTGTCATCAACGATGGCATAGGTGTGGATATCGCCACCTGGCTGGTACACCGCACCCGTTTTCCAGAGAATCTCAACGGCACCGATTTCACGCCAGCGTTTTTACAATCCCTTGGGCAACAGGGAAAGGTCTTCCTGTTCGGCGGCAAACCGGGCGTTGCACAGCGCGCCGCAGACACCCTGCGCACCCAATTCGGGGTCAATATAGTGGGCACCTGCGATGGCTACGCACAAGCTGCCGATACCGACCTGTTGGTTGAACGCATCAATGCCAGTGGTGCAAACGTCTTGTTGGTAGCGATGGGTAATCCCTTGCAAGAGCGCTGGATACTGCAACAGCGCCATCGCCTGCAACCCACGCTGCTGTTCGGCATTGGTGCGCTGCTGGATTTTCTCGCAGGCGACAAAGCCCGCGCACCCGAGTGGGTAAGGCGCTTCCGTTTGGAATGGCTTTACCGCTTGTGCCTTGAGCCAGCGCGGCTGGCACGTCGCTATACCCTGGACATTGGCCGCTTTCTCGCACTTTGCCTGCGCACCGGTAAACGCCTTGATACCGGCAATAGCCACTGAGGAATTTCACTATGCGAATTCTTGCCTCACCGGCATTTAGCAACGAAAAGGTCAATCCCTACAACGCACTCCTGTACCGGGAACTGCAACACCTGGGCGTGGACGTTAGTGAATATCGCCACGCCGATGCGCTCAAAAGCGATGCGCAGCTGGTGCATTTCCATTGGCCGGATGGCTATATCAACCAACCCGGGCTGGGCAAAAGCTGGCAGCGGATTTTATTGTTGGGCGCAATTGTCTGCCTGCTCAAACTCAGGGGCATAAAGTTGGTCTGGACCGTACACAACACCGCCCCGCACGATGCACTGCACCCACGCTTGTCACGTTGGTTTATGCAATGGTTTATCCGTCGCTGTGACGGTTTTATTTTTATGAGCGAGGCCAACAAGGCAGCGTTTTACCAACGCTACCAACCCTCGCATGATAGCCATTACGCCATTATTCCCCACGGCCACTATCGCAATTGCTACCCCGCAGCAATCGCGCCGCAAGAGGCAAAGCAAACACTGGGTTTGAACACCAAAAAGAAAGTGCTGTTGTTTGTGGGCATGATCAAACCCTACAAAAATATTCCCGGTTTAATGAACGCGTTTAACAGCGCACATTTGGGCGATTACCAATTGGTTATTGCAGGTAAACCGGATTCCCCCGAGTTGCGCGAAATTCTGGAAAACCTGAAGCAGCCAAACCATCGTTTATTTTTGCAATTTATTCCGGACGACGAACTTAATCTTTATATGAGCGCTGCCGATGTCGTGATCTTGCCGTACAAAGCCATCCTTAATTCCGGCGCACTCTTGCTTGCACTGTCGTACAACCGCCCGGTGATTGCGCCGCATATGGGTGCTGTGGCGGATTTGCAAAAAAGCCTCGGCTCACACTGGATATACGGCTATACCGGTGAGTTGACATCGGCTTGTTTACAACACGCGCTGATCGCATTGGAAAACAGCACACGCCCACAAGAATGTCCACTCGATAATTACGATTGGGACAAATTGGCTCGCAGCACTCTGGATTTTTATCGCCAGTTAACTGCACGCCCCGGTAAACCTGCGCTGACACATTCCTGAAACACAATATAAATACCGGTAGAGCAGGCTTTACTGGCTAACCTGTATGAACACATGACCAAAGGCAATTCAAAAACGTTATGAGCCTGAAAAAGAATTTTGGCAAAAGTACGCTGTGGATGAGCGCAGCCGCAAGCGGTAACAGTGTTATCAGTTTTATTATTTTTATCATCCTCTCGCGTTTGCTTACGCCGGAAGACATCGGCCTGGTTGCCTTTGCCTTGATCGTGGTTGAACTGGGAAAAATTCTGGTTAATGCCGGTTTACCGCAAGCCATAGTCCGCTACCCCGAATGGGACGAACGCTACGCTGCCACCTGTTTTTATCTCAACCTATTGTTGGCGGCGTTGGTAACCGCGTTGGTGTTTTTTATTGCCGCACCGGTGATCGCTTACTACTACGACACACGCGCAGAATTACTGGTGCAAGTGCTCTCTATTATTTTTGTGCTGGAAGGTATTAAAGCGGTACACGAGGGCAAACTCAAACGCGAGTTTAATTTCCGCGCTATCGCACTGCGTACAGTTGTCGGCAGTTTGTTTGCAGGCGCAGTGGGCGTAGCGCTGGCATTTTTGGGTTATGGGGTATGGGCGCTGGTATGGCAGCAACTCATCAACCAATTACTCGTCACGTTAATCACGCTGAAAAGTGCACATTGGCTTCCCGGTTGGCATTTCTCACGCGCACATAGCCGTGCGCTCTTGCGTTTTTCAACCCCACTCACACTCGCACAAATGCTCAGCAACATTGCAACAAAAATATATGAAGTGCTGGTGGGTTTATTACTCGGACCGGCAGCACTGGGCTTTTTCAGGGTGGGTGGCCGCGCGTTATTTATTTTGCAGGAAATTGTCCTCAAACCTTTTGAGCAAACCCTGTTGCCTGCGCTTTCACGCCTGAACGAGCAAGATGCCCGCGCCCATGCCACACTGCGGGTAATACGTATGAGTGCATACTTTACCTTTCCGATTTTTTTTGGTGCCGCAGCAGTGGGGCCAGAATTTATTGAGCTCGCGTTTACCAGCAAATGGGCGCAGAGCGGGCAATTAATGACACTGTTAGCATTGGGGATCGCCCCACTGGTAATTAGCTATCAGGTAAATTCCGCACTCACCGCCAGCGGGCACTCGCAAAAAGTCATGTGGTTGGCCTGCATCGCATTTACACTGAATTGTGTATTAGGCTTTTTATTAGTGCGCTACGGAATTATTATGGCCGCCGCTGGATTTGCGCTGCGCGCCTACCTCAGTATTTTTTTCAATATGTGGTTTTTCAAACAGGTATTCGCAGTAAGTATCGGACGCCAGTTGCGCACTATCGCCCCCACATGTTGCGCTGCGTTTATTATGTTTGCTGCGGTGCTCGCCATTAAATATCTGGTGCTTCCTGGCGATATACATTTAGGTGTGCGGTTATTGTTATTGGCTGGTGCAGGAGGAATTATTTACGTTGTGATCATGTCGTGCATTTTCCGTCAGGAAACCAAACATTTTCTGGGTGAAAGTGCCTCTATGGCACCTGCTAAAGCAAAACCGGCAATCCACAAACTTCAGCGCCTTTTGGGGTTAGCTTAAACCAAGCCATGCCGCACAAAAATGAGTGAACCAAAAAAATTGGGCTTGATGGGAAATAAATATCACCTATCAAGCCCAACTCTTGGTGCACATTTAATTACATAAAAAATTACGCAAAATTATTTTTCGCCAACGCAATTACCGACGGCAACGCAATTGCTATACGTTTGCGCAGGGTTTGCTGCATGGGCAAGAGTTGCAAGAACTTTTCTGCCACAACCTCTGGCTGTTCAGTTAATTCTTTGGGCGATGACAATAAATCGGCATCCACCAAATTAAAATGCTGGAACAATCCTTCAAATTTATCCTGATACGCAAAACAAAATGCAGGTGTTGTTCCAGTCATTGCAAGAATCGCTGCATGCATTCTTCCGGTAGCCAGAAAGTCTAACTCTGCTGTGACCGCACGAACTACACCCGGACTTACCGGCGGCAATGCGTAGATTCGCTCGCGATCCCGTTCAGGAACATCAGCAATGGCTAACTGCAACAATTTTTCATCTGGCATTTGCGAGCGAGTATCATGCGGAATTAACACAATCGAAATAGAGTGACGCAATAGGCTCTTCACAAACACCTTAAGCGCACGAATAATTTCTGGATCTTTTGCGGCGTGTAAACAGTTGGCATTCAGGCCGATAACCTGATCACCCGCGGCGCGACGCATGCTAATCCAATGCGTTGCGCTTAAGGCTGCTGGATGATCAGCGCGAGGCTGCAATAAAAAAGCTAAATCTGCGACCTGACGAATGGGTCGGTTCAACGTCTCTTCCATGCGTAACTTTGATACCGGATCGCGTGCACAAATAGTTACCGATTCCGGTAAATTACGCAGTGCATTTTTTGTCTTCTGTTCAGGGCGCATATTATAACTGGCACCCAGGAGCGTGGCTTTTTTGCCCAACCTGGCTGCCTCAGCCAACAGAGATAAACGTGCGCACACCGAGTTGGGATTGTAAGCGCCATCAATTACATCCGCCCCAGTGAAATAACATTCTGCATATTCAGGTAAGCGTGCAACTAATAACATCTGTTGCAATACAGATTGTTTATAAAAAAAACGCTCAGCCGTAATACATTTGTCGATAGTCTCGTCGAGCCCCCATCTACTCCTGTCGAGCAAATCCACTTTTGCAATACCTGCATCGCGCAAGCTTCGGATCGATCCGGAAACCATCGCCGCATCACCTAAACTGCCAGGCGCAGCGCACGGAATGATTAGCGCAGAGCGCTCACTGGTCTCTTCTTTTCCCCGTAATCCCGACAGCGCATAACCTAGTGAAACTGCTAAATTACCCATAATTTTTTCCTCACAATCCTATGCCAAAAAATTAAAACGTAAAATTAAATCCTATCGCTGCTAATGCGTAGTCATAATCGCGATATAACAACGGAGATTCACGATCAACCCACTGACTATTCATCCGGATTGCCAGACTGTCCGATAATCGGTACGTCAAGCGCAATGGGCTGATAATCGTAATATTTTCGTCGCGCGCTGGATCATCCAGCCGCGCTAAATAGGCAAGGTCGCTATAACTCGCATCCATGCTGAGCGACCACTTGGCAGAAGGTTCCCAACTCAATACCACTTTGCTGGTGCGAATATCCGCCGGAGAATCAGAAGTCTCACCCACTGCAGGTTCACTTTGGCTGTAGCTGAGTGCGAGGTTGAGTTTGTTGCTAATGTTCCATTCGAAATCGACTAACGCCTGGGTTCCCGTTCCTTCGTTGATATCACCTTCGCGCTTAAAACGTCCGGCAGTAAACCCCATCCGGGTTTTGCGTGTGAATGCCCAAACACCTTCCAAGGCTAATTGACGATACTCAAAATCCAGTACGCGCACGTTTCTATCAGGATTAATGAGCACGGGTTGTAAATAAAGCCGCTCACCATCGCGCAAACGTATACCTAAAGAAGATTGGTTTGCCGTGGTATAAGTGCCCGCGGCAAACCATTCTTCTTCATCAAAATTCAGCGATTCACGCAGGTCGTTGGAATGGGTCTGTTCGGCCTGCCGCACACCCATCACAAACCCCACACTGTTGTTGGCGTTCAACGTGATTTGGCCTTGCAGATTTTCAAGTGCCACTATGTCTTTATCTGCAAACTCCAAACGATCAACAGCATAAGCATCGCGCGTCCAGGCGACCGACGTTTTTACCCGTCGATTCCAATCGCTGCGCCAACTCGCCTGCCCTTCGTAAAAATTTGCATCCAAATCTTCACGCTCGGCATACTCATAACGGTTAGCGCTGGCATTCAAGGAAAAATTCTGTTTGCTAAAACGTTCTTTCAGTGCAAGTGATGTATACAGATGCGTGTAGTGTTCAGAATCTGTATCCGCACTGCGCGCAAAATTACTGTCCCAATATTCTTGCGCGCCCAGAGTCAAACTGAAGCGATCTGTTGCAGCAACGCTAATACCGGGTGCCCCCAAAAGCAGCATTGCTGCAAGTGTGTTTACTGCGCCTTGTGTAACAAATGTTTTCTTAATCAAGCATTTTGTCATCGACATTTGTTTTGTTGGCATTTGTTGCATAAACACCAGCTCAATATGCATTGGTATTAACGAATCCTTTAAAAATGGTTTTCCATAAAATTTTGATATCCAAGATAACCGACCAATTGCGAATGTACTCCAAATCATAGGCAATACGGCCAGACATTTTATCGAGCGTTTCAGTTTCACCGCGAAAACCATTCACTTGCGCCAAACCGGTAATGCCGGGTTTTACTTTGTGGCGCAACATGTAGCCTTTAATTTGCCCGCGATAATATTCATTGTGCGCCACAGCGTGAGGGCGAGGCCCCACTAATGACATGCTGCCGGAAATAACATTAAACAATTGTGGAAGCTCATCGAGCGAGGTGCGGCGTAAAAAATTTCCGTAGCGAGTAATGCGCGGATCAGCGCGTTTTGCTTGCGCAACATTTGCACCATCTTCACACACAGTCATGGAGCGAAATTTCCACACTTTAATTTTTTCACCACCCATACCATAGCGGGTTTGTTTGAAAAAAATCGGCCCGGGAGAAGTCAGTTTTACACCCGCGGCAATTATCAGTATGGGAATCGCCAACACCAATAAAATACCCAGACCCAACACCAAATCCTCCAACCGTTTGGCCCAGCTATTATCTACCAGAGGTGAATCATAAATACTCAGTGCCGGAATACCTTGCAAACAGGTCATGCGCGAATGCAACAGATCAAAATTAAATACATCGGGAATAACGTAAGGCGATACAGTGGTATCGGCAAGGCGATCAATAACAGCGCGCATACGCAACTCTGCGCGCATCGGTAGTGCAACAAAAACAAGATCCAACTTGCCATCATGAGCGTCTTGATACAGTTGGTCCAATCCGCCTTTAACATTAATATTGCCACCTACAAGACGACGGCCTATATCATTATTGGATACGCGGTCATCATAAAATCCCACGACCTTGTAGCCCAACCAGGGCATGTCGGACATCGAATTAATTAAACGCAAGCCCAAATCATTTGCACCAATAATGGCAACACGGCGCGGCTCGGTTGGCTTTGCGCGCAAACGCGCTAATACCAAACGCCTGCCGATATGCATACCCACCATCACTACCGGTGTTGTCACGAGCCATGCCGCTATAGGAAGCACACCGTAATTAACAAAGGGATACACCGCTGCCAGTGCCAGCACCAAAAACAATAAAGTCGCAAACCAGGCCAAAAATAAACGCACCGCAAGATCGCGCATGGAATGGCCGCGCCACAAATAATAAACTTCATTACTCTCGGCAAAAAAACTGAACACAATGACGGCGGCTATAGCAAATGTGGTGTACACATTATTCCAATGCAGCCCCGTTAAGCTGAGACAAGCCCATAGCATGAACACAATAATTGCGCTGTCGATCGCGCGAAAAAGGGCCAATATTTTGGAGTGATGAAAACGAACCACAGGCGGCTCGCTCGACAAGTTGCTGATAGGGCTAACCGGGTTGACCGCAACACTTTCTACCGATAAATCGCTCATTACTACCTCCATGCGAATGACTCATGAGTAAGTCACGAATATGCAAATGACGTGTTGTGTATAAAACGTTATTGGGCGGCAACAATTTTTAGCGATACACGGCCAATCCTTGTCTGCCTCAATGAGGAGAAAAGCATTTTTCAGGCCAACAATCAGCGATATTTTTTTACAAAACACATTTCCCGAACAATGCACATCAAAAGCGTGAAAAAAATCCGCTAGAAAAAAGTCGAACCTCACAAATCAATACATCGAAACAATAAAAATAACGAGTTTGTACATTGATCACTGTCGTCGCCCCAGGATAAAGCAACGTCAAAACACGAATGCACCAAGGAGAGCTCTGTAATTTTTACCCGGCCCGACCAATTTTTACTTAAAGCCGATGTAACCTTTATAATGGCTGTCGCTTATAACCACAGTCTGACCGATTTGCGCACTGCTATGACCCAATTGAAATATCTCACCGGCTACTCCACCGAAACCCTCACCCAGGTTCAGCAGATCATTGCCGAAGGACGGCTGAAGGAAATTTTGCTCAAGCGCTACCCGCAGGTGCACGATGTCCGCACCGACAATGCGCTCTACCAATACACCCAAACCATCAAAAGTGAATACATGGGCAAGACCCAGCCCTTAAGCAGGGTGAGCTATGACAGCAAGATCAAAGTCATCCAGCACGCGCTTGGCCAACATCACTACATCAGCCGGGTGCAGGGCGCGAAATTAAAAACCGTCAATGAAATTAAAATTGCCAGCGTTTTCCGCAAAACCCCGGAAGCTTTCCTGAAAATGATAGTGGTGCATGAACTTGCACACTTTAAAGAGAAGGAACACAACAAAGCGTTTTATCAGCTCTGCCAACATATGGAGCCCAATTACCATCAATATGAATTTGATTTGCGCTTGTATTTAACCCAGATTGAACTTTTTGGGGATATTTACGCCGGATAACATCCGGCCGTCATTAATATCAGCTGCGTAGCACAATACGCATAATCACCAATTGACAAGAGAGGTAACCGTGGCGATAGAAATTCATTTACGGGATTTGTTAACCCATTTTGGATTGGGAAACAGTGAACAAGCTTATGTCGCCAGCATCATCCTGGTAATCATATTGACATCGCTGGTGATTCATTGGGTTTTGCACCGCGTGGTGTTGAACATTGTGCGCGCCAACACGCAAGACTCACAGCAAGTCTGGGCGCGCGCACTCTATCAGCGCAAATTATTTACGCGCCTCGCATTAACACTGCAAGGCATCATCATCTATACACAAGCGCGCTTGTGGCTGGATACCGATGCAGGAGAACTACCCGCAATTGAAGTCATTACCCATTTGTGGATATTGCTGTTCGGCTTGCTCTCATTTTTCTCATTATTGGATACGCTTGAAGATGTGAGCGCAGCCAGTGAGTCGGCACGCCGTTTGCCACTGCGCGGTTTATTTCAGGGAGTAAAATTAATCGGTGCCATCATCGCGCTGATTTTTTCTATTGCATTATTGATTGGCAAATCGCCGCTGATTTTATTCAGCGGTTTGGGAGCCATGACCGCAATTTTATTATTGGTATTTAAAGATCCCATTTTGGGGTTGGTAGCAGGCATCCAATTGTCGGCCAACAGAATGCTCAGCTTGGGCGATTGGTTGGAAATGCCTAAATACGGCGCTGATGGTGAAGTGACCGATATTAATTTAACAACAGTAAAAATTCGCAACTGGGATAAAACCATCACCACCGTGCCTACCTATGCGCTGATCTCCGATTCATTTAAAAATTGGCGCGGCATGTCAGAATCGGGGGGGCGACGTATCAAACGCGCAATCCATATTGATGCAACCAGTGTTAAATTTCTGACTGAAGACGATATTAACAAGCTGCGTAAAGCACATTTACTGAGTGATTATATTGAAAATAAATTAACCGAAATTGCCCAATACAATAGCGCTAATAACATCGATACCAGCAACCCCGCTAATGGCCGCCGCCTTACCAATTTAGGTACTTTCCGTGCATATCTAAACGCCTATTTAAAAACAAGCATTCACATTAATCTGGATATGACCCACATGGTGCGCCAACTCAGCCCGGGTGCCGAAGGTATTCCGTTAGAAATTTATGCGTTTGCCAATAACACGCAATGGACTGAATATGAAAATATACAATCCGATATTTTTGATCACATTTTTGCGGTCTTGCCTGAATTCGGTCTGCGGGTTTACCAATCGCCCACAGGTTACGACATGCAGCAAATAGGAAAAACATTCACCAAAACAACAACCACTATCGCTAATAACGAATAAAAAATGACAAATTAAAAAAGCCGGTCAACTGACCGGCTTTTTTCTCGCAAGGGTTACAAACTTTTTACATACTCTACCAACGCCCAGCGTTCATCTTCGGACAGTTGTGTACCGTATTCATGCCCCGCATTGGAATTACCCGGCAGGCGGGTATTGAAAAAACTGGTGTTGTCCCCCGAGTGAGTCTGGTAACCCACCTTGTTTGTATCCAGTTCAATATTGCCCACATAAAACGATACCGGGCGCTGTGCGGCAGGCAGCAGCAAATCATAAATCGTGGGCACAGAACCATTGTGTAAATAAGGCGCAGATGCCCAAACACCGTTAATTGGCCGCGCTTTATAACTGTTATAGACGGACTGTTGTGGCGGATCATCATTGGAGCGATATTCTTTAAAGAGTGCTTTTGTGGTTTGCCAAGGCTGATTCAACAAAGCACCGGTAGCCGCATGCGTTACCAAATCCAAAGGCGATGTTTCGGCAGGCAATTTATCGCCAAACAATACCATTGCTTTTTCACCTTCCAGAATGCCGCTTTTGACTTTGTGCTGGATAAAATTTTCCGCCATTAACGGGTCAGTCCCCACTTCTTTATAAGGCGTGAGCACTGCGCGCAATTTACGTTTTTTATGGGTGGGATCAACAATGCTGTGACACTCAAGACAATATTGATCGTAGAGTTTTTTTCCTGCTGCAATTTTTGCCTGATCGAATTCACCGGCCAATTCTGTTGGCCATTTGGGTGCAACCAATTGATAAAAATCGCGCTGCATATTGCCAAGATTACTAATGCGGATCGACGATGGATAAGTCGTTTTATTTTTGTGGATACTGACAGTACCGTAAACCGCTAATGCCGTAATAGCATTTTGGAACAGCGGGCCGGGTTCTTTGTTCGGTGCCGAGGCATTCCACTGCACAACATTCAGGTGGGAGGCATCCCACAATACCGGATAGCTTGTGGGCGCATTAGGCATACGAATATTTTCTGGCATCGCCAAGGCTTCTGCCGCAATCGCATTAAAAATTTGCCCGAAGGCATCGAGCCGCCCATGGCCATAAGGGACATCTGTTACATTAACGGCGTAGTGTTGTTCCAGTTCTGCAATACGGATTTTTAGCTGTGCCGCAAGTTCATCCACACTAACAAGGTCTTTGGCTTTTGTGGAGCTAGCAGCAACATTCGCTGAAAAACGCGCAAATTTTTCGCTGTCTTCAACAGTTGCTTTTAATGCTGCAAGGAGTTGTTGTTCAAAGCCGGTGAAATCAATTAACGCCTGGCCACCATCGATACGGATACGTTTGCCATTAATAATCACTTGTCCGGTATGGCAGGCGGCACAAGTCAATCCGACATAATCACCATTTTTACGATCGCGATCACGCACCACACCAACCGGTAGGCCATCAGGATTGTACTCATCAGCCAAGGCCGTAATAAAACCCAACGCGCGCATATTGTTATTATCGCGCAACAGTGTGGTGCTCCCGGCTTGTTCCAGGGCGATAAACCAACTGTAAGGAATTATTCGGGAACCAAAAGAGGTGAAAGAAAGTTGCTGGCGGGTTTTATGATCCCACCCTTGGTCAAGATACAGAGTGTCATCTGCCTGTAGCGGCATTGCGAATAATAATAACCAGGGAATTATTTTTTTCATGCTGCATCCTCCAACATTGTTTAATGACTGGCCCCATATCCCGATGAGGCCAAATCCATTAAATTCCGCTGATGAATGCGAATTCCCTGCAAGACAATTTTTTATAACTGCAATCTATGAAGACTATAGCCGATGAATCCTCATCCGCATATTACCGCACCTAACATGTCACTCTGATTAACGCCGCCCGCCCAACAGCGATCCAAGAATGCCGCGCACAATTTGCCGCCCCAGATTGCTACCAATGGCGCGCGCCGCACTTTTGGCAAACGCATCTACCGCTGAATCTCGCTTGGCACTGGTGCGCCCTGCTTGTTGCTGAGCTTTTTGTTGTTCTTTTTGCTGCTGCGCATATTCTTTTTGTTGCTGTTTAAATATGCGCTCCTGCTCTGCACGCAATTGTTCCTGAATTTTTTGTTGCTGATCCGATTGGGTTTGCTGGGCAACGCGATTTTTTAACACTTCGTAGGCCGATTCGCGATCAATTACCTGATTGTAGATCGCCTTGTAAGGTGAGCGCGCCATCACATCACTTCGCTCTTCATCTGTCAGAGGGCCAATACGTGAGGCGGGCGGCGCAACCATCACACGTTCAACCGGCGTGGGTGATCCTTTTTCATCAAGTACCGACACCAAGGCTTCACCTATTCCCAATTCGGTGATAACTGCTTCGGTGGAAAATGCCGGATTAGGCCGGAATGTTTGCGCTGCAACTTTTACCGCTTGTTGGTCTTTGGGTGTGTACGCACGCAATGCGTGTTGAATACGATTGCCCAATTGGCCAAGCACTGAATCCGGAATATCGGCAGGGCTTTGGGAAATAAAATAAATGCCTACACCTTTAGAGCGGATCAATCGCACCACTTGCTCAATTTTATCAACCAACAGCTTGGGCGCTCCGTTAAAAAGCAAATGCGCTTCATCAAAAAAGAACACCAGCTTGGGTTTATCCGCATCGCCCTGTTCAGGTAAATTTTCAAACAACTCGGAAATCAGCCAGAGCAGAAAAATGGCGTAGAGTTTAGGTTGATTGACGAGCGTGGTTGCATCCAGAATATTGACAACGCCGGTTCCCTCCAGTGTCACTTGCATCAAATGATTTAAATCCAATGCGGGCTCACCAAAAAATTGATCAGCGCCTTCTTGTTCCAACATCATCAACCGGCGCTGTATTGCAGCAATACTGGCTTCACTGATTCCACCGTATTCATCTTCCAAATTTTTGCGCTCATCTTTCATCCAGTTGAGCATGGCTTGCAAATCTTTCAGATCCAACATCAACATGCCTTGATCGTCGGCAATTTTAAACGCAGCGTAAAGTACACCGGTTTGGGTTTCGTTGAGGTCAAAAAAATTAGCGAGCAATAAAGGCCCAAAATCTGAAATCGTTGCGCGTACAGGATGGCCTTTTTTTGCGTACAGATCCCAAAAAACACACGGAAATAACCGCTGCTGATAATCCGTAATATTCATCAGCTGTACGCGCTCATCGACCTTAGCGTGCGGCTTGCCCGCTTTGGCAAGGCCGGACAAATCGCCTTTGATGTCCGCCATAAAAACCGGCACACCCGCTTTGGCAAAACCTTCAGCGAGCACTTGTAAACTCACTGTTTTGCCAGTGCCAGTTGCGCCCGCAATCAATCCGTGGCGATTTGCCATACGCAAATTCAGCTGTGCATGTTGTTGCCCATTTCCGCCAATAAGAAAGTAGTTGCCCATAATGCATCCTGAAAAATAATGTTTGTTTATACTAACAACTTAAAAATTTCACGTTTTCCGGTTGAAACGACTGACCGCTATCACTGACAGTTTTGCTGCCGTAATATTGGCGGGATCAAACGCATGCATTCAACTCCATCACGTCCAATTACGATAGGCTAAAGGGATTGCGTTTGTTGTTGCGCATACAGCTTCTTAAGCTGATGCTTGGGTGTTTTTGTCAACGCGTGCATAAACCCAAATGATAGCGCATCTATATTATGTTGCTCTCGCAACTCATCAAGCATGCTTAACCATAAATGTGCAGTTACTTCAGCATCGGCCAATGCGCGGTGATAAATACCATCACTGGGTAAATTTTTATATTGTGCCAGGGTCGCCAATTGGTGATTGGGAGCCAATTGAAAAATGCGGCGGGCCGCCAACAAGCTGCAGACTATACCGCCAGAAAAGTATTTTTTAATACGCCGGAATTCTGCACGCAAAAATCGCTCATCAAAACTGGCATTGTGTGCAACCAAATTATGCCCGGCAATAAATTCATAGAAATCTGCCATTACCACGGCATTACTGCGCGCCTCTTTCACCATGGAATTGGTGATTCCAGTGAGATTTTCAATAAATAATGGAATGCGGATTCCCGGGTTCATCACTTGCTGGAAACGATCAGTAATTTTGCCGCTTTCAATTAACACAGCACCAATTTCTATCGCCCTGTCACCCATATCCGGTGAGAGGCCTGTTGTTTCAAAGTCAAATACAACCAAGTGATCAGCTGATTTTTGTTGCACATCCATCACCATTTGCGCGGTTCACCATACCTATTTATATCTTTAATATTAATTCACCAGAAAAAAAGGGATGCACTGACAAGCCAGTGCATCCCTTTTATCTTGCTGCAACATAACCGCAGCACCGCAATTAATCCGGAAGGGTAATATTCAATTCCAATACCGAACAATTATCGGAATTGTCGAGATTGACTGTTACCTGATCCGATTCGATATGAATATATTTACGGATCACCGCAATAATTTCCTGCTGCATTTGCGGCAAAAAATCCGGCTGATTCAGGTTGCGCTTGGTCCGTTCATGCGCAACGATAATTTGCAAGCGCTCTTTGGCCACAGAAGCCGATGAAGGCGCGCGTTTTTTCATTAAAAAATCCAGAATGCTCACGGCTTACACCCCCAGCAATCGTTTCAGGAAACTTTTCTTCTCCGCTTCAAGGAAGCGATGAGGAATATCTTTACCAAGCAAACGATCAACTGCATCGCTATACGCTTGGCCTGCCTGTGTTGCCTCATCAAGAATTACCGGTGCGCCCTGGTTAGAGGCTTTTAATACCGCTTCTGATTCAGGAATCACCCCCAGCAATGGAATTGCCAGAATTTCTTCTACATCATTTACGCTGAGCATTTCACCAGCATCAACGCGCGCTGGATTATAGCGGGTCAACAACAAGTGCTCTTTGATTGGCTCCAAACCTTGTTCTGCACGACGGGATTTGCTTTGCAAAATACCGAGGATACGATCCGAATCGCGTACAGAGGATACTTCAGGGTTAGTCACTACAATCGCAACGTCTGCAAAATAAAGTGCCATCAATGCGCCCTGCTCAATGCCTGCAGGAGAATCACAAACAATGTATTCAAAATCTTTAGCAAGTTCATTGAGAACGGCTTCAACACCTTCGCGCGTCAATGCGTCTTTATCGCGGGTTTGCGACGCAGGCAGTATGTACAAACCTTCGGTGCGTTTGTCTTTAATCAAAGATTGGTTAAGCGTGGACTCGCCTTTAATCACATTAACAAAGTCGTACACCACGCGGCGCTCACAACCCATAATAAGATCCAGATTACGCAGACCTACGTCAAAATCAATCACGACTGTTTTATGACCGCGCATAGCCAAACCAGTACTGATTGCTGCGCTGGATGTGGTTTTGCCCACACCGCCTTTACCTGATGTAACAACGATAATTTTGGCCAAGGGAAGGCTCCTGTTTGTATTCAATGTCTAATTAAGAAAATGGTTTTAAACGAAAATAAAAAATAGAACGGATTAAATGCGTGAACACAACAGCATTTAATTATTTACCAGCGCTTCAACAATCACTTTTTCTCCGCTCAGAGAAACTTGCACTGGTTTTTTTAATAATTCTTTCGGCAGTGAATCCTGCAATACAAAATTGCCGGCAACGGAAACCAACTCTGCTTCCATCTGCTGGCAAAAGATACGGGCGCTTTCGTCGCCTTTTACACCTGCCAGTGCACGCCCACGCAAGGTGCCATAAATATGGATATGGCCATCGGCCAATACTTCTGCACCCTCACTGACTTGCGCAAGGACAATCAGATCGGCACCTTCGGCATAAATCTGCTGGCCGGAACGCACCGGGCGGGTAACCACTTTGCTTTGGCGCTGCACCAGCCGCTCTTCGATCACTGTCTCAACCACGGTTTCGACAACCGTTTCTACCACACGCTCCACAACCGGTTCAGCTGATTTTGCCACCTCGGCTTTTGGCAGCTTGAGCGCTCGTTCGCTGGGGGTTGGCAGTACCGCCAACCCGGTCTTATTGACCGCCGCTAACAATACCTCAGGTACGCCGCTAAAACCTAGTGGTTGTAAATCCAGCTCGCGACAAATGGCAAGTAAATCAGCAGGCTTTTTCAGGCTCTCGGGGTTTTCAAGGCGATCCAGATTGATCAGTACAGGTGAGTTATTAAAAAACTGCGGCGCCTGGACGATCTTTTCTTTCAATTCAGCCAACAGGCTCTTGGGTTCGTAACGCACAATCGCCAATACCACCACGGTAACGGCACTGCCTTTTAATTGGAAATTCACATCGATCATGCGTGGCTCGCTTATTGGGCTCGGCTGTGGGATAAATCCCGGAGGGCATTTTTCACGAAAGTGCGCATTATCGGGGTGCCACCTGATTAGTCAAGCAAGGCTTGCACCTTGACCCTTATGTCGCTCGTATACAGTTCAGCTCGCGTTAAGCGCGAGACTCCTATAAAGAATCCATACCTGTACCTGCGCCCTCATTGAGGGTCATTATTGGCTAACCCAGCGAGCGCTATCATGAACAGCCATTTACTCCACAAGCCCGGTAAACTTGCATTGACCATCAGCCTGTTATTGCCGTTGTTGGTAGGCTGCACAACCAGCCAAGCCGTTGACCGACCGGGCTACAGTGCGAGCGCAGCACAAGCCAATTTCAGTGAAGCCCAAGTGGATGCACTGCTCGCCCCTATCGCCCTCTACCCGGATACCGTTTTATCCCATGTGCTTATCGCCTCTACTTACCCTCTGGAAGTAGTGGAAGCCGACCGCTGGGCGCGCAACAACAGCCGTTTGAAAGGGGATGATGCTGTTTCGGCAGTCGATAACAAAGACTGGGACCCCAGCGTCAAGGCACTGGTCGCCTTCCCTGACATCCTGAAACGTATGAGTGATGATCTGGACTGGACCCAACAATTGGGCGATGCCTTCCTCGCCGATGAAGAAGGCGTTATGGATAGCATCCAAAAACTGCGCAACCGTGCTTATGCCTCGGGCAACCTCGACAAAGTCGAGCATGTACGGGTGATACGCGAAGAAAAAACCATTGTGATTGAGCCCTCGGTTGAGCGCGTTGTGTATGTGCCCGCTTACGATACCCGCGTGGTGTATGGCAACTGGTGGTGGCCGGATTACCCGCCCGTGTATTGGCATTACCCGAGCAGCTATGTGTTTGTGTCAGGGTTTTATTGGGGACCAAGGGTATATATCGGCCCAAGCTTTTACTTCAGCGGTTGTCATTGGCGCGACCGCCGCGTGGTCGTGATTGATCGCCACCACCATCACGGCCAGCGCTTTTACGATAGCCGCAGCGTAGTGCGTTACAGTCAGGCCAAACACTGGCATCACAATCCGGTGCACAGACGCGGCGTTGCCTACTACGACAACCACACCCGTGAACGCTTCCAAAGTCCACGTGAAAGTTATCGCGATTCACGTGAATATCGCGCCAACTTACGCAACGACTTTCAGGGCGGTGAGCGCGGACGTGCAATCGAACCCAACCGTGCGCGCGACCAACGTCAGGGGCGCGACGAACAATTCCAGCAACGCCTGCAGCGCAACCAAGCGGGACAAGTGCAAACCAACCGCGAACGCCCGCAACAACAATTGCGTGACCAACACCGTGCAGAACAACCCCGCGTAGAACAGCCTCGGGCAGAGCAGCTGCGTGAGCGTATGAACAACCGTGAAGGTCGCCAGATTGACCGGACGGTATCACCGCGTACCCAGATGCAATCGCCGGAGCGCGCCGAGCGGACTGAAAGCCCGAAAGCCCAACGGATGGAGCGCACCACCAACACTGAGCGAGACCGCACTCTTGATCAACCTCGCTATGAGCGCCCGCAAACAGAACAGAGAATTGAACGTCGCGAGACATTGCGCATGGAGCGCCCTGAACGACAGGAAAGACTGGAGCGAACAGAGAGACAGGAACGAGCGGAAAGACCGGAACGAGTAGAAAGGCCAGAGCGGATCGAGCGTTTTCAACGGGAAGACCGCCCAAGCCCGCGCAACAATGAGCGCAGCGAAATACGCGGTGGCCGCGAGCGTTAATGATCCAAACGATTGATCCGACGAGATACATATAGCCCTGCACCTTAATCCCGGTCGGGGCTATAACTTATCGATAGTAATTCCACCTCCCGAATGCCTGTGCACAGCCACAGCAAACTTTTATACTACTGCAATATTCATCCACTAGACTGCAACCCCTGCCCCGTATAAGAGCCCAAAGTTGTTTATGCAGAAAATCGCATCCCTCTCGCGTATTACCACCTTAATAATCCTGATATCCGGCTTATTAGCTTGTAGCACCACAAGCAATAAAATTGCCCGTGAAGCCAATAGCTGGCCGCAAGGCATGCCATCGCGTGCGTACTTTGTAAAAGTATACGAGGCAGACAAGGCCAACAAAGACATCCAGACCCAAGAGGAATACCTCACCTGGATTGTGCGCTTTTATAACGGCTGGGAATTGTATCGTCGCGGTTGGATTAAAATGACCGACGAACTCGTCGCTCAAGTTGAAGATCCCCGTCAGGTCAAAGAAATCAAACACAAGATTGACCGCATAGGCAGACTTGTCTCTGGTGAGTGGGCAAAAAAATCCGATACCCGCACTATTTATTTGCGCCATGTTTCTATTTGGGGCAACGCTTTATTGGAATCGCTTGACCGCAATGAAGCGCTTCCACTTATCAATCGCGTCAATCAGGATGTTGATGATTTACTTGCACACAAAATTAACGCCGATGTCATCACCGCCGAACGTTATTTTCCGCCAGATGAAAACGATCCATTTCTTTAACAATTCCATTTCTACAATATCAAAGATTAAAAAAATCCCCGGTCGATTTACATCGCCGGGGATTTTTCATTAATACCTGCAAAAATTTTATGATGCCAACACTTTGATCGCAATTTCAGAGCCGGGCAAACCATCTTGGGCGATCAGGATAATCATCCCTAAAAACACCGCTACCACTACCAGATACCATAACACCGAGAACCAGATACCGTAGGATTTTAACGGTGTAATATCTTCTGCCAAGCCCACCTTCCAACCTGTAACAATATCAATCACACCCAGCACAATAAAAAAGGTGATGAAATAAAAACCCAATTTCCACGCTAACACAAAACACACTGCAGAAATCGCAAGCAGCGCAACCAATGCCAGATAGTTACGCCCGGAAAACACCAATGCCTTCACTACTCGCCCACCATCGAGTGGATACACAGGAATCAAATTAAATAAATTTAACAACGCACTGGTCGATGCAACCAAACCGGCAAAGTGGCTGTCGGTAACGAGATACACAATGTAAAACACAACGGTCATGATTAAACCGAACACCGGCCCCATCATGGAAATATAGACATCCTGCCAGCGGGTTTTGGGCATATCGCCAACGGCAATGCCGCCCACAAACGGAATCAAGTACATGCCTTTCGTTGGCAGTCCGCATTTTTTCATCGCGCGCAAATGACCATACTCATGAAACACCAATACCCCAATCAACGCGAGCGCAAACTCCAGAGTGAACATCACGCTGTAGACTGCTACCGATGCCGCAAGCAAAGCGACCTTAAACACCTGCACCGCTTTTAATAATTTGAAGGCAATCAAACCTATAGATAACCACGAGGTTGCAGGTTTTGTGTGTGCAGGTTCTTGTGTTGCGATGGAGTCTGCAGGTGCCGCTTGCTCATCAACTACTGGCAAAACCAATGGCGCAGTCGCATGCAATACCTGCAACTCATCCACCCAAAATTCATAGGTCACTTGCGCTGCCGCCACATCCATACGATACGCCAAACGCGCTTCACCCACGCCATCCAGATTAAAACGGTATTCGTTTTGTGGGCCAAAATTGCGCGCGTGAACCACCGGAGTAGCATCAACCAACACCACTTCTTCACCTGTACCCGGTGTTAATTCAACACGTATTTGCCTATCGGCATAATCAAACGACAACAACTGCATGCTCTTTTGCATAACGACAACTCAACTACAGCTTAAAAATCAAAGATCGGGATTTGCTGGCCTCAGCCTGCGCTTGGGCATAAACTATGCGCTTTATTTGCAGCACACTCTATTTGCAGCACACTATTCCAGATTTTTCACTCCTGCAGACTTCTCGCTACAGTAGACTTCTATAGAACAGGCACAAAAACAGGCACAGGCTTCCCATGTTACAAATCGGTAGAATCAACCGCTTAACCATCATCAAACACACTGACTTCGGCATTTTTCTTGATGGTGGCAAGTTTGGCAACATTTTATTACCCAAACGCTATGTCACCGACGACATGAAAATCGGTTTACCGCTGGATGTTTTTATTTATCTGGATTCCGATGATTGCATTATCGCCACCACACTCACGCCAAAAGCCATGGTCGGTGAATGTGCATTTTTAGAAGTCAAAGAGGTCAATAACGTCGGTGCATTTCTCGATTGGGGCTTACCCAAAGATTTGCTTGTACCCTATGGCGAACAACACAAACCTATGGAAGCTGGCCGCTCTTACGTGGTGTGCATTTATCTGGATGAATACACCGGCCGCATTACCGCATCATCGCGCCTGAGCCGCCACCTTGAAGAACGCGCAAGCGGCCTGCGTGCGCAACAAGCTGTTGATTTATTAATTTGTGGCCGCAGCGATATGGGCTACAAAGCCGTTATCAACCACACGCACCTGGGTTTGGTTTTCCGCGATGAAGCCTTCCGCACGCTGCTCTACGGTGAAAAAGTAAAAGGTTATATCAAAAGCATCCGTCCCGACCGCAAAATTGATTTGAGCTTGCAAGCGCAGGCACGCGACAGCAAAGATGATTTAGCAGAAAAAATTCTCGCCGATTTACAACGCCGCGGCGGCACTTCTTACCTGACAGACAAAAGCGAACCAGAAGAGATCTATAAAGCATTTAATGTTAGTAAAGGCAATTACAAAAATGCACTGAGCCTGCTTTACAAACAACGTAAAATTTTAATCACCAAAGAAAAAATTACGTTGGTGCAATAAGAATCAAGGTGAAGCAAGAGTAAAGGTGGAGCAATAACAACAATGACTGATGTAAATAAGACCATCCGCTGGGGCATTATCGGTGTCGGTGATGTGTGTGAAGTAAAAAGTGGCCCCGGCTTTTACAAAGCGCCCCATTCAGAACTTATTGCAGTGATGCGCCGCAATGGCGAAAAAGCCAGGGATTTCGCACAGCGTCATCAGGTAGCGCACTGGTACGACAATGCTGAGGCACTGCTCGCCAATCCGGATGTCAATGCAATTTATATCGCCACACCACCGGCGCAACATAAAGACTATGCCATCGCCGCATTACACGCCGGAAAAAACGTGTATATCGAAAAACCGGTGACGCTTAACGCTGGCGAATGCGATGCAATTATCGCAGCAGAAAAATCCAGCGGTAAAAAAGTCAGTGTTGCGCATTATCGCCGTTACGTACCCTGCTTTATGAAAATGGCAGAGCTGATTCGTACCGGCGCCATTGGTGATGTGCTAATGGTGCAGGTGGATATGTTGCGCCCCGTTAACGATAAAATTATTGCAAAAACCGAGGAAAATTGGCGAGTAAACCCAGCGCTATCGGGCGGCGGTTTATTTCACGATTTATCCCCTCACCAGCTTGATCTTATGTTGTATTGGTTTGGATCAGTCGTACAAGCAAGCGGTTTTGGTTACAACCAACGGCAATTCAATGCAGCAGATGATTGCGTACATGGCTGGGCAAAATTTGATAGTGGCGTAGTGTTACAAGGGCGCTGGCATTATGCAGTTGCACCGGAACAAACACGCGACCTGTGCGAAGTTATCGGAACCGCAGGGAAATTATCGATCAATTTTTTTGGCCAACAAGTTATTCGCTTGAGCAATGCAAAAGGCGAACAGGAAATAGTTATTCCCAATCCGCAACACATCCAACAGCCGATGATTGAACAAGTAAATCGCTATTTCCGCGGAGAACGGGATAACCCATGCAGCGTGAGCGAAGCCAAAAAAGTGATGGAATTGATTGATTGTTTTAGCAAGCCGTTAATGTAATTACAGCTACAATGTAGCCCGTATGGAACCTAGCGAAATAGGGATTCAACCCAACGCCCCACACCCCGCAATCCGTTTCACTCCTTGCGGGCTACTTGCCAAATAGATACGGAAACAGTTTTTGTTTTTCTTCTGCCGTTAAACTTTCTACTCGCGCCTTATTAATCTCTGGAATTTCATCCACATCAGAGAAATATTCCAGTGCTTTTTCCAGGCTCGCCTCGCGGATGATATGCAACACAGGATAAGGCGCACGGTTGGTAAGATTTTCTGCATCGTCCGGTTCGGCATCGGCAAAGCAATAATCCGGATGAAACGTGGCGATCTGATATACACCGATCCAACGATTGCGTTTGAGCAGTTGGTCAGCCCAATTTAAAAACTGGTTGTAATCAAAAAAATCCTGCAGATGATTAGGAATAATGACCAACGTGGTTTCTATCTCGCTGGCTGATTTTTCGTCGAGCAATTCCATTTCACGCTGCAGATCTTGCAATAAGGCTTCATCTTCCTGCGCATTGCTAACAACAAAACGTACGCGATTTTCACGCGTAGGCTTAGCGGAAAACGGGCAGAGATTTAAGCCAATCACGACCTCATTTAACCAACGAGCCACATTGGCGATCACCAGCGCGCTTGTGTCCATCCCTAAACCCCGGCAGCACGCTGCTGCAATAACAATCCGAGCCCCTCAATAAAATCGAGCACCAAGTTATCATCGCAAACTTTGTAATGCTCGTGACCGGGTTTGCGGAACAGTGCAGACAAATCGGATTTGGTTAATTCAATGGTTGCCAACTTAAGCGCATCGCGCACATCCTGCTCATGCAAATTAAAAGCGATACGCAATTTTTTCAGCACATCATTGTTGGAAATTTTGTGGTGTTTTTCGATGACTTCCGGTTGGGCATCGGCCTTTTTGCCGCGCTTTTGGTCGATTAAATTATTCAGAAAAATAAGCAGGATATGTTCCGGCATAGCTTCAAAGCCGGGTTGATAATCGGTTTTAAGCAGGTTAACGACTTCTTTTTCGCTTAACTCAATATCCGATTGTGCAAACACGACCTGAATTTGTTCTACGGTTAACGGCAAGGATTGCGTCAGTTTACGGAAAATATCATTGGTTCTCATAGGGTGGCTCTTTGAATGAATCAGTTAATTCGGGCATTCTACCGTAATCGACCCCATTCAAGTGAGCCGACCGATGAATCCTTTTACCGAAGTAAACCCGCATGATCCGCAGCTCAGGGCTGAACGCAAACGTGCCAAGCAACTTTGTCAGCAACTCAACGCCCTGCCCGCCGATCAAACCAAAGCGCGCAAGCCGATTTACCAACAACTCTTCGGGCAAGTATCAAGCGCTTACATCGAACCGAATTTCTTCTGCGATTACGGCAGCAATATTTTTTTGGGTGAAAAATTTTATGCCAATCACAACTGCATCATTCTGGATTGCGCCGAAGTCCGTATTGGCGACCGCGTCATGTTCGGCCCAAGCGTACAGATTTATGCAACAACCCATCCACTCGACCCGCTTGAACGCGCAACCGGCAAGGAATTTTGTGCAGCCGTCACCATTGGTGATGATTGCTGGATTGGCGGCGGTGCAATTATTTTGGCAGGCGTAACCATCGGCAAAGGTTCGGTCGTTGGTGCAGGCAGCGTAGTGACAAAAGATATTCCCGAAGGCGTTGTTGCGGTGGGAAATCCTTGCTCAGTAATTAGATCAACAGGTAACAATTAAGTACTACCGGATCAACATCCCACCGCATTATCAAGATCGCAACATGTCGAAATTTCTTACAAAAAGACCTTGCCAAAAAATATAAATTTCTATAAGCGATTGAAATTTATAATTATTTTCAATATGGCACCTGATGTGCTATTTGGGCGCCGAGGTGATGGCACCTCAATTAACTCTTTTCAAAGGAAACGAACCACTATGAAAATGTTTTTTACTGCCCTTGTGCTGTTGGCCACCTGCTCTGCAAACGCAGCTTTAATTGATTTCACTTCTGAATCTATTGGCTACAAAGCGAATGGATACACAGTAAGCGGCGTGCAGCTGTTTGACACCATGGGCAGCGAATTAGATGTGTATGATTACGGTCATCAATCACACGGAAATGCTCTGGCAGTGAATAGCGACGACCAAAGCCAGTTGAAAATGATTTTCTCAAATGTTTACAGCTTTCTGTCACTTGACTTTGGAAACGATGATGCCGGTTACTCCAACGCAGGCGACCTTGCAATGCTGTCATTGTTTCTGGATGGCGTAAATGTAGGTAGCACCACCGTCGTACTTAACCGCGATGACTACATGAACCAGTCAATCAGCCTGTCTGGTATCAATTTCAACTCAGCAATTTTCGCTTATGTTGATGCTACGTTTAATCCAATTAACCTGATTGAAGTTGTCGATAATATTTCTTTCGACGGCATTCAAAGTAACGTTCCAGAATCAAGCAGCTTTATTCTGATGATGATGGGTTTGTTGGGCGTATTCCTGACTCGCCGCCGCATCAAGTCAAACGCTTAAAAATGGATAATTCTCGCAACCAGTTATGATTGCCTTCATCCTCCTGCAAGCGCGCAGGAGGAGTCGCGACCTCAAATAAAACGCATTCTTTTTTCCCCTCAGCTCTCTTCATAAAACCGTAGCAAATCAACACGTCAAATCGACCACAACGCTCTTTTCCCTTTGCGTTCGTGCGAACATCCTATATTTTCCTTGCCCTCAGTAGCCATTTTTCTTAAGGTGTCGCAGCTTTTCAAGGCGCAATACAGCCGTACCTATTCTTATAACGAACAGCTGCAACATCCGCATATGGCAGCGTTTTACACGAGAGGTCAGTTATTTATGCAAACGACGCTACTATCGCAAGCGCTCGATTTACTCATCTTTGGCATGGGCACCGTCTTTATATTCCTCGGGCTTCTGGTGATCGCAGTCAATGTATTGTCGCGCTTTATCAGTACATTTTTCCCCGAACCCATCATGCCGGATGCGCTTGCTACGCCGATAAAATCCACTGCATCGGCTATTCAAAACGATATCGATAACGACACCCTTGCCGCCATCCAGGCCGCTATTCATCAACATCGCAACAAGCATCCACGCGCCTGATTCCGGAGTTTACCAATGACTAACAATAACCCACTCGGTATTACCGATGTTGTGCTGCGCGATGCGCACCAATCCCTGTTTGCTACACGTATGCGTTTGGATGACATGCTGCCTATTGCGGAAAAGCTGGACAGCGTCGGATTCTGGTCGCTCGAATCCTGGGGCGGTGCAACCTTTGATGCCTGCATCCGCTATTTGGGTGAAGACCCGTGGGATCGCATCCGCGAATTAAAAAAAGCTATGCCCAAAACGCCGCAACAAATGTTGTTGCGTGGCCAAAATTTATTAGGCTATCGCCATTATGCCGATGACGTGGTGGAAACCTTTGTTGAACGCGCAGCACTGAGCGGCGTAGATGTATTCCGCGTATTCGATGCGATGAACGATATGCGCAACATAGAAATTGCCATGAAAGCAGTAAAACGCCATGGCAAGCACGCACAAGGCACACTGTCTTACACCACAAGCCCGGTGCACACACTCGATGGTTGGATTGCACAAGCCAAACAAATTGAAGACATGGGCGCAGATTCTATTTGCATTAAAGATATGGCCGGCCTGCTCAAACCCTATGATGGTTTCAAACTGGTCAAGCGCTTGAAAGAAGAGTGCGATATTCCCATCCATATGCAATGCCACGCTACTACAGGCCTTGCACACGCCACCATTTTGAAGTGTGTTGAAGCGGGCATCGATAATGTGGACACCGCCATTTCATCCATGTCCATGACCTACGGCCACAGCCCGACTGAAACGTTGGTGGCGACACTGGAAGGCACCAACCGCGATACCGGATTAAATTTAATTTTGCTGGAAGAGATAGCCGCCTATTTTCGTAATGTCCGCAAAAAATACGCGAAGTTTGAAGGCTCGTTATTGGGTGTCGATGGCCGCATTCTGATCGCCCAGGTTCCCGGTGGCATGCTCACTAACATGGAAAGCCAATTGCGCGAGCAAGGTGCGATTGATCGCTTTGATGAAGTACTGCAAGAAATTCCGCGCGTGCGCGAAGATTTGGGTTTTATTCCGCTGGTCACGCCCACTTCGCAAATCGTTGGCACCCAAGCCGTGTTAAACGTATTAAGTGGCGAGCGCTACAAAAATATTTCCAAAGAAACCGCGGGGGTTTTGCGCGGCGAATACGGTTCAACACCCGCGCCGATCAATGCCGAATTACAAGCAAAAGTGTTGCAAGACGGCGAGCAAGCTATCACTTGTCGACCGGCCGATAATATCGCACCGGAATTGGAACAATTGCGTGCCGATTTGGAAAAAGAAGCCGCGTTGCGCAACATCAAATTGCGCATCAATGAGCAAGCATTGGATGACGTACTCACTTATGCGCTCTTTCCGCAAATTGGTTTACGCTTTTTGGAAAACCGCAATAACCCCAACGCATTTGAACCTGCGCCCACCGGTAAAGAAAGCAGCATAATCACCAGCGCAAGTGGTGAGGAAATTTATACCGTAGATGTAGAAGGCAAAAGATTTACCGTTACCGTCAGCAACGGCGGCGACATCACCGGCATCAAACCGCTACAAGCAACCAGCAATAGCGGGACAACAAAACCCGTATCAACCGCGCAAGCACGCAATTTGCCTGCACCATTGGCGGGGAACATTATCAAAGTGTTTGTGAATGTAGGGGATGAAGTCAAAGAAGGCGATGTCATTTTGCTGCTTGAAGCCATGAAAATGGAAACCCAAATCAGCGCGCCCTGCTCGGGCACCATCAGCAGCGTTGAAGTTAAATCCGGTGATTCTGTTGCAGTAGGAAAAACACTGCTCGCCATAATACCGGCAGGAGAATAACCAATGGATACCTTACTGAATCTTTGGCATTCCACTGGCATTTACCACATCCAATCCGGGCATGCGATCATGATGGGCATTTGTCTGGTGCTGTTATTTCTCGCCATTCGCAAAGGTTTTGAACCTTTATTGTTAGTCCCTATCGGTTTCGGTGGATTATTGGCGAACTTACCGGCAGCCGGCCTGGCGCTTTCCGCGGTTGAACAAGCGCTACAAAACGGCACGCCGGAAATTGGCGCAGCACTTGCGCAATTAGCAGGATTACATGCAACTGACCCGGATGCATTGATTTACAAAACTCTCGCCAATGGTGATCCACAACTTTATCAAACCGCCATTCACATGGCACAGGTTGCAGGCTATGGCGATGGAATGCTCTATACGTTTTATAAAGTGGCAATTGCAAGTGGTGTAGCGCCACTGATTATTTTTATCGGTGTCGGTGCCATGACTGATTTTGGCCCACTACTTGCCAACCCAAAAACATTACTGCTTGGTGCCGCCGCACAATTTGGTATTTTTGCAACCGTATTGGGCGCAATTGGCCTGAGTTATTTCGGGATGGATTTTTCCATCGCCGATGCGGCCGCTATTGGTATTATCGGTGGTGCCGATGGCCCCACTGCCATTTATGTTGCCAGCAAATTAGCGCCTGATTTACTCGGCGCGATTGCAGTAGCGGCTTACAGTTACATGGCGCTGGTGCCGCTGATCCAACCGCCGATTATGCGCTTGCTGACCACCCAAGCTGAGCGCGGCATTGTGATGCAACAATTACGTAACGTTAGCAAACGCGAAAAAATTGTATTCCCGATTGCAATGCTAGGCTTGGTCGGATTAATCCTACCCGATGCAACACCGCTGCTCGGTGCATTTTGTTTGGGTAATTTAATGCGCGAATGTGGCGTGGTCGATCGTCTGTCCGATACTGCACAAAACGCATTAATTAATATCACCACGATTTTTTTAGGTTTGTCAGTTGGTTCCAAACTCGCTGCCGATAAATTCCTCGATCCTAAAACCCTCGGCATTCTTGCACTCGGTATTGTCGCGTTTGGTATAGGCACAGCTGCGGGTGTACTCATGGCAAAACTGATGAATGTGTTCAGCACAAACAAAATCAATCCATTAATCGGTTCCGCAGGCGTATCTGCTGTACCTATGGCGGCGCGTGTTTCCAACAAACTCGGCTTGCAGGCCAATCCGCAAAATTATTTGTTGATGCATGCAATGGGGCCAAACGTTGCTGGTGTGATAGGTTCTGCGATTGCAGCGGGGGTGATGATTACGATAGTGTCTAACCTCCCGGCAAATTAACCCACTGAAGAAAAACAAAAGGCTGCAAAAGAAATTTGCAGCCTTTTCTATACGCGCTCACTTACCGTTATGCGCACTGAAAAATCAGTTTTTCCACAACCCCAAATCACCCAGCAGCTGCAATGAAAACGCGCGGCGGAAATTTTTAATCATTGTAAAATTTTCCGCTTCAACATAGATCGCAAAAGCCGCAGCAGGTTTTGCATGCTGGTCTTTGGTATAACCGACATACCAACCTTCAAAAGCACCATCAAAGTTTTCTGGATCGATTGGACCCGCGCCCGTTTTGGCATAAAGAGAAAAATTATCTTTTGTTTCTTGCAGCGCGATTTTCTCAAATGCAGCGTAGGTTGTAGCTTTCACGCCACAACGGTTTTTGAGTAAGCAAACAACGAAACTCACCTGTTCCTTCGTCGATATTTTAAGCTGGCCATCCAACCAAAAAGAATCACTGGGCGGCGCAAAGTTTTGATTGCCATAACTAAACTGAGCCAACCATTTTTCGTATTGCTCCGATGTAATACGCGACACCAACTCTTGATAATACCAAGCCGCTGAATGCTTAAACGCGGACGCCAACGTTTGATCTTGCTTCCATGTAGCTGGCCAAAAATCCTTAGCTGGACGTTTTGCTGGAACCCATACAATTTTTTCATCAACCGATTTTGCTGCACCTGTTTCCAGCGCAATCAACGTATGGGGAATTTTAAAACTGGAATAAGGCGCATGCCGTTGATCCAATCCCTTTTTGTTGATCACATGGCAAGTGTTTGTTTTTAAATCCACAGCCAGAAAAGTGACTTTGTTAGTGCCAATGTGCGCAACATAAGGAGCGGTATCAATAAGTTTTGTCGTTTTACATATATCAGCAACTGCCACCAATGGCAGAAATGCAAGTAAACCAATCAACAACTGACTTTTCATTCAACTAACTCCCTATCTAATTATTTTCAATCCAAAATAATATGCGGTAAAAATCGCGATGAATCTTTGGTGATGAGCGTTGCATCTTCGCGGATACAAATACCCGCAGCGCTATCGCCTACTACCCAGCTGCCCAGCATTGCGTAAGTATCGGCATTGCGGTATTCATCGCGATACTTTGGCAGTGCGTGAAAAGCCTGGCGAATGTAGCGGCCATCGCTGTAAGGACCTGCGGCAGAAATTTTCTCACCGTTTACGGTAATTAAATCGACATTCGCACCTTCGCGGGAGAATAGCGGTTTGCGCACCCATCCTGCGCCAAAAGGTTCGCTGGATGCCGTTTCAAAAAACGCGGGCAATAAATTGGGATGATTGGGGTAGCGTGCCCACAACAGTGGCAAAATACCTTTATTGGATAACAGCATTTTCCACGCGGGTTCTATCATTTGGGTATTAGCGGCGGTGATTGCGCGAGCGAAATCTTCCTGCACCATAAATTCCCAAGGGTACAACTTGAACAAACCTTTAATTGGCTGATCATCCAGATCGACAAACTGTTCGTTATCGCCGTTCTTATCTGCAATAACACCAATATCTTCCAATGGAATATAGCGAACATCCACACCGGCTTGTGCAGCCATATCCATTAAATAATTTACTGTGCCGCGATCTTCAATATTGTCGCGCACGCTGGTGAAATAAAAGGGTTGCGGCACATTCAGTTGCGCAAAGGCAGCTTCGATTTTGTCGTGCAGGGAATTAAATTGATCGGCATGCTCAGGCAACACACCGTTTTTAATTTGGTCTTCCAACCACACCCATTGGAAAAAACCGGTTTCAAATAAAGATGTAGGCGTGTCGTAATTGAGTTCAAGTAATTTTGCAGGGCCGGTGCCGTTGTATACCAAATCCATCCGGCCGTATAAATGCGGATCGCCTTTGTTCCAGGAATTCCACACGTAGCTCCAATAATCGCGCGGAATATTCAGCAGCGTGAGCATTTCTTCGCTGCGGGTAATATCGCCCACCATATCCATCACCATTTGGTGAAGCTCTTCAGTGGGCGCTTCCAGATCATTTTCAATTTGTTGCAAAGTGAATTGGTAATAAGCGGTTTCATCCCAGTAGGGTTCGCCGTCGAAGGTGTGAAAATTAAACCCTACTTCTTCGGCGTAAGCGCGCCAATTAGCGCGCTCGGCAACACTGATGCGTTTCATGCATTAACCACCAAAACTATTACGCGACGCCGCTTGCGCACCAAAACCACCACGGCGTACCACTTGGCCTACTTGCGGTTTCACTTGCGATGGCTTCAGTGAGATAGGACCAATGCCTCCTGCAACCGGCGTGTTGGTTGCCGTGCGGAAAGTAGCGCGGTCATCACGCGATTTGTACAGCGGTTGTGTAGGCACATTGGTTCCAGCGCCCGCACCTGCTGCTGCGGGTTGCTGTAAATTGGCACCGCCGCGATTCATCATTTGCCCGGCGAGATACCCCATCATCATCGGCATAAATACGCTGCCGCCCGATGTGGTTTGTTGCGGTGCGGTTTCGCAATTGCCTGCACCAAAATCCACTTCGCATTCTTCTTTGTTTAAATATTTTGGCGCAACTTGCGGGTGCAGCGCTTGCGCAGCGGCGTAATCGGCCTCGCACTGTGCGGCACTATTTAATGCAGCGGCACTGCATTCACTGGGGTCGGTAAATACCATTGCCTGCTCACGCTCTTCACCACAACCGGCGAGCAACAAAGTAGCAACAGGAACCATCAATACCAAAGCGGCTTTTTTACTGCGTTTCATCATTTATTTCCTGTAAAAAATTAATAACTCATACACGCGGCGTTGATCAGACCAACTGCAACAGCAGTGGCGGCAACAAAAATACCGGTGGCGATTTCACCTTGATTAATACGCTCGGGCAATTGCTTGACTGCCACACGCAACACTACAAAGGTCAACGCCTGAACGATTAACGCAACAGCGCCCCATACCGCACAATCCAGCAATGACAGCGAGTTTGTAATGGCACTGGACAACGGCAGTGCAAAACCAATCAAGGCACCACCAAAGGCAAGCGCCGCAGCGGGATTGTTCGCTTTTATCAGCGCCAGCTCATCTTGTGGTGTTAGCCAGGTGTAGATACGTATAAAAATCAGGACTAATACAATCGCCACCGCAAAATAGACAAGAAAAGGTGGAATACCGTTGAGTGATGACAATGTTGTGGCAAGCATGTGATGTCCTTGATTGAAAAAATGAAATTGAAAAACCGAAATCGAAACAATACCGGGAAAGGAAATTGGGCGGATTCTGACACAAATCAAGTGTCGACTCTATCTTGCTGAACTTGTGAATACTACCTATAACTTTTAACAATGATTGGCCGCCATTTCTGGCAGACTTGTTAAACACACCAGATGCATCAATAGCCCAGGGAATTGTATGAACGCTTTTTTACCGCATTCGTTGTTATTGGCGTTGTTATTGGTGATCGCACTGCAACTCACCGCTTGTAGCGAGCAGAACACCAACCTCGCGCTGGGCACACTGGAGCGCGACCGCGTTGTACTCAAAGCCACCGCTGCAGAAATCATCACCCAATTACCGATTACTGAAGGCAGTGAAGTAAAAGCGGGCGATTTATTGGTACAGCTCGACAACCGCCGCCAGCAGGCGCTAGTCGCCAAGGCCGAGGCCAACCTCGCCAGCGCCCAGGCTAACCTCAACAAACTGCAAAACGGCGCGCGCCCGGAAGATATTGCGGTGGCTCGCTCGCAAGTCAAAGGCGCCGAGGCGCAATTAATAGAAGCGCAAAAAACCTTTGCCCGCGCCGAGACACTGGTAAGTAAAAAACTCGCGGGCGCGGCCGAGTTGGATAGCGCCCGCGCCAAACGCGATTCAGCGCAAGCCAATCTGGATAAATCCCACGAAAATTTATTGCTGCTGACTAACGGCACCCGCGAAGAGGACTTGCAGCAAGCCGAAGCGCAAGTTGCGCTCGCCAAGGCCGCACTGGAATTGGAGCAATACAATTTGAGCGAACTGAGCATTCGCGCCACTGGCGATGCGCGGCTGGATCACCTGCCCAAACACTTGGGCGAACGCACCAGCATAGGTGAAGCGGTCGCGACCCTGCTCGATAAACATGCGCCCTACGCGCGGATTTATGTCCCTGAAACCCATCGCCTGAAAGTGAGTGCGGGGCAGGAATTGGTGATCCATGTGGATGGGCTGGATCAACCCCAAACCGGAAAACTGCGCTGGATCTCCCAAGACCCGGCCTTTACGCCCTACTTTGCACTCAACTCCACAGATCGCGCTCGCCTTGTCTATTTGGCGGAAGTGCAGCTGCCCGACTCAGCGGCCAATTTGCCCAGCGGTTTGCCAGTACAGGTTGAGCTGCCCCATGACTGATTCACTACAAATCGGGGCGAATGAATGGGCGATAGAGACACGCGGTATGACCCGCCGTTTCGGCGATTTTGTCGCGGTAGATTCGCTCGATTTACGCATCCCCCACAAAACGATTTACGGCTTCCTCGGCTCCAACGGCTGCGGCAAATCGACCAGCATGCGGCTGATCACCGGCCTGCTCACCCCCAGTGCGGGCAGCGTGCGGGTATTGGGAATGGATATTCCCGCACAGGCGGAATTGCTGCGCCGTCGCCTCGGTTATATGACGCAAAAGTTTTCGCTTTACGACGATTTAACCGTGCAAGAAAACCTGCGTTTTATGGCGCAGATCTACAACCTTGAAAGCCGCAGCGTAAAACAGCTGATCGACAGCCAGCTCAGCCGCTATCAATTGGATGAGCGCAAAACCCGTCTGGCAGGTTCGCTTAGCGGCGGGCAACGCCAACGGTTGGCCTTAGCGGCAGCGACTTTACATCAACCCGAATTATTGATTCTGGATGAACCCACCTCCGCCGTAGACCCGGAAAACCGGCGCGACTTTTGGGAGAAGTTATTTGACCTCTGCGATAGCGGCACCACCATTCTGGTTTCCACCCATTACATGGACGAAGCCGAGCGCTGCCACGGTTTGGCGATTATGGAGGGCGGCGTGAAACGCGCCGATGGTTCACCCACACAACTGATGCGCGAACTGGGTGCCAAGGTGGTGGAGATAGACGGCGAGAATTTGCGCCTGCTTAAACAGCAATTGGGCAAACTGCCGGAGGTGGTCTCCACCGCGCAACAGGGCACACACTTGCGCGTACTTATCAAAGAATCTATTGATGAGCCGGAAAGCTGGCTGCGCATTACACATCCCACATTAGTCGCCAATCGCCAGATACATGCGGTAAGGCCAAGCCTTGAAGATGTGTTTGTCCACTGCACTGGCAGCAACGCCGTTGGGCAAGGGGCTCGTCAATGAAGGGAACGGCAATGAACGCTCTCGCCCGGAGCTTGCAGCGGATCGGCGCCATTGTGTTTAAGGAGCTGCGCCAGCTCACGCGCGACCGCCCCACCTTTGGCATGGTGGTGATGGTGCCGCTGATCCAACTGTTGTTGTTTGGTTTTGCGATCAACACCAATGTGCGCGATTTGCCAGTGGGCGTGGTGGATTTAAGTCACACGCAAACGGCGCGGGCACTGATCAGCGACCTTACCGCCACCCAGGTGGTGAGTTTTACCGAAACCTATCAAACACCCGCACTGGCGGAAGATGCGATCCGCCGCGGCCATGTGCATGCGGTGCTGGTGATTCCCGAGGATTTTGGCCAGCGCCTGCAAGACCAACGCCCTATCGCCCAATGGTTGATTGACGGCTCGGATACTATGGTCAGCAACGCCCTGCTCGCCCTGCAACAAATGCACTTTGCCAGCGGTTTTGAAGCGCAGCCCATCGCGCGCAAAAGTACCTTTGAAATCGCACTCTTTTTTAACCCGGAGCGGCGCTCGGCAGTGAACATTGTGCCGGGGCTGGTGGCGATTGTGCTTACCATGACCATGGTGATGTTCACCTCGGCAGCGCTGGTGCGTGAGCGCGAACGCGGCAATCTGGAATTGCTGATCACTACGCCGGTGCGCTCCAGCGAAATTATGATCGGCAAAATTGTGCCCTATATTTTTGTCGGCCTGATCCAGATGGCGATTATTCTCGGCCTCGGCCATTTGATTTTTGATGTACCGGTGAATGGCCGTTTGGATCAATTGGTGCTCGGCGTATTTGCGTTTATCAGCGCCAGCCTCACACTCGGCCTGCTGGTTTCTACCATCGCAAAAACCCAATTGCAGGCGATGCAACTCACGGTGTTTTTGCTGATTCCATCGATACTACTTTCCGGCTTTATGTTCCCTTACGAGGGCATGCCCGAAGCGGCGCAATGGATTGCCGAAGCGCTACCCGCAACTCACTTTATTCGCATGGTGCGTGCCATTGTGTTGCGCGGCGCAACCTTGGAGGATTTGCAGCCAGACTTGTGGTGGTTGATCGGGTTTACGGTGCTGGGTGTTATTGCCGCCGCCAGCCGATTCAAGAAACGGTTGGATTAACTTCAACTCACACTTTTTTACGTTTGGGGCGTGTCGATAAAAGCCTAGCGCGCAATTCAATAGGCTTTTATCACCAGCTTGGCGTTATCATAGCCACTCATTTAATGACGCTAATGCTGCTGCGAATCGCTCATTTTGCACGCGACTGTTGCTTGGGCAGTAATTGATCACCCGGAGTTTTTATGAATTCTATGCGTAACCTGTTATCGGCTATTTGTTGTATGAGCCTGCTCTCTTGCGCGCAAACACCCACAACACCGCATCAAACCGAACAACAATCTGCTGCCAAAACGGCAGAAAAAAATACACCCACTGCATCTACCAATACGGCAGCGGCTTCACCTCTCCAGACTGCCGCGCCCATGATTTCCAACGCGGACTTTTCCGCTTGTTTGAAAACATTTTCAAACAAAGCAAAACATGAGGGCATTTCCGACAACATCATCCGCACCGGTTTGGGCAACGCCAAACTGAATAAACGCGTGTTGGAATTGGATCGCCAACAACCGGAATTTACCGCGACCTTTGCCGATTATTTTAATCGCCGCGTCACGGCACAACGGGTCGCGCAAGGCCGTGAGCTGTGGAAAAAACACAGCGCATTACTGAGCCACGTTGAACAGGAATACGGCGTGCCCGCGCCTTACTTGCTGGCATTTTGGGGATTGGAAACCAACTTTGGCAGCTACTATGGCAACATCCCCGTTGTGGATTCACTCGCTACACTCGCGTGCGACCCAAGACGCAGCGAATTTTTTACCATCGAATTAATTAATGCACTGCGCATTTTGGATAAAGGCGATATAGCGCCAAACAAAATGGTAGGTTCCTGGGCAGGTGCAATGGGCAACTTCCAATTTATGCCATCTGCCTATTTAAAAAATGCCGTGGATTTTGATGGGGACAACAAGCGCGATTTGTGGAACAGCAAATCCGATGCGTTCGCCTCTGCTGCGTATTTCTTAAAAAGTCTGGGATGGAATAACGATACCCGCTGGGGGCGCGAAGTAAAATTGCCGCGCAATTTTCCCTTTATGGAAGCCGGTTTGAAAAATCACAAATCCATTGCCGAGTGGAGCAAATTGGGCGTGATGCGTGCCGACAATACACCACTCCCGGCAGCGGAAATAACTGCATCATTACTGGTGCCTGCAGGCCACCAAGGTCCGGCATTTTTAGTGTACGACAACTTCAATGTCATCATGCGCTGGAACCGTTCGGAATTTTATGCGATTGCAGTTGGGCAGCTGGCCGATCAAATTGCCGGTGGCGGAAAATTAATGCAACCGCCGCCCACCGATGCACCGCGCTTACATCGCCAACAGGTCATTCAACTGCAAGAAACACTTAACCAAAAAGGTATTGACGCAGGAAAGCCCGACGGTATTTTTGGCCCCGGCACTCGCCGTGCGCTCAGTGAATTCCAACATCAACAAGGCCTGATTGCCGATGGTTTCCCCAACCGGAAAACACTCGATTTATTAGGCATTCACTATTAATTCTGTAACCGGCTATTTTATTCACAACATTATTTACTGCTTGAACCTGCAAGCGCTACACGAGGGATAATCTCATGAAAGTCGATAATATTTTGCAAACCATTGGCAACACTCCGCACGTCCGCATCAACCATTTATTCCGCAGCGATATTGAAGTGTGGATGAAGGTGGAACGTTTTAATCCCGGCTCCAGCATTAAAGACCGTATCGCACTCGCGATGATTGAAGATGCCGAAGCAAAAGGCTTGATCAACAAAGACACCGTAATTATCGAGCCGACATCGGGTAACACCGGTATTGGCCTTGCGCTGGTGTGCGCGGTAAAAGGGTATCGCCTTATTCTCACCATGCCGGAATCCATGTCAGTTGAACGCCGCAAAAATATGAAAGCGTTAGGCGCTGAATTGGTGCTGACACCAAAAGAATTGGGCATGGGTGGTTGTATCGCCAAAGCCAATGAATTACTCGCCGAAAATCCTAACAGCTGGATGCCACAACAATTCAACAACCCCGCCAACGTGGAAGTTCACCGCAACACTACCGCACAAGAAATTCTTGCGGATTTCCCCGAAGGTCTTGATTACATGATCACCGGTGTCGGCACCGGCGGCCACATCACCGGCTGTAGTGAAGCATTGAAAGAAAAATTCCCGCATTTAAAAACCTTGGCGGTAGAACCGGAAAAATCCCCGGTGATCAGCGGCGGTCCAAAAGGCTTACACCGCTTGCAAGGCATTGGAGCCGGATTTATTCCACAGGTGTTAAACAAAGAGACGCTAGACGGCACAGTACTGGTCAGCGAAGAAGCCTCGTTTGAAATGGCTCGCCAATGCGCATTAAAAGAAGGGATTTTTGTAGGCATCTCCTCCGGGGCGACGCTTGCCGCTGTCGCGCAAAAACAAGCAGAGATGAAACCCGGCAGCCGAGTGATTATTTTCAGTTACGATACCGGTGAGCGCTATTTATCGATTGAAGATTTGTTTTGATAAAACGTGTAAACGCAAAACAAAAAGGGCGCAATTACTTGCGCCCTTTTTGTTTCTACCGGTTTTTATTTAAAGCACTATTTGCTCTGCATCACCCGACATTACTCTACCGCAACCACTACAACTGATTTAGCGGGCAGTGATAATGCGAGTTTGCCATTTTCTGCTTTTGCAGAATAAGCGGCAGGTTTAATCGCGTCTGGTTTTGCAAATGTATTGTGTGTATCCATCGCTGCTGCGGTCAGTATTTCTCCGTTAACACTTTTCATGTTTACGCCCGCAAGGCTTACATTCACGGTTTCCGCTTTGTTCGGATTGGCGTTAACCAGCGCGATATAAATTTTGCCATCTTTAGCGCGCGCAGCTGTTGCACTCACCGCAGGAATAGATGCATCACCCAAGGTGTATTTGGGTACATCTTTTAATTCCAGAGGCAAGCTGGTTGCATCCTGGAAGGGCTTGTACATTTTGAACACGTGATAGGTCGGCGTCAGGATCATTTTTTCCTTATCGGTCAAAATCATCGCCTGCAATACGTTAACCATTTGCGCAATGATACTCATGTGCACACGGTCGGCGTGTTTGTGGAAAATATTGAAGTTGAGCGCCGCTACGATCGCATCGCGCATGGTGTTTTGTTGGTAAAGGAAACCAGGATCGTCATCACCGGTTACGTCGTACCATGTGCCCCATTCATCCACATAGAAACCAACTTTTTTCTCGGGATCATTTTTATCCATCACTTTTTTGTTGTTGACAATGAACTGATCCATTTTCAACGTGTTAACCATGGTGGACATCCACTCTTTTTCCGGGAAGCCGGTGGCTGCGCCTTTTACCGTCCAATCGCCGGTTGGCAAGGTGTAGTAGTGGAAGCTCACCGCATCCATACGCATTGCCCAATTCGGTTTTACGTTGGCAGTGAGGTGATCTGCCCAGCTGGTATCTTCAGTGTGGCCGCCGCTCGCAATTAAAATAGGCGTGTTGTCTTTTGGCGTTTTGAGGAAGCTGGCGTACTGTTTGTACAGATGCGTGTAGAACTCTGGCGTCATGTTACCGCCACAACCCCAGGCTTCGTTACCAATCGCAAAATAGTGTACGCGGAAGGGTTTATCGCGGCCGTTTTTGCGACGCAGCTCGGCCAGTGTAGATTTGCTGTCTGAAGTCATATATTCCAGCCACTCAGCCATCTCTTGCGGGGTGCCGGTACCCAGGTTGCCATTCACATAGGCTTCCGCGCCAAGCATCTCAACCAGATCAAAGAACTCGTGCGTACCCACGGCGTTATCTTCTATCACGCCGCCCCAGTTGGTATTCACGCGTGCCGGGCGCTTATCGCGCGGGCCAATACCTTCGCGCCAGTGATATTCATCGGCAAAACAACCGCCTGGCCAACGCACCAGCGGAACTTGCAATTCTTTCAGCGCACCCACGACGTCATTACGCCAGCCTTTGGTATTGGGGATTTTGGATTTGGGGCCAACCCAAATGCCTTCGTATATACCGCGCCCAAGGTGCTCAGCAAATTGGCCATAGATATTTTTATTAATGACAGGACCGGGCTTGGTGGTGTCTACACTCACTTGGGTATTGGCAAACACCAGCGATGAGGCACACAGCCCTATAGCGGCGGCAAGCGGCTTGATGAAACGCATAGAAGGTTCTCCATTGTTTGTATTTATCGTTAACTTCAAATGATGAAGGATAATCATGGCATCATCATATTGTCATACAAGTTAACCTAATTTTACCCATTAATCGAATTGCTGCCAGCGCCTGTCAGGATATTCGCCTGCCGGAGTCCGGCCCCGGCTGTCATTTTTCATATACTGTGTTTAAATACAGTATCGATCCAATATTGACCTGCCCCATGCGTAAAATTATTCATCTGGATGCCGACTGTTTTTTTGCAGCGATTGAAATGCGCGATGACCCTTCGCTGCTCAATCGCCCGATTGCCGTGGGCGGCCGCAGTGAAAGCCGCGGGGTTATTTCTACCTGCAATTACGAAGCACGAAAGTTCGGTGTGCGCTCCGCCATGCCTAGCAGCCACGCCAAACGCCTCTGCCCGGATTTGATCTTATTACCCCACCGTATGGACGCGTACCGCGAAGCTTCGCTGCAGATGCGCAGTATTTTTTACGAATACACCGAATATGTTGAGCCACTATCATTAGATGAAGCTTTTTTGGATGTCAGCGATTCAGAATTTCATCACGGCAGTGCCACCTTGATCGCGCAGGAAATCCGCGCGCGCATCCATAAAGAAATCGGGATTACTGTCTCTGCCGGTATCGCACCGAATAAATTTCTCGCCAAAATCGCCAGCGACTGGAATAAACCCAATGGGCAATTTGTTATTACGCCGGCGAAAGTACCTGATTTTGTGGCGCAATTACCGGTTAATAAAATTTATGGCGTAGGCAAAGCTATGGCGAGTAAATTAGCTGAACTGGCTATTTTTACCTGCAGCGATTTGCATAAATTTTCAGTATTTGAATTAACCCAGCGTTTCGGGCAAATGGGCGCGCGCTTGTATCATTTGAGCCGCGGCATTGATGAGCGCCCCGTAAACGTTGACCGCCGCCGCAAATCGTTAAGCGTCGAAAATACCTTTGCGCAGGATTTGCCCGGCATAACCCAATGCCTGAATGAAATCCCCTCACTCAGCCAACAATTGGCGATTCGCTTACGGCGAGTCGATGATGATTACAAAGTGGTTAAGCTGTTTGTAAAAATCAAATTTTCCGATTTCAGTATCACCACCATCGAGCGCAGTGCCAGCGCGGTATCGCTCGCAGAATTACAAAGCTTGTGCACTGAGGCTTATGAACGCAAAGGAATGCCGGTACGTTTGCTTGGGGTGGGAGTACGATTTATTGATTTGCGGGAGAACAATCATTTTTTTCAGCTGGAATTGTTTAACACAGAATTACATGCATACCATAAGCAACACACCATTCCTGTTTCCGTAACAGAAACGCCGCTCTCGCTACCAACACAGTAAAAATAAAAACGGCCCCCAATGGGAGCCGCTTTCATCACCCGTTACACGCTTTTATTTCACTCGGGTTTCAATGGTATAAACCCCGGAAATATCACGGTTAAATGCAGTGAAATCGTCTTTATAGAATTCACGGAAATCATCCAAGGTGCCGTTATTGATATTTTCATCACGGTTAGCAGGCACCCAATAGTGAGGGACATTTTTTCCATCTGGCCCGGGAACACCTTCTGGCGCATTACGCCAGGTGAGCAAGAACGAAATATTGCGTGCATCGACATCCGCCTTTAACGCCGCAATTAATTTACGGTACCACTGATTATCAAATTTACCTGCTTCAATATCCGGTGCGCGAATGCCAATTTCAGAGATTACCGGAATTTTTTCGCGCTCATCAGCCATACGCGCAACCAACGCAGCATTGGCAACTACATTTTTAAACCAGTTTTCGTTGTTTTCAACTTCACCGTAAGTATCGAACCCCAGCACATCAACATAGGCATCACCAGGGTAACGCTCCAAATAATTTGCTTCTGTTACCTCCCAGAAATTATTGGGTGAATACGCGTACAAAAAATTGTGCACGCCTTTGGTATCGCGCAAATATTCCACAGTGTATTGATAAAGTTGTTTATATTGCTCGGGGGTTGATTGTTCATTGCCCCACCAAAACCAGCTACCGGTATTTTCATGCAGTATGCGGAAAATCACGGGAATTAATTTGTCATTATCATCCTTCAAATTGTTAGCCCAATCGGCAAGCTGATCAAGATAACCGTTATACACGGCATTGGCTTCACCACCGGGTAACGCGGCGACAACCGCCGGGGTTTTATCCCAGGAGGTACCTGCTGGCCATTCACCTGCTTGTTTATCGCCAATTTGTTTAGACGTTAAAGGATTATCAAAATGCGAGCTCACGGTAATAATGCCACCGCGCGCATAAGCTTTTTTAATTTGCTCAACCACATCGCCTTCAGATTTTGGTGCAACGATAGAGAGCGTATCCCAACCATATACGGCAGCAAAATCACCTACCGCATTAAATGTATCGGATTGGGTTCCATCGGTGGCAGTGATAGTCAAGCCTTGCGTGGTTTCGTGCTGATGGCCAAACATAATCGATTCTTTGCGCTGTTTTTGCATGAACGCAAACAAGGAGCGGGTTTCGCTTGTGGCTTTTTTATCAACCAGAGCAACCTCGATTACAGTATTGCTTTGCTCCGCCACAATCTGGTTTACCACACTGGTTTCGGCAGACGCCGATGAAGAAACCACTGCAGAAGTCGATGAAGAGTCAGATGATTGATTACAGCCTGAAATAGTCAGCAGCATCGCTGCTAATAGCGAAAATAATAAATGCTTCATTGTTTTCCTCTCTGGAGTCTGGATTTTTAACCTTCGTTACGCAGCGTTAACGGCTAACGAAAAGGCAGTGGTTTTTTATAAAAATAATCGCTGCTGTGTTTTAAAAACGCACAACCGGCACGTCAAAGATCAGGCACCGGTTGTCAGAAGAGAGGTTTATCACCAGAGGCAAAAATTGCGTTCCGTTATGTAGATTGGTAGCGCACCCGGATTCCCAAATCAAATGACAAACGCAATTCATCTGCAGTCAGCTCACGCGGGAAAAAACATCCGGAAATATGCGCCTGGCAAAAACTGGCTCCTTCTAATTGGGTGGTCCGGAAGTCAAGGCCACGCAAGTCCGCTCCACGAAAATAGGCATCGCGTAAATCCAATCCGCTTACATCCAATTCGCGCAAATCCAAACCGCGGAAATCGCCGCCGCGCAACACCCCCTCTTTTATTTCACCACGCGCTTTGCGCTGGTTGAATTCTGCCACGCGCTCTGCTCGCAGCAGTCCGTAATAAGGGTTGTTGTGGATGATTGGTTTTGTCATAGCAGGCTCCATTTTTGCAAACACTTGAAGGATCAATACTTGCTTTGACTATAGCCCATTGATGAAGATTTGCTTAACCGATTCCACCACCGGCAACATTATACTGTAAACGGTTACATCCGTGTTTAAGAAGTGTAATTATCCTGTTAAATGCACCTGGAGGACTGTTGGTATTTTATCTGGCAAGCGTTACACTTACTGACAAGTTGCAAAATAGCAACGCGCCCAATTTTGAAGGTCATTGTTGTTTATCAATCTAGCCTTTGGGCAGGCAATCCTCGGTCAAACTTATTTCATCAGGTATCACCTGATGGGGTAACAATCATCAACCAGTCTCCTTTTCACAAGGTTCAGCGGCTCTTATGACGAGCCACGCTGTTGACATGCGTTGAGCGTTAATTTTTTCTTGCCATCGCACAGCCTCATGCGGATCTGCTGTGGCTTCGGCATTATTGAGGAATTGTGAGAATGAGCTTTATCCACGACGACTTTTTGCTCGATACCGAGCAGGCGAAAATTCTGTTCCATGAATACGCCAAGCAAATGCCCATCATTGATTACCACTGCCACCTCCCCCCGGAACAAGTAGGCCAAAATAAACAATTCAGAAATCTCTACGAAGTGTGGTTGGCAGGAGATCACTACAAATGGCGCGCTATGCGCTCAAACGGTGTGGACGAACGCTACTGTACTGGCGATGCCAGCGACTGGGAAAAATTTGAGAAATGGTGCGAAACCGTACCTTATACCCTGCGCAATCCGCTTTATCACTGGACGCATCTGGAACTGCGCAAACCCTTCGGCATTACCGACCGCCTGTTGGATAGCAGCAACGCCAAGCGCACCTGGGATGAATGCAATGAATTACTTGCCACACCGGAATTCAGTGCGCGCGGCTTGATGACACAGGCAAATGTGAAGATGGTGTGTACCACTGACGATCCGATTCACGACCTTGCGCACCACAAAACCGTTGCTGCGGATACCTCGTTCAAATCAGCGATGTTGCCAACCTGGCGGCCTGATCGCGCCATGATGGTGGACAACACCGAGGCCTATAACAAGTACCTTGATCGTCTTGCCATTGCGGCAGATATAAACATCAATACATTTGCTGATTTGATAAAAGCACTGGATATCCGCCACGATTATTTCCACGCAAATGGCTGCCGTTTATCGGATCACGGCTTGGAAACTGTCTATGCAGCCGATTACACGCAAGAAGAAATCAACGCGATTTTCCTGAAAATCCGCAACCACAAAGATCTGGATGCAATTGAAATTGAAAAATTCCAATCGGCGATGATGGTCGAATTTGCACTGCAGGATCACGCTAAAGGTTGGGTGCAGCAATTCCATATTGGTGCGATTCGCAACAATAACCCACGCCTGTTCCGCACTCTGGGAGCAGATACCGGATTTGACTCCATTGGCGACCACAACTACGCCAAACCGCTGGCCAAATTTTTGGGCCGTCTGGACGATCAAAACAAACTCGCCAAAACCATTATTTACAACCTGAACCCGCGCGATAACGAAGTGATCGGCACCATGATCGGCAACTTCCAGGACGGATCATCGGCTGGCAAAATCCAGTTTGGAAGCGGTTGGTGGTTCCTCGACCAGATGGATGGTATGACCCGTCAAATTGAGGCGCTTAGCCAGCTTGGCCTGCTGAGCCGCTTTGTGGGCATGCTGACGGATAGCCGCAGCTTCTTGAGCTATTCACGCCACGAATATTTCCGCCGCATTTTGTGTGGAATTTTGGGGCGCGATATGGCCAAAGGGTTAGTGCCTAACGACACCAAAATGGTAGGCAAAATGATTCAGGACATTAGCTTCAACAACGCGAAAAATTATTTCCCGTTTGTTGTTCCGGATTAATGATTAACGCGTTTTCACAAAGCCCGGTTCGCCGGGCTTTTTATTATCCATTCAACAGCAATCACTTAAAAACCACAGTTTCCTTAAAACCAACAATCATCTTAAAACCAACATCATCCGAAACGCTCTTCCAATAAACCGGTAACGTCAGTTTGAAAAATAAATAAATGGCCTGCTTGCGGCTGCTGCTGTAAAGCGGCATCGCTTAATCCCGCGCGCGCGCTGGTGACTGCAAGTAGACTTAAGTGCGCCCCGCCAAAAGCAACACAGGTTGGCTGGCTCACCGGCATTGGCAGAATAAAATCGATTTCTCCCAGAGGTGAATATCGCACTACCCTGCTCCCACCCCATTGCGCATTCCAAACACAACCTTGCGCATCAACACAAGCACCATCCGGCTCTATCCCTGCATCAGTTTGCGCAAACATATGTTTATTGGAAAGCTCGCCCGTCACCGCATCAAAATCATATACATTGATGGTGTGAGTGGGTGAGTCGGCGTGATACATCTTGCGCGAATCCGGGCTCCAACACAGCGCGTTGGAAATATGTAAACCGGTTAGATGTTGCTGCACATTTCCATCCACACTTAAGGAATAAAGCGATGCATATTCCCACGGCGTTTTTTGCTGTTCGCGGATGCTACCCATCCAGAAACGCCCCTGGCGATCACAACGCCCGTCATTGGAGCGATTGCCAATTAAATGCGCTTCCGGTTTTGCGATCCATTCCACTTCGCCCGTGTCTGGCGTAAACCAGGCAAACCCGGATGCAAATGCGGCGAGCAAACGCGAATCATTTTTTGCAAACGCAAAGCACCCAAGTTTTTCGGGCACATTCCAGTGCGATAAGGTTTTATCTTCCAGTTGATAACGATAAAGTTTTTGTGCGTGAATATCCGTCCACCAGAAACAACCATCCTGCGGATTCCACTGCACACCTTCACCCAACACATTCGCGCAAGGGACAATATCAACTAGCGTAAACGCAACCATAAGAAACACATCTTGTTAAAGTAAAAAAACAGATAAAAAAATGCCCCTGAACAGGGGCATTTTCCAAACAGGGCAAATACGGTTTACCACCAGGTAGCGTAGATCACAATCAACACCAACACTACCCCCAATGAAGCAGTATTAAAACCCGATGTAGTAGAGAAACTGACTCCGTTCAAATCGACTGCATTTGGTTGATCTTTTGCTCCACCCAAATAAGTCACTGCAGCAGCCAATACACAACACAGAATAAAGACCAAACCTACACGATCCATAAAGGGAACTTCGGGAATATAAATCTTAAACAGCCAGGAGAATGTAACCGACGCAATTGCTGCGGTCAGCGCAGAAGCTGCGGTCGCCTTCTTCCAGAAGAATCCAAACAGGAAAATCACCACAATACCCGGCGTAAAGAAGCCGGTAAATTCCTGAATGAATTGGAATGCCTGTTCAGATTTACCAACCAAAGGTTTAGCCAGCAACACTGCAATAATCATCGCAATTGCCGCAGTCAAACGCCCCACAAATACCAGCTTGTGTTCCGAGGCTTCAGGATTAAATGATTTTTTATAAATATCCATCGTGAAAATCGTGGACACGCTGTTGCTCATGGAACTGAGTGAAGATGCAATAGCAGCAACCAATGCAGCAAACGCAATACCTAATAAACCGTGCGGTAATAGTTTCATCATTTCAGGATATGCCTGATCAGCTTTTGTTAAATCTGGCGCAAGAACGACTGCGCAAATACCAGGCAACACAACAATAATGGGTACAAATAATTTTACGTAAGCCGCAAATGCCATACCTTTTTGCGCTTCCTGAAGACTTTTTGCAGCCAATGCACGCTGAATAATGTATTGGTTAAAACCCCAATAGCTGATATTCATAATCCACAAGCCACCAATCAATACCGAGATACCCGGCAGATTTGCGTAACTTGGGTTTTCTGGCGATAAAATCATATCGAATTTTTCCGGTGCTTTTTCCAGCAACGTAGAGAAACCGGAAACCACACCAGCACCATCAGAAATTTGGTTCAAGGCAAGATAGCTCACCAAAATCCCGCCCAATACTAATAGCGCAACCTGAATAATATCGGTCATGGCGACTGCTTTGAGTCCGCCATAAATGGAATAAGTCATGGAAAACAATGCAAGAAAGATCATCCCATAAAGCATATCCACACCGAGGAATTGCGAAATAGCGAGTGACCCCAAATATAACACCGAGGTTAAATTCACAAAGGTGTAAAGCGCGAGCCAGAAAATCGCCATCACAGTACGCACACGTCCGTCATAACGATTTTCCAAAAATTGCGGCATGGTATAAATGCCTTTGGCGAGGAAAATAGGCAAAAAATACTTAGCAATAATGATCAAGGTAATTGCTGCCATAAGTTCGTAAGCAGCAATCCCCATGCCTATCACATAACCGGAACCAGACATACCGATAATTTGTTCCGCCGAGATATTTGCTGCAATTAATGACGCACCAATCGCCCACCAAGGTAAGGATTTGCTTGCAAGAAAATAGTCATTGGCGTTTTTTTCGTGGCCTTTTTCATCGCGGGAAACCCACCAGGCAACACCCAGCAACATCAGTGTGTAGGCGACCAATACGCCAATATCCAAGCCGTTAAGAATCATGATTAACCTCTATGTAGCAGTACTTTGCACAAGCACGTGTTATTAAAAAATTTTGTTTTTATCAGGTCTGCGATTTTTTATGGAAGACTTTCTTGTGGCTGTGTTTATCCAATCGCTTTTTAACAATAGCTCTCTTTTTTTACTATTTTTTTCTCTGTTTTTATCTGTTTTTTTCTCTGTTTTTATCTGTTTTTACGCTGACTTTCTAACAAACGCTCCGTCTAAAAATTGCCCTTTTTAATAGCAAGAAGCATTCATCAGTTTGCTGATGAATGCTTCTTGTAATACACACCACTAACGCCAGTATGTAGGGGCTGTGCGTTAAATTCTCCCGCCATCGACAATAAATTCTTGCGATGTGATCATGGCAGAATCATCGGCCGCGAGGAACAGCGCGAGATTGGCAACATCATGTGCACCCAAACGCTTTTTCAGGCACACACGCTTCATCAATTCCGCTTCTTCTTCCGGGGTCAGCCATTTTTCCAATTGTTTGGGCGTTGCCACCCAACCCGGCAAAATAGAATTCACCCGAATATTATCCACGCCGTAATCCGTTGCCAGCGCTTTGGAGATCCCCAGAATTCCCGCCTTGGCAGTGATATAACTGGCCAGATTTGGCGGGCCAAATTGTACGTTGATCGAACTGATATTGATGATCGATCCACCACCCAATGCAACCATCATAGGGTGTACGGTTTGTGCCGCAAAAAAGGCGGGATGCAAATTAATCGCCAGACCGCGATACCAATTATCTGCCGTCATCGTACGGGTGTCGTAGCGCTGGTCATTGGCAGCGTTGTTCACCAGCACACTGATATCACCCACCATTTTTTGTGCGTTGAGCACACTCTGTTTGAGTGCGGCTATATCGCTTACATCGCACAGTTCAAACCAGGGACGAGCAAAACCTTTTTGTTCCAACTCGTCACACAATGCCAAAGCACCCGCTTCATCGATATCAATGAAAGCGACCTTTGCCCCCTGGGCCACAAATGCTTCCACCAAGGCTGCACCTATCCCGGTAGAGCCGCCGGTAATAAACACACTACGCCCAACCAGACTGGGGTAACGGGCGTATCCTTGGTGATTTGAAAAGCTCTGCATGTTGAATTCTCTCTGCTTGAACAGGTTCGCTTACCGATAGTAGCTTAGGTAGAAAACTCGGACCCTTGCAGTTTATTTCGGTTTTACCAGAGAGACATTAATTAGCTGCATAACCTCTTGCAGCAACACTTTTACTGCCCTGCTCGCCTCCTCTTTGTCACCCGCGCAAATAGCATCATAAATGCGCTTGTGATCGTCATAGTCAGCGGTCAATACACCTTTGAGCTGGTTGGTACTGGCAATACTGACGCGTAAGGCAACCTGAATGAACTCGCGCAACTGGAAGAAGAAGCGGTTGTTACTGGCAGCCAGGATCGCGCAATGGAACTCGATATCCGCAGAGAGTGGGTCATCATGCCCTTCATCCGCGCGCTTCATCCGCGCCAACGCATCGCCAATCGCTTTGATACCAGCGGCATCCTGATTATTTTCAGCAGCCAATACAGCTGCTTCCGGCTCAATCGCCATACGCAATTGGGTAAATTCACGCAGCAGCTCAAGCGATGGCCTGGCATTTAACGTCCAGCTCAGCACATCGGCATCAAACATATTCCAATGGCTGGAAGGCATTACCCGGATTCCCTGCCGCGGGCGCGATGCAATCAGCCCTTTGGCTGTGAGCATTTTTACCGCTTCACGGGTCACGCTGCGGCTGATATTGAATTGCTGCGATAGCTCAGCTTCCGTAGGGAATGACTTATCTATCGCATATTGACCTTGGACAATTGCCGCTCCCAGCTGATGAGTCAACTGGTGTGTGAGGTTGCGCCCTGTATCCAGCATAGTTAATTAGCCTATTTATATTATATATTTGCACTATATCCGGCAAGTGCTTTTATGTCTGCCCCTTTGGGCGAAAAAACATAGTTTATGTCGTTGATTACGCCGGATGTCGCCGTTCGGGGATCTAAAAAATAAAAACCCGCACCTGTACACAGGCGCGGGTTATTTAACAAGAGGATGCCATTTTAGTCACGCAAAAAATATTTACTGCTGACCGGCATTGTGGCTTCAGGCCATTCCTTACGAGCTATTCCTTACTGTTGATGTTTTCTTCAATCTCTTCCAGATTGGAGTGACGGACATCCTCACCGTTCACCAGATAGATCACATATTGCGCAAGGTTGCGCGCGTGATCACCAATCCGCTCCAGTGCGCGCAGCGACCACATGATATTCAACACGCGGGTAATACTGCGCGGATCTTCAATCATAAAAGTCACCAGCTCACGCATAGCAGTGCTGTATTCCATATCGACTTGCCTGTCGGTTTGCACCACATTGAGTGCTAAATCCATATCCAGACGCGCAAATGCATCGAGTGCATCCTGCAACATGCGCGACACATGGCCACCAATATGGCGCACTTCAATGTAACCGCGAGGTGCAAGGCCATCTTTATTCATGGCGATTGCCTGACGTGCAATTTTGGTTGCCTCGTCACCGATACGCTCCAAATCGGTAATCGCTTTGGTAACCGCAATCACCAAACGCAAATCACTGGCCGCAGGTTGGCGACGCGCAAGAATACGCACGCATTCTTCATCGATCGTGATTTCCATTGAATTCACTTTCAAATCAGCGCGCACAACTTGTTCTGCACGTTCAATATCCGCATCGATCAGCGCCTGGATTGCATCGTTTACCTGACGCTGCGCCATACCGCCCATTTCCGATAAATGCGTGCGGATGGTTTCGAGCTCGATATTGTATTGTTGCGAAATATGATGAGTGTGACTCGTAATATCCATAACCATGATGCGCCTCCGCATTAACCGTAACGGCCGGTGATGTAATCTTCAGTTTGTTTTTTACTTGGGTTGGTGAAGAGTGTGTCAGTCAAATCATGCTCAATCAAATCACCCATGTACATGAATGCGGTGTAATCCGATACGCGCGCAGCTTGCTGCATGTTATGGGTCACAATCACAATGGTGTACTGATTTTTCAATTCGTTGATCAGCTCTTCAATCTTTAATGTTGAGATAGGATCAAGTGCTGATGCAGGTTCGTCCAACAAAATAACTTCCGGTTCAATCGCAATTGCGCGAGCAATCACCAAGCGCTGCTGCTGACCACCAGACAATCCAAATGCGTTATCGTGCAAGCGATCTTTCACTTCATCCCACAACGCTGCGCCGCGCAATGATTTCTCTACAACTTCATCGAGAATCCGTTTGGATTTCACACCTTGTAAGCGTAGACCATAAGCAACATTTTCATAAATAGATTTGGGAAATGGATTGGGTTTTTGGAACACCATTCCCACTTGGCGACGCAGTTCGGCAACGTCAACACTCTTGTCATAAATGTTGCTGCCATCCAACAAGATTTCGCCTTCTACGCGGCACGCATCAACCAAATCATTCATCCGATTGAAACAGCGCAGCAGCGTTGATTTTCCACAGCCGGAAGGGCCAATAAATGCAGTGACCTTTTTTTCCGGAATTTTCATATTAACAGCGTTAAGCGCACGCTTTTGGCCGTAAAACAAGTCGAGGTTTTTTACTTCAAGCTTGATCGATTCTGCTGATGCAGTTGGCAATGCTGTTGGGCTCATAATCGGGGCCTGTTTAAGACTCGGTTAAATTTTGATTAACAATATATTTCAAATAAATGACAGATTTATTACAAAGCCTGTCATTAGTCCGATGCGCTACGATATTTCTCACGCAAATTATTGCGGATTTTGATTGCCGTAATATTCAACGCAATGATTAATAGCACCAACGTCAATGAAGTCGCATATACCAGTGGGCGCGCTGCTTCTACGTTAGGGCTTTGGAAACCCACATCGTAAATATGGAAACCCAAGTGCATAATTTTTTGGTCAAGATGCAGGTATGGATAATTCCCGTCGATGGGTAGCGCGGGTGCCAGCTTTACAACACCAACCAACATTAACGGCGCAACCTCGCCTGCCGCGCGTGCGATTGCCAAAATCAGCCCGGTCATCATCGCCGGCGTTGCCAACGGAACTACTACCTTCCACAGGGTTTCCGCTTTGGTTGCGCCTAATGCAAGGCTGCCTTGGCGAATCGTACTTGGAATGCGCGACAACCCTTCCTCAGTAGAAACAATCACGATTGGCAATGTTAATAATGCCAGTGTGAGCGAGGCCCAAAATAATCCCGGTGTACCGAATGTTGGTGACGGCAGTGATTCTGCATAAAACAATTCATCGAGGCTGCCACCTAATGTGTATACAAAAAAGCCCAAACCAAATACGCCGTACACAATCGATGGCACACCGGCAAGGTTGTACACCGAAATACGGATTATTTTCAAAAAGGTTCCCTGCTTGGCATATTCACGCAAATAAATTGCAGCGAGCACACCAAAGGGCGTAACCATAATTGACATCACAATAACCATGGTCAGGGTGCCGAAGATTGCAGGGAAAATACCACCTTCAGTATTGGCCTCACGCGGTTCATCGCTCATGAATTCCCAAAAGCGTTCAACGTACTGACCAATCTTGGCGACAACACCCATTTCATTCGGACGGGTTACGCGGACAATATGATCAAATGCAATAACCACTTCTTTGCCATCGGCCGTACGTGCAACCAATTGGTCGCGCGTTGCCTGCGCAAGAATTTCGTCGCGCTCTTTTTTAATCACATCGTATTCTGCTTCCAGTGCTGCACGACGCTCTGCAAATTCTGCATCGGCACTCGCCATTTTTGCACCGGTTGCGCCATCCAACTCCAAGCGGCGGCGTTCCAAACGCAACTCATCCATTTTGTTGTTAATACGGCCGATATCCACTTTTTCGATGCGGCTGACTTTGTGGTGTAAATCGAGTGCACGCTCCAAACGTTGGTTAAGTTGATCCCAAAAATCAGCGCTTTTTAATTCGCTGACAATTTTTCCCTGCTCTTTAATTAACACGGGATAACCGTAAAAATTACCCCACTCGCGACGCTCGATTGAAATTGCATCGGCCGGGTATTGCCATTCATCCATACCGGTTTCAAGAAACCAGGAAAAATCGCGACCATTAACATCACGGTTACCCATTTTGAATAGATAGCGAGTGATTAGCTCTACATCCTGCGCAACGGTATAACCACCATCGCGCGCTACTGATGCAGGGATAATTTCATCGCGCACCACTTCGCCCATCACAATCTGGCGATTGCCATCACGATCGACAACGGATGTTTGCAAAATATCGGCAGGCCAAAAATGGCCGAAGCCACGCACCGCAATCAAACCCAGCAAGCCCAACACCATTAACATACAAATGGCTACAGCGCCGCCGTTTAACCAGATCCATGGCGAGCCACTGTTGAACCAGGATGTTTTTCGTTTCAATAATTTTTTCATCACATTTTTCCGAAAAAGTTATCCAACATTACAGATTGCTGTAGCGTTGACGTAGGCGCTGACGAATAACTTCAGCCAACGTATTCACAACAAAAGTCAGTGCAAGCAAGACTAACGCAGCAAGGAACAACACACGGAAATGTGTACTACCGACTGCCGTCTCCGGCAACTCCACTGCAATATTTGCAGACAAGGTACGCATACCTTCGAAGATATTAAAATTCACAACAGGGCTATTACCGGTTGCCATTAACACGATCATGGTTTCACCTACAGCGCGACCAAAGCCCATCATTACAGCCGAAAAAATGCCTGGACTTGCGGTGGGTAACACTACACCCACCATGGTTTGCCAAGGTGTTGCGCCCAGCGCTAATGAACCTTGTGTGAGATGACGCGGCACACTGAATACCGCATCTTCTGCGATAGAAAAAATACTGGGGATTACTGCAAAGCCCATGATGATGCCAACAACCAATGCATTGCGCTGATCGTAATTAATTCCATTATCGGTAAACCATTGACGCATGCTGCCATCAAAAACCCAGATCTCGGTTAACGGGCTCATCGCAACACAGGCCCACACCGTCGCAATAATTGGCAACACAACAATCACTGCTTCCCAACCTTCCGGAATCCGGTTGCGGATCGATTCAGGAAACTTGCTCCAGATGAATCCGGTAACCAACATAATGACGGGCAACAAAATGAGAATGCTGAAAATGGCTGGCAAATGGTTTTCGATAAACGGTGCAAGCCATAAACCTGCAAGGAAACCAAGAATTACCGTTGGTAAGGCCGCCATAATTTCGATAGTTGGTTTTACAATTCCGCGCAATTTAGGTGTCATGAAATAGGCGGTATAAATTGCGCCCATTACACCTAGCGGCACAGCAAATAAAATCGCAAAAAAAGCCGCTTTCAAGGTGCCGAGAGACAAAGGAACAAAACTCATTTTGGCTTCAAAGTTATCGCTGCCTGATGACGCCTGCCAAATATAATCAGGTTCGTCACGCCCTTCGTACCACACTTTTTGCCACAGCGAACTGAATGAGACTTCAGGGTGTTTATTCCATACATCCAATAACGCTACATTTTTACTTTCATCAATCATCAGCGCGCGATTGTTAATCGGTGAAATCGCAATTTTGTCGATCGCTTTGTCGCTAATAGATTCATTGAATAGCGTGCGATGAGAAGTACCGTAGTAAATTCCGATATTGCCTTTATCATCGCCCGCCCAAAAACCACGGCGAGCAAACTCTGGAGCAAAACCGGTAACCGAACCCTCTAGCGAATCGAAATCGCGCACATGCGTTACATGATATTCATTGTGAGGATCGCGCACTAAAAACCATTGGCTGACATGCCCTTCACTGGTACCAACGACCAATGATCCGGTACCGACCAAAAATTGCATCGCTGTAATCTTGCCATTAGCAACCACAACCGCATCTTTGCGCTCTGCGCTGGATGGACTGATGATTTTGTACAACACCATCTGTGATTTATCAGTCGCTATCACTAAATGTTGTGCGCGCTCATCAATTTGCATGTGAGTACCAGTAACACCTTGCGGCAACGGAGGCAGGGTAAAAATTTCCTGCTCCAGCGTTACTGCACCAGTAATTAAATTGCGGCTACTACTGAATACTCCCAACAGCAAACGATTATCTTCCGTCAGTGCACCAATCAATGTGCCACTGGAAGTCTCCTGAATCGCCAATACTTTTAATGCTGCACCCTGTGCATCAAGCTGGATAGGTTGATCGCCCAATGGAAATTCAAGGCTGGGGGTAATTTGACGTTTATCATTTGGATAACTTAATGCGTATTCGGTTTTTGCAACGGCAACCTGACCATTGCTGTAACCATATGCAACCAGTCCGTGATCGGCTGTACTGGTGGCCAATACTGAAAAATTAGCACCATCCGCTTTTGGCATTTGGGCTGATAACAAAGTTTTTCCATCATCAACCGTAAAAAAACTGACTGCACCGCTGCGCTTGAAGTTGCCACCAATTTCCTCATAGCGTTCAAGCGTAAGAAATTCAGTTTCGTCCTGTGGTGCGTTATGCAGAGCTTCGGGGGTATAGGTTTTAACAATCTCTACCGACGCACCGCGAAACAGCGGAGCAATTTCAGAGAACAAGTAAAAAAATATCAAACCTAATGAAAAAACAACCGCCATACCGGCAGTCATTACTCCATACCGTGAAAGGCCATCCTTAAATTGACGGATACGGCGCAGACGCATGCGCTGTTCGAGTGTCGGCATCAAGCTGACAGATTCTTTTACCAATTGGGCGGGTTCGGACATGATCTGCTCACTGTTAATCTTATGGCTCGGAAATCCTAGCAACCAAAAATGACACTTTTGTTACAAAACCCTGCTTCACTGTCATTTTTCTGTAACACAGTTTTTTAGGGCAAAAAAAAGCCGCCCGGTCAGGCGGCTTTCATTAAGCAATAATTACTTCTGCAACTCAGCGAGTGCTTTGGTAACCATTGCCTCTGGCAGCGGGATATATCCATCGCGCACAACGGTTTCCTGGCCTTGCTTGGACAGAATCAGTTTCAAGAATTCAAGTTGCAGGGTATCCAACTTACGATTTGGGTGTTTGTTGATGTAAACATAGAGAACACGAGCCAATGGATAAGTACCATCCAATGCGTGTACTGCATCTGGAGTAACAAAAGGCTGACCATCTTTTTTGGATAATGGCAGTGCGCGAACACCAGACGTTACATAACCGATACCAGAGTAGCCGATACCGTTGATAGATTCAGAAACACCCTGAACTACCGAAGCAGAACCCGGTTGCTCATTAATACTGGATTTGAAATCACCTTTGCACAGGGCTTCGTCTTTGAAGTATCCGTAAGTACCTGATACTGCGTTACGGCTATAGATGGTGAAATCGCGATTTGTCCATGCACCTTCCAAACCCACTTCACCCCAACGGGTAATGTCTTTAGGCTCTCCGCATTTGCGGGTGGCAGAAAAAATGGCATCCACTTGTTGCAGAGACAATCCTTTTATCGGGTTATCTTTATTAACGTATACCGCCAAAACGTCAATTGCTACAGGTACTGGCGTTGGCTTGTAACCATGCTTGGCTTCAAACGCTTGAATTTCTTCTGATTTCATTTCACGGCTCATTGGGCCGAAATTAGCGGTGCCTTCGATCAAGGCTGGTGGTGCAGTCGAAGAGCCTGCTCCCTGAATTTGGATATTAACGTTCGGATACCACTTTTTGAAATCTTCTGCCCACAGAGTCATCAGGTTGTTCAGGGTATCTGAACCTATTGAGTTCACATTCCCTGATACACCTGTAGTCGCTTTGTATTCCGGCAATTTTGGATCAACCGCAGCTTGCAGCACAGCGGCACAAGCCATAGAGCCAGCAAATACCAGCCCTTTGATAATGTTCTTGGCGTTCATAGAGCGCTCCGTTAGTCATTGCGTAGATTGGTTAGATGGCAAGGCTTGCCTCACCATTAATAGCTACTCTAACGGCCAAATATGACACTAATGTGACCGCACGATATTTTTGTCATAAATATGTCGCACAAACGTCACAAACCAGCCCCAAAAATAACAACACCAGCCGTAGCTGGTGTTGTTAGAACATTATCGTTATTTAACGACACGCAATCCTGGTCGCTTTGCGCCATCACCAACAGACTTGAGCGATGGAGTTGATGAGGGAGGCTGTGGAGCGGGAGGCTGAGGGTTAGCCTCTGGCTCAAACATCATCCCCTGGCCATTTTCCCGTGCATAAATCCCTAAAACCGCGCCACATGGAACATAAAGATTATTAACGACACCACTAAAACGGGCATTAAAAGAAACGGCTGTATTATCCATAAATAAATCTTTAACAGCGCTGGGGGAAATATTCAGAATGATCTGTCCGTCTTTGTTTACATGTTGTTGCGGGACTTGGGTTCCCTGTACGTGGGCATCAACAAGAATATGGGGAGTGCAATTGTTATCCAGTATCCATTCATAGATGGCACGCAAAAAGTAAGGGCGGCTGGATGACATGGACATAAGCAGTTTTCCTTGGAATAAAACAATGCCGACAAATTACAGGGATTTATCAACAGACTCAAACAAAAAAGGGCGACTTTCGTCGCCCTATTTATCAACCCACTGATTATCAGTGAATGTCTCTCCAAAACTCGCGATTCAGGAAGTAGACAAAAATAAAGAGAATAACCAGAAAGCCCAATACGTAAAGTCCAATTGATTGGCGTTTCACGGCAACAGGCTCGGCAACATACTCAAGGAAATTCACCAGATCGTAAACTGCCTTATCGAACTCTGCCGATGTCATGGTGCCCTTGATTTTGCCCTCTTTCAAAGCGCCACAATGCTCATCCATTTCCATCTGACCAATATCATTGCGCAAAGCACCGCCATGATGATTGAGCTTTGGACCAGCACCGCACTCCAGCAAACCTTGTGGACCGATCAATACATGCGGCATACCCACATTAGGGAACACACGGTTGTTGACACCCCAAGGACGGGTTTCATCCTTGTAAAAGTTACGTAAGTAGGTATACAACCACTCTGGTGAGCGAGCACGAGCAACAAGCGTCAAGTCTGGAGGAGCAACACCAAACCACACTTTCGATTGTTGCGGCTTCATGGCAATCTCCATCAACTGGCCGATGCGCTCGTTACCGAAGATCAAGTGTTGTTCCATCAGGCTGTGTGGAATATCCAAATCATCAGCCACGCGTTCATAGCGTGAGTATTTAGCTGAGTGACATCCCATGCAGTAGTTAACGAAATACTTTGCTCCACGCTGCAGAGACTCTTTGTCTTTCAAGTCAGGCTCCATTGCATCACAAGGAATAGCACCACACTTAAATGCACCTTCTGCAGCAACTGCTTTAATTGGCACAATCGCCAGAATCAAGAAAAGAACGAAACCAGCAGCAACCAGCAGTCCCGGCAAGCCTTTGGCTTGGGTGCGAGTAGGCTCTACCAGATCCTTATCGCGCGCAGCCAGCAACGGCAATACAGCAAAAATAATTGCCAAGACAAAACAAAGCACTAACAACAACGCCGGAACATCACCGCCAATATAATCAATCCCCATCCAGGCAAAAATCACCGCAAACACGCCGCACAGAACCCAAGAGATTTTAGACTTGGCTTTTTCCGGGCTAGTAGTGGTCCATACAGGCATAGTTAGGAAGTATGCAAAATAGAAAGTAGTCGCAATTTGCGATAACAAAGTTCTACCTTCAGTTGGCGCCTTAACCCCCAAGTAACCCAGCACTACGAACATGGCTGCAAATGCAATCAACATGATGCGCGGGATATGGCCGCGATAGCGCATAGACTTCACCTTGCTGCGATCCAACCATGGCAACACAAACAAAATCGCAATCGCAGCGCCCATAGCTACAAAGCCCAACAATTTCGCAGTCAACACCATCGGCCCCAATTCAATTTGCAGGGTTACTGCACGCAATACTGCATAGAAAGGAGTGAAATACCAGACTGGTGCAATGTGTAATGGGGTTTTCAGGTTATTTGCTTCTTCAAAGTTGGCGTACTCCAAGAAGAAACCGCCCATCTCAGGCATAAAAAACATAATGAAGCAGAAGGCAAACAGGAACACAGTGATGCCAACCAAGTCATGCACCGTGTAGAAAGGATGGAAAGGAACGCCGTCACGCGGAATACCGTTTTCATCTTTGTTCTTTTTAATTTCTACGCCATCAGGGTTGTTAGAACCAACCTCATGCAAAGCAAGGATATGCATGACTACCAATGCCAACAGTACGATGGGCAAAGCCACCACATGCAAAGCAAAGAAACGGTTCAAGGTAATACCAGAAATAAGGTAATCACCGCGGATCCATTCAACCAAGTCATTACCTACAACCGGAATAGCACCGAACAGAGAAACGATTACTTGAGCTCCCCAATATGACATTTGTCCCCAAGGCAACACATAGCCCATGAAGGCTTCAGCCATCAAGACAAGATAAATCGTCATACCGAAGATCCACACCAATTCACGTGGGGCCTTGTATGAACCGTACATCATGCCGCGGAACATATGCAGATAGACAACAACGAAGAATGCTGAAGCGCCGGTGGAATGCATGTAGCGCAACAGCCAACCGTAATCTACGTCACGCATAATGTATTCAACGGAAGCAAATGCACCTTCTGCAGAAGGGTTATAGCTCATTGTTAACCAGATACCGGTTACCAGCTGATTAACCAACACCAGCAAAGAGAGCACACCAAAGAAATACCAGAAATTGAAATTTTTGGGCGCGTAATATTTGCCCATATGGGTATCCCAGGCACGCTGTACCGGGAGGCGCTTATCAACCCATTGCCACAATCCCACTAACCAATTCATATCAAGCCCCCTGGTCTTCACCAATGACAACAACAGCATCGCTTTCATATTTATGAGGAGGAACTTCCAAGTTCAGCGGTGCAGGTACGCCGGCATATACGCGGCCAGCCAGATCATATTTGGAACCATGACAAGGGCAAAAAAAGCCGCCTTGCCATTTATCACCGCCCAAATCGGCAGCACCGACGTCAGGGCGATACACCGGGGCACATCCAAGATGCGTACAAATCCCAAGCAGGATTGCAAACTCCTTATTGATTGCACGCTCAGGGTTCTTGGCGTATTCAGGTTGCTGAGGCTCACTTGATTCAGCATCCAACAACACACCCTGCTGCTCTACTTTCTTCAAGCTATCCAACGCTGCTTGCGTACGGCGAACAATAAACACAGGCTTGCCGCGCCACTCAACAGTAACCATGGCACCTGGCTCGATTTTACTAAGGTTGTACTTCACTGGCGCACCAGCAGCTTTTGCCTTGGCACTCGGGTTCCATGAACCCACAAAAGGAATAGCAGCACCCACTGCACCAACCGCACCCACTGCACATGTGGCTCCGATCAATACGCGACGGCGCGTTTTATTTACTGCGTCATTACTCATGACGATTTTCTCCCCTAAACACGGCTAGCAAATTGCCTAATATTATCGTCCAGCGACCTATCACAAAAACAGTTCAGAGTCTGACGAAATAAGGAATATTGGGTGACTCAAGAAAAGGCGGGCAATGGTAATGAATTAACGCACTGCTTACAAGAATAACCACACATAAACAGTGGGTTATAAGCCCGCAATTTTAGACGTAAAAAAACGCCCAAGCCAGTAAAGACTTGGGCGTTTTTGATGATCATCAACCAGCCAGCGAATAACCGACTGGCAAAAATCATTAACGCTTGGAGAATTGTGGCTTCTTACGTGCTTTACGTAAACCAACCTTCTTACGCTCAACTTCACGAGAATCGCGAGTAACGTAACCAGCTTTACGCAATTCGCTGCGCAGAGACTCGTCATACTCCATCAGAGCACGAGTCAAGCCGTGGCGAATAGCGCCCGCCTGACCAAAGCTACCGCCACCAGAGACAGTAACTTTTACGTCAAATTTTTCTACCATACCAACCAATTCCAGAGGCTGACGCACTACCATGCGCGCCACTGGGCGGCCGAAGTACTCATCCAATGGACGATCGTTAACAATAATTGCACCAGTACCTGCGGTGATAAATACACGCGCAGTAGAGGTTTTGCGACGGCCGGTGCCGTAAAATTGTGCAGACATGTCAGCTCCCCTTAGATGTTCAGTTCTTTAGGTTGCTGAGCAGCATGTGGATGCTCATTACCTGCATAAACTTTCAGTTTTTTGAACATAGCACGACCCAGCGGCCCTTTTGGCAACATGCCCTTAACGGCAGTCTCAATAGTGCGCTCTGGCGCTTTTTCAATCAACTTTTGGAAGCTGATAGATTTAATACCACCCACAAAACCAGTGTGAGAGTAGTAAATCTTGTCAGTTGCTTTACGACCAGTCACGCGCACTTGAGCAGCATTGATCACTACGATGTAATCACCGGTATCAACGTGTGGAGTGAATTCTGGCTTGTGCTTGCCACGCAAGCGTGAAGCAATTTCCGCAGATAAACGGCCGAGTGTTTTTCCCGCCGCATCCACGATGAACCAGTCATTAACGACAGATTCTGCTTTGGCAATATAGGTCTTCATGTTATTCCTGCCTAAATCGGATGTGGATAATAGCCCCTAAAATAGGGAGGCGGCATACTACACAGCCAATGCTTGTTTTTCAATCACTATTTATTACTGGCAGATTATTCCGGGCGATGAGGGCGGGCAAGATACTCATGGCTTTGCATTTCAAGCAAGCGACTGACGGTACGCTGGAACTCAAAATCCAACTTTCCTGTTGAGTACAATTCAACTAAAGGCTTCGCAGCTGATATGACCAGCTTGACCTGACGATCGTAGAATTCATCAACCAGATTGACGAAGCGCCGTGCCTGATCATCTTTTTCACGCCCTAAAGCAGGCACATTACTCAGAATTACGGAATGGTATTCTCGCGCAAGTTCAATGTAATCATTCTGCGAGCGGGGGCCATCACAGATATCAACAAAATCAAACCAGACAACCCCTTCAGCTACATAGCGCGAACGAATCATCCGGCCTTCAACTTCCAAATCAGCATTCTCATGAATATCACTATTGGTAGAAACCAAGCTTTTAAAGCTACACATCAGACTCTTATCAGCCTCATCATCCAAAGGAGAATGATAGAGCTCAGCCTGTTCCAGCGCCCTTAAACGATAGTCAACTCCCCCATCCACATTGACCACAAGGGTATGTTTATTGAGCAAATCGATTGCGGGCAGAAAGCGCGCTCGCTGTAACCCATCTTTATATAAGCCATCCGGAACGATATTTGATGTGGCCACCAAAGTAACGCCGCGCGCAAACAACTCTTCCATTAGCGTGCCCAGAATCATTGCATCAGTAATATCTGATACAAAGAATTCATCGAAGCAAATAACTCTCGCTTCAGCTGCAATGATATCCGCCACCTTTTTTAGTGGATTTTTCTGACCATCCAAGCGCTTTAACTCAGCATGCACACGGCGCATGAAACGATGAAAGTGTGCGCGCATTTTTTGTTCGAAAGGCAGGCTTTCAAAAAAATTATCCATCAGATAGGTTTTGCCGCGCCCCACTCCACCCCAGAAATATAAACCACGCACTAACTCTCGCTGCTTGGGCTTGATGAATCGTTTTATAAGCGCACCAAGAACGGACGCTTTCTGCTCCGCACGCCACGCAGCAACCAATTGTTCATAAAGATGCTGCAAGTGCGCAACTGCAGCGGCCTGCGCAGGATCATGACGAAAATCCGGGCGGGCAAGATCGCGCTCGTAGCGCTGCGTAGGAGAGAGCACGATAGATGAAGAAGGGGAGGAAAGATTAGAGACTGTCATATACGGGCAGATTCATTAACACTGGCAACCACTGTAATGAGAAGTTACCAGTAGCGCTATTTATTTAAATTACATAACCACGGGTCTAAGTTACATAACCACGCGTCAAAGAGCGGAAAGCTGTTCCAACAAAATTCTCGTTAAATCCGTTTTCATTTGAACTAAATAGCCATGAAAGAAATGTCCGGCTTCAGGATAGCGTAATAATTCATTAGGGCTGTCCAACGTTCCGAGCCAGGTGTAGACACCTTCAGCAAACACACGCTCATCCTTATCACCCTGTATGACCACCAGTGCACAGGGAAACCGACCATTGTGATCATAGGGATAACGTTCCACTGGCGGCGCAACCAGGACGAGATGTCGAACATTATCGACCTGATAACAGGCTTGTGCAGCAATAGAAGAACCAAATGAAAAACCAGCGAGCAAGAGCGCAATATCCGGCATGACTTGCTTGACCCATGTAATCACGGCAAGCAGATCTTGCAACTCACCTATAGCATTATCAAAAAGACCTTCACTGCTTCCTACGCCACGAAAATTAAATCGCAAAACATGGACACCAAGATCGCGATACGTCCGCATTAAGGTGGTCACCACTTTATTATCCATAGTGCCGCCATGGACGGGATGAGGATGACAAATAACCACCAAGAGGTTTTGCCCCGCAAAATGGCCGGTCTCATCACCCTGATGAACAATGGATTCTATCTGCCCGGCAGGCCCGGAAATCAAAACACTCTCTTCTTTTGCGAACGGAAAAATCATTTGTAGCCCCGCCATAAGGTGCATCCACGCACAGCCCGATAATTTTTGCCCATTTTAATGAGAAAATGGACTTATAATAGAGATATCAATATCTTCGGCTGCAAATGATCCATAAAACAGCCATGCTTAGTAGGAGATTTCCGTGTACTCATTTAGTGCTGTCGTTATTACCGGTGTGATTTGTTTGTTGGTAGGTGCAGGTCTTGGTGCCCTGACTCTTTATGTTTTTCGTACAAAATTACTGGGGCGCGGCATAGAACAACGCCTGCATGAAGCAGAGAGCTCACTGCAAGGCTATCAACGCGATGTTGCCGAACATTTTGCCCAAACCTCACAATTGGTAAATAACCTGACCAATGCCTATCGCGATGTTCATGAACATTTGGCGAATGGCGCATTGAAACTGGCCACACCCGCTATTAGCCGTCAAATACTGGACTCAGCCAATAACAATCTTGGTTCGGACAGCAAAGCCTACATTAATGAGCAGCGTATTGAACCGCCAAGAGACTGGGCTCCAAAAGCGCCCGGCGCAAAAGGAATGCTCAGCGATGATTATGACCTTCGTGACGATCAACAGGAAAAGGTCAGCATGCCAACCGAGTCAGCAGATGACTATGATTTTGATGGTAAAGCCAATCGCTATTAAATAGTTTCCGGGCTAACTGATAGCCCCGGTTGCGAACAGGACGTCGAACCCTTTTGTATAACCCCGCATCGCGGGGTTTTTGTTGGCCTGTAAAAGGCAACCTGAAAAATATCGACGGAGACGTTTTGCATGTCCTTAGAGCGAGTGCTGCAATTTATTGGCTGGCCAGTTACCGCAGGCATTATCATTGCGCTACTTGCACTTTTACTTTTCCCTCAATTGCGCCAACCTGCCGTTTTACCAGCAGCTAACAATTTGCCAGTGCAATACGGCATGGTGTCTTATGCCGATGCCGTTAACCGCGCAGCACCCGCGGTGGTGAATGTGTACACCGAAAAACGGGTATTGCAACGCTATCAAAACCTCTACAACCATCCGCTTTATCGCCAACTCTACAATAGATCCAACACACCACAACAACAGCGGATGCAAAATACGCTGGGTTCTGGCGTTATCGTAGATGCTCAAGGTCACATACTCACCAACAAACATGTTGTGAATGGTGCCGATAAAATTTTAGTCCTGCTTTACGATGGCCGAGGAGCATCAGCCGAATTAATAGGCACAGATCCGGAAAACGATTTGGCAGTACTGAAAATCAACGCTGATAATTTAAATCCAATCACTATCGGCAACTCCAATCATATTCGTGTAGGTGATGTGGTGCTTGCGATAGGCAACCCATTCGGTGTGGGCCAAAGTGTTAGCCAAGGGATTGTCAGCGCAACCGGACGATGGAATTTAGGTATTAATAGCGCCGAAAATTTCATCCAAACTGATGCCGCAATTAACCCAGGCAACTCCGGTGGAGCCTTGATTGATGCCTATGGCAATTTAATAGGCATCAATACCGCAATGCTGGATGAAACCGGAGCATCAGTTGGAATCAGTTTTGCTGTTCCCGCTGAAAAAGCGATGAACTCCCTCCAGCAAATTATCGAATATGGCGAAGTGCGGCCTGGTTGGTTAGGCCTGTCAGTTAATTCATTAACCAACGATCAAATTCAAGAATTGGGCGTAAATGGTTTGATTGTGACCGGCATTGAAAGCAAAAGCCCCGCAGAGAAAGCAGGCTTTCAAAAAGATGATGTCATTACACATATTGATGGTGTTGCGCTACTTGATGCACCATCACTGCGCAATTCCCTGCGCAACATCCAACCAAATGCAGAAATTACTTTCAAAGTAATACGCAACGGTGAACCCAAAGAACTCATTGCTATTGCAGGTTTTCCACCCACAAAAACCTGAGTAGATTATTGCTTTGTATTAATAAAAAACGGGTGCAATTTTGCACCCGTTTTTTTAACACAACACTGAATTATTGATTCAATCTTCTCACTCAATAATCCGATACTCCGCCGAGCGCGCATGCGCTTCAAGATATTCGCTGCGCGCAAGCACCGATGCTGTTTTGGACAACTCTGATGCACCCGATGCCGAGCACATAATAATCGAGCTGCGCTTTTGGAAATCGTACACACCCAGTGGCGATGAAAAGCGCGCAGTACCTGAGGTGGGCAATACGTGGTTGGGGCCAGCGCAATAATCGCCCAGTGCTTCAGGGGTAAAGCGCCCCATAAAAATCGCGCCCGCGTGGCGCACTTTCGGCAACCAGGCTTCCGGGTCAGCAATCGACAATTCCAAGTGCTCAGGTGCGATGCGGTTACTCACGGCAATCGCCTGCTCCATATCTGCAACTTTAATCAAGGCACCGCGATTTTTTAACGACACACTGGCAATAGTTTCACGCGCAAGTGTTGGCAATAATTTTTTAATGGATGCTTCAACTTTATCTAAATATTCCGCATCCGGGCACAGTAAAATCGATTGCGCCTGCTCATCGTGCTCAGCCTGACTGAATAAATCCATGGCAATCCAATCGGGGTCGGTCAAACCATCGCACACCACCAAAATTTCGGAAGGGCCGGCAATCATATCAATCGCCACCTGACCAAATACGGCGCGCTTGGCGGTGGCAACATAAATATTGCCGGGGCCAACAATTTTATCAACTTTGGTAATACTTTCCGTTCCATAGGCGAGTGCCGCAACTGCTTGCGCACCACCAATCGTAATGACACGATCCACGCCCGCAATCGCTGCAGCTGCCAACACCATTGGGCTGATTTCACCATCAGGCGCGGGCACTACCATCGTTAATTCATCAACGCCCGCGACCTTTGCCGGAATCGCATTCATCAACACCGATGAAGGATAAGACGCTTTACCACCGGGCACATACAACCCTACACGTTCCATCGCCGAAATTTGCTGTCCAAGCACAGTGCCGTCAGCTTCCGTGTAGCGCCATGAACTTTGCAATTGATGCTGGTGATAACTGCGAATACGTTCAGCAGCAACTTCCAGGGCAGCACGTTGCTCAGGGCGAATTTGTGTCAGTGCATTTTGTAATTCTGCTGGCGTGACAACAAAATCATTAATGCTTTGTGCTGCACGACGGTCAAATTTATTGGTGAATTCCACCACTGCAACATCACCGCGTGTTTTCACTTGATGCAAGATGTCATCGACAACTGCTGCAACACGGGTATCACTTACCGATTCCCAGGCCAACAATTGATCCAACTGCTGATTAAAATCGCTTTGGCTTGCATCCAAACGGGTGATGATAGAGTCAGACATGGAATTCTCTTTTAGACACAGAGTTAGACAAGATGAACTGATAATGCCGCTGATCAATTGCAAATGCACATTGGCATTTGCAATTGAGGACATAAAAAACTAATCGACTGCAACTGCCTTGGCGATATGGTCGATAATGTTTTGGATTTGTACGTGTTTCATTTTCATCGATGCTTTGTTCACGATCAAACGCGAGCTAATATCTGCAATAAAATCGCGCGGCTCCAAACCATTCGCACGCAGGGTATTGCCGGTATCGACAATATCCACAATTTCGTCGGCCAAATTCATAATCGGAGCCAATTCCATCGCACCGTAAAGCTTGATGATGTCCGTCTGGCGACCTTGGGATGCGTAATATTGTTTGGCGATATTCACATACTTGGTGGCAACACGAATACGACCAGCTGGCAGGGATTCGCCCTTCACGCCGGCAGTCATTAATTTGCAGCGCGCGATATTTAAATCGAGCGGTTCATACAAACCTTCAGCGCCGTTTTCCATCAAGGTATCTTTTCCGGAAATACCCATATCGGCCGCACCAAATTGCACGTAGGTGGGAACATCTGCACCGCGCAACAATAAAAAACGCACATTGGGTTGGGTAGTTTCAAATACCAGCTTGCGACTTTTTTCCATATCTTCAAGCGGGCGAATATCCGCAGCCGCCAGCAGTGGTAATGTCTCTTCCAGAATGCGCCCTTTGGTGAGCGCGATGGTCAGGGTTTGACTCATGGGTTTTACCTTTTTTATACCTTTGCGCTTATGAACCCTTAACACGGCGCACACTGGCACCGAGGCTTTGGAATTTCTGTTCGATAGCTTCGTAACCGCGATCGATGTGGTAAATGCGGTCGATCAGGGTCTCACCATCCGCCACCAAACCGGCAATCACCAAACTTGCCGAGGCGCGCAGGTCAGATGCCATCACTGGTGCCGCTTTTAAACGCTCAACACCCGTAACAATCGCCGTGTTGTGTTCAAGCTCGATATGCGCGCCCATACGGTTCAATTCGGCCACCTGCACCAGGCGGTTTTCAAAAATCGTCTCAGTAATATGGCTCACACCTTCTGCAACAGCGTTCATCGCCATAAATTGCGATTGCATATCCGTAGGGAATGCCGGGTAAGGAGCAGTTTTCAAGCTAACCGCTTTGGGACGATTGCCGTGCATATCCAGTGCGATCCAGTCTTCACCAGTGGTGATATCCGCGCCCGCTTCCTGCAACTTCAATAACACGGCTTCAAGAATATCGGCGCGGGTATTGGTCAATTTAACCTTGCCTCGGGTCGCTGCAGCGGCAACCAGATAGGTACCGGTTTCGATACGGTCAGGCATCACGCTGTATTCGCAACCGTGCAGTTTATCAACGCCATAAATTGTCAGGGTTGATGTGCCTATACCATCGATTTTCGCGCCCATAGCAACCAGCATATTGGCCAAATCGACAATCTCGGGTTCGCGCGCCGCGTTTTCCAGTACGGTTTTGCCTTCAGCCAATACCGCGGCCATCAGCAGGTTTTCAGTACCGCCAACGGTGACCATATCCATCAGGAAATGGCAGCCTTTCAAACGGCCATTGGAGCGGGCGCGGATATAACCACCATCGATTTCGATAGTCGCCCCCATGGCTTCAAGGCCGCGCAAGTGGATATCCACTGGGCGCGAACCAATTGCACAACCACCCGGGAAAGACACATTCGCTTCACCGTAGCGCGCAAGCAATGGCCCAAGTACCAGAATCGATGCGCGCATGGTTTTTACCAGCTCGTAAGACGCGGTGTAGGAGTTGATGGTATTGGGGTCCACAATAACCACATGCTCGCCCTGAATCTCAATTGTCAGGCCGAGGGTACGCAATAGCTGCACCATGGTGGTCATGTCTTTCAAGTGCGGAACATTGCTCAAACGCACTTCGGAATCGGCCAAAATTGTCGCTGCCAACAGCGGCAAGCCTGCATTTTTGGAACCAGAAATTCGCAGCTCGCCAGTGAGTGGACCGCTGCTGTTAATCAAAAACTTATCCATACAACCCTGAAAACAAAGAAGAGAAAAAAGAGACCCGAGCCAACCAATGCCGACTCCAAGCCGGAGACGTTACTGTTGCTGTTGCTGCTGTTGCTGCTGTTGCCACTGCTCGGGCGTGAAGGATTTGATGTAATCCACCGCGTGGATGCTGCGGTCAGCAAATTGCGCACTCAGGGTGGACAACACCAACTGCTGCTTTTTAACAGGAGTCAAACCAGCAAATGCCGGGCTAACAATCACTAAACCTATGTGATCACCCATGACATCGACCGATTTGACATCGCAGTCCGGGATTTGGCTTTCAATCAGCGCTTTGATTTGTTCAGCTTGCATAGAGTTACTCGATTAAGAAGGGCTGTGATCAGAAATGAGGCGCGAAGTTTACCGGAATGTCGCCAATATCGCATCCGAAAATCCGGCCCTGTAAAGCAAAACCCCCAGCACAGGCCGGGGGTTTGTCGATTTGCTGATTGCCGATCCGGTTAGGCATCAACCAACCAATTGGCGATCACTTTATCAATATCGCCATTGTACTTTTTAAGGCTCGCCTTGAATTGACCGCTAAACGATTGACCAAGGTTCACGCCATTGAGCACCACGTTAATCAATTTCCACTCGCCCGATTTTTCTTTGCGCATGGTGTAGTTCAACTTGTGGGTCGTGCCATCGGTCGACACTTCTTGCTTGACCACTTGGCGATTTGGATTGCTTTCATCTACACCTGCAATCACAACCTTGCTCTCGGCATACCCCAAAACGCCTTTGCCAAGCGATTTAACCATGCCGTCTTTAAAGACCTTTTGGAATTGTTCACGCTGCGCCGGAGTAGCTTGTTTGTAGGCTTTCCCCATGACCGAGGCAGCAATAAACGGAAAATTCACTACACCATCAAGTGCAGCTTCCACTTGTTTGAAATATGCGTCATCCGCCGTATTGGACGCTTTTTTGGTTTTAACCAAGTCAAATAGTTCTTGCGCGACAGACTCCACAATTACCTTTGGCGATTCAGTTGAAGGTGCCTGAGCCATAACATTGGCCGCAAACAACACCGATACCCCGAGAACAACACCAGACAATTTGGTGAGCAAATATTTCATCGTAAAACCTTCCATTAATTGAAACAGAACGACTGAGCCGTATGGCATTGAATCAACACTCGGACAACGCTAATTCCTTATGGTGCCATTCTTTATGCGATGTTTATGATCGTGGCGAGTTATTAAGCCTGGAGGCGTAGCGAGCAGATTTGCGGCGCGAACTATAGCATCGAGCGCATGACAGGCATAAGCCGCAACAGGAAAAAAGACGTAAACTTCCCTCGCCTTGTTTTTCTTGAAAGTTATAATGCAAGGCCATAAATGCCTTGGGTGAGCCATGACCCTCTCACTGGCTGACCATTTTGGAAACGGTTTTGGAACCTGCCATGACACATGATTACGTAAGCTCGGCATTGCGCACTATCAGCCTGGAGGCGGAGGCAGTTACCTCGCTCGCCGCGCGGGTCGATAAGCAATTCACCACCGCCTGTGAACTTATCTTGAACTGTGCTGGCCGGGTAATTGTCACCGGCATGGGCAAGTCCGGCCATATCGGCAAGAAAATCGCCGCCACTCTGGCGAGCACTGGAACCCCATCGTTTTTTGTCCACCCAGGCGAAGCCAGCCATGGCGATCTGGGGATGATCACCAAAAATGACATAGTGCTTGCGATCTCTTACTCCGGCACCTCCAGTGAAATCGTTACTTTGTTGCCGCTATTAAAGCGCGCCGGAGTAAAGATCATCAGCATGACCGCCAATCCGCAATCGACCTTGGGCGAAGTGGCTGAAGTCAATCTGGATATCAGTGTTTTGCATGAGGCATGCCCTCTGGATCTGGCCCCAACATCCAGCACCACCGCAACTCTGGTCATGGGAGATGCACTGGCAATTGCACTGCTGGAAGCGCGCGGTTTCACAGCAGAAGACTTCGCATTCTCTCATCCGGGAGGCGCATTGGGCCGCAAACTACTGTTGCGTGTCACGGATGTCATGCACACCGGCGACGATATTCCCCGTGTATTTGCCCACACCCCCATGCTGGATGCGCTGATGGTTATGTCTGACAAAGGCTTTGGCATGACAACAGTAATGGAAGGCGATGATTTGCTCGGCATTTTCACCGATGGAGATTTGCGTCGCAGCATCGACAAAGGCGTCGATATCCGCACCGCCACAGTGGGCGAATTAATGAATACCACCCCCAAAATGTTACGCGACAACACGCTGGCCGCCGAAGCGCTGGCGTTAATGGAGCAAGCAAAAATTAACGTTTTACTCGTTACCGACGAACAAAAAAAACTTGTCGGTGTCGTAAAAATCAATGATCTGCTGCGCGCAGGCATTATTTGATTGGCTCAACCAATCACCGCATCTGGACACCCGTGAATGAACTCCGATTTTTGTAACCAAACCGAATTACATGAACGCGCTGCGCGCATCAAACTGTTGCTATTGGATGTGGACGGAGTGCTTACCGACGGCCGTCTTTACTTCGGCAACCAGGGGGAAGAATTCAAATCGTTTAGCACATTAGATGGGCAAGGCATTAAAGCATTGCAAAAAACCGGCGTTAAAGTCGGCATTATTACGGGCCGCACCAGCAATCTGGTTGCCCGGCGCGCAAACGATTTGGGCATAACGATATTGGTGCAAGGGCGCGAGGACAAATGGGAAGCGCTACAAGACATTTTGCGAGAACATCCTGTAGCACTTGAACAGATTGCCTTTATGGGAGATGACTGGCCAGATCTTGGTGTTATGACTCGCGTTGGTCTTGCGCTGACAGTGGCGAATGCCCATTCCAGCGTGACTGAACGCGCCCACTGGCAAAGTCGGGAGCGCGGCGGCGAAGGAGCCGTGCGTGCAGCGTGCGACCTCATCATGAAGGCGCAAGGTACATTCGATACAGCACTTGCACCTTATTTGGCTGACGCATCCCTATGAACCTGTTAACTCGCGCTTATCGCATACATCAATATGTGCCCGGCCCCTGGATACTGGCTTTTGTATTGGTGATCTGTTTTTTTGCATTTTCATTGCGCCAAAAAGAAGAGTTGGCCGGCTATGAATATGATACGAGCAGCTTTCCCAACATCTATATGAAAGAAGTGGAAACCCGCGAGTTTGATCGCACAGGCAAGCTTCACTACCAATTATCGACACCTCAAGTAACCCATTTCCAGCTGCAACAAGAAGGCGCGTCAGCTCAGGACTACACTCTGATCGATCAGCCCGTGATGATGTTTTATGACACAGATACCAAAGCGCCATGGCAAGTTACCGCCAATACCGGGCGCAGCGAGGCTAATGGCGAGCTGATCCGCCTGCTCGATAACGTGCTCATCCAACAGCAAACCCCCACCCAAGGCTTGATACAAATCACCACTAGCGAGCTGCAAGTGCGTGCCAGTGAACAATTCGCGGAAACCGACAAAGCTGTTAAGATGCGCAGCGCCAAAGGTCAGATAGATGCGCTAGGTATGGATGCCGACCTGGCACAAAGTCGGCTTCAGTTAAGATCCCAGGTTAAGGCAGTTTATGATCCCCGCTAAATTACGCTATTGGTTACCTCCTTTGACGCTCATGTTGGCGGCAATAATGTCCCCAACCACAAGCCTCGCATTACCCAGCGACAAAAACGAAACCATCCGCGGCTCTGCTGATAACCTCACAGTAGATCAAAAAAACGGAGTGGCAACTTACACCGGCTCGGTCAAAATCCAGCAAGGGTCACTTGTCATTTCAGCCGATTCTATTGTGATTCACACCAATCCCGACAGCAGCGTTGAAAAAATGATTGCGACAGGCAATCCGGCACGCTTTCAGCAACAACCGGAAAAGGACCAGGGCATAGTGACTGCCGCCGCCAAACAAATTACCTACACCCCCAGCAATGAACATCTGGTACTGATTGAAGATGCCTCTGTTGAGCAAAACGGCGCGGTAATGAGCGGCCCACACATTGATTACGATTTAGTCAAAGAAGTAATGAAAGCCGCAGGCAGCAACAGTAGTAGCGGCGGCGAAGGGCAACGCATCGAAATTGTGATCCCTCCCAAAGCCGGAAAAACCGAGGATGCGCAGTAATGCCCAGTTTGCACGCCCGCCATCTAGCCAAAAGCTACAAAAAGCGCAAAGTGGTTATAGATGTATCCATCACTGTGGAAAGTGGCAGCATCGTCGGATTGCTTGGCCCCAACGGCGCAGGAAAAACTACCTGTTTCTATATGATCGCCGGCTTGGTGCCTGCCGATAACGGCACCGTATTGATTGACGAGCGCGATATAACCCAGCTGCCCATTCATGGACGTGCCCGCGCAGGCATTGGTTACCTCCCACAAGAGGCGTCTATTTTCCGCAAGCTGAGCGTGGCGGATAACATAATGGCGATTCTGGAGACCCGCAAGGATCTCAACCGCCAACAGCGCGAAGAAAAACTGGAGTCACTGCTCAACGAATTTCATATCACCCATATCCGCGACAGCTTGGGCATGGCCCTTTCCGGAGGTGAGCGCCGCCGGGTGGAGATTGCCCGCGCATTGGCGACAGATCCGCAATTTATCCTGCTCGATGAACCTTTTGCCGGTGTTGATCCTATTTCAGTCAACGACATCAAAGAGATTGTCCGCCACCTGAAAGATCGCGGAATTGGCGTATTGATTACCGACCACAATGTGCGCGAAACCCTGGATATCTGCGAAACAGCTTATATCGTCAGTGAAGGCCACATCATTGCTGAAGGCGATGCCGAAACCGTGTTGAGCAATAACAAAGTACGCGAAGTGTATTTGGGTGAGCATTTCCGCCTCTAACTGCAACTTCCCGATAAGATTTCCGGTGTTACAAACTGCCCATTGTCCGCGCGTTTAATCACACACAAACAACTTGACAAGTAACAATCTTTATACATTAGGCATAAAGCTTGCTTAAGCTTGTTGCTTGAGGCGCAAACCCTGACTAAACTCCACTTATACCGATGTTTTTCATCCTGCGTTTAAGGGTTTGTCGTCCGTACAATGAAGCAATCTCTCCAGCTCAAACTCGGCCAACAGCTGACCATGACCCCACAGTTGCAACAGGCAATCCGCTTGTTACAACTATCAACTCTGGATCTGCAACAGGAAATCCAGGAGGCGCTCGATTCCAACCCAATGTTGGAAGTTGAAGATAGCTTCGATTCTCCCACGCAAAACAGTGACTACGAAGGCAGCGAACAAGACAAATCGGATTATGACCGTCAGCTGGAAATTGCAGCAGAAAGCGGTACCGATAACGGCGCAGAGTTCACTGCCAGCGACAATTTCTCCACGAGCACCGATAACTACACCGATAGTTACAACAACGACAACAGCTATAGCGAAAGCGATAGTTTTGGCGAAGGTGACACTTTCAGGGAAAGTGAATCCATAGGTGATACAGATGTTTACGGCGAAGGTGAAAGCTTTAGCGCCGATAGTGGCGACTGGAGCGACTCCATTCCCAGCGATCTTCCTGTGGACACAAGCTGGGATGATGTCTATCAAGCCTCATCCAGTAGCAGTTCCGGTAATTACGACAATGAAGATGGTGATTTTGAAAGCCGTCGCGCTGCTATTGACTCCCTTTACGATCATTTGATGTGGCAGCTCAATCTGACACCAATGTCAGACCGGGACCGTATTTTGGCTATGGCAATTATCGATGCAGTGGAACCCAGCGGTATGCTGTCCATTAGTATCGAGGAAATCTTTGAAGGGATGGGTAGCGATCTCGAAGATCTGGAACTGGACGAAGTTGTTGCCGTGCAAAAACGCCTGCAACAATTTGATCCTTGCGGTGTATGCAGCCAAAACCTGTCCGAATGCCTGCTGGTACAACTACAACAGTTTGATCAAAAAACACCGTTCCTCGATCCAGCAAAATTAATCGTCAAACAGTATTTACCCGTGTTGGGTAGCCGCGACTACCGTCAGTTGATGCGTCGCACAAAACTCAAGGAAGCAGAATTAAGCCAGGCAATCGCGCTTATCCAAAGTTTGAACCCACGTCCTGGCGATATTATTGCCAGTGGCGATACAGAATATGTTGTGCCCGATGTTTTTGTCGAAAAACGCGATGGCCGCTGGATTGTGGAGCTAAATCCGGATATTGCGCCGCGCTTGCGGATCAATGCTGATTACGCCTCCATGGTGAAGCGTGCAGACTCCAGCAGTGACAACACCTTCCTCAAAGACAATTTACAGGAAGCCCGTTGGTTCCTGAAAAGCTTGCAAAGCCGCAACGAGACCCTACTTAAGGTGGCAAGTTGTATTGTTGAAAAACAGCGGGGCTTTTTGGATTACGGACCTGAAGCGATGAAACCGCTGGTCTTGCACGATATTGCTGAAATTGTAGAAATGCACGAGTCCACTATTTCACGAGTCACTACACAAAAATATATGCATACACCGCAGGGTATTTTTGAGCTGAAATACTTTTTCTCCAGCCACGTCAGCACCGACAGCGGTGGAGAATGTTCTTCTACAGCAATCCGCGCCATCATCAAGAAATTGGTCAGCGCGGAAAATCCCAAAAAACCGCTGAGTGACAGCAAAATTACTGATTTGCTCGCCGAGCAAGGCATACAAGTCGCGCGTCGTACTATTGCCAAATATCGTGAATCACTCAACATTCCGCCATCGAATGAGCGCAAAACAATTTAATCTGATGTAGATGATCACATTGGGAACTTACTGAAAAGTTTCAGGTACATTTAATAGTTCGGACAAAAAATTCATGGATGTAATGCGAGGTTACCTAACCGTAACCGTTTTGTTTCTAGCGAGAGGAAGTATCTATGCAAATACATATCAGCGGTCATCACGTAGAAGTTACCGATTCAATGAGAGATTACGTTTCCAGCAAGCTGGAACGTTTGAGCAACCATCATGACCGCATTACGAGTACCCATGTCATACTCTCGATAGATAAGCTGATCCAAAAGGCAGAGGCCACTATCCATGTGAGTGGCAAAGACCTATTCGCCGATGCAACTCATGAAGATTTATATGCTGCCATCGATGCCTTGGCCGACAAGCTCGATCGCCAATTGATTAAACACAAAGAGAAAATGCGCAGCCATCGCTAACGCGAGGCGCGCAACCGACGTTAACCATCTGATGCGCACTGGCTGCCACTGGCACCAGTCGCCATCGATCAGGGAGATGCCCAGCATCACTTTTTTATGCAAATCCAATCCCTCATCACCCCCGCCCGCACACTCTGTGGTGTAGACGGTGGCAGCAAAAAGCGCGCACTGGAGTTGCTTGCCAACACCATCGCACAGGATATTCCCGATATTGATGCCGACGAATTGTTCCGCCGGTTAATTGGCCGCGAACGGCTTGGCTCAACCGGCATTGGCCATGGGATCGCCATTCCCCATTGCCGTGTTGAAAATTGCAGCGGCACCGTTGGTGCATTGATCACCCTTGCCGATCCTATCGACTTCGATGCAATTGACTCCCAACCTGTCGATATTCTATTTGCCATGTTGGTGCCGGAAGATGCGCACAGCGAACATCTGCAAACTCTCGCAGCACTGGCAGCAGCACTGAATAACGCGGATTACCGTCAGCGTTTGCGTGCCGCAACCAGCAATGAAGAGCTCTTCCAAGCAGCATTAATGACGTAAACGGGTTCAATATGCATCTGGTGATTGTCAGCGGCCTTTCAGGTTCAGGAAAAAGTACAGCACTCCACGTTCTTGAGGATGTGGGGTTTAACTGTATCGACAACCTTCCCGTCAGCTTGCTGCCGGCGCTAGTTGCGCAAATCCAGATCCATAAAGATGACCAATACCGTTTCGCGATTGGTATAGATGTGCGCAACGCTTGGCAGGACCTTGCCATATTCCCGCAGATGATCAGTACCCTGAAGGAAGCCCACCTACCGTTTCGTACACTTTTTCTGGATTCGCAGCCGTCTGTCTTGATCCAACGGTTCAGTGAAACCCGGCGCAAACATCCACTGTCTGACAAACACACCAGTTTGGCAGAGGCGATCTATGCCGAGCAGCAATTATTGGAGCCCATCCGCGACTGTGCGGATCAAGTGATCGACACCAGTCATTTAAACCTTCACGAATTGCGTGATCTGGTGAAAGAACGGGTCGTTGGCCGCAGCGAATCTACTATGGCAATTTTGTTTGAATCCTTTGGTTTCAAACACGGAGTACCTGTAAACGCCGATCTGGTATTCGATGCACGCTGCTTGCCCAATCCGCATTGGAAGCCCACTTTGCGGCCACAGACCGGACAAGACCCGGAGGTTATTGCGTTTTTGGAGGGGCAGGTAACCGTCAAGGAGATGTATGAAGATATTGAACATTACCTGACACGCTGGTTGCCTCGCTACCAAGCAAACAATCGCAGTTACATTACGATTGCGATTGGTTGCACTGGTGGACAGCATCGTTCGGTTTATTTGGCCGAGCGATTGCAAACGCATTTCGACAAAAGCTTTCACGATGTACAAGTGCGGCACCGCGATATCAACAAACACAAAAAACACTAAAACTACCAAGAACCAAACACAGACTCCGGCAATGTTTACTGACACTCTCGACATTATTAATAAGCGCGGCCTCCATGCCCGTGCCGCCGCCAAGCTCGCTACGTTGGCCAACCAATTTCAGGCCAAAATTATGGCGCGAGTAGGGGAAGGCAATTGGGCAGATGCCAAAAGTGTAATGTCATTGATGCTGCTTGCTGCCAGTTGCGGAACCTGTTTGCAAGTCAGCGCCGAAGGCGATGATGCAGAAGCTGCAATAAATGCGATACGCGCATTGATTGCTGATCGCTTTGAAGAAGGCGAATAAATCACCTATTGTTTATCTTATGTCCACCGCAGAGGTTGTTGTTGCACGGCAACTACTCTAAGCTGCGCCCCCTTTTATTGATTCTGTCACCCCGACATTGATTGCTATGGTTTACAACTACGACGATATCAACCCCGATGATTACATCCTGAGCAAATCGCAGGTCAAACGCGATATGCATGCCTTGCAGGCATTGGGTGAAAGTTTCATCAACATGAACGAAAAACAGTTGGCCCAGCTACCTTTGAGTGAGGAGCTATTGGATGCCATCTATCTCGCACGCAAAATGCCACTCAAGGATGCACGCCGTCGTCAAATCCAATACATCGGCAGACTGATGCGCGAAGGTAACCATGAGGAAATTCAGGCAGCGGTCGATAAAATGCAAAATCGCAGCGACCAATATGTGCATCGCCAGCATCAGGTCGAGCGCTACCGCGACCTGTTAATCGAAGGTGATAAGCAGATTTTCCAGACATTGGTGACATCTTGCCCCGGGATTGATGTGCAGCACCTGCGCCAATTGATCCGCAGTGCGCAAAAAGAGCGCGAAGAAAACAAGCCGCCCGCCAATGCGCGCAAACTGTTTGGTTTTATCCGCGACCAACTGGAAAAGCAGGATTAACCAAACACTGATAATCACTCTTCCCAAAAAACTAAAGGCGCCAAATGGCGCCTTTAGTTTTTGGTATCTGAATCCTTGGAAGCTGGCGGATCTTCAGCTTCTGAAGGTTTTTGCTCCTCCTCTTTTACACTGTCACGCAGGCTTTGCTCACTCTCAAACAAACGATTAAAGCGCATTTTAGGATCATCCCAACTGCCCTTAATGGTGTAACTGACACTCGTTGCCTGATCCACCTGTTTTTTGAATAGTTTGCTGATGATGTAAATCCCTGCCGCTGCGGGCAAGCCCGTCGCCAGTGCAGTGTAAAACGTCATGTTACCGGCTACCGGCAAGGTAGCAACAAGGCGGGTATTCAGGGTTTCCTTGCGCAGATTGATGCTGCCAGCCATTTGCATACCACTCGATGGGGTCTTTACTGCCAAAGGCTCTTCAAAAACCAAAATACCCTGATTGAAACGCACTTTACCGTTGATGTGATCGTAAGCAAGCCCGCTTTTATAGAGATCAGAGAAATCAAATCTTAGCCGCCGCGCCAAAGTGTCAAAGTTCAGGATCGACATCAGGCGCAATATGCCTTCACCAGCACTGGCATCCCGCTTGAAGCTGCCCTCTTCAATCTGGATCGTCATTTCGCCACCAAGATTGACCAATGCAAAATCCTGTGGCGAACCGGGCCAAAATAAATCGGCCTGATAGCGTGCTTGTTTACTTTCAAGAGTATCCGGCTTATCCCAGGCTCGCAGTACCTCTGCCATATTGCCGGCACTCAAGCTGCCGATAAATCGCGTTTGCACTCCTACCGGGGTGTTTTGCCAGATTAATTTGGCACCTTCCGCTGTGTTGTCGATACCGCCAATAGTCACGCCACGGATACTGCCGCGGATGCTATCAATAACCGCACCTTTGGAGTCTGGCCGCACCCGCAAGGACCAGTTACCGTAATTGTTGCCATCCATAAACAGGGCTTTAAGAGTGATATCCGCGAGCGGAAGCTTGCGAGGATCCAGCACCTCCTTCGGGCTTTCCGCTTTTGGCTCTACAGCGGACGCATCGGTAATATCGCCCGTAAGATCATTGGCGCTGCTCGCCAAACCAAGTTCTTCGCGGCTCAGGGAAAGCCGTTCAAGATCAATTTTCAAAGGTACAAATTGGTTATTCGGTACCATCACATGACCGGCAAGAACCGCATTGTCCAACTGCAGCTCCCAACCTGAGGGCACAGGTGATGCAATAACATTCAGATTTTCCAATACAACTGCACCCAATTTGTACTGGCCCAACATCAGCTCCGCACGAAAGGGCAATCCAGCCACTTGTCCATCTGTATCATCAGCCGGCGCTACTGTGGCAGAGGAATCCTGCCCATAGGCAACCGCAGGTGCTAAACGTTTGGTGTAAGTCTGGTAGCGCGCCTGCACTTTTTTCCAGACATCCAGATCAATACCGGGCAAGAATCCAGACACGAGAAATTCGGGCTGATCACTGAGTTTGGCATCGCTGGCAAGAGCAATATTGGCATTCAGCAGGCGGTTATTAGTACGCTCCAGACGCAACAATGCCTGAACATCCGCGTTATAGCGCACATCTATTTGCGCCTGTTTCTCTTGCAGCCAAAACTTGAAATCCAGCGGGCGCTGCTCCTGTGCTGTTTTACCGTAAGGCGCGGGAAGATCGACGGCAACGCCCGACATATCACTGTTGATCCTGACCAATGCAAACGCCTGTGCAGTAAACGCGTCGGCCGATACAGCAGGCTCCACTGTACTGTCTGTATCGGTTACAGGTTCAGCGGTGATGTTTTGAGGCCGATGGAACAGCTCTACTACTGCTTGATAAGGAAGCCGCCCGTTCATAAACAGCAATTCCGGACGCTTGCTCCATTGGGCAAGGTGATTAATGTCGGCAGCACCACGGATATTGATCAGGGTTTTGCTGTGATCTTTTGCTTTCTGGTTGCTGAGCTGAGCCTCAATTGGCTCATCAAAAAAGCGTGCAGTGAGAAGATCGCTACTGATTCCGGTATCGCTGTTATAACTGATATGGCCATGCAGGTCATCGAGACTCAAGTTGAGATTTTGCAGTTCAAAACGCGGAACCTTTAGATCTACTTCCACTTGTTGATGCATCCCTTCAGGTTTTCTTTCACCCGTTCCGATAGGAATATCCAGATCGAGGCTGGCGTGCATATCACCCTGCATAAACCAGGAATCCATACTGCCCCCGAGATACTGGCGCAACATTCCCTCACGCAGTACACGTATACCGTCGCTGGCATCACCCTGGATCTTACCGGTCACCTGCAACAGTGAGCCTTTCCCTTGCGCGCGCGGTGTCACACGTACTTCGGCGCGCGTTACCCTGCTATTGAAAACCGCCGCATCATCAACGCTGGCAGCAACCTGTGCATCACTCACCAGCAGGCGGCCATCCAACTGTGCCAACGCAGGCCAACCGGGGTGATAGTTGAGCTGGGCATCTTCCAAATCCAGATACAACTGATAAGTACGCGCCATAGGATTTTTAGTATTGAGCGTACCGCGATAGACAAACCCAGCCTCTGTCGCCACACCGGTATTTTGTAATCCAATACTTTGCTGCAGCCAGGTTTTCAGGCTTTCCGGTACCAAAGCCGGGGTGTACTTTTGATACAGCCCTGCACTGAGCTGCTGGCCTCCAATCTGCAGATAGAGATCAATATCGCCGGTATTACGCTTCCAGGGTAAGGATAACCACATGTAGCCGCGCGCCAATTCATTCCCTTTCTGGAACTCCAACTGGCCACTATTGACGTAAATCTGGTTTTTTTCTGGCTGGAGATGCCATGCGACCTGCCCTTTGGCTCGGTCATATTCCATAGGGGCGGCGTAGGTTGGCTGGTAGTGCATAGAGAAGAAGCGGCGCGAATCTATATCGACAAAGCCTCCCGTTTGTCCCGCTTGCACATACCCATCAACGCCCGCCAATGCGGGAACGCCCTGCCATGCATGTACCGCAACTTGATCGAGGTTGGCACGGATCTGCCAGTCTTTAGGCTGCTCCAATGGCATCGTTAATTGCAGGTTGCGCAAGTGACCGCGCGGCGACAAAGTCTTTAAAAAATTGCTCAGCTTGCCATCGCCCAGAGCACCGGAATCAATGAGCATGCTCGCAAGGCGGGATAAATCCAGCTTGTCCATGCTGACTTGTAAGGGGCGTTTAAAACCGGGGGATGCAACTGCCAGATTAAGATCGCTGATATGTTGCTCTTTCATCGTCGCGTTGATGTTTTGCAAGCCCAATTGCCATTCGCCACCGGGCAACCAAAAACCGTTTAACTCGGTAGAAAAACCATCGAGGGATAAACGATTTGCGCCTACAGGAAGCGATAACCGCTGTAAACCAAAACGGCCGACCAAGTCATAGCCTGTACCTTCTGCCCGGGTTTCAAACCAAATATTGGCATCAACCCGTCCCTCGCTGCGGACCTGGGTATTGGTGCTGCCGCCGAGTAAAAATGCACTGGCCGCGGCCACTGGCTCGCTGGTAGGAAAGCGGTTTAATTGCAGATAGCCGCGGCTGCGGAATTGCTCCTGGTTACGCGGATCGCCTTGGCCTTCGATAATGAGATAAACGCTGCGCGGTTGGGCATCCACATCCACTTGCAGGGCGAGGCGATGAAAGTCACCGGCGTTTTCCAGCAGCAGCGACGGGGAGTCCAACACCACCTGCTCGCCCGAGGTAAATAAAAAGGTCAAATGGCTGCGCTGGAATTCAATCCGCGAGGAAAGCAATAGCATGTCAATCAGCGAATCGAGCTGCACCCCCTGCTTTTGCTCGCCCGTCCGTTGCGGCAAACCGGGAATATGCCAATGCCCCTCTGGAGTCTGTACAAAAGACATATCCACCTGGGTGAGAATGAGGTTGGTCCATACCAGGCGGAAATTCAGCAGGGATTCGAGGATATCCAACCGCAATCGGGCGAGCTTAAAGGCGGCTATGGGCTGGTCTGTTTGGCTATTGATCGAGAAATCTTGTATGACCAGACTGGGTTTCAGGCCATTCCACTCGGCATCAATGCTGCCGATTGCCACCTTCGCATTAAACTTGGCGGAGGCGTAAGCCGCAATATTCTGGTCGTAATCCCCCAGCAAATGGGAAAAGCTACGCCCGGATTGCACCAACACCGCCAATAAAATCAGGGCGATGGCAATCAGGAAGTAACACCATTTCACCAGTTTGCGTAAAGTGCGGGTCATTTAGGCGCGCGATTCCAAAGTCAGGGGGATACATTAACCATCAAATTAACGGTCATTAAACCAACACAATATCGTACTGCTCTTGTTGGAAGAGCGCCTCAACCCTGAATTCAATCGTACGGTTAATAAAAGCTTCCAAATCAGCGACATAGGCCGCTTCTTCATCCAACAACCGGTCTACCACCAGTTGCGATGCCAGCACCAGAAACTTCTGGTTATCGTAAGTCCGCGCCATGCGCAGGATCTCGCGGAAAATTTCATAACATACGGTCTCTGCCGATTTCACCTGACCACGCCCCTGACATACAGGGCAGGGTTCGCACAGCATTTGCCCGAGCGATTCACGGGTACGCTTGCGCGCCATTTCCACCAGACCCAGCTCCGATACGCCGGTAATACGTGTTTTGGCGTGATCTTTCTCCAACGCCTTTTCTAACGTCCGCAACACTTGCCGCTGGTGCTCCGGATCTTTCATATCGATAAAGTCGAGGATGATAATTCCACCCAAATTGCGCAACCGCAGCTGGCGGGCAATCGCCGTCGCCGCCTCCAGATTGGTTTTGAAAATCGTCTCTTCCAAATTGCGATGACCAACAAATGCTCCGGTATTCACATCTACCGTGGTCATGGCTTCGGTCTGCTCGATAATCAAATAACCACTGGACTTGAGCGCCACCCGGGGTTCCAGCGCACGGTGGATTTCTTCCTCAACACCGTACAACTCCAACAGGGGACGATCGCCGCTGTAAAGATCGATCAGATCAATCAATTGCGGCACATATTTAGACGCGAATTCCAGCATTTGTTGATAGGTCAGGCGTGAGTCCACCCGCACCCGATCAATTGGCGCGCGCGCCATATCGCGCAGCGCGCGCAAATAGAGCGGCATATCGCGATGAAGTTCCGCAGGCACACCCAAAGTCGGGATTTTTCCGCTCAAATCCTCCCACAGGCGCAGCAAAAACGGGATATCGGCGTTAATAGCGTCAGCATCAGCCCCTTCGGCAACTGTGCGCACAATAAAGCCGCCTTTAATATCCTGTGCGGCCACTGCACTTTCAACAGCTTGACGTAGTCGTTCGCGCTCGGGCTCATCTTCTATTCGGGTAGACACTCCGATATGGCTGGAGTTTGGCATGTAAACCAAATAACGGGATGACAATGTCAGGTGCGTAGTCAGGCGCGCACCTTTGGTACTAATCGGATCTTTAGCGACTTGCACCAGCAAGGTTTGGCCTTCGCGAACGAGCGAGCGAATATCCGGAACCTCGGTACGGCGCACTTCACCTTCGGGTGGTTCCGGCATCATGTCAGCCGCGTGGATAAATCCTGTGCGCTCAAGGCCAATATCCACAAACGCAGCCTGCATCCCCGGTAATACGCGCACTACTTTGCCTTTGTAGATGTTGCCGACATAGCTCTCGCCATGACTGCGCTCGATATAAAACTCCTGCACCACCCCGTTTTCCACCAAAGCGACACGGGTTTCAACCGGAGATACATTAATCAGGATTTCTTCACTCACCGCTCAGCTCTCCTACAGGGAGTAAACTTCTCGCGGACAAATCTTGCCCAGTCCACCAAGGTACCGAAAATTCTTTCAGCAGTTCACAGGTTGCCTCCAGAGGCAAACCCACTACACCGGAATAGCTACCGCGAATTTCTTTTACGAATACAGCACCCAAGCCTTGGATGGCATAACTGCCAGCCTTATCTTGCGGCTCTTCGGTCTGCCAGTAAGCGGTGATTTCTGCATCAGCTAATTCGCGAAAAGTCACGTCGGTAATTGAAACCCTCGATGCCTGACGTCCAGCTGAATGCAACGTAATCGCCGTAATTACCTGATGGGTACGGCCGGACAGTTGGCGCAGCATATGAAACGCATGAGTCTGGTCGCGCGGCTTCTCCAAAATTATTCCATCCAGTAACCCCAGGGTATCGGCTCCCAAAACAGGCGCAGGAAACAACCCTTGTCGTACTACTTGTGCGTAACCGGCAGCCGCTTTTTCACGCGATAAACGTTGCACGTAATCCATCGCGGTTTCATCTGCTGCTGGCTGCTCGGGAACACTGGCACTAATGACGTGATGGCGAACACCTATCTGCTGTAGCAACTCGCGCCGACGCGGTGACTGGGAGGCAAGATATAAATCGGGGTAGATGGCGCTCACCTTGAAAACTCCTGAAGCTGCGCGGTTTCACCAACGCCAGTTAATTATTGTAAGAAGCACAGAGCCAGCCGGGTTAATGGCGATGACGATGGGTCAAGCGATCCAACCAGCTATGACAAACAGGCCAGATCAACGCACTGGTCAGTGCCGGATATAAAAATTGGATACCAGACAATGGGCGCCCGGCCATCCCCTGAACCCAGTTATCCGTTAATTGGGCGATCCCAACTAATACAAATATCCAGGCTGACTGACGAAAAATGGAGAAATTGCGCACCCGCTGATAGGACAGTATGCAAATATAAGCCACTATCACCAGCCCAAGACTGTGTTGACCAAATGGCACACCCTCTAATAAATCCTGAAAAAGTCCCAGTGCGCACAGAAAGGTAAAACTCACTGTCAGCGGCATGTAAAAAATCCAGTAGATTGCCACCACCAGCACAAACTCAGGACGCCACCAGCGCATACCCATTGGCAATGGATAAACCGACAGAATAAGTGCTACCACTAAACTCAGGGCAATAATCAGGTAGAGGTTGAGTTGTTGGCCAAGCATTAGCGGGTACCGCTGGCCGCGCCAGAGGAAGAGGATGAAGAACTGGTGTTGCGCGACGCTCCCAATGCGCCCGGTACACTCGCCTGATCACGATCTGCAAAAACCAGCAGCAAATGACGGCTGCGATCCAATCGCGCCATGGGTTTTGCGATAACTGTGAGGAATGCTTTGCCAGGGTCGCGCACCACCTGCAAGACTTCTGCAACCGGATACCCCGTAGGGAAACGCGCCCCCATACCAGAACTCACCAACAAATCACCAGCGCGGATGTCGGTATTGGCGGAGACATGGCGTAAGCTCAGACTATTCAGATCGCCGGTACCTTCAGCAATAGCACGCACACCGTTACGGTTAACCTGCACTGGAATCGCATGAGTGGAATCTGAAATCAGTAATACGGTGCTGGAGTCTTCCCCCACCTCAATCACTTGTCCCATCAAACCAAAAGCATCCAGTACCGGCTGGCCTTTGAAGGCACCATCTTTGATACCGCGATTGATGATTACCTTGTGGCTGAGGGGATTAGGGGATACGCCAATTAACTCTGCGATCAATACCGTATCCTGAAGCGTCTGGCTGGCATTGAGCAACTGCCGCAAACGCACGTTTTCAGCAGCGAGGGAAGCAAGCTGTTGCAGCTTGCGCTGGTGGATAAGCAGTTCCGTTTTCAGCGCTTCGTTTTCGAGTTTAAGATCAGCATGGGATACAAAAGTATCTTTACGCCAATCATTCACGCGTGAAGGCACATCGGTTATTTGATAAAAAGGAGCAACCACGGCGGACAACTTCTCTCGCACGGGTTCAAGTCGGTCGGTATACAGCCCCACTACCACCAACACCATCATGATCAAAATGAACAAGAATGCGCGGCTGGTAGCGGATGAGCCTCTGGCAAAAAGCGGTTTGATGGCAAATCCTCCCCGGGTGCCGGGACCTGCGAAATGCAGGTCTCAAAACAAATCAGGACGACAGCAAATCAATATTGCGCTTGTCATTCATTTCCAACGCAATACCGCCACCACGGGCAACACACGTTAAAGGATCTTCCGCAACAATAAACGGCAAACCGGTTTCGTTGGACAGCAAGCGGTCAATATCGCGCAACAGCGCACCACCACCCGTTAATACAACGCCGTTCTCGGCGATGTCAGACGCTAATTCCGGTGGCGATTGTTCAAGCGCGCTTTTCACTGCCTGGACAATACCCGCCAAAGGATCTTGCAATGCCTCCAGAATCTCATCGCTGCTCAGGGTAAAGCTGCGTGGAACCCCTTCCGCGAGGTTGCGGCCACGGACATCGATCTCACGCATTTCGCTGCCGGCAAACGCACAACCAATTTCTTGTTTGATACGCTCAGCGGTTGCATCACCAATCACGCTGCCGTAGTTGCGGCGAACATAGTTAACAATAGCCTCATCGAAACGATCACCACCAATACGCACTGAATCCGAATACACCACACCGTTAAGGGAAATCACGGCGATCTCGGTAGTGCCTCCACCAATATCCACCACCATCGAACCATTGGCTTCGGATACTTTAAGGCCAGCACCAATTGCAGCAGCCATTGGCTCTTCAATCAAACGCACTTCGCGCGCACCAGCACCCAATGCTGATTCACGGATCGCACGCTTTTCTACTTCTGTTGAAAGACAAGGAACGCTGATCAAAACGCGGGGAGATGGGCTGAACCAGGAGTTTTCGTGAACTTTGCGGATGAAGTGTTGCAGCATTTTCTCGGTGACCTGGAAGTCTGCAATAACACCGTCTTTCAGCGGGCGGATGGCAGTGATATTGCCCGGAGTACGACCTAACATGCGCTTGGCCTCTACACCTACGGCTTCCACAATCTTGGTGCCATTGTGATGGCGTATCGCTACCACTGAAGGTTCGTTAAGCACTATGCCGCGACCGCGCACATAAATCAGGGTATTGGCTGTGCCGAGGTCGATAGAGAGATCGTTAGAAAATGCTCCGCGTAAAAGTTTCATCATGAGGGACGAGGCCTTAATAGAATATGTTGAAATAGAATTCGTGTCTTGATCGACGTTCGTGCCCGTTTTGCGGCGGCGCGCTCATGGCAACTGAACTCTGTCCTTGAATTGAACTTCGCACCTAGCGAAGAATCCATGCAAATTTTTATGAAGCGCGCAGTATAAGTGAATTTTCGCTTTTTATCCGACCTAAATTAGCCATAAAGTTCAAATAAATCCGTCATTTCGACGACGTTTATGTCTAATTTTTAAACAAAACCGCTTTCGCTTAAGTCCTCCGCACTCTATCAACCACAAGTGTTCAGGGCAAGGCGCAAATGTGGTACCTTGAGCACCCATTTTTGAGGGGATGACGCCGGATAGCCGCAACATCGCCGCACTTTTGATTTTCCATTTGTTGGAGCTAATACCACCATGGCTGTAGACCGTTCCGATATCGCCAAGCTGGCCAAGCTGGCGCGTATCCAGATTACCGATGAAGCCGCCGATGAAGCGGCAAAAAGCATCTCCGATGTATTGGCCCTGGTCGACCAATTGCAAGCAGTGAACACCGAAGGTGTTTCACCTATGGCGCACCCCTTGGATGCCGTCCAACGCTTACGTGCCGATGTGGTCACCGAACCGAATCAGCGCGAAACCTTTCAGGCTATTGCACCTGCCACACAAGATGGCTTGTATTTAGTGCCTCAGGTTATCGAGTAAATACTCGCCCCTCATTACAAAAAAATTTCAGGAATTTGCAATGCACCAATTCACCATTGCCGAGCTGGTAAAAGGTCTACGCAACAAAGACTTTTCCAGCACCGAAGTGACCCAACATTATCTGGACCGTATCACGCGTCTGGACAAAACCTATAACAGCTACATCACCGTGACTAACGACATCGCACTGCAACAAGCGGCAGCTGCAGATAAACGTTTAGCAGCAGGCAACGCGCCTGCACTGTGCGGTGTTCCTATCGCACACAAAGATATTTTTTGCACCACCGGCGTGCGCACGTCTTGCGCATCAAAAATGCTTGATAAATTTATCGCGCCTTACAACGCCACTATCGTAGAAAATTATCTGAATTCAAGCGTGGTGATGCTGGGCAAAACCAACATGGATGAATTCGCGATGGGCTCATCCAACGAAACCAGCTGGTACGGTCCGGTAAAAAATCCTTGGGCCATTGATTGCGTTCCCGGTGGATCTTCCGGCGGCTCTGCTGCTGCCGTTGCTGCGCATTTGGCTCCTGCGGCAACTGCATCCGACACCGGCGGTTCGATCCGCCAACCCGCTGCACTGTGCGGATTAACCGGCATTAAACCAACCTATGGCCGCGTATCGCGCTGGGGCATGATTGCGTTTGCATCCAGTCTGGATCAAGCGGGTATTTTGTCGCGCACTGCTGAAGACGCCGCCATTTTGTTAAACGATATGGCGAGTTTCGATGCAAAAGATTCCACCTGTGTTGAACGCGACGTACCGGATTACACTGCCGATTTAAACAAATCACTTAATGGTTTGCGCATCGGTGTTCCCAAAGAATATTTTGGGGAAGGCTTGAATCCAAAAACCGCAGCATTAATTGAAGCAGCCATTAAAGTGTATGAAAGTTTGGGCGCAACCATTCATAGCGTCAGCCTTCCACACACTCATCTTTCTGTTCCGGCTTACTACGTCATTGCTCCTGCCGAGTGCTCTGCCAACCTGTCGCGTTTTGATGGTGTTCGCTATGGGCACCGCTGTGAGAATCCAAAAGACCTGAATGATCTTTATATGCGCTCGCGCAGTGAAGGTTTTGGTGCAGAAGTGAAGCGCCGTATTTTAGTGGGCACCTATGCATTATCTGCTGGATATTACGATGCCTATTACAGTAAAGCGCAAAAAATTCGCCGCTTGATCAAGCAGGATTTTGTTGATGCATTCCAAAGTGTGGACGTCATTCTCGGCCCAACTTCGCCTTCACCGGCATTCCAGTTTGGTTCAAAAACCAAAGATCCAGTGGCAATGTATTTGGAAGATATTTACACCATCGCAACTAACCTCGCAGGCCTGCCGGGCTTGTCTATTCCTTGTGGCCTGGTGGATAACAAACCTGTTGGATTGCAATTGATTGGCAACTTCTTCGCGGAGTCACAGCTATTAAATGCGGCGCACCAATTCCAGCAAGCGACTAACTTCCACCAACAATCTGCACCTGGCATTGAGTAAGGAGCCGTAGCATGCAATGGGAAACCGTTATCGGGTTGGAAGTTCACGTACAACTCGCCACTAAAACCAAAATTTTCTCCGGTGCCAGCACAGCATTCGGAGCAGAACCCAACACACAAGCTTGCGCAATTGATTTGGCATTACCCGGTACGCTACCAGTTGCCAACGAAGAAGCATTTCGCTTCGCCACCATGTTTGGCCTTGCGGTAAATGCAGAGATCGGCAAGCGCTCGGTATTTGAGCGTAAAAATTATTTTTATCCGGACTTACCCAAGGGTTATCAAACCACTCAACTTGCCGAGCCAATTGTCGGAGCGGGTTTTGTCGATTTGGAATTAGGTGAAGGTCGCACCAAACGCGTTCGCATTCACCACGCACATCTGGAAGAAGATGCAGGCAAATCCCTGCACGAAGATTTTGCTGGCATGAGCGGTATCGATTTAAACCGCGCAGGCACTCCGTTGATCGAAGTAGTCACCGAACCGGATATGCGCAGCGCCGAAGAAGCCGTTGCCTTCGCCAAAAAATTACACTCAATCGTTACCTCACTGGAAATTTGCGATGGCGAAATGAGCCAGGGCTCAATGCGCTTTGACGTCAATATTTCTGTGCGTCCGAAAGGCTCCGAAAAACTCGGCACCCGCACCGAAACCAAAAATTTAAACTCGTTTAAATTTATGGAAGAAGCGATTGCTCTGGAAGTAGAACGCCAGATCGATGTACTGGAAGACGGCGGAAAAATTATCCAGGAAACTCGCCTCTACAACGGCGACACCAAAAAAGCGCGCAGCATGCGCAGCAAGGAAGACAGCAACGATTATCGCTACTTCCCCTGCCCTGACTTGCTGCCCGTTATTTTGGATGATGACTATATCGAAACTGTGCGCAAACAAATGCCGGAGCTACCCGAGGCAAAACGCGCGCGTTTTGTTGAGCAATATGGTTTGAGCAGCTATGACGCTGGCCAAATCACTATGGATAAATTCAGCGCAGCTTTCTTTGAAGCTTCTGCCAAAATCTCAGGCGAGCCAAAACTGACTGCCAACTGGATCATGGCGGATTTGGGCGCGTACTTGAATCGCACCGAGCAACGTATTGACCAATCACCGGTTACACCAGAATTGCTTGCAGGCCTGGTAGTGCGCATTAAAGACGGCACTCTCTCCAGCAAAATTGCCAAACAAGTATTCGAAGCGATTGCCAATGGTGAAGGTGATGCTGATACGATTATCGAAACCAAAGGTTTGAAACAGGTGTCCGATACGGGCGCACTGGAAAAAATTATCGATGACATACTCGCTGCAAATACTGCACAGGTAGAAGGCTACCGTGCAGCGCCGGAAGACAAACGCGCAAAAATGCTCGGATTCTTTGTCGGACAAGCGATGAAAGCATCCAAGGGGCAAGCGAATCCGCAAGCACTGAATGAATTATTGGTTAAAAAATTAAACGGCTAATCCCTCCCCCGCCTCCCTTCTTACAAAGGGAGGAGCTGACTCCCCAGTGAAGCTGATTTAGCAGGGAGTCCACTTCCCCCTTTGCAAAAGGGGGATCGAGGGGATTCAAATTTTAACAAGAGATTCGAAAAATGAGCTTACGCAAAGACAAAGAAAAAGTCCTCGGCGAAACCTTCGACGATGAACGCATCAAAACGTTTTTGAATTACCCTGCCCCCACAGGAGTCAATGCCGATTATCATTTATTGGAAAAAGCGTACCGCGGCATGCTCGGTGGTAACTTTGCAACCTTTGTGACGTTTTTTGTAGAAGCCGGAAAAGATCTGAATGCTATTGGCCCGGAAGGAAAAACCTTTTTGCAGGTGGTTAAAGCCCATCGCAATGGCGAAGAATACGCCCTTGCACTGGAAGCCGCTGGAGCCAAATAATCTTCACCACGATGTAAATCAAAAGGCAGTCAAACGACTGCCTTTTTCGTTTTTAACTTACACGACATCTGTGGGCAGTCACAAAACACAATAAGCAAAATAACGGACTGATATGCAACACTATAAATTTCCTGCACTGTTACTGCTAATGTTTCTTGCCGGATGGCTAGGCCACCAGTGGCTTTTACCAAGCTATTCATCTTCTCTGTTCAGCATAAAGCTACACAACAGCAAACAAGAGAACCTGCAAAGAAATATTATTTACGAAGCACCTGCAGAAAATCTGGATGAACCAATATTAGTACGCAGCGTGAGCCTGATACAAAACCGTCCAGAACAAATTATGCTGGAAATTGAATATACCTATAAGGGAGCCATTCCCGCCGAACAAGTCAAACTGTTTGTCCATATGGGATCTTCTTACACTTATATAGGAAGCACCGATATTGTAAGAGGCACGCACAAACGCCGAATCAACATCGAGCTGATTGCCAGTGATTTAAGAAAAGACAACCGTTACGAATTTACCACACATGACATCAGCATGAGCTTTGAGCATTACTTGCCAGATAAATACATGGGCGTCATCACCCGCACGATGTTTCCTTATGAAAAGCACTGGCAGTTGATTGAGTAAATTGGAATGGCAAAAAAAATTCTACTGCTAACTGCAGCCGCATTGATAGGTGTACTTTTTTCGATGCTCCAGCCCATCGCCCTAAAAAGTATAGGCAGTGAATCACTTGGCAAAAACAACCCAAACATCAGAGTGACTCACGCAGAAATCGCAGAGGAAACCGACAACAGCCTCACTATCAGATATTCATTGCGCAATTATGCAGAAGGAGTACAAATCAGCGCATGCGGTGAAGTGAATTATGCAACTTATGGCTATGCATGGGGATGCAAGCCAGTCATTATCCCACCCTATGCAGGCAGTATTGATATCACCTATGCCATGGCATCCACCGCTCGCCCAATCGAATGTTCGGATAACGTAGGAATTCATCTATATATTGGCAGTGGCTATCATTTTTATAAACATCTTTTTGCTTACGATAAAATCTGGCATAAAAATCCGGGGGCAGAATCCTGGAGCACTTACCATTCACGGGGCTGCGAGCCACCTAGACAGACTAGCGAACTACAACATCTATGAAGAATTATAACGCCTGTGAAGAGCTACAACGCCCATGAAAAAAATATCGCTCACACCCTCTCTCACAATATCGATCATGCTTTCAATTGCACTTCTCGCTCTCACAATGTTCGAGGAATCTTTATTTAATTTGCTCAGCCTGGATACAGAGAAGGTATCGTCCGGAGAGTTATGGCGCTTATTGACTGCCAATCTTGTACATTTTGGCTGGGTGCATACAGCAATGAATACTGCAGCACTTCTATTGTGCACACTGGCATTCTTTATCGATGATTCCGCAAAAAAATTCTTTATCTTATTTTTTTGGTGCTGCTTTTGTGTTGGACTGGGAATCTACTTATTAAACCCTGAATATAAACCCTATGCAGGTTTGTCAGGAGCCATTCATGGATTAATAGTCGCAGGACTGTTGCAAACTCGCGCTTATCCTGTATGGATTAGATCTCTTGGATTAATCCTCGTGATTGCAAAACTTACTCATGAAAACAGTGTGGGTTATCATGCGACGGATCTGCAATCACTTATTCCTGCAGCAGTTGCTGTTGAATCCCATACATACGGCGCAATTGCGGGGTTGATATTTACTCTTGGCAACTGGATTATCGCTCAACTTAAAAGGAGCAAATAAATGCAAGGCTCACCCGGCAAAGCAATTGATTATTTTCTTGCAGGCGCAAAGCTAATTACGCAGCCAGGCATGCGCAAATTTATTTTAATTCCGCTTATAGTCAACATCCTGATTTTCTTTTTGGTGACGGCTTATTTGTGGAATCTATTTGGCGATGTATTTGCGCAGATTCTGGAGTGGTCACCCGTCTGGCTGGATTGGTTTGCCTGGTTATTATGGCCGCTGGTAGCCTTTATTTTTTTAATTGTATACGGCTATAGTTTTAACATTATTACCAATTTTTTAGCCGCGCCTTTTTTTGGGTTGCTCGCAGAAAAAATTGAAGCACAATTAACCGGTACGGCTCCACCCGATGAACCTTGGAGCCAGTTAATACCCCGCACACTACAGCGCGAAACGATAAAACTTTGGTACTTTATTAGCCGCGGCGCATTGGTGTTTATTATTTTTTTTATTTTATTTTTTATTCCCGGCGCAAATTTACTCGGTGCATTTATTGCTGCTATCTGGAGCTGTTGGTGCATGGCAGTTCAATATTCAGATTATCCTGCAGACAACCACCAACTCAGTTTTCGCGAGTTGCGCCGCCGCTTGAATAAAAAACCATTAACCAGTTATTCCTACGGTGGAATCATCCTGTTGGGAAGCATGATTCCTGTATTGAATATTTTTGTTACGCCAATCGCTGTTGCCGGTGCCACTTTTTATTGGATCAAAGAAATTAAACATCCATCCAACTGATCAAAATCATTTATTCGCTCGCCTTGAAATAGTGGGATCCTGATATATAGTCAATTCATAACTATTGGCATATTTTCATATGCATCAAAAGGAATAAGGAAATGAAATCCCGATGCTTAGGTGCATTAAAAAGCGGCAAAAACGCGCAATAATTAGCCTAATCATTAAGTTACAACCAATAGTTAAAGCTTTCTCACGTTTTGTCGATATTTTAATACGCCTTGCATTTTGCAGCTGTCTGAAGGGCGTTTTTCCTTAAGTAACTTTGATCAATTTTCTATAGGATGTTTTCATTATGAAACCAACAAACGTAAAACTATTGAAAGGTCTTAGCGCTGCAGCATTGCTTGCTGGCGCAAACCTGGCAATGGCAGAAACAGTTACCGTACCTGCCACTGTTACTGTTAATAACGCCATTAACTTCACCTTTACTGGCACACTGGATTTTGGTCAGGTTCGCGCTAAAGCAAGTCCTACTGCAGCTACCTGTGTTGGCTTGCAGTTGCCAGCAAGTGCAGGCGCAGCAACACTGATTACCCCCGCAGGTACAGTTGCAGCCTATAACACTGCGTGTACCACCAAAACGGATACTACCAATGGTTTGTCCTTGCAAGCTGTAGGCGGCACTCCGGCTCGCCCAGTATTTACCATCGCCGGTGTTGCTCCTTTCACGACATTACAGCTGGCATTACCCAGTGCTGCTGAAGACTTGACTGCTTCGACTGGCCCAGGCACAGCACAATTCCAACTGGTTGACTTCACTGCCTTTAAAACCTCAGGTACTCCTGGTGCTGTTACAACCACAATCTCCACAGATGCAGGCGGTGGTGCGACCTTTAACGTAGGCGCAACTTTGATTACCGACCCATCCGGCCCGACTACCAGTAACTATCAGGATCTGGCGTACACCGGCGATTTTGATGTTTCAGTAACCTATTAATTATTAATAGGCTTTGACATGCTAAAGCCTTCAACCTGATACAGGTTTGAAGGCTTTTTTATGCGGGGAATTATGTTGAAAAAACAGAACTGGGTGTTTGGGCTTATATTCGCGTCAGCTTCCGCGGCTGCGGATTTTATTATTGACCGCCCACTCGACTTCGGTGAAATAGCAGTGCGCAGTAATACCCTTGTCAGTACTGTCAGCGTGTACCGCAATGGATCAACCCAGAGCACCAACCATATTTTTATCATTAAGCCTGGCTCGCCCGGCGCATTTACCCTGACCGATTTTCCACCTTATACCACCGTCAATCTCTCAGTGGATTTACCTGCAACTTCATCGATGGCCTACCCGCAAACCGCACAATTTTCACTGACCTCGGTGGACATACCTTCTGCCATCAATCTGGGCGCCAATGGTCGCGGACAGTTTACATTAGGGGGGACGCTGAGCACCTCAGGCAATCCTGCCAACAATTACTACAGCGGCGCTAGCTACACCATTTATCTGAACATTAATCTAGATTATTAATTTTTCTCTATTCAACAAAACCGATAAGGATTTGAGAAATGCTCAACACCTCATTTAAAGCCATACTAGCCAGCCTACTGTTAAGCCTGATTTCCCAATCAGGCTGGGCCAATTTACTAATCAACCCTACCCGGGTGCAGATCAACCCTAATGACCGCACGGCAGACGTCACTCTCATTAACATTTCCCAGGTAACAACGACTTATCGCTTGGGGTGGGAAGAGAAAAAGGCCAAACCGGAAGGGGGCTATACCAATTTGACAGCAGAGGCCGCTGCGGGCTTACCAATAGCCAGCAGCATGCTGCGCTTCTCACCCAAACAAGTCACCCTGAAGCCTAATGAACGCCAAACCGTAAAAATAGCTATCCGGAGGCCGCAGAACTTGGCAACAGGTGAATACCGCTCCCATTTAGCCTTCAAGGCCTTGCCACCAAAAACACAGGAAGAGGGTCTGGATCCTAATGCATCAACTATGTCGGTGAACATTGTACTTAGCTTCGCCATTCCGATTGTGATTCAACAAGGCTCGCCGGATTACAGCTTTGCCATAGACAACGCCTCTATCACCTACAATCCGAACAAAAAAGATGGTTCGGTGAATGTCAATTTGTCACGCAAGGGCATCCATTCTGTGATTGGCAATATCAGCGCTTACTGGACACCCAATGGTGGCAAAGAGCAATTAATTGCCAAGCAAGCCGACTACAACTTTTGGCCTGAACTCTCATCAGCAAAAACCTCTCTTATTTGGGTTGGCGCGGACTTTGCAGCAACCGATGGAAAGCTTCGTGTTGTATATGAAGGCGTCAAAAATTTCCGCGGACAAGTTTTCTTTGACAAAACCTTCAATATCAGCAGGAGCATGATAAAAACAGTCAATTGAGCAGGCAGAGATGGGCAAAAAATCGCAAAAAGCACCCGTTATCAACCACAGAAAAAATGCGATAATAGTTTGTTTAGTAACGATTTTTTTGTCTAATGTAGCAGAAGCTGCAAGCTCCGAACTGACCGAAATTAACAATAATCTTCAGACTATTTTCAAAAGCATCAAACAGAAATATGCCAATCACAATGCGCAGCAACTCGCCCTTGCTGCGCAGACGGAGGCGGCAAAAGTTAGCCTCCCCAATACCGCACCAAGCCAAACTTTTGACTCTTCCTCCAGTATCGTTACCGATAATAGTGTTTCTGACACTGAATTAACTAACGCGCCAACAGACACCACAAGCCGCTTCAGCGCTGGTGAAGAGTTGATCTTATCGGTTTGGATTGATGGTCAGGAAATGACCAGCATTTTTGCAATCAAAAGTGAACAGGGCTTAAAGATTAGCCTGAGCGACTTTTTACAGATTGTTGAGATTCCCATTTATGTGAACACTACAGCGGTCAGCGCTGAAGGCTGGTATCAAAGTGAGAAAAACCGATTTAACCTGACGCGCCAGCCCGATGGACACTTGGCCGTCACGCTTGGCTCAAGCCGTTATAAGGTCGCCACTGATGACTACATTATGGAGGCGGACTTACTGGTTGAGCTGAATGAAATTTCACGCTGGTTTGAGTTGAGTTATGAGCTGAACGAGGAAACCCTCAAGCTCTCTTTGTCCGCCAAAGATAAACTTCCCATACAACAACGCCTTGAGCGGCTCAACAAGCCACCCATTACTGCGGGTATAAATACCCAGTCGATAATGCCGCTGCAAAAATCAGGGTATCAGGCATTCTCTCCTCCCATGTTGGATGTGCAAACCTGGGTACAGGAAGCAGAAATGGTCACTCCGCCCCCTGTTACCGCGCCTGCAGGCACAGAACCACAAAAAGATCACATTACTTCAGCGAACTACTCAATACTCGCCAACCATGATTTGGCGTTTCTCAATACCGAATTGTTTTTGGCTGGTAACAAAAATGATTCTTTGAGCGATGCCTGGTTGACGTTTTCGCGCCAATCCGACAGCGGCGATTTATTAGGGCCGCTGGGTGCTACTGAGTATGCGTTTGGCGACATTGTTCCTGTTAACGCCGGTTTTGGTAATACCTTGGCCATGAGCAGGGGTTTGAGTCTTGGAAATACTCCCATTAATCAATTAGCCGATAACCGCAAGGTCAATATTACCGGTGAAATCCAGGTGGGTTGGGATGTAGAGCTTTACCGCAACGGTGTGCTTATTGATCAGCGACTGGGCGTTAGCGAGGGTCGCTATGAGTTTAATGACACCCTGTTGGATTACGGCAACAATGACTTCGAGCTGATTTTCTATGGCCCACAGGGGCAGCGTGAAACTAAAACAGAATCGTATCTGGTGGAGGGAAACACTGTTTCAGCGGGCCAGGGGATGTATCGCTTCTCGCTGGTGGAAGCCGGTGAGTCTGTTTTTAATGTGACACCTTATGCCGACGACCCAACCCAACGCGGCCTTATCGCCAGTACAGTGCTGGATTATGGGGTAACGGATTGGCTGGCGCTCAATCTGGGCAGCTCCGTATTTGAACCCCGGGAAGGCGAAACCCAACAATTTGTGTCCCTGGGAACCAGTGCAAGCTTTGGCAAGTTAGGTTTATTGAGCGCGCGCTTTCTGCAAGATAAAGATGAACTGCAAAGCCAGGATTACAATTACCGTACACGGCTGTGGAATACATCCTACTCCTTCAATTTCAACCGTGCCGAAGTGCTATCGCCAACTAGCGGCGACATCAGCAATCGCGATGAAAGCCGGGCGACTATGTCCGGCCAGTTGTTCACTGGCAGTTGGTTACCTATCAGTTATCAAAACTCATGGTACAGACTCGACGAAAAGGCAGCAGACACCCGTAAGGAATACTTCCAAAATGGTATCGGCCTTGGTACTCGATTAGGTTATTTATCCAATAGCCTCACCCTACACAAAGATGTCTCGTTGGAGACAGAGCTTGATCCATTACTTAACCCTGAACTGATGCAGGCAAAAGAAGACAGCCTTACCGGTACCTTTATGTACCGCAAAAACTTCGGCCGACTTCATACCCGGATGTTTACCAACTATGAGGTAAAACCCACCAATGAAGTCTATAGCTATGGTGGAGCCTTAAATTACACCTGGTCACAGAGTCTGAATAGTGAACTCAGGTATTCCCACTACAACTTGACCGACAAATACCAAATCAATCTGGGCCTAAATTGGAACAAAGATGCGTTTTATTTAAATACTAATGCAGGCTACAACGAGGATGGCTCCTGGTCTGCTGGTATTGGACTCCGTTTTAGCCTGGGATACGAGCCACTTGGCCGCAGCGTGTTTACCTCTGGCCGCCCGATTTCCCAATCCGGTGCCGCCGCAGTGCGGGTTTTTGAAGACCTTAATATGAATGGCGTTTTTGATGTAAACGAACGCCCTATTGAGAACGCAACCGTCAAAGCCGTACAAGCGTTTAGACAAGAACAAACCAATGAGTCAGGCGTAGCCGTTCTAAGTTCCCTGTATAACAACACCAAAACCGACATAGTCGTGGATGAATCCACCCTTGATGGCCCGTTCATGATTACTGCTATACCCGGTGTGGCAATCAAGGCGCGTAAAGGTTATGTAGAAACAGTTGAACTACCCGTTGTAAAAGCCGGCGAAGTAGAGGGTGTGATTTACTTCAACAAGGCGGATGGAAAAAATGATGTTGCCCCTTACATCATGCTTAATCTTGTCGATAAAAATGATGCCATCGTAGCCACCACCCGCTCTGAGTATGACGGTTACTACCTGTTTACCAACGTAAAACCCGGCAACTACACGCTCAAGGTGGATGAAAGCTACATCGACAGACGCGGCCTGAAAACTGCCAATAAGCAACTGGGATTTTCATCTGATGGCGATGTCATCGCCGGTGTCGATTTTGTACTGCGCCCGCTCGATGAAGCCAAAGGTTATGTGGCTATCGCAGGACAATTCCGCAACACCAGTATGCTCAAACTTTATTACCACATTCTGCGCCAACGCATGGGCGGCAGTTTCATCCAGCAGCCGTTTTATATACGGCAGCCCGAGGTAAGCAACCATCTGTTGGGGTTGGCTTACTTCCCGTCAGTTCAAGCACAAAACTCAACCGCCGAACAACAAGCCAGGGCCGCCTGTGCGCCTTTGCTAGTCCACAAACTCAACTGCGAAGTCCAATACATGGACTTTAAGTATTAACAAGAGCGATACCATCATGAATAAAGTCTATTTTGATCGCACTTTCAGGTTGATGCTGGTTGTATCAAGCGCGCTGCTGATCAGTGCCTGCGCCGGCAATCCGACCAGCTCATCGGCTGCAAACAACTCGCCCGAAGTCCAGCAAATGCTGCAGGAATGGAAAAGCATGAAGCCGGGTATTGAGCGCATGCTCACCATCGAGGAAGAAATGAACTTGCTGCTCGGCCAGCTGGGCAAACTGAATGAAGCACTGGATGGATCAGAAGGTGGCGAACAACAGGTTGCACTAGCACCCATTGACCAAGGGCTTCCCGTGCAAATTGAGTCGGGCCCTGCGCTGCACTCAAGTGCCTCACCCGAAATAGAGCAAACCAGCCCTGTTGCGCAACCTACCCCGGTCGCCGCGTTGCCGGTTGAAACCGCATCTGTACCGGAAGCGCAAACGGAGTGGAATGAATCCCCCGCTCATAATGCCCAGTACGCACTGCAGGTTGCCTCTATTCCTGACAAGCACCAACTACCGGTTGTCTGGCAGGAGCTCTATGCCCAAAACCCCGACTTACTGGCGGATTTACAACCCAATTTTCAGCATGCCTATGTCAACAACAAGGATTATTACCGCTTGAAATTGGGTGGATTTGAAACCCAGACACAAGCCCAAACCCGCTGCCGTCAACTCAAAGCCGCCGGTATTTCCTGCCTGGTAGCCGACTACAGCGCTTCTGATTTTGACCAGCTGACCCGCACTCAGTTAACCGCCAGAAACTAGGTGAGAAAGATGTCTAGAGTACAACCACATAATCCTGCCACGCGCCGGACCTCACTGGGATTGCAGCTGACAACCTGGGCATTGCTAGTCTGCCTGGGGGGATGCAACGCTTTTTTTCGTCCGGGGCAGGCCGGCGGAAGCGGCAAGGTTAATGATGCCCAACTGCAACAAACGATGGAGGAATGGCGTGAAGCCAAACCCAGTATCGACAAGCTTGCCAAGCTGGAGGGCGATCTGGATTTTCTGCTCAATGAAGTTAGCAAGATGTCTGCTATTGGTCAGGAGCCCGGTTTACCCGCGGGCGCGCCACCTGCAAATACAACCGCGAGCATCATCACCGAAGAGACCGTCAGGGTCGATGCGACCGGTCAGGCCCAGGTTCAGCAAGCTGCCCCTGCACAAGCTACATCAACAGTAGTTACCGCCGCACCTGCAGCTCCCCAGATCAATACTGCAAGCACGACAACCCAAACACCCTACACCACAATTGAAGGCAACTTCATAGGGGGTGGGCAAACCATTCCTACCAACTTCCAATGTGCACAGGCCTACACCAACAGTTACCAAAAAAATCTGGCTTTTTTCAGCTTCCCACGCTTGAGTATTGCCTCCAGCAACCTTGGTGCACTTTCCAATGTAGAACAACATCTTCCTATGTTGCTCAGCGCTAATTTACGCAATCGTCACGGTGTGCCTGCAGTACTGGAATTTGGGCAAAGCTTTTCACCAAATGGCAACAATGAGCTGGATGCATCCGAACAAATCCAAACCCTGGGTCGTCAATCGAATACACAATATTTGGTCAGTGGTGAGGTCGACGACATGTCGCTCGTCAATCCAGACTCCGTCGCCAAACCCGGTTTATACACACGCTTTGTCAGTGGCGTACACGATACGTTTAAATTCAGCAGCCGCTTTGATAAACGCAGCCGCCAATTTAGCTTTACGCTAAAAGTGCGCGACAGCATTACCGGACAATTAGTTTTTGCCAAACAATATAAAACCTATGGAAAATGGAACTCATCCGCCAATACCAAAGCTGGATTTGCAGCGCCTGCATTCTGGCAAACGGATTACGGCCAACAGGTAAAATATTTAGTAGGAAAAGCGAGCGATGAATTAGCCGGTGCATTGCAATGCCAGCCATTTATTGCGCGGGTGGATACTCAGGCAGGACGGGATAAATTAGTGATCCACAGTGGCACAAACAATGGACTGCAAACAGGGGATGCACTGGAGCTTTATCAACTGGTCTACGAACCAGTAACCGGGCAATACCAACGCTACGCTACGCGCATGATCAAACGTCGCAGCAAAGTTTATTTAATGGAAGTTTACCCGGGCCATAGTGTCGGCCATGTGGTAGATGAGCCATTGCTGGGCGGCCAGTACATCGTTAAAGCGCTCTGAAAAAAGGACGACGTAATCTCCCCTACCCCCTCTTTTTCAAAGAGGGGAATACAGACTCGCTTCCCCGTTGTTACTCTTCAGCATCACCATCATCCACAATCATATTGCCGCCGGATTCTTTTGCATTGCGCAAGTAAGTGTTGGCTCGCGCAATTTGCTGATCCAGACTTTGCCCCATGTGGCAGGTAACGCCTGCACTGAAATAAAAACGTGTTGCCTCACCATTAATCACACAATCATCGGCGGCCAATAATTGTTTTACTTTACTGAGTAAAGCCGCCGCTTTTTCATGATCCAACCCCGGCATCAGCACATAAAAATCATCACTGTCGGCACGCGCGAGCAGAAAACGCCCCAGCATATTATTCAGGCTGGTTGCGATATGTTTTAGCGCCACATCGCCCCAGGCATTGCCGTGGCGCTCATTGATATCACTAAAATGGTCGATGTTAATAATCGCCATGGAAAGCGGTACTGCTTTTTCCACTGCAGTTTTATACATGTCGCGTGCGACATTGAAAAAATGGGAGCGATGAAATAAACCGGTGAGATGGTCGCGCTGGGCGTTGTAAGTAATTTGTTCAACCAGCTCAAGCGATTCCACATTGTGAATAATGCGGCAATAAAATTCTTCCGGATGAAATGGCTTGCGCAAAAAATCGTTGGCACCGTGTTTAATAAATTTAGCAGAAAGCGCCTCATTACTTTCGCCGGACACACCAATCATAATCAAATCGGTTTTGTCATATTTGTAACGCAGGTTGCGCACCAACTCAAAGCCATCCATTTTTGGCATGTTGTAGTCGGTAATCAGCAATTTAATGTCGCTATTCTCCAGCATCACTTTAATGGCATCGACACCATCAACCGCTTCCAATACGTGAAATAAATGGCGACGGAATAAATTCGCCATATGTTTGCGCGATACATCCGAATCATCCACAACCAATACTTTAATGTGTTGGTTTTTTTCAAGGCGCTGGATCATGCCGATTGCTTTGCTGTAAGCGTAGCGCCCTTCTTTGGTTACGTAATCCACAATCCCTTTGGCAAATAATTGCTCGCGACGTTTTTCATCGTAAGAACCCGTAAGCACAATGGTGGGAATTTTTTTACTGAGTGTAAAATCCACCACTTCGCCATTAGGCGCATCGGGCAAATTCAAATCCACTAGTGCAGCAAAAAAATCGTTAGGGGTTTGCTCATAGATCGCAGTTGCCTGCGCAAGGTTTGTTGCATAGACAGCCTCATAAGGCAGTGATGCACTCTGCACCAAATGGCGCAGAATTTTCATCACCATATCGCTGTCTTCAACGATGAGAATTTTTTTCATGGAACATTACCCAATGGTTTTGCAAAGTTTCCATTGAGTGTAGCCAAGTTTCGGGAAAACGCGCCAAGCCACCACAGTGGCGATTATTTAACGCCAGATAAACCCTGAAATTGCCGTATTAAACAACAATCCGTTGAAGTTTTGCGCGGCAACAGGTGAGCGCTGGCTGGCAGCTCCCCAACATACATGCAAGGGCAACAAGTGCTCCTCACGCGGATGACTAAAACGGCCTTGGGGTGCAGAGGCCCATTCGCGCAAACGCAATTCGCGCTCCGGATTATCGAGCTGCGGAGCAGTCACCGTCTCTGACAGCCATTGGTCAAAGGTTTCACTTTTACCCCTGACACTCGGGTCGTTGGAGAAAAAAGCTCGCATGTTATGGAAGGACATCCCCGAGCCCAGAATCAACACGCCCTGCTCACGCAAAGGCGCAAGCGCTTTACCTAATGCGATATGCGCAGCAGGATCAAGGGAGGACAGCAGCGAAAGTTGTACGACAGGAATATCGGCGGCGGGATACATCAACATCAGCGGTACAAAAGTACCGTGGTCATAAGCGCGATGGTTATCCAAACGCGCATCAATAGTATTCGCAGCCAATAGTTGCTGGATTTGTTTTGCTAAAGAGGGATTGCCAAGGGCAGGATACGCAAACTCATAGCTCTCGGGAGGGAAGCCGTAGTAGTCAAACAACAGACCCGGTGCGGGTGCGTTGGTAATGCTGACAACCTCTTCTTCCCAATGTGCAGTAACCACCAGAATCGCTTCCGGGCGAGGTAAATCTGCAGCGAGTGATTGCATGAATTGCGTTAACTCACGGTGATTGGCATCGCCCAGTAAAGGCATGGGGCCACCACCGTGAGGCACAAAGAGCACCGGCATCAAATTCATACTTAACCTCCGGCTTTTTGATTGGCGATCACGCTCGCCAACCATTATTGAGTAAGAGCAGCGAGATACGCTTAGTGGCGCGGCCTACGGTTGCGATTGGCACCAGGGCGGTTGCCCACAGAACGATTGCTGTAGCGCTCAGTGCGTGAGCGCGGTGGCGCAGGTGGGCTATCGGGTGGCGCGAGCATCAATTCTTCCGGAGGCTGCTCACATTTAATCGGCTTGCCCAGCAAACGTTCGATCGGCTCCAGTAACAGCGCATCATCTTCACAAGCAAAACTGATCGATGTGCCGTTTTTACCTGCACGACCAGTGCGGCCAATACGATGCACGTAATCTTCCGGCTCTTCCGGCAAGGTGAAATTCACCACATGGCTAATACCGCTGATATGAATCCCGCGCCCTGCAACGTCGGTTGCGACCAGCACTTTGATCTCACCCGATTTAAATGCATCGAGTGTTGATACACGTTTGTTCTGTGCGATTTCACCCGAGAGCAAACCCGCCTTGATACCGTGGCGAACCAATCGTTCCTGCAGATCGCGGCATTCGTCGCGGCGATTGGCAAAAACGATCATGCTTTCCGCATGTTCCTGTTGGATCAGGTTATACAGCAGCGTGTATTTTTCTTCGGTCGATACCAGATACACATGCTGGTCAACGCGCGCGTTAGCAACCGATTCCGGTTCAATATCTACCGTGACGGGTTTGTAGGTCCACTGTTCCACCAGATTGCGTACGTCATCCGTAAATGTGGCAGAGAAAAACAATGTCTGGCGATCTTCACGCTTGGGGGTTTGGCGAACGATTTGGCGCACTTGTGGGATGAAGCCCATGTCGAGCATGCGGTCAGCTTCATCGATCACCAGAATTTCAAGCTGGTCGAGATACACATCTTTGTTGCCACAAAAATCCAGCAGACGGCCCGGTGTCGCCACCAGAATATCCACCAAATCTTCATGTAGGTGGCGCTGTTGCTTGACGTAATCCATACCGCCAACCAAGGTGTGAATTTTCAGGTCGGTATATTTGCACAAGCCTTTTGCATCTTCTGCAATTTGCATAACCAGTTCACGTGTCGGTGCAATCACCAATGCACGCGCTTCACCTGCATAGCGCTTTTCCCCGATCGGGTTTTTCAGCAAATCATCGATAATCGTCGTCAAAAAAGCGGCCGTTTTGCCTGTACCGGTTTGCGCTTTACCAACAACATCTTTTCCTTGCAGGGCATAAGGCAAGGACTGGGCTTGAATAGGCGAGCAATATTTAAAGCCCAATTCAGCAATACCGCGCATCAGCGGTAATTCAAGATCCAAATCATGGAAGCGGGTTTTCCCCTCAAGTGGCTCCACCACGAATTCGGAAATATCCCAAGGGCCGTGGTCAATTTTAACCGGACGCTTGCGGCGCTCTTGAGCGGGCTTGTTTTGTTTGGTGGAAGCTGGATCGCGCAACTGATCGGGCTTGGCAGTTTTATGCTCTGCTTGATGGGCAGGGCGCTGACCACGGTTATTGCGGCCATTGGCATTTTTTCGGCCTGAATTACGATCACTGGGCTTTTTAGGAGAGGAGGATTTGTCACTCGCGGGGCTGGCTGGCGATTCTTTTGCATCCGGCTTGCCAGAGCCTATTAATTTTTTAAAGAAATTTCCGATCAATCTATTCACCAAAGTTTATTGCATTACAAGACGAGGAGGCAGTCACGCAGACATACCTGTTGTGAGCGCTACCGAGGATCGCATGAGGCGAGACAACACCGCTACGGCAGCTAAAGAAGTGCGCAAATTGTCCAGTTTTTGCGCGCACAAACTCATTTGAGTATACACCAATCATCTGATATTCAGCGGCTTTGACGCCAACACAGCCGAATTAATGGGCTCAAATGGCAGGGTTTCTGCATAATCCTGCCTTTCCCTGTACCGTTTTATATACCGACTGTGCTAAATCAACGAGTAAAAGGAGCCGTTTATGAGAATCCACAGCCTGCAACACGTCCCGTTTGAAGATATTGGCAGTATGTCCAGTGACTTTCAGGCACGCACCTACTCCGTCACAACCACCCATTGGTACCGGGGGGATGTAGCACCGGCGCTCAATAGTTTTGATGCACTGGTTGTGATGGGAGGACCAATGGGGATTTACGATGAAGCCATTTATCCCTGGCTGGCGGATGAGAAAACCCTGATCAAGCAAGCGATTGATGCTGGAAAAATCGTGCTAGGCATTTGTCTGGGGGCGCAATTAATTGCAGATGTATTAGGCGGAAAAGTGACCCGCAACGCCCATAAGGAAATTGGTTGGTTGCCACTGAGTATTGAACCCGAAGCCAGTGGCCACCCTATCGCCCGCATTTTGGCCAAATACCCGGACGTATTTCATTGGCATGGCGATACCTTCGCGATCCCACCGGGGGCACTGCATATTGCACGCACCGAAGGTTGCCTGAATCAGGCGTACGTTTATAAAAATCACGTGTACGGATTTCAATTCCACCTGGAAACAACACCCGCTTCTGCACAGGCTTTGATTGAAAACTGCGCCAGCGATATCGATGGCTCACACTACACGCAAAGCGCCGACTCCATATTGGCCAGCCCGCAAAAATTTAATCGTATCAACCAAGCCATGAGCGAAGTGATTGCTCACATTTTTGATCAATAAACCGGTTAAGCCGCAACCCCAAACAAGTAACCCACCGCAGTGGTCATGGCCATGGCAGCTGCCCCCCAAAAACCCACGCGCATTGCACCAACCAGCACATTAGCTCCGCCCACCTTTGCCGCCAGCCCACCGAGCAGCAACAGCGCAAGCAAAGTGCAAGAAGCAATCGCAAAGCCCAGGAATTGCGCTGGATGAAGCAGTATTATCACCAACGGAATCACCGCCCCTACCGAGAAGGTAAAGGCGGAGGTGAGCGCCGCTTGTAACGGCCGCGCAGTAAACATATCGGTAATACCCAACTCATCGCGCGCATGGGCAGCAAGTGCATCATGTGCCATCAATTGCTTTGCGACCTCACTCGCCAATTCACGCGTGAGCCCGCGTGCCACATAAATTTCTTGTAACTCATGCAACTCGCCCGCTTCATCAGTTGCCAGTTCGTGTGTCTCACGCGCAATATCTGCCGCCTCAGTATCGGCCTGCGAGCATACAGAAACATATTCGCCTGCAGCCATACTCATGGCACCTGCAACCAAACCCGCGACGCCACTGAGCAAAATCGTACTGTTTGATGCCCCCGCCGCGACCATCCCCATCATGAGACTGGCGGTAGAGATAATGCCATCGTTTGCGCCAAGCACGGCAGCACGCAACCAACCGGAATGATGGGATCTGTGACCTTCGCGATGACGCATGGCAAAACTCCAGTAGAAAAATCAAAAATAGATTATTTAGGCTTGAATGGTGAAATTCGGGCCATTGTATTGTCACGTTTAACGTAGTGATGAAATAACCCAGCCAGAACGTGAAGACCTATCAAATAGTAACCAATTTCTCCGACTTGCTTGTGCAAGTCTTCTACTTGTTCGGCCAAAGCCGGATTTTTATCAACCAGCGGCGGCAGCTCTAATCCAAAAAAAGGAACACCATGTCCTTCAGCACTCAGAATGATCCAACCTGCAATTGGCATAAAAATCATAAATGCATAAAGCGATAGATGCATCAAAGTTGCCAGCCATTTTTCCAATGGTTTTGGGGTGGGAATAATTGCCGGCGTCTTGCCTGACAAGCGCACCGCCAAACGGATCACAACCAACAACAACACGCAAATACCCAACATAAAATGCAGCACTTTCACCAACTCGCGAGGATCACTGCCGCGAGGAAAAAGACTGCGCATCTCAATAGTGGCAAAAACCACTACCATCAATACAAACATAAACCAGTGTAAACCAATCAAGATCGGACTATAGCGGCTGGGATTCTGGATAGTATTCATTCAATTTCCTCTGCAAGTGTTTTTGGTATTTGTTAGATATTTTATTTATAGCTTATTGGTAAACACGTCCACGGTGTTTAAGCCAGCCACCGGGGTGTACTCCCTTGGGATCATGATGGGTCCAGTGGATCAAACCACCTTTGTTGTTCCATTCATATTCACCATAGAATTCTATTTCATCGCCCTCACGCAACCCCTCGATACGCGGCGCAAGATCGATATTATGCACAATCAGTAACGAATGCCCCGATTCAAGTGATACTAAAAACTTCTGATGGCGGCTGCCTTTGTTGTCATCAGGCAACGCACGAGTCACCCTCCCTGCTCCAGCCAGCTGCACATTTGAGCGGCCATTATTAAAAGCATCAACAATCAGGACATCAGAGCCCGCCACATATTCATGCGCAACAGTTAAAGGCAACTGCTCACGCGCAGATTCGGCATCCAATAATTGTTGTTTGTTCAGGCCATTAAGTAACGCCAGAGCCAGGACAAAAATTGCAAGGGCCAACAACTTCTTGAGCGGGGAACGCGACTGCATAGATACATCTTCCATCAATTGACAACCAATGCAGCTTAGCCAATCAGCAAGAGTAACGACAACAAATTAGCGATCCAAACTTAAATCAGACTTAAGCACAACGGGATTTTTCTATACAGAACAGATCTTTACATTGCCACGACGAGTTGACAGACCGTACGGTCTGTTATTAAATATCAACCGACCAGTTGGTCGGTTGATCAAAATTGATCGCCCGCAAGACTCATTTAATAACGGAGAAAAAGGAACTTCACATCAGGTATCGCAGCCAATTGCTTTCAGTCCCGATTCAGTCAGCCGCAGCGAACCTAGCACTTGGTGTACGGCATAACCTCACACCAAGAAAACATAAGCCACCCAAGGAATCCATTTGTAAATGAACAACTGTTTTAAATCATCGCTGGCACACATGCCATTACTGCAAAGCTTCCAAACCCTCGAATTGCGCACTCCCTATCACTTAACGGATCTTCAGCCTTTTTCTATTGAGCTGATGAGCTACACCCAACGCGTACAATTCATCGCACTCGCTTTTTTTATTGCAGGCTTACTCGCGATCAGCACCACCATCAGCTATGAGCTGTGGTTGCACAATCCTTTGGTTACTGCCGAAAATGCATTATTGGAGTTGGCACAAGGCGGCTTTTTATTGCTTGCTGCAGTAGTGCAGGGAGTACAAGCATCACGTACACCAATGCCTGGATTACAACGGGATATTCGTGTTGGCTTGGCGTTATTTGCATTTATGCTGTTCTTGCGCGAGGTTGATATTGACCGCTTGGGTGCAAGTGCATACTGGGATGTATTGGAAAAAGGCCTGCGCGCTACTGCGCTGCTATTGATGCTGGGTTTTATTGTGCACATGTCGCGCCGCTTTAAAACGGTCCTGCGCAACCTTGACCGGATTCTATTGGCACCGACTATTGTGATCAGCTTGAGCGCCTGTGTGCTTTACGCTTGTGGCTGGCCGTTTGATAAGGAACTCTTTAATATCGATAAGGGTCTATCTTTGTGGTTTGAAGAAACGCTGGAACTTAATGCCTGTCTGTTATTGCTATTTGCCGGTTTTACCCGCAGTTTGAAATCTGCAGTAGTGACTCTGAAAGCGCCGTCACTCTAACGGCGCGCCAGTTACAGGACTACATGCAACGCAACACATAGCAAATAGATAAAAGACATTGAGATACTTCACCGGGATGTCATGAACACTTACAACAATAATATCTATTGATACCCACGAGAATCTTATGGCTACCGAACGCAATGCAGAACACACCCGCACCAGAATTCTCGAGGCGGCGCAGGAAGAAATTTACCAGAATGGCTATCAAGGCATGCGTATTGAAGCCATTTTGCAAAAAACCCATCTTGCCAAAGGGGCTCTTTATCACCACTTCCCAAATAAACTTGCACTGGGTTATGCGGTAGTCGATGAAATTTTGATGACGCACATCCAAACCAATTGGAATGAATACGCCAGCAAGTACTCTGACCCTCTTACTGCCATCCAACAAATGTTCCTGGACAAGGCCGAGTGCTATAAAAACGAGGAATGCTTTAAAGGTTGCCCGCTCAACAATTTGAATCAGGAAATGGCCGCAATCGATCAAGGCTTTCATGAACGGTTGGAAAAGGTGATGGAGTCTATTTACCAATCTATCGTTGGCTCGCTGGAGCTTGGTCAACAACAAGGGCATGTACGCGCCGATATAAATCCCACCAAAATCGCGATGTTTATCATGGCAAGCTACCAAGGCATCATGGGTGCCGCAAAATGTATGCAAGCACCCGAGCTGCTCAGCGATTTATTCGGCACCTTGAACGATTACATCGATACCTTGCGCGCGCCAGAAAAAACGCATTAGTGGCTGATCATCCACGGGCGCATTGAAGGAAACATTTTATTCCCGCCTGCGGTGTACATTAAATTCGATTTGCGTATTGGCTTATCGCCACAACCACAACCCTTTCCATGCTTATGTTCACGCCGCGCTTGCTGTTCAGCGCGATATTCCGGCGTGGATAACACCGGGGCATGCACAGCCGCCTCATTGCGCGCATGGGCCGCGCGATTTTCTTTTTTCATATCCAGAAATTCAGGCGCAAGCATAATCACTCGTGCGCACAATTTGCTGCAATGCGGACAGGACATTGGCTTATTCGAGTCTTGTATCGCGGCCAACTCATAAAACAAACCGTGATCTGCGCATTTGTAGTCGTAAACAGGCATACATAATCTCCAAAAAAATTAGCAGGATCTGCCACGCTGGATTCCGGTATTTGCTTTGGGACCGTATGCTGCATGGATGCAGCATTCGAGCCTACAAGGATGTATTCACGGCGAGTCCCAAAGTGAATACCGGAATCCAAGCCCTATGCACAAATGCTATTTATCTTTTGAAAGTGGTACATCCATACCCGGTGTCACTTTCTTGGTTGGCCCTTCCGCACTCGGATTAACATCAAAATCAAAAATATCCGTCGGCAACCACAGCGTTGCGCAGGCGTTTGGAATATCGACCACACCCGAGATATGCCCTTGCACCGGGGCACAACCCAAAATTGAATACGCCTGGGCTTTGCTGTAACCAAATTTGGTCAAATAATTGATCGCATTCAAACACGCCTGACGATAAGCAACGTGCACATCCAAATAATGTTGCTCGCCATATTCATCAACAGAAATACCTTCAAAAATTAAATAATCATCATATTTCGGCGCGATAGGACTGGGTTTGAAAATGGGATTTTTAATCCCGTACTTTGCCATGCCGTCTTTGATTAAATTCACACGCAGGTGAATCCAGCCTGCCATTTCGATCGCGCCGCAAAAAGTAATTTCACCGTCGCCCTGGCTAAAGTGTAAATCGCCTACGGACAGCCCACCGCCTTTTACATAGACCGGGAAATAAATTTTGGAACCGCGCGATAAATCTTTAATGTCGCAGTTACCACCGTGTTCACGTGGAGGCACAGTACGCGCACCTTCGGCGGCGGCAATTTTTGCAGCATCAGGAGCCATTTTTCCCATGTGCGCAGTGTCGGCATAGGGCAGCGTCGCCAAGGCGGGAACGCGGTCAGGTTCGGTGTCGTACAGTTCTTTTTCGCGTTTGTTCCATTCCATCAGCATTTCTTTTGATGGCAAGCAGCCAATCAAACCTGGATGGATCAGCCCCGCGAATTCTACGTTGGGCACATGGCGGGATTTGGTAAACATACCATTAATATCCCAAATGGATTTTTGCGCTTCTGGAAAATGTTCGGTTAAAAATCCGCCGCCATTTTGTTTGGAAAAAAACCCATTAAAACCCCACAAACTTTCCTGGAAGGCACCGATATCCAGAATATCCACCACCAATAAATCGCCCGGCTCTGCGCCCTCAACGCCAACAGGGCCGGAAAGAAAATGTACTTGCGATAAATCCACATCGCGCACGTCATCGGCGCAATCATCGTTTTTAATTTGGCCGCCGGTCCAGTCGTAACATTCGATAATAAAATCATCGCCAGGTTTTACTGTTTTCACCATGGGAATATCCGGGTGCCAACGGTTGTGGATCATTTCATTTTCGTAGGGGGATTTTGTTAGATCTATTTTGATAATGGTTTCAGCCATGGCTCTGACTCCTGATGAATAAGGGAAAATATCCCGGAACAGGGTCAGTATCAGGCGCAGGAGGGGAGAATCACCATACGACAAATAGCGCGCGCCACTACGCTATTTGACGTATAGACAATCAGCTTTTACGGTTGACTTGATCTACGTAATCGGTCGGCGTCATATTCATAAACTTTTTAAACGCACGATAGAAAGTCGATTTACTGTTAAAACCCGCATCTGCCATCACATCCAGCATAGAGGTTTTGCTATTGCGGCTAGCCAGAATACTGGCTGCTTTTTGGACGCGATAGGAATTGATGAAATCAAAAAAGTTTTGGCCTGCATCGCGATTAATGGCAGCCGAAATTTTGCGCACCGAAATCTCGCTAATCTCTGCCAATTGCTCCAATGTGAATTCCGGATCGAGATAAAGTTCTTTGTCTTTCATCAGCTGATTGAGCTTGGTCATAATGAGCGGGTCATATTTTTCCGGCTCAGGTACATCGGCTTTTTCTTCATCTTGTAACAGCATTTGTCGATAGCCAATATTGGCATGGGCCATACTGTAAAGCACCAGCGCGTTGACAAATACAAAGCTAAACACATTGCCCGAAATACCAATCAAATTTCCCAGCCACTGGGATGAATTGATCAATGTCAGCAAGTAGGCAATAAACACCCATACCCAAATCATCAAAAAGCCACCAATTAACATTTGTAGCCAAAACATATCGATGTTTTCAATGTTGGAATAGTGTTGCTTCAAACGGTTTTTGTATTGGAAAAGCAAATAAAAACACGCGATGCCATAGCCCACATACAACAAATGTCTTGCCCATAAATGCAATTGAAATGCAGGCTCATTAAATAACAATCCAAATTGGGTAATGCCCAGCACCCGCTCTTCTGCCGTCAGGCCGGTATAGAGCGCAACAATAAATAATGGAAATGCGAGCAGCGGTAATAAATGCACTGCATCCCGCCAGCGCGGTTTGAAGTCGGGATCAATCATCGACTTCACATAAAAAAACAGCATAGGCGCAGCGAGATACACGCTAAATTTCAACCAGTAAAAAATATGGACTGCGCCATCAAGGTAGGCCACTTTGATACTGGGGCTCCAGTAGATCAAAGTATCAAATGCATCAAGACCTATGGCGAGGAGAAATATCGCGAGGAAAAAATTGGCCTGGCGTTTTCCCAGATTGACCGTTAATAACAGAACTGAGAACAATAAGGACTGGAATATAACCAGGATAAGAGGAACATCGTTAAAACTTAAAACTAATTTATCCACCTGAAGCACACCTGTATTTGGTTATTTTTATATCACATCATCCTTTATGAACCCACCTGAAATCAGCATAGTCCATGGGTTGAATACCAACAACCAAAAGAAAATTTGAATAGCTTGCACTGCGGGCAAGTAAACCCATCGCTAAAAAAAACCGGCGCAATTGCGCCGGTGACAATCACACAAAAACTAATCTTTTATTGCACAACCCAACTGTGCGGCTGGTTGTTATTGTTGGCTTCACCACGCGATGCAGTACTGACCGTGAAGTAATAGCTGATAGCAGTACCTGGCGCTACATTGGGGATAGTCACCTCAAAGCTATTGCCTTGCACGCGCGTCATGTTGTTCCAACCAGGCGTAAATACCCACGCCCAATTCAGATTCTCCTGGGTAGTGAAGGTAATTTTTACACCGCCATTACTGTACTGCGCTGTAGTGGTGTAAGCCACATTCGCACCGTTAGGCATAACCGCTGTAGCGGTATAACCGTTACCGGCAACGGATGATGAGCTGCTGGATGACGATACCGACGAGCTGGATACGCTGGATGGTGTGGATGAACTTGAAACACTCGATGGTGCCGATGAACTTGACTGGCTGGAAGCCGAAGAGCCACCCAGATAAGTCATTGAGGTCAAGCTGTTTTCTACCGGGCCAGGATAGAAGCTCTGGCCAGTGGCAGGAGTAAAGGTATAGAAGCGCGCTTCCACCAAATTGCCCGCGGTATAAGCGCCACTACGGGTAACCTGATAGGTGTAAGTGCCATCACCATTATTGACTTCTCCACCTGGCTGAACCTGCACATCATTGATCACATAATCCTGCAAACCATTGCGGCGGGCAAAGAAATGCACCTGTTGTTTGCGCTCACTCAGGCGAACACTGAATTGCATGCCGCCATTTGCCAATGGTGCCATCTTCACCACACCGATCTCATTGGCGACGGATGAACTGCTGGGCACACTTGACGATGTGCTTGGTACGCTTGACGATGTACTGGGCACACTGGATGACGTACTCGGTACCGATGAACTCGACGAACTGGGAGCACTGGATGATGTACCACAGTTCGCGGTGCTGTGTGTGTATTGGTATGGCCCGAGGTCATGCCCCACGGTATCAAAGTAAGTAAACCGGAAACTGACTTGGCTGCCGTTGTTCAAACCAGCCACATCGAAGTAGGACTTGCCATCGGCTGTTTTGGGCATGCGATATCCACCGGATTGCAGTGGCGAGGTCAACAAAATATCGGCCCACACCGCATTGCGATTCAGCGTGATGCGCACCGCATTGCAGCTTGTGGTCTCAACACAGTAAGGCGCAGTAGCGTCACAGGCAGGCGGTGTCTCTTTGGTCACAAAGCTCAAGGTTGCCGCTGGCGATAACACACCATTACTGCGCGCTACCAGACTCACTGTGTAGTTGGTCGCTGCACTCAAGCCTGTCAGTGTCCGCTCGGTGATGCCGCCGGTCGATGGAATCGTTTGTACCAGCACGCCTTGTGTGCGCAATTCGATGGCGTAATCCGCGTTCAGGTACACCGATGGAATAGCATTCCAGCTGATCTTCGCGCTTTCATGGGTGAGGTTGCTGGCCGCCAGATTTTCTACGCGTGGTACCTGGCTAAGATCCAGCTCTGTGGTGAAGCTGCTGAATGCAGCGCGGCCACTCAAGCCATCGAACAATGAGATGACACGCAGGGTGTAATCGGTGTTGTGCACCAAACCACTGATGGCGGCTGAGGTTCCGCTGACCGTCTGATCAAATACAGTGGCATTACTGCTATCGGTTACCACCACACGATAACTTGCCCCTGTCCACTCGCCTGACAATGCACTCCAACTGGCAGTTGCCGATGTCGTAGTCACCTGCCCCACAGTGAGGTTCGTGACCGCCGGTGCAACCACATCATCGCCACTCATACTGAACGGGGCGACACTGATACTCACACCATCGCTGAAAGTGACGGTTTTAGGCGTTGCCGTTGGGTTGTAAGCAACGTAGGTGCGCGTACCGTTTTTATCAAACACCGCATAGTGCGCTGTATTAGCACTGATGTTTTTCACCGGGCGACCTAACTGACGCAGGTTGAAAATCCAGTGATATGTGTGGGTTTTGCTGGCACCCGCTTCACTGCGCACTTCATCGTTGGGGTACATAGGCGCGAGCGATGAATCAAACTCGGTCTTGTAATTACCCGCCGCATTGAACTTTTGTACCGCCGCCTGAGGATTTACCAAGGCTTCGGCTTGCCACATCAAGTCATCCCAGAATTTGGTTTTACGACGGAAATCGTACTGGATGTACTCGGCAGGTAAATCGCGATGCCATAACTGGGTCGCGAAGAAATTCGTGTCTTCGTCCAAACGGTTCACAATTAATTGCAGCGATGGAATGCTACTGCCGTTAGCCAATTTGCGATCCATATGCCCCAAGTGCAGCGATGCACCGGTGATCGGCAGGAAGTTGATGCCCGCAATCATGCGCGGCGCAGCAGAGAACCAGGTGCCGTAGTCCGCTTTGCTATGCCACACCAAACCGACCGACGCGCGATCGAAATCTTTTTGCACGAATTGGCTGCCGTTATCCCAGAACACGTTGCGCGGGAAAACCTGGTTATCCACGTCAAACCAATATTGTTGGATAGCCTGGATTTCGCTGGCGTACAGGAAAATACCCAGATCGCGAATTGCGCTATCACCCGTCTCGGAACCCCAGAGCGCTACCGCTTGGGCAAAGTTGATACTTTCGGAAGACGATTCCTGATTGCCGCCCGCATCCATATTCAAATGGCCATTCGCCAGCGAGTAGCCGTTATAGATGTCGAAATAACGCAGGTATTGGAAGCGGGTATCGTTGCGGTCCCAGTTGGCAGAATCTTTAATCAGCAGGTCAACCATGGGTTTCCACTGCTGTGCCCAGCTGTGGTCATAGCGCGCAACGGCAGCGGCGGCCGAAATCAAATAGCCCGCGTGAAAGTGATGGTCGTTCAACTCAGTGTCCGATCCGAAACTGGCGGGATAGCCTGTCAGTGAGTTCCACTGTTCGTTGTAGTAGAAATATTTTTTCTCGTTCGCAAGGCGCAGGTCGCGATAGCAATTGCTACGCATCGGCTCTGCCATCGGGTTGCACTGACTATTGATGTACGCCAGATCCTGTTGCCAGTCATCAGCGCTCAACCAGTCTTCCAAATGGGCTTTGATACGCCCCATCAATGTCGCAGCGACATCGGCGCGGTTGGTCTGTTCGGCAATGTGCAACAGCTGCAACATCCAGTTGAGTTCTTTACCGTTGTTGTAAGTATCCAACACGTCATTGCGGGTCAGGCCATCGGCACCGAATTGGCCATTTTTGTCCTGATCCAACAGGGTCATCAAACGCTCAAGCTCTGCGCCCTCCAGAGTATTGGGCAGGTTAGGCAGCAAACCCGGGTGATGGATGTGCGTAGTAAAACTATTGCCCTTAATCACTTTCATCTCACCGCGTGGTGTGGAATAGGTGTAGGCAAAATCCAAACCGCTGGTATTGATGTATTGATGGCGATACAACCCCATCATGGTTTGGTTGGTCACACCGGTATCACCCGCCATGGCCGTAGGCAATTGGGTAGTCACTTCATAATCCGAGGTCACCTCGGATTGGGCTTCATCGTACTGGTATTCAAAATGAGTATCGGTCGGCAGCGCAAATGCATGGCGGCGATAGTCAGTAACCAGCGCGTCCAGCTCCTCCACCCCTACACCGTCACCGGGTTCATCCTCGCGGAAGAAGTCACCCACCAAGCGCGACACCACCAATGGTTGGCGGGTACCGGCGATATGAGTAGGCAAGTTACTTACGGCAGTACCTGCAGCAATCGCAAAACCTTGCTCGGTGTAGCTGATCGGCGCTTTGAAAATCGCGTTAATCTCGTTCGGCAGGATCGCCACACTAAAATGCTGGTGACCTGCTGGCAGTGTCATGGTGATCTTGCCATTGCTGGCCAGTTCTTTCAGATCCAGGTTCGCCAGGTTGTAACTGAACTGGGTTCCCTGGGGGGCAAAGATCGCATAACCCGCACGCACGTCACCCAAATACAGTGCCAGCGCACCGTTGGACTCGTGGATGATGCGCATGCCATTGAAGTAGGTAAAGCTGACAGTGCTCAAACCGGTTTTTTGGAAGTGGATAAAAGGAGAGCCGTTGACCAAGGTCACACGTGCACTCTGGGTACTCTCATTGGCACCGGGATTTTTCAGCAATACGGTCGCGGCAAAATCGCTGTAGTCATCAAGCAAGGTTTCGTCGGCATCCAAACCGTCAAAACGGATATTCAGCTCGGTGCCACCCAGTGGATCAAGGCGTGGGTCGATCCGCGCTGGATAGGTATAGGCGGTAAATTTCGGGTTGCTGGTAGAGGGCAATACCCGCTTGTCCGACGTTGGGTCTTCATAGCGGTAGGGCACCAGCAGCGGAATTTGCGCATAGGTCAGGTTGATACCGGTATTGGTGAACTTGAGCGTGTAAGGCGAATTGCTCATCCAATGCGAATAAGGCACGGCATCCACATTGGTTTCAATCACACCACCGTTTTCATTGCGGATTAAATTTTTTACCGCATGCGGCCAAATCACCGATGACCAAAACTCATGCGTTGGTGTGGGCTTACCGGAATTCTGGAAACGCGCTGACACCTTGGGGCCGATTTCCTGACGCGGCACATAAATACCCCAGGGCTGACCTTCCGGTACCGTTTGGTCATAACCTTCCGCAGTTGAGGGTGCCCAGCGATGGGCGGGTTTTTCGGTGGTGTAGCTACCAGCACCGGCCGCGACCTCGCCCGCTTGTACGGAGAAAGACACCGTTAACAAGCCGGGTAAAACCAGGCCGGGCAAAACACTACCGATCAATCGTCTATAAGATTGCATCTTGTTTACCTCGTTATTGATTATTGTGAGTGCCGCAAATGCGGTTACTTCATCTAATCAAACTGCAAGGCAAGTGTCGTCCCAGCGGTGGAATAGAGCCAGTTGAGACCTCGGGCAAGAGTCCCATCGGAAACGCATGCACTCTCTGTGACGCGTGCCATTTTTCCTAAGATCCCCCCATGAAAAAAGCCAGCAATCGCCCGAGACTTAGCGAAAGCTGGCTGAAGCTGAAGTAGCAGATATTTTTTTTAAAAGTGGGCGTTCGATTAACACATAAAAACGCCTACCTTCCATCAAATAGGCCTATTCTTCAGGAGCGCAATTTATTGAATGATGCAAATCCATAAAAAAATTTAAACGGATAAATAAGAAGCGACCTTGGCCTCATCGACGGTCGCGCGCAATTCCTCGTGCACGATTTGCCCTTTTTCAATCACCAAAATGCGGTCGGCAATATCCAACGCAAAACTCAGCACCTGTTCGGATACCACAATCGACAAGCCGCGCTGGTCGCGGATGGCTTTCAGGGTGCGCCCCATTTCGCGGATGATCGAGGGTTGGATACCTTCCGTCGGTTCATCCAGAAATAACATTTTGGGATCACTTGCCAGCGCGCGGGCGATAGCTAGCTGTTGCTGCTGCCCGCCCGATAAATTCCCGCCGCGCCGGTTGCGCATTTCCAACAGCACCGGAAACATGTCGTAAAGTTCTTTGGGCACACTGCGCCTTTTGGTCGTGGTCAAACCGGTTTCGATATTTTCTTTAACCGTCATACTGGAAAAGATCATCCGCCCTTGCGGCACAAAACCGAAACCATTCGCGACACGCTGATGGCTTTTTAATTGGCCGACTTCTTTTCCCTCCAGTTTCACGCTGCCGCCCGAACTCGGGATAACCCCCATCAGCGATTTCATCAGCGTGGTTTTGCCCATGCCGTTCCGCCCCATCACCGCGACGATTTCGCGCGGTTTCACTTCAAAGTTGAGCCCGTGCAGCACTTCACTCTGGCCGTAACTTACACGGTAATCGGATACAGATAACATAATGAATTTCTCCGCAGGCTTATGGGTAATAGGCATCAGTCACCTATCTGGATTAATGCCCTCTTTTACTTAATGCCCTCTTTTACTTAATGACCTCTTTTAATTAGTGACCTAAATAGACTTCAATGACTTTCGGATCATTTTTGACTTTATCGACCGAACCCTCCGCGAGAATTTTTCCCTGATGCAATACCGTTACCTTGTCAGCAATCTGCGCGACGAATTGCATATCGTGTTCAATCACAATCACCGAGCGGTCTTTAATAATGCTGCGCAGCAATTCTGCCGTCTGCTGGCGCTCGCCCACTGACATACCTGCAACCGGCTCATCCAACATGAGCAAGTCCGGGTCTTGCATCAGCAACATACCAATTTCCAACCACTGCTTTTGCCCGTGACTGAGTAATTCAGCTTGCCGGTCAAGTTGGTCGCCCAGGAAAATCATATTGGCCACCTCGTTCACTTTGCTGATCACTTCTGCATCGCGTTTGAATGCCAAGGCGCCAAACACTGAGCGCCCGCGCGGGAATGAAATTTCCAAATTTTCAAATACGGTGAGATCGCCATAAATAGACGGGTTTTGGAATTTGCGCCCTACCCCCGCTTTTACAATTTCGTGCTCACGTAATTTGGTGAGTTCTTTGTTGCGAAATTTGATTGAACCTTCGGTGGCTTTGGTACGACCGCAAATCAAATCCAACACCGTGGTTTTACCCGCACCGTTAGGCCCGATGATTACGCGGATTTCATTTTCATCCACATAAAAACTCAAATCATTTACGGCTTTAAAACCATCGAAGGATACCGTGAGGTTTTCCACGGCCAAGACAAAGTCTGTATTGCTACTCATGGATGGCTCCTTGCGGCATTGCCGTGCTATCAATTTTTGATTCGGTTTTTGATTCAGCTTTCAATTCAGTTGTAGCCACAACCGGTTTGCTGGCAATAGCGCTTGATGATGGTGGCGAGGCAGAGGGAGGTATTTTCTTTGCCGTGAATTTTTCCAACAGCGCATCCACTTTCGGTGCAGCGTAGGTGTTATACAAACCCGCTAAACCATTGGGGAATGCCATCACCACGGCGATAAATAATCCGCCCATCGCAAACAACCACAACTCCGGAAAACTTTCCGAGAAAGAGGTTTTGGCAAAGTTCACGATCAATGCGCCGTAGACCGCACCGATAATCGACAAGCGGCCACCCACTGCGCAAAAAATTACCATTTCAATGGACGGAACAATTCCCACCAGCGTTGGCGACATAAAACCCACTTGCAAGGTAAACATGGCACCGCCAATCGCCGCGAATACGCCACCAATACAGAACACAAAGATTTTAAAGTTGGCAACGTCGTAGCCTGAAAAGCGCACACGGTCTTCTTTATCGCGCATGGCCACTAACAAACGGCCGAGTTTACTTTTGCGGATAAATTGCGCAGCAGCAAGGCAGCAGAACAACAGGAACACACAGACAAAGTAGAAAACATATTTTGCGCTGTCGGTGCGGATGTCGTAACCGTGAAGGGTGCGCAAGTCGGTCATACCGTTTACACCGCCGGTATAACCTTGTTGGCCAATAATTAAAATCGTGAGAATCGCTGCAAGTGCCTGGGTGATAATCGCAAAGTAAACACCGCCCACACGCCGCTTGAACATGGCAACACCAATGATGTAACCAACAATACAAGGCAACAAAATAATTGCAGCAAGTGTAAAACCAAAACTATGGAAGGGTTCCCAGAAAAGCGGCAACTCAGTGAGCTGGTTCCAATCCATAAAATCGGGAATGCCGGGCGTGGATTGTATTTTGGTACTTTCAGGATCAGAGGCTTCCAATTTTAAAAACATCGCCATGGCATAACCGCCCAATCCAAAAAATACGCCCTGCCCCAAACTTAAAATACCGCCATAACCCCAGCACAACACCAAACCCACCGCGACAAATGCATAGGTTAAATATTTGCCGACAAGATTGAGCCGGAAAATATCGAGCGTAAGCGGAAGAATCACCACCAAAATAAGCGCAAGGACTACAAATCCGAGCATGTCTTTTTTGGGAAACATTGAAGCCAGACTTGAATACGACATGATTACCAGCTCCTCTTAACGACGCACTTTCAAGGTGAACAAACCTTGTGGGCGCAACATCAGGATCAACACCACAAACAACAAGGTGAGTACTTTGGACATGGAACCGCTCATGAAAAATTCCATGGTAGATTGCGCTTGCGAAATACTGAATGCCGATGCAATGGTGCCAAGCAAACTGGATGCACCACCAAATACGACCACGAGGAAGGTATCCACAATATACAGCTGCCCGGAAGTGGGCCCCGTTGAACCAATCATGGTAAATGCACTGCCCGCTACACCGGCAATACCGCAACCCAATGCGAAAGTAATGCGGTCTACTTTTCCCGTATTGATTCCAACTGCACCGGCCATCGCGCGGTTTTGCACCACAGCGCGCACTTGTGTTCCCCAGCGCGAGCGGTACATTAAAATGGCCACCGCGAGTGAAATGCCTAATGCAAGGCACATCACAAATAATCCATTGATGGGCAACTCAATCGAATCGGTTAACTGGTATGAGCCCATCAACCAATCCGGCAAGGTCACGCCCACTTCACGTGCGCCAAATACAGTGCGGTAAAGTTGTTGCAGAATTAAACTCAAGCCCCAAGTGGCCAGCAGTGTATCGAGCGGGCGATTATATAAATGCCGGATCATGCCCCACTCCACCAATGCGCCCAGCGCAGCGGCGGCGATAAAGGCGAGAATCATCGCGAGAATAAAATAGAGGCTGAAAAAATCCGGAAAATAAGTGGAGAAAACATTGGAGGTTAAATAAGTAACGTAGGCACCGAGAATCATAAATTCGCCGTGTGCCATATTGATGACGCCCATCTGGCCAAAAATAATCGCAAGCCCTAAGGCCATAAGCACAAACACGGAAAACAAAATCAATCCCGCTACGCCTTGCATGGCAAAGATCGACATCAACTCCGAGGTACTGTATTCAGCAAACATGGCTGTATCCTCATCTCGATTCGAAAATTTTTTACTGGATTTTCACTTCGATGCGAGGAAGATAGTTCGCTTTAAAACACGCCGTAAACACCTCCCTGTGGGCTCAAATCGGCATCCATGCCTCATATGGTTTTAAATCAAACTATCTTCCTCACCCCCCAGCATTGTGGTTTTAAACTGACAACCAGCCTTTCGGCTGGCTGTAATTTTTATTATTGATAACCTTTCGGGAATGGATCGGGTTCGATCAGATCTTTGGTCTCGAACACTACGTCATACTGACCGTCGCTACGTGCGTGGCCGATGCGGGTTTTTGACCAGAGGTGATGGTTCGGGTGAACTTTTACGTAGCCTTCCGGCGCGGTAGTCAGCTCAATACCGGGTGATGCTGCGCGCACTTTATCGATATCAAATGAACCGGCTTTTTCCACTGCGGCTTTCCACAACCAAGGGCCAAGATAAGCAGCTTGGGTTACGTCACCGATCACGATGTCTTGACCATATTTCGCTTTAAAGTCAGCCACAAACTTTTTGTTGTTGTCGTTCGGCAAGCTTTGGAAATATTTCATCGCCGCGTAAGCACCCACCATGTTCTCACCGCCGATACCAAGAATTTCGTCTTCGGTTACCGAGATGGTCAGCACCAGTGGTTTCTCTTTGGTCATATCAATACCAGCCGCTTTTAATTGCTTGTAGAAAGCCACGTTAGAACCACCTACGACAATTGCGTAAATCACGTCTGGTTTTTTCAATTTGATTTTGTTAATCACCGAGTTAAATTGCGTGTGGCCAAGGGGATAATATTCTTCACCCACCACACTCAAGCCCAACTTCTCAATGTGCTTGCGTGCAATTTTGTTAGAGGTGCGCGGCCAAATGTAATCTGAACCGAGCAAGTAGAAAGACTTGGCACCTTTGGTTTTGGTTACCCAATCAATACCCGCAATAATTTGTTGCGTTGCTTCCTGACCGGTGTAAATCACGTTGGGTGATTGCTCCAAACCTTCATAAAAAGTTGGGTAGTAGAGCATGCCGTTGTATTGCTCAAAAATCGGCAATACGGCTTTGCGCGATGCCGAAGTCCAGCAACCGAACACCGCAGCAACTTTATCGTTCACCAATAATTTTTTGGATTTCTCAGCAAAGGTTGGCCAGTCGGATGCGCCGTCTTCCTGGATGTATTCAATCTTGCGGCCGAGCACACCGCCCATCGCGTTGATTTGGTCAATTGCTAATTTTTCTGCTTGCACAGAACCGGTTTCGCTGATGGCCATAGTGCCGGTCACCGAGTGCAAGATCCCCACTTTTACAGTGGTATCCGTCACCGCCAAACCGGTGGTGTTGACCTCGGCTGCCTGCGCACTGCCAATCGCCAATGAGGCGGCAAGTGCGAGTAACCCTTTTTTCCAACGGCTGGCCGCTTTTAACGGCTCGCCCAATTGCAACGTGCTGCGCATGGTCATGTTCATGGTGTTTCCTCTAGTCATTAACAAACAAGTCATTAGCGAATTTTGTTTAACGAAACAGTTTTGGTACGACGTGTTACCTGCAAGAACGCCAGTTCACGCTTCACAATCTAGGCGGGGGAGCACTTTCAAACCATTCGATAAATGACACAGACCACTACGTCATTTGACGCATGGCAGTAGCAGGCAAGTTGGTACAGCAATTGAGTAAGGATTATGTGCCGGTATTGAAACGCCGCTATTACGGCGATAAACCGATACACAGCAGAAAAAATGCACCAAGAAGGAAAAGTTTGCGGCGAGGATGCACAAAAATAATGCGCGCAATATAAGCGCTACAACAATATTCACCACTCACTTACTTTTCACAACGAGACGTTCCCGGATGAACAGATTGTTTAACGGGTAAAGCATGACGGCCAAGCAACATATATTTCGTGTGCGGCGCAATTACAACCAGTGGGTTGCCAACCAAACACTGGAAGATTATGCGTTGCGTTTCACCGCCAAACGCGCGCGGCGCTGGTCGGCTGCGCGCGTGGCAACCACTGCATTAGGTGCCATTTCATTTCTTGCACTGGAAGCCATCGGTGGTGCCATCACCTTGCATTACGGTTTTAATAACGCCGTCGCGGCAATTATGGCCGTGAGCGCAATTATTTTTCTCACCGCAATCCCGATTAGTTATTACGCAGCAAAATACGGTGTCGATATTGATTTACTCACTCGCGGTGCCGGTTTTGGTTACATCGGCTCCACCATCACCTCATTAATTTACGCATCCTTCACATTTATTTTTTTCGCGCTGGAAGCAGCCATTATGGCGATGGCGCTGGATTTGCTGTTTGGAATTCCGCTCGCATGGGGTTATTTAATTAGTTCGATTGTGATTATCCCTCTGGTCACGCACGGCATTACCTTTATCAGCCGCTTTCAATTGTGGAGCCAACCGCTGTGGATCATTCTGCAATTACTGCCGTTTATTTTTATTATTTACGCCGATGCCAGCGCAGTGGAAAGTTGGACAGCATTTTCAGGCAGCCTTGAACAATCCACCGCAACGACAGGCGTTAATGTTTTGCTATTCGGCGCGGCATCGGCGGTGATTTTTTCATTGATCGCACAAATTGGTGAGCAAGTCGATTTTTTGCGCTTTTTACCTGCACCGAAAAATACCACTAACGCGCGCCTACGTTGGTGGGCAGCGTTAATTGCTGGTGGGCCGGGGTGGATTGTGATTGGCGCTATCAAAATTCTCGCCGGTTCTTTTCTTGCGGTGCTCACATTGAACCACGGCATCAGTATTGAAGAAGCGGCTGACCCAACACGCATGTATATGGTGGCATTCAGTTATATCGCCAGCTCGCCCGAAGTGGCGTTATCGGTTGCGGGAATTTTTGTGATTTTGAGCCAGCTCAAAATTAATGTCACCAATGCGTATGCCGGTTCAATTGCCTGGTCCAATTTTTTTTCGCGTTTGACACACAGCCACCCTGGTCGAGTAGTCTGGTTAGTGTTCAATGTGGCGATTGCATTATTGCTGATGGAACTCGGTGTGTATCGCGCGCTGGAACAAACACTGGGATTTTACGGCATAGTGGCCGTTGCCTGGTTGGGTTCTTTAGTCGCGGATTTGGTGATCAACAAACCGCTCGGCCTCAGCCCGAAACATATCGAATTCAAACGCGCCCACTTGTACGATATTAATCCGGTCGGTGTTGGCTCCATGCTGATTGCATCGGTACTGGGCATTATTTGTCACACCGGTATTTTAGGCGCTGTGCCGCAAGCGCTTTCCCATTTTATTGCACTTGCGCTCGCACTTGTTTGCGCACCATTAATCGCCTTTGTGACTCGTGGCCGTTATTACCTCGCACGCCCGATTGTGAATGTCGCGGAAGACGCTGAAACGACTGATGGTGCGCACGCGACGATTTCTTGCTGCATCTGCGAACATAAATTTGAAACCGAAGACATGACCCACTGCCCTGCCTATGCAGGCCATATTTGTTCGCTGTGTTGTTCACTGGATGCGCGCTGTCAGGACTACTGCAAACCCGGTGCAAATTATTCCACCCAGCTCAGCGATTTCTTTAAAGGTTTTTTACCAAAATTTATCACTGCCAATATCAATTCCCGCGTTGGCCATTTTGTGGTGCTGGTGTTGTTTATTAATGGCCTCTCGGCAATTTTACTGTCGCTTATTTATTTTCAAACTCCGATTGACGCACCAGAAACCGCCGCACTGCTGGAAGCAACATTGTGGAAAGTGTTTTTTCTATTAGTGATTATTACCGGCGTGGTGAGTTGGCTATTTGTATTGGCACATGAAAGCCGCGTGGTCGCACAGGAAGAATCTCAGCGGCAAACACGGTTATTGATGGAAGAAATAGATGCGCATGAGCGCACCGACCGCGCACTGCAAACCGCAAAAGAAGAAGCAGAAGCGGCCAACCAAGCCAAGAGCCGTTACCTCACCGGCATCAGCCATGAATTGCGCTCACCTCTAAATGCCGTTCTGGGCTATGCGCAATTATTAGAAAAAGACCCCAGCATGCCCGCACATCGCAAAGATGCACTGGGCGTGATTCGCCGCAGTGGCGAACATCTTGCGGATTTAATTGAAGGCTTGTTGGATATTTCCAAAATTGAAGCGGGGCGATTGGATTTGCATCAGGATCAAGTGCGCATTGCGGTATTAATGGAGCAATTAGTTCACATGTTCCGTTTGCAGGCCGAAGCCAAAGGTTTGCAATTTGTGTATGAATGCAAAGATCGCCTGCCAGAATTTGTGCGCACCGATGAAAAACGTTTGCGCCAGATTTTAATTAATTTGTTATCCAACGCGATTAAATATACCGAAACAGGCAGCGTCATTTTTAAATTGCGCTACCGCAGTCAAGTGGCGGAATTTACCATTACCGATACCGGTGAAGGCATTGCACCGGAAAATATTGAACGGATTTTTCGCCCCTTTGAACGCGTGCGCCGCGCAGGTTCTACCGCAACCGGCACTGGCTTGGGGCTTACCATTACTCGCCTACTCAGTGAAATTATGGGCGGCGACATTGCTGTCACAAGCACAGTCGGGCAAGGCAGCACTTTTAAAGCGAGCTTGATGCTCGCCAGTATTACTAAACCGCACAACGAATCTGTTACACCGCCCGTGCAAACCATTTACGGCTACAAAGGCAGTGTCAAACGTTTGATGCTGGTTGATGATGAGGCTTCTCACCGTCAATTGATGCGAGCGATGCTATCCCCGCTCGGGTTTGACATTATTGACATCGATACCCCCTTACAAGCACTCGACCGTTTCACGCAAGAAATTGACCAAGGCAACTGCCCGGATTTAATCATGCTGGATGTTTCCATGCCCGGCATGAATGGCTGGCAACTGGCAAAACAATTGCGTGAAGCCGGATACCGCGCGCCCATTATTATGGTGTCTGCCGATGCCAGTGAAGGTAAGGATTTACCCTCGCACCATGCGAGTGATAGTGCCCCGCTGCACGATGCTTATGTCATTAAGCCGGTGCGAATCAATTTATTGTTGGATCACATTGGGCGTTTGCTAAACCTGGTGTGGTGTTACGAAAAAAGCGAACCGAAAATATCCGCATCTTCATCGTTAATAGGCACGGCTCATTTGATTGCTGCGATGGAATTACCAGATGAGCATCACCTGGATGATCTGGCTCACTTTGCCTCCATCGGGCACAAAAAAGGCTTGCAGGAAAAAATCCGTGAATTGGAAGAAGCCCATGCAGCACACCCATTATTTTTGCAAGAACTTAAACACTTAACGGCCAGTTTCCAGTTTGAAAAAATATTAACTCTGCTCAACATCAACGCAACAGAGGATATTTTGGATAAATGAAAACCATCAATAACAACACTATTTATTTTTAGTCCGTATTTGATTTTTACATCGTGCTTTATTTTTGAGACCGGGAGCATCTGACCATGAATACAAAATCGCCAACGCCTATCGTATTAGTGGTAGATGACTCTATCGACAGCATCCATATGCTGAATGATGTATTGGAAGAATCGCAATTCACTGTGCTGGTTGCGCTGGAGGGAACACAAGCCTTAACCATCACCAAAAATATTCGCCCGGATATTATTTTGCTCGATGCCATCATGCCGAATATGGATGGATTTGAAACCTGTCGGCAATTAAAGTTGAATCCACAGCTTGCCGATGTACCGATTATTTTTATGACCGGCCTGAGCGATACCGAGCATGTGGTAATGGGGCTTACCGCCGGCGGTGTGGATTACGTAACCAAACCGATTAACCCCGACGAATTGATTGCGCGCATGCGTGTACATCTCGCTAACGCGCGCATCACCCAAAGTGCACGCGCCGCATTGGATACCGCCGGGCAATATTTATTCACCATCGATTTACACGGCCAACTGGTGTGGGCCACGCCGCAGGTATATCAGCTATTGGATAAAGCGGGGGCGACGCAAGACTCGATTGCACTCACGGATGCGGTCAGCCATCAGCTGCGCGATTGGCTTAAACACAAACCCGATACTGGTCGCCAATTGCCGCTACAACACTTGCATGAAACATTAAGTATTGAGATGTTGAATTTAATCGATGGTAAAGAATATTTATTGCGCCTGACCAATCCCCATAAACCCGCCGAGGATACGCAATCGCTCAAACAACAATTTGCCGTTACCGGACGCGAGGCAGATGTATTGTTGTGGATCGCCAATGGCAAAACCAACCGTGAAATTGGTCAGATTTTGGAAATGAGCCCGCGCACCGTGAACAAACATTTGGAACAGATATTTAAAAAATTAGGCGTGGAAAACCGCACTTCTGCTGCGGCAGTTGCCATTAAATGCCTGACACGCGCTTGAGTTAAAAACGTGAACCCGAAGTGAGTTACAAACTGCTACATATTTTACGCAAAATGCCATTGTCCGCAGCGAGGTCAAGCGCTATCGTGCGCGCGTTTGATATGACAACCATGTTGTTCAGGAGAGTTAATCATGGGATTGCTTGTACTTGCCATTTTTGTGCTGTGCGCTTACTACGTACAAAACCGCGGTGTCGTCCAGCACGATACCATCACCCGCAAAATCACTGACCACGCCAACCTGCTCGCCCCCATCAACTGCCTTTTTTATGCATTTTCCCGCGATAAAGCATCGGCTTACGTGGCAGTAGATAAATTTCCGGAATTAAAAATCCTGCAAGACAACTGGCAAGTGATCCGCGATGAAGCCATTAGCCTGAACAATGAGGCGCACATCAAAGCCTCTACTGATTTGGATGACCTGGGTTTTAACTCGTTTTTCCGCACCGGCTGGAAACGCTTTTACCTGAAATGGTACGGTGCCAACCTGAAATCAGCCGAACAGTTGTGCCCCAAAACCCTGGCATTGTTGAACCAGTTGCCCTCGGTAAAAGGCGCTATGTTTACCATGCTGCCGCCGGGTTCACGTTTGGGCAAACACCGCGACCCTTATGCCGGATCATTGCGCTACCACCTTGGCTTGGTAACGCCCAACTCAGACGATTGCTATATTTCTGTGGATGGACAGGATTACTCCTGGCGCGATGGTGAAGCGGTGATGTTTGATGAAACCTATATCCATCACGCCGAAAACAAAACCGACCAAAACCGGATTATTTTATTTTTGGATGTAAAGCGCCCGGTGAGTTTTTTTCTGGTCGATTTTATCAACGAAGTGTTTTCCCGCATTGTGGTCGCGGCCTCTGCAACCAAAAACATTAAAGGGGATAAGGTCGGCTTTCTCAACCGTATCTTCAGTGTGGTGCATCGCATCAGCCTGATCGGTAAAAAGATCAAAGCGTTTAACCGCCCGCTGTACAAAGCATTGCAATACGGTATTTACATCGGGCTGATTTACTGGATTTTCTTCTAGACCCATCGCCCTGCTACAAGGGAATGACTGGAACACATCCAGAAGTTCCCTTGCGTGGCTTAATTAGCAACAGTGGTTTAATTAACAATAGTGGTTTAATTAAAAATAGACCATCACTTAAAGTGAATTTTCATTAAGGTCGCGTTACCGCCACGGTAGTTTTCGTGCGCAATAAACTCCCACCCCAAGCTCTCATAAAACCGCTGCTGGTCAGGCGTGAATAAATAAAGTGGGCTGATGCCCTGAATGCGCGCCTCTTCCATCACCTTTTTAACCAATGCTGCGCCTACCCCGCGCTTGCGGTAATCCGGATTGACGAACACGCTCGCGAGCCAGGGTGATAGTTCCGGGTGGCTATCCATATCGCTATCAACCAGTGCAGCGGTTCCCAACAACGCGCTGCCATCCACCGCGATGTACATCGCTGGGATTTTGGCGCCAGACAAATAGCGCTTCATTCGTTCAATGCGAGTTTCCACCGTGCCGCCCGGATTTAGGTAGCCCCATTCGGCCTGATGCCACGCAGCGATTTGGGGAATATGTTCAGGAGCTTTGGCCAGGTTAATAATGTCTATCATTTCTCTATTCCAGTTAGTACCCGTTCTCAGTATCGATTCAATACCACTTATTGCATAAGCCAATTTTTTCTCAGGCTTATTTCTTATTTAAAGGAGTTTCACTCTTAATATTCCACAAAGTGAACCCTCCCATGTTGACGCCTATTTTAACTTGGGACGACTTCCCACCTCCTACGCCAGTAACGTGGCACCGCGACATGCCTGACACTCAAACCTCTTACAGTCAGGCAATGACGACGCCAAGAATAATATTCGCGCTTCAAGACTCACTATCAATAACGCTAACGATAAAAGGACAGTCCCATGAAAAAGCTCAAGCATGCCTTGCTGGTCTGGGGGGCGGTTGTGTTTGCACCTGCCTGCTCAGCCGCTGTTACCTCTTTCGGTGCCGGTAATATCAGCGATGCTCCAAACCCTGCAGGCTATAAGTGTGCCATCGACCACGGCTACTGGATTTACAACGCCGGTATCGTCAAACCCGGCGTGAGTAGCTGCAGCCCAATAGGCTCGCCCACACCGATTTTCCCACAAAAAGTCGCGCCCGCTACCAGCAAACCAACCATGACGCACCGCTGGTGGGGTTCCATATCCTTTATGGGCGAGATGAAGGTCGGTGCACCTACCGATGCAGGTTACATCACTCCTGATCCGATGACCGCGCGTATCACTGACCGCGGCGTGCGAATCCTGGGCATTCCCGGCGGCTTACGCACTGGCCCAACCTCTACCCAATATTCAATTCCCGATCCGTTCAATGAAGTATTTGACGGGATTGCCATCGCCAACAGCGATTACCCGAACCTGGAAGCCTACCTGAAAGATTACAGCGACGGCTCAGTCACCGTGCAGTGGAACAGTGCCGGTACGCCGGTGATGGAAGCCACCTTTGTGCACGGCTCGCCCTATGCGTACTTCACCGCGCTCAAAGGTAATTTGCAACTGCGCACCAAAGCGGCCGATGGTGGTGAAAAAGGGGTGTTCTACCAACAAGGCAACTCGTTAGGTGTATGGACCAATGTGGCGGGCAACCACAATAACTTTTTGATCACCGGTCACGATGCCACCACGTTCAGCACACCCAATGGTTCAACGATTGGCGTGAACAATACCAGCAAGCGCATGACCGTTACGCTACTGCCGCAAGTACCCGGCACGCCTTCTACGGCGATGATTCAGGCCTTCGCGCAATACGCAACCCAGCGTGTAGATGCGGTTGACATTACCTACGCAGTTAATCGCAGCAACAGCAAGGTCACCGTCACGCACAAATACAAATTCAACAACACCGCCGTAACCACAATGGCAGGCATGCTGCCGATGGCGTGGAAAAATTCCAACCAGGCGGTGACTCCTTATAAAGTGCGCAGTGCACGCGGTGTAACCAAATTTGCAGCCACCAACAGCTTTAGTTACACCATTCCGTTTGTGGGTGTGCTGCCTTACTTGCCGGAAAATATTGGCGATTACAATGAAGCCCAACTAAAACAATTCGTCACTGAATTTGTGAGCCAAGGGCCTGCCGCCTGGAACGATAAACTCGATACTTATTGGGCAGGTAAAAACTACGGCAAAGTTGCTGAACTCGCGGCAATTGCCCGCTCAATTGGTATGACAGCAGAAGCAGACCAATTAATTAATTGGCTCAAAGGTGAATTGCAGGATTGGTTCCGCGCAAACACCAACGGCGGGTTGGACACCACTAAATATTTTTCTTACGACAGCAACTGGAACACTTTGCTGGGTTATGACGAATCATTCGGTTCACAACAACAATTAAACGACCACCATTTCCACTACGGTTATTTTGTTCGCGCTGCGGCAGAAATTTGTCGCGTTGATGCAAGCTGGTGTAGCGCAACGCAATACGGCCCGATGGTGGATTTATTGATCCGCGATTACGCCGCGCCACGCAACGATGCCATGTTCCCTTACCTGCGCAACTTTGACCCTGCTTACGGTTTCTCATGGGCATCTGGCCACGCGAACTTTGTATTGGGTAACAACAATGAATCCACTTCTGAAGCAGCAAATGCTTACGGCGCGATGGTGCTCTACGGCCAAATCACCAATAACCGTGCGCTAACCGAACGCGGGATTTATTTGCACGCATCCTCTACCGCAGCTTACTGGGAATATTGGAACAATCTGGATCGCTTCCGCGGTTTAGGTGGCGATTACGATAACTTTGATAGCGCCTATCCCAAAATGACTACCTCCATTATTTGGGGCAATGGCCACGTATTCTCTACCTGGTTCAGCGGTGCTTACGCGCACATTTTAGGTATTCAAGGCCTGCCACTAAGCCCACTGGTTTTCCACGTTGGCCAACACGCCGATTACCTCAACCAATATGTTTCATTGGGCATGACTGAATCCAGCAACGGCAAACCATCCGGTTTGGTGAACGACCAATGGCGCGATGTCTGGTGGAATATCTGGGCGATGTCAAACGGTCAGGCCGCTGCCGATGACATGAACAACTATGGATTCAATTACATTCCTGAAGCGGGTGAAACCAAAGCACACACTTATCATTGGGTGCACACCTTGAAAGAGCTCGGCCATTTGGCAACTGGGACTGGTGCACTGACCGCATCCAGCCCGACTGCGGTTGCGTTTAATAAAAATGGTTTGATGACTTACATCGCTTACAACTACGGATGCAGCCCGCAATATGTGTTGTTCTCCGATGGCATGACGCTGAATGTACCTGCAAGAAGTTTCCGCATAAAACGCACCGGCGAAACACCGGATAGCTTGCCAACTTCAACCAGCTGTACACCGGCGACAAGCTCATCAAAAAGCAGCCTTGCCAGTTCGGTAACGAACAGTGTGACTTCATCGCAAGCTAGCAGCATTGCCGTGACAACATCATCCAGCAGTGCGGTGATGACCAGCAGTTCAACCGCAACCAGCAATGCGGTTGCATCCAGCAGTGCGACCAGCGCATCCAGTTCATCAGCAGCGAATAACAATAATTACGGCCACAACATTAATGGCAGTAACGTTGAGTTTTTTGCGAACAATGCGGCATGGGCGGATATTCATTTCATCGTCAACGGCGGTGGCCAACAAAATATCCGTATGCAACATAACGCAGACAACTCCAACTCTTATGTATTAAGTGGCGTGGCTGCGGGCGCAACGGTGAAATATTTCTTCACCATCGCACAAGAAATTGGCGCAATGGATACGCCTTGGACTGAATTTGTGATGGGCGGTGCAACCGCATCATCCAGTGCAGCATCCAGCACACCGGCAAGCAGCTCTTCCAGCAGTTCCAGCTCTGCCGCTGCGTTCAGCCGTTTTATTGAGGCAGAAACCTACGCGTTTATGTCTGGCTTGGAGTTGTTCCCAACCGCAGACAGCGGCGGCGGCCAGGTAGTGGGTGCAATTGATGCAGGTGATTGGATGGCATTCACCAATATCAACTTCCCAACCACGGGCGCTTATTTAGTGGAATACCGCGTTGCCAGCCCGACCGGCGCGCGCCTCTCACTGGATTTGAACGGCGGCTCCATCGTATTAGGCACAGCCGATATTCCGGCAACCGGCGACTGGGGTAATTTCACCACCGTTAACCAAACCGTGACCGTGAATGCAGGTACTTACAACCTTGGCATTTACGCACCACAAAGCGGTTGGAGTATCAACTGGTTGCGCATTACCAAACTGTAATCGTTAAAACACAATGCGGCCGCACGGGTAATTCTGCGGCCGCTTTAAAAACATAAAAATCACAACACTTATATACACGGAGTCCACTATGAAAAAATTATTGCAAGCACTCGCACTTTGCACCAGCTTGGTAATTGGTGCACACGCCAATGCCGTTATTATTGACTCATCCACCATTATTCCCGATGAAAATATTTTGCTGAACTTCAATGGTTTGGGATTGGATTGGGTTTATGCAGGTCCTATTGCACCCGGCGAGTGGGGTCCCGGAAATATCGAAGAACCGGAATATCGTGCAAGTGAAGGTTGGCGCTACGCTACAGAAGAAGAATGGGTTCTACGCCCTGACTGGACAGACTTTATTATTGGTGGCGTAACACTTGACCCTGTTTCCAATTTTGGCGATCACTCACTTTATCGTTTTGCATCCGAATACTGGAGCAATTTCAACCATGTCGATTTAATTGATGCTGCGGATGGATTGTTGGTTAGCACTGCTGATATAGACTCCTTTTTTGGCAGCTACGAAACCTGGTACGTACGCGATGCACGCATCACTACACCAGTACCAGAATCATCATCGATTGTTTTATTTGGTTTAGGCTTAATGGGATTATTCATGTCGCGCCGTAAATTTTTAAAGTAAAAAATACTGCAGCTCCTGCAACATAAAAAAACCGCACCAAGTGCGGTTTTTTATTTTCTTTATAGAATGTCGCAACATCAACCTTCTTGGTTTGAATACAACCCAATCACATGCGGGAATTTAACAAGAATCAGCAGTGCCATAAAATCGTAAACGCCGTGCCAGACCATTACCATGAGCATGCTGTCGGTAAAGTAATAGCCCACACCAAATGCAATACTCATCAATATTGTAGAAATAAAATAGGCGTGCGATAAATAATGCAGTAATCCAAAAACAATCGACACGATTAAAATAGCCACAGCTATTGAACAATATTGATTGAGCCAAAGCTGAAACACACCGCGAAACAGCAACTCCTCACCGACGCCCGCAAATACCGCCACAAGCGCCAAATGCCACCAGGAGCGGCCGTTGAATATTACCGATACCCTGCGAATATCATTCAGAAGCGATTGCGCAAACCAACCACCTATTCGATAAATCACACCGAATACAGCGAGAGTCAGCAAGGCAAGTAAAGTCCCGACTGCAATGGCCTGTGCCGAACTTATTGCAGATGTAGGCAACTGTATTTCCAATAACCACAATAAAAATACTGCAAGTCCAACAAGAGAAAATTGGCTTAGTGCCAGCAGACCAAACCCTACGGTGTTTTGTTTATTGTGCATATGTATATCCAGTTACCAACCGCTATTAACGCATGGTCATGCGCATTAATTGCATACCGCCAACATCCGTACCAAAACCAAATTGCTGATAATAGGTTTGCAGCTCAGGCAAGCAATACAATTCAATATGTTTGACCTGCTGCAAGCGTGGATGATTTTTGACTGCGGCCATCAGACGTGAACCCAATTGCTGGCTGCGATATTGTTCATTGACGATCACATCAAATACCAAGGCTTTAAAAATACCATCGGTCAACACGCGGGTAAACGCAATTAAATGATTGCTCTCATCAACCACTCCCAACACAAATGAAGATCCCCGCACAACCTGATGCGTTTCTTCAAGGGTGCGCGTATTGGACCACCATTGCTGTTGGTAAAGCTGGTGTAATTGAAAAATGTGCGAATCGTTAAGTTGTTCGATGATATGCATGAAAATAAACCTGCGAATAATGTTTATTGCCGCTTCCGCAAACGCAACACAGCTGCCTGCTGGTCAATCACAAAATCAAAACGCCCGAGAATATCGACGCCTAACAATCCATCGAACAAATCAGCATTATCCATTGGCAAGCGCGCCAGCATGTGTTTATTGAAGGTCACGTTATCGATGGTGAGTGTATCAACCAAAAACAAATAGGTTTCTACCGTACCGCTTGCGGTGTTGAGCTGGATAGGTTTGGGCGATTTTACTGAGGGGTAATGACGGTTGATAAAACTCGCTGTCAGGCCGCTAATAGATGCGCCTGTGTCCAATAATAATTTTACCTGTTCGCCTTCAATGGTAACCGGCACCAAAAACTGGCTGCCAAAACGAATTAAAGGGATTTGCATTTCTGCGGGCGAATCATCTTGTTGTGTGCCTTCATAGAGTTTCGCCAATAAACCTTCTGCACGCGCCTGGGTATCGGGTTGGTTAGCGGCCATGAGTGCGTGATATTGCGCCTGCTCTTTTTCTTCAAGTTTCAAATGCATTTTTGCCAACAGCAAATGCAACTCACCATTGTCAGGGGTGAGTTTGATCAGGTCATTAATTTGCAGCATTAACCATTCATAACTCTCACCAAATATGGCGGGATTTTCACTCAGGCGGATTAAATATTTCGCCAGATAAGCCAAAGCATCTTCCATTTTTTTTGCATCGATCTCGATACCGAGATAACGAAACCAGGTGGCAACTGATTCTTTATGCAGCCCCTGCTGTTCATAAACGCGCGCCAATAGCCAGAGCGCCTCAGTGTTGCGCGGCTCATGCCCAAGCAATTGCTGCAGCAAGCGCACGGCTTCGCCGTAGGCACCATTGGCAATTAATTGATTAGCTCGCTCAAGCGGTGATTGTGCTTTAACAGAGGGCGGTAGATGAGGCAATGCAGAGCTGGTGGTTTGCGATTCAGAAGAATGATTCCGGGGTGAATCATATCGCTCAGGAACCACATCGATCGCTGAAGAAGTTACAGCGCCAATATCATGAGCGCGCTGTTGATGGCGATACTCGCTGGCATAAAAGCCCAGCGAGAATGCGATGATTGAAATAACGAAAACAGGAAATCTTTTCATGTGCCCAGCCTGCACGGCCGGGCCTATTTAATCAATACTCGGCGGCTGGTTTATCCAGGGTTTTTATCTGGATATTGCGGAAGAAGGTTTCTGCACCCTCTGACTGGATTTGCAATTTTCCGCGCGTGAGTGGAACGTATTTGCCATCCACCATATGACGGGAATTAAAACCGCGGAACACCTCATGACCATTCACTTTATGGATCAGGGTTTTGCCATCGGTAATCACTTCCATCGTATCCCACTCGCCACTCGGCTTTTCATAGTTGCCGAGTTTGAGCACGCGCGCAGCAATATCTTTACGCAGCGGCAGCGATGGATCGTAGCGATAGAATTTCCAATCGCCGATATTGGTATCACCCGCGTGCACATCGATGATCACGCCATCAAGACTGTGGTAGTCACCGCTATCACCTTCCTGCACCTGAAATTCATGGCTGCGCATCCAATGGCTGCTCTGCGCGCCTTGCGGGCCTACCGCAAAATACAAAATACCGTTATCGCGCGGCGCATCCAGACGCGGAGGCCATTTTTTATCACCCCACTTCACCTCAAATTTCAAATGAAAGTTTTCAAACTCCTCAATGCTGGTCAAGCCGCCCCACTCTTCGCCCGATACGCGCAGCAAACCATCCACTACCGAGAAGACTTTTTTGGGGTCATTGTTCAGACCGCGCGGTTTGTGTTTGGAAACCAGATTGTATGCATTTGTCTCTGGCTGGTAGCTCACATAAGCTTCCCACCCGGTGAGATCCTTACCGTTAAATAAGCTTTTCCATTCGCCGGCAAAACTCTGGGCACTGGCCAGCAGCCCGCAGATCAAAAATCCTGATATCAGTCGTTTCATTGGTAGTAGTCCTCGCGTTTTTTTGTTGTGCTGCGCAGACTAGGGACTGATACAAAATGAGTCCATATCAAACATAACGTCATTACAGTCCTTTACCTTGGGCGGGATTAGAAACGGATGGTACTGAGTTGATACACCTTGTCGCGCATGTTTTGTGCGTTATCCGCTTCACCCAACGCATCGTAAATAGTGGCGGCCAGTGTGTAAAAGCGAGCTTCATTGCCTTCTTTTTTTATCGCTTTTTTAATCAGCTCCAGAGCCGCCGGATAATCACCTTTTGCGATCTCATCCTCGGCGCGTTTGAACATAAAATAAGGATTGGCATTGCGATGCAGACGCACACGTTTTTGATAGTAATCGGCACGCTCTTTATTGCCTATCTCCTGATAAATGCCTGCAAGATTGTGCATGATGGTGTAGTCGCGCGGATTAATCTGCAAGCCATGCAAATACACTTTTTCGGCTTCCGGCAATAATCCCTGACGACGATAAAAGCTGCCGAAATTGCTCCAGATATAACTTGGCTCCTCGCTCATTAGCAGCGCCTTGCGCAGATATAAAAATGCCTCGCGGGGCTTGCCTTCCGCGGCCAGCTCCATTCCGCGATTGGAATAAAACTGCGCAGCGACCAGTGGTTTACCAATCACTTTCTGTTTGTAATGCGGACGAAAACGGCGCATTTCCAGATCGACAACAATATCGCTGATATCCGCATTACCCACCACTCGCACCCAGCTTTGGTTAGCGCGCGGCATAAATACTTTGGCGTTCACGTGACGCATCAACAAATAGGTATCGGTTGCGCGCATATCCCAAGTGGGCGGCAAGATCACCTCGTTCACTTCCGCTTTCAAACCGACATGGCGCGCCATTGCAACATACAACAAGGTATAACTCAGGCAATTGGCCTGGCGGCGCTCAAACGCCTCAATGCCTGTGATGGTGTCGTAGGCGCTATAGGTAATACCGCGGCCGCCATAATTGGTCGATGTCATCAGCGCTTTATGCAGCGCCTCTGCTTTGGCACCACTGCTATTGATACCCGCTGTCGCCGCTTCGGCAAATTGTTTCATCTCGGGCGTCAACCCAAACAGTTCCAGATCGGGCAGCTCTGCCGGCAAATACGCGCGCCCCAGAATCAGTTCGCCAGACAATTCTTTTGCCAAAGAGCTTTTATCTGTCAAAAGAGGGACTTTCTGCACCACCGATGAACAGGCACAGAGCATCAAACAGCTAAAAATAAATAATAACCGCGCTATTTTCATTGTTATCAGGCTCGCAACTGGTTAGACATTCACTGTCAGTATAGGAGCTATTCCTGCCTCCCGCGCGTCACAAATGTCACGCTAAACCTGTGAGATACAAACATTTTTTACTGCATGAGTGAACCACTTTAAAAACCATTCAGGCCACTGACTGCTCCCACCCAACGCTACCTGAACACACCATGCGCAAAAAAAGTGCGCACATGCTCCCATTCGGATGAGAAACACGCACACCATTCCCACAAAAACAGGCACCAAAAAAACGCAGCTATTTTTTGCGCGATCCACAAACGGGCAAAAGCAAACGAAACCTTGCAATAAGCATAAAAACACTGCGCCGTTAAAGTGCGCCACCGTTTTTGGCACAGTGTTTGAATAAGCCCTGTTGTACTGAATCAATACACCCAACCGTTTTTTGATCGCGATTTAATTTTCAACGAAAAATTAAATTCCAGTTTCACAAAAAACAAAGCAGAAAAAAGTAACCGTAAAAAATTTATTTCCGCAGCTAATTTTTTATCGAGCCAGGAGTTCTAGATGAACAAGACGATGAGAACAATGAAAAAAATTTCATACGTATTAAGACCATTTGCAAAAACAACACTGGCCATTGCTGCCGCATTTTCATTAATGGCATCTGCACAAGCCGAGACTGGTCCAGCAGAAAAAACCGAATTGAAATTTGGCTTTATAAAACTGACCGACATGGTGCCTTTAGCAGTTGCTTATGAAAATGGCTACTTTGATGATGAAGGCCTGAGTGTTGAGTTGGAAGCACAAGCCAACTGGAAGGTAGTTCTTGACCGCGTAATTTCGGGCGAGCTTGATGGCTCACACATGCTATTGGCACAACCGGTTGCCGCCAACGTTGGTTTTGGTACACCCGCAGAATTAGTGTTTCCTTTCACCATGACACAAAACACTTATGCGATTACCGTTTCCAATGAAATTTGGAAAAAAATGAAAAAGAATGTGCCCGTTGATGCGGATGGAAAACCTGTCCATCCCATTAGCGCCAGCACATTAAAGCCTGTTGTTGACAGTATGAAAGACGCAGGAAAATCCATCCAAATGGGCATGGTATTTCCTGTATCAACACACAATATGGGCCTGCGTTACTGGCTAGCCGCTGGCGGTATTAATCCCGGTTTATATGCACCACACAAAGGAGATATTACCGGGCAAATCGATGCCGATGTTTTATTATCGGTAACGCCACCACCACAAATGCCCGCCACCATGGAAGCCGGAACCATCCAAGGTTATTCCGTCGGTGAGCCATGGAATCAGCAAGCGGTATTTCGCGGCATTGGAGTACCGGTAATGGCGGTGCACAATAAAATTGGCGATAAAGTACTTGGCATGCGCAAAGACTTTATCGAAAAAAATCCCAACACCAGCGTGCGCGTGGTGAAGGCCATGATTCGCGCAGCGAAATGGCTGGATGAAAACAATAATGCAAACCGCAACGAAGCAGCCAAAATGATTTCTGCCGCGCACTATGTGGGCGCTGATTACAAAGTTATCGCCAACTCCATGACCGGTGTCTTTGAGTACGAGCGCAAAGATGTTCGCCCAACACCGGACTTCAATGTGTTCTTCCGCTACAACGCGTCTTACCCTCATACATCTGATGCAATTTGGTATCTGACCCAAATGCGCCGCTGGGGCCAAATTCCAGAAACAAAACCAGACAGCTGGTATATGGAAATGGGCAAAAAAACCGTAGCACCAGAAATTTATCATCAAGCGGCTGCAGACTTGATTGCCGAAGGAAAAATGAGTGCAAGTGACTTTCCCGATTTCAAAACATTTAATGGCATTCGCGCAGCAGATGAAACCGTGTGGATCGACGGCGTGCAATTTGATGCAAACAAACCTAATGAATATCTCACCAAATTCAAAATCGGTTTAAAAGGCGACGAAAAAATTTAAGCGCCTCACGCTAAATAGCACAGCTGAAATCATAAGCCCGCACCGCTCTCAAGGATGAGCGCACAAAGGTAACGCGGGCACCGCAGAGGAAACGATCATGAGCAATACGTTAGTGACTTTGAAAGTTGAGCAATTCAAAGCCATCAAATGGCGTGAAGTATTTATCAATACATTGATGCCGATAATGGGAATACTGTTATTTATTTTGGTGTGGCACTCTGCTGCGCCCGGCATCAAAACATCACTGGGGGATTTTCCCCAACCCAAACAAGTGTACGAACAATGGGGCAATTTGGTAGATGAGTACACTGCCGAACAAGCGCGCGCAGCGGTATTTTATGAGCGCCAGGAAAAACGCAATGCAGAATTATTAGCAAAAGACCCAAATGCAAAATTGGACGTGCGCGAATTTAATGGCCGCCCTACTTTTTTTGACAAAGTACAAACCAGTTTGGTCACTGTTTTATCCGGCTTTCTGGTTGCAACGGTGATCGCCATCCCGGTGGGGATCATGATTGGTTTAAGCCAAACACTTTATAGCGCCATCAATCCACTCATCCAAATTTTCAAACCCGTTTCGCCGCTAGCCTGGTTGCCGTTGGTCACGCTGGTAGTCAGCGCTGTGTACGTTTCTGACTCCCCTGCCTTTTCCAAGTCATACATTATTTCGCTGCTGACAGTGAGCCTCTGTTCACTGTGGCCAACCATGATCAATACCGCGGTTGGCGTTGCCGGAGTGAGTAAAGATTTGGTGAATGTCAGCCGCGTGTTGCGCCTTGGTTGGTTCACGCACGTCATGAAAATTGTGCTGCCTTCAGCTATTCCCATGATGTTTACCGGCTTGCGTATTTCACTCGGCATTGCGTGGATGGTATTGATCGCCGCTGAAATGCTCTCGCAAAACCCCGGCCTTGGAAAATTTGTGTGGGATGAATTCCAAAATGGCTCGTCCGATTCATTGAGCCGTATTTGTCTTGCGATTTTAGTGATCGGCCTGATTGGATTTTTACTCGACCGCGCGATTTTAATGCTGCAAACCTACGTCAATTGGGACAAAGGGGCCGTTGTACGTTAACCACGCCACCCTCACCCCAGCCCTCTCCCGTAAACGGGAGAGGGAGAGGGAGTTAAGTTTCAGTCCACCTCTTATGGGTAAGGGCACCAAGCGTTGTGCCCCCTCTCCCACCTGTGGGAGAGGGTTGGGGTGAGGGCAAAATTAAATGAAATTTTTATCACAGAGGAATCCACCATGAGCCAGATTCATTTGGAACTCACCAAAGTCGGCATCGAATTTCCCACCCCCAAAGGGCCTTTTTGCGCGCTGCAAAATGTCGATCTGAAAATCAAAAAAGGCGAATTTGTTTCACTCATCGGTCACTCGGGTTGCGGCAAATCCACCGTACTGAATATTGTTGCCGGTTTGTATCAAGCCACTACTGGCGGAGTGGTCTTAAATGGCAAAGAAGTGAATGAACCCGGCCCTGAGCGCGCGGTGGTTTTCCAAAACCATTCACTGCTGCCATGGTTAACGGCGTATGAGAATGTCGAGCTGGGTGTGAAGCGTGTATTCAAAGGCAAAAAAACCAGAGCGGAAATGCGCGAGTGGATTGAGCACAATCTTGAACTTGTTCATATGACCCACGCCATGCACAAACGCCCCGATGAAATCTCGGGTGGGATGAAACAGCGTGTCGGTATCGCCCGCGCTTTGGCGATGGAGCCGCAAGTGTTGCTGATGGATGAACCCTTCGGCGCACTAGACGCACTAACCCGCGCGCACCTGCAGGATTCGCTGATGGAAATCCAGACCGAGCTGGGCAATACCGTAATCATGATTACCCATGATGTAGATGAGGCAGTGCTGCTCTCTGACCGCATCGTAATGATGACCAATGGCCCGGCCGCGACCGTGGGGGAAATCCTCGATGTTCCACTTGCCCGCCCGCGCAACCGCCTGGAATTGGCCGACAATCCCGAATACAACCACTATCGTTCTGCCGTACTGCGCTTTCTCTATGAGAAGCAGAAAAAAGTGGAATCGATTGATACCAAACGCAACACCAAACCCCTTGAGCAAGAGGTCACTAAGACCAAAAGTGTCGCCTGACTTTACATAACCCTTGCTTGATGACCTCTGTTGCCCCGGCTTGCCTGGGCTTTTTTATGCACAACAAAAATAAATACAACCTTATGATTTATAAAACAAAAATAATAAAAATTCAGCTTGCCCAGCATAAAAACCATGGCACATTTTTCATCATTGGTATAGATTGTGCAGCACATATAGCAACATTCATCTGTGACGGATCACGCACTTTTGTAAACAAGACGCGAAATCCATGCTGCAGCTTATCAATTCAAATTTTCCACTTCCCAATCCACTGCCATCAACCCAAGCCAATCCCACTACACAAACAGATACCGCACCCGATGCCGCACCACCGGCACAGCAGACGACTTATGCTGACCTGATTGTGGATTATCTGGCCCAGATGGGTATAGACACGGTATTTGGCGTTCCCGGTGGCGCAATTGAGCCACTGCTCAATTCACTTGCCCGCAGTGAACGCAAAGGCGGGCCGCGCCTGGTAGTCGCCCGCCATGAATGCGGCGCAGCGTTTATGGCCGATGGTTATGCGCGCGAGACCGGCAAGATGGGTGTGGTGTGCGCAACCACCGGGCCGGGCGCAACCAACCTGATTACCGGTGTTGCATCAGCCTTGGCCGATGAAGTCCCTATGCTGGTGATTACCGCCCAGACACCGCTGCCCAAGTTCGGCAAGCGCGCGCTACAGGAATCCAGCTGTACCGCTATCGATACTGTCGGCATGTTCCGCTACGTCACCCAATTCAATACGCTGGTATCGCACCACGAACAACTGGAAAGCAAACTGGTGTCGGCCATTATGGCGGCGCACCGCAAACCCAACGGGCCTGTGCATATCAGTATCCCGGCGGACGTACTGCGCTCACCAGCCACCATTAATGCCCATATCCACAGCGACTTGCTAATACACGACTTCGCCATGGCCGACGATTCCGCCATCGCCCGTCTGTGCGAGAAGCTGGGTAAAGTCGACAACCTGGTGATGTACATCGGCAATGGTGTTGGCAAAGCCAGCAAACAAATTATGGAGTTCATCGAACTGACCGGTGCCGCTTTTGTGACCGGGCCTATGGGTAAAACCTGGGTTGATGAACATCACCCGCTCTACCGTGGCGTGTATGGCTTTGCCGGGCATGAGAGCGCCCGCCAATTGTTCCAAAGCAAAGAGGTAGACCTGATTCTGGCGGTAGGTACCGAGCTGGGCGAACTGGGCACCAGCGGCTGGCAAAACGATCTGCTCAACACCAAGCTGGTGCATATCGATTCATCGATTGAGCACTTCACCCGCTCCCCTATGGCCAACCTGCATGTGTTCGGCAATATCGATGTGATCTTTGACCGCCTGGTTAAAAGCGTACGCGAAGTGCGCAAATGGGGCCGCTCCTGGGAAACACTGCCCAACGCAAACCAAACCCCCAATATCAATGGCGGATTTTTTACCCTGCGCGAAGCCGACAAATGCCTCTCTAACGCCAGCCCGGTAAAACCGCAGCGGCTGATGACCCATTTGTCACACGCGCTGCCAGACGATACGCGAATTTTTGTCGATGCCGGCAATGGCTGGTCATGGGCAACTCATTATTTATCGCGCTCCAATAGCCAGGGTTTATATCGCATCGCCATGGGTTATGGCTCTATGGCCTGGTCGATCGGTGCGGCCATCGGCTCAGCTATTGGCAACCGCGCTGCGCCCACACTGTGCATTGTGGGCGATGGCTCTTATTTAATGAGCGCACAAGAAATTACCGTGGCAGCCCAACAACAACTGCCGGTGGTTTTTCTGGTACTCAATGATGCAGCCATGGGCATGGTGATGCACGGCCAGCAACTCGGCCAGCAGGAGTCCATCGGCTGGGAACTGAATGAAGTCAATTACGCGCTCATGGCACAGGCAATGGGGGTCGATGGCATTGTCATTGATTCACCGGAGCAACTGGACAAACTTGACTATCAAGCCCTCTTCCAAAAACGCGGCCCGACACTGTTGGATGTGCGGATCGACCGCAATGAAATCCCCCCAATGGGCGATCGAATCAAAGGACTTGCGATCAATGGTTCTGCAACACCTGGCGGCTAGGCTGGCTGGGGGTTACAGGCCTCTGTTCGCCAAAATCATTCCTATGCGAATAGCCATCGGCAGTTTATGCTAGGCTGAAAGGATATGAATTCGGAGACCCATGAGTGTTAACCAATAACACCAATCAACTTCACTCGCCCATAAACCTCCTGATCGTTAATAGCGACGATGCTGCATTGGCCGCTATTAGCGCCAGCTTACAAGCTGATGGTTTGCACAATCTGGTCTGTGTTGAGTCCGCACAAAAAGCCCTGCGCACCCTGCGCCAACAGGCTATTGATGTTCTGATTGTTGACATAGACACACCGGACATGGACGGTTGGCGGCTTTCGCGCTTGGTCCGCAGCGGCATACTCAAATGCCGCGCCGACCTGCCCATTATTATTATCGCCAGCACCTGGTGCGAACGCATTGCCGAAGTCACGGCGCGCGAATACGGCATCAACCATTTACTCGCGCTCGATCACATCAACCAACTCCCTACACTGGTCAGGCAACTGACCACGCCGGAACACAATGCCACCCAAAAACCACGCCTGTTAGTGGTGGAAGATGAACCCGATACTGCCGATCTGATCAAGCGCGTGCTTGCACCTGCGTTTGATATTGAAATCGCCTATGAAGGGGATACAGGCCTTAAAGCCTGGATACAAGGCCGCCACGATCTGGTACTGCTGGATGTGATGCTGCCCAAATTATCCGGCCGCGATATTTTGATCGAAATCCAAAGCGTTGATCCCAAACAACCGGTTGTGATCATGACCGCCCACACCACCACCGAACAAGCAGAAGAATTAATGCTGCTGGGCGCGGTCGATTTTTTACCAAAACCGTTCCGCGCAGAACAACTGCGCAAAGTGTGCGACATCGCCATCCATCGCGAAGATTATCTGGTCAGCAACGCGCAATTTGCCGCGCGGGTAAACTCGCTGCAGGAGCGCGAACTGGCATTTCGCCAACTCTATGAAAACCATCACCAACTACTCAATGATCTGCAATCTGTGGTGATGGAATTGGATGCCGAATTCCGTATTTGTTATCTCAACCGCGCATGGGAAACCATGATGGGATTCCCTATTGCAGAATGTATTGGTGTCTCGCTGGAATCATTTATCGCTCCGGATGACCTTGGCCAATACACATTGTTCAAAAACAAAATCCGTAAAGCACTGCACCACAACAAACCCTGCCCGGAAATTGAAATTTGCCTGAGCAACAAGCACGGCCAAAAGTTGTGGGTACAGTTAAAGATCAGCCGCTCCACCAAGGCAGAACAACAAAGCAACTTGACCGTTTGCCTGGACAACATTACCGAGCGCCGCGAATCGCAAGAACAGCTTAAATACCTCGCGATGCACGACTCGCTCACCGGTTTGTATAACCGTCACTTTTTTGAAACCACACTCGCGCAATTAACGGCAGATTCGGTGCGCAATAATCGCCAACATGCGCTGGTGTATTTGGATCTGGATCACTTCAAGGTTATTAACGATACCTTCGGCCACCAAAAAGGCGATGAAGTGCTGCGTGAAATGTCGCATCTGTTAAGCAAACGGATTCGCGGTGCCGATATTCTCTGCCGCTTGGGTGGCGATGAATTTGCCATTTTGCTGCGCGATATCCACAGCAAAGAAGTGCATGAGTTCGCCCAAAGTATTCAACAAATTATTGGCGAATTCAGTTTTCAATTGCAGGAGCAGCGCATCAATCTCGGCAGCAGTATTGGCCTGACGTTGATTGATGGCAGCACCAATAATGCCGAAGAGCATTTGATGCGCGCCGATATCGCTTTGTATGTTGCCAAAGGGCGCGGCCGCAATTTGATTCACCAGTATGATCCGCTCGATAGCGAGAGCGACGAGCTGCGCCACTCCATCAATATGTCGCAAAAAGTGCGCAAAGCGATTAGTGAAGATCGCATGACGCTCTACTTCCAGCCGATTTTTGATGTGAAAAAACAAAAAATTTCGTATTACGAAGCATTGGTGCGCATGATTGAACCCGACGGCAGGATTGTAGGCCCGGACAATTTTATTCCCGCGCTGGAATCCGCTGGCGAAATGCATTTGCTGGATCGCTGGATTATTAAATTAGCGCTGCGAACACTGAAAAGTAATGATGAACTGATCCACATTGCCATCAACCTGTCAGCACAGGCATTCAAAGATGACAATCTGGTGCCGACTATTTTGGAGAATCTGAAAGCAACCGGCGTTGATCCAAAACGGATTACGTTTGAACTGACAGAAAGCGCCAGCTTGTTCAATTTGCACATTACCCAGCGGGTGATTGCCGAGTTACATAAATTGGGTTGCAGCTTTTCAGTGGATGATTTTGGCTCAGGCTTCAGCAGTTTTGCTTACCTGAAAGATTTACCGGCGGATTACATCAAACTTGATGGTTCGTTTATCCAGAATTTGCATCGCGACCAGATCGACCAGACACTGGTGAGATCCATGATTCAGGTGATCCAGGCACTCGGGAAAAAAGCTGTCGCAGAGTACGTGGAGAATGAAGAGATCCTGCAAATCCTGAAAGAGATGAATATCGATTTCGTGCAGGGGTATCACATCGGGCATCCATTGCCGGTAGAGCAAATCAGCTTATTTTCAGAGATGGATCCGGATGCAACACCGGACACCAGCCGCATGTTGCATCACTAATCGATGCACTTAATCTGCATCAGGTTCTGTATTGGTGCCTGTATCAGGAACAGTGCGCTGCGCTACGCCTTGATAATCAATATCGTCACAGCGCAGCGGCAAAAATGTGTCAGGCGGGCGCTTATAGGTATCGAGATAACAGGCAGTCACTCCGCTCGCCACCAGCGTCGAAAACAAATTATACGTTTCCTGCGGTGAAAAATCGTAGTCAGACAACACTGCCGATACATAACCATTCACGTTCATTCCCTCGTCGTACTTTTCCATCAGCACCTGTTCAATGGCGTATGCCAACGACAAGTGCGAGCCTATTGGCATGTTCAATTTTTCGGCGACTTTTTCCATTACCTCAAGGCGCTCGTCACCTTTTGCGATCGGCCGAATGTAACCCACTATGTAAGGCTTGCCCCCTCGCACTGCAGCAGCCGAGCTTACAATATCATCGGCCGATGCCCCTTGCTTGTGTTGTACCAAGGCATTCTGGATAAAACCAACGCCTTCAATTAACGGTAAAACACCGTAAGAGCGAGAGTCTGTCGCAAGAACACCCATTGCAGTACCAGCCACAACCGATGCGCGAGCGGTACCTGCCAGCGCGCCAATCTGATTACACCAAATACGTGGATCCGGCCAACTCAGGCAACCATATACAGCCTCAATCCAATCCGCGAGCGGCCGGTCAATCAGCCGTCCTGTTGCATTCAGCACTAAAATTTGAAAGTAGGATTTTTCTCCAACCAGCTCTTCCAACATGGAATAGCCGTGGCTAAAAACACCTTTACCGGGAAACCAGCCACCTGTGTTGCTGATAATTTTTCCGCGTCGCTGCTGCAGATAATCAATCACATTGGCATCGCTGTGAGTGGATGAGCCTGCGCTGATTTTATCGTTCAATAACATAATTTTCGTCGCTCACAAAAGGCATTGCAGTGATGGGTTTATTGGCTAATTCAATACCATGGGCAACCAAACCAGGAGCACCTAATAATTGAAATAAACTGCCACCCGCACGCGGTTGGAAACCAAGATCAGCAAATACCGCAGCGGCAATACCGGTAGTCATCCAACCAATACCCTGATCCTCCAGATTGGCTGCGAGCTCACTCCCCCATCGCAATGCTTTACCCGCTGCATCCAATTCACACAGTTGTGTAGCGATATTTTTTGCAAGCAAATCAATGCCGCCCTGATACCTGCCAAAACCCGGAGCAACACATAGCTGCTCATCTGCATTCGTTGCTGATGCATATTGCTGTCTCAGAGTTGACGCAACCTGCTGCGCATCCAACTTTTGTTGCTTGCGTAAAAAGCGCATGCTTTCTTCTACGATGCCACCGCCTGCATATTCACCACCCAATACTGCAGCCGCGATAGGAAGGATATGAACCGGGTCGGTTTTGCCAACGCCCACGTTCATCGCAGCGCGCGTTGCTGGATGGCGCGGCCCCGGATTTATCAAAGCAATCATTAATGTTTGCAGCAGTTGTGCTTCCGCTTTATCAGGCAACTCACCGCGAAATAATAAATAAAACACATCGACAAATGAGCGTTTATTCATTAACTCAAATAAATCATAACCGTGGCAGAGCGCGTGACTTGCGATAAAGGGGTTGTCCTCACTCGGAATTTCTTTCCAGATACGCGTTGCTACGCGCGGTACGAAAGGCTCGTTACGGCTGCGCACTTGATCGTGCTTAGGTCCTGACATGGGCGATTCCAAATAAAAATCTAACGATGTATGTAAGGTTGTAGCGCAACCTATGTGAAGTGGTAACGCTACCGACGGAAGCTGTAACGCAGCTTATTTGAAGTTGTAACGTAACTCGATCCAAAAACTGCGCGATTCCAGCAAATAATCTTCTGCGATTTCGCCACTACTGGGCTCACGTGCATCTTCATTGGTCAGGTTGCGTACCACCAAGGATGCATCGAGCTCGGGCATGATATTTTTGCGGCGAAGGGTGAGATTTACCAAAGCGTAATCATCTATGGGTGAGCGCTCTATGGCAGGTGCAACCGCCGGCGCGCGCTGACGATCGCCAATCCAATTGAGCTGGCCGTGTACAAACCAATTGGAATTGAGTTCCCAATTCAAATCCACTTTAAATTGTTGGCCGGGCGCATCTGGAATGGCTCTGCCAGTGTCTCCATCTTTTGCATCCTGCCTCGCATAACTACTGGCAATATGTAATCGCGGTGACGGTTTCCAATTCATTTCCAATTCAAAACCACTGCCGTCTTGATCGCGAGCGTTAGCGGCTGTTTTGGTTGTTGCAAATTCATCCTGAACGAATTCGATCATATCTCTGGCGCTATAATCAAACAGCGTCAAATTAGTCACCAAGTCTTTACTCAGGCTATACGCAAAACTGATCTCTGCCGTGTCTATTTTTTCGGGATCAAGATCAGGATTTCCTAATACGACCGGATTGTTTTTACCAAATTGCTCGGTAAATGAAGGAGCACGGAATGCACTGCCATACAATAATTTGGTAGTGAGGCGATCATTCGCGACCCACACCAACGCCATACGCGGATTTGTTGTAGTACCAAAATCGGAATAATCGTCGTGACGAACGCCTGCGGTAAACTGCAGTTCATTCGCGATTTGCCACTCATCTTGCAGGGAAATATATTTCACGGTGCGTGAGCTATCCACAAGAAAAACATTGTCGGTATTGCTCACATCCGTAAGCGTTCCATCAACAATAGTCTCACTGCCATCAAGTACACCCGGGCCAAAGTTTTTCTGTTCTTCCGGTCTGATGGATTGATAGCGTGAACCCACCGCAAAACGCACGCGATGCGATTCAAACCCGGTATAGAGTGACACCAGATCGAGCTGGATATCTTCTGCAACTCCACTGGGTTTACCGATATAGCCATCGGTGAAAACAGCCATTCCTACCGGATTTTGGAAATCGATATTGCCATCCTGTCCGATGAGTAGCTTGGTGCCCACTGGAAACAGAGTGAAGCTGGATTTCTGATCGTAATGCAAGTAACTCACGCGCGCGCTGTTGTCCCACGCATCCGCGTCATTGGGGTTCAAACGATAGGTGACATCACCCATCCATAAATTACTGTCATCGCGTCCCGTTGGGTCTAATACTTGCGCGCCTCCCGCTCCCACACCTGCATCAGCCGAACGCCAGTTCCATAAATTAAATTGAATCTGCTCGCTAGCTAACATCAAATGCGTATCAAGCACCGAGTATCTTGTTGATAGGGAGCCAGGCGCGTTTGAGACATTCGTCCCCAATAAATAATCCAGCGCGGATTGCAGATCTGCATTTACCCGACGATTATCATCGCCATCGCTCTCTTGGTAGGCCATGCTGAACGCAACATCAACATCATTCCATTTTGTTGCCGTTTGAAGCCACAGATCGCGCGTATTGAATGAACCAACTCCACCGCCTATTTGGGTTCCCTCTATAGCATTAGCATCTTTGGTGATGACATTAATGACACCGGCATAGGCATCCGCCCCATAAATAGCAGAGCCAGGTCCGCGAATGACCTCCACGCGCTCAATACTGGTGACGGGTAAACGGAATAATGTGGGGCGCCCACCCTGTACGTTGTACTGCACAGGTACACCATTCATCATTAATAAAACTTGTGGATTAAACCCGGTGTGAATACCGCGAATGGAATACACCGAATCCAACCGGCTGAGGGATGAAAGTGCAACATGAAGACCTGGCACTGTTTCCAGTAGCTCATTTAAATTGCGTGCACCCATCGCTTGGATTTCACCTGCTGTAATCACAGTTGCAATCGCAGGTGCTTGGTCAATTGGAGTGTTGTTGCCCGTAGCAATAGAGATTTCGACTTGGCCCAATTCAGCCAAGGTCAAATTGTAAAAATCATCGGGCGAGGCAGAAGGGCTGCTCTGCTGGGCAAGTAATCCCTGGGAGCACAACAGTACTGCAGCAAATAGCGGACATCTTTTTATCGTTATTGCGCGCATATAATGACAACCTAATTCAAATGGGTAGATGTCACTCCGCTGACACAATCACTCAAACAACTCAGATACTACAAAACCATAATAAAGTGCAACACGCATTGCACCCGAATCAAATACTGATCGTCGAACATTTATTCCTGAAGATGCTGAAAGCACGCGTAAAGATAAATGACCTTTCCCCGAAAGCAAAGGCCTTACTGGGAAGATTTATCAATATCCGACATTTTATGTGGTGCCAAACGCTGGATTGCCAATTTTAAGGTTTCCCGTTTGACGGGTTTGGTCAGATATTCTTCAGCGGGCTGACGATTGAAACGTTTACGCTCCTCAATCATTGATATGACAATAACAGGAATATCGCAGACATCCGGATCGGCTTTGATACGCTCAAATAAAATCCAGCCATGTTGGTCGGGCAAAAATAAATCCAACGTAATCACTTGCGGTTTAACCGATTGGATCAAACGCCAACCATTTTCTGCATCAGCAGCGGTGTGCACTTGATAACCTTCCGCACGGATAGTGCGCGCCATAATGTCGAGAAAGGCAGGGTCATCATCAATCATCACAACATGCTCGCCCGTAGGTTCGGCAGCGGATGGTAATGCCGGAACCGGCTCCTCTTGTGCATCGGATTTATTAAGCGACTGCGGAATGTGCTTAATCGGCAGCGGCAGCTCTACAATAAATTTCGAGCCAACACCCAATTCACTTTCAACGCGGATGCTGCCTCCCATTAACTCACACAGTTGACGGGTAATAGACAAGCCCAATCCGCTGCCCTGAAATTTGCGTGTAGTGCCTGAATCTGCCTGCTTGAATGGATCAAAAATCGTTGCTTGTTGCTCTGCCGATATCCCTATGCCGGTATCAGCAACGCTGATGTAAATCCGGTGCGGTTGATGATACGCCTTGATACGCACCTGTCCGTTCGCCGCAAACTTGATCGCATTGCCCAATAAATTAATGAGTATATGCAGCAGCTTTTCCGGATCAGCCACTGGCAGCACATCACCGTTATCGACATCGACATGCAAACGTATGGCATTTTTTTCCAGCAGGGGTGCAACGGTTCCCAGCGCTTCATCGACCAGGCTGGATAATTTAACTTCCGTGAGATCAAGATCCATACGCCCGGATTCAATTTTGGCCAGATCCAACACACTGTTGATCAATTTCAGCAGGCGCTCACTATTGAGAATGACACGATTCAGATCGTTAAGGTGACGCGTATCATCGGCCAATTTCAATTCTTCAATTACCACTTCGGTGTAGCCGATAATCGCCTGCAACGGCGTGCGCAATTCATGGCTCATCAGCGATAAAAATTCACTCTTCGCCTGGCTGGCATCTTCCGCTTTGCGCTTGGCAATCGCGAGCCGGTCGCGCGCCATTTGTAAATCCTGGCTGTGCGCTGCCAAGCGTTCGTTATCGCGGCGCTTGATGGTATAGGCAACAAAAATCGTGATGATCAAAAGCACCCCCAGAAACACAGATCCCCATAAATAACGCAGGGCGATTTTTTGGGAATCTACCAATTCATCAAGATTTACGATTTCGTTTTTTTGTTTAAGGATGGTCTCTTCTTGCGAGGTAATAGTTGCATTCAAATAGTTCAATCGCTGCTCGCGCGTTTCAATTTCAGCGAGGATTGTACGTAAATGCTGTTGTTGCTCATCAAGCTCACGGGTGCGCTGCTTGACCTCAGCCAAGAGCGTCTCACGCTCTTGCTTGCTGGTTTCAATTTGTTGTTGCTGTTCTTGCAGTAACGCTTTTTGCTCAGCGATCAGTTGGTCGCTTTTTTGGATGCCTTTATTCAGCTCCGCCATCTGCTCTTGCAGACCATCATTAATGGCCTGCTGGTTTTGGACTGCCTCGCTCAATTCATTCAAAGCCTTTTCGCGCCCACGCAATTGTTTCTGTAGCGCAACCAATGATGCCTGACCTTCGCGATACAACTTGGCAACATCAATTTCGGTACCGCCATTAAGGATAAGCTCCGGTAGCGGCACTAGCCCGTGATTGATGATATTGGATTTATTAACCTCAAATTTAAGCCGGTCATTTTCTGTCGTCATCAGGTTAATCATGACCAATTGTTTATTGGCATAAGACTCGGTCACGATCAAAACCGGCTTGCCTTCCAGCGCATCGTAAATATCGGCAATCGTTTTAGCGCTCGCCTGTTCGATATACACCAAATTGAATCGGCTGAGCTCATCAATATGGTTGGTTGCCGTCACATTGATCGGCAAATTGCGCAGCTTCACACGGTCGCGCAACACCGCCAGTTCAGACATCAAGGCAGGGTTCTGGGCGCCATAAACCCCGATTGAAAACGAGGTCATTGCTGCCTGATTCGGCCACTCAATATTTTTGGCAAAGTTATACAAGTAAGACGCAGTTATTTTTTCTTTGTTGAGCCCTTGGGCAACTGCCGGAGTCGCCACACACAAGAGCAATACTTGCAGGAACATGGCACACGCATATAACCACTGCCGTAGCAACCCACGACGACTCAAGGTGTTAAGCACAGAAAAAGGGGAAGTTATCAGCATTGGGGTTAGTCTTATCGCTATTTTGATCACTGAAGCATAGCCGGTTAACCGGGCTATTCCTAGCTCCCAGGCGAGATGGACGATGAGTAGAACTACCCGATACTGATCAATACAATTGGCCAATAAAAAAGGCACCCGTGCAAATACATCAGGTGCCTTGGATAAAATATACAACCATTAATCGATAACAGTTATCGAAATACTACATATAAGCCTTGGCAAAGGCTGCCTTGGATTCCTGGATATACGTGCGGACTTTAACCGCATGGGATTCCCAGAGCGCGCGGTCAGTCTCGCTTGTAAAAGGGTTTTGTTCTTTGGCTACAGAGCGATCAAATTTATCGTAAAAAGTAATGACTGATGATGCAATTTGATTAAATCGTTCTTTAAACACCTGGGTTTCTTCCATCGTGCCCGTCGCCTTCATCATGAACTGTACAAACTCTGTATTGGAACTGGAATGGTTCTGATAACTTTCGGCCTGCAAGAGAAAATAATTATTAATTTCTTGCAACGCTGCCGTGCGAATTGTTTCATCCTTGCTCAGAACACGGTTGTAGTTTTCCTGGCCGCGCCCCATACCACCGGCAATCAGCGATTCTTTTAAATGTTTATCCAGATCCTTGCGGAATTTATCGACCTCGCGCTGGATGTCCATCAGGTCTTTATCCAAAGCGACAACCATGTTTAATTCTTTTTCCACCTCGCCTAAAAAGCCTTCGGCCTTGGCAAAGGTTTTCAACCCATTGGCTTCTGCAAATTTGCGCGCTTTGCGATCAATACCCGCATTTTCATACGACACGCGATCAAATGTGGTGGCGACAATGGTTTTGAATGGCTCGGCAAACGCCTGATAGGCGCCCTGGGTCATCACGTTCAGGCTTGCAGTCGCAATATCACCCAAAGGTTTCAGTAAAGATTCCATGCGCGATTTTTGAATAGGTGATGCCACCATACGTACATCACTGACAATCCCTTTAAACGTGTGGTAACCGAGCGGGTTCGCCATTTTGCCGCGCTCGGATGTTGCCAATACCAGCGTCACGCTGGAATAGATACCGTTAGCGTATTCAAGGTACTGACGCTGCACATCAATCTGTGCTGCATAATTTTTACCCAGAGTGCGCAATGCATCTGCCTGCACCTGATAATTTTTGTCATCACGTAATTTGCCCAATACTTCGGCAATCACTTTTTCCTGATTTTTTTGCAGCGCAGTATCAAGCAGGATTTTTTCTACGCTTAAATCATCAATCCATACTTGCCCGTTGGTCACTTCAAAATCCAGGCGCAAATATTTTTTGCCCGGATCATCAATCGAAATACGTTTGGCATGATATTCCGTTGAGTCATTGCTGCCTTTAATTTGCCCGACCTGCATCCAACCGCTGTCAATATTCTGGTTGGTAGCCACCAACACGTTAATGGTGTACTGCGTTGCGGGCGATGAGGTTTTTATCCAAAACTCCAGCGTGCCCTGCTCATTCAAGTTCACCCGCGAGCGCACCGATGCCTCGCCCTCTTCCACCAATAATGCACCTGTGCCTGTGCGTGCCTGTTCGGCAACGGCTTTGGTGCCATAGATCAGCGCCCATTTTTTCAAATCGGTATCGCTATCAAAACCATTTTTAAAAATGACTGATTTTTGTTGCGCGCCGGCTTGCATAGCAAGAGCACTGGCCACACACAACACCCATAATTTTGCTGTTGATTTGAACATATATATCCGCAACCTTGTGTAAGCAAAAAATTTATTCAATAAAACCGGGCACGTTACTGTGTAAAAAAGCATCCACTCGCGCTTTGCGATCCCCTAATACCCGCCAATAAGCAACGCGCTCATCTGCCAAACGGGTAATTGAATTCATATACCCATTGGCACCCCAGCGATTTGCCGCAACAGGGTTGGCAATGGGATCATTAAAAACCGTTTCAGGGGGAATAATTTTCCACCCCTGTGCAATTAATTGATCGACCAGCGCCACAATAAAATACGCAGCCAAATCATTTTCCTGTAATACTAATATTTGCTTGGGGGAATAACCCAAAAGATTAAATGCTAATGCATCTTCCTGTACGAGCGATGTACTGATCAGATCCACATACGCTTTTTCAAGTGCAGCCATATTGACTGCGCGATTACTGCGGATTTTTTTCTGGTACAACTCATCCAGATATTGGTCTACACCACGCAGTGGATTGGGATTGGCAAATGCAGGGCGATAACCTCGCTCTTGCAAAAAATTAGCGAGACCCTGTTGGATATTGGCGTCGCCATATTCATGCAAGTAAGAGAAATACACATGCTTTTTGTAACCGCGATAGGAGCGCAAAATACGGTTGGCTTTGAGTATGCCAATTTCATAGGCATAAAGATCGCTTTTGGTTACCAAGCCGTGCCCGTGCCCGGCATTTACCAACAGATGTCCTTTGTCACTATAAAGTGAAAGGCGCGCTTTATCTTTTTGGTCAATGCCTTTGGTTTTAATCAAGAACATCGCTTGGGGTACACCTGCAGTTGCCAAATTGCGCACCAGCATTTGTGAACGGGCCATTGCATCCAATGAGCTGGAGGGTTGCAGTGTATTTTCAAATGCAATGGCCAATTCCCGTGCATGCACCAAGGTGCTGCCTAATGTGGAAAAAAGTACAGCAGAAAGCACGCATACGCACCGGATAAACCATTTTGTAGTAAGCACCGTTTTTATCTCTCGCAGCAAAAAAAGTGAAAAGAAAAACTACTCAGGCAATTCATACAATTCCAACGGCAATCCATCGGGATCTTGAAAAAAAGTAAACCGTTTGTGGGTAAATTCATCCACCCGGATGGCCTCTACGGCAACACCATTAGATTCTAACCAAACGACATAGGCATCCAGATCACGCACCACAAATGCCAAATGGCGCAAGCCACAGGCTTCCGGTCGCGATGGTCGCGCAGGTGGATTGGGAAATGAAAATAACTCCAACTGCGAGCCATCCGGTAATGCCAAATCCAGTTTCCACGAATCGCGGGCAGCGCGATAATTTTCTGCCACCACCACCAAGCCTAAAACATTGACGTAGAAATTCCTGGACGTCTGGTAGTCCGAACAAATCAGTGCAACATGATGAACTGCTTGTAAAACGGGTGAAGCCGCTGCCATAAATAAGTGCCCTGTGGATGCACACGGAAACCGGAGCCCAAGTATAACGTCCACCCCTTAAAAGACGATGCCTTTTGCGTAACTTGAGCTTCCTGCAACTGCTTCCTGACATGCAGATGGCGGTTATGGTGGCGCGCGGGAGCTGTATCCAAAATGAATGGCTTCTGCGGCACCCGTAACCTGCACGTCTGATTGCACTATAAAAAAATCCCGCCAGGGCGGGATTTTTCAGGGGTGGGTTTTCAGTAACCCGGATGGCCGCTTATTCTGCGGTTGCTATACGCATCACCCGGGCCACATACACATGGCAAATCATCTAATGCTTCTCATGCTGGCGGCGCAACTGGCTCAAACCGGATTTTATCCACACCAGCAAATCATCGGGGAATAGTGGCTTGGAGAAGTAATACCCTTGCACCAGATCCACACCCAGCTCGGCAATGATCCGGTAATCCTCATCTGTTTCCACCCCTTCTGCCACCGTGGTGAGGTTCAGGTTTTTGGCCAAATCCACCGTGCTGGCAAGAATGGTGCGCTGCTGGGGACGGGCAGCCGCGCGATGAACCAGGGAGCGGTCGATCTTTAATTCCGTCGCAGGTACGCGCGATAACTGCTGCGCATTGGCAAAGCCAGTGCCGTAATCATCGATAGCAATATGGAACCCTTTCAGGCGCAAACGTGCCAAGGTCTGGATCGCACTGGCCAGCTCCCCCAACAGGGCATTTTCGGTAATTTCAAAGGTAATTTCCGAGGGCGCAATACCGTGGTCTTCGGCCATTTTGCACAACCATTCCACCATGTCGGAATCGGCCAGTGACAAAGGCGAAAGGTTGAACGCAAGATTGAAGCGCAACCCATAATTTTGCCAGGTGCGCTTATGTTGGAACGCAACTTGTAGCAGATGCCGTGTCAGCATATCGATCATGCCGTGACGCTCGGCCAAAGGGATAAATACCCCCGGAGAAATCACCCCTTTTTGTGGATGACGCCAACGCGCCAAGGCCTCTACCCCTTTGAGCATCAGACCTTGCACTGTCAGTTTCGGCTGGAATGCCAAGGTCAGCTCGTTATTGGCAAGCGCCTCACCCAACTCAACCGCAGTCACTTCATTCTCTTGCTGCACGTGGGGTTCGGCCGCTTTGTTTTTGGTGTCCTGGAGAAAGCGCAACAGGCTGCACTCCAGCGCATCCGGCAGGAGGGGTTTTTGGAAAGTGCCTAATACGTGTAAACCATCGGCCTCTGCCATGGTGCCCACACTGGCAATCAGGATCGGGTCTTTGGCACTGAGAATGATCACGCTGCTGGCCAGCTTTTTCTGCGCCATTGAACGAATGAGTTCAACCCCATCCATAATCGGCATTTCAAGATCAACCAGAACGACATCAACCCCGCGCGACTCCAACACATTCAGCGCATCCACACCATTGGCGGCATCGTGCAAATCTTTCACGCCCAATTCGCTACAAAGCCCTTTTGCATATTGGCGCTGGGTGAGGCTGTCATCTGTCACCAGTACGCTCAGTTCGGAAATTACCGACTTCATGCCTTGCCTCCCAGTACGGCAGGAATTTGGGATAACGGCATTACCTCTTTGGCAGCCCCCAAGTTAATCGCCTCTTTAGGCATACCAAACACAATGCAGGACTGTTCATCCTGCGCAATAGTTCTGCATCCCACTTGCCGCATTTCCAATAAGCCGCGGGCGCCATCATCGCCCATACCGGTCATGATGATTCCCATTGCATTGCGTCCGGCAGCGCGGGCAGCAGAGCGGAACAGCACATCAACCGATGGGCAGTGGCGATTCACGCTCGGACCGCGGAACACCTTGGCGATGTATTGCGCCCCCGAGCGCTGAACCTCAAGGTGATGTCCGCCAGGCGCGATTAACACCCGGCCAGGAATCAAACGATCCCCGCTCTCGGCTTCTTTCACATCCACCTCACACAAACTATCAAGACGTTTGGCAAACGCGGCGGTAAATTTTTCCGGCATATGTTGTACAACAGCGATGCCGGGGCAGGTGCGCGGAATTTTGCTGAGAATCTCCTCCAGCGCTTGCGTACCGCCTGTAGAGGTGCCAATCACGATGATGCTATCGGTTGTCGCTGTCATGCTGACCAGATCGGCCGCCGCTGGCATGACCGGTGCAGATTTTTTAGCATCAACTCCCATGCTTGCCCGGCGCGACACATGGGCACCGGCAGCACCACGCACGGTTTGCCACAGCAAATGTTTCGCTTCCAACAAAAAATCTTTTACACCCAATTGCGGCTTTGTAATCACATCAATCGCGCCGGCGGACAGCGCCTGCAAGGTCAGCTCTGCGCCTTTTTCAGCGAGCGACGAACAAATAATTACCGGCGTCGGCCTTTCGTGCATCAGATGGCGCAAAAATGTCAGGCCATCCATACGCGGCATTTCGATGTCCAGCAAAATGACATCCGGCCATTTTTTTTGCATTTGTTGTTGCGCAAAAATAGGATCGGATGCCGTAGCGTAGACATTAATGTCAGGTGCTTCATTCAGTACACCACTGAGAACCTGGCGTACAACGGCTGAATCATCCACTACCAGAACATCAATTGTCATAATTGCTCAAATTTCCCAAAAAGTACCCGATCCGTTATCACTCATATCAGTGTGGTTATGACGTCGGCCAGTGTATTAGTGTACGAACCAGTGACTTAACAAGTATTGTTCATCGGCATGTTATTTCAATGTTCAAGGCGGGTTCATTGCATAATGTTTTAATTGAATATCACCCGTCGATATAACCAACATCAAGGAGCGGGAAATAGTTCCGCCAACATCAACATGGGTTGGTTGCAGTTTTTCGCGCATCAACCACTGCCGGGCATAGGCAATATTGTCAAAGCCAATTGAGGTCGCGGTTCGGTAGGGAAACATATCGCCGCCACCAAAAATCCCCAGTTGGAATTCATTCATATTGCCGTAAGCCTGCATCGATTTTTTCATTTGCTCCAACGCATGGACGGCATAACGGCAATCCCCTGCGGACAATGATTTACGTCGTGCATCTGCTTTAGACGCAGGCTCATTGGCCAGAAGATAATGGCACATGCCGCCAACCTTCAAGGTGGGATGCCAAGCGGTGAGCGCGACGCAAGAACCTAACACTGTGTGCAACCGCTCATACTCCACACCGAAGTACCACTCCCCGGGATGTATGCTATGGAGTGGCTTGACGATGGGTACAACTGCCATAACGACTACCGCCCTGCTAATTGGTAAATAGCTGGCTTGAGCGGGATAAAACGAGAGCTAATACCATGCAAACTTTCCGAGTGGCCAACAAACAGAATACCGCCCGGTTTTAACTTATCCGCGATCCGCTCCAGTATTTTTGTTTTGTTGTCATTTTCAAAATAAATCAGCACATTGCGTAAAAAAATCAAATCAAACTTGCCAATGTCAGGAAAATTTTCATGTAAGTTCAATGTGAAAAACTGCACCGATTCGCGCAATTCTGCCACCACCCGGACATTTCCCTGTTGCGGGCCAATGCCTTTGCGGCAGTAACGTCGTAAATAATCTTGTGGGATATTTTTCACACGCATCTCCGGGTAAATCCCGATCTTGGCCTGCTCAACTACCGAACGGTTTACATCAGAACACAGCAATTCCCAATCGCACTGGCAGCGATCCTTTAACACCATCGCAATACTGTAGGGTTCCTCTCCTGTTGATGAAGCAGCACTCCACACACGAAAGTTTGCCCCGGGGCGATACTTGGGAAGAATAACCTCCTGCAAGTAATCAAAGTGTTTTTGTTCGCGAAAAAAATAAGTTTCATTCGTGGTAATCAGTTCCAGCGCTGTATTTAATTCGCCCTTGCCTTGCGGGCTTAAAATAAAGCGATAGTAATCACTAAAACCTTTTACCTGGCACGCCTGTAAGCGTTTCCATAAGCGATTGCTTAACAGCGCTTTTTTTTGCATGGGCAAAAAAATGCCCAGCTTTTCCTGAATCAACTCTTGAAACAGTTGAAACTCTTTATCCGTAGGGACAGATGCTGCGCTTTCCATTTCCATAATGGTCATTCACACTCACTTATCGTTGTAATCAAACTGAGTCAAACGTTATAGGCTCTTTGGCACTGCTTGTTGTACGGCGTGACTATCCAGCCAATTTGAAATAGCCGATAGACTCTTGTAATTGAATCGCCTGCGAACTCAACTCTTCCGAGGTAGAGCTCAACTCTTCCGCAGCTGCTGCATTTTGTTGCATGGTTTGGCTCACCTGCCCAATGGCGGCATTAATTTGGTTAACGCCTGACGCCTGCTCTGCTGACGCAACAGAAATTTCCTGCACCAAATCTGCTGTTTTGCGGATTGAGGGCACCATTTCCTGAAGTAATTGTCTAGCGTGGCCAGCCTGGTTGACAGTCTCACTGGCAAGACTACCAATTTCTTTTGCAGCCACCTGACTACGCTCCGCCAATTTCCTAACCTCTGATGCCACTACCGCAAAACCACGGCCATGTTCACCCGCACGTCCGGCTTCAATTGCAGCATTGAGCGCTAAAAGATTCGTTTGGTAAGCAATGTCATCAATCACACTGATTCGCTCAGCAATTTTGTGCATTGCCTCTACAGTACCTTCTACCGCCGTACCGCCCGATACAGCATTATTCGCCGCCTTTTGTGCCATACCATCGGTAACCATAGCGTTTTGGTTATTTTGGGTAATTGAGGCAAGCATTTGATCCATAGAGGCCGAGGTTTCTTCCACGCTAGCGGCTTGAACTGATGCGCCTTTCGCCAAAGATTGCGCTGTAGCGGTCACCTCTTCTGAAGCAGATGCCAGGGCATCGGAAGAAGAGCGCACGTCACCTAATACTTGCGAGAGTGTAGTAGCCATTCTGCGCACAACAGCAAGCATGCTTGTAGTATCGCCAGCTTTAACATTAACACTCTGGGTTAGATCACCCGCTGCAATTTTTGTCAGTACTGCTGCCGCATACGCAGGTTCGCCACCCACATCACGCATGATGCTGACAAAGACCCAGCAGGCATATAGGAAAAGCGCTGCGGTAATTAGCACAAGTGCGCCTAACTGAATGTTAGTGACATAGTCGCCGACACGCGTTACATCGGCGCTTTTTGCCTCCAGTATTGCTTCCAGTTTTTTCGTCAATACTTCTTGCTCGGTTTCCAGTACAGCAAATGCTTTCTGGAATTCAGGCAGCTGGTTTTCGCCCCGCTCCAGATTTTCACCAAAGGTATGAACAATTATTTCTGCAGTTGAAATGTAATTTTCCAACGCGGGACTAATCTCTTTCAGCAACACCATGAGATCAGGCGAAAGAGACAAATTAAAATTGTTACTTAAATTCATCCGGAAGCGATCGGCATGCTCCCGTAAGTTTTCTTCACTTTCTTTAATGAGAGCCTGATCTTGTTTAATCGCATACAAATTTGCACTCAACACATCGGCCCGAATCGCATCATGCATCATGTCTCCATCGACATGATTTTGCAGTGCATGACTTATAATTTCCTTTTCAGTATTGATAGCATCCATCTTTAGATGACCAACAAGCCCAACCACACCAATCAGAATTGCTGAAGCCAAACCGGCTCCAGCCAGGGATAAAATTTTGAATCGAAGTGTGAGCTGCATCGGTCATCCCTTGTAAGCCATAGTTGATCAACAATTTATGAGTAACGAACAAAGTCTTTATCGAGATCATCATCACTACTGATTTTCTTCTGCGATTTATTGCGCGAAGGAGAAGGAGCAGAAGGCGAAAAATTTCCACTGCTTTTTTGGGAAGCGCGAGGCGCGATCACTCTGTTATCCGATTTGGCCAACACAAAATAACTCACAGCATCTTGTAAGCGCATAGCTTGTGAACTGAGCTCCTCAGAGGTAGAACTCAACTCTTCCGCAGCGGCGGCATTTTGCTGCATGGTTTGGCTCACCTGGCCGATGGCTGCATTAATTTGGTTAACACCCGCCGTTTGTTCAGTGGATGCTGCCGAAATTTCTTGAACTAAATCAGCCGTTTTACGAATAGAAGGAACCATTTCCTGCAACAGTTTGCCCGCATTGTCTGCCTTGCTCACAGTCTCTCCGGCGAGCGAACCAATTTCCTGTGCAGCAACCTGACTACGCTCAGCCAACTTACGAACTTCTGAAGCCACTACTGCAAAACCGCGACCATGTTCTCCCGCACGCCCGGCTTCAATCGCCGCATTCAGTGCAAGCAAATTAGTCTGGTAAGCAATATCGTCAATCACACTAATACGGTCTGCAATTTTTTGCATCGCTTCTACCGTGCTGGCAACCGCATTGCCACCTGTCATCGCATCGGCAGCAGCTTTCTGGGCCATGCCATCGGTAATACTGGCGTTTTCATTATTTTGCATAATGGAGGCAGACATCTCTTCCATTGATGCCGAAGTTTCTTCAACGCTTGCTGCTTGTACTGAAGCGCCTTTGGCCAGCGATTGCGCTGTTGCATTCACCTCTTCCGAGGCCGACGCCAATGCATCTGCCGAGCCGCGAACTTCACCCAATACTTGCGACAAGGTATTCGACATTTCGCGAATAGCCGCCAACATGCTGGTGGTATCGCCCTGTTTAACAGCCACCTCCTGGGTTAAATCGCCCGCCGCTATTTTAGCGACCACTGCCGCCGCGTAATCCGGCTCACCACCCAATTGACGTAGCAAGTTACGGGCAATAAAAAATCCAATTACCGCAATAACAATTAAGGTAATAACCGAAATCACTACAGAATAAAATGTTGCCTGGGCTTTACTGGCTAACGCGGTGTTTTTTGCGTCTTCAGCGATATCCATGTTGTACGCAGATTGATTATCTATAGCGGCAGATGCCGCCATAGCATCGGGCGTTGTCTTTTCTAACAACTCCCGCGCGAGATCAAACTGCTCCTTCTCTGATGCAGCAATAATCGCAGGGATATGTGCTACAAAACGATCAAAGGCATCCACACTTGCTTCTAATAATGCGAGGTCTTTGTCATTTGCAATCATGGATTCATATTTTTTAAAGCCCTCTTTTGCCTCTGCAATAACGTCATTCAAACTTGCTTCAAGTTTTTGTGATTGTGACTTATCTGTGTTAACGATATAGCGGTTAAGACGGATACGGGCACGGTATACGTTGTTCTGGATAAGCCCCAGCAAATGCATACTGGGAACAACATTTTCATTCGTGTAATTCGTCTCTTCAAATACTTTATTGATTTGAATTTGGGCAGCGCCCGCCAACACAATAATTCCCAGCAACGCTGTTACTACCAACAGCACCATTTTCTTGGCAACGGTCATTTCATTACTCCGGTAAAAATCCATTAAACATCAAAGCCTGATCTTCATATCAGGTGGTATTTATTAGCTATAACGTACAAAATTTTTGTCAAGGTCATCATCATTAGCGTGGGCTTTCTTAACCTGCGCAGGCTTGCCAGGTTTAACCCCAGCCGGTGGTGGATTTTTTTTCGCAGTGGGCTTGATGGGGTTATTCGCACTGCCCTGCCCCAACTTGAAATAAGTCATAGACTCTTGCAGGCGAATGGCTTGCGCACTCATTTCTTCTGAAGTAGAGCTCAGCTCTTCTGATGCCGCCGCGTTTTGTTGCAGCGTTTGACTCACTTGGCCTATGGCAGCGTTAATTTGCGAGACCCCTGCATTTTGCTCTGATGATGCAGCAGAGATTTCCTGTACCAGATCGGCGGTTTTGCGAATAGCAGGCACCATATCTTTAAGCATGTTGCCCGCTTGTTCCGCACGTTTGACGGTATCACTTGCGAGCGAGCCAATTTCTTGCGCGGCAACTTGGCTGCGCTCCGCAAGCTTACGCACTTCCAAAGCGACCACCGCAAATCCGCGACCATGCTCACCTGCGCGGCCCGCCTCGATTGCAGCATTCAAGGCTAGTAAATTGGTTTGGTAGGCAATGTCATCAATTACACCAATGCGCTCGGCAATTTTTTGCATCGCCTCCACTGTATTCATAACAGCTTCACCACCGGTTGAAGCATCGCGTGCAGCTTGCTGTGCCATACCATCGGTAATTCTGGCGTTCTCACTGTTTTGGGAAATAGATGCCGACATTTGCTCCATTGAGGCGGACGTCTCTTCAACACTTGCCGCCTGAACCGATGCGCCCTTGGCAAGCGACTGCGCGGTAGCATTAACTTCTTCTGACGCAGAGGAGAGCGAATCGGCAGAGCTGCGTACATCGCTAATAATTTCAGCCAATTGTTTGCGCATATTTTCCACGCTGGCGAGCAGCGAATGCTGGTCTCCTTGCTTCAATTGAATATCCACATTGAGATAACCTTCGGCTACCTGTGACACTACATCTGCAGTATAAGCAGGCTCTCCGCCCAGGGCTTTAAACATATCGCGAAAGATAAATACCATCACCGTAATGATAATGACCGAGGCACTGATACAGATAATCAGCAGCAAACGCACAGTATGGCTATAAATTTTTCCGGTTTTAATATCCGACTCAATCAGAAATTGATCAAACTCACCGGTTGTTTTGTCAGCCAGCTCTTGCATTTGGCGGCTGGCTTCGCGATCCATACCACTCACTAATTTATCGACGATTTTCCCTGCTTCGGGATTTTCCTGATTAAAGCTGCCGAGCGCTTCACGGTAATTTTTGCCTAATTTTGCGTGTTCTTTTTGCAGCTGCTCCAACGCATCAACAGCAATACCTTCTTGTTGTTGTAAAGCCATTGCTGCGGCAAGATGTTTTTGCACTACAGATTCAGCTGTAATAAAACCATCCACATATCGAGTGAATTGATCGGCGTTATTGCCACGAATCAGGATATTTTTCCATTCCTGTACCTGGGTTTTAAAATTAATCGCTGCGGATTGGATTTCCACCAAAATTTCCGAACGTCGTTTACTGTGGATAGCGGTATCGTGCACCACAGTATTAAATGAGTGAATTTGTAAGTAAGCGGTAAGTCCGAGTGTAGACAGCCCCACTACAATCAAGCTGCTAAGTAATAAAATTTTGGCTTTCAAGGTGAGGCCACTGAGCATATCTATTCCCTCAAAAATATTGAGTTTTATTTTAATAATGATTACTGCAGCTGAGCCTCAACCAAATGCGCCAACTCACGGATGGAAAGTGCATTATTTGCATCCAGCAACACCACAAATTCATCCTCTCGTTTGGCAATGCCCTGAATAAAATCAGCGCGGATATTCGCACCGAATGATGGTGCGTCCTCGATGTTTTCATCATTCATTTCAATCACTTCGCTGACCGAATCTGCCAACAAACCCAGCACATGATTTTGTTCATTGCTTTGCAGCTCTACTACAATGATGCACGTGCGCTTTTGGACTTCGATCGGTTTTCGCCCAAGGCGAACCGCCAGATCAATTACAGGGACCACTTCCCCCCGCAAATTAATCACGCCGCGCAAAAAATTAGGCATTAAAGGCACTTCAGTGATTCCGCTGTACTCGATAATTTCGCGGGTTTGCGACAATTCCAAACCATAGTTTTCATTGCCTATCCGGAAGGTGAGATATTGCTTGATCACTTCAACAACATGGCTCTTTTTTTGTTTACTTAGCTGATTCATTATTCTTGCTCCTGCACATTTACTGCAAAGGCATTATTGCGTAAATGTTCGCGATTAATCGCAAACCCGATTAACTGTTGGATATCCAAAATCAACGCAACAGCACCTGTACCTAACAGACTTGACCCACCAATTCCTTTGAGCGCCTGAAAAATAGGCCCCATCGGTTTTACTACGGTTTGTATTTCACCGTGCAAATCATCCACCACTATGCCCGCACGCTTTTCACCAAACTGCACCACAACAATTTTTTCACGCGAATGGTCCTTGGATTGCAATGAGAAAATTTCACGCAAGCGGATATAAGGCACCTGTTCACCACGTAAATTTACGCAGTTCTGACCTTTCACATGCATGAGTGAATCCAGATCAACGCATTCAAGAATCGTATTTTGCGGAACAATAAAATCGATGTGCCCTGCGGTTACATGGAAACCGTCAATGATCGCCAGTGTCAGCGGCAAACGGATGCTAAAACTGGTTCCCACTGTCAGTTCACTTTCAATTTCAATGCCGCCCTGCAGCTCTTCAATATTGCGCTTGACGACATCCATACCCACACCGCGGCCGGACAAATTTGTCACCTGTTCTGCAGTTGAGAGCCCTGGATGGAAAATTAACTGGAATAATTCCTGACGGGATAAATGAACGCCCTCTTCCAGGATTCCATTGTTAATGGCTTTTTTGCGAATTTTTTCCACATCAAGGCCGCCACCATCATCATGGATGCCAATTACAATATTGCCTGCATCATGACGTGCAGTCAGTTTGATGGTGCCCGTACCCGATTTGCCGCGCGATTCACGCACAGCGACAGACTCAATGCCGTGATCCATTGCATTGCGCACAATGTGCATGAGGGGGTCATTGAGTTTCTCTACCATCGAGCGGTCCAATTCCGTTTCCGCCCCTTCAATTTCCAACTCAATTTCTTTGCCGATGGCTTTAGCGGTATCGCGCACAACGCGTTTGAATTTTTGGAAAGTATCGCCAATAGGAACCATGCGCAGAGTCAATGCTGCATCGCGGATCGCTTCGGTGAAATTCCCCATCGAGGTCACAGCCTCAATCAGCGTGGCATTACCTAATTTTGATGCAAGCAGATCAACGCGTTGACGGTTGATAACCAATTCACCAATAAGATTGATCAAGGTATCAAGACGCTCTGCATCAACGCGAATAAAACGGTTTTCAGAACTGGTTTTTTTCTCGGCGATTTTCTTTTGCTTATCGAGCGCGGCATGCACAATTTCAGGCGCGACTGCTTGCTCCTCAATCAGGATGTCGCCCAACATGCCCACCGCACCGGTTGATTTGGCTTGTTGTTTTTGAGTCGCTAACGCAGCTTCCAGCTCTTGATAGGTTATCGCATGGCTTTTTACCAAAATCTCACCGAGCCGCTGGGTATTTTCCGGCAGGGATTTGATCAAATTAACGTAGGCTTCGATATTGCTGCGCGGCGGAATAATTATGATCTGGGACTCTTCGCGCACAAACATGAAGGCATCTTCAATTTGCTGTTGCGTAGCATCGCTGACCAAGGTGATTTCAAAACCCAGGTACAATTGTTCCGGATCAAACTCATTAAATTCGGGCAAGTGATCAGTCAGTGTGGTGATATGTGTAATCTCACCCAGCGAACCTAAAAAGCGCATGATCGACAAGGGGTCCATACCATTGCGCAACAAATCCGCACCCAGACGCACAGAAATATGCCATGCCTCACGATTATGGTTTCCACTTTGTAGCGCAGCGTTATTGGCTAAGGTAGCCGGTGCTTTTGCAGCGGGCATCGCAACAGGTTCAGTAGTTGCCGGTTTGGATTCCAACCATGGCGTTAATGAATCTAACAGTGCATTGCCATGCGCCAGACACTCTTCATCGTTTTCACTTCCATGCATTGCATGCTCGACGAGCGTGGCAATGTGATCGCGGCACGGCAGCAAAATACTGAGCAGATCACCACTGATGGTAATTTTTTCATCGCGCGCACGATCCAATACGTTTTCCACAATGTGCGTAAAACTCACAATGTCATTCAAGCCGAATAAACCGGCAGAACCTTTGATCGTGTGCGCCGCGCGGAAAATTTCATTGATGGTTTCCATGTCATGATCGCCATCATCCAGACGCAAAAGTGCCGACTCCATGGAGTTGAGTAAATCCTCGGCTTCGGCAAAGAAAGTCTGTAATGCACCGTCGAGATTCATAGTGTGATTCCTTATGATTCCATGGCAAATTGGGATTGCACATCAAGCGCGGTCAGCACTGACTCAACTGACTCGTTGCTTTTGGCAATAAACACTGAGCGATGCACTGAATTGAAAAACTTCTTCATAAACAATAAAAGTTGGACACCGGCAGTATCCAACTCGGTAACACCTTCCAGATTCAAAGCGATTTTATCGGCCAGTTTTTCGTAATCGGCAAAGATTTCATCCTTCACTTGGGCAACGTAATAGATCGTAAAATCCCCTTCAAATACCAGGGTTGATGTGTCCTTGCTTTTTTTGCGCGAAATATTCATAGCCTTTTCCTGTAAAAAATAATTCCAGTTAGATCAGCATGGAAACTGCTTGCAGCATTTGCTCAGGACGAAACGGTTTTACAATCCAGGCTTTAGCACCCGCAGCTTGGCCTTCACGTTTTTTCTCATCCGCACCTTCGGTGGTTAACATAATGACTGGTGTAAATTTGTAATTTGCTTTGGCTTTCATTTCTTTTAAAAAGGTGATCCCATCCATGTTGGGCATGTTCACATCGGAGATCACCAGATTAATTTTTTGGCCATCTAACTTGGTCAATGCATCCTTCCCATCGCAGGCTTCAACAACGGTGTATCCCGCACCGCGCAATGCGATACCGACTACTTGCCGAACACTGGCAGAGTCATCAACTACAAGAATTACTTTGGACATTCATTACTCCTAGAAGAACGTGATTTCTGAATTGTTTGAACCCTGAACCTGTGTGCTGCTCCCGCGATGCACATCAACTTGTTCCAGAGTGGTGTAGGTTTTTTGCAACGAACGCAACCATTCGTTGATATCAATATTGTTGACTTGCTCGCCATGACGCAAACGGGTTTCATGGTCGGCAACAGCAGCAACCAGTTTTTCCATATCATCAATGACGTGACCGAGAATTTGGCTAACACGATCCTGAAATTGCAAATTCACCAGCACTTCTTCAACGCTGTTCTGCACCGCAGCGCTTTCCTGTTCAAGAATATGAGCTGATTGCAAAATGCTTTCACCGGAATTTTGGAATTGTTCCAACACTTGCGAGATAGACGTTTCTGATTTGGCAAGGCGGGTATTGTCTTCTGCCGCATATTCAGCCGTTCTGTCCAACGTGGTTTGCAGCGCAGAATTCACTTGCTCAATACGACGGCCAATGCGCGCACCGGTTTCACCGGAACGGGTTGATAAGGTGCGGACTTCATCTGCTACTACGGCAAAGCCGCGCCCATACTCGCCCGCACGTGCGGCTTCAATTGCCGCATTCAGCGCAAGCAAATTCGTTTGCGATGCAATCCCCGCAACTTCAGCACTCATACCGCTGAGTTCAACCGTAATTTTGGATAAGCCGGAAATTTCGTTTAACAATTCATCGCGTTGATCAATTGCCTGACGCAGGGTATGGGTAATCTGGCTCAGTTCACTGTTGGCAAAATGAATGACGCCGCCCAGCCCTGTATCGCCCTTCATGCTGCTGGCAGTCGTGGCAGAGCTGGCTACCGCGGCCTGTAAGCGATGATGGATTTCAGAGAAGCGTCCAACCAATTCGGTGATGCTGGTTTCCAATTGGTTGCGCGCCAATTCAGTCTGGCGCTGCCACATCGGCAGAATTTCTTTTAAAAGTTTTTGGTAATTTTCTACGAGTGGACGATACATCTGCACAATCTGCTGATTGACCTCTGCTTGCTGTAACGCGAGCGCGGTATCCTGTGCACGTTTGGATTCGCGGGAAATTTGCGTAAGCGCAAAACCGGCCGCAGCCAATATTGCCAGCAACAACAATACTTTCCAGATAACACCAAGCTGGGCAAGCGCAAGTAACAACAATCCAATCAGCCCCAGAAGCGCAACAGCGCCTAGCACTGCGGCCTGTGCGAAACCATTCTGGCGAGAAAGATGTGCGGGCAGGAAATAAGAAGGGACACGGGGAGCATTCCCGCTCAGGTGCTTGCTATTCATGGGTCTCATCCGTCAAATTCGATAGCAAATCCGCAGGTCGCTTATGATAAAAATCCCTGCTTACTTTGCTCTTACAATGGGTTAACTAGGTATAGACGGGGTTTATTAGGGTGTCAAAGCACGCTGCCTGAGTGAATTTACTCAGAAGTATCACGCGCAGAAAAAGAAGCTCAAAAAAAACAAAACCCCCGCTGGTATTCACCAGCGGGGGTTGTAGAAAAAAGCAGCAACGAAAATCAAATCAACCCGTATTGCGCATACCTGCAGCAATACCTGCCATGGTCACTTTCAGTGCTCGTTCCAGATCAGGGCTGATGGTTTCACTGCTGCGGTAACGCTTGAGCAATTCCGCCTGTAAATAGTTAAGCGGATCGACGTAAGGTTTACGCACCTCCAATGACTGGCGCAGCATCGGATCATCAGCCAAAAGCGTGTCTTGCTTCTTCATTTTATTGATCAAGCCTTCCAACGCTTTCAAATCACCGCGCAGTTCCTGCCCCAAACCACGGTATTCCATCGGCACCAATTGTTGCTCGTAATAGGTACAGATAGGGCCATCAGCTTTACCGATCACCATCTCTAACAGATCGAGGAAGCTGGAGAAAAACGGCCAGTTGCTGACCATGTCATCCAATAATTCAGGCTCTTTTTCCAATGCATATTCAAACGCCTGACGCGTGCCCAGCCATGCAGGCAGGTTCAAGCGTACTTGTGTCCAGGCGAATACCCATGGAATCGCACGCAAGCTTTCGACACCACCGGTCGATTTACGCTTGGCAGGACGGCTACCCAGCGCCAGTAGACTCAATTCTTGTTCTGGTGTCAGGTTGCGGAAGTAAGGAACGAAATCTTTATGGCCGCGAACAACACTGCGATACGCCTCAAGGCTGGCTTTACCCATGCGCTCAATCAGATCGCGCCACTCTTGTTTGGGCGATGCGTTAGGTGCCATGGTCGCACGCAGGGTCGCCACTACGTAAGATGACAAACTGCTGAACGCAACACGCGGCAAGCCGAACTTATAACGGATCATCTCGCCCTGCTCGGTCACGCGGATGCGGCCTTTGACAGAACCCGGCGGTTGCGATGCCATCGCTTTTTCCACAGGGCCACCACCACGGCCAACAGTGCCGCCACGGCCATGGAACAACACCAGCGACACACCGTATTTATCAGCCAAGGCCACCAATTTTTCCTGCGCTTTGTACTGCGCCCAAGTGGCTGCGATCTTGCCTGCATCTTTGGCGGAATCGGAGTAACCGATCATGACCGTCTGCTGATGCGCGGAATACTGTTGGTACCACTCCAGATCCCACAAACGCTCCATCACAATGGGTGCGCGATCAAGGTCATCAAGGGTTTCAAACAGCGGCACGATCGGCATATTCCAGGTCATACCGCACTCTTTCAACAAGAGTGCCACGGCCAGCACGTCTGACGGTTGCTGCGCCATAGAAATAATGTAGTGCGAGAGGATCTCGCGCGGCTCTTGCGCGACGATACGGCAAGTCGCCAGCACCTCAGCCGTTTCATCACTCATTGGCCATACGGGTGGCAACAATGGGCGCTTGCTGTTTAACGACTCCAACAGGAAGGCTTGACGCTCTTCTTCCGACCAGGCGCGGTAATCGCCCAGCCCGAGGTATTGCACCAGCTCATCGATCGCCTGCACATGGCGCTCGCCATCCTGGCGGATGTCCAGCGGAACCAGATTGATACCAAAGCAGTGAACACGACGGATGGTGTCTACCAGTGGGCCGTTGGCAATGTGTGGCAAGCCAACATCATTCAGCGAGCGGAAACACATCATCAATGGAGAGAGCAAATCTTCGCGGCTGGTAATCAGATCAACCGGCTCTTCTACAGCGCGGCCTTGCAAACGCGCTTCAGCCCACTCAAGGGTGGCCTGGATACGGCGGCGCAGGTCATACATGGCATCGCGGTACGGAGTTGCACTGCCAGGATAAAGCGCAAGCAGCTCATCGCTCGCTTCGCTCATACTCAGGTCGCCGCCCAGACTATAGATGTCGCGCGAGTAGAGCTCAGCCGCCATCCAGCGGCCCAGCAGCAATACTTCACGGGTAATTTTGTGCGTTACATTCGGGTTGCCGTCGCGGTCGCCGCCCATCCATGAGTAGAACTTGATGGGGCGGATATCCACTGGCAGTGAACCGCCCAGATGGCGTGAACACATGCGGTCCAAATGGCGGATAAAGTCAGGGACGGCTTGCCACAAGCTGTTTTCGATAACCGCAAAGCCCCACTTGGCTTCATCGACAGCCGTTGGGCGTGTAGTACGGATCTCATCGGTCGCCCAGATTTCCTCAACCAGACGATGCAAGCGACCACGCAGTTTGTCTTGTTCAAAAGCCAGCAAACTGCCGTTTTGGCGATCGGCCAGGGTGTCTACAATTTGGTCGTATTTACGGATAAGGGTGCGGCGGGTGACTTCAGTGGGGTGCGCGGTAAGCACCAGCTCGATACGTAATTTATTGATAACTTCGGTCAATGCGTCTTTGCCATGCTCTTTGGCGAACTCAAGAATCATGTTCTGCAGGCTGTCTTCACGTTCAGCTTCGGCACTGGAGAAGTACTCCTGATCGGCAATATTCGCCAGATTCAGGAATTGGTTGAAGGCGCGCACAATCGGCAGAATGTCACGATCATCCAGACTGCTCAGCATGGCAACCAGCGGAGCAGAATCACCATTTTCCGCTTTGGTAATAGCCTTTCCCAGTTTGCGGATACCCTCTACCTTGGAAAACAGCTCTTCTCCCTCGTGGGCATGAATGGTTTCACCTAAGAGCTCCCCCAGCAGGCGTACGTTTTCGCGCAGGGTTTCAGGCAGCTTTAACATTGGGTATCTCCAACAAATCGAGGGATTAAAAAACGCACAAGCGAATCACCAAAAGAGGGCGGCATTCTACGCCAACAACAAGGGCTAGGGTAGAAAGACAGCGTAAACACCAGACTCTGGCACTTAGCTTTCTCCCCAAACTCCAATAGTTATTCACAGTTTTAGATTATTCAGGCTTTTCGGCGGCCGCGCAGATTACAAAGGTGCACGCGCCTATGCAAGCGCACCAAGGCAATGCAGCAGCCAAGGGTGGATAAAAAACGTAAATTTAACGTCATTTACCCCGACATTCACTAAAAACCCATCCAGAACGGATCGCCAATACGCCTCCTACGCTGGCTATCGATAATCATCGCCTCTGCTTTGGTCAGGGTGTTTTAGCAATTGCAGGTACCCGCTGGATGCAGAGCAAATACTGTGCCCGTATCCAGCATCTTGAAAGTATCCACAGAAGCTGTGAATAACTCTGTGGATGCCACCGTAGTAAACCACTCCAACCCAGAAATGGCCTGCCTTATCCGGCACTGTTCATTTCATGGACGCCGCCACACAACGTCTTTTATCCCTCAACCGCCAGTGCCCACGTCAGAGGGCTCAATGTGACCCCAATCACCTTGCGTGTCGCTTAAATTTTCATCCGGACAAATTCACTATGTCCCTACCTAAAGTCGAACGCAAAAACACCGGATTGGCGAAAAGTCAGACTAGCGTTTTATGGCGGCCTCCATAGACTCGTCTCTGGATAAAAATTCCACTCACAGAGTGAGCCCTACTTTCATTTGGGGAATTTTTATTCATGTAATTACTTTTCATGCGTTTATTAATCAATGCGTTTTTAGTTAACACATCCAATATCAACCCCGATATTTAATGGAGCGAAAAAGTGAACATGAAAATAATCAATAATCGACCCGTGGTATCCCGACTCAAATCACTTAATGCATTGGGTTTTTCTGCACTTGTTGGCGCAGCAACGTTACTGAGCGCAGTTGACGTTAGCGCACACGGTTATGTGTCCAGCCCAAAAAGCCGCGCATTTTTGTGTACGTCTGCCCAAGGTGGTGGAAGCTCACCTGCGTGTGTTGCCGCAGCTGCAGCAGGAAACTCAAGCCAGTATGAACCGCAATCTATCGGTATTGGCGGAGCCAACGACAACCACCAAAGCCTGATCCCCGATGGCAAATTGTGTAGCGCCAATATTGGCAGTATGAATGGTTTAAACCTCGCCCGTGGCGATTGGGGCGCAACAACCGTGAGCGCAGGTACTCGTGCCTTCGTGTGGACCAATACCGCACAACACAAGACCAAATATTTCCGCTATTACATCACCAAGCAAGGCTTTAACCCGGCGACGACCCCATTAAAATGGTCCGACCTAGAACAAATTTATCAATCAGGCCCTTCTGATCGCGAAGCGACATCTACCCACATGGTCAATCTGCCAGCACGTACTGGCCGCCATATTGTGTACAGTATTTGGCAGCGCGATCCCGTAGCCGATGCGCCGGAAGCTTTCTATCAATGTATCGATGTTGTGTACGGAACATCTAACAGTTCTGTTCCTGTCGCGTCATCGTCTGCACCATCTTCTGTTGCGGTAACCAGCTCGTCGACCGGAACCACCTCCAGTATTTCCAGCAACACCTGCGCAGGCTTGCCAGAGTGGAATGCCACTACCGTGTACAACAAGCCACAGCAAGTACAACGTAACAGCAAACGTTACCAAGCTAACTATTGGACACAAGGAAACGACCCGGTTCTAACATCAGGCCAATACAATTACTGGTTGGATCTGGGCGCATGTAATGAAGGGGCGACTTCTTCTGTTGCATCATCCGTTGTTGTGGCAAGTAGCTCGAGCTCATCCGTGGCCTCATCGGTTTCAACCGGTAGCTGCACATCACCTGCTTATGTGAACGGTGCAAGCTACGCAACCGGCGCTAAAGTTGTTAACGGTGGCAGTGAATACCAATGCACCGTTGGTGGCTGGTGCTCACAAGGCGGCGCATATGCACCGGGAACTGGCTGGGCATGGACTAATGCGTGGTCACTGGTGCGCAGCTGCCAATAAAACGGTTTAGCAATAACGAGTAAAAAAAACGGCAACTTCGGTTGCCGTTTTTTTTGAAGCGATTTATTGCACCGCCATCGACATCACTACACTCGGGTAATTAGTAAATGGCCGCCAATCACAGTGACCCACCAATTGATATCCCCAGGATTTATACATTTCTATCAGTGGCTTTGCTGGCTCGGCGGTGTCTAATGCAATCGTCGCTACCCCCATTTGTTTCAGCAATGCCAAACCGCGCGCATGAATCGCCTTGCCAATACCCTTGCCTTTGTGTTCTGGCAATACGCCAAATTGCGCCACTGTCCATACCCTTGGGCTGCGATATAACTCAACTGGTGACTCTGGTTGGGGGCGACGAAATAAACAGGTTCCGACATATTCATCTTGATGTAATGCAACAAGACAAATGCCCATCGCGATCCGCCTTTTGGTGTCGTCAACCGTTTGGTGAGTTGCCCAATATTTCAACCCCGATGCCGCATGGGATGAATAAGCAGAACGAATCAACTCTGTTAGTTTTTCTATATCGTCTGAATCTTGAATTTCGCGAATCATTAATTCCATTTATAACTCCTGCTACCACTTAAGCGATACAACACCTTTAATTCATATTGATGAGCTCTACATTACCCGGTGTACAAAAACTTGCCTAGCCTTGGGGCGAAGCCTACCATGCCCCAAAAAGCCGGAAGTTGGGTATATGCCTCATATTGTAATTTTGGAAGATGAACCTTCAATTGCGGAAAGCCTGGTCTTTGTCTTGCAAGCGGAGAGTTTTACGACGCATTGGGAAACGCTGGCCGGTAAGGCAATTGATTATCTAAAAAATACACCTGTCGATTTGGTGATAATGGATGTCGGCCTTCCGGATATGACCGGCTTTGAAGCGTGTAAGCAGTTGCGCAAATTTTCAGAAGTGCCGGTGATTTTTTTAACCGCGCGCGGCGCGGAACTTGACCGGGTAGTCGGGCTGGAAATTGGCGCAGATGATTATGTGGTTAAACCTTTTAGTCCGCGCGAATTAGCCGCGCGAGTCAAAGCCATTCTCAAACGCACGCGCACTACCGCAGCACCCGAAACTGCAATTCATACACACGCCCTTCATGCTCTTGACCTTAGTAAAAGGAAAGACCTCGTTAATACGACGATCACTACATCAACGCAGGCCGATGAATTTTTGATTGATGATGTGCGCAAACAAATTTTTTATCACCAGCAGCCATTAACACTGACACGGCTGGAATTTTCGCTATTGCAAACATTGGTCGGCCAACCTGGGCGCGTGTTTAGCCGAGAGCAATTATTGGATGCTGTCGGCGTAAGTGCCGATGCCGGTTATGACCGCACCATCGATGGCCATATAAAAACCTTGCGCACCAAATTACGTGCTATTGCACCCGATGCAGAACCGATTAAAACCCAGCGCGGTTTTGGTTACGCCTACCAACCGCTTTCACGTTAACTGGTGTAATAAACTCCGGGGCGATTTTAAAAAGGAAATCCGATGAGTCTGAGCTTGCGAATATTTATTGTGTATCTGCTGTTTGTCGCACTGTGCAGTTATTTTGTGTTGCGCACGGTGATGGATGAAATACGCCCCGGTGTTCGCCAAACGACAGAAGAAACCTTAGTGGATACCGCGAATTTACTCGCCGAATTTTTACGCGAGCCGCTGCTCAATCGCCAACTGCAATCACCCTCAATTCGCGCCATATTGCTCGCCTACGGTCAGCGCCAACCCAACGCCAGTATTTGGGGTGTCAATAAATCACAAGTGAACCACCGCATTTATGTGACCGACAATAAAGGGATTGTATTGCTTGACTCCAGCGGGATAGCCGAAGGGCAAGATTATTCGCGCTGGAATGATGTATATCTTACGCTGCAAGGAAAATACGGCGCGCGTTCTTCGCTGGAAACACAAGGCGATGAAAGCTCCAGCATTATGTATGTGGCAGCCCCAATCATTCATGAAAAAAAGATTATTGGCGTTGTCTCAGTCGCAAAACCCAACCGCACTGTACAGCCGTTTATTGACCGCACCCAACAGCGCCTCGGTTTATTGGGCGCAGGCTTAATCTTGCTCGGGCTGATTTCCGGTGCGCTATTTTCGTGGTGGTTTAGCCGCGAGCTGCGCCGCTTGCGCGAATATGCGTTGAAAGTCAGCCAAGGGCAGCGCGCAGTGTTGGCTCCGGGGTTAATCAATAGTGGCGAGCTGGGGCAATTAGCGCAAGCGCTGGAATCCATGCGCAAGCAGTTGGATGGCAAAGCCTATATCGAACACTACATCCAAACTTTAACGCATGAATTAAAAAGCCCACTCGCAGGGATTCGCGCGGCGAGTGAATTATTGCAGTCACCGATGAGCGAGGAACAGCGGCAAAAATTTATCGGCAATATCGATACCGAAAGCCTGCGCTTACAACAACTCATTGAACGCTTATTGAATCTGGCGATGGTTGAGCAGCAGCAAAAGTTGCACGACCCGCAAACGCTATTATTGAAACCACTGATCGAATCACTGGTAAATGCGCACGCCGCACGCATTGCACAACAGGCGATCCAACTTCACATCAACATCGATGAAAATGCCAGCGTACATGGCGAGAAATTTCTGCTTGAGCAAGCGCTGTCAAACTTGCTGGACAATGCACTGGACTTTACCCCGCAAGGCGGTGAAATGACTATTCAACACACTCAGGAAAACGCACACAATGTGATTCAGGTTATCAATCAAGGGGAGCCGATTCCTGACTTCGCAATGGCGCGGCTTACTGAAAAATTTTTCTCCCTGCCTCGCCCTGCCACCGGCCGCAAAAGTACCGGCCTGGGATTAAGTTTTGTGCAAGAAGTGATGAGCCTTCATAACGGCGAATTGCGCTTGGAAAACACGCTTCAGGGTGTGAGTGCCCAATTGCGATTTTCGTAAACGTTTATTTTAAAACGCATCATCCACCCTAAACTCCACACAAACTCCATATTTCGCGCATCAATACTCCACATTCGCAGGCGACTATAGGTTCATCCCATCCACAAGGAGAACCTTATGAAAAAGCCTTTACTGTTTAAATTACTGACCATCGGCCTGTTAATGCTGTTGCTGTTGATTCCATTGGCGATGATTGGCAGCTCTATCGATGAACGCAAAGCCTACAGCGAACAAGTGGTACAAGACATTGCCAAAAGCTCCAGTTACAGCCAAACCATCACCGGCCCAATACTGGTGATTCCCTATATTAAAACTGAACGCATCGCCTATCTGAACGACAAAAAAGAACGCGTGTTTGAAGAAAAGGAAATCAAGGGCAAATTGTATTTCTTACCTGAGTTGTTACGTGTGGATACTGACATGAACACCGAGCTGCGCAAACGCGGTATTTATCGCGCACATTTGTATCACACACATAATCTGTTGGACGGCCACTTTTCGGTGCCCGAGCAATTTGGTTTGGGCGATGCGTTAGCAAATTACCAATTGCAACCTGCGTACATTGCGTTGGGCATCAGTGATATACGCGGCATCGAAAATGCACTGGATCTACAATGGAACCAAAAGACATTAACGGCTGAACCAGGTAGCCATCTCAGTGCGTTGGGCAACGGCGTTCATATTAATGTAGGCGATATTGAAGCCGCCAAAAAATACAGTTTCTCACTGCCACTTCAATTACAAGGCACAGGGCATTTCAATGTAATTCCGTTAGGTAAAGAAACGCACCTTGCGCTTAACTCCGATTGGCCTCACCCGAGTTTTATCGGCGATTACCTACCGGTGGAGCGCAGTATTTCCAGTAGTGGATTCTCCGCCCGATGGCAGACCAGTTTTTTCTCTACCAATATGTCTGAAGTCTTCGCTCGCTGCGTTAACAAACGTGAGTGCGATAGCTTTAACCAAACACAAATGGGGGTTAACTTAATTGACCCGATAAACCAATATGTAAAAAGTGATCGCGCAATTAAATATGCGCTGCTCTTTATCGCACTCACCTTTGCCGGATTTTTCCTGTTTGAAATATTAAAGCGCCTGCAAGTGCACCCTATCCAATACGCGCTCGTCGGTTTATCGCTGGCCTTTTTTTATCTGCTGTTAATTTCATTGTCCGAACATATTGGTTTTGCAACGGCGTATGGTGTTTCCGCAGCCGCGTGTGTGAGCTTGATCGGGTTTTATGTGAGTTATGTATTACACAGCATTGCACGCGCATTCGGTTTTACCCTTGGGCTCGCGCTGTTATATGCATTGTTATACGGCTTGCTCAGCGCGGAAGATTACGCATTGCTGATGGGATCGGTGCTGCTCTTTACCATGCTCGGTGCATTTATGGCACTCACACGAAATGTCGATTGGTACAACCTGAACGGTGCGAGTAAGTGAAAGATCGCTACGCAGCCACATTGTTGAAAACATCGGCATATCGCTAGCGCATCTATCCACAGAAACTGTGGATAAGTTTGTGGATGTACTTTTGGTAAGCCTCACAACCCCCGAAATACGGGGGCTTGGTGAGGTTGGTTACTATAGCAACACAGACTGCGCACAAAAAATATCAAAAAGCAGTTATCGATTATTTTGCAAACAACACAGCAGGATCAAGTATTTGCCCGCGATGGGTTAATTCAAAATGGAGGTGATTGGTTTGCGGCTTTGCGCCCATGCTGGCAAATGCCTGCCCAACCTTCAGGTGCGTGCCCACAGATACATTTACCTGATCCAAACGCACATAAGTGGATTGCAAACCTTGCGAGTGGGATATGCGCACCATAAAACCAATATCGTGCGGTGGCTTGGTAATGCTTTCAATGACACCGGCAGCGAATGCACGCACCGGTGTGACGGTCGCGCTTGCAACACCAGGGGCAAAATCAATCCCTGCATGAAATACATCGCGTGTTGGTAAATAGCAACCTAACGGCTCATGAAAATGCACGCCGCCGGTAATGCGCCCGTTTTCCAATGGCATCACATGCGGAATCGTCACCAGCGTTTTTACTGCATCGCCTTGAATAGCAGGCGATGCCGGTTTACCCGTTCCGCCCAGAAAAAAACTCACACACAGCAAGCTGACAAGCAACGTGAGTGGCGGCCACCAGCGGTAGGTGTCGGCATTAGGGCTGACCAACGCTTGCAAACGCAATTGCACATCTTGTGCGAGCAATGCGGGCACAGGAATTTCTTGCTGCTCTTTTACACCACCACCGAGTTGTTCAATTACGCGCAGTAATGTTTGTGCATAAACACGCGGATCAAAACCACAGCGGCGAATCGCCAGATGGTCACAGCAAATTTCACGCATCTGCGCCAACTGGCGATTGGCGTAACCAGGAGCGCTATGCAGGCCGCTTATCATGGGGAGGCGATACGCTGGGCGCAGTGGTTGCACTGTCGAGCGTATCAGCTGAACAAACGACCGATAACAATGAAATGAAATACGATGCGAACGGCATTCCCACCTTATTTGATTTATTAACACGTGAAACCAATTCTGCGATGGCGAAAATCGAATTCGCGCCGAGTGAAGAACATCATTATATGTTGTCATCACTCTACACCGAATTTTTGGATCACGAGTTGCGCAACATGTACCAGCTGCGCGCGGATCGTGCACGCAGTGCAACACACAACGATACAACCAATCCCACCAGCGGCGATTTGGTCGGTGTGCCGGTGCGCAGTTATTTGCAAGACGGCAATTACAAAACATCCACATTTACCAACACTCTGGGTGGCGATCATCAACTCACCGGGTGGAAACTCAACTGGCGTTTGAATTACACAGAAACCGAATCGGATGTGAGTTTGCCCATTGTGCTGCAAGACCAAACCAATCCATTGCAAATGCCTTCATTTAGTTACGACCGCAGCAACCCGAATATGCCGCGTGTGCAGCTCTACACTACTGTTAGCAATGGCGCGGGCGGTTATATCCGCGGCGAAGCCGTTTCGCGCATGAACCAAACCGGTTTTGGTGCACATAATTTACTGAATTATTTAATCAATTTGACGACCGAATCGGTGGTGGCAAAAACCGATGCGGAACACGAATGGCAAATGGGCAATGCCGATGCAAGATTATCGCTCGGTGTTCAACTGGATCAGCACGATGCAGGATCACCCGGCAGCAGTTCCGCACTCGTACCTGTCGGCCAACTGGCACAAGCAAACGGTTTAACACTGTCGCCCAATGATTTTGTGAGCGACACATTATGGAAAACTGATTTTGAGCGCGGCTTTGATGCAACCTATGTCGATAACATCGGCTTTCGCCGTCAGTTAAATAGCGTGATGGATTCGCTGATCGGCGCGGAAAAGTCGATCCGAAAAGTTTTTATCCTGCAGAAACCCGCTACGACATCAGCGAAGATGTTCTCAGCGTTTACGCCATGAATCGCTGGCAGTGGAACGAACAGGAAATTGTAGTGGGCGTGCGCGTTGAAAAAACGGAATTGGATAGCCAGGGATTTTTTAAAGATAACACCAGCACCACCAACATCGAATTAAGTAACAGCGAGACGCAAGTGTTCCCCAGTATTCACTGGAACATGGATATCAGTGAGCAAATGAAAATTCGCCTCGCTGCAGTCACCGGCACCAGCCGCCCCAACTTTACCGATTTGCGCGCAGGTGCTGTTGCCAATGACACCACTCAAACCGTCGGTGGTGGCAACCCCTATTTAAAACCCGAAATGGCACAAGGTATTGATGGTTCATGGGAGTGGTACTTCACCGATGCTGCGCTTGCATCCATCGGTGTTTTTTATCGCAAGGTCGATGATGTGCTTTATGACGCAACCACCAAAGTGGGCGACGATCGCTTTGACAGCGCCGGAATAGATCGCAGTAATTACGATTACGCCACTGTATTAAATGGCGATGAAGGTGAAATTTCCGGCGTTGAATTTGCGTACATGCACCAGTGGGAATTTTTACCAGAGCCACTACAAGGTTTTGGTATGCAAGCCAACCTCGCGCTGCTCGACAGTGAATTCACTACACCGGACGGGCGCAAATCCGCTTTCACCGGCACCTCCGATAAAGTCATCAACGCCTCAATCTTTTATGAAAACTATGGCTGGTCAGTGCAATTGAACTGGCAGTGGCGCGACGCTTGGTTGGATGACATTTCTGCCGATGCCACCAGTGATTACTACTGGAAAGATACCGAGCGTCTGGATCTTTCCGTGCGCTACCAACTTAATGACACCATCGGCTTCTATCTGGATGCCAATAACCTGAGCGATGAAATTGGTGTGCGCTATCAGGGAACAGAAGCATTACCCGTTGAGGTGGAAGGTTTTGGTCGTCGCTATTTGCTTGGTGTACGCGCGAGCTTCTAAAGCGCGAACGCGGGCATTCATAAAACTAATTTTAACTATGAGGTAATTATCATGAACCTGTTTGCAAAAAAGACTCTTTCCATTAACGTTCTCGCCGCCGCATTGTTAATTAGCGGCTGCCAAAACACGACGCACGAAACTGCTGCAACCAAGTCACCCGTCGTTATTCAACATGCACAATTGCTCACTCAAGAGCAGCCATTGTTAGCATCGTCACTGTTAGTAACCTGGACATTGAGCGATGCAAAAACGCCGGTGGATATTTATGTCGCCAATCATCCACACGATGAAAAAACACTGGTTGCGCGCAACGTTACCGGCAACAGTTATTTACTGCAGCGCACACCCGACTCGCGCCAGTATATTTTTGTGCAACCGAAAACAGGCGCAGGCCAGTGGGTAGCTGAGCGCGTATTGCCATTGGAAGGTGGATTTAATTTCCGTGACCTGGGCGGCTACAGCACTAACGATGGCCGCATGGTGCAATGGGGGAAAATTTACCGCAGCGGCACCATGGTCGATTTAACCCAGCGCGACTATGAATATTTGGGCAAGCTGGATATCAATGTTATGTGTGACTTCCGCTCGCGTGAAGAAATTCAACAGGAGCCCACAGCCTGGAAAAACTTTGCACCGGATGCGGATTATCAAACCAAAGATTATTCCATGCGCGAAATGATGTCCGCATCGCTGCGTTTTGATCAGGTTAAAACTGCCGAACAAGCGCAAGAAATGTTTAAAGGCTTTTATCGCACTGGCCCTTACCGCTTCAAAAATGAATTGAGCAAAATGTTTAACGATCTTGCCGACAACAAAGCCCCACTCGCCTTTAATTGCTCAGCGGGCAAAGACCGCACCGGCATGGCCGCCGCGCTCGTACTTACCGCGCTGGACGTACCGCGCAATTTAATTGAGCAAGACTATGCGTTAACCGAAAAAGTCGCCAACTTTGGCCAGCGCGAAATGCTGCGCCGCATGCGCGCCGAACAACAAGGTAAAACCGCTGAAGCGCCTCACTCAGGCATAGCGGCCATGCCTGCAGAAGCGCGCAATGTCTTTATGGGTTCAGACCCTATTTTTATTCAAGCAATGTTTGAAGAATTGGAAAAAAATCACGGCAGCGCACGTAATTTTATTCGCGATGAATTAAACATCGACGACCAAAAAATTGCGCGGATCCAGAAGTTATATTTAATGGACGTAAAATAACCAGTTAGCTAACACGGATTTTTTAAACCCGGGCGGTATGACCGCCCGCGGTGATTTGATTTAATGCCCGTTATTAATGTGATCGATTGTTCATTATTTCCCATGAAAATCTAAAATTATCGCGCCCACACAACAGAATGAGGTGATACCGAAAATTTGGTCTATGCTAAATGATTATTTGTTAGACCAGAGGATTTATAATCCCAAAAGGAGGCCGCATGACATGCCAACGAATGCAGAAATTAACGTTTGCACTGGCCACACTCTTCGCGCTGGACACACCTTCCTGCCTTGCTATCACTGATTACTTCGATATGTCACTTGAGCAACTCATGCAAATAGAGGTGCTCAGTGTTTCCAAAAAATCAGAGATGGCTGCACAAGCAGCTGCGGCTGTTTACGTCGTGACGAATGACCAAATCCAGCGCTCTGGCGTTACCACCATTCCTGATGCCTTGCGCATGATCCCCGGCGTGCAGGTTGCACGCTCCGATACCAATAGCTGGGCAATCAGCATCCGCGGTTTTAACAGCACACTGGCTAATAAATTATTAGTACTTATTGACGGACGCAGCATCTACAACCCGGTTTTTGGCGGTACCCTGTGGGAAGCACATGACCTTATGCTGGAGGATATCGAGCGCATTGAAGTCATCCGTGGCCCCGGCGGTACACTGTGGGGAGCCAACGCGGTAAACGGTGTCATTAACATTATCACCAAGCACAGCCGCGATACCCAAGGCAACCTCGCCAGTGCACTCTATGGCAATGAACAAAAAGGGATTGTCAGCGTGCGCCACGGAGGGAAACTGGACAATAAAGGCAGTTACCGTGTCTATGCCAAAGGCTTCCGGCAAGATCCATCACATAAACCTGACGGTGGCGACACCTACGACGCCTGGGATGGCCTACGCACCGGTTTTCGTGCAGATTGGGGCAATAAGTTTACCCTGCAAGGCGATGCCTACCGTACCAACGCTGAACAATTGCGCATCGATTATTCACTCATAGCGCCTTACATGCCCGTAAAGCAACAAGATATCCGATACCAAGGTGCACATTTGCTAGGCCGCTGGAGCGATCTACGAACGGATCATTCACAATTAAGTATCCAGGCTTATATCGATTGGACAAAACGCGATGAGCCGTTCAATTTTGTCGATGACCGCATCACCTACGATCTGGATGTGCAGTACAACTTCACCCCGCGTAAAGCTCATGAACTTGTTATCGGAGGAGGTTTGCGCTTGCTCAGCGATGACAAACAAGGCAACCGCAATGTGCAATTTTCGCCGCAAAAGCGCCGCGATGAGCTGTACAGTTTTTTTATCCAGGACAAAATTACCCTGCAACCCGAAAAATGGTTTTTAACACTCGGCTCTAAATTTGAACACAATGATTTTTCTGGCCATGAACTCCAACCTAATATTCGATTGCAATGGAACGCTACTGCAAAACAAACACTGTGGTCAGCAATTTCACGCGCAGTGCGCACCCCTACTGCAATCGAAGAAGATGCCACCAGCACCCTGGGCACTGCAGCCAATGCGCGCCTGGCCATAGTGCCAAATGACCACTTTCATCCGGAAGAATTGGTGGCCTACGAGTTAGGTTATCGCCAGCAAATCAACTCCCGAATGTCTGTGGATATCACCGCTTTCTATAACGACTATCAACACCTGATGACCACCAGAATCCAGACTCCACAATTAGTGATCAATGATGTTGATCCACCACATCTTTTCATTCCCGTACAATTCACTAATAACATGCAAGGAAAAACCCGGGGGTTTGAGATCGCCAGCAACTGGGCATTCACTGAACACCTGAATGTCGTCATGAATTATGCCTACCTGAACTTACAGCTCGATGCAGTTGACGCTGCACAAAAAAGTGCGACGCAACTTTACCCTCGCCACCAAGCCGGTATTGCGCTGTTTTATAGTTTTGGCAACCAATGGACATTGGATACCACGGCGACTTATGTAGACCAATTAGCGACAACGTCCGCTTACATCCGCTGGAACTTGAACCTGGGAAAACAACTAGGAAAACACTTGCGGTTTAATCTGGTGGGGGAAAACCTGGGTGATAACCAACATCAAGAATTTGGTAGCGCTGCCGATTTAAATGCAGCAGAAATAGAACGCAGTCTATTTGCCAAAGTTACCTGGCAATTTTAACGGGCAACTGCGAATATAAGTGATAGGCATAAACCTGTTACCAAAAAAATACGATAGATGATGGTCAGCGCTCTTACCATCACGAGGGATTCAATTGCCACAGCGTATAGTTAAGTGCAGCCGCAAAACTCACCCACAGCAAATAAGGAACTAACAACACACCGGCAGCGGGTGTAATTCGCCAAAACATCACCAGAGTAGCTGCAATCAGCAACCACAAGAGCACTATATCGACAAACGCCAGAGCACTATCGCGCCAATAAAAAAATAGCCAGCTCCAGATGGCATTGGCGATCAGCTGGGCAATAAACAACAGCAGCGCCATGCGCGCCCTACTGCCACTATTTGCACCAAATCCATCAATACGCCACACCAGCCAAGCCGCAATCGCCATGAGCGTATACAACACTGTCCACACCGGGCCAAACAACCAGGCTGGCGGTGCCCAATCGGGGCGTATTAATTCTGCATAGAAAGGTGCCGCCTGAATGGATGCCGCACCGCCAATCGCGGCAGTCACAACACTCAGTAATAGCCAGGCAAAAAGGCCGATAATTTGTTGGTTTCTTGAAAGGCTCATAGATCAATCCGTTAGTGTGAATAAAAACGACTGGGCATCAACTTATTGATGATAGTACGTTTAGCACGCCCTGACAGATTACAGCCCCACTAAACAATAGCCATAACACACGCAAGGCTATTAATAACGCAAGAGATCGCGATCATCGGTGGGCGTTAATAATGCTCAACTCATCAGCCGCCAAAGTAACGCCTTCCTGCGCGGCCTGCTGCATCAATTGCAACCCTTTGGCTTTATCCTGTTGCACATCGCCCACGCCGTAATACAAATTAAATCCGTAAGTAAACTTGGAATGGGAATGCCCTTGGGCGATGGCGCGTTCAAAATAATCGCTAGAGCGTTTGGAGTTGTTCTCCACAAAATCGCCGTACAGATAAATTACACCCAAGCGGTAGGAGGCTTCTGCAATACCAGCTTCTGAGGCGCTGTTTAATAACTGCATGCTGCGCGCTTCAAATTCATCTTCCGTTTCATTGAGGATTTCAAGACTAAAACTGGAATATAAAAACTGTGCGTAGCCGTCGCCTTGTTCAAGATAAGGCGCAAGCAATTCGTAAAGTTCAACCAATTCACCCGCATCCAGCAATGCGTCGGCTTGTTGTTTTATGTGATTGTCCACTGATAACTCCCAAGTGCGATAAACATGATTACTGCCGTACAGATAAACCATCATTCAAGCTGCGCCGGTAGGCAATCACCGCAGGAATAATCGCCATTGCAAGAGCAACTGCGAAAAACACCGCGATGTATTCCAATTGCTGACGCCCCAAAATATCTGCCGAAATACTTAACCCCCAGACGCCTAACAACCAAGGTTGTAATGCGTTAATCAACAACACCAGCAGGATAATCGCCAACGCAATTGCCGATGCAGCCAATAAAAAAACTTCACCTATCACCAAACTGACAATATACAGAGGGTGCGCCCCCAGTGAACGTAAAATGGCAAATTCACGCTGCCGCTCATTCAGTGCAGTCAATATGCTTGCAACCATTCCGAGCAAACTTGCCAACACCACCAACCATGCAATCACATTAAAAGCAACTTCAACAGAACCCACTAGCTGCCACAATTCTGCCAATGCAAGACCGGGCACTATGGCTTGCAGTGGTTCACCAGTGTATTGATTGATTTGCCGCTGCACCGTAAATGTTGCAGCGCGACTTTGTAAACCGACAAAGATTGCACTTAAAGATTGGTCGTGTGCGTGATGATCATGCGCTTCATGTTCGGACTCTTGTTCATGCTCGTGACTGTAATCGTGTGCGTGATGTTTTTCGACATCTGCATGAGAGTGTTCATGATCATCGTGTGCGTGCTGCGTAATTGGCGATTGTTTTTTTGCAGCGGGAATATGCACACCGGATTGCCAATCCTCATGAATTGCGGCCATACCCGCAAGGGAAATATACAGGCTTTTATCGACAGGAGTGCCGGTGGGCGCAAGAATACCTGTCACTACAAATGGCGACTCATCGTGTTTGGCAAGTGACACCTCGGCTATCCCGTGAGCCAATACAATCTTATCACCCACTTGATAATGTAATTTTCGTGCAACTGCCGCACCTATCACCACATCGTATTTTCCGGCAAAGGCTTTTCCTTGTGCAAACGCGAGCGGTTGTTTTTTACCGTAAGCATAGTGCGCAAAAAAATCCGGTGTAGTGGCAACAACGCGGTGGCCCTTGTGCGAGTCACCCATCGCAAGTGGCACTGCCCATTTGACTTGACTGTGTTTTACCAATTCTTCATAAGTTTGCCAGCGAACCGTGTGTGTGCTGCCGCCCATATGAAATACGGAGTACAACAATAAATTTAATGCGCCGCCGCGCGCACCCACAATTAAATCGGTTCCGGAAAGCGTATTGTTAAAACTCTCTTTTACCTGCGAGCGTACATGGGTAATACCAAGTACCAACATAATGCCAATGGTTAACGACAACACAGTCAGCAGTACTGTTGCGCGGCGATTCAATAAACTTTTACCGGCAAGACGAAGGCGGATCATGACTGCACCTCCGGTTGTGACTGCGTATCTGGTGCTGTTGCACGAAAATCCTGCATATTGAGCACGCGGTCAAAACGCGGCAACAGTTGCTGGTCATGGCTGACAAACAGCAGCGCAGTTCTTTCATCCAACAATTCAAACAAGAGCTGCATAAAGGTTTCGCGCAGGTCTGCATCAAGTGCAGACGTAGGTTCATCCGCAATAATAATACGCGGGCTACCCAAGAGTGCACGCGCAAGCGCCACACGTTGCTGTTGCCCTACACTGAGTTGGTTTGCTTGCTGTTGCGCTACATTGGTAATTCCCAACCGCTCCAACAAAACCGGAATCTGCGCAACGGCATTCTGTTTTTGATCGCGCGGCAGAAACTCTACGCGCATCTGTAAATTTTCCACACAATTCAGATAGGGAATTAAATTAAATTGCTGAAAAATAATGCCCATATATTGCGCGCGGAATTGGTCGCGCTGGCGATTGCTCATACGGGTTATATCTTGGCCCAATACATGAATACTGCCTGCGCGTGGCGATACCACACCTGCAATCAAATTCAGCAGCGTACTTTTGCCAGACCCGGAGGCACCGTACAGAAATATTTTTTCCCCTGATGCGATACGCAGATCATCTATCGCCAAAAAAGGGGAATCCTGTTTAGCCCATGCATACTGGACGGATTGCAGTGAAATTGCGCTGTTGTTGATGCTGTCATTCATAAGAAAGGCTTGTATGATTGCGTGATTAATCCTGCTGGTGCAGGTGTGATGGTAATGTGAGACACCGAATGATGAAACTCTATCCAACAAAAAAAGCGCTCTTTCCTGTTTACCTGTGCTCGCTTGCAATCCTGTTTTTTGTTAGTACCGCTCACGCAGCGCCCGAAAATTTGGCGCGCCCCGCGGTGACAGTGGAATGGACAGAATTACTGCCCGACGAGGATTTGCGCTTATTGGAATCCATTCCGCAAATCGATCACCAATCACTCAGCGATGACCAACTCGCGCAGGATGCACCCGCCGAGGGGTTCAATAGCAACACATCGGCATTTGAAGATCAAATTGCCAAGGCTATTGCTGATTCAAAGCAATCAATAGAGGATGAAAAATCCGGCCGCAATTGGCGCGATGCCCTTAAATCCACCAAAGTTCGCCCCGAATTTAATAACAAACGCATCCGCATTGCAGGTTACATAGTGCCGATTGAATACGACGATAACCAAGTCATCACCGAATTTTTTCTGGTGCCCTACTTCGGCGCTTGCATCCATGTTCCACCACCACCGCCCAACCAATTAATTTACGTTAAGCATCCCAAGGGTTTTACTTTGCCCGATTTGTACACACCCTTTTGGGTTGATGGTACGGTGGTGATAGAAACCCAGGAAAATGATCTCGGCTTATCGGCCTACTCCATGCGCAATGTAAAACTTGAACGCTACGAAGAACCCGAAGAGCCGGAATTTTTGAATTAAAAAAGTGCGAGTTGTGGCCTGTATGGAGCCTAGCGGAATACGGGAGATAAATTTATTAAATAACCCCGCATTTCGTTAGACTCCATGCGAGCTACTCGCTGATACAAAACGCCGTTCGGTACGTATAAATGTAATTAATTTAATCAAAAACACTGAATTGCAACTCCATGAAAACAGCGCTCTATTGGTTTCGATACGATTTGCGTTTGGCGGACAACCCCGGCTGGACACAATTAATCGCCACTCAGGATTCAGTGCTCGGTGTGTTTGTGTTACCGCAACAGTGGTTTCGCCAAGGCCGTTACCAATGCAAGGGAATTGATCGCCATCGCCTGATTTTTTTACTGGAATCCCTACGCGATTTACGCGAGCAGTTGCGTCAGGTCGGAAGTGACCTGGTCGTTCTGCAAGGTGATCCAGTCACCGAAGTGGTTGCGCTTGCACAGCAATTAAATGTGGGCGCTGTTGCCGTAGGCGATCATCCGGGCAGTGACGAATCCGATCAGGTTGCACACGCAAAAGCCCAACTCGATGTCCCGCTTTATATCTCGGAAAATTTCACGCTGTTTGATCGCGCCGAATTACCCTTTGCGCTGAATGATTTGCCGAATGTGTTTTCCCAATTCCGCAAACTGATTGAAAAGCGCCCGCCAACACGTGCGCTGCCTATCGCACCACCACTGAGAACGCGCGTTGTATTGGGCAATGTTCATTGCGAGCTGGATTCACTCTGCACCCGATTTGCACACAGCAATGAGGAGCAACCATCCAACAGCTTACATTTTTCGGGCGGCACTCGCGCGGGCATGCAACAGCTGGATTATTTTTTATTTGAATCCCATTTGATTGCCAATTACAAACAAACCCGCAATCAGTTAGACGGCTGGGATTTTTCATCCAAGTTATCGCCCTGGTTAGCGTTCGGCTGCCTGTCGGCACGTCAAGTGGCGGAATCAATCCGCCGTTATGAATCCACACACCAAGCCAACGAATCTACTTATTGGCTGTACTTTGAAATTCTCTGGCGTGAATACTTTCAGTGGCTGGCTTATCGCGCAGGCAAAAAATTATTTTCCTTGCGTGGCATACAAAATAAAAACCCGTTGCTGAGTTTTTATCCCAATGAATTTATGGCGTGGTGTTATGGCAATACCGCGAGTGATTTTGTGAATGCCTTTATGCGGCAACTGCTGAACACCGGATGGATGTCCAACCGGGGCAGGCAAATTGTCGCCAGCTATTTAATTAATGAACTGGGAGTAGATTGGCGCTACGGCGCAGCCTGGTTTGAACAACAACTGATTGATTACGATGTCGCCGCCAATTGGGGCAACTGGCAATACCTCGCCGGAGTAGGAACCGACCCACGCGGCCGCCGCCACTTCAACATCGAAAAACAACAACAAACCCACGACCCCGACCTCACCTTTACCCACCGCTGGATGCAATCGTAGCCTGTATGGAGCCTAGCGGAATACGGGAAATAAATTTATTAAATAACCCCGCATTTCGTTAGACTCCATGAGGGCTACTCGCTTGTTAAAAAATGTTTCACACGAGATACTCAACACTCGTGCCGTTGCTCACAGAAATTACTTTAGCATTTACTAAATAATTAACCTGATTTTGAATAGCAACTTCATTACCTTTCAAGCCAAGATGAGAAGCAATATGATTTCTCAGGCTAACCACTTTTTGGGGTCTTTTTTCTTTAGGTTTTGAGGTTAGACTTAAAACCAACTTGTTACCATATTGAGATTGCGATTCAACTTTGATTTGTTTACAAGCTCGTCCGTTTGCTTTGACGTGGGAAATTAAAGGTGAATAACCATTGTCATTGCTTATAACCTCGAAAGCGATTTGCTTTTCAGCAATAGAGTCGTACTTCCCCAAGTAATAGGACAAATGGAAATCGAGGTTGTTGGCCTGCACAGCCTTCATTTGTATGATGACTAAATTTAGCAGCTTGTCATATTTTTTTTCACCAAAGTCTAACTTTGGTTGCTTAGCACCAAGAAATATGATGATTTTTTCATATGCAGCCAAATCTATTTTATCCAAATTACTTACGTTCTCGTAATCGATAAATGCCCACTTCATGTGGCAACTCCATTTTTTAACACTGTGATAAGCGATGGTTTAAGCTGCTCTTTTGCCACAGCCACTTTTTAGGGTTTTCTATTTTTAGCAATAGAAAACCAATAACACAGGCTCACCATCACACCAGACAAGCCTGTGTTATCACAACCTTACCCCTTCTTGCGCCCCATAAAAAACCACATAAACGCACCAAAAAACAGGCCGCCTATAGCATTAATGATCGCAAGGAAAATAAATTTATCCAGTGTTATTCCCCCACGGAAATATTCCGCAGAGACAAAAAATGCGAGCATCAATAAACCAAATGATGCACCCATTTTTATCCAAGTAAATTTATTAATAGGTTTGGCGATATTTGCTTCTGCTTTTTTGTAACGTGAGAGTTCGTAGGCGATGTATTTTTGTTCGTAGATTTTTTTAAGAGGGAACCAAATGGGAAAAAGCACAGCGAGCAAAAGCAGGCTGAACACATTCCATAAGCTGGGAATTTTTTGTTCGCAATTAGGGCAGATGTAGCCAAGCCAATGACCAAAGGCATTTCCTTTACCCCATAACATGCCATGATGAATTGCGCCGCATGATGGACATGGGACATAGGTGCGCTCAATTAATGATGCATTGCTGGTTTTGTCGATCAGTGTGACTTTGGGGATGCGCTGGCCAAGAATGACTTCATTAATTGCCAAGCCGGGATTCAAGATCCAATGCAGTAGCAAAGGGTTGGGAAGTTTTTGAACGCTATATTTATTTTCATCGTATGCCATGGGTGTGCTCCTTGTATTCTGGCATTTCATTTGATGCTACGCCCTTTTGCCAATCCGCCTCTGTCACAGCAAGCGGTCAAATTTTCAACGGTTAAATAGCGCGCCAAGGATGACTCAGTTCAATGGCTGATTCAACTCAACCAAGCCAATAGGCATGCTTATCCACTCAGCTTAACCCCACCCTTTTCAAGCCCAAACCTCACCCTACACACCTGCCAACATGAATATTATTCACGTTTTCATGAATTTATATCGTTTTTATTCACCTTAATGTTCCAGTATAAAGACAACCTGTGCTTTACCAGAGCCGACTTTACCCTTGCCTCTTCATCAGGTTGCGACATCACCATGAACAACGATTTTACGTTTAGCATCAAAAGTATTGGTTTCGATGAGAACTATCGTCCGGCGGACACTACGCGCGCCACTACCAACTTTGCCAATTTGGCGAGGGGAAATAACCGGCAAGAAAACTTACGCAATGCGCTGACGATGATTGACAATCGTTTTAATGCCTTGGCGCATTGGGATAACCCCAAAGGCGATCGTTATTCGCTGGAGCTGGAGATCATTTCGGTGGAGATGGATCTTGCTCGCGAGGGTAATGGTGATTTATTTCCTGCGATTGAAATTTTGAAAACCACTATTCTGGATCACTACAACAACCGGCGCATTGAAGGCATTGTGGGAAATAATTTTTCCTCTTATGTGCGCGATTATGACTTTAGTGTGCTGCTGTTAGAGCACAACAAAAACCAAGCGACATTCAGCATTCCCGATAATTTTGGCGATTTACACGGCAAACTGTTTCAGTGCTTTGTGAACTCGGCTACCTACAAAACGCATTTTAATAAACCACCGGTGATTTGCCTGAGTGTTTCCGATAACAAAACCTACAAGCGCACTGAAAACCAGCACCCGGTGTTGGGCGTTGAATACCAGCCCAATGAATCCTCATTGACTGAACAGTATTTTAAAAAGATGGGTTTGGCGGTTCGCTATTTTATGCCGCCCAATAGCGTTGCCCCTTTCGCCTTTTATTTCTTTGGGGATTTTCTGGTGGATTACACCAACCTTGAACTGATCAGCACCATTAGCACTATGGAGACTTTCCAAAAAATTTATCGCCCTGAAATTTATAACGCGAATGCGGTAGCGGGAGCCTTTTACAGGCCCAATTTAAAAAATCAGGATTATTCATTAACCAAAGTGGTTTATGACCGCGAGGAGCGCAGCAGGCTTGCAATTGAACAGGGGAAATTTGCTGAAAAACAATTCATCAAACCCTACCAGCGCATTCTTGAGCAGTGGTCTGCTAACTACGCGTTTTAATTCGCCACGCTGCTGATTTTTTTGGATACCCGCATTCGCGGGTATAACGGGAAGTGAATATTTCAGAGCTTCCCGATAACTTTTAAACAGACAAGATGATTCATCTATGAACAAACTATTGCCCACATCAACCGCTGGCAGCTTACCCAAGCCTTTATGGCTTGCGCAGCCTGAAACACTTTGGTCGCCCTGGAAATTACAAGGTGATGAATTAGTGGAAGGCAAAAAAGACGCGCTGCGTTTGTCATTGCACGAACAGCAACTAGCAGGGATTGATATTGTTGGCGATGGCGAGCAATCGCGCCAACACTTTGTGACGACCTTTATTGAGCACCTGAGCGGCGTTGATTTTGTGCAGCGCGAAACGGTGAGAATTCGCAATCGCTATGATGCGAGCGTACCCACGGTGGTAGGCGATGTGTCGCGCCAGAAGCCGGTGTTTGTTGATGACGCAAAATTTCTGCGCGCGCAAACCACACAACCGATTAAATGGGCCCTGCCCGGCCCCATGACGATGATTGATACGCTTTACGATGGCCACTACAAAAGCCGCGAAAAACTGGCTTGGGAATTCGCTAAAATTCTCAACCAGGAAGCGAAAGAATTAGAGGCAGCGGGCGTGGATATAATCCAGTTTGATGAACCTGCTTTTAATGTATTTTTTGATGAGGTGAACGACTGGGGCATTGCGACATTAGAACGAGCGCTAGAAGGTCTTAAGTGCGAAACGGCGGTACATATTTGTTATGGCTACGGCATTAAAGCCAATACCGAATGGAAAAAAACACTGGGCTCTGAGTGGCGCCAATATGAAGAGATTTTTCCCAAACTGCAAAAATCCAACATCGATATTATCTCGCTGGAATGCCACAACTCGCGCGTGCCGATGGAATTACTGGAACTGATTCGCGGCAAAAAAGTGATGGTCGGTGCGATTGACGTAGCCACCAACACCATCGAAACGCCCGAGGAAGTCGCTGCTACTTTACGCAAAGCATTGCAGTTTGTTGATGCCGACAAACTCTGTCCCTGCACCAACTGCGGTATGACACCACTACCCCGCCAAGTCGCGCTTGGTAAACTCAAGGCTTTGAGCGCAGGCGCAGAAATCGTGCGCAAGGAACTCGCGCGTTAATACAAATCCGGCAGCTGGCAGGTTGGGTCGGGCCGCGTAGGCAGCAATGCCCAACCTGCAGGCTCACGAATTTTCTTTCAACCACTGCATTGGCGATACGCCGCATTGTGATTTAAACGCGCGCGACAACGCCGCTTCACTGCTATATCCGGCTTCTTCCGCAATTAATCGCAGCGACTGCCCTTTCTTCAACCATTTTTGCACCAGACCAATGCGCCAGCGCTGCAAATAATTAGCGGGCGTATCGCCTACGGCATCGCGAAATTGATTGGAGAAAACACTGCGCGACATGCCCGCGATTTTTGCCAAACGTTCGACTGACCAATCCTCTTCCGGTTTTTCATGCATCGCCACTATGGCGCGACGTAGTTGTGTATGCGCAAGGCCTGTTAACAATCCCAATTGTGGATTGTTACTTTCCATCAGCTCGCGCAATAACTGGATCAAAATCACCTCAAACAAACGGTCGAGCACAGTTTGCCGGCCGCAATGATTGGCTTCGGCTTCTGCAAACAAAAGCGAGAGCAGCGCGACACTGTGAGGTAATTGCGCGAGTGGAATGCAAATACACGCGGGCAATGCATTCAGCAGCGGGTTGGCCGAGCCGCCTTCAAATAAAATATTCGCGCACACAAAATCGGCACCATGTTCGCTGTCGGTCACAAAGCTATGGGGTGTCGGGCGCGGATAAAACAGCAGGCTCGGCTCCTCCAGCTCATAGGCTTTGGTATTTCCATGCCATACCTCCGCTTTTCCGCGCCTTAAGAGATGCAACTGCCCATAGGGTTTGCTGCCATCCAACGTGTTAATGCCGCACAGCGGGCCGGTTTGGAAGGTTTGGGCGCTTATCGCAAAGTGCCCCAAAAGTGCTGCAAGACGATCAACCATAAAAAATACGATTTGTTAAAAATTGAAGATTAATTGTATCAATTCGTACCAGCCTGTCTAGCACAATGCTCCTCGTTGACACACGCAACGACTTTTACCAAACACCCCATCAGGAGCACAGATTATGAAACCTTCAAACATCCTTTATACCGCAAACGTTGTTTCAACCGGTGGCCGCGAAGGCCGTTCGGAATCCAATGACGGCGCGCTGTCAGTACAACTTTCCACACCCAAAGCACTCGGCGGTGCCGGTGGCCCAGGCACCAACCCCGAGCAGTTATTCGCCGCTGGTTACTCCGCCTGCTTTTTAGGTGCACTCAAATTTGTGGCAGGCCAAGCGCGCGTTCAAATTCCGGCCAGCGCACAAATCGCGGCAGAAGTGGGCATCGGCCCCATCCCAACCGGTTTTGCACTGCGCGTTAAATTGGAAATTTCATTGCCCGGTTTACCGTTGGCGCAAGCGCAAGAGTTGGTTGAAAAGGCGCATCAGGTTTGCCCTTACTCGAATGCAACCCGCGGCAATATCGATGTCGAGTTAGTGGTTATCGAGCAATAAATTCATCCACATTTTTTCTTAACTTTATTTTTTATTAACCATTGAAACTTGTTAATTATTTTTGAGATTCGTCATGAAAAAATTTATGCATATTCTGAGCGCTTTTGTTTTCACCACAGCGTCTTCTTTTGCTGCACTGCACACTCACGCTGCAGAAAAAATTGAACACACTGCCAGCACTGTTATTACACGCGATGGCGTACAAATTTATTACAAAGATTGGGGGCCTAAAAATGGCCAAGTGGTGATGTTCAGCCACGGCTGGCCGCTGAGTTCCGACAGCTGGGAATCGCAAATGCGATTTCTGGCAGAGAAAGGTTACCGCGTTATTGCGCATGACCGCCGTGGCCACGGCCGTTCCAGCCAACCATGGGATGGTAATGATATGGATCATTACGCCGATGATTTGGCTGATGTGATTAGCGCGCTCAAAGTGGATGATGTCACGTTGGTAGGTTTCTCCACCGGTGGTGGTGAAGTGGCTCGTTATATCGGCCGCCACGGCACAGAACAGGTTAAAAAGGCTGTACTGGTGAGCGCCGTTCCGCCGATTATGTTGAAAACCGAAAGCAATCCCAACGGGTTACCGCTGTCGGTATTTGATGGCCTGCGCAAAGCCTCTATCGACAACCGCTCACAATTATATTTGGATATCGCCTCTGGCCCGTTCTTTGGATTTAATCGCCCCGGCGCAAAACCTTCAGCAGGTTTAATCCAATCTTTCTGGAGACAAGGCATGCTGGCCGGTGCAAAAAACACTTACGATTCTATCGCGGCATTTTCAGCAACGGACTTCAGGGGTGACCTTGCTAAATTTGATGTGCCGACCTTGGTCATTCACGGCGACGACGATCAAATCGTACCGATTGAAACATCAGGCAAAGCGTCGGCAGCATTGATTAAAGGTGCAAAACTGTTGGTGTACACCGGCGCTCCACACGGTTTGGCCGATACCCACAAAGACAAATTGAATCAGGATTTGTTGGAGTTCTTGCGTAAAAAATAATGCTTCAACTCTGCAATCATGCAGAAACAACAATGAAATAAATGGGTGAAATAAAGGTGATCGATTTATATATCGATCACCTTCACATTTTTTCTGTTTCGGTAAACAAGCACTGATTGAGTTGTGCGGTGACGTATTCTTGGCCGGGCGATACACTTCCCTGTGCCACCAGATTAATTCGAATGTAACCGCAAGATTTTGGCTGCCTTGTACTGCTGATAGAGGTAAAGTAAGGCGTATTATTTCTGACCTGTGTTTTGACCATGACCGACAACGCCAAACAACCCAGCGATGAATACTGCTGGCAGCAACTGGATAACGAGCAGGCCGCAGGGCAGTTTTTTTATGCGGTAATCACCACCGGTATTTACTGCCGCCCCGGTTGTCCATCGCGCCGCCCCAACCGCGACAATGTGCGCTTTTTTAATCTGGCGACAGAGGCAGAGCAAGCCGGGTTTCGCCCATGCAAACGCTGCCATCCGCAACAGCTCACCGCGCACAACCAACTGCTGGAGCGCATAACCAGTTTATGCCGCTATATTGAAACCGCTGCTGATGAGCCCTCGCTTGTGCAACTTGCCGAATATGCGGGCGTGAGCCGCTATCATTTACAACGGCAATTCAAAGCCATTACCGGTATTAGCCCCAAAGCTTATGCAAAAGCGCATCGCCATTCTGTGGATAAACCTATGAACAGTTCACGCAAATATCACGAAATTATTTCTTATTGTTGTAGTCAATCTTCACTCGGGCAATTGTTGGTTGCGCGCAGCAGCAAAGGTATTTGCGCCATTTTGTTGGGCGATGACCGGCAAGAATTAATTGCCGATTTGTCGGCACGTTTTCCTAACGCTGATCTGCAAGAACAGGCGCAGGATTTTTCCGACTCGCTCGATCAATTAGTCGCATTGATTGAACATCCCGTACAACAACAAAACGCTGCACAATTGCCACTGGATATTCGCGGCACTTTATTCCAGCAGCGCGTATGGACATTACTGCAGGAAATACCCGCCGGTGAAACACGCAGTTATACCGATATTGCACATGCTATGGGTGCACCTAAAGCGGTACGCGCGGTAGCCAGTGCCTGCGCGGCCAATGCGCTGGCGATTGTCATTCCCTGCCATAGAGTGGTGCGCAGCGATGGCAACCTTGCAGGGTATCGCTGGGGATTGGAGCGCAAAAAAACATTGTTACAGCGCGAAAAAGATAGCGTTTAAATTCAGGGCAGCGCGATGCAAACAACAATCACGCTAACACTTCCGGCTGATTTTCGCCGCACGGACTTTATTGATTTTCATCAGCGCGATAACCAGATGCTAGCCGAGCGCTGGGATGAATCTCATGTGTATAAAGGAATTATCTGGAACAATTTGCCTGCGTGTTTGCAATTTTCGTTTACATCCAAACAGCAGGTGCAGATTAATCTGGATATCGATGCAGGCCGCAAAAAAATAGATACCGCACAAACACAACAGCAGTTGCACAAACTCGCCAACCACATGCTGGGCTTAAACCAACCCACCAAAAAATTTGAAACATTCGCTCAACAACATGCCGATGTGTGCAATCTGGTCAATCAACAATCCGGTTTGCGGGTTCCGCAAGCGGCATCGCCGTTTGAAGCATTAAGCTGGGCCATTACCGGGCAACAAATTAGTTTAGGTGCGGCCATTTCATTGCGCCGCAAATTAATCCAGCGCGCAGGCATTGCGCATTCATCCGGTATTTTTTGTTATCCGCAAGCAAAACAACTTCTGGAATTAACGGAAGACGATTTGCGCGCGTGCAGTTTTTCCACCACCAAAGCCACCACCCTACTCACATTGGCACAAGCCATTCACAGCGGAATATTACCGCTGCAACAATGGTTGGATGATTACTGGAATGGCAACCCACTCGCTGCCGAGGATATTTATGCACAGCTGATTGGCATGCGCGGTATAGGCCCTTGGACAATTCACTACGCGCTCTTGCGTGGATTCGGTTGGCTGGATGGCTCATTGCATGGCGACGCCGCCGTGCGGCGCAATTTGCAGCGGTTACTGACCGCACAACAAAAATATCGCAGCACCGAAAAAATATCCCCTCGGGAAACCGAGGCGTGGCTCGCCAATTTCTCACCCTGGCGCGCGCTGGTAGCGGCGCATTTGTGGGCGATGCAAGAAAAACCTGATTAATGAAGCGCAACAATGCAGATAACTTTGCAACACAGCAAAGCAACATAATGAAGCAACACAATACAACAGCACAGCAAAACGACACACCGAAACAACGCACTGACACAACGCACCGACACAACACAGTGTAAAGATAAGGCAATGTCGCTGTTTACCCCTCAAGCGCTCTTGCCCACAACTTGTAATATAATATATCTTATTCTGCAATCCACTCGCCTCCGCGAGCCCTGGGCGCCTATGTGATAACCATCATGTGGCGCGTGTATGGCACCCAGGGGATTTACACCAATAACGATAAAATCAACACAATCCCAGAGTTCAACAAAAAACTTACGCAAATTTTTTTTGCATAAAAAAGTTCTGCAAATAAAACGGCGAATTAAAAACAGCATAGCGATAACAGGAAACATTTTTCAAACCCGTTATTGGATTATGCGCAGAACGCATCGCTCGCTTTGCATTTCCGCATCCACATAAGGATCGTAATGTGTAGAGCATTAAAAAAATGACATCTGGAGATCAATCTATGCAATGGCAATTCACACGATTTTTGCGTTCAATCCTGTTTGGTGCAGTGTGCCTAAGTAGCGCCGCCGTCTTCGCGCAAGATGGAAAAATGTACCCTATTGAAGCGCCCAAAGAACCCAACGCAATTCCACTGAATACCGGTGGAGTCGCCAACCAACCCGCACAAGAAAGTTGGTTCCGCCAATGGGGTGATCCTATGGCGAGAAATATCACCAAAGCCACACTCACTCCCTTTTTGGCTGATCCGAAAAAAGCCAATGGCACCAGCGTGATTGTTGCACCGGGTGGTGGTTTTATGTGGTTGTCGATGGGCAATGAAGGCTGGGAAGTTGCCGAAGCACTCGCGGCTCGCGGTATCAATGCGTTTGTATTGAAATATCGCCTGCAACCCACTGCCGATTCACTGGAAGCGTTTGAAAACCAAATGAACCAGCGTTTTGCTGAAGCAGCAAAACCAGCGAGCGAAGATAAATCCGGCGAAAAAAAATCGGGCACCGACAGATTGCAACGTAATCTGGACAACCAACTCGCCGATGTGGAAGCTGCTTATGCGTTAATTAACAGCCGCGCCAAAGAATGGAATGTCGATATGAAAAAAATCGGCATGATGGGCTTTTCTGCCGGTGCAGGATTAACCATGGCAACCACATTGCAATCCAAAAAAGTGAAGCTGGCGTTTATCGCACCGATTTACGGTGGCATGAATGCAGTTGATGTTCCAAAAGATGCACCACCGATGTTTGCCGCAATCGCGGTTGACGATTTTCTATTCCACGGCGAAACCGGTTTGATTAAATCCTGGTACGACGCAAAAATTCCTGTGGAATTCCACCTCTATCAAAACGGCGGCCACGGCTTCGGCTTAGGCAACCCCGACCGCACCAGCAACAAATGGTTTGAATCTTTTATCTATTGGCTGGAAGTCAACGGTTTTGTAAAACCGTAATTTATTATCGCCATTAAAACGCCAAACAGGTTGGCCAGTAAAAACCAACCTGTTTGTTGCGCGTTCACCTCACCTTTCATCTCCCCCGCTTTTATCTACCCATTTCATCTCCCTTGAAAATAGCTACCTTTGCCCCGCACTTCACCTCCATTTTCCAGTTCAATATTCGCCTTTATTCCCCCTTTTCAATCCAGGCTGACGCTGGTTTTAGGCTGCTTCGCCCCTTATTAAAACAATATTTATTTACCGTTTATCGATAAATAAATATTGCTATTTGTCAGTTTCAGGTTATTCTTTGGGCTAACAACAGTCACCCCAAGGGATTTTTTATGGACATCCAGCAGCACGAGCGCATTACCCGCATCAAAACACTGAGCCGTTATTTGTATTGGGCGCTCACCGGTATCCAGTACCTGATGTGGGTACTTTTGCCCTTGACCATGGGGTGGTTGTGGTTTGGCACCAAAGGCATGGTCACACTGTTTGACCACTCGATTGATAGCGCAAGCCTGAGCCTTATGCAGCGCTGTTTGCTCATGATTCCGATTGCGCTATTTGTGCTGGTGTTGTTAAAAGTGGTTTATCACCTACGGCAATTAATTCTGCATTTTGCCAGCGGCAAGATTTTTAATAAGGCAGCAACTGCCCATGCGCGCAAGGCTTTACACTATGCACTGGCGGCTTACGGATTTTCTTTGCTCGCGGCTGTCGCCACCTGGATTTATCTGTATATACAAAATAATTTTTTCAGTGTGACCGTAAGCGGCGATTTTATTTTCGGAATTATTATTTTTGGTTTGATGTATGTGTTGCTGTGGGCACTCGAAATCGGGTGCGATCTTAACGAAGAATCCGAGTTGACGATCTAAGGAGTTTGTATGCCCATTATTGTTAATTTGGATGTCGTGCTTGCACAGCGAAAGATGCGCTTAAATACATTGGCAGAGTTGGTGGATATTACACCGCAAAATCTTTCAGTATTGAAAACCGGCAAAGCCAAAGCGATTCGGTTTGATACGCTGGAAAAAATCTGCGCGGCATTGGAATGCCAGCCGGGCGATATTCTGGCCTTTGCAGACGAGCCATCGTCCGACACCTGATTCTCTACTCCACTTTTTTGATCGATTGACCCTGCGTTATGCAGAATGGTTGTGGTGCCTTTTGCCTGCTTTTTTGATATCGGTATTTCTCTAGCCACTTTTTTATTGATAATTTTTAAATGGAAAACGCGTTTATGGAAAATTTTATAAAATTTTTTAAAATAATAATCTGCCTGTTACTGATGATTATTTCTGTCTCTTATCCACACGCCCAAACATTGGAACAGCTAAAAACCAATATAGAAAACGCGCGCGTGGAAACCGGCTTGACGGGTTTGGGCATTGCGATTGTCGATGAAAATGGCCCGGTGTGGGTGGCGGGATTAGGTGAAGCCGATAAAACCCAAAAAACACCCGTCACGCCCGATACCTTATTCCGCATAGGCTCAATATCAAAAATGTTTGTGGCGCTTTCGGTGCTGCAATTGGTTGAGCAAGGTAAATTGCATTTGGACGATAAACTAAGTGACCTTGCGCCTGAGGTATATTTTGACAATCAATGGGAGCAAACCCACCCCATTCGTCTGGTGCATTTGTTAGAGCACACCACTGGCTGGGATGATGTTAGTTTCTCTGTGTATGCAAATGAAGATGCTACAATTTCGCTGAAAGACGCGCTGGCGTTTCGCCCCCAGTACCGGCAATCGCGCTGGGTTCCGGGCACCCGATTTGCGTATAACAATGCGGGCCCTGCGGTAGCAGCTTATATTGTGCAAAAAGTGACGGGACAACCATTTGAAGATTATGTGCAAACACATTTTTTTAATCCGCTGCATATGAACAGCGCAACTTTTTTTGAATCTGACTTGTATAAAAAAAATGGCGCAACCCTTTACTCAATAGACGGATCAGCGCGCGATTACTGGAATATTATTATTCGTCCGGCGGGTTCGATTAATGCATCCATCGCCGATATGGCGAAATATTTACAATTTCTGATTGCGCGCGGGGAATACAATCAACAGCGCTTACTGAGTGAGCAATCCGTTACACGCATGGAAACACCTACGACAACTCTGGGTGCCGTTGCAGGTACAAAAGCGGGTTACGGCTTAAATAATTATGCAACCGGTTTTGAACAGGCTGGCATTGCCTTTCGCGGACATGATGGGGATGTATGGGGCGGCCACTGCCGCTTGAGTTACATAATTGAATTAAAGTTGGGCTATGTATTGTGTATCAATCAGGATAACAATATCGCCCTCGATAAAATTCAAAATTTGCTGCGCGCGTATTTAATAAAAGGCTTTGCCAAGGCAAGCCCAACTGAAATTGAATTACCAGAAAAATTCAAGCAACTCGCGGGCTACTATATTCCCATCAATTCACGCGTAGAACAGTTTGAATTAGTGTCAGAATTAACCGGCGCCATGCGTATTACGGTAGGCGATAACCGGTTGCATCGCATGCCTGTACTCGGAGGTTGGCAATCACCCAGCGATGATTACGCCATCAATGAAAATATTCTTGTGAGCCGTCACACAGGGCTGCCGACCATTGCGATAGTGAACGATCCGCTTGCAGGCGAAGTAGTTGAAGTATCAGATGGCCCTACATTGAAACGCGTATCGGCATTTTGGTTGATGGGTATGCTAGGGCTCATTGTATGCACTTTGGCACTAGGCCTAAGCAGTTTGCTATTCGCTCCCATCTGGATTACACGCTTACTGGTAGGAAAACTTTCACGCGGTGCAACCATCAGCATCCGTCTATGGCCATTGATCACTTTCCTCGCACCGGTTATTACTGTCTGCGTGATTTATCTATTCGGCACTATGAAAACAATAGGAACAATATCGCCAGTCACACTCACTATTTTTATCTGCAGCAGTATTTACCCACTACTCGCGATTTACAGCTTGATCAATGTGTATAAATACCGTCACGAAAAAATAAACACGTTGGTGTATTGGCACTCCGCAATATTCAGTATTGTCCACGTCTGTATGGCAATTATGCTTGCGCAATATGGAATGCTGATGATGAGACTTTGGGTGTGAACTGAAAGCAACTAATCAGCGCGCTGTAGGCTGGGCAGCCATGCCCAGCATTTTCTATTTTTTGTTTTTAAATTCAGGTGTGTCTTGGCATATGGCGCAATGCGGCCCCCTACGCGATTGATAAATTCGGGCAACAATGAAAACTGAAGCAGTAATGAATGCGCCAAGTAAAACCACAAAAAACCGTTTAATCCAAAACTTTCTTCCCACGACAAACTCCTTATTTAAACTTACTGGCACCAAGAGAAAATTCGATTTTTTTAAGCCAATGACATTCCGAACAGCAGAAATCTATCTTTATATAAACTCAATTTCTGTATATGGGTACCATCTACCCTGAATTATTTTCAACATATCTTTAGTGATTTGATCTGGCAATGCATTTTTGGCTATATGCAGTAAATTCTTTTGCCGCATCGCAAAGTTCGTCAATCACCGCAGCGACCTCTGCACTTGGCAGTATCTGCTATTTATTGCGGGTTTGCACTGAACACAGGTTTATGTGGTGCGTAGGTTTAATACACATCGCGCAGGTAACGTTTATCCATATTTAATTTACGGATGTAGTTGACGGTTTCTGCTTCATCGAATTTGCCGTATTGCTGGATAATGTCGCGCAGCGCCTGATCTACATCTTTGGCCATACGGCTGGCATCGCCGCATACGCAAAAATATGCGCCCTGCTCTAACCATTTCCACAATTCTGCAGCGCGTTCACGCATGCGGTCTTGTACGTAAACTTTTTGTGTTTGATCGCGCGAAAACGCGAGGCTTAATTCATTTAGCACACCGTCTTTTTGGAATTGCTGGATTTCATCCTGATAATAAAAATCGGTGGCGGCGTGCTGCTCGCCAAAGAACAACCAGTTTTTTCCGGCATCACCACGCGCTTGGCGCTCTTGTAAAAAACCACGGAAAGGTGCGATACCGGTGCCCGGGCCGACCATGATTAACGGGGTATCGCCATTGTCCGGCACGTGAAAATGTTTGCTTGGTTGAACGAAAATAGGCACATCAATATTGGCGGCACGATCCGCAAGGAAAGTAGAAGCAACTCCTTTGCGGATTTTTTTGCTATCGCGGAAGCGTGTGTAACGCACAGCAGATACCGTTAAATCAATACGGTTCGGCTGCGCTTTGGGGCTGGAGGCGATGGAATATAAACGCGGCTGGATGCGTTTTAATACGGCGAGCAACTCTTCCGCATTCGCGCGCACAGGAAATTCTTGCAAAATATCGACAAGCTGGCGGCCGTAAAGCCAATCCTGCAATTCCTTTTTATGTTCCGCATCCAACAAGGTTTTTAATTCTTTGCTATTGGCACGCTCGGCAATGAATTGCAGCGCTTCCAAACTCGGGCGACAGATTTCGTAGTTGTCGATCAGTGCGTGATGCAAGGGTTTTTCATGCGTATCCACCACTACTGGTGCATCGGCATTGATATTTAATGCCTGCTCCAATTCGTACACATAATTCGAGCAATTTTTTGGCCACACACCAAGTGCATCGCCCGCCTCATAGGTGATACCGGAATTACCCAAGTCAAATCCGAATTGGCGAACATCTTTTCCTGAGCCTTCACCACTTAAACGGTTATTCACTGTCAAGCGCGCAGCATAGGGATTCGCTTTGGTAAAACCGGATACAGCAGATGTAGTAGACCCAGATGTGGTAGACATAGACGATGAAGTACTCGCAGAATCACGTGTAGAACCGTTGGCGGCTCCCAGTGTGACAATATGCGGAGCCAAATGTTCTTTCAGCTTAGCAAACCATTCACTCGCCGGGGCTTCAAAATCGGTATCGCAATCGGCACGCTCTACCAATGCGGTTGCGCCCAACACTTGCAAGCGCGCAAATAATTTTTTGCCGTGGCCACAGAATTGGTCGTAATTGGAATCGCCCAGCGCGAGCAATGCAAAGTGCAATTGGTTTAATACCGGTGCGGAATCACTATTTAATTGATTCCAAAAATCGCCGCCGTTATCGGGCGCATCGCCATCACCAAAGGTGCTGGTAACAAACACCGCATACTTATCCTGCGCGAGTTTATCGACTGAATAGTCATTCATGGATTGGACATTCACCGCCCACCCCTGCGCCGACAATTGCGAGGCAAATTGTTGTGCGAGGTTTTCAGCATTGCCAGTTTGCGATGCCCATAAGAGCGTGAATGCCGGTTTATTTGCAGCAGGTACAGCACTCACCCCCATGGGCAATACACGCGAAAACATTCCCGCGAGTAAACCATTTACCCACGCGCGATATTCAGCGCTTATAGGTGCATCGGCAGGCAATGCAGGCACCGCCTGAATTAACGCTGCGCTCGTCTGCAAGCCACCCACAAATCCGGACAGGTAATGCTTTTCATCCAGGGAAAACGATGGCGCAACTACGTCTGTCACACCGATTTTTTCAGCAAACATATTGATCAAACTCGCAGCAGTCGCCTCAGCGATGGGCGCAAAGGCAACCGCTGCAGGCAATTCATAATCGTAATCGTGAGCGTCGGAATATTCGGCAGAGTGCATTGCAGGGTCAGCAAGATTTTCTTCTGCAAACACTTCAACGCGCGTGAGTGCAACCGCGGCGACTTTTAATTCCGGCTGCTGTGATATGGCATCGACTTTGTCGCTGGTAACGGCGTTGATGCACAGGTTATCGCCATAGACATCATTCCAATGAATCGGTGCAAAACAGCAACCGGGCAATACGCGATCCGTGACTAGCGCAGGCAATATGGCGTAACCGCGACGCGAGCGAATTTCTACTTTGTCTTTATTTTTGATGCCCAACTCCACGGCATCTTGCGGATTGATTTCCACAAAGGTGCCTGGATTTAATTTATTGAGCGTGGGAATTTTTCCGGTTTTGGTGAGCGTGTGCCATTGGTGTTGCACGCGGCCAGTGTTGAGCACCATGGGGAATTCGGCATCGGGCATTTCTGCCGGATTTACATGGGGGCGCGCATGGAAAATCGCCTTGCCGGATTCGGTGGCGAATTGCAGCAGCGGCTTGCTGCCATCGCTGTGGATTTTCAACGGCTGGTTGATGCCAGTATTTAAATAGCGGATCGGATTGCGTGTGGATTCATCATTAGCGCACGGCCACTGCAAAGGTACTTTGCGCAAACGTTCGTAGCTCACGCCGCGCAAATCGTATCCGGTTTTGGGGTTGTAACTTTGTTTGATCTCATCAAAAACGTCGGATGCGGAATTAAAATTAAATCCTTCACTAAAACCCATTTCACACGCAACACGCGCGACAATTTCCCAATCCGCCATCGCCTCACCCGGTGGTGAAACTGCTTCTTGCATCAGGGTGATATTGCGCTCGGAATTGATCATCACGCCTTCCGCTTCGGCCCACAACGCACCGGGCAATAACACATCGGCATAGCGATTAGTTTCGGTATCGAGGAAAGCATCTTGCGCAATCACCAGCTCCGCTTTTTGCAAAGCCTCAATCACTATTTTGCGATTGGGAACTGAGGCAACCGGATTGGTGCAAATAATCCAGCAGGCTTTAATATCACCAGCAGCCATGCGCTCAAACATATCCACCGTACCTTTTCCTACCTTGGTACTAATGGAACCCTGCGGAATGCCCCACAGGTTTTCAATAAAATCGCGGTCTTGCTCAACCACCAACGCGCGCTGGCCGGGAAGCCCCGGCCCCATGTAGCCCATCTCGCGCCCGCCCATGGCATTGGGTTGGCCCGTCAGTGAAAAAGGCCCGCTGCCCAAGCGGCAAATTTTTCCGGTCGCCAAATGCAAATTGCAAATTGCGTTGGTGTTCCAGGTGCCGTGCGTGCTTTGGTTTAACCCCATGGTCCAGCAGGTCATAAACTCGGGCGCAGCGCCAATCATGTCGGCAGCCTTGATAATCGATTCAACCGAAAGCCCGGTTATTTCGCTGACATTTTCCGGTGTGTAGTCGGCTAAAAATTCCGGAAAACTTTCCCAGCCTTGGGTGTATTTTTGAATAAATTCGGCATCGGTTTTGCCATTGTTGTGCAGCAAAAATAACAGGCCGTTTAAGAGCGCAAGATCAGTGCCGGGTTTGATGGGCAAGAACAGATCGGCTTTGTCGGCCGTGGTGGTACGGCGCGGGTCGGCGACAATTAATTTTGCACCGGCTTTGACGCGATCCATCATGCGTAAATACAAAATCGGATGGCAGTCGGCCATGTTCGCGCCGATCACAAAAAACAAATCGGTGTGATCAAAATCCTGATAGGAGCCGGGTGGCGCATCGGAGCCTAACGACAATTTATAGCCCGCACCCACACTCGCCATACACAAGCGCGAATTGGATTCGATGTTATTGGTGCGCACAAAACCCTTGCAGAGTTTGTTGACCAGATACTGCGATTCGATGGACATCTGCCCGGAAACATAAAAGCTGAGCGCGTCGGGGCCGTATTGGTCGAGGATTTCACGCAGGCGTTTGGCGGTGTAACTGATCGCCTGTGCCATAGGGGTTTTCACCGGATCGCGCTGACGTTCACTGCGCACAAACGCAGATTCCATCCGGCCGGAATTGGCAAGCGCTTGGGCGCTGGTTTGGCCCTTGGTGCACAGGCGGCCGAAGTTGGACGGATGGTTTTTATCGCCGGTGACCTTGATAACGTTTTTACCGTCAGTTTCCAGCACCATGCCGCAACCAACACCGCAGTAAGGGCACACTGTGCGAACCGATTTATTTTCTGTTTTTGGAAGGGATTCAGACATAGGCTTGCAACTCCTCAATGTGAGGGGTTTAGCAATGCCTATGCCAGTGACCAGCGGTGATGATTTTTTTGTTGGCAGGCACTATGACCACCGAAAAAACAATCACCAACTATTTGATTTATATAAACATTATTTGTAGCGCAAAAAATGGAAGAGGGCTTATACGAGACCCAACCCGTCACTCATCCGAAATTTTTGCCCTGCTTGAACGCAATTTTTAAGCGCGCGGGCATGGATATGTTTTTTAATGGTGCAGCGCTGCAAAGCAGCCTAACAACACCTACTTGACCACCCCGCAAAAACGCACCAAATAAAAGCAAAATCAGGTCTTGAACTGGCCTACCAGCTGCTGCAATTCCACCCCCACCCTGGCCAAGGCCTCACCCGATTCCTGGGAGCGTGCCGCGTATTGGCTGGCCGACTCGGTTGCATCGGCAATCGCATGCATGCTTTGGTTGATAGTCTCAATCACCTGTGTCTGCTCTTCAGCTGCGGTGGCGATTTGCAGGCCTCGTTGGTTAATGGTGCTGACCTGTTGGTCTATGGCACTGAGCGCATCGGAAGTGGCGCACACCATCTGCACTGAAACATCACCCTTGACCAGACTGCGTTTGATCGATTCGCTGGCATTGCTGGTGCTGTTTTGCAGGCACTGGATCATTTGCTGGATTTCCTCAGTAGAAGCCTGGGTACGCGCAGCCAAGGCGCGCACTTCGTCGGCGACCACCGCAAAACCGCGCCCCTGCTCCCCGGCGCGCGCCGCTTCAATAGAGGCGTTGAGCGCAAGCAGGTTGGTCTGTTCGGCAATACCGCGGATCACATCCAACACAGCGCCAATGCCGTTCACATCCTGCTGCAACTGCTGCAAGCCATCGGTATTGAGCTTCACCTCGGTAGAGAGCGCTTGAATGTTATCAATCGATTTACTCACGGTTGATTGGGCATTTTTAGTCGTGCTTTCAGCAACCGTGGCAGCGGAGGCTGCTTCTTGGGTGCTGCGTGCCACTTCCACCGCAGAGGCCGCCATTTCATTGATCGCACTCGCCACCTGCAGGGTTTGCTCGCGCTGCTTGTCGAGGGTGAGATGGGTGGCGCTAGTGTCTTGGGATACCTGCTGGCCGATGTTGGCCACCTGCAAGGTGAGCTGTTGAATGCGCTGGATCATGCTATGGATGGAGTCCACAAAACTGTTGAAAGCGCTGATCACTGCGCCAATCTCATCGTTGCTGGTGCGCGTGAGGCGGCGGGTCAAATCACCTCCACCACGGGCAATCTGCTCCAGACTGTGCACGAGGCTATCGAGCGGAGCGAAGGTTTTGTTGGCGATATATACGGAAAGAAGCGCAATTGCCGCAAGCAACACCAGCGCTAACGCAAATACCCACATGAGGGTGGCGGCGATGTGCTCATCTGCAATGGCCCGTGCGCCCGCAACCGCTTCATCAATACTGTCGATATAAAAGCCGGTGCCCAGCATCAGGTTCCATTTATCCAGCCAAATGGCGTAGCTGAGTTTGGGATAAGCCGTATCGCCCTGCCCCAAACGGGGAAAATGGTAGGTCACAAAGCCGCCGCCGGCCTGCCCTTGCTTGACCAGCTCATTGATCAGGAAGACCCCGTTCACGTCTTTATAGTCGCGGAAACTGTCGCCAATACGTGCACTATCGCTGCCGGAAAACACCCGCACTGAGCTGCCATCATAGCCAAAGAAGTAACCATCCTTGCCGTACTTGAGCTGTTTGAGCACGGCAATCGCCTGCTCTTTTTGCACGGAATCGCCACTGGGTGCTGCATCGTACAGCGGCTTAATGAGGGAGCTGGCGATATCCAGTGAATTGCGCAGTTCAGTTTTATGCGCGTTGAGCAGAGTATCGCGCAGTATGGTCATATCTTTATCAACAATCGTCTGCATACGGACACTGACCAACAACAGGAGCACCACCAGAATGGCAATGCCCGGTACCAACCCCAGCAGGATTAGTTTGTGTTTCATTGACATGGATCCCATGTGCGCCCTCCTTTAATAGTATTTATTGTGAGTTATGTAGTGGCTTTGATATATCATATTTTTATTATGACTAATTGTAATCGCTGACAGACGAACGACCAGTTAATCAGACGAAAAGTTCTAAAGTCGTCTATATTCAGAGACATAGTTATAACCATCGATTACGCAAGTGACGCCTGAATGAGCATCGACCCACACATTGAACAACTACTCAAACGACTGATCGTGCCCAATCAGGATCTGGCACAGCTGGGTTTTTGTGGCGGAAATAAAGAGTCTCATGTAAAAGCCTGGCTGCAAACCTTACCCCTGACCCAGGCGCAACAAGTCAGCGGCGCACTCTATGGGGCGATACATGAAGTCAGCCGCGTGCGTATGGGCAGTGAGCAACGCCTGGCGATCCTTGAGTTGTTGCGGGTGCCAATCCACCAAACACTCAATGGCCTCGCACTCAAGTATTTGAATCAACCCTTGATACTGCCAGAAGCGGCAATGAAAACGGCTACGGTTGCCCAGGCGATCCAAAAGCACTTTCTGAACGGCTACCTGATGCTGGTGCGCGAGCTGTGCAGCGCCCCCGCTCTAAAAGACAAGCAGGAATTACAGGCACTGGTTATCCATAGGGCGATGACGGCCATCGGCTTGTTAATGTTGCGCTCTTACCAACTCTATTTGCCCATTGCCAGTCAGCTGTGGTCCGAGCTACATGCCTTATATCAACTTGCCTGTTTGCTGGGTGTTGAACAGCTTCCGGTGGAAGACCGGTTGCCACATCACCAGGGGCTGAAAACCATCCATGTGGTGTATTTACGCAGCTTGTTATTGGCCACTGCCCGCCCCAACCAGTTGCGTCAGGATGAGATCGAAAACACCTATAATCTGCTGGAACAATTAGCGCCCTTTGCGGAACTGGTTGACTACGATGCAGCGGGCAAGGAAAACCTGTTTGTGGTGTTGACCGACAGCAATCGTCCGCCTTTTTATAAATCCCACTGGCGTCCGGCCAGTAACCCCGGCGCACAACAACCGGGTGAAATCCGCACCAGCCATCTGGTCAGCAAACTGCAAGACCAACAAAAGGTCGGCACAGAGCCTGCTGATAGCCATACCGGGCAGCACAATCATCTAAACCTCTCGGCAGCGCTGACCAAACATCTGGCACAAGTCTGGAGCCATTTGGCACTGCGCAGCTTTGAGCGGCAGGATGTCAGCGCCGAAATTGAAGTGACCGTCGGCCTGACCAATATTCATTTTTATTTGGCGGGCGAGCAGCCCTTCAATATTTTCCTCAACCAAAGCTCGGCAATTAGCGGCATACCGGAAAAAGGCGCGCTCTACCAAAAGCGCGGCGTCCAACTCAAACCCGATAAAACCAAAAAAGAAGATGACCCCTGGGGCGATGCCTTTGATATTACCGGTACCGCACTGGATGGCCGCGTCTTGCCCACATTCAACATTGAAAAGAAGATCAAATCCCGGGAGGTTGAGAGCTATCAGGGGCAGCATCCGATTTACACGGTGCCGCTGATGGATCGCAGCGCAGGTGGCTACGGCCTGGAATGGCGCAACGAAATACCAGTACAGGTACGCGCCGGAGAACTGCTCGGGCTGCGTGAATACGGGCGCAACAAATGGTCTATCGGCGTGGTGCGCTGGGCACATCAAATCAAGGGCGCAACGCAGTTGGGTATTCAGGTACTTGCACCACAGGCGCTGCCCGTGGGCTTGGCCGTTGTACACAAGACCGGGGGGTTTGCAGAGTATTTGCGCGCATTACAAATTCCTGAGCTGCGCGCCATCAACCAGCCCCCCAGCCTGATTACTAATGCCATCTCATTCCATGAATACAGCAAAGCGCGGCTTTATGCACAAGCACAACCGGGGGTCAGTTACGAGGGCGATAAATCCATCCAATTAACCCAACGGCTATTTGCCACTGGTTCTTTCAGCCAGTTTGGCTTCCGTGAGTTGGCAACTGCCAAACCTGAAACCAAATCCAGCAAGGACGATTTTGATTCAGTCTGGGAGTAATTTAGGCAGCTACTTGTGAACCAGGGCACAAAACCCTCGACCAGATCGCATAAATGGTATGACAAGTTGAGTGAACCTTGGGATTCAGTAATATAACCCGCATCCGGCTCTGTTGATCAAACCGCCACGCCAACGCAAGCAGTTGGCGACGCAAGGCTGGCTCTTTTGGATTACTGGCAGGTTTTGGGGTCTCATCAGCACATAAATTGACTAAAAAGTTGATGTAAACCCACTCCAAACCCTGTGTAAACGGACTCATATGCAAAAAAACGCGCTATAGTCAAAAACACCAAGCGCAGACTATCGCCTTAGCCAATTAGAAGATATATGACCACCACCGAAACAATCCGCCTTTTGATTCTCAACAACCAGCGCTCGGAGGCCGAGCGGCTGATTAGTATGTTGCATGCGTCCGGCCACCCTTGCCGCGCACAACATGTCGAAAGCGAAGAGGCACTGGTAAAACTCCTGCAAGAACAAAGCTGGGATTTGTTAATTGGCCATAACAACACCACTGCGCCAACACCCCAAACCGCTATCAAGCAAATCCGCCGCCTGAATAAAGATGTCCCCGTTATCCTTCTCTATGAAGAAGATGAAGACGAAAGCCCTTTTGCTGTTGTAGAAGGTCTGCGCATGGGCGCAACCGATGTGATTAATCTGGACGATGACCAGCATTTGCTGCTGGTGATTGACCGCGAGCTGGCTAACCGTGAACAGCGTCAGGCGCGCCGCAACACTGACCGTCGCTTTCGCGAGGCAGAGCGCCGCAGCCAGCAATTGCTCGATAGCTCACGCGATGCCATCGCGTTTATTCAGGACGGACTTTATCTCTACGCCAACGAATCCTTTGCCGAGCTGTTTGGCTATGAAGACAGGGATGATATTGAAGCCATGCCGATCATGGACATGGTGGCCAAAAGCGATCAGGTGCGCCTGAAAAACTTTTTGAAAGATTTCACCTTCAAAGGCGAAGAAGCAGAATCCAGTTCGCTGAGTTTTACCGGCATCACCCAGGAGGGCGAAGAAACCCACATTGATCTGGAAGTGTCGCTGGTCACCTATGATGAAGAGCCGTGCATACAATTCCTTGCGCGCGCCGCCGCAACGATCATCGCCAACCCCAACAACGAAGAACTGGAAGCGCAGCTCAAACAAATTAAATGGCAGGATTTGGTCACCGGCGTTTACAACCGCCAGTATCTGATCAACCAGCTTGACCACATCATCGATACCGTTGATGAAAAGCACTATTACTGTTTGTTTTATATTGAGTTGGATAATTTCAGCGAGCGTGTGAAAAATACCTTTGGTGTTGCCGGTGCCGATTTGGCATTGATTGATATAGCGACGCTCTTACGCGCCAAAGTAAATACCAGCGATACTATTGCCCGCTTGGGCGATTCCACCTTCGCCATTATCGCGCCCAATGTAAAAGCTGATGCAGCGGTCAACCGCGCACAGCAGATTTGCAAAGATCTGGAAGCGCATATCATCGATATCGATCACAAAACCCTGCAGATCACCTGCAGCATTGGTATTTCACTGATTAACGAAAATACCACCAGCACTAACACAGTGATCGAACAAGCGCGCGCTGCGATGGAAAAGGTGCTCAGCACAGAAGGCAACAGTGCACAATTGTTCGAGCCGGATGCCCCCAAAATCGATCTGAAAGTTGATATCACCAGCGCCATCCAACATGCGCTGGACAATGACCGCTTCCGTTTATTGTTCCAACCCATTATCAGCTTGCGCGGTTCTGACGAAGAATATTACGAAGTCTATTTGCGCATGGTGGATGAAAACGGCAACGAAATTTCACCCAACCACTTTTTGGAAGCCGCGGCCAATATGAGCGCCGCCACCAAGATCGACCGCTGGGTGATTTTGGAATCGATAAAAATGTTGTCGCAGCATCGCGCCAAAGGCAACAAAACCAAGTTGATTGTCAACATTGGCCGCCAGTCGCTGTGCGATGAATCACTCGTGCCCTGGTTAGGTGTTGCCTTCAAAGCCGCAAAACTCAGCGCCGATTCAATAGTGTTCCAGGCCCAGGAAATTGATGTCACTAATCACCTGAATGCAGCCAAGCACTTTGCAGAGGGATTGGAGAAAATGAAAACGCATTTTGCGATCAGCAACTTTGGCTGCTCACTTAATCCGTTCAATACGCTGACCCACGTTCCCGCCAACATGATTAAAATTGATGGCTCTTTCACTACCGATATCCAAAACAATAATGAAAGCCCGGAAACACTGATCCAGCTTATTGAAAAATTGAACGGTGAAAGCAAAATCACCCTTGTTCCCTTTGTGGAAAATGCCAGTGTACTTTCCACCTTATGGCAAGCCGGTGCGCATTATATTCAGGGGCATTATTTGCAAGAGCCAAGCCATGGTATGAATTACGATTTCAATATGGAAACCTAAGGCATTAATGGACAGACATCTAAGGTTTTAATAGACAGTAACCTAATGTCTTAGCAAGCAAAACTGAAATCATTACATCCAAAAAAACAAAAGCCGTATTGGACATCCAATACGGCTTTTTAATTGGCGTGCGTTTTAAATTAATTAGACAACACACTGTCGCGCTCGCGGAAACCTAACAGATACAAAATCGCATCCAAGCCCAAATTAGAGATTGCATGTTCGGCCGATGCTTTCACCAAGGGTTTTGCACGAAAGGCGACGCCCAAACCAGCGACGCTCAACATCGGCAAATCGTTGGCACCATCGCCCACGGCGATGACTTGCTCTAACGTAATGCCTTCCTGTTTTGCCAACATCGCCAATAACTCTGCTTTGCGCTGGCCATCGACAACAATGCCTTTTACTTCGCCAGTGACCTTGCCATCGACAATATCCAACTCATTGGCATAGACATAATCAATACCGAGTTTGGTTTGCAGATAGCGGCCAAAATAATTAAATCCGCCTGACAAAATCGCCGTCTTGTAACCAAGTTTCTTGAGCGATGAAATTAATTTCTCTGCGCCTTCGGTGATACACAATTGCGCCGCAATACCTTCCAACACCGATTCATCCAAACCTTTAAGCAACGCCATGCGCCGCGCAAAACTTTGTTTGAAATCCAATTCACCGCGCATCGCCAGTTCGGTAATTTCCGAGACCTGATCGCCCACACCGGCAGCTTTGGCCAGCTCATCAATTACTTCGGCTTCAATCAAGGTGGAATCCATATCGAAACACACCAAGCGGCGGTTGCGGCGATACACCGTATCGCGCTGGAAAGCGACATCGATATTCAAACGCGCGGACAGCTCCATAAAATCAGCGCGCAAGGCAACTAAATCCGCTGGCGCACCGCGCACCGAAAATTCAACGCACGCACTGCCTTTGTGTTCGTCGCCCGCATCCAATTCCGCAAGTGACACGCGGCCAGACAAACGGCTTATGCTGTCGATATTCAACCCATGCTTGGAGGTGATAGAAGTCAGTTCGGCAATCATGTCGGCATCTATCTGGCGCGCCAGAAGGGTCACGATGTGGCGAGTCTTGCCTTGCTGTTCTGTCCAGTGTTCGTAGCTTTCAGCCGTAACAGTTTGGAAACGCACTTGAATACCCAATGGCTGGGTCGCCTGTTGGATTTGCTCCAGCAATTGCGCGCGCGCATCGGCCTCTATGCGCAGTTCAACCAAAATGCCAAGCGCGAGGGTATCGTGGATCACCGCTTGTCCAATATCGAGTACGCGCGCGCCGCAACGGGACAACACATGGGTGATGGCAAGGGTAACGCCGGGTTGATCCTGACCTGAGGCGTTAATCAATAAAAGTTCGTTCACAGTTTTCTCTCATGACCGGACATAACCGGATCAAAATGGGACTAAGCCAACAAAATAGGACTAAGCCAGCAAAACGGGGCTGAGCCAGATAGAATATGGGTGCGTTTGCGCAAAGACGCGCATTCTAGCGGAATTAACGGCTGTCCACAGCAGCTTCTCATGGCTGATTCTTAACACTCACACGGGTTGGATGGCGACCAAGCGCGGCTTAGCGCCACCAAAGAACTTAGGCTAGAATGCAATTCCACACGACAACCGCCAGCAACCACAACTGCAGCGGATTGCAACGACTGACTCTGGCAGGAACTGGGGTTACATCATGAACGCACAACAAGGGCACGGATCTAACAAACAATGGCATTGATCAAAACCTACCGCACTTATCCGCAGCTGACACTCTGCAGCCTGCTGCTTATCGCATTGGGCGCATTTGGCGCTTGGGCTTATCTTCACAACAGCGAGCAAAACCAGCGCGAACAAATCGAACACTATGGTCAGGTACTGGCCAACAGCGCTGCACGTCAGGCCGTTAATGCGACCCTGCAACAGGATCTGGTCAGCTTGCAGGCAATTCTGCTGGAAGTGGGGCAATACCCTAATGTGATCGGCACGACTATCCACAGCGTGGAAAATAAATTGCTGGTACAAAATGGTTTCAAACCCAATCAGGTAATTAAAGGTCGCCGCTACGATTTTTCTGCGCCGATTGCGCTGCACAATAACGTTGCCGGTTATCTGGAAGTAACGCTGGATGTACCGCGCTTCAGTGAGCGCGATTACCGCTTTTTTATGTTGTGGATGGCCGCGATATTTTCATCGCTACTCGTGATTTGGTGGTCAATCCAACGCCAGTGGTGGTCGCAGTTAAAAGATAAATTACCCACCACCAGCGAGATAGTAACCGCAGTGGTAGAAAAAATGCCCACCATTGCCGAAGCCCCCGAACCAGAGCCCGAATTGCCCAAGGAAGTTTCTGTACGCTTGAGTCTGGATATTGTGAATATGGGCAAGTTGTACCAACAATTAAACAGTGAAAGCTTCGCCAATGTTTTGCGTCGTTTTGAAAAACAATTGCAGGGCGTACTCAACTTATACAGCGGCCAGCGGCAAATGTTATCGGGCGAAACCCTGATTATCGATTTCACCGGCGAAGCATTTTACGAATGCAGTTTCCGCGCGGTGTGCGCTGCGCAATTATTGCAAAACCTCACTACCAAAAACCCCAGCCCACGTTTGCATTTAGCTGCCGCCGTGCATGAATTGTCTGCCCCCATCAGCTCAAATAAATCACTGCTGAAAGATTTTGTGGTGCAGCACAACAATCATTTAAAACCCGACAAAGGCGAAATTTTAATTAGCCAGCGTTTGATTGATAACGATCTGCAAGAGCACTTGGACATCGTCAACGACAGCGGCAAATTAATCGGTTTAAAAGCACCTTATGCTTCGCTTCTTGCCAAGCAAGAAGAGCAGCTGGTGAATGCGGCGGCGGGAATATAAAACACAGGGGCATACGCTGTGAAGGATGACCAATGAATAACGCACTTTGCCCTACAGTAAAAATTGAACATTTATTAGTGCGTAAAACGCAGCAAGTTGTTCTGAACGACATAAACCTGAACGTTTATCCGGGGCAAGTGATTGGTATTTTGGGCCACAACGGCTCCGGAAAAACGACACTGATGGAAACCATGCTGGGTTTCAGCGAAGCGACCTCCGGCTCGGTGAAATTATGGGGTGTCGATGCTGTTCAATTGTCGGCAACAGAAAAACACAAAATAGCCTATGTGCCCCAGCAAGATGATTTTCCGGAGAACATGTCGGTTAAAGACTCGATAACTTTATACAGCTCCTTTTACCCGCAATGGGATCATGAATTAACAGCCCAACTGTTGGCTAGCTGGGGAATCGAACAAAATAAAAAAATAAACCAATTATCCGGTGGGCAAAAACAAAAATTATCCATTGTCCATGCATTGGCGATATCGCCAGAATTAATTGTGTTGGACGAACCTGTCGCCAGCCTTGACCCCATTGCCCGTTCGTTATTTTTACAACAGCTCATCAAACATGTATCAGTTCAGCATCGTGCACTGATTATTTCGTCGCATATAGTGGCCGACCTGGAAGGTTTTATTAACACACTGTGGTTATTAAAAGGCGGTAAAGTGCAATGGCAAGGCCCTGTTGAAAAAGCCGCACAAGCATTTGGTTTGCCGGACACCGCCAGTTTAGAGCAGGTATATCGCAAGGCGATGCAAGCATGAAAATGCGTGCAATTTCTACTTGGCTTTCGTGTTGGGTACTGTACAAAGGCTTTTTTAATGTGGTGCCAGGGCAAAAAGGACTAGTTGCTATTGGGCTTTTGCTCATGGCGTTAGGATACATGCAGTCCGGAACTCACCATGCAGAATTATTTACCATGGCAGGCACTGCTTTTGTAGCAGGATTCACACTACTATTTGCAGGCCCTCACTTTCGCCAGCTTGCCAGTTTTAGACGGCACGCACTAATCCCACACTTTAGAAAACATCTCATCATTAGCTACTTGCTCGCGTTAATTTCACTTTCTTTATTTACGCTCATTGGAATAACGCTACTGGATAATCAAAATCCAACATTACTACCATCACTTGGAAATATCCCAACAGGTCTACTCAGTTTATCACTCTCAGCCACGGTGATTATCATTAGCCTATTCGGTTTCTTACCGGGATATTTGCGTTATCCCGCTTGGTTATTATTAATTGTCGGCACTATTAATATCCCCACATTGGGAGAAGTATCACTGCGACTATTTTTGTACACCGTGATTGGTGTTTCTATTACGAGCCTGTTTTGCTTTATGTATTTCATGCTCAACATTAACAATCCGAATTTCTACAACAAAAAAGCAATCTCTTTAACAAAATATCTACCCGGTTTGAATGGTAGTTTTCAAGAGCGCGGTGTAACTGCCATCGGCAGTATTTTACTGGGCATATCCGACGGTAATAGTTCCCGTTTTATTCGCGCGCTTTTTACTGTTTTTTTGCTCCCCGTCGCATTAGCTTGCACAGCGCTACTAACCGAAAAATATTCCGCAGAACAACTCTTCCAAAATCCTTTATTCATCCTCATGGGCTTGATAATGGGGGCATTGCTACAGATTCACTTTGCCTTTAGCGTTGGAACCAGAAAACGGTTTATTTGGTTAAGGGCGGGTGGCAACCGCCAACAGATCAACACCGTTGCGCAAAAAGTATTGGCTAGGGAGCGATGGGTGATGGCGCTGTGTTTTGGATTATGGTGCATTCCTGCCGTCGTCATTTTTCCATCAACTGCTGTATGGCTATTGGGAGTCGCCATGCTCCTATGGATCATGATACTCCTGCTTGAGCACATTATTCTCACGCTAAAACACCAACTGAGTCAGCGAGCAGAGTTTTATATGCTGCTGATGTTTATTGGAATAGTGATTGGTTTTATTGCTTCAGCCCATGTCCATCAACAACCCACAATACTGTGGTGGGGTGTCGCTACCCTATTTCTGTTTTATGCAGGGAGCCTTCTTTACCGCTGGTGGGGATCTATAGGTCTTAAAGAAAGATATTAATAAAGTCAAAAGCTGGATTCCCGCCAGCGGGAATGACGATAATCTCGCGCACTCACTGTCACACACCTGCAACATTTCCATCACATAACCGTCACCGATTAGTCATAGCCTTGCAGTATCCCCCATCGCAAGGTTGTGACTGCCATGCTTAATATCGAACAATCCATCACTACCAAATTTCCCGGGTTTACCCAGCAATCGCCCATTGTGCGCAACTCAACGCTCAGCATTTTGCGCAAGCTCACTCACGAGAAAGAAATCAATGCATTCTTGCGCGAGCACGAAGGTAATCGCGGTATTGATTTTATTGACCGGATTTTTGAGTACTTTAATTTCAGTTACAGCATTTCCCAACGCGAGCGCAATAATATTCCTGCACAAGGGCGGGTGATTATTATCGCTAACCACCCAATTGGTTCTCTCGATGGTTTGGCCTTGGTGCGCTTGGTAAGCGAAGTGCGCAAGGATGTCAAAATCATCGCAAACGATATGCTCATGGCGTTTGAGCCGCTGCACGACTTGTTGTTGCCGCTCGATAATATGACCCGCGCCGCTTACAAACAAAGTTACAAAAACATCCTGCAAGCACTCAATAACGACGAAGCGATTATTATTTTTCCTGCGGGGGAAGTATCGCGCGCGAGCCCTACCGGTATTAAAGATGGCAAATGGCAGGCAGGATTTCTGCATTTTGCGCGCAAAACCAAAGCACCACTGTTGCCGATATTTGTCTCTGCCAAAAATTCCATGCTGTTTTACAGCGCCTCTATGATTTTTAAACCGCTGGCGACAGCCCTGCTCGCCCACGAAATGTTCAACAAGCGCTCGGCAGAAATTAAATTCCGTGTAGGCGAGTTAATTCCATACCACGCGCTTGAATCTGACCAGCTCGCTGATAAAGCGTTAATCAAACGCCTGAAGAAACACGTTTATAAAATCGGTAAAGGCAACGCCTCCAAAAAAAATCGTACGCCTGTGTTTGTGACGGAAAAAACCATCGCCCATCCGGAAGACCGTGCAGCACTGAAAAAAGAATTAAAGACAGCGCAAGTGATTGGTAACACACGCGACAACCATGTGATTTATTTGTGCGATTATAACCAGCACCCTGTTGTGCTGCGCGAAATTGGCCGCTTGCGCGAGCAAACATTCCGCTTGGTTGGTGAAGGCACAGGCAGCCGCCGCGATCTGGATAAATACGACCACTACTATCGCCACCTGGTATTGTGGGACGAAGAAAAACTGTGCATTGCCGGCGCATACCGTTTAGGTGAAGCGCACAAACTCATCAAAAAGAAAGGTGCCAATGCGCTCTACACGGCCGAGTTATTTGATTTTAATCCGTCGCTCACACCTTATCTGGAACAGGGGTTGGAATTAGGACGCAGTTTTGTACACCCGGATTATTGGGGCAAAGCCAGTCTTGATTATTTATGGCAAGGATTGGGCGCTTATTTATCGCACCACCCACAAGTTCGTTTTGTATTTGGCCCGGTCAGCATGAGTGCACACTATCCAAAAGTGTTGCGCGATTTATTGGTGTTTTATTACGAGCGCTACTACTCAGTAAAAAACATCAATGATGAGAGTCTCGCGGAAGGCAAACACCCGCACGAAATAGAAGAAGATATGCTAATTGAATTGCAAAACCGCTTTGCCAAGTTAGACAGCGAACAAGGTTTTGATGTTCTGCAAGAGGAATTTAAAAAGCACGACTGCAAAATTCCCGTGCTATTTAAGCAATACGCAGGCTTATATGAAGAAGGCGGCTACCATTTGCTCGGCTTCAGTGTGGATTCTGAATTTGGCAACTGTGTAGATGGCTTGTTTATGGGCGATTTAAGTTGCATGAAAGCCGCCAAACGCGCGCGCTATTTTTCTGCACCGGATCAATCAAAAGCCACTGAAAAATCACTCGGCTGAAACCAATAGCGTACATTTTTTTCATCGGCAAAATCGGGCAGGTAATGATTAGGCACGACCAGCAAGCGCTTGACCACTGTTGCCTGCAGTGGAAAAGCGCGGCGAGTATGTTCATGCTGCTGCATATAGGCCAACAATTCGCCATCATCAATCATTTTTTCCAAACCATCCTTTAACCATTGCGCCAACGTTTTATTGCGCGGATGCACATAAAAATACGCGGCGAATGGGTAATGCAGCATTAAGGGTTCATACACCATTAGCTCTGGATAAATATCGGCGCGATTGGCCAACTCAATTTTCCCCTGATGAAAACCGCGCGGATAATAATCACAGCGCCCCGCCACCAACAATTTAAATAAACTTTCGTAATTGACGCTGGTGACTAAGGGTAGCTTGGCCGCGCGCATTATTTCAGTATCGCTCCACTGCGCACCCTGGCACGCTTTAAATTTGCGCAGATCAGCAAGCGTGTTGATCGCATCAAATTCGGCCATACGTGATTTGCGAATGATAAACTGGCGATATCCCAGCAAACCGCGCTCAAGCGGGATAGGCACTACCAGCAAATCGCGTGCACGCTCCTTGCTGCCGCCCAACCAAAGAATATCAATGCGCCCGGCCCTAAGCTCGCGCACCATGCGTTCTTCTGCCATCTCAATAGTTTTGACTAATGGCGGTACTGCGCGACCATTCGCCGCTTTGTGCAACGCTTTTTGTAGCAGCCCGGAAAAATAAAGATAGGCAGGGCCATCAACTGTATGCGGTCTGGAAATACGCAATTCGGTCAGCTCTTCAGCTGAAAGCGTTAGTGGCAACAGCAAGAGCAGCCCGCAAATTCCGACAAGCCAGGATTTCATAACATGATCCGCAGTATTGACAGTGGTGATGCAATATCGCCTTCACACTGTTCATTATTATCAAGAGTTGCAATCGTCAGGAAAGTATAGGTTAATCCGTGCCAATCACCGGAACATTTCCCTAAAAAGACAGAGCAACTTATGCATATCCATATTCTCGGTATTTGCGGCACCTTTATGGGCAGCCTTGCACAACTCGCCAAAGAACTTGGCCACCGCGTCACCGGCAGCGATGCCAATGTTTACCCCCCCATGAGTACACAACTTGAGCAGGCAGGTATTGAGTTGATACAAGGGTTTGACCCTGCCTATTTACAGCCACCCCATATGTCCACACCGCCGGATTTGGTCATCATCGGCAACGCCATGAGCCGCGGTAACCCGAGCGTGGAATATGTTCTTGATAAAGGCATCCCCTACACTTCTGGCCCGCAGTGGCTGCGCGACCATGTGTTGCAAGGCAAATGGGTATTGGCGGTTGCAGGCACGCACGGCAAAACCACAACCTCTTCAATGCTCGCGTGGATTTTGCAATACGCCGGTATGGAACCGGGTTATTTGATTGGCGGCGTAACCAAAAATTTCCCCACCTCTGCACGCTTGGGCGGCACGCCGTTTTTTGTAGTGGAAGCCGATGAATACGACAGCGCCTTTTTTGACAAGCGCTCCAAATTTGTTCACTACAATGCGCGCACAGTGATTTTAAATAATCTCGAATTTGATCATGCCGATATTTTCCCCGACCTCGCCGCTATCCAAAAACAATTTCATCATTTGGTACGCACCGTCCCCAACAATGGTTTATTAATTTCACCGGTCAATGACAAAGCACTCGCTGAAGTTATCCAACAAGGCTGCTGGACACCGCAACAGCAATTTGCGGTGATTGATAACGAAAAAAGTGAGCAAGAAAATACTGCCGAATGGCAAGCAAAGTTATTGGCAGCAGACGGTTCATCATTCGCTGTATTGCATAATGGTGAAGAGGTTGCGCAAGTACATTGGGCACAAACCGGCATCCACAATGTCAATAACGGACTCGCCGCAATAATTGCCGCACGCCATGTTGGTGTAACACCGGAACACGGCGCAAAAGCACTTGAGCAATTTGCCGGTGTTAAACGGCGCATGGAATGTTTGGCCGATGTGCACAGCATTAAGGTCTACGACGACTTTGCCCATCACCCCACCGCAATTAAAACCACCCTCGCCGGTTTACGCGCAAAAGTCGGCGACCAAAAAATTATCGCCATCATCGAACCCCGCTCCAACACCATGCGCATGGGTGTACATAAAAACGCACTCAACCAAAGCGTAACCGATGCGGACGATGTTCTGTGGTATCAACCAGCAAACGTAGATTGGGCAATGGATGAAGTCGTCAACAAAAGCCCCGTCCCTGCAAAACTCTTGCGCGATTTGGACGAATTAATTCACTGCGCGATTTCACTCAGCGAAGCCAATACGCATATTGTGATTATGAGTAATGGCGGATTTGGCGAGGTGCATCAGAAGTTGATTGAACAGTTGACGAAGCATGCATTGTAATTAAATTTCAATTCGTAGGGTGGGTGGAGCGTGAGCGATACCCACAGAACAATTCAATACATAACTGGAAATGATATGAAGGAAAAAGAAACTACATTGCTTGGAAAGTTAGGTTATGGATTGAAATATACACTAGCAATAGCTATTGCAATTCTAGCGATATGCGCCGCGTGCTTTATTTTCATAAATATCACCACATATTTCGCCCCGCCATTACAACCTATGTTTGATCAAGAGCGACTTGGCCAACTTGGGGATTTCTTGGGAGGGACATTGAATCCAATTTTTGGGTTTGCGACTGTTTGTCTTTTACTCTGGTCAGTGTTTATTCAGCGGAGAGAGCTTTCACTTACAAGAGATGAATTAAAAAAATCAAGTGAAGCACTGTCAGGCCAATTAACACAAAATCGAGATGAAAGTGCCAGACTGCAATTGACCGAGCTATTATTAAGAGAACTTAACCAACATGAAAAATTATTTAATGAGACATTTGGTGAGAGCGAAGATGATAAGACATCTGGGCTATACCGCATTTATGGACACAAATCTTTGGCCGAAATTGCAGAATATGCAACCACTGATGAAATAGCCGAAACATTGCATGACGCATATATTAATCATGACCCATCCAGAGCTGTCGAAACGCCACAAGAAGAATTTATGTCGATTATTTGGCTTAGAATTTTTAATGTGTCAAACACATTAGAGCGAATTATTAATATTTCCGAAGACTTACTCAAGGTTTGTCATGTAGCGCAAATTAAAAAATACTGGTTTGGCAGAATACATGAAGTAGTTATGAACAGCAGACAAGCAGGCGTAATGGATATAGAAAATGAAAAAGAACTCATATCAAGACTTCAAGCAGTTCTATCATGACCAATAGAAAACCAGCTGTATACCTTAGCCTAATAACTTTTAGGCAATATCATTAACGAGAAAAACGCTTTAAAGTAAAAAGTCCACCTACAAAGCCAAAAATAAAACCCGCAATTAAAAATAGATTAAAATTCCGTTGCTGGTCAGCTTCTGAAGCATACAGTTGAATAGAGAATTGGTTTAACAACATACCCAGCGCCAACATCAGCAGCAAGCAAACACTCATGCCAACGCAAAATCCGATAATAAACAATGCGGTTTTACGCATCACACCACCTCAAAAAAGCGAATTTTTTTGGCTTTTCGAAAATCAGACCAGAAGCCGGGAACAACAATGTTGAACCTCACTCTTAGCCAAGATCCCAATCCAGTCAATCCGTGTCCATCCCAAATATCTATATGATCGCCACCCGCCCCGCCAGTGGCAGCATAATAATCCTCAAAACAAATAACGCCTTTTTTATCTGAAATTTTATTGCGCCAATTATCACCCGTTATATTGATAGACTTTTTGATTTTGAGAACTGCCCCACCATCTAACCAATCAGCAAGTTCTTTAGCAGCAAGAACATGATCCTGATCTTTATGAACCCAGCATTTTCGTGCTGATGAAAAACTGCTAAAACTGATACCAGATTTTTTCATTGCATAGCTTAGTTTTATGGCGCACTGGTTTTTAAAAAGAAGTTCATCCTTGTCATTTTTTGCATCGCAAGGAAAGCTAGACGGGTAATTAGAACGAAGAATTGCAAAGAAAGACATAAGATTTCCTTTTATATGTCAGAGTGAAGACAATGAAACTGCTTGGTGATTTTATAGCTTGAAACTACCAGAGTTCTCAAACTGCATCATATTTATGTAATCAAGCTAGAACTGCTGTGAGAATCGTACAGCTTGAGCTGTAAAACCTGCACATTACACAAAAACCACCCACTCCCTTCAATTACCGCTCATCCCCCTATATCATTAACACTTCTGCAAAAAGATCGGTCATTACCAGCAACAGCGCCAAAGAGCCTGATTTAAAACCCGTTGTTTATTTTTAACAGAGAGCTTTTGCCATGAAAATTGCATTAATGAACGAATTCAGCCAAGCCGCTAAAAACGCGATTGTGTTGCAACAGTTGAATGAGGTTGCGGCCGTACAAAACCACAGCGTATTTAACGTGGGTATGTGCGATGACAATGACCATTACCTGACTTACATTCATTTGGGCGTAATGGCCAGTTTGCTGCTTAATTCCAAAGCCGTTGATTTTGTGGTGAGTGGCTGCGGTACTGGCCAAGGGGCGATGATGTCGCTCAATGCTCACCCGGGTGTATTCTGCGGTTACTGCATAGAACCTACCGATGCCTATTTGTTTGCGCAGGTGAATAACGGCAATGCTTTAGCACTGCCCTTTGCCAAGGGTTTTGGTTGGGGTGCTGAACTGAATATCCGCACTATTTTTGAAAAAGCATTTACCGGTGTGCGCGGACAAGGTTATCCGGCCGAGCGCCGTGAATCGCAAGTGCGCAATGCGGGAATTCTTACCAATATTAAAATCGCCACTGCAAAAAATTATCTGGATGGGCTGCGCGCCATTGATCCGGAAATTGTGAAAACAGCGGTCACTGGCGAGCGCTTCCAGGCGTGCTTTTTTGAAAACTGTCAGGACGACAGCATCCGTGCATTTGTGAACGACGTATTAGGAAAATAAATTCCTCTGCAAACCTCCCCCTTTGTAAAAGGGGGAGCGAGGGGGATTCTCTTTTTCTGTAAACATATCCACCACAATCCGAGGCGCATGACATGACTCAATTAAAACCACGCTCAGTGACTCTCGCAATTACCGGCGCATCGGGTGCACAGTATGGATTGCGTTTACTGCAGTGTTTGCTCGCAGCAGATTGCAAAGTATTTTTGATGATTTCCAGCGCCGCTGAAGTGGTGATACGCACCGAAACCGATTTGGATTTGCCACGTGATTTGGAAGACCAGCAGGCAATGCTGTGCGATATGTTTGATGCCGATGAAGAACAATTGCAATTGCTCGCCAAAGACGATTGGTTTGCCGCAGTGGCATCGGGCTCAAGCTCGCCCAGCTCAATGGTGATTTGTCCTGCAAGTGGCGGCACCCTATCGGCCATTGCCCACGGTGCCAGCAATAATTTAATTGAACGCGCAGCAGATGTCGCACTGAAAGAGCGGCGCAAATTAATTGTAGTGCCGCGTGAGACTCCCTACTCTGAAATACATTTGGAAAACATGCTCAAGCTTACGCAGATGGGTGTAGTAGTATTGCCCGCGAGTCCCGGCTTTTATATGCAACCGCAATCAGTTGAAGAGCTGGTGGATTTTATTGTCGCGCGCATTTTGGATCAGCTCGGTGTACCCCAAGATTTAATGCCGCGCTGGGGCGAAGACTAATATCATGATTAATTTACCCAAAAAAGTCCGCATTGTTGAAGTTGGCCCGCGCGATGGCTTACAAAATGAAAAGCAAGCGATTCCCACTGCAGCCAAAATTCAACTGATAGAAAATCTTGTCGATGCTGGATTGAATTACATCGAGGCCGGTAGTTTTGTAAACCCGAAATGGGTACCGCAAATGGCCGATAGCGGCGAGGTGTTTTCGGGTATCGCGCGCAAACCGCATGTAACTTACGCAGCACTCACTCCGAACTTACAAGGTTATGAGCGCGCCGTTGCGGTGGGTGCAAATGAAGTAGCCATATTTGCAGCGGCATCAGAAGCCTTTAGCCAAAAAAATATTAACTGCTCTATTGCAGAAAGCATTGCGCGTTTTGAAGCGCTGATTAACACAGCAAAAGCACAACACATTCCTGTGCGCGGTTATATTTCCTGCGTACTTGGCTGCCCCTATTCAGGCGAAGTTGATGCAAATCAGGTTGCCTGCATCGCAAACGAATTGCTCGCGCTGGGTTGCTATGAAATTTCACTCGGCGATACTATTGGCGTAGGTACAGCGGGGCAGACAAAAAAATTAATTGAAGCCGTCGCGCGCAATATTCCCATCGACAAAATTGCCGCCCACATGCACGACACCTACGGTCAGGCACTCGTCAATATTTATGCTGCGTTGGAAATGGGCGTAAGCGTGATCGATTCCTCTGTTGCAGGCTTAGGTGGCTGCCCCTATGCAGCAGGTGCAACCGGCAATGTCGCCACTGAGGATTTGGTTTATTTATTAAACGGCCTCGGCATTGAACACGGAGTTGATTTGGATAAATTAATCAATGCAGGCAACACGATTAGTGCGATATTAAACAAATCGACCAATTCAAAAGTCGCAAAGGCTAAAAGCAAATCCCTCTAGCCTCCTTTTCCAAAGGGGGATTTACATCCTGCATTTGGAAAAGAGAGGGTTGGGGAGGGATTAAAATATCGAGGTAAAAATGACAAACGAGCTCGAGCAACAAATTAATTTGGAAACTGCACAAATCCGCTGGCATGAGCTGCAACGCTTTTTTGCCAGCGGCAATGCCATTGCTGTAGACCCCAGCCTGGATTTAACTCACGTCGCAGCCCAAATCGTTGCAGATAACGCCACACAAATTAAAGAATGGATGGATGTAAGCTTGGTTGATGCGGTAAAAGATACGCAAGCACAGCAATGGTACGAACAGGATGCGCTGGTGTGGGCAGTAGTGATAAAACCTTGGGTATTGGTACAACCCATTATTCAATAACACGTGGCGGTTTCGGATAATAAGTGCA
>DLHT01000018.1:0-78371 GCA_002483365.1 Cellvibrio sp. UBA7661
TCCGAGAGCCGGATGCGGGAAATCTGCACGTCCGGTTCGATGAGCGGGGGCTGGAAACGTGAGCAAGGTAGAAGGAGTGTCACCTGCATTAAATCGAAAGAGCAGGAGTAGGAAGCCACTACCTAAACTCGGCGCGCCAGTCTTCGACTCTACCGAACTGCGAAGTTCGGCAGCTTGCTTCAACGCAAGAGTTTTTATTTAAATGTTAGTGTTTTTATCGCTTGGTTACATGAGGCGTTTAAATCGCAATCGGAAACAATGTCATGTTGCGGTTCGTTCCTCACCAGCAACCTACGGTAAGTGCCGATCTCTGCTTTTGGCAGAAGTGCTAAATTGAACATCGCTCTTCACAAGGAAAGAAAATGAAATCACTTACCGTTTTATTCTTAATCCTCTGCTCCCGCTTCGTTTTCGCCAATGAGTCCTGCTCATTGGCGGACATAAAGCTAACCGATGATTCCCCGCAAGCTGAAAAGCTGTTTTACACCGGTACTTGCCATTACCGAAATGAACAATACGAGAAATCGGTGGCTTTGTGGAAGGAGCTTTCGCTGTTGGATGATATTCCTGATGAATATGCTGAGCTGCAAATTAGTGCGCTTAGCAATTTGGGGTATATGTTATTTTTTGGTTACGGGGTTGAGGAAAATAAAGCTGAGGCTATTGATTATTGGAATAGGGCGATTGCGTTAGGGCACACTGAAGCGGAATACCATTTGTGCCATGCCTACGCTGACCCTGAGGTGAGTACCTATAACCCACGTAAAGCATTGCCGCATTGCGAGAAAGCCAAGTTGATTTATCGCGGCATTGAAGAAAAGAGTGAGGGCGATAAAACCATTCTTAAACAAGTTAATCGATATTTAAAACACCTTAAGGGCTAGGCGGTCTTTGGGTTTCTACCGGTGACAACTTGTCACCAATCGGCTATTTTCGCTTCTTGATGTTAATGCTGTGTTTATATACAGTATTGGTCTTGCCAAAAGCTGGAATAAACGGAGACTGACAATGGAACAGCAACAGATACAAGCACTTACAGCTACCTATGAAGGCCATGCCCAACAGACCGAAAACGGGGTTGAATATTGGCTTGCGCGCGACTTGCAGCACCTGTTGGGTTATGGCAAGTGGGATAACTTCCAAAGTGTGATTTCCAAGGCCAAAACAGCCTGTGAGTTGTCCGGCCATGCTATTGCAGACCATTTTGCCGACGTCGGGAAAATGGTCGAGTTAGGCTCGGGCAGCCAGCGCGAAATTGATGATGTAATGCTCACCCGCTATGCCTGTTATCTCATCGCTCAAAACGGTGACTCAAGAAAACAGCCGATTGCTTTTGCGCAAACCTACTTTGCTATGCAGACTCGCAAGGCTGAATTGATTGAGCAGCGCTTGTTGAAGTCTGAGCGAGTGCAGGCACGAAAAAAATTGTCCGATACGGAAAAAGAGCTATCGCATGTTATTTATGAACAGACGGGTGGTAATCAGAATTTTGCGCTAATTCGCAGCAAGGGTGATCAGGCTTTATTTGGCAAAAGTACTCACACAATGAAGGCGCAGTGGCAAGTTCCTGATAATCGCCCGCTGGCTGATTTTGCTCCCACCATTATTCTTAAAGCGAAAGATTTTGCGACCGAGATAACGATCCATAATGCTCGTACACAACAAATGCAAAGTGAAAAGCAAATTTCCAACGAGCATGTCATCAACAACGACGCTGTGCGGCAAACATTGCTAAGCCGAGGTATTAGACCTGAACATTTACCACCGGCTGAAGATGTGAAAAAAGTAGAACGCAGACTGTCTTCTGCCGAGAAAAAATCGTTACAAAATCCTGACAAGTTGGACGGTGAATAAGCAACTGATCAAGCCACACATGCAGCTTATAAAAATCTTATCGAGTAGCTGAATAATCCGTTTTTAGTTGGTATAGAGATAGGTGTGAAAATTGCCCATGCTGTAATTTGTTGTATATCATGCAACCAACCCGTTCTTATCCCTTCTTTGGTTAGCATCTTTTTATGGCTTTTAATTTCGATCAAATCATCGCCCGCGAAAATACCCACTCCGTAAAGTTTGATGGCCGTCAGCAGTATTTTGGTACTACTGATGTCAGCCCCTTGTGGGTGGCGGATATGGATTTTGCGGTGCCGGAGTGTGTGGTGCAGGCGTTGCAGGCGCGGATTGCGCATCCGGTGTTTGGTTATTCGCTTTATCCTGAAAGTCTATATCAGTCGATTATTGATTGGTTTCAGCGCCGTCACCAATGGGAAATCAAACGCGAATGGATTGTGTTGGCACCGGGTGTGGTGCCTTCTTTGTTTGCGGCGGTGCAAGCGTTTGCGCAAGAGGGCGAGGGCGTTATTGTGCAGCCGCCGGTGTATTTTCCGTTTTTTTCAGCGGTCACCACGAATAACCGCCAGCTTGTGAATAACCCGTTGCGCGAAGTGAAAGGCCGTTATGAAATGGATGTGGATCATTTGGAAAGCTGCGCAAAAAACGGTGCAAAATTATTGCTGCTGTGTACGCCGCATAATCCGGTGGGGCGTGTGTGGACTGAGCCGGAATTGCAACAGGTGTTGCAGATTGCACGCCGGTATGACCTGACTATTCTCTCGGATGACATTCACTGCGATTTACTTTTCTCCGGTGTAAAACACACTATGCTCGGCCGCCTTGCGCAACCGGGCGATAAAATTATTACCGCGATTGCGCCAAATAAATCGTTCAATATTCCTGGCTTGGGATTATCGGCGTTAGTGATTCCTGATGAACAACAGTGCACTGCAATGAAGCGCGCATTTGAAGCGCTGCATGTGGGCAATTACAACCCGCTCAGTATCACCGCATTTGAAGCGGCGTATCGCGGGGGCGATGCCTGGTTGGATGCATTGATGGCTTACCTTGAAACCACACGGGATTTTGCGGCGGATTTTATGGCCCGTGAAATTCCGCGCATCCGCATGATCAAACCCGAAGCAACTTATTTGCTGTGGTTGGATTGTCGCAGGCTGGGTTTGAGCGATGCAGCCCTGCGCGATTTCTTTGTCAAAACCTGCAAAGTCGGCATGAACCCCGGCACGGTATTCGGTGAGGGCGGTAGCGGTTTTATGCGCATGAATATCGGTACACGGAAGGACGTTATTGTGCAGGCGCTGGAAGCGATCCGCAGCGCGTGTGAACGCATGCCCATATAACGGGAATCTGCATTACGGCTCTGCGTTATAAGCGCAGGGCTAATAGCGAATCCCCCTGACCAGTCAGATAGCCAAGGCGGATTTTCTCATTCTTTTTTGGTTGTTTTTTATCCAAATTTGGATGGAAGTTTTACGTGCTTCATGTACAATCCGCCGACTTTTTTCAGGCTCTTTTCCGCCTCCTTCACTGCGCGAGACTTTATGACTGTTAATACCTTCGACCCTTCACAGACCACCACCTTGGAAACCCCGGCGAAAACCCTTGCCAGTCAAGCGGTTGGCGGTGCCAACAAGGGTAATACCATTGGGTTTGTGTCGCTCGGCTGCCCTAAAAACCTGGTGGATTCAGAGCGGATCCTGACCCAGCTGCGCATGGAAGGCTACAACATTGTGCCGACCTATAACGACGCCGATATGGTGATTGTGAACACCTGCGGGTTTATCGACAGCGCGGTGCAAGAGTCATTAGGTGCGATTGGTGAAGCCTTGGCTGAGAACGGCAAAGTATTGGTGACGGGCTGCCTGGGTTCCAAGAAAGACGAAATCATCCAGATTCACCCGAATGTATTGGGTGTTACCGGCGCTCATGCCTATGAAGAAGTGCTGTCGCAAGTGCATGAACATTTGCCGCCATCGCCCCAGCACAACCCCTTTACCGATTTAGTCCCGCCGCAAGGCATCAAGCTCACGCCGCGCCATTACGCGTACCTCAAAATCTCTGAAGGTTGTAACCATTCCTGCAGCTTCTGCATCATCCCCGATATGCGCGGCAAACTAGTGAGCCGCCCCATTGGCCAGGTAATGGGCGAAGCGGAGCGCTTGGTGAAGGCGGGCGTGAAAGAGTTGCTGGTGATATCGCAAGATACTTCGGCTTACGGCGTTGATATCAAACACCGCACCGATTTCTGGGATGGCCGCCCACTCAAGACCGATATGTACCAGCTCGCGGCAGCATTGGGTGAGCTGGGTGTGTGGGTGCGTTTGCACTACGTGTACCCGTATCCGCACGTGGACAACATCATCCCGCTGATGGCGCAGGGCAAAGTATTGCCGTATCTGGATATCCCATTCCAACACGCAAGCCCGACACTGCTGCGCAAAATGCGTCGCCCTGGTCAGGTTGAAAAAACCCTGGAACGCATCAAAAGCTGGCGTGAGCAGGTGCCTAATCTCACCATCCGCTCCACCTTTATTGTGGGCTTCCCCGGTGAAACTGAAGAGGATTTCCAACAATTGTTGGACTTCTTGCAAGAGGCGCAGTTGGATCGCGTAGGTTGCTTCCAATACTCGCCGGTTGAGGGTGCCAAAGCGAATGAACTGCCTGATCCTGTGCCTGATGACATCAAGCAAGAACGTTATGACCGCTTTATGCAATTGCAACAGGCGATTTCCACGGAACGTTTGAAACAAAAAGTCGGTCAGACCTTACAGGTGTTGATTGATGAGGTGGACGACGAAGGCGCGATTGGCCGCAGTTTTGCGGATGCACCGGAAATCGATGGCTGCGTGTATTTGAACGGTGAAGAAAACGTGAAGCCGGGTGATTTGGTCAATGTGTTGATCGAACACTCGGACGAGTACGATCTGTGGGGCACTAAAGTCTAAAGCACAGATACCCGCTGTCTGAAAAATCCCCCATTTGCGCACGCAGTGGGGGATTTTTTTATGCGTTGTCTTTACGCTTTGCCCTACACTGAACAGATAATTGTGGTTGTACTAAAACAATCGAGGTTGCGATGACAGATGTATTGCATTTAGTTGAAGAAAACCGTTTTGTTATTCGTCATGAAGGGGATGAGGCGGTATTGGCCTATCGGTTATTTAATAATGCCGGTATAGAGGCAATTGATTTTTACAGCACGTTTGTTCCGCCTGCGTTTCGCGGGCAGGGCTTTGCCGAAAAGCTGGTGCGTGCGGGCTTGAAGTGGGCGAAGGAGCGGAACTTTGAACTGCATGCCAGTTGCTGGTATGTCGCAAAGTTTATCCGCTAATGTTTTAAGTAAATGAAAAAGGGATTCTGTGTGAAAGTGAAAAATGGTTTTACATTAATAGAAATGATGGTGGTGGTAGCGATTATCGCGATTATTGCACTCATGGCAATGCCAACGCCTGACCCAACCATCAGCCGACGTCAGGTCACCGAATCGGTTGAGTTGATCAGTGATTATAAAAAACTGGTCGAGTTTTATTACAAAAGCGCCAATGTGTTTTTAAAAAATAATCAGGAAGCCAATATTCCTCCCCCCGATAAACTGCTGGGTAATTATGTTGACCGTATCGATTTAAAAGACGGTGCATTTCATCTGCATTTTGGCAACAAGGCACACCCGGAATTAAAAGGTAAAACACTGAGTATCCAACCGATTGTGGTAAAAGATTCACCTGACAGCCCCATTTCCTGGAATTGCGGCAAAGCAGAAGCACCGCCCGGTATGCAGGCGGTAGGTGAGAACAGGACGGATATTGATATTAAACATTTGCCACTCAATTGCAGGATTTAATCCGTAAACACGACGAGGTGAACATGGTTTATTTACAAAAAGATAACGGCGGAATTTATCGCCAGAAAATCCGTATCGACAATCACGAATTCTTTGCCGATGTTAAAGCGGATTTGGGTGGTGAAGATAGCGCACCTGATCCACACGATTTGCTGGATTCTTCCTTGGCAGCTTGCACTGCAATTACACTGACCATGTTTGCCAAACGCCGCGGCATGCCGTTGGAATCAGTCAATGTTGATATTGAGCGCGATAGCTCCAAAGAAAAATCGGGAGAATATAATCTGGCGATGAAAATTCAATTTGTGGGAAATTTAAGTGATGAACAGCGCGCGCAATTATTGGGCATTGTAGAAAAATGCCCCATCCACAAACTGCTATCGCACGCAACCATCAACATCAGTACTACAAGCCAATAAATTATTGTAAGGTCAATATCTCCTCAATATTAATTGATATCAATCAATCGCAACTGACGCCGGTTTATGCGGTCTATAAACAACGTAAGTACCAACCTTATCGGTTAACGGCACTGCTTAATCATTTTGAAAACAAATTGCAGCAAAAAATTATCTATTAAGAGTATTTCATCATGACACTATTAATTCCGCCGCGTACACAGGACATTGGTTTTACCGTCAAACGTTTATTGCCATCGCGCATAAAGCAACGTGTTGGCCCATTTATTTTTGTCGATCACATGGGGCCTGCACATTTTGAAGCGGGCACTACCGCAGGCGATGTGCGCCAGCATCCGCATTTTGGTTTGGCGACGGTCACTTATTTATTTTCCGGTGCCATGATGCACCGCGATAGTTTGGGGAGTGTGCAGCGCATAGAGCCGGGTGCGATTAATATAATGACCGCAGGTAAGGGGATAGTGCATTCCGAACGCTTGCCGGAGGATATACGTGAACAACAGGATGCCGTTGAAGGTATCCAAACCTGGTTGGCACTACCAACGGATGTTGAAGATTGCGAACCTTCTTTTGCGCATTACGCTGCAGATGAAATTCCATCGGTGAATTTACCGGCACTGAGTGCGCGTGTTTTGATTGGAAGTGCTTTTGATGTTGAATCGCCCGTAAAAACAGCGAGCAAAACGACTTACATTGATCTATCACTCGGAGCAGATACGCAATACCAGCCGGATTTTCCGCAGCAGGAATTAGCGATTTATGTCGCATGGGGAAATGTGACCGTGAACGATGAGCCAGTGCCGGAATATCACCTGGCAGTGTTGGATGAACATGCAGTTATTTCAACCGTGAGCGGTGCGCGCATTTTATTACTGGGGGGAGAGCCCTTGGATGGCGAACGATTTATTTTGTGGAATTTTGTTGCGTCATCGCGTGAAAAACTTCGCGCAGCGGGCGAGCGTTGGACAAACGGTGGCTTTGAAATGGTGCCGGGTGAAGTGGAATGGATTCCGTTGCCAACGATTAGTTAGGCGTTGTTAACCCCCCTTTGAAAAAGGGGGGCAGGGGGATTAAAAGAAAACTACGAAATCGCTTTGTCTACAATCACCTGCGCTTCTGCAATCAACTGCTGCAGGTGTTCTTTTCCTTTAAAGCTTTCCGCATAAATTTTATAAATTTCTTCGGTGCCGGATGGTCGCGCCGCGAACCAGCCGTTTTTACTCATCACTTTTATACCGCCGAACCCGGCATTATTGCCTGGAGCATTGGTGAGGATATTTTCAATTTTATCGCCTGCCAATTCAGTTGATGTAATTTGCGCTGGTGATAATTTTGACAAAGCTTTTTTCTGTGCGGTATTGGCCGGTGCTTCTACGCGTGCCTCTGCTGCATGGCCAAATTCATCCGCGAGAATTTTGTAGCACTCGCCGGGGTCGCGCCCGGTTTTGGCTTTTATTTCAGCGGATAACAGCGATGGAATAATGCCGTCTTTATCGGTAGTCCATACGCTGCCATCAATACGCAAGAATGACGCACCTGCGCTTTCTTCACCCCCAAAGCCGAGTGAACCATCGAACAAGCCTGGCGCAAACCATTTAAAACCTACCGGTACTTCATACAGACGGCGGCCAATTTTTTTCGCCACTTTATCAATCATCGCGCTACTGACAACGGTTTTTCCAATCGCAGTATCCGCTTTCCACAACGGGCGGTTTTGAAATAAATATTCAATGGCAACCGCGAGGTAATGGTTGGGTGGTAATAAGCCGCAACTGGGCGCAACAATGCCGTGACGGTCGTGGTCGGCATCACATGCGAATGCGACATCAAATAAATTGCGACGGTCAACCATGCCTTGCATGGTGTAGGCAGATGATGGGTCCATCCGGATTTTTCCATCCCAGTCGGCCGTCATAAATGAAAATGTTTTATCGACAGCAGTGTTCAGGACTTTTAAATTCACCTGATAATAATCGGCGATGGCGCTCCAAAAATTCACACCGGCTCCACCGAGTGGATCTGCGCCCATGTGCACATTGGCTCCACGGATTGCATCCATATCAATAACGTTAATCAAATCTTTAACGTAGTTGTGTACGTAATCATGGTGGTGGGTAGTCGCTGATTTAATTGCCTGGTGATAATCCATGCGTTTTACATCGCGCAAATTATTTTCCAGCAATTCATTGGCTCGCGCTTGCATCCAGTTGGTGATGTCACTGTCAGCAGGGCCACCGTTGGGCGGGTTGTATTTGAAGCCGCCATTGTCGGGCGGGTTGTGCGAGGGTGTAATCACAATGCCGTCAGCCAAGCCGGATGTGCGGCCACGGTTGTAGGTGAGAATGGCGTGTGAAATAGCGGGAGTCGGTGTGTACTCGCCATTTTTGGCAAGCATGATTTCTATACCGTTCGCCGCTAATACTTCTACCGCGCTGATTTGGGCTGGCTCGGAAAGTGCGTGAGTATCTATCCCCACATAGAGTGGCCCGGTAATACCGGCTTGTGTGCGGTAATCGCAGATGGCCTGACTGATCGCCAATACATGGTTTTCGTTAAAGCTGGTATTGAACGATGAACCGCGATGCCCTGATGTGCCGAAGCTTACGCGTTGTTCAGGAATGCCTACATCCGGTTTGTTGGTGTAATAGGCATCAATTAATTGGGGCAGGTCTACCAGCAATTCCGCGGGTAAAAGTTGTCCAGCCAGTGGGCTTGTGGGCATAAAAACTCCTGTTCGACTCGATTCTGCAGATGAATAACAAAGCGCTATAGTAACTCGCTTTGATTTCATTTCTCTATTTCATTTATCAGTTCATTTATCTGCAAATACAACAGGCGTGCGCGCTGTCAACAAGCGGCAAAGAAAGATGCAATCTCTACGCGACTAATTTTTTACTGTCATCGAGTATTAAATTCCGATAGGTCTGGACAAAATCATCAGCATGGCGAGGGCAGCCTGTGCCGTTATCAAAATATGCTGCCCAGAGTGAAGCAAGGCCGGCGAATTCGAGTGGTTTTTGAGTATCGATACCTGCGCGGCGGTAAATCATCCACGCCATGCCGGTTGAGTAACTGAGGTTGGTGATGAGTTCATTATGAGGATTTTTCAAAAACTGTTGCTGGCTGGCCATGCCGCGCTGGAGCGAGGCAAGCTCGGGAAATTGCACGAGATATTGGTCCCATAACTCCAGATGTTTTTCTGCTGTGATCCGGTAGATTCCCAAGCCGTTTGTTTTTTGACAGAAACAATGTTGTCCCAATAACGACTCCTGTGCAGCAGTGCCAAGTAGCAGGCTTTCAGCGGTATCAGAATCGTCATTTAGCAGCTGCAAGCAGGGTTTAATAACCAGCTCTCGCAGTTCTTGTACAGCAATACCCATAACAACCTCAATACGCCCCATTTTTGTCACAGCAGTGTCCTAAATTGTCAGCATTTATTACCAACAGACCGGATTTACTCTCTGTAGTACCGTTTTTGCGAAGCGTGTGATGTCAAAAAGACGGTACAGGATATATCCAGCATAAGTCGCGCCAGTTTCATCTTTTGCTCACTGTGCAGTGTTTGTATTTGCATTTTGCATAAAAAATTTCCCTTTAAAGCACGGCTATACTCGACATGAATGGCAATAAAACAGGGCAATTAAAGAGGTAGGGGTTGTTATGCGTATTGGAATCCCAAAAGAAATAAAAACAGGTGAAAACCGTGTGGCGTTAACACCGGCCGGTGCTGCGCAATTGATCAGGGCAGGCCACAGTGTGTATGTGATGGAAACCGCTGGCAATGCCTCGGGGTTCAGCGACGCAGCATACCAACAAGCGGGAGCGGTGTTGGTGGATTCGTTGGAGGCGGTTTATGCCAGTGCAGAGTTGATTGTCAAAGTCAAAGAGCCGCAAACCGAAGAGTTTGCGCTGTTGAATGATCGCCACATTTTATTTACGTATCTGCATCTTGCTGCCAGCCGTCCATTGACCGAAGCGTTGTTGTCCTCTGGCGCGAGTTGTATCGCATACGAAACGCTTGCAGATGCCCAAGGGCGATTGCCGTTGTTGGCACCTATGTCAGAAATTGCTGGGCGTATGGCGGTGCAGGCAGGTGCGCACCATCTGGAAATGGCGCAGGGCGGAAAAGGGGTGCTATTGGGTGGAATTCCCAGCGTTGCACCGGCCAATGTATTGATTCTGGGTGGCGGTGTAGTCGGTGCCAATGCCGCTGCCATGGCGGTTGGTTTGGGGGCACAGGTGCGTGTTATGGATGCCTCTATCGCGCGCCTGCGTTATCTGGATGATCTTTGGCGTGGCCGTGTGATCTGCGAGTACGCAGTACAGGAGCGAATAGAAGCTCATGCGCAGGATGCGGATCTGGTTATCGGTAGCGTATTAAATACCGGTGCCAGTGCGCCCAAGCTACTTGGTCGCGAATCGATCAGGAAAATGGCTAAGGGGTCTGTTCTGGTGGATGTGGCCATCGACCAAGGCGGGTGTTTTGAGACTTCGCGCCCGACTACCCATCAACACCCGACTTATATTGAAGAGGGAATAATCCACTACTGTGTTGCCAATATCCCCAGCGCGGTTGGGCGCACGGCAACACTGGGTTTGACCAATGCAACGCTTAGCTATATTTTGCGCCTCGCCGAATCAGGCTTGGCGGCGTTGGCAAGTGATGTCGGGTTTCGTGCAGGGTTGAATATCCATCGCGGCCAATTGACACAAGCGGCTGTCGCGCGTGCATTTTCCCTGCCTTTTGTAGACGCAAACCAGCTGTTAGATAAGGGCAAACTGTTTACTGGATAAAGAATAATCGCCTCCGCGTAAATAAAGGGATAGATTCGGCACAAGAATATTCTTGATCTATACTCAGGCCTAAGTAAGCCGAGAATGCCTGTATGGGGCATATCCGCCCCACATTCATATAACGAGATTTAGTCCCGGAAACCCTAGGTTAATGAGAGATAAAGCGCCTTCCTTTTTTAACGGCATCTCTTTCCAGCTTGCCAAAATCGGCATCATTCTGGCTTTTGTCCTGAGCTTTATATTGAGTTCAGTACAGTTGTATCTTGATTTTCTGAATCAGGAAAAAGAACTCAAAACCCTTATCGACCGCGTTGTCCAAGTTGCTACTCCACCTGCTGTCCGTTCGGTGTCCACCTTGGATGATGAGCTGGCTTATGAAGTTGTAAACGGGTTGTTGCGCTACGGCTTTATTTATGAAGTCGTTATTTATGATGATACCGGCAACGTATTGGCACAGGGCAGTAGCACCCGCCCGGAAGTCAACACGCGGTGGTTGACTAATAAAATTACGGACAATATGCGCGAATACACCACCAATTTATTATTGCCAGGTTACAGCGACGGTACGTCCGGTAGTATCCGTTTTTCAGTGGATATGGATTTGGCATTAGAAGGATTTTACAACCGTTCAAAAACGGCATTGATGACGGGATTACTGCGCAATATGTTTTTGGTGTTGCTGCTTTTTGTGGTGTTCTATTACACGCTGACCAAACCATTGGTGCGTTTGTCCCGTGAAATTAATAACATCAATCCCGATCATCCGGGCGTTAATCGCCTCACGCATTTGCCGCCCCATCGCAAAGATGAATTGGCGCAGCTCATCGCCAGCTCCAATCAATTGTTGGATATTGTTGAACTGTCACTGGCCAAGCGTCGTGCAGTGGAATTGGCGCTGCGCAAAAGTGAAGAGCATTTACGCCAAATTATTGATCACCTGCCGGTCATGATCGGTGCGCGCAATATCGCTGGTTATTATTTGTTTGCCAACAAAGCACTGGCTAACGAGTTGGGTTATACACCTGACCAAATGCGCAATTTGCATGTGCGTCAATTGCTTAAAAATTCAGTGTTTGATATCGACACTATGCTCGCTAATGATTATCGCGTTATTCGCGGTAACGAAGAGCTTGATGTCATTGAAGAGCGATTTGTTAGTGCTACAGGTAAACAATTATTTTTGCAAACGCACATTATGCCGCTGGCTTTTTATGATGAAAAAGTGGCTCTGATTGTATCGGTTGATATTACCGAACGTAAAAACGCGCAGGCAAAAATGGAATTCATGGCGCATCACGATGCGCTTACCGGTTTGCCGAATCGCCTGCAATTAGTGGAGCGATTGGAGCACGAATTGCGCCGCGCAGAGCGCCATGGTTATTTCGGGGCAGTCTTGTTTATTGACCTTGACCAATTCAAAACCATCAACGATTCCCTGGGGCATCCCGTTGGCGATAAAGTATTAGAAGTAGTTTCCGAGCGCTTGCAGCAGTCTGTGCGAGAAGAGGATTTGGTGGCACGTTTAAGTGGCGATGAATTCGTTGTGGTGCTGACAGTACTCGACCAAAATATTGAAACAGCTGCTTTGCGCGCTGGCGAGATCAGTGAAAAAATCCGCACAATTATTTCCCAGCCTTACATATACGACAACATGGAGCTGCGCGTAACGTGTAGCGTGGGTGTTGTTGTGTATCCCGATAAAAATAATTCCGTGCATGAATTATTGCGCTATGCCGATACAGCGATGTATCAGGTTAAAGAAAAAGGTCGTGATTCGATTGAGTTTTTCAATGAAGAAATGGCCGATAAAGTCAGCCGTCAATTGACGATGGAAGGCGATCTGCACCGTGCGTTGGAAGAGTCGCAATTCGAATTATATTATCAACCCAAAATTCATATCCAAACCGGGCGAGTGGATGGTGCAGAAGCTTTATTGCGTTGGAACCATCCCACTAAAGGCATGATATCGCCCGTCGATTTTATTCCCGTGTTGGAAACCTCGGGCATGATTATCGATGTGGGCCAATGGGTGCTGGAGACGGCGTGCAAAACTTTGGTGAGATGGCAGCAAGCCGATTTGTGGCGGCCCGGAATGCGCATGAGCATCAACATCAGCCCTCGCCAGTTCCGACGCGCCGCGTTTGCGGATGATGTGCTCGCAACCTTAGCAAAATATCCTATTCCTGCCGATTCCCTGGACATGGAAATTACTGAAGGTATTGTTATTCAACGCGTTGATGATGCCATTCAAACCATGACAACATTGAGTGAAAAAGGTATTAGTTTTTCACTGGATGATTTTGGTACTGGCTATTCCTCTATCAGCTATCTCAAGCGTTTGCCTGTGACTACATTAAAAATCGATAAAGGATTTGTGCGCGATATTATCGACGACCGCAATGACCGCGTGTTAGTGGAAACTATTATTACCATGGGGCGCTTGTTGGATATGGAGCTGGTTGCTGAAGGTGTTGAAGAAGCAGAGCAGCTGGCGATTTTGAAATCCTATGGTTGTGATTATTATCAAGGTTACCTGTCTAGCCAAGCCGTTCCTTTGGAATCGTTTGAGGAAATTCTAACGTGCGACAAATAATTAAAATAAGTGGCCGAGCAAATAGGGGATGGCGGTTTCTACTCGCATGATCCGTTGGCCCAGGTGAACTGCCTCAAAACCAATTTTATTTAGCAATTCAATTTCATAGGCAATAAATCCCCCTTCAGGTCCTACAGCAAGGCTCAGTGAATAATCAATAGCGCGCGGGCATTCCGTATGGGTATAGGGGTGCGCAACCAACGCAGTCCTGCCTGCAATAATGTTCGGCAACTCATCTTCCACAAACGGTTTAAAGCGCTTGTGCAAATGCACCTTGGGCAATTGCGTATCGCATCCTTGTTCCAAACCTAAAATCAATTGCTCGTGAATTGCTTCTGGTTCCAGGAAGGGCGTTTGCCAATAACTTTTTTCTACGCGATACGAGTTAATCAAGTGAAGCTCTTTCACGCCTAGCGTCGATATGGTTTGGAATATACGGCGTAACATTTTTGGGCGTGGTAATCCCAATATTAATGTTAGGGGCAGTGGCGGTGGCGGTGCTTCCGTTATCTCTAACTCCAGCACTACTTCTGTCGCAGAGATACTGAGCAGTGTTCCTTTACCGATGAGTCCATTTAGCATTCCGACTTTATATGTCTCACCGGTTGCGGCACCGTGTATTTCACGGATATGGGAAAGCCGCCGTGCATCGCGAATGACTGCTTGGGTGGGTGACAGCAAATCTTCCTGTGTGAGTAGGATCAGGTTCATACGCAATAGCAGACGCAAATGACAACAAATATTTGGCAACCTGTGCCAGGAATATTTACTGTGGTGAGAGTGAAGTGAAAAATCTGGAGTTGAATGGCGTCCCCGGCGGGAATCGAACCCACATCATACGCTTAGGAGGCATACGTTCTATCCAATTAAACTACAGGGACACACCGCACATGTTGTGCGGCGCGGATTATATAGGGTTAGGCGAAAAACATTAAGCCTTGGCGACTGTGTAGGATGATGAGAATTGGGTTTTTGCGCCTTGCGCATTATAAAGTGATGGTGCGGTGCCTTTACCGCGCAAAAGCCCCAGCAAATGATTGACAGTTTGTTGGGTGCGCCCAACCAGCTTGCCATTAATGTCATTCATTTTTTGGCAATCTTCAAATTCACTGACGACCAGTTTCCAGTCATCGCGTAAGGGCAGTGTGGCGGCATTGCGCTGCAGAAATAGATCCCAACCATGGGCATTGGTCGGTAATCCAAGCGTATTCAATATTTGTTGGCGTTGCTTGGAATTGGTGTTCAGCTGATCAACGAGCACAATTTTTTGATCGACGATTTGTTGGAGCTCGTTCAATTTGCGTTGTTCCAGCAAGCTTCGTTCATCTACAAGCAATTGTTTGAGTTGTGAAACAGCAGCGGCATCCTGCGCGATCATCTGGCGCAGTGAATTGATATCGAGAGACATAGCAACCTCTTCATTTTGTGATGGTGCAAATTTGCGGGTGCAAATTAAATGACGCAAAACAGGCGAGGGCAGTTAAGAAAAGCGTAGGGGATCCGCTTTCTTTAAGTGCCTTTGCCGATACTCCAGGCGTGTTAGCCCAGCAGATCCTCTTGGTTGAGCATATTTTCTGCAATACGCTCAGGATTAATTTCAAAACGGCCTTCAGCAATGGCGCGTCTGATGTCGGCAACCTTATCCATATCAACGTCAGGTGAGCTGTTGATCCTGGCTTGCAGGCGGCCTAAATTCTGCGCCTCCTGGCTCAGTACGACCTGGTCGCTCGCGTTGGGCGAAGCAGGTGTTGGGCTGGGAGCTTGGGTTTTGGTTTCTGGCGCAGGAGCCGCAGGCTTGCTGCGAGCACCTTTGGTGCCGACAGAATCCAGATTGTTGTTGGTATTGAAGTTCATTTTGTTTCCCCTATTGCTATCAACTAGTTCAAAAACAAGTAGTGGTAGCGATTAACATCAATAATGTCGCGGTTGCTATACGTGACAGGCGAGAGTTTTTAGACTCTCTGGTCTGGTTATCGACCAAACCCTGCCTAACTTTAGCAATTATTCGCAATAATTTAATAAAACATTCACCTACAGCGTCCGCACGATCCCTTGACCGACGACAATGCCACTGATAATCCGCTCGGATGAGTTATTCCGCACCCTGATCTTTTGCCCCACACGGCCATCTGCCATGGCGGTACCAGCGCTACTGACTTTGATACTGCCCGCGAATGATTCCAGACTCACCAGCTCACCGCGCTTAACAACCGTTGGGGCATCCAGAAGTGCTGTTTTGAACGGTTCTCCCTGACTGATATTGCGCTTGGCTTCTTTGCCGATGATGTCTTCGGTTGTTACCAGAAATGCCTGCCTGATACTGCTGATATTAACGAGATGAGTACCTATGTGGCCTTGGTTAATCAATTCGCCGCGGGCGATGTTGCCTTGTGCCACAGGAATCTCACGGTAAATGTTCGCTTGTGCCGGTATATGAACAGACCATTTTTTGCCGCTTTCACATTCCGCCTTGACGCTGATGTTGCCGCCATTGCCGGTGCTGTCTTGAAGGGTAAAGACAGGAGCCGACTCACATCGGCTAAGGCGCAAACGTTTATCCAGATTACTTACACTGATGTCGATACGTTCATGAGGTGTGGTTGAGTAGGTTTTCGCAAGGAATTGGATAACGTCTTGTTTCAGTTGATGTTGCGGATAAACAGGTGCTGCAGCGAGATTAAGGGAATAGAAAGAGAAAATAGCCCATGCGGCAGCTGTACCGCGGCTCTGGCGCAGAATATTTCGTAATAAAGTTCGATAAAAACTTCTGTAAAAACTAGGAAGTTCCATATTTTGTCCTATCCTCAAGGGTAAGAACCGGGTGCCAGATTGAAAACAAAGAGTGACTAAAGTCTGACACTTTTTTGCCGCTAAGCTGCTTTACAGGTATCAGAGCAAATACTGTGCCGTAAATTTGTTGTCGTTCGGCTCATCGGGAACCGCAATACTGAGAATAAAAGAGGTAATTGCATGGCTGGGGTAATGGATAGCGTCAATCAGCGCACGCAGCTGGTTGGGCAAAACCGTCTTGAATTGTTGTTGTTCCGGTTAGGTGGGCAGCAGTTATACGGTATTAACGTATTTAAAGTGAAAGAGGTATTGCAGTGCCCGCAGCTTAATGCGATCCCGGGTCGCAGTTCGGTTGTACGTGGTGTTGCACACATCCGTGGCGGTACTTTACCGATCATGGATATGAACCTTGCGATTGGCCGACGCGAACTGCCGGATATTGAGAGCTGTTTTGTGATCATCACCGAATACAACCGCACCGCCCAAGGGTTTCTGGTGCGTTCGGTAGAGCGTATCGTCAATATGAACTGGGGCGATATTCACCCGCCACCCAAGGGCGCTGGTAAAGAGCACTACTTGACGGCTGTTACCCAGGTGGACGGTCAGTTAGTAGAAATTATTGACGTTGAGAAAATCCTTGCCGAAGTTGCTCCACCGCGTGAAGAGGTCAGCGCTGGGGTAATTGAAGATGGTATTGCAGACCGGGTTGTGCAGAAGCATGTCTTGATCATCGATGACTCCACTATCGCACGCAAACAAATTCAGCGTGTAGTAGAGAGCATGGGTATTAAAACAACACTTAAAAAGGATGGCTCCGAAGGCTTTAAGTATCTGCAAGATCTGTTGAATGAAGGCAAAGATCCCTATGCCGAATTGGTCATGATTATTTGTGACATCGAAATGCCGGAAATGGACGGTTATACCTTTACTGCAGAGGTGAGAAATCACCCTAAATTAAAGAATCTGCACATTATTCTGCATACATCACTCAGCGGTGTATTTAATGAGGCAATGGTGCGCAAAGTGGGGGCTGATGATTTTCTGGCAAAATTCCATCCAGATGAATTGGCCAAGCGTGTCAATGATCGCGTGCTGGCAATTACCGGTGAAAGCTTGTTACCGCCGGAAGAGGCGTGATTTTGTGTTGCTGCGATCCGGTAGTACGCAGCAACTGTTTTACATTGGGAATATATGATTAATAAAGAGTCTTCTCCTTTTGGCAAATCGCTGGGGCGTGACAATCTCGACCAGGCAGAGTTTGACCAATTTCGCCAGTTCCTTGAGGACGCTTGCGGTATTTCGCTCGGTGATAACAAGCAATATTTGGTAACCAACCGCATTCGCCGCATATTGGAAGAAAATAATATTGCTTCCTTTGGTGAGTTGGTGCGGGTCTTGAAGCAAGGTTTCAATCGCAAGTTAAAAGATCAGGTGATCGATTCAATGACCACCAATGAAACCTTCTGGTTTCGCGATAACTATCCTTACGATCATTTAAAAAATACGCTGCTTCCACAATTGATGGCGGGCAATAACCGCATGTTTGGTCCGGTGCGTATTTGGTCTGCAGCCTGTTCATCTGGTCAGGAGCCTTATTCGATCAGCATGATGGTAGAGGAATACAAGCGTCAGGCAATGGGTAATCTGGCGCGACCAGTGCAGATTGTGGCAACGGATTTATCCGCAACTGTTCTGGAACAGGCAAGGCGAGGGGAGTACGACAAATTGTCGGTAATGCGCGGTTTATCATCAGACCGCCTGGAGCGCTATTTCGACAATCCAAACCCTACAACCTGGCGTGTCAAAAGCGTTGTCAAAGAGCGGATCGATTTCCGTTCATTAAACCTGATGGACTCCTATGCCGGTTTGGGTAAGTTCGACATCGTATTTTGTCGCAATGTGCTGATCTATTTTAATGGCGATCTCAAACGCCAGATTCTGCAAAAAATCCACGCAGCGTTAAAGCCGCAAGGGATTTTATTTCTGGGATCATCAGAAGGTTTGGCAGGTGCTGCGGATTTGTTTGAAATGGTGCGCTGCGATCCGGGAATTCTTTATAAAGCGATTTGATTAAATTTTTCTCTCCTCGTTATCCAATGCCCGCTATAGCGGGCATTTTTGTTTTTGCCTCTGCCGTTTAAAAAGCGGAAATCCTTTGCCGCTTGGTGTTTGCCGCCCTCATGGGAAGGTGGTATCCCATCTTAAAAAATTCATTTAAATCAATTAGATACAATAAATATTGGTCTTTGGCACAGGGGTTGCTTTGTAGTTAGCAAACGCAGGCGTAAACCGTTTTGGTTGCCGTCTGAACTTACTGCAGGGGCAAGCTGATATGTCAATTTCATTTCAAAAAGCATTGGGTATCCACGAGACCGCACTGCACTTCCGCTCAGAGCGTGCCAGCGTACTTGCCAACAACCTCGCCAATATCGACACGCCAAACTACAAAGCAAAAGATCTGGATTTCAAGCAGGCGCTGAGCCAAAAAATGAATCCCGGTCCGGGGTTTGATCTGACCACCACTCAAAATCGCCATATCGATGCGAGCGGTTTTGAAACAGACGATGGTGATGTGCTGTATCGCACTCCACAGCAACCATCGATTGATGGCAACACGGTTGAAGACCAAATTGAACACGCGGAATACATGAAAAACGCGTTGGCTTTTCAGGCGAGTTTTCAATTTTTAAATAGCAAGTTCACCGGATTGCGTACAGCCATTCGCGGTGATTAAAGCAGATAAACAAAGTAGTTAATGCGTTTATTAAACGAATTTTGTAGGTATTGAATCATGGCACTTGGAACTATTTTTGATATCGCGGGCACTGGTATGAATGCGCAAAGTTTGCGCTTGAATACAACCGCCAGCAACCTGGCTAATGCGCAATCGGCCAGCTCCAGTGTGAATGAAGTGTATCGCAGCCGTCAGCCGGTATTTGCCGCAATACATCAAGATGCTATGCGTGCCGCGGTTACCGAAGGTACTTATAGCGATAACGAAGTGGATGCAGCTGCCGGTGTGCAAGTGCTGGGTATTGTTGAAAGCGATGCGCCTTTACAACGCCGCTATGAACCCACGCATCCAAAGGCCGATGAAGAAGGCTACGTCTATTATCCCAATGTAAATCCTGTAGAAGAAATGGCCAACATGATTGCAGCATCGCGCTCATTCCAAATGAACGTGGAAGTGATGAATTCTGCGAAGCAAATGGTTCAACGTGTTTTAACTCTGGGTCAATAAAAGGAGCTGAATCATGAGCGTATCCGGTACTTCATCAGCCAATAGTGTTACTGACAACTTAAGTATCACTAAAAAAACAGAAACGAAAAAAAATACCAATGAGTTAGGTCAGGCTGCGTTTCTGGAATTAATGATTACGCAAATGAACAACCAAAACCCATTGAGCCCGCAAGACAACAGTGAATTTGTTGCACAGTTGGCGCAATTCAGTTCGGTTGAAGGACTGGAGCGTTTAAACAATAGCTTCAATAGTTTTATGTCGAACAACGCACTGCAAGCGTCGTCATTGGTTGGGCGCAGCGTAACTGTTGAATCGGAAAAAAGTACCTTGGTTAAAGGCGGTATTGTGGCGGGTAGTGCTGATTTGGCGTACTCCACAAATAATTTGAAAATCAATATTTACGACGAAAAGGGTGCGCTAGTACAAGCCATTCCTGTTGGTGAAGTACCCAAAGGTGAAATGGTCTTCCGTTGGGATGGACAAAATATGGAAATCAATGGCGATTTGCTGGATTGGGAAGCAGGTGATGATGCCGCCGCTGCAGGTGAATATCGCTTTGAGGTTACCGCTGATCAAGATGGCAAGAATGAAGCGCTGAAAACATCGCTTAGCGCCAATGTGAATAGTGTGACGATTGGTGAAAACGGCAAATTGATTTTAAACCTCGCAGGTATAGGCGCGGTTGAAGCAGACAAAGTAAAACAATTTAATTAATGGTTAGATAAAAAATCCTGAACGTTAAACGTTATGGCTGAGGTGTAATATGTCTTTCAATACAGCGTTAAGCGGAATTCGTGCAGCTAATACTGATCTGCAAGTGACCGGTAATAATATCGCCAACGCCAGTACCGTTGGTTTTAAATCGTCACGCGCTGAATTTGGCGATGTATATACGAGCACTTTATTGGGTGGTGGTTCAAATACTGCGGGTAGTGGTGTGAATATCCAAAATATTCGCCAACAATTTACGCAAGGTAATTTGAAATTTACCCAAAATGAATTGGACTTGTCGGTTAATGGTGAAGGATTTTTTGTCGTTGAAAAAAACGGTGAGCGTTTGTATACCCGTGCAGGCACATTCGGGTTGGATAAAAATGGTTACATCGTGAATGGAACCGGCGCGTTATTGCAAGGTTTTGCTGCAGATCCCGATGGCAATGTGAGTGGAATATTAAGTGACTTGCGTGTCGATGTAAGTTCGCAAGACCCACGCCAGACTACGGGTGTATTTGCCTCTTACAATTTGGATTCCAATGAATTGGTATTGGAGACAACAGGACAACGATTTTCTACTAATGGAACTGGAATTGGTAATGCATCACTCGGTTTGAAACAGCCTTTAACATCAACCATCGATATTGCTACTGCTGTTGCTACACCGGTTTCCCCTATAGTAATCCAATCTCCAACTGCAGGCCCACCAGCTATTGCTGCTACTGTGTTGCAGCTATCTCGTACTGCTCCGGGAGGAAGTGCTCAGACTCTGAATATTACAATTTCCCCCGGTTCATATAACAATCTGACTGCTGTTGCAAATGAAATCAACAATCAGAATTTCAGCAGCCCGGTTCCTCTTAATGTTCAAGCATTTGTTGATACTGATGGGCGTTTGAAAATTCGGGATTTATCTGCAGGTGTTGCTTCTCAGTTGAATATTACAGCTGTCGATCCTGATGGTGCTGGCCCTCTTGTAGTCCCTACTAATGGACTCACTACTGCTGTATCGGCAATCACACCTGCGAATATTACTGAGGGTGAGGCTGCGGCTAACAATAAGTACGCATCACATACTTTGGTAATTCAAGGTCCAGGAACTTCTGCGCCAGTCACTTACATTAGTAAATATGGTGCAGGTGCAGATGTAACCGCATCGGAGTTAAACTCGCTTGCTGGAATTAGCGCAACGGCACGTACAACAGCAACAATTTTAAGAGAAATACCTGCCGTTCCGGCAGTTCCTGGGCCAGCTGCTCCGGCAATTCCGTTTACAAATAGTACAGGTACTTTCACATTAAATGGAGTTGTTCTGTCATCTGATACATCTGCAACAATGGATGATCTTGCGAAAGAAATTAATAGTCTCAGCAAATCTACTCTATTTGGAATTACTGCGAGCGTTAACGAAACAACTGGCGATCTTGAAGTGGTTTCTGCAACCGGGCGTGATTTGGACTTCTCATTTGGAACTACAGGAGATGCAGTTGCGATTGTTGGTAGCCAAGGTGAGTTACAACAATTAGATACAAATGCGGATCCAGCGCTTGTCAATAGTGCGATTAAAGTGGGGGGAGTGATTACAGTAACAATGCAGGAAGGATATTCGATTACCAACAGCACACTCACTACTCCTATTGTTGCTGGTTCAGGCGTTATGTTTGGCGCAATTGGTGATCCGACTTTCTTTACTCCTGTGCCGATTAACGCATTTGATCCCAACGATCAAAAAACATTTAACCACGCAACGACTACACCTGTGTATGACAGCCTGGGAAATGTTCATTCAATGCGTCAATATTTTGTGAAGCAAGCTTACGATCCAGCTGATCCAACAACGTCGCCTAACCATTGGAAAATGTATGTGCAAATTGATGGTCAAAACGTAGGTGATCCCGATCCAACTTTGCCATCACCAGACAATATCGCGCCGACTATGGCGTCGTTTGATGTGCACTTCACACCTGAAGGTACTATCAATGCGTCCATGACAGATGCGATCCTTATTTCTAACTGGACTCCACTTGGCGAAGATGGACAACCCGTTGGTGCACTGGGGCCGTTGAATGTATTGCAGGGCGGGACTATACCCGTAGCTGAGCCACCAGCCAGTTCTAATTTTTTGATTGATCTTGAAGGCAGCACCCAATTTGGTAGCGTGTTTTCAGTAGAAGAGTTGGATCAAAATGGTTACGCCACTGGCCGTTTGGCAGGTTTGGATGTGAGCAATACCGGTATTGTGTTTGCCCGTTTCACTAACGGTGAAGCACAAGTATTAGGGCAGGTGGCCCTGGCTAACTTTGCCAGTGTGGATGGTTTGAAACCAACAGGCGATACCATGTGGGCACAGACATTTGAATCGGGTGAGGCGATTGTGGGCGCTCCCGGCTCATCCCAACTGGGGAATGTGGTGGCTGGTGCGGTGGAAGAATCGAACGTGGATCTGTCGGAGCAATTGGTTAACCTGATTATTGCCCAACGCAACTACCAGGCAAACGCCAAAACCATTGAAACCGCGAACGCCACCACCCAAACCATTATCAACTTACGATAATAAAATCACCTGATTACACAGCGGCAAAGGGCGGAAGCTCTTTGCCGCTTTCTATTGGGGTTTCATTTGCTTTGCTAACCCTATCAAAATAAAGTCTTTGTAATTCAGTTGCTTAAGTGTTATCCAAACATTGGCACTGCTCTTGCAAAATCTCCAGTAATGGCAAATCCGCCAAAAAACTAGCGGCATTTTTATTCCTTATAAAGCTGCTAGCACTGGAGATACTATCGTGGATAAAGCACTTTTTATCGCAATGACCGGTGCCAAGCACAACATGCTGGCGCAGGCCAATCGCGCCAATAATCTGGCTAATTTAAGCACCACCGGATTTCGTGCTGACTTTGAACAGTCGCGCAGCATGGGTGTGTATTACGGCGATGGTCAGCCAACCCGCGCTTACGCCATGACGGAATCCCCCCGCGCTGATTTCACGCCTGGCTCAATGATTGCCACCAACAACCCGCTCGACGTTGCGATACAGGGCAATGGTTTTATCGCCGTGCAATCACCCGATGGCACAGAGGCTTATACCCGTGCCGGCAACATGGCTGTGGATGCAACCGGCATGTTGCGCACTGCCAATGGTCTGCCGGTATTAGGCGCTGGCGGGCCAATCAATATTCCCGAAAATGAAAAAGTCCAGATTGGTGCCGACGGCATTATTTCCATTATCGGCCAAGGGCAAGGGCCTGAGGCGATGGTACAAGTCGGGCAAATCAAATTAGTGAATCCCGATATTCAAAATATTGAAAAAGGTGATGACGGTTTATTTCGTCAGCGCGATGGTGAAATTGCATTACCTGCAGTGGAAGTGACCTTGCGCAGCGGCATGCTGGAAAGCAGTAACGTCAATGCGATCGAAGAATTTACGCAAATTCTTAGTCTCGCACGCCAATATGAAATGCAAGTCAAGGTGATGAAATCGGCGGAAGAAAATTCCGCTGCGTCTGCCCAGTTATTGCAAATGTCGTAATTTTTAATGCGTTGTTTATTTAACGCATTTAACCAGAGGAATAGATCATGCACGCCGCACTCTATGTCAGCAAAACCGGTTTGTCCGCACAAGATCGCCAGCTCACTACTATTTCCAACAACCTGGCAAACACCAGCACTATTGGTTTTAAACGTGACCGCGCAATTTTTGAAGATTTGCTGTATCAAAACCAACGCCAACCTGGCGCGCAGCAAACGCAAGAAACGGAATTGCCTTCAGGTTTGCAATTGGGTGCCGGTGTGCGTGTAGTGGCAACACAAAAAGAATTTACCCAGGGCAATTTGCAAGTAACAGAGCAGTCGCTTGATGTCGCAATTGATGGCCACGGTTTTTTACAAGTACTGCAACCCGACGGCACTATCGCTTACACACGCAATGGCCAATTGCAAATCAATGGTGAAGGCCAACTTGTGAATGCAGATGGTTATTTACTGGAGCCTGCGATTATTGTTCCCGAAGGTGCCAACAAAATTACCATTGGCGCAAACGGTACCGTTAATGCGTACACACCAGGCCAGGTTGATCCACAACAGCTAGGCGATATCACTCTGGTTGATTTTATAAACCATTCCGGTTTGCAGCCCATTGGCGGCAACTTGTTTGTGGAAACCGTTGCCAGTGGAAACCCGATTCAGGGAACGCCCGGTGAAAATGGTTTGGGCGTAATAAAGCAAGGTATGTTGGAAAACTCCAACGTGGATATTGTTGAGGAGATGGTCAACATGATCACCACCCAGCGCGCTTACGAGATGAACTCCAAAGTCGTTTCCACTGCAGACCAAATGCTGCAATACATCACCCAAAATCTTTAAGTGAGTGATTCAATCATGCGCACTTTTTATATTGGTAAGCATCGTTTATTGGGATTGTTTGTATTGAAGTCGCTTGCATTAGCGATAGTCGCAATATCTCTCAGCGGTTGCTTTACCAACAAAAAGCCAATGGCAGATGATCCTGCCTATGCACCCACAGTGGCAGCCAATATGCCAGTTCCGCAGCGTACAGAAGGCTCTTTATATCAAGACACTTACGGTTTGAATTTATTCAATGACCGCAAAGCGCATTTTGTGGGCGATGTTATTACTGTGACCTTAAGTGAGCGTACTGTATCACGTAAATCATCGGGTGTTACTACCAGTAAAAATAGCGGTGTTGATTTTAATGCGGGTCCTTTGTTAGGTGCTAATCCCACAATCAAGGGGCGGGAGTTAACAACAACACTTGAGCAAGAAAGAACATTTGATGGCAGTGCCGATGCAGATCAAAGCAATAGTTTGCAAGGCAATATCACAGTGACTGTCGCTGAAATTTTGCCAAACGGTAATTTGATTGTGCGTGGTGAAAAATGGATCACATTAAATCGTGGCGATGAATTTATTCGCATCAGCGGAATTGTACGGCCCGATGACATCGCACCTGATAACACCATTGTGTCTACCCGTTTGGCGAATGCAAAAATTTCTTACAGCGGTTCAGGCGAATTGGCTAGCACACAGCAAATGGGCTGGTTATCGCGTTTCTTTAATAGCGATCTGTGGCCTTTATAAATAAGCCCGCTGTAACTTTTCTATAGAGGTATTTTTATGCGTAGTGTTTATTGTTTAGTACTTGGCATCGCATTGGTTTTCAGTAGTGCAGCCCAAGCGGAACGCATTAAAGATATCGCCAGCGTTGCCGGTGTGCGTGCCAACCAATTGGTGGGTTATGGTTTAGTTGTCGGATTGGATGGAACCGGTGACCAAACAACGCAATCGCCTTTTACGGTTCAGTCGTTCAACAGCATGCTCAAGCAATTTGGTATCACCGTACCGGAAGGTGCGCGTATGCAAATGAAAAACGTCGCGGCGGTGATGATTCAGGCAGAACTGCCTGCGTTTGCAAAACCAGGGCAAACCCTTGATGTCACCGTCTCGTCTATTAGTAATGCAAAAAGTTTGCGCGGTGGCAGTTTATTAGTGACTCCCCTAAAAGGCCTTGATGGAAAAGTCTATGCCGTAGCTCAGGGTAATTTAGTGGTGGGTGGGCTGAGTGCATCGGGTAATGATGGTTCAAAAATTACCGTGAATATTCCTAGTGCGGGCCGTATTCCCAGCGGTGCCATTGTGGAGCGCATGGTGGAAACCAATTTCGCCGCAGGTCAGCCTATTATTTTTAATCTGCATCGCGCGGATTTCACCACTGCCAATGCTTTGGCAAAAAGTATTAACGCCATGTTAGGGCCTGATGTGGCGCGCCCAATGGATGCTGTTTCTATTGTTGTGAATTCACCTGCGAATCCTGCGCAGCGCGTTGATTTTATTTCGATACTGGAAAATATTGAAGTTACACCAGGTGAGGAGGTTGCCAAAGTCATCATCAATTCCCGTACGGGCACTATCGTCGTTGGAAAAAATGTGCGTGTTTCACCGGTTGCAGTAACTCACGGTAGCTTGACAGTATCGGTAGCAGAAAGTTTAACCGTGAGCCAACCCAATGCCTTGGCCGGTGGGCAAACTGTTGTTGTGCCCAGCAGCAATGTGCAAGCCAATGAAGAAAATAATCCCATGTTTAAATTTGCACCCGGTGCCAACCTGGATGACATAGTGCGTTCGGTTAACAACGTAGGTGCGTCACCCAGTGATTTAATGGCCATTTTGGAAGCACTTAAACAATCCGGTGCGCTAAAAGCAGAACTAGTGGTGATCTAAATGTTACCTATCGACAGCAGTACAGGCATATCGCAAATTAAGGATTCCTATTTGGATCCTAATTCGCTGAATTCTGTTAAAGCAATGGGGCGCGATAAAGACCCGCAAGCATTAAAAGAAGTAGCGAAAAAATTTGAAGCGATGTTTGTGCAGCAAATGTTGAAAACCATGCGTGAAGCCAATGAGGCTTTTAGCGAAGGTAATTATTTTGATAGCCAAACCACACGCTTCCATCGTGATATGCTCGATCAGCAAATGGTGCTCAATTTAACCAGCGGTGCGGGTATTGGTTTGGCGGATCACTTTTATCAGCAAATGCTGAAAAATTATGGCGGCAATATGAAAGCGCCAGAGAATTCATCAAATACTCATGAGCTTGGCGATCTGTCCGATATTGTTACGCATCAGTCACTGCCACAAGGTGATTCTGCACGTGTAGATGCAAAAAATACAGAAGGTGATGTTGGTGATTCTATTGATGTATTAGGTGATTGGATCAACGATTTTATGCGCATGAGCGATAACTCGAATGTGCAATCTGTGTTGAGCGGCGAAACGGATAAGGATGCTGAAAATCCGGTTATTGTTGCACCGTTCATCAATTATGCAGCAATGCCCGCCTATTTGAACAAAGCCAAGTCTGCTGAAATTCGCGTAGGGCAGAAAGGTAGTATTAGTGATACCCAGGAAAATTTTGTCATGCTGCTAAAGCCTCATGCTGAAAAGGCAGCGGCAGAACTGAATGTTAATCCGGATGTATTGATTGCCCAGGTTGCATTGGAAACCGGCTGGGGAAAACACGTTATTCATGATAACCAAGGCAACAACAGTTTTAACCTGTTCAATATTAAAGCGAATACTCAATGGCAAGGCGATAAGGTGAATGTTTCTACACTTGAATATCGCAATGGTATAGCGGCAAATGAAAAAGCGGATTTCCGTAAATATACCGATTATGCCGAAAGCTTTTCAGATTACGTGAGATTGATGAAAAATAATCCGCGTTACGACGATGTATTGGCCGCAGGAACCGATTCAAAAAAATATGCGGAAGCACTACAAGCAGCAGGTTATGCAACAGACCCGGAATACGCCAAAAAAATTAAACGTTTGTTGAATAGCGATGCGATTAAATCAGTGGGGGATATCACAGGCACTGTGCTTTCCTCTCTCAATATGGCAGCGAAAGCTGGCCGCACATTTGTGGAGTAAGTCATGAGCGGTATTCTCTCTAACGCCGTATCCGGCTTGCAGGCCAGCCAAAATGCACTGCGTACTGCAGGGCATAATATTTCCAACGCCAACACTGCTGGCTATTCCCGTCAGGAAGTAAATTACGTTACTCGCCCTGAACAAAATGCGGGTGGTGCCGGATTTATTGGTTCCGGTGTTACCACGGCTTCTATTGAGCGTGTGGTCAACGAATTTGTGACTGCCCAGTTGCGTTTGGATACCTCTACATTTAATCAGTTAAATAAATTCAACGCCAATATTGGCAAAATGGATAAGTTGCTTGCAGACACCAGCACCGGCTTGTCCGGTGCATTGCAATCCTTTTTTTCTGCAATGCAAAATGGTGCGAATGATCCTGCCTCTACTCCTGGTCGTCAGTTAATTGTGACGGAAGCGGAAAGCATGAGCATCCGCTTCAATAATCTCAATCAGCGCTTTACTGATATCGAAAAAAGTGTAAATGGTGAAATCCGCACGGTGACCGAGCAAATTAATTCGCTAGCACAATCGGTTGCATCACTTAACCAATCGATTGGTGAGTTGCGTGCATCCGGCAGTGGCAATGCCCCGAATGATTTGCTGGATAAACGCGATGAAGCCTTGCGAAAATTATCTGAACTGGTATCGATTCAAGTCGTTAATCAAGCTGATGGCGATGTCAATGTATTTATTGGCAATGGCCAGCCTTTGGTTATTGGTATTAAATCCAGCACGTTTAGCGTAACGAATGATGGAAAGATCCAGTTAACGGGCAACAATTCCAATGTTGACGTTACCTCTCAAATTACTGGTGGACAACTGGGTGGTTTGGTAGGGTTCCGTGAGAGCGTGCTGTCACCTTCGCTGAACGAGTTGGGGCGCATTGCATTGACAATGGCGGATCAGTTCAACACTTTGCAGCAAGAAGGTATTGATCTGGATGGTGATTACGGCCAGCGTATGTTTGGTGATATCAATGATCCGGTACTGGCTGCGAACCGTGTCGCACACGGTAATAATGCATTGCCTTTTGATCGGATTATTTCGGTCACTATTGATGACACTAATCAATTAAGCACCAGTGACTATTTGTTTGAAATTGTTCCTGGCTCCAGTAATTATTTGGTTACCCGGTTATCCGATAAAACCGTGGTGGAGCAGGGTACTTTGTCTGGCGCTTACCCCACCAGCATTTCATTCGATGGCGTGAGCGTTAATTTAACCAGCGGCTCTTTTCAGGGAGGCGACAAATTCACAATCCAGCCAACTAAAAATGGTTCGCGCGATATTCGTGCTGAAATAAAACGTCCGGAAGATTTGGCATTCGCATCGCCTGTGCGTACAGCAAGCAATACCAGTAATGCTGGCAGTGGCCTTATCAGTGCTGGTGAAGTATTAAGTTTGGTCGATGCTAACGGCAATCGTTTGCCTGCGTTTTCAAAACCGGGTGAATTATCTCCACCCATTTTGATTCGCTTTACATCTGAAACAACCTATGAAGTTCTGGACAATAGTGATCCGACCAATCCCAAACATTTAGTGCCTGCACTGCGTGAACAGATTTTTATTCCCGGTAGTAGCAATAATATTTTTACCGGCGACATTGGTGAGCATATTGTTGTAGGAAATGGCAGCCGGCTGGGGTTGCCGGAAGGTCGCTCACCGCAGGTGGTATCGGCACTAAGTGATCCACTTGCCAAAAACGGTTATTTGGCAGAGCAGCTGCATTTCACCATTAAAGATCCTGTTACCGGTTCAGTCAGTACGAAAATGCTCACGACAGTTCCCGGTGCAACGGCAATGGAAACCGCTGCACAGATCAGTTCTGTACAAGGTGTGTCGGCACGTGCATTTACTACGGCAACCTTAACGGATTTGAATCTGGCAACGGCCGATCTTGCGCCGCCCACACAACTGTATGTGAATGGACAAGCGCTTATTCAATATGATCCCAGCAACACGGCTTTTCATGCCGATGTGCCTGATATTGCTGTTGATGGTGAGGTTGCTTTTAATAATTACCTCGCACAGCAAATTAACAACAATCCCAATTTAACCAGTTTGGGAATTCGTGCGCAAAGTAGTACTAATCCGATTACCGGTGCACCGGAATTAAAATTGGTTGCGTCATCCGGTGTGGATTTGGATATCCGTTTGAAATCCTCATCCAATAGTAGTGTTGATGTGAATGACAGTAATGGAAATCCTAATGTTCGTTTAGTGGGGGCCGATACCGGGGCAGGTGAATTGCAAGGTATCGTAGTGGGTGGAAGAATTGATATTACGATGGCAGATGGCATTAGCCTCGGAACAGTTCCCACCGACAGCCCATTATTTGGCGATAGCGCACGCGATACTTTTGCAGGCTCTTCTTTTGTTGGCTATCAAGTTGCGATCAGCGGACAACCTAAAGCGGGCGATACATTCACAGTTGGTTTTAATACCAACGGAACGAATGACAACCGCAATGCATTGGCGATGGTTGCGCTTGAATCGCAAGGTATGATGCAAAACGGGACTCTGACACTTGAAGATGGTTATGGCAAGTTAGTTGAAGAAGTCGGTACCAAAAGCAGTCTTTCAAAAATCAATACTGAAGCAAGTAAAAGCTTGTTGGAACAAACCCAAACCATGCGCGACAGTATTTCCGGCGTTAACCTGGATGAAGAAGCGGCAGACTTAATTAAGTTCCAGCAGCTTTATCAAGCGAATGCCCAAGTGATTTCTGTTGTGCGTGAATTGTTTGATACTCTTCTTAGTTCACTTTAATCTTCTGTATCACATTAATTCCTTCATCTCTCCTTGTTCCTCTTTAAAGGCTTCTCTTTAAAAAGAGGGCAAGCAGGGAGTCAAACTCCTCCCTTTGAAAAAGGGAGGCTTGGAGGGATTAAAAATCTCTTCTTCTTTTATTTCATAAAAATTGGATCAATTCCTGCATTGGTAGACTGTAAGTAATCAATGAGGCAAACATTTGCCGCTTTAGAGGAGTTGGTCATGCGCGTATCCACCTCACAAATTTATAACATCGCAACTCTGGGAATGGGGCAGGCGCAGTCTGCTGTTACCAAAACCCAGGAACAAATGTCGACCGGGAAAAAAGTATTATCGCCTGCGGATGATCCTGTGGCGGCGACGGCAATTTTGCGTCTCAACCAGGAATTGGCGCGTACCGAGCAATATGGAAAAAATATTAATATTGCAGAGTCCAATCTGAATCTTGAGGAATCGACAACGCAAACCGTGATCGACCTTGTCCAACGTATGCGTGAACTTGCGGTGAAAGCAGGTAACACAGCTATTTATACGTCTACCGATTACAAAGCGCTTGCAGCAGAAGTGGATACACGGATTGCCGAGCTTGCGAACTTGCAAAATACCCGCAATGCATCGGGCCAGTATATTTTTGCGGGTTATAAAGGTGATACCAAACCGTTTGTCAGTGATATTGGTGGTAATTTCACGTATATGGGCGACGAAGGGCAATTGCGTTTGCAAGCGTCCACATCGGTAACTGTGGCGGTCAGTGACTCTGGTAAAAAGCTATTTGTAGATATCCCCAGTGGGCACAACACATTTACTACCTCTGCTGGTACAGGGAACAAAGCCATTCCTCCTGCAGTGATTTCGGTAGGTGAGGTAATTGACCAGCAAGAATTTGATCGTCTTTATCCAGAAGATTTACAGGTTATTTTTACCAAAAATGGTTCAGTGGTGAATTTCACTGTCACTGAGCGTGCCAGTGGAAAAATATTACTGCCTGCGCAACTGTATGTGGCGGGGGATGATATTGAAGTCGCGGGTGCGAAATTTAAAATTTTGGGGAATCCTTATGCGGGTAACCCTGCCATTCCTGCTGAATTGGATTTTGGTGCAGTAGGTGCATTTGATTTTTCCGTAACACCAACGAATGTTTCCATTACTGTTGGTGGAAAAACAGAAACTCTGCTGCTTGATCAAAACGTCACTAACGCAACGGATTTGACTGCTGCTTTTAACAGCGTAGCAGGTACGCCCAGCAATGCGGACAAACTGGCCAATTTGGGTATTACCGTTGACTCAACCGGTTTTCATTCTCCAACCGGTTTGAATATTACCGTGCGTAACGGTACGCCGGATACTGATACAGCGTTGGGATTTAACACGCAAAGTAATGGGACTACTTCCGTTAATTTGCCTTTTGCTTTTGTCAGTGCAGAAGATTTCAGTACATCACCTACGACATTTCAATTGGAAGTGAATGGCCGGACTGAGTCAATTACCTTCAATCAAAACATAACCAACGTCACTGATTTGGCCAACGCATTTCGTACACCGGATAATGCTGCCAAGCTTGCGCGTTTGGGAATTACAGTTACTGATCAGGGATTAATTTCAAATACCAATGCCACCATTACTATCAAGGGTGGCAATCTGGATGTAAATAATGTCACTGGTCTGAACACGCAGGATACGGGTACTTCTTCAACCCGTGGTGTACTTATCGAAACCGGCGATAGTTTTTTTGTGGAATCCACCAACAAGCAAGGCTTACTCACCACGCTCACACGTTTTAGTGAGGCAATGAAATCTGTTGTGGATACACCGGAAAGCAAAGAGGTATTAGCCAAGATCGTTGCCAAAACCTTGACCAATTTGCAAAACGCAGTAACCAATCTTACTTCTGTGCAGGGTGAAATGGGATCGCGCTTGAATACACTGGAGAGTAGCAAGGAGTTAAATCTGGATATTACGTTGTCTACCAAGACAGTATTGTCCGGCTTACAGGATTTGGATTATGGCGAAGCCTCTATTCAATTAACCATGCAATCATTGGTGTTGAATGCAGCACAACAAAGCTTTGCCAAAGTTAGCCAGTTATCGCTTTTTACTTATTTATAATCTTCATCGCTCTATGAATCACTTTATGAATTGATGCTCACTACTTTTGTTGATTGCCTGACATCAATTCATGGAGTGTCCGCAAAATGAGTGCGTCACCATCGCCGCTCTATATCGTCTCACTACATCATCGTCTTACTATAATGAAGACTTGATGTAATGGCATGTAAGTCATAATTTATACGCAGGTCAGTTATCTTTTGCTAATCTTGCACTATAGCGTTAGTCTGCCTTTAGCCATTATTAAGAGTTGTTCTATTACGTAGAGTTGTATTTATGGATATCAACCCTTTGCTTGACCCTTTAGTTCGTGCGCTCAGTCAATCAAAAGCTCTTTTGTCTCTTGCCCAAGCGGGTGATTGGGAATCGTTTGAAACCTTGGTGCAACAGCGCCAGCAGGGTCTTTTATCGCTTAGCGACCACGAGTACCTGCAATCATTAGCGCAAGCGGATCTTGAAACTGAAGCGGCAGGATTAATTGAAGAAATTCAGTTGATCAACAAAGAATTATCTTCTCTGGCGGAAGCAAACCGGGATAATGCCGCGTCAGAATTGCGTCAAAATGGAAGAGCAGCAAAAGCAATTGATGCGTATGGCGGCTAATTGACGTCATGCGTGTTGCTTATAACGCTTTGTGCTTATTTTTAGTAATTCCTCGTACAAAAAGTTTATTCCTGCCATAAAAAATTTCTAAAGCTCCTTCTGGATGTGTCGATAACCTAGTTAGAAGTGCTGATTAAGCTGTTAGCGTCAGACTTCATCAACCGACACTAGCAGCATGGCCTTCCTACTTGATCAGCCACTGCGTACTTTAAATCCAGGAGATTCATCATGGCTTTAGTAATTAACACAAACGTCGCCTCTCTGAATGCACAACGTCAGTTGATGAGCTCAGGCAACGCGCTTGACCGCTCCACCGAGCGTTTGTCTTCCGGTATGCGTATTAACTCTGCAAAAGACGACGCTGCCGGTTTGGCGATCGCCAACCGTATGACCTCACAGGTTCGCGGTCTTGACCAAGCAATCCGTAACGCTAACGACGGTGTATCTCTGATTCAAACCGCTGAAGGTGCGCTGTCAGAATCTACCAACATCCTGCAACGTATGCGTGAACTGTCAGTACAGTCCGCAAACGGTATCTACAACGCCAGCGACCGCGCCACTCTGAACGCCGAGGTAAAACAACTTGTCTCTGAATTGGATCGTATCGCCAAAACCACCGCGTTTAACGGCCAAAATCTGTTAGATGGCAAGTTAGGTAAAGTGGAGTTGCAAGTAGGTTCTGCGGCTAACCAAACCGTAACATTAAAAGTTCCAGCGATGGATGCCAAAACTCTGGGTATGGGTTCTACCAGCGTGGATTTGATGGGCGGTTCTACTACCGCAATTGCAGATACTCTGGATTTGGCAGAAAACGACGTGATGATCAATGGCCAGTCAATCATTGCCGCTGGTGAAAGTTGGATTGGTGGTACCGATGACCTTGATGAGTTGATTGATAAAATCAATACCAACGTTAATGGTGTTACTGCTTCTACTTTAGCTGTTGCTGAGGCAACCAGTGTAGGTACTGGTATTTTGGAAGATGCCCAACAAATGGAAGTAGCTGTTACCAAGCTGGATGGCAGTATAACTACAGTTATTGTACGTGATACCAAAAACCTGAATGATTTGGTAGATAAGCTCAATTCTGAGGGTAATGGTTTAATCAGTGCTTCGTTGAATGACGAGGGTAAATTAACCATAAGCGCTGAAAATGCAACTCAAATCGCTGTGACTGACGGCGCCAGTGCAGGCGGTACCGGTATTACAACTGCGGGCACTGCGAAACTGGTATTGACTGCGGACAATGATGATCCAATTACTATCACTCGCGGCTCAACCGGTACCCTTGAAGATTTGGCTGCATTAGGTTTCCGCGAAAACAACAAAGCCGGTACAGTGGAAGGTGGTGGTATGTCAGATCCTACCACTGAGTGGGGTGCAGGCGATTTAAAAATCAATGGTGTAGTCATTGATAACGATGAGACTGATAGTTTGCAGGGAAAAGTTGATGCGATAAATCGTTCATCGGTTGAGACTGGCGTGCAGGCAAGTGCGTTTACAAGTGCTGCATTAGACTTCGATGGCGTTGATTTGTCTGCCTTAGCAGGTACCTTCGAACTTAATGGTGTTAGTGTTGCTGCTGCCACAAGCTTGACGGGCATTGTGGATGCGTTTAATGCCGTGTCAGATTCAACCGGTATTACAGCTACTTTGTCGGGTACACGGGTAATTATTGAGGGTAATGTAGCCTCAATGACGTTTGCTGACGGTGGTGGTGGTGTTGTGGCTGCGTTAGGCGCATCTAATCTTGAATATATTGAAGATGGTGCCTTTGTTTCGGGTGCGGTGGGCGCAGCTACTGTTGATGGTGGTATTAAGTTGACCAGTGTTAGCGGCAACCCTATCCAAATTGATTTTGCAGCCGATTTAAGTGATGGAGATCGTGATGCAAACTATGGCTTCTTGGAGAGTAACGCTGCTGGTACAGCTAGCTTCGGCGCAGCAATCTCATCAATCAGCATCGACACCGCTGCAAACGCTCAAAAAGCAATTAAGGTAATCGACAACGCATTGACCACCATCAGTGATGTGCGTTCAGAGTTGGGTGCGATCAACAACCGTTTGGACTTCACCATCTCCAACCTGGCGAACATTTCAGAGAAGACTTCATCAGCGCGTTCACGTATCACTGATGCTGACTTCGCAGCGGAAACTGCAAACCTGAGCCGTTCACAAGTGTTGCAACAAGCGGCCTCGGCGATGTTGGCTCAGTCTAATGCTCGTCCACAACAAGTACTGTCTCTCTTGAGATAATACAGGCTACTTCCGGGCTAGCTAATCCCAGCTAACCCGGAAGAACATTTTTAGTGAGGAACAGATTATGAATGACATCACTAAAGTTGCTTCGAATCCGGTACAAGCGAAAGCTTCGCCGGTTTCGTCGTTGCCTGGCGCAAGAGGTCAAAAAACCGGCAATGATTTGCCGCCTGCCGCAGAAGCGGCAAGATCTTTACCTAAAGATCCTGTCAATTCTCAGGCGGTGCAAGAGCGTGTTCAGGCAGCCGTGGCTCAAATGAATGAGTATATTCAGTCAACCCAGCGCGATTTAAACTTCTCATATGATCCTGATTCAGGTGAGACAGTTGTGAAAGTTTTGGATCGCACAACGCAAGAAGTTATTCGTCAAATCCCTGATGAAATTTTCTTGCGGCTGGCGCAAAGCCACACCCCGGATGAGCCTGGTCAATTATTCAGTGCACAGGCATAAAACCCTTTTAAAACAATAGGTTGTAACGGTTTTAAAAGAGCGGTTTGGCGAGTGTTTTAAAACGAATAGGGCAGCGAAAGCTGCCCTATTTTTTTTGTTTAAAAAATGTAAAACCGATTTGGTTTTTTATTTTTTTAAATTAAAAGCAGAGAAAATTTTCAGCAAATTTGCGTTTCCAATAACTGTCAATTGTGTTTTTGATAAGCGTACTTTTTCTCCTTAAAAATGTTTTGGCATGGTCTGTGCAAAATCGGCTTTAGGCGACCGTATAGAAATCCTGTTTAGTGCAACCCCCGTTAATCAGTGGGTAGCAAATTTCTTAAAAGTCTTGCCACGAAGTTCTGACAGTCCATGCAAGTCGATTAACCGATGGCTTTGAACTTCATTAGTCGGCTTGTCACAGCAATAGAAACTGTGAACAGGAACAATCATTAGGAGATTTATTATGCCTCTAGTCATTAACACCAATGTCGCTTCCTTGAATTCACAGCGTCAATTGATGAGCTCAGGAAATGCGCTCGATCGGGCAAGCGAACGCTTGTCCTCTGGCCAACGTATTAACTCTGCGAAAGACGATGCTGCGGGTCTGGCTATTTCCAACCGCATGACATCGCAAATCCGCGGTCTTGACCAAGCAATCCGCAATGCGAACGATGGTGTATCACTGATACAAACTGCGGAAGGTGCCTTGCAGGAATCGACCAATATTTTGCAGCGTATGCGCGAACTGTCCATTCAGTCTGCGAACGGAATTTATTCCGATGCTGACCGCAAAACACTGGATGCGGAAGTACAGCAATTGATTCTGGAATTGGATCGTATTGCGACGTCTACATCCTTCAACGGCCAAAAATTATTGGATGGTTCGCTTGGAAAAGTGGATCTACAAGTCGGTTCCGATGCAGGCCAAACCATCACCATGAAAATCCCCGCAATGGATGCCAAAACCTTGGGTATGGGCTTTGTGGGTGTGGATATGTTGGGTGGCGAGATTGATTTGGCTGCATTGCAAATCGACGAAAACGATATTCTCATTAATGGTCAATCTGTTGCTAAATCGCTGGAGAGTTTTGATGGCTCCACCGAAACGATGGATAAATTGATTGAACTGATTAATAAAAATGTGTTGGGCATTAATGCTTCTACTTATGCTCAGGCAACGGCGACTGGCGCTGGTACAGGTGTACTGGAAAGTGGCCAAATATTTGAGATTGCGATTACCAAACTGGATGGCTCACAAACCACTATCCAGGTCACCAATACGCAAAACCTGGATGAGTTGGTAGATAAAATTAACACTGAAAGTGGTGGCTTGTTGAGTGCCTCGGTTGGTGAGAACAGTAAGTTGAGTATTGCAGGTATTAATGTCGCAAGCTTTACGGTCACGGACGGAAGCGTGCCGGCCGGCTCTGCTGGCGGTAACATTGCAGGTACTTATTCTGGCCGCCTGGTGCTTGAATCAGAACATGGTGATCCAATTACTATCACTCGTGGATCGACCGGTGACTTGGCGCAACTGGATGCTTTGGGCTTCCGTGAAAATACCAATCCGGGAAATATTGAGGGTATAGGAATTGATACTCCCAATGTGGCCTGGAATGTGGGTGATCTCAGCATCAACGGTGTGATCATCTCCAATAAAAATACTGACTCTTTAGCGGGTAAAGTTGCGGCAATTAACGCTGCGCAAGAAGATACCGGCGTTACTGCTGAAGCATTTGTGTCTGCAACCCTGGATTTTTCTACCACCGATATATCAACCATCACTGGCACGTTTGAGCTGAATGGTGTCGTGATTGATATGGATGCTCCGGCAGCGGTTACCAGCGTTGCGGACATTGTGGCCAGATTTAATGCCGCTACCGATTCAACCGGTGTTTCAGCGAGCTTGCTAGGTACCCGTGTCGTTCTGGAAGGTTCTGCTTCATCGCTCACCTTCAGAGATGGTGCCGGTTCAGTAGCAACCGCATTGGGCGGGGCGTTGCTGGCTCATTCAGACTTCAACAACAACCCGGTGCCTGCCGCTGTTGCTGATGGCGATAGCGTGAATGGTGGTATCAAGCTGAGCAGTGAAAATGGTTCTCCTATTAGCGTGAAGTTGGGTGCTAATGCTGATCCTGATACCTTGGGGATTTTGGAATCCAACGTAACTGCCGAGGGAGCATTCGGTACCGCGATCGCCTCTATCAGTATTGATTCGGTCGAAGGTGCACAAAAAGCGTTGGGCGTTATTGATAACGCGTTGACTACGATCAACGATGCCCGTTCACAGTTGGGTGCGATCAACAACCGTTTGGACTTCACTATGTCCAACCTGGCAAACGTGTCTGAAAAGACATCGGCCTCGCGTTCGCGCATTGTGGATGCAGACTTTGCAGCAGAAACCGCTGCATTGAGCCGTGCGCAAGTCTTGCAACAGGCAGCCCAAGCGATGTTGGCGCAAGCCAATGCGCGCCCTGAGCAGGTATTGCAGTTACTCAGATAAGTTGGGTTTTCGATACATAGAAAACGACAACGCCTTCCGGCACATAAAAAACCGTCGCAACTTGTTGCGACGGTTTTTTTATGGCTTTTTTCAGCCAGTTTCAAGTAGCTCGGCTAGTCTTAAGAAAGTGAAAAACCGGATTCCATTGCATGATCACAATTAGGCGTATGCCAGCAGCACTGTGGGTGTTGCGTATTCTTTTACTGGCGCTGGTGTATTTCATTGCCGGACGTTTGTCGTTGCTTTTAGCCATTCCTCCTGGTTTTGTCACCGGATTGTTTCTCCCCTTGGGCATTGCGTTAGGTGCTGTGCTGATTTGGGGATATTCAATGGGAGTTGGGGTTTTCCTTGGCTCTTTGTTACTTAATATTTCTGTCAGCAATGCCCCTGACTTGTCCGGGCCGACTGTTTTACTTGCGGCTGAAATTGCCAGTGGCAGTGTGCTGGCAAGTCTTGCTGGCCGTGCGCTGATCCGCCGTTTTGTGGGATTCCCTGATAGCTTGACCGATGAGCGGAAAATTTTTGCGTTTTTTGCGTTCGGAGGACCTGTTGCTACCAGTCTGAGTGCAAGTGTAGGTGTATTGGCATTGTGGGTTAATGATGTCATCCAAACCAAACAAATACTTCACAGTTGGTGGACATGGTGGGTGGGCGACACCATTGGTGTATTAATCGCTACACCACTGATGTGTGTATTGTTTGCGGAGCCGCAACATTTTTGGCGGGGCAGGCGCCTTACTGTAGGTGTGCCGCTGGTTGTGAGTAGTTTGATCGTGGTTGCAGTGTTTGTTATGTCGAGTAATAACGAACACAAAAAACTTGCAGATCAATTTCAACAACAGGCACGTTTGGTTGATGATACGGTTCAATCCAGCATGTCGGGTGTTGTTTATACATTAGCGACATTGCGCGGATTATTTTCAGCCTCAGAAGAGGTTACCCGTGAAGAGTTTTCAGCATTTATCAATGATGTGCTTGTCGATAAACAGGGGGTATCTGGATTCTCATGGAACCTGCGAGTGATGCATCGCGATCGTATTGCGTTTGAAAATAAAATGCGCGCTGAAGGCATGAAAAATTTTTATGTTAATGAGAAAAGTGCAAGTGATGCCTTCATTATTGCGCCTGAACAGGAAGAATACGTTGTTATTACTTATATAGAACCATGGACAGAAAATGCGTCTATTTTAGGTTTTAATGTGGCGTCTGATCCCACTCGCGCAATTACCGTCAACCGTGCACGGGATAGTGGCTCATATGCAATGACACAGCCAGTACAGTTGCTACAAGATGTTCAGCTATCACCCGGTGTGATTGTGTATTTTCCTGTGTACGACATCATCAAGCGTTTGGATACAGTAGCTGAACGTAGGGAGCATATCCTTGGTTATGCAACGGCGATTGTGCGCATTCATGATTTAATTAATTCGACATTGACTCCATTTTCATCGGGTGATTTTCATCTTGATATGGTCGATGTAACAGAGCCTGATAAACCACACATATTTTATCGTGTAGGTGAAGCCCATGTTCCGCCTTATGCACAGGAGTTTATCTATCGGAAAAACATCGCTCTTGGGGGAAGAATACTGCAGCTGACGATTAGTCCAACAGAAAAATTTTTAAATGAGCATGTCAGTTTACAATCCTGGTTTGTGTTGGCTGGGGGGTTGTTATTTTGTAGTTTGTTGGGTGGTTTCTTATTGCTGATTAGCGGCAGAACACAGCACATTACCAATTTGGTAGAGCAGCGCACTAAAGAGCTGGCTGCTATTTTAGAGAATGCGGTCGAATCTATTTTAGTGGCGGATGAGCACGGCATTATTCAAAAGGCAAATCAGGCGGCAGCAAAACTATTTCAATATCCTCTGGAGCAATTTACCAGCTTGCATATTGCGGATCTCATTCCGATGTTAGGCGATGCATTTGCATCTACTAATACACAAGCAATAGCAAGCGAATTACGTGAAAGCTTCGGACGTTGTAGCAACGGCAAAGAAGTGGCGATTGAATTGAGTGTTAGTCCTGTAGACATTCACGATCGTCAATTTTTTACTTTTATCATTCATGATGCGACTGAGCGGCGAAAAGTAGAGCGATTAAAAAGTGAATTTATTTCCACGGTCAGCCATGAATTGCGTACACCGCTAACCTCGATTAAGGGCGCTTTAAGTATTGTCACCAGTGGCACCATGGGCGAGTTGCCCAGCAACATAAATAATTTATTGGGAATTGCGAGTAGTAATGCGGAAAGGTTATCCCGTTTGGTGAACGATATTCTGGATATCGAAAAATTGGAATTCGGTAATGTGCAATTAACCCTCAAGCCACACAGGGTGTATCCACTGCTACAACAGTCGATTGAACAAAATTTTGGTTACGGAGCACGCTACGGGGTGAAGTTACAGTTAGATGTACCTTCGGAGTCAGCTATGACTGCAGTAGCCAATATGGATGCAGATCGGTTCTTGCAAATCATGGCTAATCTGATCTCCAATGCGGTGAAGTTTTCTTTTCTGGACGGTGTCGTGAAGATTGTTTTGGCCACTGAGGGAGAGAAAATAAGAATCTCTGTTATCGATGAAGGGCAGGGTATGGCTGATGATTTTCGTCAGCATGTTTTCAAAAAATTTGCCCAGGCTGATTCGTCAAATACCCGGCGGCGCGATGGTACCGGGTTGGGGTTAAGTATTACCAAGGTTATGATTGAACGAATGGGTGGGAAAATTGATTACCGTTCTGCTTTAGGTAAAGGAACCACATTTTTCTTTACTTTGCCTCTGCATGTAGGCGATGTAGGCGAATAGCCTGATTCAGAGAGCCTTGCAGCATAAAAGGTACATGAATTGGCGTAGTTTGTGCTCTATTGGATATAAGGGAAATCTTTCCTTAAAAAGCGGCAAAACCGGCTAAAGTTTGCCCGTGCGCTGCCGCTAACTTATGGCAAGCGGTAATTTTTGGCGTGGAGGTACCTATGGTGAACAGTACATCGAGCACAACCAACAACAATGGCGCGACAGGCTCCAGCATTATCAGTGCTCTGGGGACCGGTTCGGGCATTGACTCGAATAAGCTGGCTGACCAGTTGACCGAAACTGCCCATATCGTGCAGACCAACAGGCTGACCTCCAAGAAAACCTTATTGGAAACCCAAATTTCCGATTACGGCCTGCTGCGTAGCTCTCTATCCAAACTTGAAACCGCTGCCGCCGCTTTGGGGAGCTCCGATACATTTAACGCCAAATCCTTATCGGTGCCCGATACCAATCTCCTCAGTATTACCAAGCTTGATGCGAAAGCCGCTGCGGGTGGTTATCAAATCAAAGTCGAGCAAACTGCACAGTCCCAATCGCTAAGTTCCGGTACTTTCAGCTCCATGACTGACCCTATCGGTAAAGGTACCTTGGTCATCCGTTTGGGTGAATGGAATGCAGGTTTAAATGATTTTGAAGTTGATGCCAGCAAGAGTGCCGGTGGAACAATCACCATTGATGACGGCAACAACTCCCTGATTGGCCTGCGTGATGCAATTAACAAAGCGAACTTTGGTGTCGCTGCAAGTATTGTGAGCGATGGTGGCTCTTACAAACTGTTACTGACGTCCAAATCGGGTGCCAAAAATGAAATAGAAATCACCGCAACAGAAGATCCGGGTGCACTTGGCCTTGCAAGTTTTGATTTTAATGAAACCACGCGTAATTTGACCCAACAACAAGAAGGGTTGGATGCAAAAGTGCGTGTGAATGGCTTATTGGTAAGCCGCGAATCCAACCAAATCAAAGATGTTGTTGATGGGTTGGAGTTTGATTTATTTGGTGCTTCGCTGACTGAAACTATCAGTATTTCGATTAATGAAGACAAATCTGTTGCAGAAAAAACCATTCGTGATTTTGTAACGGCATACAACACGTTTAAAACAGAAGTTGAAAAATTAGTGGGTTTTGATGCAGAGCTGAAAGATTACGGCAGTTTGAAAACCGATCCTCTCGCAAAAAATTTGATGCAAGGTATCCGCAATTTTCTCTCCAGTTCGATCCCGGGTTTAAGCGATGGTTTTACTGCGCTTTCCAGTCTGGGTATCCGCACCGAGAGAGATGGCTCACTGAAAATTGTTGAAAATGAAGAAAATACAGGTTTTCGCGCAGCAATCGATACCCATTTCGATAAGGTGCGGGATTTGTTTGTGCCCAAGGTATCGGCATCCGTAACCAATATTGAAGTTTCCAAATACACAGCGCAAAGTAAACCTGGCACCTATGATGTTGTGATTACCCAGCAACCTTCAAAAGGAAAACTGACCGGTGCAGCAATAGGTGTCGCCTTTCCGCTAGACACTACCGGAAAGGATTACAACTTCAAACTTAAATTGGATGGCATTGAAACGGGCTTGATTACTTTGCCCGCCGGAAAAACTTATACAACTGAAGGTGAGTTGGCTGCTGAAATCCAAAGTTTGATCAATTTGGACACTAATTTAAAAACAGTGAAGTCAACGCTTGCGGTGAGTATTGAAGCAGGAAAGTTGGTGTTTACCTCTAATTCTTACGGCAGCTCCAGTAAAGTGGAATTTACAGCGATATCAACTGATATGGCGGATTTGGGAATTAGTCTTGGTGCAGGTGTGTCGGGCACCGATGTTGGTGGAACTGTGGCCGGAAGAGCTGCGTTTGGTTATGGCAATGTGTTGCTGCCTGCATTGGGGACTGATGCAGAAGGCTTGAGCATGACAATTCAACCAGGTGCAACGGGCGGCACGGTTACATTTTCGCGCGGTTTTGCTGGTGGTTTAACCAACATTGTGAATGATTACCTTAAATCTTCCGGTGTCATTAAAGAGCGCGAAGAGAATATCAGCAAAGAAATTAAAGGTGTCGAGGAAGATCAAACTGATTTGACTCGTCGCAGTGATGCCTATAGAGCGCGCTTGATGGCGCAGTTCCAGGCAATGGAAAGCATTGTCCGCTCACTCAACTCTACTGGTGATTTTTTGGATGGTATTCTCGATCGCTTACCTTTCACAGCCAAAAATAGTTAATTCGCAGAATTAGCCGTGCGCGATTTTTCACTCAGGTGCGCAGCCTGTTCGCGCACCTGACATTCATGTATTTCCCCGTTTTTTTTGATTCCTTATTGTTCTTTGCTGAATCTTGATCTTTGAATCATAGTTTGCGGTATACCTATTCTTTAGCTATTTGATGAATAAGCCATTTCATAATTAACAATCAACGGGTGGGTAGCTTATGTCAAAGGTATTTGCACTTATTCCTGCGCGTGGTCGATCCAAGAGCCTCTGGCAAAAAAATATTGCTCCTGTACTGGAGCAACCCCTTATCGCCTATAGCATTCAAGCAGCCCATGATTCAGAAGTGATCGATGCAATTTTTGTCTCGTCTGATGATGACCAGATCCTGTCAGTTGCGCATTACTACAATGCGGAGCGATTTAAACGCGATCCGCATCTGGCAAAAGATGAATCAACCATAGATGCTGTCGTGGCAGAATTTATCCATCGCATGAAGCTGGCGGGTAAAGACATTGTTATTTTATTGAAACCTACATCACCACTGCGTACAGCAAGGCATATCCGTGAAGCACTTGCAGAGTTTAATGATTTTCCTACCTGCCAGAACCTAATCAGTGTTTATGAAATTAATAATGCGTACATGAGAGCCTATGTTGGCGGTGGGGAATTTTTACATCCTCTGGCTGGTGAGCATTCATCTTATTATTGTAGAAAGGATTTGCCATCGCTTTACATGCCCAATGGTGCAATTTACATTTTCAAAGTTGATGACTTTATGCGTGAGGAAAAAATTCCGCTCACGCATATTGTTCCATACTTGATGCCAGCGTCTGACAGTATTGAGGTATGTAGCGTGAACGATCTACAGCTTGTGGAGAACCGTTTGCGCGAAAGAATCAATTCCTGAACTGAATGGCTTAAGGGGATTTTTTCAGTTCTTCTGCTTCCTTTTTTAACGCTTCTTCAAATTCACGTTGTTCCTGTTCAAGTTTACGTTGCTCTTTATCCGCGTCAGGCACTAACGGGGTTAATTGTTCTTGTGCTTTTTTCTGCGCATTCTCTTTTGCTTCATTCACCGTGGCATCGACTTTTTGATTGACCTTCTCCGCTACCGCCTCTACAGGGTTGTTAATAATATCCTGAACATTTTCCAACGCTTTTTGTTTTTCCTCGACGACTTTTTTGGCCGCCTGTGCTTTGTCGTAAGCGCGTTGTAGTTCTTGTGGTAGCACTGGTGTAAGTTTCTCTTTTGCTCCTTCAATCTGTTCAGAGAATATTTCGGGAGTGCCATCTTTAATCAACATAACTGCCATTTGGTTGGTGTCCGCATTCCAGACCATAGCCGCTTTGTCGGTTATAGCTTTTGCTTGCGGTGGTGCATAGCGGGATGCCACATAAAACAGAGCGCCTTCCTGTTGAATCTCCTGGGCGGTGCGTAGCAGCTTCATGGTGGGCTCATACTTATCGCCCAATAATGCTGTCATCCGATCCTTAATGATGGGGGCTTCAAAAAAGTTGACTTCATTCGGGTCAAATCCCACCAAGGGTTTTAGGAATGACCACATGAGCTTGCTTTGCAATTGATTGCCGATTAACAGTGAGGACACGCAAGCCGAAAGAAACAGGCAAATACACATAATAGAGAGTGGTTTGATCAAGCGCATAAAGAATCCGTTGAATCAGTCAGTAGAATTAGTGCGGCAGTGTACGCAATGGGCGATATAACGTACATAAGCTGTTTTTAGGCCGGGTTGGTTGTTTACTGTGCTATTGCAGTTACGCCCACAGTTACTTCCGTAAATAACCTCAAATTATGCAAGGTTATTTGCTATATTTTGATTTTCTTTCATACACAAGGAAAGCGTCTTGAAAATTTTAGTAGCTATTAAGCGCGTACCGGATGCGAATACCCGGGTACGTCCTCTTGCAGATGGAAGTGGTGTAAATATTGCCAATACCAAAATGGTGTTGAATCCATTTTGCGAAATTGCCGTCGAGGAGGCCATCCGCTTTAAAGAGCGCGGCATCGCCAATGAGGTAGTGGTTGTCAGTATCGGTGCTTCAGTCGTGCAGGAACAGTTGCGGAGTGCCCTGGCCTTAGGAGCGGATCGCGCTATCCACATTCTGTCGGATATACCTCTAGAGCCATTGGGTAAAGCCAAAGTGTTAGCTAATGTTGTCAAGCAGGAAAATCCAGGGTTGGTGCTGTTGGGTAAGCAATCTATTGATGGTGACCACAACCAGGTTGGCCAGATGCTGGCGGCCTTATGCAAGTATCCTCTGGCGACATTTGCCTCGCAGATCGAGCTAAAAGGCAATGAGATATGGGTGACGCGAGAGTTGGATGTTGGCCTGCAAACCCTTGCGCTCCGTTTGCCTGCGGTCGTTACAACAGATTTGCGTCTTAATGAGCCGCGTTATCCCACTATGCCGAATATTATGAAGGCGCGTCAGAAACCGCTGGCGATTATTCCCATCGCTGAATTGGCCGTGGATGTTGAACCCCGTTTACGGGTGTTTGATTACCAGGCTCCAGCTGAGCGTAAGCCCGGCATTAAAGTGGGTAGTGTGGCGGAGTTAGTGGAAAAGTTGTGGCAGGAGGCCGGGGTGATATGAGTACAACACATGAATCACGCGCAGCATTGGTTGTTATTGAGCTTGATGGTACAGAGTTTTGCGATATTAATTGGAGAGTGATGGGCGCTATTGCCCGCCTGCGGGAATTTGGCGCATTAAACGTGGACTTGTTGCTGGCAGGATGGAAATGTGGAGCGGCCGTTGATATTGCCGCAGCAATCCCGGGAGTCCGGCAAGTTCTGGTTGTGGATGACGAACGCTGTGAATTCCAGCTGGCAGAGGTTGTTGTACCTTGGCTGGCAGCACTTGTTGATGGTTATTCTTACGTGCTGATCGGCGCAACAGCATTCGGTAAGAATCTGTTGCCGGGTGTGGCCGCTCTTGTTGATAGCCAGCCCGTGACCGATGTCATCGCCATAGAAGCACACAATGTCTTTGCTCGTACTTGTTACGCCGGTCGGGTAATTGAGCGTGTTGCAAACCTGCAGCCAATCCAGTTACTGAGTATTCGCGGTACTGCGTTTGCTGCAATCACGCAAAGAAGCTCATCGATTCCGGCACCAATAACAAGGCTCACACCTCCAGCCGTTCAGGAGCATAGCCGTGTTGTCCGGCAGGAGCGGGTAGCATCTGAACGGCCAGAGCTCACATCGGCACGGGTTGTGGTCTCTGGTGGGAGAGGAATACAAAGCCGTGAGAACTTTCAATTACTGTACCGATTGGCGGATAAGTTATGTGCAGCGGTTGGTGCATCCCGCGCGGCCGTCGATGCTGGTTTTGCTACAAATGACATGCAGGTTGGCCAGACGGGGAAGGCGGTTGCTCCGGAGTTGTATATCGCAGTAGGTTTGTCGGGTGCAGTTCAGCACGTGGCGGGCATGCGTGATGCTAAGGTAGTTGTGGCAATTAATAAGGACCCGGATGCCCCTATTTTTCAGGTGGCAGACTACGGGTTGGTTGCAGATTTATTTGAGGCAGTGCCGGAGTTGATTGAGCGTTTATAAAGCGAATAAGAAGCCGCTTTTCTTGATGATTTTCGCTACAATGTCGCCTCTGTTTTTATCCCTCTTCTTTATTTTTCAGGTTTTATTGCGCATGACATTCGAACAATTCGAAACTTGGGCCATGTATATTTGTGTTGGTGGCTTAGTAGTGTTTATGTTTTTTATTGTGTGGGATCTCGCTAAAAAATCCAAAGCCGGCAAGTTTGGTACTTTTGTGCTGTTCGGTGTGCTTGGATTTGCGATTATGGTTTTTGTTATCAAAGAAGTATTCGTCCATATTCTCGGTTAAAGCATTGAAATTTATTTTTTAGTGCTTCAACCCTGCGCCTACAACTGGATACCTTATGCTCCATTTTTTTGTTCCCGCCACTAAGGTGCAAAAAGACCGCGCCATCATGCGTGAAACAGATGCACGCGTAGCCAAGTACAGCCGACGTGGCTTGATACTGAACTTCATCGTCTTTGTACTGTGTTTGGCATTCGGTGATTTTCAGGAAAAAGAGCACAATCTAGCCATTGTCCTGGTGACGGGCCTGCTGCTGGTGACACTCGGGCGTAGTTACTATCTCTTCCGTTTTGACACTCTCTATGCGCGTGCGCCAACACGTTGGCGCAACCAATACTTTTTTGCATCTTGCCTTGGTGCTGCCTGGTGGAGCGCAATTCTGGTAACGCTCACCTGGGTACAGGGTATGCGTGATGAAACACTGGTGATGTGGCTGTACTCGGTAGTGTTTTATTCCAGTGTTGCCAACGTATTTGCGCCTTACAGACATTTTCTCAGTTTGTATTTAGCGATAGGCCAGATTCCTGCTGCCATTACCGCAATTTTATTAGGTACTGCAGAAGGTGCCCTCTATGGCTGCATCATGCTGGTGTTTTATGTGATGCTCAGTCACCAGGGCAAAGTAACATCACTAGCGTATTGGGAGCGTTTGGAGGCTCATTATTCACTGCGCGAGCGCGCACAGGGGTTGGAAAATGAAAAGCGTAGTTCCCAAGCGCAAATTGAATTAAAAAATGAATTTCTGGTTAATCTCGGGCAGGAAATCCGTTCATCTATCAGCGATGTAATGAGTACTTTGTCATTGATCGATGACAGCCAATTATCTGAACATCATCGCGAGTTACTGGCGACGGCGAATAAAGCCACTGGCAGACAAATCGATCTGGTTAACAACGTCGTTGATTTTTCCAAAATTACGACGAAAACCTTGGTACTCGATGAAGTTGAATTTGATTTGCGCCGGGTTTTGGAAAAATTTGTCCAGGATTTTACGCTCGATGCGCATCAGCAAGGTATAGAGCTGTATTACAACTTTGACCCTAATATGCCATTGCGGGTGAAGGGCGATGTCACGCGCCTGAATCAAATCCTGGCAACACTACTCAACCATACACTGAAAGCGAGCCGAATAGATCATGTGTATATTGAGGCCCGTTTTCATCAAGAGCAGGATGACTTCGGTGAGCTGCAAGTCATTATCAGTGACGGCGAAAAAAATATCGCCGGTGAAAATGATCCTGAAGCTTATGAAAGCAAACAGACGGGTATCGGCCTTTCAATTTGTAAAGGTTTGGCTGAGTGTATGGGTGGAAGTATTCATCTGCGCGAAAATAAAAATCGCGGCAACCGGATTTTTATTAATGTCGCATTGCAGGTCATTTCCCATGAAGAGCGCCGTTTTGGTTCTGAACAAAAGTTGCGTGGTAAACGAGCGCTTTTAGTAGATTTGCCAGATAGTAATGCCAACGCGTTGGCCGATGAGATTAATGCTTGGGGTATGAGTACCACCATTGTGGCCGGGCAAGAGCAGGCAATTGCCAAATTGCGCGAGCAACGGGCCAGCTCAGCGCCGTTTGATATGGTGCTCATTTTTACCAAGCTAAACAATATGAATGGTTTGGCGTTGTCCCGTGAGATTGTGTCTCACCCCGATATTGCAGATGTTAAACAAATTATTGCGATGAGTATTTTGCAGAGCGATAGCCCGGAGATGAAATTACACCTGCGTACTTATCCGCAGGTGAGCATTATTGAAAAACCCATTATGCGCCGCCGTCTGCTTGATATTGCAGTGCAAAAATTATTAAACCTGAATAGTGAAGATGAGCAGCGAAAAACCATTGATAAAGAAACTGTTGGAATGGTGGTTGTGCCGCGAGTCTTGCTGGTGGAAGATCATCGTGTCGATCAAATGGTCATCAGCGCTATGCTCAAAAAACTCGGCTGTTATGTGCAAGTAGCGCAAAACGGTTTGGAGGCGGTAGAAATTGTTGAAAAAGAGCGCTTTGATTTGGTGTTGATGGATTACGACATGAAAGAGCAAGACAGTATTGTTGCCACAGAAAAAATCCGCAACTATGAACGCATGACACACAGTGTGCGCCGTCTACCTATTATTGCTGTAACCTCAGCACAATCTGAAACCGATCAGGATGTCTATCTGTCTGCGGGTATGGATGATCACATTAGCAAGCCGATCCGCTACGATGATCTGGATGTGAGGCTTCAACGTTGGCTTGAACAGTCTGGCGTTTAACAAGGTATGAGCAAAGAAGCGTTTATATTCGTAAACCTGCAAGCTGGGTCAAAATGCCGCTGATAAAATCAGCGGCATTTTTATTTTCAGGCAGCTGATTTTAAAACTATGCTGTAAGGCATGCATGCCTTCAATATCACCAGATCACTATTATAAAACTACTATAAAAAACCAAACAAACCATCAAACACTACATATAAAACAAACAGCGCATAAAGGGTTGGCAATGAACAGAGTTCATCAGAGTAATACCATTTCGTCTGTCTTCATGTCGTTTCTCCATCTTGTGGGGGCGGTAGCAGTCATTTTTGGCTTGGCGGCCTGCGGGAAAACAGAACCTCCCCCGAGCACAGTGAAAAAAGAGCAGTCCACGCAAGAAACTGTTGTTGGAGCCAAAATACTGGTGTTCAGTAAAACAGCAGGTTGGCGTCATGATTCCATTCCTGCAGGCATTGAAGCCTTGCAGAAGCTGGCAGCTGAAAATCAATTTACGGTTGTTGCGAGCGAAGATTCAAGTGTATTTACAGATGCTGAGCTCAGCCAATTCAATGCAATCATTTTCTTAAACACAACGCTCAATATTCTTGATGAGAATCAGGAATTGGCAATGGAGCGATACATTCAAGCAGGTGGTGGTTTTGTTGGGGTGCATGCCGCAGCAGATACGGAGTGGGAAGGTGACTGGTTTTGGTATCGCAACCTGGTGGGCGCTGTTTTTAAAAACCACCCGAATGAGCCAAGTAATGTGCAGGTGGCAACCGTCAATTTCACTGATAAAAAACATCCTTCAACCGAAAAAATGCCAGATGCGTTTTCTATGGCAGATGAATGGTACAACTATCGCGATATGTATGAATTTATCAACGTCGTAGCCAAGGTTGATGAATCTACTTATGTCGGCGGTGAGCATGATCACGATCATCCTATTTCCTGGTATCACGAATACGATGGTGGCCGTGCGTTTTATACTGGTATGGGACATTCAGCTGAGGTTTATTCCAATCCTGATTTCCTGAAACATTTGTTGGGTGGTATCACCTACGCAGTTGGTCTCAACCATCGCCCGGGTTTTACACCGCGTTTGGATTACTCCAAATCCCGTCCGGAAAATAATCGTTTCATTAAAAAAACCTTGGTTGAAAATTTGGATGAGCCAGTCAAGTTGGCATTTTTTCCTAATGGCGACGCTCTTATTGCATTGCGTCCGGGAAAATTCCAGCGTGTTGATTACAAAACCAATCAACTAAGCGATGCCGGAAAATTAGTGACTGCTTATGATAAATATCAGGAGTGGGGGCTTGTTGGTGTAGCGGTAGATCCTGAGTTTGCAACCACGCAAGCTATTTATGCAGCCTTCACTACAAAAGATGAAGCGGGAAATATCTATCAGCGGTTGTCCCGTTTTTTGTGGCGCAATAATCAGGTAGATGCAGCGACAGAGCAAATGATCCTGCAGTATCAGATTGATAATAACTGCTGTCACACCGGTGGTGATTTACAGTTTGGCCAAAATGGCGAATTGTTTTTTTCAACGGGCGATAACACCAACCCACATGATCAAGATGGTTACGCTCCTGTAGATCTTCGCCCTGGTATGAAGAAAAATGATGGTATGCGCGGGCCCGGCAACACTCAGGATTTGCGCGGTAAAGTATTGCGCATCAAGCCGAAAGCAGAAGGCGGATACGATATCCCGGAAGGGAACCTCTTCAGTGATGCTGCCCAAGGTCGCCCAGAAATTTACGTAATGGGTGCGCGTAACCCATACAGTATTACTTACGATAAAAAAACCAGCACATTGTTTTATGGTGATGTCGGACCTGATGCAAGCAACGACTCTGAAGAAAAAGGTTCACGCGGTTACGATGAGGTTAACCGTGTAACAGCGCCAGGAAATTTTGGTTGGCCGTTAGTTATTGGCCAAAATCGCCCATACAAACAATACGATTACGTCAATAAAAAAACGGGCGAGTTCGTTGATGTAAATGCCCCTGTTAATTATTCACCGAACAACACGGGTGCAAAACAATTGCCACCTGCACAACCGGCATTTATTGCATATCCTTATGGGATTTCCGATGTTTTCCCTGAATTGGGTACAGGTGGACGTACAGCATTGGTTGCCGATGTTTATCGTGCGAACGAGTATCCCGAATCAGTAAATCGCTATCCAGCGTATTACAACGAAAAATTATTTATTGTTGAATTTATGCGCGCCTGGGTAAAAGCCGTAAGCTTCGATGCACAAGGGCGCATTCATAAGATTGAACCATTTGCACCGCAAATTAATTATGCATTACCGATTGATGCACGCTTCTCACCCGATGGCACTTTGTATGTGCTTGAATACGGTCTTTCGTGGTTCACCGGAAATCCAGATGCCCGTCTTGCCCGTATTGAATACGTAGGTGCAGGCAATCGTCCACCTATTGCAGAAATTGCTGTCAATAAAAGCCAGGCGGGAATTCCTGCTGCCATTCATGCATCAGCCAAAAAATCAGTCGACCTCGACAGCGATAAGATGGCTTATAAATGGGTATTGGGGTGTGCGGATAATAGTTGTCCACAACGGCAGTTGGGTGACGCTACTGAAGTGAACTTATCGTTTGATAAGGCTGGAAAATACAATTTGGCATTAACCGTGACAGATGTTCATGGTGCAACTTCATCCACAAATACCCAACTTGATATTGGCAATGAGCCTTCGCAGATCGAATTTTCGTTAAACCAAAACCAATCATTTTATTGGGCTGACACAAGCAAGCTGAACTACACCTTCACTGTTCAGGATCAAGAGGACGGTGCCGTTACCGAGGTCGACAACAGCAACCCGTTAATCACATTTGAATATATTTCACCGGTCAGTAAAAAAGGGCAGGGGCATCAGGTTGTAGATGTTATCCAACAAGCAAAAGCATTGGTTGATGCGAATAATTGTCTTGGTTGCCATAAGGTAGATGAAAAGCTGGTTGGCCCGGCATTTCGCGATGTTGCCCGTAAATACCAAAATGACCCGAATGCAATTAAGTATTTGGTCAATAAACTTGCTAACGGCGGTGCCGGTGTTTGGGGTGAGATGAATATGCCAGGCTTCTCTGGCTTGAGTGATGCAGATCGTACTGCGTTGGCGACTTATGTTTTGTCGCTGGCAGAAGATAACTCGCCTAAAGGTTTACCTTTATCTGGCGTAGTTGCGCTTGAATCCCATCAAAAAAATGTAACCGGCTTAACAGCGAATTCACCATACAGCAGTCTTGGAGATGCCTATAAATTCTCAGCCAGTTATACCGATAAAGTTGCTAATGGTATGCCGTCGATCCAAACGGTTCAGGAGTTCAAGTTAGTCCCTTATCGTTTTGATTTTGATAGTGTATTTAACCCTGACCTGGCATCCAAAGGTGTAGCACAAGATACTTTCAGGGAGATTAAGACGATCAAGTTCAATGCGGATGATAATTGGGCTGGTTTTGCAATAGGCCGATATGATTTGTCATCGGTGAAGTCATTAAAAATTGGGGCACTCTTTTTCAAAGAGCCAACCAAATGGTTAATTGAAGTTCGCCGCGCAAATGCACAAGGTGACGTATTGGCGGAGGGTGTACTGACTCCCCAAGAGCTTAAAACCTACGGCCGTACAGAGATTGTATTAAAAGAGTCTACAGGCTTCTTTGATCTGTATATCCAGGTGAAGCCCGAACAAAAAACGTCTGCTGAGTTGCGTTTGCAAGATATTAGTTTTGAAAAATAAAACTGGTATCTATAGATAATTACTGTTGAAAAAATAAAAAAACCACGCTTGCGTGGTTTTTTTATTGAAAGTTTTTTGTTGTTTTTTATGGTTGTTGAATCGTGAGTTTATGAGTTTACCGCTGTAATTGCATCTGCACTGACGACACAGTTTCGGCCTGATTTTTTTGCCAGATATAATGCATTATCAGCTCGTTCAAAAAATTCATTAACGTGTTCTTTGGGAGATCCCTGGTAAGTGGCGATGCCAACGCTGATGGTCATATTGAGCATTTTGCCATTGTGTGAAATAGGTGTTTCGGCAATTTGCTGACGAATGCGCTCGGCAATAATTTTGGCTCCTTCGGAGTCTGTTTTTCCAAGTACAACTACAAATTCTTCGCCGCCATAACGGAAGGTGATATCACTGCCACGACATACGGATTGGATGGTTTTGGCTATTTCGCGGAGCACCATGTCACCGCGATTATGTCCGTATTCATCGTTAATTTTTTTGAAAAAATCAACATCGATGATTAACAAGGATAATGGCGTTTTGTGGCGTTCTGCCATTTGCAACTCACGGCGCAAGGCGGTATCCAAAGCGGCGCGATTACCCAACATAGTAAGCGGATCAAGCAGGGCAAGGCGCATGGCCGTTTGGTAGCGGATTGAGTTGCGCAGTGGGTAAATCAGCGAGCTTAGTAAAAACTCCAGCGTAATTAATTCAGCTTCAACAAAGCGTTTACTGCGACTAAAAATGATTTCACCCAGATAGCCTTCATCGGTAGTCAAACGATAATCGCAGTGATGCAGGCATTCACGGCCCACTTTTAAGACATTGCTACCGTCACTGAACTTAAAAACCAGACCAGATACATTGACCAAGGATTGGATGTGTTTGTAAAACAGATTGAGGATTTCCCCGGTGTCCAGGCTCATTTGTAACGCCTGGGACAGGCGTACCCGAGTGCTGAGCTCCTGTTCAGGTGTCAGGGGGATGAGAGGAATGTTGGCTGCGCCATTTACCTGATGGGAATTAGTCACCAGAGTCATGTCCCGCATATTCTTTACCTGTCACGTTAAAAGTTATTCGTCGCCTAATTGCCGTTTTTGAATAATTAGGCGCCAGTGAAAGGTGTTTAGCGAAATTCATGCCATTCGATTTTTATAATTTTATTTCCATTAAAATCAAATAGTTGGCGGGTTCTGCGGATGTTGGGCGGCAGTGTTATCGTCAGGAAGTCAACAGGTTGAATGCGGTAAAGCGGAAATCTTTTGCCGCCAGTCAAAAGTTTGTCGGCAAAAGTATGCAGAGACACAGACCGCCAGTGGGGCGGTTTTCTGCCCAGATCCGGCCTTTGTGTAGGGACACGCTTCGATGGGCAATAGCGAGCCCGAGACCGTAACCACCGCTCTCGCGTGTACGTGCCTGATCGGTGCGGAAGAAAGGTTGGAATATATCGGCAAGAGTATCTTCAGGTACACCAGGCCCCTGATCCATGATGTCTATCCGGTAGTGTTCGCCATCACCGGTTTTATCCAATTGGATGCAGATTTCGGAGTTGTGGGGTGTGTAAAGTATTGCATTGCGCAATGTGTTTTCAAAAACGCCTAACAGCATGTTCCCATGGGTTGAAACAAGTGCTTCTTCCAATGGGGATTTGAAACGGATATTGATATTTTTGTCGTAGGCATCCTGTTGGTAGTTATCCATCAGGGTTTGCAACATGCTGACCAAATCCACGACATCATCCAGTACCCAGCTATCTTGACCTTGTACGGGTAAAGTCAAAATTTCGGTGATGATGTCATTGAGATAATCTGCCGCCTGTTTGATGCGTGCCAATTCATTATCTACTACACCATTACTGCGTTGACGAGCCAATGCAAGCGCAATTTGCAGTCGCGCCAAAGGGGTCCGTAACTCATGCGAAACGTCTTTAATCAGGCGTTTCTGTTCTTGCATCGATTTTTCCAGCCGCTCAGTCATGTGATCAAAATCACGGCCAAGTGCAGCAATTTCATCGTTGCGCCCGCGGAATTGTTCACTGATGCGCACACTTAAATCACCGCGCGCAATTTGCTGGGTGGCCTTTTGCAGTGTGTTGATACTGCGGGTGAAATGACGTGCAAGAAAAAAACAGGCAGATCCACTGACTAATATTGATACCAGTAATAATGGCCAAATGTTATCGAGGAAAAGCTCCCAAATAATATCCCGATCCTGGCCTTCATCGCGTCCTGCAGAAATAGTAATTAATTTCACACTATTGCCATCACTTAACGTGATGTAGCGCCCGAATAATTTACGGTTGCGGTCTTGAACCTTATCGAAGGGGTGTTTGAACGTGAGTCGCGGTGCGAGAAACATGACTCCCGGTGGTAGTGGACGATCAAGCAGGTCACGGTTTTCCTTATCGATAACGTACACAAACCGCGTTGACCAGGCAGGCATTGCGCGCAAGTCCTGAATCAATTGTTGGGTATTGCGGTTGACCGCATTACCCACCATTTGGAAGAGCAAACGTTTTGCAGGATCATCATCATTGGTCATGCTGCTATGTTGCAGATTGCCATCTGGCGTCATGTCGAACCAATGCACAACAATATTGGTGCCGATAATAATCGCCACCGTAATCAACCAAAATGTAAGAAATATTTTTAAATAAAGGCGTGTCATTAATTTACAGGATCATCATCGTTCATCGTTAACATGTACCCGGCACCGCGTACATTGATGATCAGATCCTTTGATGAGCCTGCAGCAGTAATTTTTTTGCGGATGTTGCTCACATGTACGTCGATGCTGCGATCGTAAGGAGTTAGCTTGCGGTTAAGCGCTTGTTCGGTCATGTCATCTTTGCTAATGACCTGTCCGGCGCGACGTACCAATATTTCCAAAACACTGAATTCAGTTCCGGTGAGGGCGACTTCCTGATTATCCCAGGTTGTTGTACGTGTTCCCAAATGCAGTGACAACTTTCCGGAAGTCAGACGCTCAACGCTATTGGGCGATGCTTCTTTGTGGTTTGCGCGACGCAAGATAGCGCGAATGCGTGCAACTAACTCGCGTGGGTCACAGGGTTTGGATAAATAATCATCGGCACCGATTTCCAAGCCGATAACACGGTCAACAGTGTCACCTTTAGCTGTGAGCATAATCACCGGTGTCTGATTGTGCTGGCGCAAATTTTTCAACACATCAAATCCATTGCGCACGGGCAGCATCACATCAAGCACGATAACGGAATAGGGATGTTTCAATGCAAGATCAAGAGCCGTTTGACCATCAAAAGCGGTATCTACCGAGAAACTTTCAGTTTGGAGGTATTCGGTCAGTAATTGACTGAGTTCTTTGTCGTCGTCGATGAGTAGAACTTTAAGCATGGTCGTATCTAATCCCCTGTTGGAAGGCGCTGAGTGTGCACCAGGCCTTGTTGAGAGTCATGATTCTTTGGAATTCATTAACCAATCTTAACATTATCCGCACCATAATGGATTCACAGGCTCGGATACAGGCTGCCGGGCATGAGAGCTGAATCAGCCTGACCATACTGCCAGAGGAATATTGTTATGAAAGCGATCAGATTATTGTCTGTTGGGGTCATCCTGTTGAGTGCAGCCAGTGTAATGCCGGCTATGGCGGGGGACTCGGGAAAGCGTTGTGATGTTAAGCATCATATCGGCCAGTGGGGTGGGCATGACGGTATGGGAGAGCGCGAGTTGCGCCACCTTGGGCATGCATTGGATTTGACTGATGAACAAAAGGCAACACTTGCAAGCCAGCGTGACGCCAACAAAGCAGCGCGCGAAGCACTTCACTCCAGGTTGTCTGGTGCGCGTACGGCATTGGCAACAGCTGTAGAAGCTGGCGCGAATGAAGCGGAGTTAACGGCATTGGCAGATACTTTGGGCAAATTACAAGCTGAACAAGTGCTTGCAAGTCTTAAAGCGCGCCAGGCGTTTCTCGCTGTACTGACAGATGAGCAAAAGACAAAAATGACCGAGCTCAAGTCCAAGCGTATGGAGCGTAAAAAAGAACATAAATCGGAGCGCAGAGAAACCCAATCATCATCGTGAATATGGATTCCCTCTTGTTTGACTAAAACCCCGCTTGGCGGGGTTTTTTGTTAGTGGATCATGGATTAGATCTAATTTCCGGATGGGATCCGTATCGGGCTTGCTTGTGTAAGACATTCTTGGGAAAATTCGCGCCGTTTTTAGCGATCCTGCTATTTCCCGTTTACTCCTGCTTCCCGAGGTTATCGTGGCACAGATAGGTCTGTTTTTTGGTAGTGACGAAGGTAATACCGAGCGCGTTGCTTATCGCATCCAAAATCGTTTTGGTGCCGATGTTGTTGACGTTCGCGATATCAGTGATGCTACACAATTGGATTTTGCCAATTACGACAAAATTATTTTGGGAATTCCCACATGGGATTTCGGCCAGATCCAATCGGATTGGGAAGAGTTTTGGGATGATATTGCTGCGGTAGATTTTTCTGGCAAGCAAGTTGCGTTATTTGGTCTGGGTGACCAATTTGGATACGGTGATTATTTCCTTGATGCAATGGGAATGCTGCATGATGTGATTATCCAGTCCGGCCCTGAAATAGTAGGGCATTGGCCAACGGATGGTTACGAATTTGAAGCATCAAAAGCAGAAATTCCCGGTGCAGGTCATTTTGTTGGTTTGGCATTGGATGAAGATCAGCAAGAAAATTTGACGGCTGACCGCTTGAACCGTTGGTGCACTCAGGTTCATGTTGAATTCGGTTTGGATTCACCGCTAAATCTACTGGATGACAATTGATTTCAAAGCGGTATTCCGCTGGGTAATTAAAAAATAAAGGACGCATATGCGTCCTTTATTTTTAAACCGTTTTTTATTGCAAGAGCGTCATCAGGCTTCTGCCACGAAAACGGCGCGAATAGGGGCAGGGTGTCCTTCAGCCGTCAAAGCAGGATTGTCAGGGTGTAAAAATTCGGGCAGGGAGTGAAAACGCATCCATTCTGTGGAGCGTTGTTCTTCTGTGGTGGTGGGGCACACATCGACAACACGTGGATTATTAAATCCCATCTTGCGCAGCCATGACAGCATGGTTGCGCAGCTTGGTAAAAACCACACATTATTCATCATGCCATAGCGCCCCTCGGGTACTAATACATCCCCAAGCTCGCCTTCAATCACCAATGTCTCTAGCACAAGTTGTCCGCCGGGGCGCAGGGTATTTTTTAACTCCAGTAAATGATCCATTGGCGAACGACGATGATAAAAAACGCCCATTGAAAATACCGTATCAAATGCTTGTAGCTTTTCTGGTAAATCTTCGATGCCAAGTGGTAATACATCCACAGGATAATTGGCGCCAGCAAAATGTTTCACCATATGAAATTGCACAATAAAGCGTGGCGATGGATCTATTCCAATAACGCGCTTTGCACCTTCCCCTAACATGCGCCAGCAGTGATAACCATTGCCGCAGCCTACATCAAGAATTAGCCGATCTTTTAATGGTGCGAGGTGAGGAAGAACCCGATCCCATTTCCAATCAGAGCGCCATTCGGTATCGATATGGATATCATGAATGAAATAAGGACCTTTGCGCCACGGAATGAGTTCCTGCAACGCTGTGCGAATGTCATTGCGTGTGGCTTCATCGCAATCGTTACTAGAGCCAATTTGTACGCGTTGTGATAATTCAATCTGACTGGCAACAATACTGGGGAGTTTTGCCAGTGAGGCTTTCCAGTCAGCCAGGTCACCGTAACGTTTTTCACATAATCCGGCTGTGATCTGTTCGGGAAGTTTTTCTGCCCATGCGGCGAGGGGGGAGTCTTTTAATGCAAGTAATAAAGTGTCGTAATTAATAGAGGTCACTTGGTGTCTTCTGTAACATTGTTGATAACTATTTGATTGCAATCAAAGAGGCAAAATTAAAACATTGGAACCAAACATCGACGCTATTGAATCCGGCCAAGCGTAAACGTTGGCGATGTGAGTCAAGTGTTTCAGGGACTAAATAATTTTCAATAGCTGCGCGTTTTTGCGCAATTTCCAAATCGCTATAACCATTAGCGCGTTTAAAGTTATGGTGTAACTCAGTCATTAATTGTTGGTGCGGCTCGTCATCGAATACGACTTTTTCAGAGATAATTAATACTCCCCCGGGGTTTAGCCCTGCGCAAATGCGGCGCAACATCTCCAACCGTTCTTCAATTGAAATAAACTGCAAAGTGAAATTTAACACTGCCATAGACGCATTATGGATCTTCACATCCTGAATTTGCGCTTCCATCAATTCCACTGGAATTTCACCGCTGTCTGCGGCGATTACTTGTGCGCAGCGGGCAATCATCGCCGCTGAATTATCGACCCCGATGATTTTGCAATTAGCGGCCTGTATACGATGACGCATTGCCAGAGTGGCTGCACCAAGTGAGCAGCCCAAGTCATAGCATTGACTATTGGCTTGAACATAACGCTCTGCCAGATTGCCGATCATATTAATAATAGTGGCGTAACCTGGAACCGAACGTTTGATCATGTCAGGGAAAACGTCCACCACGCGTTGGTCAAATGCAAAGCGGCTAACGTCTGCCAGTGGATTGGCGTAAATAGTATCGGAATTGTTCTTTTGCATAATGCTGACTGGTTGGTGGCACATTTATCAGGAGGTAATGGTGCGCGCATTGTACTCTGCAAATGTTTATGACAACAAATTAAGAAGTTCATAAAAGTGTCATATTCCTGAAGGAATATTTAATAAATCGATTCTTATCCGTTATAAGTTGTCTATCTATGTCTTTGCAGAGTCCCGTCCTGAATCCTCTAACCCTGCAACAAGAGTTGAGGCGCTTGATTGAGTTCAAGCTGCTTACGCCAGTATTTCAACCAATTATAGCGCTAGAGAATCCCCGCATTATTGGCTATGAAGCTCTAATCCGTGGTCCGCAAGAGAGTGCGCTTCATAAGCCGGATCTGCTGTTTTCTATCGCGCGCGAGTCACGCTTGTTGGCAAGTTTGGAATTTGCCTGCCGGGAGGTGTCTTGCGAGCGTTTTGCCGAGTTGGAGTTGCCGGGCAAATTATTTTTAAATATGAGCCCTATTAGCTTCACTGACAGCCAATATCGCGATGGAGTTACCCGTGAAATTTTACAGCGTGTAGGGCTGGATGCGGAACGCGTAGTATTTGAGTTGACCGAGAGTCAGCCACTGGATGAGCTTGATTTACTGAGGGCAGCATCTGATCACTTCCAGCGTCAAGGATTTGCAGTTGCGCTGGATGATTTGGGCGCGGGCTATGCAGGTTTGCGTGTATGGAGTGAGTTGTGCCCTGATTATGTCAAAATTGATCGGCACTTTATTAGTGGTATAGATAAAGATCCTGTGAAGCGCGAATTTGTGCGTGCCATGTTGGATATTGCCCATCGTATTGGTCATAAAGCAATTGCAGAGGGAATTGAAACGGCGGCAGAGTTTAATACGCTGATGGCAATGGGGGTTGAGTATGCACAAGGATATTTTATTGCCCATCCCCATGCAGATCCCTCTACAGTCCTGCCTGAAAAAATAACGCAGCTGGCAGGTATGTCCAGACCGCGCTATCAAGACCACTTTACCCGCACAGTAAGTGAGATCGTCACAGACTCTGTGAGTATTTGTTCAACTGAATCTGCCGAAAACGTGGTGAAAATGTTTCGTGCGGACGTTCGTTTGAGCTGTGTTCCGGTAGTTGATGGTGATACACCATTGGGAATGGTGAGTCGCGCAGAGCTATTGAATATCTTTTCGCGTCGTTTTGCACATGAACTTCATGCCGATAAGCCAATTAAAGATTTTATTAGTTCTTTATCAATTATTGTCGATATCAATACAGAACTTAAAGTAGTAGGACAAATTATCAGTGAAGATCCACAGCAAAATCTTAGCGTGGATTTTATTGTGTGCGAACAGCAGCGCTATCGTGGTGTAGGTAAGGTGCGTGATTTATTGCGTGCGATTACAGAGGAAAAATTGCGCGCTGCGCGCCACAGCAACCCGTTAACGCAATTACCCGGCAATGTTCCTTTATACGAATGTGTAGATCATTTGCTTTTGACCCAAAAGGAATTCGTTGTTGCTTACTGCGATATCAATCACTTTAAACCTTTTAATGATGCATTTGGTTATAGCGCAGGCGATGAGGTGATATTGCAGTTGGGGAAAATTCTGAGCGAGAGCGTTGATGAGCGATGTGATTTTGTTGGCCATGTAGGGGGCGATGATTTTATCCTGGTGTTTTGCAGTGCCAATTGGCAACAGCGTTGCGAACAAATACTGCACAAATTTGAAAGTGTCAGCCGTCAATTTTTGCCTGGTAATTCACCTGAATATTGGAGTTTTGATCGGCAGGGGCGGCGGCAAAAATTTGGAGCATTGACCCTGGCAATAGGTTGCGTCCTTCCTGATGTAAATCTATGCAAAACCCATCATCAAGTTTCACAATTACTGGCTGAGGCCAAACACAGTGCCAAAATGCAGGGCGGTAACCAGTTATTTCAATCTCGCCGCCGCAATCCTTCTGTCGATGCGACCTGAGTATTCCCACTCAATAAGCCAACAATAATAAGCCTAGCACTCGGGTAATCCTGAGCTATCCTTACTGTGATTTCTTTCTGGAGGTAAAGGCATGGCTGATCTTGGCTATTACAAGATGCACGCGCTGATTATTGATGATTTCGAAAATTTCCGTGGCACACTTTATAAGATGTTGATGGATCTGGGGATAGGGAATGTTGATACAGCAGCAAGCGGCGAAGAGGCACTGCGTTTTTGCAGGGCACGCACCTACGACCTGATTCTCTGCGACAACAACCTTGGCAAAGGCAAAAGTGGTCAGCAGGTGCTGGAAGAGCTTCGCTCGACCGACAACCCCTGTGCTGACAGTCTGTTTATACTGGTTTCGGCAGAATCCAGTAAAAGCATCATTATGGCTGCCTATGACTATGAGCCCGATGCCTATCTTGCCAAGCCAATTACACCGAAAGCGCTTGACCAGCGTCTGAGTCGTTTAATTGAACAACGCGCTGAGTTAAAAGCAATTCAGGTAGCCCAAAAAGCGGGGGATAACCAACAGGCAATCAAACTCTGTAAAGAGCTTATCGCCAATGGAAGCCGCCACACCAATAGTTGCCAAAAATTATTGGGCCAACTTTATTTAACCAACAATGATGTGGCTGCTGCAGAAGAGCTGTATCGCACAGTGTTGGATAATCGTGAATTGGAATGGGCTCAGTTGGGAATGGTGCGAACAAAATTGGCGCAGCATGATTATCTGGGCGCACAACAGTGGTTGGAAAATATTCTGCAGGGAAATCCCCTTTGCATGAAAGCGTATGATTTGCAGGCAGAGCTTTTCAAATTGCAAAATGATACGGAAGGCTTGCAAAATATTTTGCAGAAAGCCACTGATATTTCACCTCTTTCTATTCTTAGGCAGCAAGCGTTAGGCGATGTTGCGCAACAAAATAATGATTTGGTTACGGCTGCAAACGCACTAAGGCGTGCAGTTAAACTTGGCGAGCACTCCTGTTTTGATAAAGCAGAGGTGCATTCATTATTTGCCCAAACAACAATTGATTTGCATTCAATCGATAAAGAGTTAGCCAAGCCTTTGGTTCGTGATGCAATTAATTGCATAGTGAATTATGAGGATAACTTCGGTAAAACCCAGCTCAAAAAAGCCGAATCATTACTCCTTGAAAGTCAATTGCAGGTATGTGCTGGCGATCAGCGTCGTGCACAAGAAGCATTGAGTAGTGCGCAAACTGTTTTAGGTAACACCAAGGATGCCGATGCGCTTCCTGTACAAATTGAAATGGTTCGTGCCTTACGCGTTCTTGGTAAAACAGATGAGGCACAAAGACGCTTGGCGGATCTGTTACAGCATTATGCAAGTAATGAGGATCAATTGCAGAAGTTGGATGTGTTGTTGGACGAACCGCGCAGTGAAAAAAACAAGCTGATGGTGGCGGAGATTAATAAAAAAGGTATTGCTGCCTATAACGCCAAAGATTTTTCCACAGCCGCAGATTCATTCAAAATTGCATTGCAAAAGCTACCTAACCATGTTGGTCTTCGGTTGAACTATGTGCAGGCTATGATCGACAAATTGAAAAGTAATTTTGAACAGGCTACCAGCGAAAAAATACAGCAGGCCTTTACCAAAGCGAGTGCAATCATTTCCTCGCAGCATCCCCAATATCAACGTTATCGCCAGTTGAGTGAGGTCTATACCAATTTGGTAAAAGCGTATGAAAAAAATAGTCGAGGTTAATTGTGAATTCTATATCTGATCATCATTCTGATAGTCATAACTCCGCACAGGTTCCTATTGATTTTGCATTCGTGCTGGCTTCGAGTGTGCACGATATGAAAAACTCATTGGGGATGTTGTTGCACACGCTTGCAGAAATGATGGAGAGCTCCCCACCAAAAGATGCCGAGCAAGCACGCTTTTTTTCGACATTGGAGTATGAGGCTGCGCGCATCAATGGCGAGCTGGTTCAGCTGCTATCACTCTACAAGATGGATGAGAAAACCTTGGCGATATTGATAGATGAGCATCATGCTATCGATATTATTGAAGAGCAAATTGCCCGGAATGATACCTTATTAAAATCACGCAATATTGATATACAAATCGATTGTGATCCTGATTTGGTTTGGTATTTTGATAATGAATTGGTGGGGGGCGTATTAAATAATTTGATTGTAAATTGTGCGCGTTACTGCAAAAAGCAGCTGTTGGTGAGTGCAACAGAAGAAAATGGTTTTTTATGTATTGCAGTGGCTGATGATGGTCAAGGTTATCCCGATAGCATGCTATTGGGGCCATTGCCACAAGCAGCAGTATCTTTTAATTCCGGTAATACCAAGCTGGGTTTGCTATTCGCGCGCAAGGTGCTTGAATTGCACAAAACCAAAAAAGGGCAAGGGTACATGACGATTGCCAACAATGGACCTTTGGGGGGCGGCGTGCTGAAATTGTATTTACCTTGATGATGCCGGATACATCCAGATTGGGTGTTGAAATCACCTGACTGCTATTGCATCATCTAAGTCCAATTTTTTCTATTTTCAGGTTTGATCCTATGCTTAAAATCCGCTTTAAAGATAATAAATACAATGCGGTATGGCTGGTTGAGCCGAAAATCACTATAGGTCGTTCGGCAACAAATGCATTAGTCATTGATGATCCTTTAGCCAGTGATGTCCATATGGAGGTGTTGGTTGATAATGAGCATCTCACACTGCGTAATTTGATACCTACGCAGCCGGTAATCGTCAATGGACAGGCAGTGACGGGTGCTTGTGAGCTTAAACCGGATGATCAAATTAGTTTGGGTCGTGTTGAGCTTGTCGTGATCGATCCCAAACGCGAAGCCAAAATTGTTGCAGAAGAATCTGCCAACGTGACGCAACTGCGCACTCCGCAAGTGACGGGGTGGTCCCTCAAGGCTCACCATACTGCGCTGGCCAACAGAATATACCCGTTAAAAGAGACCAATGTTATTGGTCGTTCTAATGATTGTGACATCAGTTTGGCTGCTGCACATTTATCCCGCCGTCATGCCCAACTGCAAATAATTGACGGTATGTTGTTTGTCAAAGATTTGGATTCAGCCAATGGCACTTTCCTGAATGGTAAACGTGTTGCGGAGGCCAGGGTAAGACGTGGTGATGAATTGCGATTCGATGCTCTGACATTCGGTGTCATGGGGCCGACTGATGATATGGCCAAAACGACGGTGCGCAAAGCTCCTGTAAAACCTGATGTGCCTGAAATAAAACCCAGGCCTGCGCGTGAAAAAGCATCTACACCGACTCGTGCTTCATCACCTAATCGCTCCGCTGCTGCTATGCAGCCACAGCCCGCGTCTGATAACGTCAAAGGTAGATTCGGATTAATTTTCTTGGGGGTATTGGCTGTTATAGTTATAACAACCCTGATCTTAACGAGAAAATAATTATTGAAGCTTTGCAGAAAATGGCCGAAACCCTGTGATGCCACAGACAGATACTGCCGCACTCAGGTGATCTTATGAACATTTCTTCCTTAAATAACCCTTCCGTTTCAACGAACGTACCGGGTAATAAAACAGCCGGTACACCCACAGATGCCGATAAATTAGCGTCCAAAACCGGGGATTTCACCCCAGGTGGAAAAAACAGTGTCGTTACGGCAAGTACAATTCTATCCGTCAGTTTTGAGGATAAGCGTCAAACTGCCCTGCAAATAGTTAACCGTACCCTCGCTCAGGCCTATGAAAAAATCAGCTCGCGAGGGCAGGCAGCCAGTGCGGAATACGAAACCTTTGAACCACTCACCGCTGAGAAAGTTGCCTCTAATATTCTTGGCTTCATCGAGCGTAGACTGCAAATGGACGTTGCTGACGGTGCATCCCAAGAGGAGCTGCAAGCACGATTAGAAGCAGGCTTGGCGGGCTTTAAAAAAGGCTTTGCGGAAGCGAGTGAGAAGCTGGAGGCATTGAGTCTGTTGTCTCCGGAAATTAAGGCTGATATCGGGAAAACCTATGATTTGGTGCTTGAAGGTGTGGATGAGTTGCGTGCTAAATTCATCCAATCTACCACTGAACAGATTCCTGCAAGCCCATCGAAAACTGAATCTGAAATTGTGAAAACAGCAGCACCTAAAGCCTCTTCGCCTGCAAAGCTTGATGTACCGGATTTTCTTCCTGCTGCTGGCGCTGTCCCTGCCGCCAATAGCTACATGGGATATGGCAATTATGAGTATGGTCGCGCTCGTGAATTCAGCTTTGAGCTGAGAACAAAAGAAGGCGACATAGTGACGATCAAGGCAAGCTCCAGTGAAGGTTTTGCTGTCGAGGCTGGTCGCGCTTCCCGGGGTAATCAATCTGTAAGCGCCATGAATGCGAGTTATAGCTCCAGCGAATCCTTTTCGTTCTCAATCGAGGGTGAATTGAACGAAGATGAGTTGGCTGCAATTAATGATTTGCTGGGGCGAGTAAATGATCTTGCCGGACAATTTTTTGAAGGCAATTTAGATTCTGCATTTGAGCAAGCAATGAATCTGGGATACGACGCTGAACAGATCGGCAGTTTCTCACTCAATCTGGCTCAGGCAGAAATACAGCAGGTCACCCAAGCTTATCAAACGTTTGAGCCAGGTAATAATGCTGGAGGTATCGATAAGCCTGCATTGCTAACTGACCAATTGTTGCCATTAGGAAATTTTATTAAAAATTTGTTAGATAGCTTGGATCGCGCTTCTATTTTTGATGAGCCTAAGTCGCTGTTGTCTGGTATGGCAGAGAAAATTACTGGCGAAGGTGAAATGGATCAATTACAAGGCAAACGATTCCGCGACTTCATCGAGGAAATGTTTGCTTTGGAATTGCGTTAGTCGTTAATAATAGGGTTTTATTAATTTGATGTTTTATGAGTCGGCAGCAATAATTGTTGCTCCGCCATACTTATGAAGATTTTGTTATGAAACCCGTGTATCTCTATTCAACCCTTGGCTGTCATCTATGTGAGATGGCCAAGGAGATTGTGTCCCCTTTGTTAAACTATTATTCCCTCTATCTGGAAGAAATCGAAATCGCTGAATCAGATGAATTGGTTGAGCGTTATGGTGTGCGAATTCCAGTATTGAAATCGCCACATCATTTAGATGAGTTGGGCTGGCCATTTGATACGAGCCAGGCAAAAGCTTTTTTAGACAGAATAACAACTTGAAGTATTAGGTATTTTTTGCCGGTCCAACGCTATTTGGATTTCAAGCACTGAACAGATATCTCACAGAGTTCCTCATGTTGGCAGGGCTTCCTCCAGTAACATTCCGTTAGCTAATGACTTCTGATTCTCCCGACTATATAAAAAACGGACTTCAGATAAAGTCCGCTTTATGAAGATCAATCAAGGGTGGCAACCAGACTCACTGGGTTTTTATATTTTGGTAATACGCCAGTGCATTATTAAATGGGTAATTGTGTCGTGAATTTTACTTGCTTCAATGCAAATGCTGAATTAATTGAGCCTATATTTGGTAGGTGAATAAGGGTTTGCTTCATCAAGCGCTCATAATGTTCAACGCTCTCTACAACCACACGTAATACATAATCTTTTTCGCCACTTGTCGAATAGCACTCAACGACTTCTGGTATGGCCTGCACCGTTTCCTCAAATGCCTCAAGAGAAGGGGCGTCGTGGTTCTTGATAGTGATATAGGCATGAACGGTCACGCCGAGATTGAGTAGCTTTGGATCAAGTAATGTAACCTTGCCTCGAATTACTCCCTCAACCTCCAATCGCTTTAGTCGGCGCCAGCAGGGGGTGTGGGAAAGGCCGATCATATTGCCTAAATCTGCCATTGAATAATCGGCGTTTTCCTGGAGTGCGCGCAGAATTTTGCGGTCGTATTCATCGAGCTCAACAGACTTGCCCATAAGTGATTCCTGAGGTGTAACATAAAAGAGGTATTCTAGGATGAGATTATTGATATTGCAATAAATTGAGGATAAGTTTAATCGTGTTGTCGAATTCAGCTCGGCTTTTCATAAAAATTTACCTACTTTAGGGCATTTACTAGGAAGCAAATCAGCCTGCATATTGTGATTGATGTCATGGGCGTGTATCGTAACGCCTCTTTTGTTAGGCATCTTGTTGCCAATTTTCGGGGTTTTAGAGCAGTTGCCGTGACCCGATAAAAATAATGCTGAGGAGCAATCCGAGATGAGAGTGATATTGTTGGGCGCACCTGGTGCAGGCAAGGGTACCCAGGCGCAACTAATCATGGAAAAGTTTGGAATTCCCCAAATTTCTACTGGTGATATGTTACGTGCAGCCGTGAAGGCTGGTACTGCGCTGGGCTTACAAGCTAAGGATATAATGGCGGCTGGAGGCTTGGTGCCTGATGACCTGATTATTTCTTTGGTGAAAGAACGCATTGCTTCCAGTGATTGCTCTAACGGCTTTTTGTTTGATGGCTTTCCTCGCACCATCCCACAAGCACAAGCAATGTTGGATGCGGGTGTTGATATTGATCATGTTATTGAGATACATGTACCCGATGAAGAAATCGTTGCCCGCTTAAGTGGTCGTCGTGTTCATGAGGCATCTGGCCGTGTGTATCACGTTATTCATAATGCTCCCAAAGTGGAAGGGCATGATGACATCACTGGTGAACCACTAATCCAACGTCTAGATGATACAGAAGAAACTGTGCGCAAGCGTTTGGGCGTTTATCACGATCAGACAGAGCCTCTGGTTGGTTTTTATCAAAATTTGGCAGCATCCGGTAAATCCCGAGTACCCAAATATACACGTATAAGCGGTATCGGGAGTGTAGATGGGATTCGCCAACAGCTGTTGACTGTATTGGGATAATTGACCGACCTACAGTAAAAACAGGCTCTGCGGAGCCTATTTTTTTGTCTTCGATTTTTACAGCCTTTATTAAATTTTCTTACATTATGAGCCTGATTCTTGCCTTGGATTCTTCTACGGACGCTTGTTCTGTTGCCCTTTATCAAGAGGGGGAGTTGAACAGTGTGTTTGAATTGGCTGCGAAGAGCCATACTCAAAGACTGTTGCCGATGGTTGATGAGTTGCTCAAACAATCCGGAATCTCCCTGAAGGAGCTTGATGCGATTGCGTTTGGTCGTGGGCCAGGCTCATTTACAGGTTTAAGGATTTGTGCCGGCATAGTCCAAGGCCTGGCGTTTGGCACCCAACTACCTGTTATTCCTGTATCCACGCTTGAAGCTCAAGCCTTGGCATATACGCGTGCAAATCCTGATAACCAATATCCAATAATCGCTGCGTTGGATGCGCGCATGAATGAGGTTTATTGGGGGATGTTCCAACCACACCGGAATAGTGTTCAAGCAGTAGGTAATGAACAGGTGATGTCTCCTGAGGCGTTGGTTAACGATCCCCGCGTCCAATCATTAGATGGCCATTTTGTGGCTATAGGTTCGGGGTGGCATTATCCAGATATGCAAGTATCAGGTGCCAAGGCTATAGTTATGGACACTTATCCTCATGCAAGCGATATTGCGCTCATCGCTGCGGAGCACTGGACACAGGGGCGGGCTGTCAATGTGCTTGATGCCCAACCTGTTTACTTGCGCGATAGTGTTTCCTGGCAAAAGCGTCAGCGCATCCGTCATTCAGATTAGATTGGGTAAGTTTTATGATGCAATCCCCGCACACACAAATAGATTTCAATGAAAATCTACTTCGTTTTTTGCAAGCATCTCCCACACCTTTTCATGCTGCAAAAAATCTTGCTGATCAATTGTCTGAGGCTGGTTTTACCCGGCTGCATGAGGGCGATGCCTGGAACTTGGAGCCCGGCGGCCGTTATTGGTTAACGCGCAATGACTCTTCAATTCTTGCATTTATTTATGGTCACTCCCCGTTAGCTGAATCAGGTATACGCATGCTTGGTGCGCATACCGATAGTCCTTGCCTTAAAGTGAAGCCTCGCGCAGAGCTGAATCGCCGTGGTTACTTTCAATTAGGAGTCGAGGTATATGGTGGAGCCTTATTGGCCCCTTGGTATGATCGCGATTTATCAATGGCGGGACGTGTTACCTACTGCGATGAGCACGGCAGTATCGCAAGCGAATTAATAGATTTTGGTAGGCCAGTTGCCATCATCCCTAGTTTGGCAATTCATCTTGATCGGGAGGCGAATAATGCCCGCTCAATCAATTCGCAAAAAGATATAGTGCCATTGGTATTGCAGTTGCCTGCAGATGACTCACCGGCTCCCAGGTTTCGGGAGTTATTGCAGGCCGAGCTTCAACGTAATAACCCAAGCTTGGCAATCAAACAGGTTCTTGATTATGAAATCAGTCTTTATGATACCCAGCCTCCCGCTTTAGTAGGGTTGGAGAACGATTTTATTGCAAGCGCAAGACTGGATAATTTATTAAGTTGCTTCATAGGGTTGCGATCATTACTTAATGCAGATAATAAAGTGTCAAGCTTGCTCATTTGTACAGATCATGAGGAGATTGGTAGCGCTTCTTGTTGCGGTGCCAAAGGGCCTATGCTGCAACATTTTCTTGAGCGATTGCTGCCAGATGCTGAAACCCGTGTTAGAACGATTGAGCGTTCAATGATGATCTCTGCTGACAATGCACACGGAATACATCCCAACTTTATGGATAAGCATGACGAAAATCATGGGCCATTATTGAACCGGGGCCCCGTGATTAAAATTAACGCCAATCAGCGATATGCGACTACCAGTGAAACCAGTGCTTTTTTCCGACTTCTGTGTGAACAGGTGAAGGTTCCTGTGCAATCTTTTGTGGCGCGCACAGATATGGGATGCGGAAGCACTATTGGACCAATAGTCGCATCCGAAGTTGGCGTAAAAACAATTGATGTAGGTGTGCCGACTTTTGCAATGCATTCAATTCGGGAATTGGCGGGTGCTTTAGATAGTTGGTATCTCTATCTGGTTGCTAGCGCTTTTTTCACTTATCCGAACGTGCCATTGGCAAGAATTGCCACCACATAAAAACGCCTGAGTATTAAAAGCATTTTCAGTAAGACAACTTTAATCTGCCGTATATAATGTAGATGAAAGCGCAGTCACTCGCATAACTGTTGTGATCCAGTGCTAAGACTGGGTACTGAAGCGCCATGTGAGTTTATCGCCTGTTTATAATTCATCTCTAAGAGTCTTACTTGTCCTTATGAATGATGCCCTGTAGTTGTGGAGTGAGAAATGGCGATTAGCCTTGATGTCTTAGCGTCTTTTGCGCCGTTTAACACCCTGAATCATGAATATATTATTCAAGTAGCGGAAAAAGCCAACCTGCGTGAAGTGACTAAAGGCACTATTATCTTCAAACGCGGCAGACCATTTCCTGAAAAAGTATATTTGGTCAGTGGTACTGTTGATTTGATTGATTCAGGCTTCCAAATCAATACTATTAATCCCGCTAGTGAATCGCGCCGTTCTCCTCTAAATATCACCCAGCCAACGCAAGTATCTGCTGTTGCCAAGTCGGACGTTACGCTTTTGTCTGTCGATAGTGATTTTCTTGATTTGGTACTTGCTTGGAGCGAGTCCAATGATGAGGAGGCAGAAACATCTGGTGTGAGCCTGCATGACGACAGTGATTGGATGTCTTCACTGTTGCAGTCGCCTCTATTTAGTCGTTTACCTCCAGCTAATATCCGTCAGCTATTCATACGATTCAAAGCACAAAAAGTGCAAGCTGATGAAATTGTTATTCGTCAGGGCGAGCGCGGTGACTTTTTTTATGTGCTGGAGTCGGGTAGTGCCATCGTAATGGATACAAGCGATAAGATATTGGCGGCATTGCGCCCAGGACAATATTTTGGTGAGGAAGCATTGGTGGGGGATACCACACGCAATGCCACTATTAAAATGATCACCCCCGGTAAAGTGATGAAGCTCGACAAAGAAGATTTTCGTGAGTTATTGCAAGAGCCGGTTTTAAAGTATGTTACCGCAGATGAGCTGAAGGCACGTTCAGATGATATGCCAGCCTACCAGATCATTGATGTTCGATTACCGGTTGAGCGAAGGGGAGAGTCAGTCCCGGAAAGCCGGAATATTCCCCTCAATCAATTACGCAACCATCTCAAGAATCTCGATGAGACAATTACCTATGTCGTAACCGATGATTCTGGGCGACGCTGTGATGTTGCAGCCCATCTACTTGCCCAAGCTGGTTTTAATAGTTGTATCCTAAAAGATTCAGCAGCGCATTACGCTGGGCTCTAATGCTGCCAAATCGGTTTGCTTGCCTGTATCATGTCGGCCAGATCTTCTTCACCGAATTTTAATGACATCAAGCAACTGCCAAGAACAGAGATAGATAGGGCACTATGAATAAACAACGTGTTTTAACTGGTATTACCACTACTGGCACTCCTCACCTTGGAAACTATGTCGGCGCGATACGTCCGGCAATTCAAGCAAGTCAAAGTGCCAATGTGCAATCGTTTTATTTTTTGGCTGATTTCCATGCCCTGATCAAATGTCAGGATCCCGATTTGGTTCATCAATCTACCCGTGAAATTGCTGCAACCTGGCTGGCTTTAGGCTTGGATACCGACAACGCTATTTTTTATCGTCAATCTGATGTGCCTGAAATTCCTGAATTATGCTGGGTATTGACTTGCATGGCGGCAAAGGGATTGATGAATCGTGCACATGCATATAAAGCATCTGTTGATAGTAATCTTGCGGCAGGCGAAGACACCGATTTTGGTATTACCATGGGACTGTATTCTTATCCCATTTTGATGGCTGCTGACATTTTAATGTTCAATGCCAACAAGGTGCCTGTAGGACGCGATCAGGTTCAGCATATAGAAATGGCTCGCGATATTGCTGCGCGCTTCAACCATCACTATGGTGAACATTTCGTATTGCCTGAAGCTCAAGTGGACGACAATGTTAGCGCAGTGTTGCAAGGCTTGGATGGACGTAAGATGAGTAAAAGTTATGGCAACACCATTCCACTATTTTTACCCGAAAAACAACTGAAAAAATCAATAAATAAAATTCTGACTAATTTGCTTGAACCTGGCGAGCCCAAAGACCCTGATACGTCACCTGTTTTTCAAATTTGGCAGGCCTTTGCAACACCTGAACAAAATACCTACATGCGCCAGCAGTTCGCAGAAGGGATTGCATGGGGTGAAGCAAAACGCCAACTATTCGAACTGATCAATAGTCAGTTAGCTGAAGCTCGGGATAAATACGAATCTTTGTTGGCTAATCCCGCACACATTGAAGATGTGCTACAAAAGGGCGCAGAAAAAGCTCGCGCATACAGTCGGCCTTTATTAGAAAAAGTGCGTGATGCAGTAGGTATTCGTAAAATAAAATAGTGTTGTTGCGCATACAAAAATCCCCGCATTAGCGGGGATTTTTGTATACAGATTATATTTTTACCCGGCGGCTATTTGGCCAAAGTGGAAACAACTTTCAATATGGCGGATGTTAATTTGCTTAGGCTTTCTTTATCGATAATAAACGAAGGCATTAAATAAATAATTCGTCCAAATGGTCTGATCCATACACCATGTTCAATAAACAAAGCCATCAGTTTACTGGTGTCGATAGTATCTATTAACTCAACAACGCCTATTGCACCAAGCACTCTTACATCGGCAACATACGAGAAATCTTTGCAAGGGGCCAACTCTTCTTTCATTTGTTGGCTTATGTTTGCAACAGTCTCTTGCCAATTTGAGTTGAGCAACAAGTCGATACTGGCGTTGGCAACTGCACAGGCGAGGGGGTTGGCCATATAGGTCGGGCCATGCATAAAAATTCCGTTATTGGTACCACAAATACCATTGCTCACTTTATCGTTACACAATGTTGCTGCAAGGGTGATGTAGCCGGCAGATAATGCTTTGCCTATGCACATAATATCGGGGCTAATATCGGCGTATTCACAAGCGAATAATTTTCCGGTCCGACCAAAGCCTGTGGCCACTTCATCTACGATCAGCAGTATTTCATTCTTATCGCACAGCTCGCGTACGCGACGTAAATATTCTGGTGAATAAAAACGCATTCCGCCTGCACCTTGCACTATAGGTTCAACAATAACCGCTGCAATTTTTTGGCGATGTTGTTGAATGTGTTGTGCAAATTTCGCGATGTGGGATTCCTGAAATGGAATATCAAAACCACAAGGTGGAGCTTCGGCAAATAAATGATGTGGTAATGAATGATGAAATAAGTTGTGCATACCCGAGTGAGGATCACAAACCGACATAGCACCAAAAGTATCGCCGTGGTATCCATTTTTGAGTGAGAGGAACATGGTGCGCTGGGCTTGTCCTTGAGCGTGCCAATACTGAATTGCCATTTTCATAGCAACTTCAACCGCGACAGATCCCGAGTCAGAGAAAAAAACTTTATTAAGGCCATGCGGCGTAATCTTTGCGAGTGTACTGGCCAGCTTTACTGCGGGTTCATGAGTAATACCTGCAAACATTACGTGTGCCATCTTTCCCAATTGTTCGGTAATGGCTTGATTTAATACCGGGTGATTATAGCCATGCAATGTGCTCCACCAGGACGACATACCATCAATGAGTATACGTCCATCGGTAAGATACAACTCAACGCCTTTAGCGTGACTTACAGGTGTCACCAAACCTGGATTACTAAAAGATGTGTAAGGATGCCAAACATGAGCACGATCCAAACGTAACAAATCATGATTGGCGATTTCTTGGTTGTATATCATGTTTAATCCACATCATTCGTACAGCAAAATGTAATTACCTTATTCAGCTTAACGAAATTTTTTACAAAAATCAGAATCAATTTCACGCATTAATTCGATGTTTCTTTAAATTGATGTCTATTTAAACCTGACGATCAAATCTAATTGCTTCTGTGACAGGTTATCCATCTCACCGTTGAGTTCATCCGCAATGCTGACTTCTTGTTGCGCTCTATCGGCGATGTGTGCGATAGATTGGGTATTTCGTTCGATTTCCAATGCCATAGACGATTGTTCTTCAGCTGCTGCAGCGATCTGGTGTGACATTTGATCAATGGCATTCACAGAATGGGAGATCGCATCCAGGGCAGCCCGTACATTGCCCATTTCGCTTACACTGCGCTCAGCAAGATCCAGACAGTTTTTCATATTGAGGCTAGCATCATCGGTTGCCTTACCGAGATTGCCAATAATCTGTTGTATATCACCGGTGGATTCCTGTGTTCGCTGAGCTAAGGAGCGAACCTCATCAGCCACTACTGCAAACCCTCTCCCTTGTTCACCTGCACGCGCTGCTTCAATTGCAGCGTTTAATGCCAACAAATTGGTTTGCTCTGCAATGCCGCGGATGACATCGACAACATTGGCTATTTTACTGCTGTCTTCGCTGAGCTTGTTGAGTACATTGCCCAATGCTCCGACGGTGCGAGATAAATCATCAATCGCCAGGCGTGCGCCTTCGATTACCTGATTACCTTTATCAACCTCATCTATTGCGGCTCCAGTAGCCATTGATGTCTGGTTTGCTCCGCTGGCCACTTCCTGTACAGCAATTGCCATTTGTTGCATGGCTGTCACAACACCGGCTGTTTCATGTTGCTGCGCATTCATGCCTTCATAAGTTTTGCGAGCCTGATGATGTGCTGCACCTGCTTTGCCTTGTAATTCTTTCGCGGATTCTCTAAAGCGCCCCAATGCTGTACGCAAGCGAGATTTAATCGCGTGTTGCGCTAGCTCAATTTCACCGGTAGCGTCAGTACGCCCTGTGTAAATGTAGGCGGCAAAAGGATCATTAATTGTCTCTCTTGCTTCATTCAATGCTTGTGCAAGTCGATTCAACTGTATTTGTTGTGCGCATCCGGAAATCAAAACAGCAACAATCAAGGAAACAAGCGCACTGGTTAGCGAAAAGCCTTGTGCGATAAAGAATGTAATTAACATTAGTACCCAGCTGGCTAGACCGATAAGTGTACTGCTCCCGAACTTACCCCACAGATAGTCTGCAGTGGAGTAGGGGGATTTACCTTGATTCAATCGGTCGTAAACCTTTTCTGCCCGTCGTATAACATCAGGATCAGCTTTGGTTCTGACTGATTCATAACCATAAACCTGCCCGTTTTGCATCAATGGTGTGATATAGGCATCAACCCAATAATGGTCACCATTTTTGCAGCGATTTTTAACAATACCCATCCAGGGTTTGCCCGCTTTTAATGTATTCCACAGCATACCAAAGGCGGCAGGAGGCATATGGGGATGGCGGATGATGTTGTGCGGTTGGTTGATAAGCTCTTGCTGTGTGAACCCTGAGATCCGGCAGAAGGTTTCGTTACAAAATACAATATCCCCACGGAGATCAGAGGATGAAACAATCTCATCCTGGGCCGAAAGGTGTACTTCTTTACCGGTGGTGTGACCATTGTTACGCATGGGAAAAATCCTGATAAATCGACTAGCTTTTTTGAGCTCTTTAACAACCTATAAGCAGCCAATGTATTGGCTGCAATCAAAGTGGGAGTGTAAATCATTCATTGCCTATCAAGCCTAGTCTAAAATTGGCGAATCTCTAGCTGTCTTATGCCGTTAAGGCTTAGGCTGCATAGGAATTCCAGGCCTGGCCTGCCTGTCCGAGGTCTGACTCTTGCAGAAATCGGGTGAGCGAATCGCGTGTTTCCTCCTCAAGGTCGATAAATTTGATACTGATTTGGGTGTGGCGATAAGGGCTTCGCCCTATGCGGAAAGCACAAATTCTGGCACGACACCGAATCTGTAGTTCATCGCTGATATTCACTTCGCACAGTGGCAAAAGAGCTCCATGACGTAAATGGGGAATTAGGTTGCCCGCCACCATAACGCGCAAACCACCACTGGAAATGTCTTGCAGCGTCCCATAACAAGGTTCCTGGCCAAGGGTGCGAAGTTTGACTGATAAAGGAGATTGGTGGCCAATAGTGAAGCGGGGAGAGCTGCGTCTGGGTTGGTAGTTAACCGATTCAGGTAATGTAATTGCTAATCCGGATGCGCCATAAGTAGAGCCTAAGGCAACGATTGCGGCTTGAATAACCAGTTGCTCACCATTACGGTGGTGGCGAATTGTAATTTCGTCTCCCACATCAAGAATAAGCTGCTGTGGAAATAAATCATCCAGCCAGAGCAGGCCTCGCTCTATATCAAGGGCCAGAATCATACTTTGGTAAGTGCGGCTGGCTCCGGTAATTTTTACTTCCAACTGTTGGCGCTGCTTTTGAAGTTCGCCAAGTGCAATATATTGAAGAGGAATAGGCGTGCTTTCAGTATCGCTGTTTTTTTCCTCACCTGTACTTTTAGCTAGATTTTTAGCGGTGTTTTTTCTAAACAGCTTATCAAACAGTGACATGTCTACCTCCACACGGCAAAAATTCTCCCTTGGTTCACTCCTAAGGGGCCTCATTAGGGTAAGAGCAAGCCTTATGCCAGATACTAAAGAATCAGAGTGGTTGGGGGGCCAAAGGGATCTTTTACGATTTACAGAATTATAGACCGGCAAAGCATTGCCGCGTCAGGTGCGATTGATTTCAACTTGCGCGCAAAATCCGTACAATGCGCCGCTCACCGGCAATGCCGTTGGTATCCCAGTTTTCCCATGAGTTTTAAGTCCATGAAAGAGTTACACGAACGCAAAGACCGCCTCGAATTCAACAAACTGCAAAAGCGTCTACGTCGCCTTACGGGTTCAGCAATTGTTGATTACAACATGATTGAAGATGGCGACAAGGTGATGGTGTGCTTGTCGGGTGGTAAAGACTCTTACACCATGTTGGATATTTTGATGAGCCTGCAAAAAACTGCTCCTATTTCATTTGAGCTGGTGGCGGTTAATATGGACCAAAAACAACCTGGATTTCCTGAGCATGTGTTGCCTCAATATCTTGAGCAGTTAGGAGTGCCGTATCATATTATCGAGCGTGATACCTACAGTATCGTCAAAGAGGTCGTCCCCGAAGGAAAGACGACTTGTGGACTTTGCTCGCGTTTACGCAGGGGAACCTTGTATGGTTTTGCTGATGAAATTGGCGCGACCAAAATCGCACTGGGGCACCATCGCGACGATATTATTGAAACTCTTTTTTTGAATATGTTCTTTGGCGGAAAACTAAAAGCAATGCCGCCTAAGCTGCTATCTGATGACAAACGCAATATTGTTATTCGGCCGCTTAGTTATTGCTCCGAAGAAGATATTGCACAGTTTGCAGAGATGAAAGGATTTCCTATTATTCCGTGCAACCTGTGCGGCTCACAGGAGAATCTACAGCGTCAAGTAGTAAAAGATATGCTGCAGCAATGGGAAAAGCAGTTCCCAGGGCGCACAGAAACGATTTTTTCAGCTATTCGTAATGTGCAGCCATCACAATTGGCAGATTTAAATTTATTCAACTTTACTGATCTTGAAATTAATAAAAATGCGCAATCAGAAGATGATGCCGATGACTCCTGTGGTATCGCACCGCAGCTAAAACCTTCCGATTCGGGCGTGCAATATGTAGATGTTTTGGATGTGCATTGATTCAGAAAAATAGACTCATAAAACAAAAA